>CAVPLN010000013.1:0-80260 GCA_963705995.1 uncultured Solirubrobacterales bacterium
GTTTATGTACGTATACCTTCGACCCAAGTTACGTATTGCTGATTCTTCGCGTTTGCAGCACGCGTGCGGGCATCCTCAATCGGCTTCTGTTTGCCAAGGCCGACCATGTGGACCCGGTACACCGGTATATTGTGCTCCGCCACCAGATATTCCACCACCGCATCGGCGCGGCGCCGGCTCAGAGCCGCGTTGTAATCCACGCTTCCGACCTCATCCGTAAAGCCTTCTACAGCAATGAAGAAGCGCTTGTACTGGTTCTGATTCGCGACCATCTGGTCGAGCGCCATTTTGGCTTCGCTATCCAGCTTGTCGCTGTTGAATCTGAAGTTTACGGTAGTTTCGGCAACCTGCTTGTAGGCGTCCAGAATAATAATTCTTGATATGCCGCAGCATTGACATTATTTTCTGTAATAGCTGCATGTTTTTTCCTTTCTTCCTTTAATTTCCATTTGGTGTAAATCTTCATTTTCCTCTCATAGATGATGCGCATCAATAATTTTCTACCGTAAGTTGCTATGACAAATATGATTCCAGCAAATAGCATGATTAGAATGGTACAATAAAATAAGACTAAGAAACTAATCTCAGCTATCTCACAACCGGGCTTAAAAAGAGTTAAATCAAAATTGATAATCGATCAGAAATGATTTCGTTTAATACAATATAATTACTAGGTAGGATAGAGAAGGACGAGCGACTAATAGAAAGAATATTTTGTAATAAAACGAAAAAACTGAAAAATGAAGCTAAACTACGAGCAGATAAGAAAGCAACGCCTAAAGATAAAATACTTAATACTAGAAGAGAAGTTATTAATAAAGTTACAAACACACCAGTGGCACTGCTACTACTGCCACAAGAGACACATACACCACCGTAGAGATAGTAGTCAGGACTGCAACTACCACAGACTTGACCACTGATACAGAGGAGGGAAAAAGAGCAAGAAACAGCAACCAAGGGAAACAAACAAAACCAACTTTAGAAAACATTAGAA
The DNA here is from genome assembly GCA_963705995.1 of uncultured Solirubrobacterales bacterium. Taxonomy (GTDB): domain Bacteria; phylum Actinomycetota; class Thermoleophilia; order Solirubrobacterales; family Solirubrobacteraceae; genus Palsa-465. The sequence continues at coordinate 998 of CAVPLN010000013.1, forward strand.
AACAGTGTCGAATGATACAACTGCATCTTCTCAATTCTCTCACTTCGGTTTCTTGTATGTATGTGCGCTTCTCCTCACCTGTAGCCTTCTGCACATGAATCAGTAGCCACCTTTTCATTTGTTTCCCCGACGGTATTAGGATCGGTACCTGGACATGCTGCTGCAACAGCACATTCACTAGGAACAGTCCATTCATTGGGCGACCAGTAACCTGGTACGGGGTACACTCTCCTCCACCCGGGCCTGAGAAAGAAGAAGAAAAGCACAAACAAGAAGAACAACAAAGAAAAAGGAAAACGCAAGCACACAATAACAGCATGACAGAAACGTAAGCACTGAGTCAATTACAGTAAAGGCAACACCGCACAAACTATGCTAATCTCCTTTTGACTAACAATATCCACCAGTAGGACCTATGCATGCGAAGAGGCATAGCAAACATAGAAACCCAAAATATACAGACAAAAACAAATAAATCAGTAAACATCTGTGAGCAAGGCAATGGAACCACACCAACGTTCTTTCAATCTGTCTTTCTCTCCTCCTCCTACTAACAATTCGTACAGCCCCCTTTTCCATCCATTTGAAATTGTCCGATGTCAATACAATTCGAAACAGAATAATATAATAAATTCGTATAGTTATATTGATCCAGACCCATAGTGCTCGTAGGATCGAGGAGATTCATAGTGATTGGTTCATAGAGAGAGGAAATAGGCTAGATGCAGTAATATTTTCACCTTGGAATAAATTAGCCGGAACAAAAGCAATCAGTTGTAACTCAGTAGGGGCAACCGTTGTTAGCGAAGAATAATAGGTAGAATAATTCAGCGAGGCTTGTAAATCCATAGAAGTGATGGTAAAATCAATCATCACATTGTGAATGAATAAAGCAGATAAATGTTGGAAACCAACTCCTAATAGATACTGTGTTTTCATCTTTTCTATTTGAGTAATACAGCCATCTAAACAAATGAATGAGTAACTACAGAAAGGACCAAAGTAAGGAGTTGTACAAGTACAGCTAACTAACCAGATATTACTATTATCAGACTTAAGTTGACTAGTACATGTGCCATAGGAACCGCACATCGTATTAGACGGAGAGATACTGCAGGGGTCAACTACAGAAACAACGCTAGTATTGAGACAGGAAGAGCCAACACAACCAATAATGGGAGCACTAGCAGAGAAATTAGAACCAGTAGCAGCGGCAGAGAAATTAGAACCAGTGGAAGAAATACCAGCTTCAGACAAATTAGAACCAGTGGAAGAAATACCAGCGACAGACAAATTAGAACCAGTTGGAGAAAAAGGATAGACGAAGAAGGAGGAGGAGAAGCAAGATTCTGAATAGGAACTGAAAAAGAGAAAGGAATTTCAAAGAGTGGATGTGCACCAGCAGCAGAGCTGAGAACAGAAAAATTCATATGAATGAACGTAATTTGAGCTGCATTTGTGCTATAATTACTCTCCACAAACAAGCACTCTACCGTTGTCTGATTTGACTGATTCCTGTAGATTTCTTGAACCTGACAAGTAATCTCTTGGGTGCTATTAGCGACATCATTGTTCACTAATGCAGTATTGTTATCAGTGGTGTAGAGAAGACATTCGTAAGTATAAGAAAGAAACTGAGGCTCAAACAGAGAAAAATCAATGGTAAGTACGCCACCAGACAGATAAAACTGGAGGAAGAAACAGATAAACTAGCATTCAACAAGGAAGTACCAGGAAAAGTAAAAGGTGCTGAAGGCAAGGAAGGTGAAACATTGATAACCAAAGAAAAAATTCCATCGGTGGAAGATGAGAGAATAAGAGTTTGATTCCCAAAGACAGCGCTCTGTCCAATCGCAGTAGCTTGTCCACTCTGATTTCCAAATTCATTTCACTCATTACGCCAGTCTCATTGATCCAGTTGGTCACATTGACTTGCGAAGAAGGAAGATAGATAGCCTGGACAGACAAAGGGCAGGCACAATCAGTATAAAACTGGGCAGAATCAAGTGAGATAGTAGGAGTAAACGAAGGGCTCAATACCGCTGCAAGTGTTGATCCGTTACAACCAGGACAAGTTATCGAAATGGATTGTATTGCAGGTGAAGTACGTGTAATATTAATGGAATAATTTCCATTGGTCGAAGAAGAGATACGCAGTAGCGTAGCACTCGGCCAGCTTGCAACAGGAAATAAAGAGGATGCAATACCACTAGTTAATGCCATAGGTGATACAGCACCATAGCTACTACTCGCTATGACAACCTGAGCTCCACCAAACGTTGCAGTGATACTAATCTGATTCGACAGCGTTCCTACTTCCATAATATACTCAAATGTTGATATATCAAATACTGGAACTGTCATATAGCTCACACTATTCACATCCTGAATATTAATCGATAATGGTACGAGCGGTGTTCTGATGATATTGATACTATAGATACCATCAGCATTATTAGCAATATGTAAATAATTACTACCCACATTTAATGAAAAGCAGCTAGCAGTTTGTATATTGGATTGTACTCCTAATGAGGGAGAAGTAAAATTCACATCCAGTTGAGTACTACTACCAGAGTTATAACTGACATCCACATACAAACAACTAAAAGCATAAACCGTAGAAGTTGAATAGGTGCGAATCAAAGAAGGTTGAAAGCTTGGCATCAAAGGTTGTAGAGTAGTATAATAAGTGTGAGAGCTAAATCAGACCAGATTGATCCACATAAACATCAGTATAATCAGTGAACAAAACTACATTCGTAACATATGGTAGGAGTTGTATTAACTCGATGGTAGTAATTCCATCCAACGTAGAATTAATATGGACATAGGTAGTAGCATCAATGGATAAGGGAATAGGGGATGAATATACACCACTGACCATCGTAGTAGATTGATAGTTCAGAGGAGCTGGAGAGAGCTGATTAAATAGATCCAGTTGCACATAGGTATTAAACAGTGACAACGGACTACACGCAATCATAGTATTTAATTGGCATGTGCTATATGAAGAATTGATATATGCTAGTATCGGTGTTGCACCTGGTACAAACGGTGCACTCCATGTTTGCATATTCGTAGCAGTAACAATTTGCCCATTCGATAATTGAGCATCATCACATTGTAAATTCATGTTCATAATACAAGCTGGTAATCGAAGAACAAGTAACATTATAGGTAAGGGTTTGTCCATCTTGTGCGGAGACTAGCAGTATGCTATTATTACCCACATTTAATCGCGTGAGAGTAGTAGAAGAGGAGAAGAAAGGATTGATACCAGTAATAAATTCAGAATTATTAACAAACGCTGATGGATAGGAAGGATTAGAAAAAGTGACTGGTCCAAGCGTATAAGATGGTGTTAATGCAACACCCGTTACTAAGAAGGGGACAGAGAAAAACACAAGTACAGTATTAGGAAGGAAGGGACGATATAAGGTGGTCGTAAATAATTGATTAGATAAAGAAACATCCTTCTGTTGTATGATCGGCTGTATAGACAATCCATTCAGATCTGTATCCACTCTAGTAATATTCCAAGTGAACCAGCCATCTAAGCTGCTTCGAATTTGAAATGAATTTGCACCTACTGAAAGTGGCACAGTTGTACCAATACCAGATGCTAAGATAAGAGTTGAACCATCAGAAGTAGCGACGGAGACATTATTACTAGTAGTGAACACTACAGTTACTGTTACTGTTGCTGCCATATAAGGTGCGACTAATTGATAGCATGGTTGATTTGAATTCCACGAGCTAATAGACGACCAAGTTGCAGATAGACTAAAAGGAAAGGTAAGTTGGACACTTGCTATATCAACAGGTGATCGAATGACTTGTACATTATATAGTAGTTCATGCCCTGTGCTGTTGATATACAGAGTTAATGGTTCACCGACAACTAATGGTATAAGTACATCTGTATGATTGGAGACAGGAATGACAGTCTCGCTCATATTCAGCGAGGAACTCTCAACCCAGATAAAAACACTATTAGACACACTAAATAAACCGTTGATACCAATACTAGCTGCTGCAAATGGTGCATGCACCTGATAAGTAAATATGTAGCCCATACTAAATTCAGGTATCAATGGTTGAAATAACTGCGGTGCACTCAGCCCATTGTTCACACAACTCATATCATCTGCTAGTAGAGTACCCGTTGGAGTGGCACAGCAGGGTGAAATAACTTGCAATAACGCAGAGCTGAGATCTAGGAGCACAGAAGTAAAAGTAAAATTAAATGGTGCGAACTTATCCTTGTCAGTACCGCCCCATGTTTCGAACCAACACGTCTGATTTGCAGCAACAGTGGTGTATGGTAATACTCGCAGCTGAAAGCTTGGAGGTGGAGAAGAAGGATCACCATCCATTGTTAGAAGAGCTGGAATGCTAAGGATATTTGGGTTGGAGCAGGTTGGTACTATATGAATAGATGGCTGATAACCGAGCGCAGCAATGGTGCTCCCTGCGGGCAAGCAGCGTATTGCTCGTGGTATGCCTGCTTCGTTCCCTCGTCGGCGACCGGAAAGCCGATCGTCGTCGTCGTCTGGGTCGAGAAGGGCGGATTCGGCGACGTCGCGGCCGCTCCCGTCGCCCGTCAGATCCTTTCGCAGTGGTTCCTCGATAAGCCTGGCCCCTACAAGAGCGGCACCTCGGCGACGCTGTGAGCCTGACGCCCATCCACCGCTCCGACGAGGGCGGCTCGGCCCGCGCGGCGAGGGTCGTGCTCGCCTTCGACCCGCTGCTGCTGCTCGCCGCGCTCGGGCTCGTCGCGTTCTCGTTCATCACGCTCCGCGGCGCGGCACCCGCCTACAGCCACCGCCAGCTGATCTATGCCGGGATCGGCTTTGTCGCGATGGTCGTGATCGCCGCATTCGACTATTCGCTGCTGCGCCGGTTCCGCTACCTCCTCTACGGGCTGGCGATCGCGCTCAATCTGATCGTCCTCGGCATGCCGGCGCGGCAGGGAGCGACGCGCTGGATCCCGCTGCCCTTCTTCCAGCTGCAGCCCTCCGAGCTCGGCAAGGTGCTGCTGATCGTCGCGCTCGCCGCGGCCGTCGTCGAGCGCTCGCGGCGGCTGCACGCGATCCGCACGACCGTCAGGGTCCTGCTGCTGGCGCTGCTGCCGGCGCTGCTCGTGATCGCCCAGCCCGACCTCGGGACCGGGCTCGTGTACCTGGTCATCGCCGTTGCGGTGCTCTACTTCGCGGGGACGAGCTGGAAGCAGATGACGGCGCTCGGGGTGCTGGCCGTGATCGGAGTTGTTGGCATCCTCGCGGTTGCGCCCGCCTTGGGCGTGAACGTGCTCAAGCTCTACCAGAAGCAGCGTCTGACGACCTTCATCGACCCGCCGACCGTCTGCAACACCCAGAAGGATCCAACCTGCTACCAGCTGCAGCAATCGCTGATCGCGATCGGCTCCGGAGAGAAGACGGGCCGCGGGGTCAGCGGGGCGACGCAGACGAAGTTCAAGTTCATCCCCGAGGCGCAGGACGACTTCATCTTCGCGGTCGTGGGGGAGACGTACGGCTTCATCGGGGCGGCGCTCGTGCTGTCCCTCTACGCGCTGCTGATCTGGCGCACGCTGCGCATCGTCACGATGGCGAAGAACCTCTTCGGCTCGCTGATCGCCGGCGGCATCCTCGCGATGTTCATGTTCCAGGTCTTCGTCAACATCGGCATGACCATCGGGATCATGCCGGTCACCGGAGTACCGCTGCCACTGCTCTCCTACGGCGGCTCCTCGGTACTCGTCACCTTCCTCGCCCTCGGCCTGCTCGAGTCGATCTACATCCAGGCACGGATGTCGTCGGCCGGCAAGACACGGGCGTCGCTGTGAGCGGGGCCGCGCTGCGTCTGAGCGCCGCCTCACAACCATTTCGCCTCGGGCCACGATCGGCCTCGGGCTACCGATTCGCAAAGGACTGAAGAGTTGAAGAAACAAGTGTTGGTCAGCGTCGACCGGGGTGAGACCCGCGTCGCGATGCTCGAAACCACCGGAACCGTGCCCGAGCGCAAGCCTGGTGCATCATCACGCCGGCGACGCCGCCCCGCCAACCCGGGTGCCGGTTACCGCGTCGCCGAGCTGTACCTCGAGCGCCGCGGGAACCGTTCGATCGTCGGCAACATCTACAAGGGGCGGGTCGACAACGTGCTGGCAGGCCTCGAGGCCGCGTTCGTCGACATCGGCCTGGAGAAGAACGGCTTCCTGCACGTCGACGAAATCGTCCTGCCCGGCGTCGAGGCGCCGCGGCGAGGCCGGGGGACCGGTCGCGACAGCCGGCAGATCACCGACATGCTCAAGCCGGCGCAGGAGATCGTCGTGCAGGTCGTCAAGGACCCGCTCAAGACGAAGGGTGCCCGCCTCTCGATGGACCTCACGATTGCTGGGCGGTACATGGTCTACGCCCCGTACGGCGAGGGCGTCGGCGTCTCCCGCCGGCTGGACGAGAAGGAGCGCGAGCGGCTGCGCAAGGAGGCCGCGAAGCTCGATCTGAAGGGCGCCGGCGCGATCATTCGCACGGCGGCTCAGGGCGCCAAGCGCGTTGACCTCGAGCGCGAGCTGTTGTACCTGTTCAAGCTCAACGAGGTGCTCCAGAAGCGCGTCGCCGAGACTCCGGGTCCCGCGCTCGTCTTCCAGGAGGCCGACCTCTCGGTCCGCGTCGTCCGCGATATCTACTCAGTCGAGTTCGAGCGCGCCTACGTGGATGACGAAAAGCAGCACCACCGGCTCGTCTCGTTCTTCGCGCGCACCGCCCCGGAACTCGTCGAGCAGGTCGAGCTGTGGACCGATCCGCGGCCGCTGTTCGAGGCGTTCGGCGTCGAGAAGGTCCTCGACTCGACGCTGTCGCGCCGGATCGACCTGCCGAGCGGGGGATATCTGATGATCGACTACGCCGAGGCGCTGACGGTGATCGACGTCAACTCGGGCAGCTTCGTCGGGCGCGGCAAGACCGCCCGGCTCGAGGACACGATCACGAAGACGAACCTCGAGGCCGCCGAGGAGGTCGTCCGTCAGCTGCGGCTGCGCGACATCGGCGGGATCATCGTCATCGACTTCATCGACATGGCGCGGGCGCGCAACCGCGACGCCGTGCTGAAGACGCTGCGCAAGTCGCTCGACGAGGACCGGACGAAGACGTTCGTGGTCGAGATCTCGCCGCTCGGACTGGTCGAGATGACCCGCCAGAACGTCACCGAGGGCGTGCGCGAGATCATGACCCGGCCGTGCCCCACATGTGAGGGCGAGGGTGTGATCAAGTCCGAGGAGACGATCGCAATCGAGTTCGAGCGGCGCATGCGCGACCTCGCGAAGTCGACCGAGGCCGAGGCACTGCTGATCCAGATGAACCCGCGGGTCAGTGTCGAGTTCACCGGCAACGACGCCCGCGTCCTGCATGCGGTCGAGGCTGACACCGGCAAGTGGTTCCATTTCGAGGGTTCCGAGGGCCTCCCGATCGAGCACTTCGCGGTGCTGATGGAGGCCGACCGCGAGAAGGTGCTCGAGCGTGCGCTCCCGTTCCGCGAGGGCGAGGAGGTGCACGTCGAGATCGTCGAGCCGCACATGTACAGCGCCGGGGACGCGGTCGCGAAGATCGACGGCTACATCATCTCCGTCAAGAACGCCCAGAGCGCCGTCGGCGAGAAGCGGCTCGTCCGGATCGAGGAGGTCGGCCGGACCGCGGCGATCGCCCGGCTGATCGACGTCCCGGGGGCGGGCGTCAAGGAGCCGGCGGCCGACGGCAACGACGACGACGATCGACTAGAATCCTCGGACCGACGTCGTGGACGCCGCGGTGGTCGACGTCGTTCGACCACCAAAGAGGCCGTCGTGGCGACCTCGCCGGAATCTTCCTCAGAGTGAGCATGTACGCAATCGTCAAAACAGGTGGCAAGCAGTATCGGGTGATCGAGGGTCAGTCGCTGCTCGTCGAGCGGCTGCCCGTCGCCGAGAACGAGACCGTGTCGCTGACGCCACTGCTGTTTGTCGACGGCGCGACCGTCGTCGACGGCGACGGGCTCAGCGGCGTCTCCGTCAGCGCGACGGTTCTCGCGCACGAGCGCGGGCCGAAGCTGCGCATCGTCAAGTTCAAGCCCAAGCGCGGCTACAAGCGCCGGAACGGGCACCGTCAGAACCTGACCCGGATTCAAGTCCAGGAGATAAAAAGTGGCGCATAAGAAGGGACTCGGCTCGTCCCGCAACGGCCGCGACTCGAATTCCAAGCGCCTTGGCGTCAAGGTCTTCGCCGGCCAGACCGTGACCGGCGGTGAGATCATCGTCCGCCAGCGCGGCACCAAGTTCCATCCGGGTGATGGCGTCGGGATCGGCAAGGACGACACGATCTTCGCGAAGGCTGCGGGCACCGTGGAGTTCACGCGCGGCCGCCGCGGTCGCGTGATCTCGGTCGCCCCCGCCGGCGACACCGCCGCCTAGCATCATCCGCACGAGGCGAGCGACGAGCGTCTCCCGCCTCGCGTCAGGCCGATCAGCTGACGACGGCCAGCTGCGCCGTGCAGGCGGGGCAGCTCTTTGCCGCGATCGGAATCTCGGTCGTGCACTCCGGGCAGTCCTTCGTTTCCGGGTCCTGCGGCTTGCGGGCCTGGTACATCTCGAATGGCCAGGTTTGCCCTGCATCAGGAATCTCTTGAAGTCGTTGACGAAATCGCCCATGGCCTGCGCGTTCTCGATTCGTGATCGATCCGTGGCTTTCCCGACCGGGCGCCGGCCCGCGCTCGCACTCGCGCCCGCGGCCGTGGACGTGACCCGGTGAAGGACAGAGCCCGGATCTTCGTCCAGGCCGGCGGCGGCGGCGATGGGTGCCTCAGCTTCAGGAGGGAGGCGCATGTCCCCAAGGGGGGGCCCGACGGCGGCGACGGCGGGCGCGGTGGCGACATCGTGATCGTCTGCGACGACTCGCTGCGCGACCTCGAGCATTTCCGCCGCCGGGCGCACTTCAAGGCGCGGCGCGGCGGTCACGGCCAGGGGGCGCAGCGTCACGGGGCCGACGGCCCGACGCTCGAGGTGAAGGTTCCGCCCGGGACCGAGGTGGTCGTCGAGGCCGACGGCACGACGCACGATCTCGTCCGGCCTGGCCAGCGGGCGATGGTCGCGCGCGGCGGCAGCGGCGGGCGGGGCAACCGTCGCTTCGCGGGGCCAACCCACCAGACGCCGCGGTTCGCGGAGCGCGGCCTTCCCGGCGAGGAGTCGTGGCTCGAGCTGCAGCTCAAGCTGCTCGCCGACGTGGGGCTCGTCGGCCTGCCGAATGCGGGCAAATCCTCGCTCCTGTCGCGGATCACGCGGGCCGCCCCGAAGATCGCCGACTACCCGTTCACGACGCTCACACCGGTCCTCGGCACGCTGCATGCCGACGACCGCCAGCTCGTGATCGCCGACATCCCCGGCCTGATCGAGGGGGCGAGCGCGGGCGCCGGCCTCGGCCACGACTTCCTCGCCCACGTCGAGCGCACGCGGGTGCTGGTCCACGTGCTCGACCTCGCGCCGCTCGACGGGTCCGATCCGCTCGCCAATCACGCCACGGTCGAGCGGGAGCTCGCCCTCCACGACCCGCGGCTGGCCGCGCTGCCGCGGATCCTGGCCCTGTCCAAGGCCGATCTCGTGACCGGGGCCGCGGCCGCTGCCGCTCAGGCGCGGTGGGAGGAGCGCCTTGGCGAGAGCGTGCCGGTGCTCGTCACATCCTCGGCGACGCGCCTCGGGCTCGACCAGCTCGGGACGGTGCTGCTGCGGTCGGTGCCGCTGGTTGACGGCGGCGGTGACGCGCTCGCCGCCGGCTCGCCTCTGGCCGCCGGGCAGCTCGAGGAACTCGCCGAGCATGCGGTGCTGCGGCCGGCCTCCGATCGCGGCTTCACGGTCGCGCGCACCGGCGAGGCCAGCTTCTCCGTGGCCGGCGCCCGGATCGAACGGCTGATCGCCCGCTACGACCTTGGAAACGAGGACGCGCTCGCCCACCTGGAGCGGCGGCTGCGGGGGATCGGTGTGATTCGGGCGCTGCAGGACGCGGGCTTCCGCCCCGGCGACGATGTCGAGATCGGTGGCGTCGAGTTCGAGCTCGACCCCTCCTGAGGGCCCGTAACATCGGTAATCGAGGTGCAGGTTGCGTCTGTTGTGGGTGTCGGAAACGCAACCGGCCACCCCTGGGTTCGGCCCCCCCCGTCGCGACCGGGGGGTTCAGAAGTCAGGGTTCATCGTGATATCACGTGACGGAGTGCGGTCGCGGCGCAGACCCCCTGGGGTGTGGGTGATCCCGATCCGGCCTGTCCTGACGCATCGAACCGGAAACAGAAGTCTCGCGTTCGGCAGCGTCTCTGGCTAGGATGCTGGCCAGCCGCGCCTCGGGGCGTCGGAGGGGTGAAGGAGCAACAGGCAGACCGCGCGGGTGGCGCGGTGTCACAAGGAGGAGTTCGTGTCCCGTCGTCTTTCCATCGCAGGACTCGTCGCCGCGGCCTCGCTGTGGCTCGCGCCGGCGGCGCTGGCCCGCCATGTGCTGCTCGTCGGAAGCTACAACGGCGTCCAGGGCCAGTACTCGGACATCCAGTCCGCCGTCAACGCCGCGCAGCCGGGCGATGTGATCCTGGTCGGACCAGGCGACTACAAGACGACGTCGAGCTCCTCTCCCGCGGGTGAGAACGGCGACTTCCCCGCCGGCATCCTGATCACCACACCGGACCTCACGCTGCGCGGCATGAACCGGAACACGGTGATCGTCGATGGGACGAGCGGCGGCTCAGCGTGCAGCGACGACCCGGCCGACCAGAACTTCGGTCCGCAGGCGAGCGGCGGCCCGGCCGGGCTGAACGGGATCGAGGTCTGGAAGGCGGACGACGTCACGGTCGAGAACCTGACCGCATGCAACTTCCTCGGCGGCTCCGGCGGCGACGGCGGCACCGGCAACGAGATCTGGTGGAACGGCGGCGCCGAGAGCGGCACGATCGGCGGCTGGGGCTACTACGGCGCCTATCTGAATGCCACGAGCACCTGGTACAACCCCGATCCGACGCTGACGCAGGCTCAGAAGGAGGTCTCCGCCGCCGAGTACGGGATCTTCTCCAGCAACTGGGACGGCGGTACCTGGGACGACACCTACGCCAGCAACATGAACGACTCGGGCTACTACATCGGGGCCTGCCAGCAGCAGTGCAACCAGGTCGTCGACAACGCCTGGGGGGAGTACAACGCGCTCGGCTACTCGGGCACGAACTCCGGCGGCTCGCTCGTCGTCGAGAACTCGCAGTTCGACCAGAACCAGGACGGGTTCGACACCAACAGCCAGAACACCGACTACCCGCTCGCCCCAGAACGGCGACTGCCCGAACGACGGCATCAGCCCGATCACGCACACCCACTCGTGCTGGGTGTTCATGCACAACTACGTGCACGACAACAACAACCCGAACGTCCCTGCGGCGGGTGCGGCCGCCCAGGGACCGGTCGGAACCGGCATGTCGCTCTCCGGCGCGCGCAACGACACGGTGATGGACAACGTGTTCGCGAACAACGGCGCCTGGGGCACGATCCTCGTCCCCTACCCCGACAGCGGCGACCCGTGCACCGGCGGCGTCCTCGGCGTGCTCGGCAAGGGCAGCTGCCTGTTCGAGGAGTACGGCGACGCGATCAAGGACAACACCTACGTCAACGACGGCTTCTTCGGCAACCCGACGAACGGCGACTTCGAGGCGCTGAACATCCTCTCGGGCGAGGCGACCGACTGCTTCAGCGGCAACGTCGCCGCCGGGGGCGGCGCGCTCACGCCCGAGGACGTCAAGCTCGAGGAGAAGTACCCGCGCTGCAGCGGCAAGGATGTGGCGCCGGACATCAACCTGTCGTTCTTCGCCCAGGTTCTGTGCGACTCGCAGGTCTCGATCATCGCCGGCGTGCCGCCCTACTGCCCGGCGGGCGCGACCTACCCGCGGATGACGGGCCTGAACAACGGCCTGCAGCCGCTGCCTGCGGCGAGCCAGCTGCCGACGATGCCGAATCCGTGCGAGGGCGTCCCGGCGAACCCGTGGTGCCCGGCGCCGTCGACGAGCCGCCGTGCGCGTTCGAACCGGCGCACCGATCACCGGTCCGGGCGCAGCGCCGCCGTCCGCCAGCTCGCGGACCGCGGCGCCGCAGGCCGGCGCGCCCGGCTCGCCTGAGCTGCGAGCCGGGCCGGCCGGGCGCCTCGGGGCCTGCGCTCGGGCCTGCCGAGCCGAACGGCCAGCCCCTCGTCAGGTCCAGCCACTAATTCTGTCGAGACCCTAAAGTCACGCTCGAGATGTGCCCGGTCGTGATCAAGCTCGGGTCGAGCATCGTCGCCGACGACTCGGGCGAGGTGCGTCACGACGTGCTGTCCGGGATCTGCGACGAGGTCGCCGAGCTGCATCAGGGCGGCAACCACCCGATCGTCGTCACGAGCGGGGCGATCGCCCGGGGGATGGGCGTCATGCAGATCCCGCGCCCGCGGGCCGTCGACGAGCTGCAGGCGGCGAGCGCCGTCGGGCAGGGCAAGCTCTACCGGGTCTACGACGATCTGCTGACCGCGCGCGGCGTCCCGAGCGCCCAGGTGCTCCTGACGTTCTTCGACATGAGCGCCCGGACCCACTACCTGAACGCCCGCCAGACGCTGCGCAAGCTGCTCGACTGGCAGGTCGTTCCGATCATCAACGAGAACGACACGACGACCACCGACGAGATCTCGTTCGGGAACAACGACTTCCTCGCCGCCCAGGTCGCAATCCTGCTCGGCGCCTCGCGCCTGCTGCTCCTGACCGACGCGGGCGGCGTCTTCACGGCCGACCCGCGGATCGATCCGAGCGCCGAGCTCGTCGCCGAGATCGCCGACTTCGAGGAGGTTGCGGCGCTCGACATCGGCCACACGACCTCGCCGCTCGGCTCGGGCGGAATGCGCTCGAAGGTCGTCGCCGCCGAGATGGCGACCGCCGCCGGGATCCCGACGATCGATCGCCAGCGGCCTGACGCCCGGCACGATCGTCGCGGCCGCCGCGGGCGAGCCGGTCGGAACCTTCTTCCCGGCTCGCGAAGGGCGCTACTCGAGCTTCAAGCTGTGGCTCAAGTACGCGAAGCCCACCCGCGGCCGCGTCGCGATCGACGCCGGCGCCGCCCGCGCGCTGCGCGAGGGTGGCACGAGCCTGCTTCCGGTCGGCGTCGTGGAGGTGACCGGCCACTTCGATGCCGGCGACGCGATCGAGATCGTGCACAACTCGCTGCACGTCGGCAAGGGCATCTCCAACCTCTCGGCCGACGAGCTGCGGCAGGTGCGCGGCCTCAAGTCCGCGGCCGTCCGGGAACTGCTCCCGCACGCGACCGACGAGGCGGTCCATCGCGACTACTTCGTGCTCGGCTGAGCGCCCGGGCCCGCGGCGAGTCCCGCGCGAGCTCCAGAGCGGCCGCACCCGTCCAGCCTCTACTAAAGTTTCCCGCACGATGGCCACGACCGTCACATCCGTCGCCGACGTCTGCGCCGCTGCCAAGCGCGCGTCGCGTACGCTCGCGACGCTCGGCTCCGACGTCAAGAACGCCGCCCTCGAGGCGATCGCCGAGGCGCTGATCGAACGCACGCCTGAGATCCTCGCCGCGAACGCCCGCGACCTCGAGGCGGGCCACGCAGCCGGGCTCAGCGACGCGCTGATCGACCGGCTGTCGCTGTCCGAGGCGCGGATCCGCGCGATCGCCGAGGGGACGCGACGGATCGCCGCGCTGCCGGACCCGGTCGGCGAGGTCATCGACGGCTTCCGGCTGCCGAACGGCCTCGACGTCCGCAAGGTGCGGGTGCCGCTCGGCGTGATCGCGGTCGTGTACGAGGCGCGTCCGAACGTGACGATCGACGCCGCCGCGCTGTGTCTGAAATCGGGCAACGCGATCGTGCTGCGCGGCTCGAGCTCGGCGGCCCACTCGAACGCCGTGCTCGCCGAGGTTGCCGCGGCGGCGGCCGAAAGCGCTGGCCTGCCCGAAGGCAGCATGTCGCTCGTCGCCGGCGGCGGCCGCGAGGAACTGGCGGAGCTCGCGACGCAGTCGGGGGTCGTCGACCTGATCATCCCGCGCGGGGGCGAGGGCCTCAAGCAGGCGCTGAAGGGCGTCGCGACCGTCCCGGTGATCTACGCGGCGGCGGGCAACTGCCACGTCTACGTCGACCGCAGCGCCGATCTCGACATCGCCCGGGAGATCATCCTCAACGCCAAGGTGCAGCGGCCCGGGGTCTGCAACGCCGCGGAGACGCTCCTGGTCCACGCCGCGGTCGCCGACGGCTTCCTGCCCGCCGCCCTCGCCGCCCTGCGCGGCGCGGGCGTGACCGTGCACGGCGACGAGCGGGCGTCAGCCGCCACGCCGCACGAGCCGATCATCCCGGCGACCGAAGCGGACTGGGACACGGAATATCTCGCGCTCGAGTTGGCCGTGGGGGTCGTCGATTCGGTGGAGGAGGCGATCGAGCACATCAACGCCCACGGCACCGGCCATTCGGAGGCGATCGTCACCAACGACGTTTCGTCGGCGCGGGCCTTCCAGCTCGGCGTCGACGCCGCCTGCGTCTACGTCAACGCCTCCACGCGCTTCACCGACGGCGGCGAGTTCGGGATGGGCGCCGAGATCGGCAACTCGACGCAGAAGCTGCACGCCCGCGGCCCGATCGCCCTGCGCGAGCTGTGCACCTTCAAGTACCTGGTCGAGGGCGCGGGGCAGATCCGCGCCTGAGCGCCCACCGCCGCACTCGCAGGGGTCAATTGCGCATCGGGATCCTCGGAGGGACCTTCAACCCCCCGCACGTCGGGCACCTGATCGCGGCCCAGGAGGCCCACCTCCAGCTCGGCCTCGACCGCGTGATCCTGATGCCCGCAGGGATTCCGCCGCACAAGCAGCACCGCGAGCAGGATCCCGGACCGGAGCACCGCCTCGCGATGTGCAGGCGCGCGATCGGTGCCGATGAACGCTTCGAGGTCTCGTCCCTGGAGGTCGACCGGCCGGGGCCGTCGTTCACGGTCGATACCCTTGAAGCACTGCACACCAAGGCGCCAGATAACGAGCTGTACCTGATCGTCGGCGGTGACGTCGCGGCAGGGCTCCCATCGTGGCGTGAACCCGAGCGGGTCCTGTCGCTCGCCCGCCTGGCCGTGGCCAAGCGGCGCGGGACCGCGCGAAACGGCCGTCGACGAGGCCCTCGCAGGTCTCGCGGGCGGAGACCGGGCGGAATTCTTCCGCATGCCCCGGATCGGGATCTCCTCGACGATGCTGCGCCGGCGCGTGCAGTGCAGGCCAGCCGATCACCTACCTCGTGCCCGACGCGGTCGCGAGCTACATCGACGAACACCGTCTCTACGGAGGATCCGCATAGTGACTCGACGCCGGAGGAGATCGCACAGGCGATCGCTGCTTACGCCTCTGACCGCAAGGCCCTCGACATCGTCCAGCTCGACCTGCGGGGGATGATCTCCTACACCGATTACTTCGTGATCTGCACAGGGCGCACCGACCGGCAGGCGAAGGCGATCCACGACGCCATCCACCTGGGAATGAAGGGCGACCACGCAATGCTCCCGGCACGGGTGGAGGGCGGTGACGCGAGGCGAACTGGATCCTGATGGACTACCTCGACGTCCTCGTCCACATCTTCACCCCGCAGACGCGCGAGTTCTACCGGCTCGAGCAGTTGTGGGGCGAGGCCCCGGCGCTCGTGCTCGCGCTCACCTGAGGGCTGTGAGCGAGGTGCCGCCGCCCGAGCTGAGCCGCGCTACACCGACTGCAGGAGCTTCGGCGCAACCTGCTTCTTGCGGCTCATCACGCCGGGAAGCTCGATCATGCCGTCGTTCGGATCGACGCCGAAGGCTCGCGCGACCGTCGCGACATCGCCGGCGACGAGCAGCTTGGTCCCCTTCGCGAGCACGTCGGTGACCATCAGGGCGTAGAGCTGGAGGCTGCGGTTCGTCCGTTCGTCGCGTCATCGCCTCGAGCAGCTCCTGGCTGGCGCTCCAGCAGCGCGTCGCCGACGACCTCCACCTGCGCGATGCAGATCGGCTGCCCGCTGCCCGACTGAGTAGCTCTTCGCGTCGCGGGCGACGAGCTCGCTCGGCGCTGACACCGGACACGTCGGACGTCGCCTCGAACATCTCCTTCCCGTACGCGATCGCATCGACCGCGAGCACGCGCTCCAGATACTCGACGACGGCGCGATCTCGCTCGGTCGTCGTCGGGGAGTTGAGCATCACGGTGTCGGACAGCACGGCGGCGAGCATCGCCAGCGCGGTCGTCCGGCTCGGCTCCATCCCGTTCTGCCGGAAGCGCTCGACGACGAGCGTCGATGTGGAGCCGACCGGGTCGAAGGTCGCGAGCACGGGAACCCGGGTCTCGATCGAGCCGACGTGATGGTGGTCGAGGATCTCCATGATCTCGGCCTGCTCGACGCCCGCGACGCTCTGTGCCTGCTCGGCATGGTCGACGAGGATCACCCGCCGCCGCGCGGGCGCGACGATGTCGGAGCGCGTCAGCAGGCCGACGGGGTGCTGCAGCGAGTCGACGACGATCGCCGCCCCGTAGTGCGACTCCTTGATCTGCTCGGAGACCTCGCTGACGAGATCGTCGGGCGCCGCCGTCAGCGGATCGCGCTCCATCAGCCCGCGGCACGGCGCCGCGAGCGTGATCATGCGGCCGGACACGTAGGTGTCGAGCGGTGAGACGATCACCGCGGCCCCGCGCCCGCGCGCGATCTCGAGGACGTCCTCGGTCGGTCGCACGCCGCCCGAGGCGACGAGCAGCGCGGCGCCCGAGTTCGAGCACCCGCTTCTGCGCATCGGCGCGGTTGCCGACGACGACGACGTCACCCTCGGAGATCCCGCTGTGCGAGTCGATCGCCATCGAATGGACCCAGACCCGGCCCGACAGCGGTCGGTCCTCGCCGATCAGCGAGTTCGCCCTCGAGCACGTCGGCGACGGCGTGGACGTAGGTCGCCTCCCGCAGCGTCGAGGTGTCGCGCGACTCGCGGATGTAGCGGCGCGCGAGCGCGCGCGTCGTGACGACGCCGACGAGCGCTCCGTCGCCGTCGACGACCGGGACGAGGTCGATTGTTGGTCCGTGCCATCGCCAGTCCGGCCTCCCGCACCGGGTCGTCCTGGCCGATGCTCGGGAACGCCGTCTGCATCAGGTCGCCGACGCGCAGCATCACGTGCGGCAGGAACTCGCGGCTCGGCGGCGCCGCTGCGGTCGAGCACCCAGCGCGTCTGCGGCGTTCAGGTCGCCGAGCCGCACGGGGACGTACTCGTTGTTCGGGTCGAGCCGCCCTTTCAGCTCGGCATAGCCGATCGCGGAGGCGATCGAGTCGGTGTCCGGATTGCGGTGTCCGGTGACGTAGACGGTCGGCACGGCTTCGATTATCGCTGGACCGCGCGATCGACGGTTGTGCGAAATCTGCACGGTCTGTTGCTCTGGCGCGCGACCGGCGACGCACGATAGCTGTCGGAGCCGCATCGCCGAATCGGACCGAATGGAGAACCGCATGCCGTCCGCCCCGAAGATCCTTCCGACGCAGATCCCCGAGGGTCGTGCCCCGGGCGTCGCCTACCGACTCGAGGGCGAGCTCGTGCCTGTGCTGCACATGGCGCTCGACGGACAGGTACCGATCTACTTCGAGCATCACGTGCTGCTGTGGAAGTACCCGACGATGCAGATCGGGCTGCATCCGCTGAAGAAGGGTCTCAAGCGCCGGGTCTTCGGCGGGATGCCGCTGCTGCTGCTGCAGGCCGAGTCTGGCGGCGAGATCGCGTTCAGCCGCGACGCCCCGGGTCATGTCGTCGCACTCCACCTCCAGGCGGGCGAGGGCGTCGATGGTGCGCGAGCATCAGTTCCTCGCCGCTACCGCCCACGTCGAGTACGACTACAGCCGGATCAAGGGCTTCGCCAACATGATGTACGGCGGCGGCTTCTTCGTCGACCACTTCTTCGCCGGCAGCGCCGAGGGCGTCGTCTGGGTCCACGGCTACGGCAACGTGTTCGAGAAGACGCTCGAGGCCGGCGAGTCGATCGACATCGAGCCAGGCGGCTGGCTCTTCCGCGACCACACCGTCGAGATGACGCAGGAGCTGTACGGGTTCAAGACGGGCTTCCTCGGCGGCGGCGCGGGCAACCTCGTCTTCAACCGCTTCACCGGGCCTGGCCGGGTCGGTCTGCAGAGCGCGTACTACCACCCGCCCGGAGCGGAGACCGGTGGCGGCGGTGGCCAGGCACAGGCGATCGGCGCGCAGGGCGGCGGCGGGCTGCTCGGCGGTATCGTCGGCGGCCTGCTCGACAACTGACGACGCCGATGGCCTTTCCTGCCGGTCACCTCGCCGAGCACCCGCTGCCGCCCGGAATCGTCGGGGCGCTGTCGCTGAGTGGCTACCAGCTGCTCGTCGACATCGCCGGAGTCGGCGCCGGGCGCCTCGGCCAGCAGGCCTTCCTGCTTGTCGCCGCCGACCCCGACCCAGCCGCTGCCGGATCCGGGGACGCAGATCTCCCTGCACCACGCAAAGCTCCGCGACGACCGGGAGATGGCCGCCTTCACCGGACTCGCGGCACAGCTGGGGCTGCTGCGCCTCTCCGGTTACCGGCTCGCGCTCGAGCGCAACGGGCTGCGCACGAAGGTCAATCTCGTCAACCCGGCGACGGGCGGGATCACCGCGACGATCCCCGACAAGCACCCTGGCCGGCTCCTCGGTGGCGGCACCAGCGCCGCCACGATCCTCGCGAGCGTGCGCGGCCTGCCGGCGGCCGGCCCGCCGCCGGAGCTCCGCAGCCCCGAGCTGCTGCGCCAGGTGCTGCTCGCGATCGCGCTTCGCGACGACACGATCGGCGGCGCGCAGGCCGCCGAGCTCGCCGATCGTGCGCTCACGCTGATCGCGGGCGACCCGAGCCTCGATCCGAGGGCCGCGCTCGAAGCGGCGAAGTGAGCGGCGAGAGGGTGTCTGGCACGTGACCGATCGCGAGCTGCGCACGCTCAGGGCGCTGACGGCGCGATTGCTGCCGGGGCCACCCGAGGACGGCGATCCGGGTGCGCTCGAGGCCGGCGCGGCGGAGGCGATCGCGTTGCTGCTGGGTGCCTTCTCGCAGGCCGAGCCGCCGATCCATGCCGCCCGGGATGGTGGCTTCGTGCCGCTCGATCCGGTGGCGGAGCTCGGCTGGCGGATCCGGATCGAGGGCTCTCGGGGGCTCCCGGGGCGCGAGTTCGCGGGCCCGGTGATCGGCCTCGCGGACGCCGTCGTCGCGGGACTCGCGCTCCTTGATCGCCGCTCGCGCGAGGCGAGCGGCGCCGACTTCGCCGACGCGCCGGCGGCGGGCCAGGACGCCGTGCTCGAGGGCGACGACGACGAGCTCCGGGCCTTCGTGCGCCTGGCCACGACGCTCACGCTCGACGCCGTCTACGGTTCGCCTCGGTACGGCGGGAACCGCGACGGGGCCGGCTGGCGTCCCCTTGGCTGGCCGGGCTTCACCCAGCCGCGCGGGTTCACGGCGACGGAGGTCTCCGAGGCCGATCCTGACGCAACGGGCGCTGTGGCGAGCACGGCGGGCGAAGCGACTTTGGAGCTCCGCTCGACCCTGCCCGATGGCGCCGGCTGGCAGTCCGGCGCGGGCTGATGACGCCGGCGTCAGTCGTGATCGTCGGGTCCGGTGCCGGGGGCGGCGTGGCGGCCTGGGCCCTCGCGCGAGCCGGACATCCGGTGCTCGTGATCGAAAAGGGCCGCGATCTGGTCCCGGGCCTCGGCACCCACGGCGGTGCGACCCCGTTGCTGTGGGGGGATGAGGTCGCGGACGAGCGCTTCCTGGCGCAGCAGGATCCGCTGCTCGAGCCGCGCACGTTCCGGACGCACGGCGAGGCTCGTGAGCAGCTCGCCCATTCGTTCGTCGGCGCGGTCAATAACCTCCCGACGACTGTCGGGGGCGGCACCATGCAGTGGGGCGCGAAGACGCCGCGGATGTGGCGCCAGGACTTCCACGGACTCTCGGAGCTCGGGCCGATCGAAGGCGCCAACATCGCAGACTGGCCGCTCGCCTACGACGAGCTGGCGCCGTTCTACGACGAGGTGGAGGACGTGCTCGGCGTCCAGGGAGACCTCGGACGCATGCCGTCGAGCACGCTGGTGCAGGCGCCGCGGGCGCGTGCTTTCCGGCTGCCGCCGAACCCGCCGATGCTCGCGAGCACGCTGCTCGCCGGCGGCGCGGACCGCTGCGGCCTGACGGCATATCCGTTTCCGATGGCGATCGATCCGGGGCTGTGCAACTCGTGCGGGTTCTGCAACGGCTTCGGTTGCACGACCGGTGCGCGCGGCGGCGCGATCACATTTCTGCACGAGGCGCTGCGCGCTGGCGCCGAGCTGCGCTCGCGCTGCTTCGTGGACCGCGTGGAGTGCACCGCCGACGGACGGCGCGCGCTGGGGGTGTCCTACCTCGAGGCTGACGGTACGCGGCGGACCGAACAGGCCGATGTGGTCGTGCTCGCCGCCTCACCGGTCGAGACGGCGCGCCTGCTGCTGCTCTCGGGCATCGGCAATGGGTCCGGTCAGGTCGGGCGCAACATCATGTTCCACTACCTGCTCTCGGTGGCCGCTCTGTTCGAGGCGCCCGTGCACCCGTGGCGCGGTCCGACGATGACGCACGTGATCGACGACCTGATCGGGCCCTTCCCAGGCGCCGAGGCCGGCGCCCCTGACCTGCCATACGTGAAGGGCGGGGCCGTCGAGGTCGGCGGCGGCCTGCGGCTGCTGGAGGAGGCGAAGGCGTATGCCCGCGCGGGTCTGCGCGGGAAGGCGTTGAAGGATGCGCTTCGCGCGGTCGCGCTGCGCGATCACATCTCCGTGCTGACGATGATCGGCGAGGATCTGCCGCAGCCCGACAATCGCGTCGACCTCGACCCCCTCGTGCGCGACTTCCTCGGCATCCCGGTGCCGCGGATCTCCTATTCGCAGCACCGCTTCGAGCGGGTCGCCGCCGCGCACTTTGCGAAGCGCCTGGAGGCGATCGTGGAGGCGACGGACGGCGCGTGGCCGATCGTCCCACCGGCGGCGGGGGAGCCCCGCCCCGATACGGCGATCGAGGGCGGCGGCCCGTTTGCCACCAAGCACGTGCTCGGCACCGCGCGGATGGGCGAGGATCCGAGCGCATCGGTGACCGATGCATATGGCCGCCTGCACGAGGTCCCCAACGTCGTCGTCGCCGATGGGTCGGTGTTCGTCTCGTCCACCGGCCTGAACCCGACGCTCACGATCATGGCCCTCGCACTCCGCGCCGCGCGCGCGATCTCCGCAGCGCACTGACCCCAGCGGCGCCCTGCGTACCGCGCCGCGGCCGCCGGCACGACGCCTCCTGGGCCGCCGGGGTGGGCGGGCCGCTGCCCGCCCACCCGAGCGCCGGATGGAGCTGAGGGGGCTCGAACCCCTGACCTTCGCGCTGCCAGCGCGACGCTCTCCCAGCTGAGCTACAGCCCCTCGAAGGTGACGTCGGTGTCAAGGGTAGTGCATGTGGCTCACCCGGGCGGGATGAACTCGGGCACCTCGAGCGAGTCGCGCGGGCGCGCCACGTCCCGGGTGCCGGCACCGGTTCGCGCGGCCGGCCGCAAGGGCGCAGAGGCCGGCTCGGGGGGCGTCGCGAGTGCACCCCCGGGCTCCGTTGCCCGCAGGGAGCTGCGGTCCGGGTCGACGCGATCGATCTGGTCGAGCATGTTGAAGTGCACCGCCTGCACGTCGCGCAGGATCCGCTCGGCGTTGGAGCGCAGGGAGTCGCCGAGTTCCTGCAGGTCGGCGACGAGCTGGAGACCGTCGGTGCGGACGTCGCCGGCCGTCTCGCGGACGGCACGGAGCATCTCCCGGGCCTTGGCGTCCGCCTCCTTGCGCGTCTTCGACGCCGACTCGCTGGACGTGCGGACCGTCTCCTCGGCGATCTCGCGTGCCTTCCCGAGGATCGCCTCGGCGTCGCGGGTCGCCTCCCGCTTCGCGACCTCGGCCTCCATCCGCGCGCGGTCGGCCTCCGC
Organism: uncultured Solirubrobacterales bacterium; assembly: GCA_963705995.1. Lineage (GTDB taxonomy): Bacteria > Actinomycetota > Thermoleophilia > Solirubrobacterales > Solirubrobacteraceae > Palsa-465. The sequence continues at coordinate 23,009 of CAVPLN010000013.1, forward strand.
CTGCGCGCGCGCGACGATGTCGAGCGCGGTGCTCGTCGCGGCCTCGCGGACCCGCGTCCCCTCGGCCTCCGCCGACTCGCGGACCCGGTCCGCCTCCTCGCGCGCCCACTTGACGATCTCGGTGGCCTCGGCTTCCGCCGCCTCCGTGCGGTTGCGCGCCGCGCGATCGCCCTCCGCGATGCGCTCCTGGACCCGCCGTTCGGTCTCGGCGCGCAGCTGCTCGGCCGCGAGCTCGGCGGCGCCGATGATCTCGGCAACGCGCTCGTGAACGTCTGGGACGGGGTCGGTCATCGCACGATGGTAAAGCGAGCGGGCTCGGGCCCCGCAATAAAAGCACCGCCGGGTAACCTCTCGCGCGATGGCAGAGCGGCGATACAACCCTCGCGAGATCGAGTCCAAGTGGCAGGAGCTGTGGGCTCGGGAGCGCACCTGGGAGGTGGGCAACGACGTCCCCGACCGGGCCGGCGAGAAGTCCTACGTGCTGGAGATGCTCCCGTATCCGAGCGGCGAGCCGCACATCGGCCATCTCAAGAACTACGCGCTCGGTGACGCGATCGCCCATTTCCACCGGCGCACCGGGCGCCGCGTCCTGCACCCGATGGGCTACGACGCGTTCGGCCTGCCCGCCGAGAACCACGCCATCCGTACAGGCGTGCATCCGCGCAAGTCGACCGACGACTCGATCGCCGCCTTCCAGCGCGCGTTCCGCTCGTGGGGGATCTCGATCGACTGGTCGCGCGAGCTCGCGACGCATGAGCCCGAGTACTACCGCTGGACCCAGTGGATCTTCCTCAAGCTCTACGAGCGCGACCTTGCGTACCGCAAGGAGGCCGCCGTCAAATGGTGCCCGAACGACGCGACCGTCCTCGCCAACGAGCAGGTGATCGACGGTCGCTGCGAGCGCTGCGGCGCCGAGGTCGAGTTGCGCCAGCTCGAGCAGTGGTTCTTCCGGATCACCGACTACGCCGAGCGCCTGCTCGACGACCTCGACGCGATCAACTGGCCCGAGCACGTCAAGGCGATGCAGCGCAACTGGATCGGCCGCAGCACGGGCGCCGAGGTCAACTTCCGCTGCGAGGCGCTGGGGATCGACTATCCCGTATTCACCACGCGCCCGGACACGCTGTTCGGCGCGACCTTCTTCGTGATGGCGCCCGAGCATCCGGACGTGTTCCGCCTCGCCGCCGGCACCGAGCAGGAGCACGAGGTCCACCGCTACGTCAACCGGGCGCTGACCGAGGGTGCCGCCGACCGCGGCTCCACCGACAAGCCGAAGACGGGCGTCTCGCTCGGCCGCACCGTCACGAACCCCGTGACCGGCGAGCAGCTGCCGATGTTCGTCGCCGACTACGTGCTGATGGAGTACGGCACCGGCGCGATCATGGCCGTTCCCGCGCACGATGAGCGCGATCACGCGTTCGCGGTCGCGTACGGACTGCCGATCCGGCGCGTGATCGCCGGTCCGGACGGCGACGAGGAGCTGCCGTATACCGGGGACGGGCCGATGGTCAACTCCGGCGCGTTCGACGGCTTGCACAACCGCACGGCCTACGAGCAGATCGTCGACTGGCTCGACCGCGAGGGCAAGGGCCACGGCTCGACCAGCTTCCGCCTGCGCGATTGGCTCGTCTCGCGCCAGCGCTACTGGGGCTGCCCGATCCCGATCGTCTACTGCGACGGCTGCGGAATCGCAGCCGGTCCCCGAGGACGAGCTGCCCGTCGACGCTGCCGGAGGTCGAGGACTACCAGCCGAAGGGACGCTCGCCGCTGGCCGCCGCTGAGGACTGGGTCACGACGACCTGCCCCGAGTGCGGCGGCCCGGCCCGGCGCGAGACCGACACGATGGACACGTTCGTCGACTCGAGCTGGTACTTCCTGCGCTACTGCGACGCCCGCAACGACGAGGCCGCGTGGGATCGGGGCGTGCTGCGCAACTGGATGCCGGTCGACCAGTACATCGGTGGCGTCGAGCACGCGATCCTGCACCTGATGTACGCGCGCTTCTTCGTCAAGGCGCTCGCCGACATGGAGCTCCTCGACGTGCAGGAGCCGTTCCGCGCGCTCTTCACCCAGGGGATGATCCTCGGCCCCGACGGCCAGAAGATGTCGAAGTCGCGCGGGAACGTGATCAGCCCCGCGCCGATCGTCGAGCGCTACGGCGCCGACGCCGCGCGCTGCTACATCCTCTTCATCGGCCCGCCCGACCAGGACGCCGCCTGGAACGAGAGCGCCCTCGCGGGCCAGCAGAAGTTCCTGGCGCGGGTCTGGCAGCTCGGCGAGGATCTCGCCGGCGCCGGCGGCTTTCGCCCGAGCCCGGCGGTCGTCGAGCAGCCGCACGATCCGCGCGGCGACGCGCTCGCGCTCGTCCGCAAGGCGAACTGGGCGATCGACAAGGTCACCGGCGACATGAGCGGGCGGTTCGCGTTCAACACCGCGATCGCGGCGATCATGGAGCTCGTCAACGAGCTGTACCGCCATCCGGATGCCGACCCGGCGGCGCGCCGCTTCGCGACGGCCACCGTCGCGTCGCTGCTGTTCCCGTTCGCCCCGCACGCCGGGGCCGAGGTCTACGAGCGGCTGACGGGTGAACGAGTCTGGGAGACGCCGTGGCCGGCGGCCGACCCGGCGATGCTGCAGGCCGACACGTTCGAGCTCGTCTGCCAGGTCAACGGCAAGGTCCGCGACCGGGTCCAGGCGCCGACCGGCGCCTCGCGCGAGGAGCTGGAGCGCCTCGCGCTCGCCGCGCCCGGGGTGCGGGCTCATATCCAGGACGCGACGGTCGTCAAGGTGATCGTCGTTCCCGACAAGCTGGTCAACGTCGTCGTCAGGTGACGCGGATGCTCGCCTCACCACCGCCGTATGTCGCCGTGGTGGGGGCGAGCGACGCGACGGAGGCGGATCTCGCCGACGGCGAGGCGGTCGGGCGCGGCCTCGCGCACGGCGGCGCGGTGATCGTCTGCGGCGGCCGTGGTGGCGTGATGGCCGCCGCCGCGAGGGGTGCGAGCGAGGCGGGTGGGATCGTGATCGGAATGCTGCCTGGGCTCGCCCGCACCGACGCCAACCCGTGGGTGACCCACGCGATCCCGACCGGTCTCGGTGAGCTGCGCAACGGGCTGATCGTCCGGACCGCCGAGGCCGTCGTCGCCGTCGGTGGTGCTTACGGAACCCTCTCCGAGGTGGCGCTCGCGCTCGCCACCGGACTCGAGGTGTTCGGCCTTCACACGTGGGAGATCGACGGCGTCACGCGGCACGACTCCCCATCCGGGGCCGTCGCCGCCGCGCTCGAGGCCGCCGCCCGGCACCGGGCCGCGGTCGCCTGAGCGACGCCTAGACTCGGTGCCGTGGCGCCCGCATTCAAGCCCGCCTATCTGGTCCACGGCGATGATCATGGCCGCATCGCAGAGCGCCGCGCGCGCCTGCGTGCGCTTGCCGAAGCGCAGTCCGGGGCGCACGGATTCGAGCTGTTCGACGGCGAGGCGAGCACGCCCGCTGCCGTCACGCGGGCGCTGAACGCGATGACGTTCGCGATCGGGCGCCGCTTCATCGTCGTCGACGGCGTCGAACGCTGGAAGGATGGCGAGCTCGGAGAGCTCGAGCGGGCGCTCGCGGAGATCCCGCCCGACACGACCGTCGCCTTCTTCGGTCGCGAGGACGGCCGCGTCAAGGTCCCCGTTCGCCTCCACGAGGCGGTCAAGCGGGCTGGAGGGGACGTCAGCGCGGAGGCGAGCGTCAAGCCGTGGGAGCTCCCCAGGTGGGCAATCGCGCGCGCGCGCGAGCTCGGGCTCGAACTCGCTCCGGATGCGGCGCGGGCACTCGTTGCGCACGTCGGTGAGCGCCAGCAGCGGTTGCTGCGCGAGCTCGAGAAGCTCGCGCTCGACCTCGGCCCGGGCGCTCACGTCGACGTCGATACCGTCGCCGATCTGACGGCCGCATCCGCCGAGCGCAAGGCATGGTCGCTCGCGGACGCGCTCCTCGACGGCGATTCGGCCACGGCCACGCGAGCGCTGCTCGAGATCCGCGCTCAGGGTGAGCGCCTCTCGGGCCTGATCTGGTGGATGAGCTCGCGCCTGCGCGATGCCCACCGAATCGCCCAGGCGGTCGAGGACGGCGCCTCACCGGCTCAGGTCAAGCGCACCCTGCGCATGCCCTCGAAGGCGGCCGACAAGCTGATCGCCGACGCGACCCGGGCCGGTGCGGAGCGGTTGCGCGGCGCGATCGAGGAGATCGCGGACCTCGAGCTCGACTCGCGCGGCGGCGGCCGCGGCGGCGCCGGTGAGGATACGCTGGCGCTGCTCGCGATCCAGCGGATCACCGCCTGAGCCGAGCTCGCACGCCCGCCGCGGGCGGCGTGTCGGCGGCGCGGCCGGTCTCGTCGGCGGCGATCAGATCGTGCATCGCCAGGCGGCGGTACTCGACCTGTGTGCGGGTCTCCTCTGCCCAGCCGGCGCCCGCATCGGCGGGGAGCAGCGGCCCGGTGTGCAGAGCGAGGGCAGCGTGCGCGGAGCGAACCGAGCGCGGTCCTGGGGAGCTGCGGGCGGACTGTGCGCAGATCAGGAACGCTCTGACGTCGACCCATGCCGGCAGCAGGCGCAGCACCTCGCCATCGCGGACGACGACATCCGCGGACGCGGTCCGCAGGCGCGCGAGCAGCTGGCGCAGCCGGCCCCGGCCGGCTGACGGCGAGGTGTCGGGGAAGAAGGTCTCCAGGATCAGGTCGACAGGCAGCCCATGCTCGTGCAGAGCGAGCATCCGCACGAGCTCGCCCGGCATTCCGGTCGGCAGCTGCAGCGTCTCGCCCCCGGCGTTCGTGACACGTGTCGCGCCGAACAGACGCACGATCAGCCGGCGGCCGGACAGCAGCAGCGCCCGCGCGTGTGCCGACCCTGCCGCCTCGGCGAGCGGCGCGAGCGCGCCGAGCAGCGCGGGCTCACCGGCCCGCGCGACGTCGACCCCGCCGCAGGCGACGGCCTCCTCGAGGGCGCGAGCTGCGAGCGCGCCGGCGCCATCGCGGCCGGCCCTGAACGTGGCCCACGCGGCGAGCATCGTCTGGCGCCAGCGCAGCCGTTGCTCGAGCGGCCCCGCGCCCGCGCCCGCCGCCAGTAGGTCGAGTCCCTCGAGCGGATCTCCCGAGCGGGCGGCCAGGGCCGCGCGGGCCCGGAGGACTCGCTCCTCGTTGGGCCCGGCGTCGGGCCGCTGCAGCGCTCGTGCCACGTAGGTCCGGGCCTCGCCGGTAAGACCGACCCGGTCGAGCAACGAGGCCGCGTCCGTCAGGAATGAAAGACCGCCGTCCGTCGCGAGCCAGTCGGTCCCGTCACGCTCGACCTCGCGCAGGAGCCGCTCGGTCCGGAGCGCGTCGCCGCGGGACGCGGCGATCCTCGCCGACGACCACCCCACGTGGGCTCGGGAGACACGGTCCCCGCTGCGCTCGGCGACGGCGGCCAGTTCGGCGAGCACCACATCGGCCCGGTCGAGCTCCCCGAGGTCGATCAGCTCGGTCGCTCGCGCGATGGTCGCGCGCGCAACCGGGTCCTGCGTCACAGGGTCGTCCGCTTGTGGCGCGTCGGTCCTCTCCATGACCCAATTATGGGTCCATGGCTCACGCTCATCTCACGCCCTGTCTCTAGCCTGACCCGGGACATGCGGAGGCGACGCGCGCTGGGGCGGGTGCGCGTCGCTTCGGCGTGCCCGTCGCTTCGGCGCGCTCGCCGCGGGGCCGGGGCTGCTACTCGGTCGCGCCGCGGTGGACGCGGGCGGCCCGGGACTTCTTGCGGGCGCCGTTGTTCCGGTGGATCGCGCCGCACTTGACGGCCTTGTCGATCGTCCGCACGAGTGAGCGGTGCTCGGCCTCGGCGGCGGCGGCGTCGCCGTCGGCGACGGCACGCTCGAGGCGCCGGAAGTAGGTCTTGATGCGGGAGGTGTAGCGACGGTTCTCGTCACGCTCACGCAGTGCGCGCTCGATGCGCTTCTTCTGTGAATGAATGTTGGCCATGCTGATCTGGACGCGCCGGCCTACGACTGTCCGCCGCGACGCGTCCGTACTATAGCGGCCTCGTGACGAAGCTCGACGAGACGATCGGGTCCACGCGCAGCCGCACCGGCCCGACGGCGCCCCAGCCCCCTCGCCGGCTCGCGGTCAACACGGCGATCTTCACGATCGCGACGGCTTTCAGCCGGGTTGCCGGGCTCATCCGCGAGATGGTCGCCGCCGACTACTTCGGCACGAGCAAGTACGCCTCGGCGTTCACGATCGCCTCGCAGATCCCCAACCTGATGTCGAACCTGTTCGCCCAGGCGGCGCTGAGCGCAGCCTTCGTGCCGGTCTTCACCGATCTGCTGCAGCAGGGACGCAAACGCGAGGCGTTCCGGCTTGCCTCGACCCTGTTCTGGATCATCCTGCTCGCGCTCGGCGCGATCACCGCGCTCGGGATCGTGCTCGCCGGGGTGATCCTGCCCGCGATCGGCGGCACGAACTTCGACGGCGCCGTGGCCGGCACGCTGACGCAGATCATGTTCCCGGTCGTGCTGCTGCTCGGCCTCACCGGCCTGCTCGTCGGGATCCTGCAGTCCTACGACGAGTTCACGATCCCCGCGCTCGCGCCCGTCGCCTGGAACGGAGTCATCCTCGTGCTCCTCGTGCTCCTGCACGGCCGCTTCAGCGATGGCAAGTCGATCTACGCATACGCGATCGCGTGGCTGATCGCGACCGGGGTCCAGATGCTCCTGATCGGGTCGGCGCTGCGGCGGATCGACTTTCGGCTGGCCTTCCACATCGAGTGGCACGACCCGCGGATCCGGCACGTGTTCACGCTGATGCTCCCGGTCACGATCGGTCTCGGGATCGTCAACCTCGACGCGTTGATCAACTCGACCTTCGGTGCGCTCGTGCACACCACCCCGCGCGGCCAGGGCCCGCGCGCGATCCAAACGGCGTTCCTGCTCTACATGCTGCCGCAGGGAATCTTCAGCGTCGCCGTCTCGACGGTCCTGTTCCCGACCCTCAGTCGCCAGGCCGCGCGTCGCGACGCCGCAGCGATGCGCCAGACGCTCAGCAACGGTATGCGGCAGATCAACCTGCTGCTGATTCCCGCCGCAGCCGGGCTGATGGTGCTGGCCCATCCGATCGTGCAGCTCGTCTTCCAGCGCGGGCAGTTCACGGCGACATCGACGCATCTGACGGCGCTGGCGCTGTTCTGGTTCGCCTGGAGCCTCCCGTTCGCCGGCATCAACCTGGTCCTGACGCGAACCTTTTTCGCGCTACAGCAGCCGTGGATCCCGACTCGGCTGGCCGCGATCAACATGGTCGTCGACATCATCCTCAGCGTCGGGCTGTACAAGCCGCTTGGGATCCAGGGTCTCGTGATCGGGACCGCGGCCGCGAACATCGTCATGACCTACCTGCAGATCCACCGGCTGCGGATCGGCTTCGAGGGCCACCTCGAGGGAGGCCAGACGCTCAAGATCACCGCCAGGATCGTCGCCGCGTCGATCGTGACGGCTGCGATCGCGCGGGGCGTCTGGGTGTTGCTCAACGCCGAGGTCGGAAGCTCGCTGCTGATCGGACGGCTGTTCTCGGTCGGAGTCGCCGTCACCATCGCCGGCGTCTTCTACGCGTATGCGGCGCTCAGCATGCGCATTCCCGAGGCTCGCCAGATCGAGCGACTCGTCCGCGAGCGGCTCAGCGCGGCCGGCCTGGCTTGAACTTCTCCTGCCGGTCTGGACGAACGTTCGATCGCTGCCGCTCCAATTCGGAGCGGCAACTGCCGATCACTGCGGGTGAGGCAACGTGGAAGGGGTTCGTTCACGGCCGCCTGACGGGCGTCACGGACGATTCAGGAGACGATGATGGGTGAGGCGACCTTGACGGTGCTCGACAACGATGTCTGGGCTGGGTTGACGGGGGCGGTGATCGCGGCGCTGACGGCCGCGCTCGATGCGTTCGACTGCTACACAGCCGAACACTCGAACGAGACGCTCGTGCTCGCCGAGCGGGTGGCCGAGCGTCTCGGCGTCGACGGCGCGCAGGCCGAGACGATCACGCTCACGGCCGTTCTGCACGACGTCGGCAAGATCGGCGTCCCGAGCGACCTGCTGCGCAAGCCGGGGCCGCTGACCGCCGACGAGCGCTCCCAGATGCAGCGCCACCCCGTGATCGGCGAGCGGATCCTGAGCGGGGTGCCGGCGCTCGCCGGGGTCGCGAGCGCGATCCGGCACGAGCACGAGCGCTGGGACGGCCTTGGCTACCCCGACGGCCTCGCCGGCGAGGAGATCCCGCTGGCGAGCCGGATCGTGCTCGCCTGCGACGCCTGGCATGCGATGACCTCGGACCGTCCCTACCGCCAGGCGCTTCCGCGCCACCAGGCCCGCACCGAGATCGTGCGCTGCGCCGGCAGCCAGTTCGATCCGACGGTCAGCGAGGCGCTGCTCGGGGTGCTCGACGCCGGCTGCTGACGCAGCCTGTCTCGAGTGCTCTGGTCAACCGCACTTTGGCCCCAGGGTGGGGCCGACTGTCGAATGATCCGCGTTTCCATCCCACCCTCGTACAGAGCCGTAAGGATCCGGCGCTAGGGCCGCACGTACGCGAGATCGAGCTGGTCTGTCGACCGCCCCCAGCGCAGCGTCGTCCGCCAGCAACCGGGCGCCGGCAGGTTGATGATCGACGGGCCCGGTCCACCGCCGACGCTTCTCTCAACCGGCGGACCGAGCCGACGCGTGGTGCCGGCGACCATGCGTTGTGCGGAGATTTCGAGGGGCGCGTCAGTCAGGTCCGGCGAACGGGAGACCCACAGGATCTTGTTGCTGTGCCGCGACGAGGGTGGAGAATCGAGCGTGACCCAGAGGATCGCGACGATCCGCCCGGATCGCCCCAGCACGTACGGCATCCGCGGCCGGGCCTCGCTGAAGCCTGCGCGCGCCCACGCCGGCAGCACCCGATCGCGCACGTCGGACCGGCAGCCGCGCATCAGCGACGCCGCGGGACCGCCTCTGTGGTCCGCGGCCGTGCCGGCCGTGCCGGCCGCGCCGCCATGCCGGAGCGCGACGAGCGCGACCGCCGCGATCGCGACCGTGACCGCGCTCGACAGCAGGAGCACGACCGAGCCGGCGCCCGGCCGCCCCGTCCGGCGCCGGACGTCGGGACGGCGCGCGACGTCGCTGCGGATGCGGTCGAGCACCGGCTCGATCGGCGGCGGCGGCAACTCCGCCGGATACGGGTTCGCTCGGCTGATCGCGTCGATCACCTGATCGTTCATCGCAGCGCCTCCGTTCTGGTCTGCGGGCTGGGTGCCTGGTCCGCCTGGTCTGCGGACGCGGACAGAGCGCGGGCGAACCGCCGTCGCGCCCGGTGCAGCCGGGCCGCAAAGGTGTTGGCGCTGAGGCCGAGCACCTCCGCGGCCTGCCACGGCTCGAGCCCCTCCCAGGCCACCAGCAGCAGTGCCTCCCGATCACGCTCCGACAGTGCCTGGAGCGTCCGTCTGACAGTGTCACCGGGCTCGGCGAACTCGGGCGGTGTCGAACGTGCGCCGGCCTGCTCGGAGGAGATCCGGCGCACGAGCTCTCGGGCGCGCCTGACGCTGCGCCGCTCGTTGCTGAGGACCAGGCGCGCGACGCCCAGGAGCCACGGGAGCGGCATCGGCGGAACCTCGTCGAGTCGCCTCCACGCGACGACGAACACCTCCGCGACGGCATCGTCCGCCGCTCCGGCCCCGCAGCGGCGAGCGACGTACGTGCGCACGGCGCCGGCGTGCGCGCGGTACAGCGCCTCGAACCGAGCCTGATCGTCCATCTCGACCAATTAGTGTCCGGCATCCGCTCGGACATGACAGCCGCAGCGAGCGCCCCGAGGCGGCCGGTACAGACCGTACATACACTCATGGGGCGTGACCGATCAGGCCCTCATCCGCAACTTCTCGATCATCGCCCACATCGACCACGGCAAGTCGACGCTGGCCGACCGGATCCTCGAGCTCACCCACACGGTCGATCCGCGGCTGATGCGCGCGCAGCTGCTCGATTCGATGGATCTGGAGCGCGAGCGCGGAATCACGATCAAGGCTCAGGCGGTCCGCGTGTTCTACACGAGCAAGGCCGACGGGCTGGCCTACCAGCTGCACCTGATCGACACCCCCGGGCACGTCGACTTCACCTATGAGGTCAGCCGCTCGCTCGCCGCCTGCGAGGGCGCGCTCCTCGTCGTCGACGCCTCACAGGGCGTCGAGGCCCAGACCGTCGCCAACACGTACCTCGCGATCGACGCGGGCCTCGAGCTGATCCCGTGCCTCAACAAGGTCGACCTCCCCGGTGCCGAGCCGGATCGGGTGGCGGAAGAGGTCTCCGACCTGATCGGCGAGCCGGCCGAATCGGTACGCCGCATCTCCGCGAAGACCGGGGAAGGCGTGACCGAGGTGCTCGACGAGCTGATCGCGCGCGTGCCGCCGCCGTCCGGCGATCCCGACGCCCCGCCGCGAGCGCTGATCTTCGACTCGGAGTTCGACCAGTACCGGGGCGTGGTCGCCTACATCAGAGTCGTCGACGGCACCTTCACCAAGCACGACGCGATCCTCGCGATGCAGGCGGGCACGACTGCCGAGATCGACGACATCGGCTTCTTCACCCCGCAGATGACGAGCACCGAGCGGCTCGGCCCGGGCGAGGTCGGGTTCCTGATCACCGGCCTCAAGGACGTCACGACACTCCGGGTCGGCGACACGCTGACGCTCAAGCGCAACCCTGCGAGCGAGCCGCTGCCGGGGTACCGCGAGGTCAAGCCGATGGTCTTCTGCGGGCTCTTCCCGATCGATTCCGACGCGTATCCCGACCTGCGCGACGCGCTCGAGAAGCTGACGCTGAACGATGCGGCGCTCTCGTGGGAGCCCGAGACGAGCGACGCGCTCGGGTTCGGGTTCCGCTGCGGTTTCCTTGGTCTGCTGCACATGGACATCGTGCGCGAGCGGCTCGAGCGCGAGTACGACCTCGAGCTGCTGGCGACGATGCCGAGCGTCGAGTACGAGGTGACGAAGACCGACGGCGAGGTGCTGCCGGTCCACTCGCCCAACGACATGCCCGATCCGACCACCGTCAAGGAGGTTCGGGAGCCCTACATCCGCGCCTCGATCCTCAGCCCCAAGGAGTTCGTCGGGCAGATCATGGAGCTGTGCCAGGAGCGGCGCGGCGATCACGCCGGCATGCACTACCTGAGTGCTGAGCGGATCCAGATCACCTACGACCTCCCGCTCGCGGAGATCGTGCTGGACTTCTTCGATCAGCTGAAGTCGCGGACCCGCGGCTACGCGTCGCTCGACTACGAGCTGATCGGCCTGCGCGAATCGAACCTGGTCAAGCTCGACATCCTGCTCGCCGGCGACCCGGTCGACGCGCTCTCGATGCTCGTGCACCGCTCCAAAGCCGAGGCGATCGGCCGCACGATGGCCGAGAAGCTCCGCGAGAAGATCCCGCGCCAGCAGTACGACGTGCCGATCCAGGCCGCGGTCGGCTCCCGGATCATCGCCCGCGAGACGATCAAGGCCTACCGCAAGGACGTGATCGCGAAGTGCTACGGCGGCGACATCAGCCGCAAGCGCAAGCTGCTCGAGCAGCAGAAGCGCGGCAAGAAGCGGATGAAGCAGGTCGGCCGCATCGAGGTTCCCCAGGAGGCGTTCCTGGCCGTCCTCGAGCTCGGCGAGAAGGGCTGAGGCCCTTTCCAGCCTCAGTGCGGCCAGGCGCGCGAGAGCGCCCAGCCGGTCGCGGCGACGAGCACGAGCACGAGGCAGAGGAAGGCGAACCCGGCGAACACGGGCACGAGCGCGAGCATCGCGAACGCATGAACGAGCGTCCCCACGCCGAGCGTGTGCGTGGCGTGGCCGACCATCGCGAACCCCGCCCGGACGGCTGTGAGCACCACGGCCCAGAGCACGACGACAGCGATCAGCGGGCGAGCCCCGAGGTGGCGCCGTCCGCGGCGAACGACGGCGCCGTCGGTCCGGTGCGCCGGTGCCGGCTGGGCCGGTAGGTCGCCAAGCAGCTCGTCGAGATCGCCGTACGTGCGGGCGGCGAACGCGAGACCGAGCCGCTGGTCGAGCTCGTCGTTCGTCAGACGCCCTTCGAGGGCCGCCGTCCGCAGCCGCTCGGCGACGTGCTCGCGGTCCTGGTCCGAGGCTCTGAGCTGCGCGCGCCGCTGCATCGCCGCGTTACCGCCAGACGCTCCGGGTCAGGTTCCGCGGGCGCCCGCCGGCTCGCCCGCCCGGGCTGCCCGGCAGGTAGCCGCCCGGTGGGCGCCGCGAGTGGCGGCTGCCGCGTCCGTGCATCATCGCAAGCGCAGCCACCAGGAACACACCGGACAGAACGGCCAGGCTCGCGAGCACGATCGCGGCGATCATCACGAGCATCACCGCCCCGACCGCCGCCACGGCTGCGGCGGTGAACGGGTGCGCCATCGCGAGCTCGCGGGTCCGCGCCGGCGACTTTCTCACCATCCGGTTCGCCGGCAGGTCGGCGACGACCGCGTCGAGGTCGCCGTACGTGCGAGCGCGCAGCGCCGCGGCGAGCCGCTCCTCGAACTCGTGCGCGACGATCCGTCCGTCGGTGGCGGCCTGCTTCAGCCGCTCGGCCACTCGCTCGCGGTCGGCGTCGGATGCTCTAATGACGACCGTCTCGCCACACCATCAGATTACCGCGTGCGGCCAATCTCTCCTAAAGCTTCCCGCCGGCGAATCAGCTCGTCGGCTGCGGGACGATCCGGATGTAGGGCTTCGGCTCCTCCCACTCGCCGAACAGCTCCTTCGCCTGCTCGTTGTTGACCGAGCCGGCGATGATCACCTTGTCGCCCTGCTTCCAGTTGACGGGCGTCGCGACCTTGTGCTTGGCGGTCAGCTGGAGCGAGTCGATCACGCGCAGGACCTCGTCGAAGTTGCGGCCGGTCGTCATCGGATAGACGAGGATCAGCTTGACCTTCTTGTCCGGGCCGATCACGAACACGTTGCGGACCGTCTGGTTGTCGGCGGCGGTGCGGGCTGCCGGATCGCCGTCGACGCTCGCGGGCAGCATGCCGTACAGCTTCGAGACGTTGAAGTCGGCGTCGCCGATGATCGGATAGTCGGGCCGCGCGCCCTGCGTCTCCTCGATGTCGTCCGCCCAGCCGCGAATGCTTGTCGACCGGGTCGACCGACAGGCCGATGATCTTCACGCCACGCCGCGTCGAACTCGGGCTCGATCTTGGCCATGTAGCCGAGCTCGGTCGTGCAGACCGGGGTGAAGTCCTTGGGGTGCGAGAACAGCACGGCCCACGAGTCCCCGATCCACTCGTGGAAGTTGATCTGTCCCTGCGTGGTCTCGGCTTCGAAGTCAGGCGCGGTCTCGCCAAGCGACAGTCCCATGTCTCTCCTTTTGCGGGTGATTCCCTCTAAGTCTATCGAGGTCCGGAGTTTAGCTAGACGAGCACTCGTCGCTTGAAGTTGCGCAGTCCGAGCCGCCAGAACACCGCGCAGAACGCCAGCAGCACCGGATAGATCACGTACAGGGGCATGTGGCTCGCGTGGGTCAGCCCGGCGCGCATTCCCTCCGCCACGTAGATCAGCGGATTCGCGAGCACGACGATCTTCAGCCACGAGATGCCCGCGACCTTGACCGGGGTCAGCCGCGTCCACTGGTAGTACGTGCCGCCGAGGAACGTCAACGGCAGGACCACAAAGCCGAACATCAGCCCGATGTTGCGCGCCTCGAAGGTCGCTCCGAGCAGCAGCCCGAGCGAGGTCATCGCCACGCACGCGATCGGGATCAGCGTGATCACGACGAACCAGTTCACGCTCAGGTGCGCCTCGACGCCGCTTGCATGCACGACCGCGGCGATCGGGAACACGATCAGCGCCGCGAGCAGCCCCTGCACCGCTCCGGAGAGGACCTTCGCTGCGGCGACCAGCCAGACCGGGCACGGTGCCTGGACGCGATCCTCGATCTCCCGCGTGTAGCCGAACTCCTGCGACATCTGCAGCGCGACCGCCTGGATCCCCTGGAACATGATCGAGATCCCGACGACGCCCGGAACGAGCACGGTTGCGAACGCCGATTCGTGACGCGCGCCGGAGCCGCCGCCGACGCCCTGACCGATGTGCGGGAATACGTAGAGGAACACGAACACGAGCAGGAACGGCTGGATCAACGTGCGCAGGACGAACTCGCCGAAGTGCTTGCGCAGCACGGTCAGGTCGCGCACGATCAGGGCCCAGAGCGCGATCCGGCTCGCCTCGAACTCGCTCCGCGTGGGCGCCAGCGCGATCGTGCGCCGGCCGGCCGTCGACGTCATTCGCGCAGCTCCTTGCCCGTCAGGTTGATGAACACGTCCTCGAGCGTCGGCGCCGAAACCGTCAGGTCGGCCAGCTCGAAGCCCGCCGCCTCGGCCGCGTCGACGACGCGCGGAACGATCCGCTCCGCGGCTCCCACCTGCAGCGTCACGCCGCCCTCGATCACGCGGGTGCGGGTGACGCCGGCGATCGCTTCGCCGAGCGCCGCGGCGAGCGCCTCGCGGTCCCCGGTGGCCTTGACCGTCACGATCGTGTCGGCCCCGACCGACTGCTTCAGGAAGGCGGGGGTGTCGAGCGCCAGCATCCGCCCGTGGTCGATGATCGCGACCCGGTCGCAGAGCAGGTCCGCCTCCTCCATGTAATGCGTGGTCAGCAGGATCGTCTGGCCGTCGCGGTGCAGCTCGCCGAGGATCTCCCAGACGGCCAGCCGCGACTGCGGATCGAGCCCTGCGGTCGGCTCGTCGAGGAACAGCACGGCCGGCCGGTGGAGGATCGCGCGGGCGATCATCAGCCGCTGCGCCATCCCTCCGGAAAGTGCGTAGACGGACGCCTTGCCCCACTTCGTCAGCTTGAACTGCTCCAGCAGCTCGTCGGCGAGTCGCCGCGACTCCGCCTTCCCGATCCCGAACAGGCGGCCGTGGAAGTAGAGGTTCTCCCACACGGTCAGCTGGCGGTCGAGCGTGTTCTGCTGCGAGACGATGCCGATCAGCTGCTTGGCGACGGCGGGCCTGGCGACGACGTCGACGCTGCCGATGAACGCCCGGCCCGAGGTCGGGATCACACGCGTCGTCAGCATCCCGGCGGTCGTCGTCTTGCCGGCGCCGTTGGGTCCGAGCATCCCGAAGATCTCTCCCGCCTGGATCGTCAGGTCGAGGCTGTCGACCGCTTTGAAATCGGTCCCGGGGTAGATCTTGGTGAGCTGCTCCGTGCGGATGATCGTGACCGCGCCACGGGCCACCGGCTCGGCGGCGGGCGCTGCTGGGGACGTGGCCATGGGAGAATCATGAAGGATCATGCAGCTCGGCTTGGATGGGCGCGTGTGCGTCGTGACGGGGGCCTCCGGCGGGATCGGCGGCGCGGTCGCTCAGGTGTTCGCGGCGGAGGGCGCATCACTGCTGCTCGTGGGGCGCCGGAGCGAGGCGCTCGGCGCGGCTGCGACCGCCTGCCTCGATGCGGCTGAACGCGCCGGGCGGGCTGGGACGCGCGTCCAGATCGTCGCCGCGGATCTCACGCAGGCTGCCGCCGCGGGCGAGATCATCGACGCGTGCGTACAGGCGTTCGGCCGGATCGACGTGCTCGTCAACAGCGCGGGCGGCACGCGGGCGCGGACCTGGGACGAGCTGACCGATGCCGACTGGCAGGAGCAGTGGGAGCTGAGCGTGATGGCGCCGATGCGGCTGATCCGCGCTGCGGCGCCGCTGATGGCGCGGCGAGGATGGGGCCGCGTCGTCAACGTCTCCTCCTCGGCGGGGAAGCGGCCGTCAGGCCTGAACATCGCCTACGGGGTGGCGAAGGCCGCGCAGCTGTCGCTGTCGCGGTCGGCCGCGGACCTGTTCGCGGCGCAGGGGGTGCTGATCAACGCGGTCACGCCGGGGCCGATCGCCGGCGCGGCCTGGCTGGCGGAGGGCGGGCTCGCCGATCAGCGCGCCGCCCGCGCGGGCGTCGCCCGCGACGAAGCGCTCGCGTCAGTGGCGCATGGGATCCCGCTCGGACGGCTCGGGACCGACGACGAGATCGCGGCCGTTATCGTCTTCCTCTGCAGCGAACTCGCCTCGAACGTCGCCGGGGTCGCCTGGTCGGTCGACGGCGGCTCGTTCCGCTCCATCATCTAAGCCTTCAGCACGATGCCCCTCCCCGTCGACAAGGCCGGCAAGCGCTACCCGCCCTCGAGCTACGCGGTCGGCCGCGAGAAGGTCCGCGAGTATGCCGCGGCGGTGGGGGAGACGAACCCGCTCCACCACGACCTCGACGCCGCCCGCGCGGCCGGGTATGAGGATCTCGTGGCGCCGCCGATGTTCGCGGTGATCTACGCGGGCCGGGCGGTGTTCCCGGCGATCTTCGACCCCGAGCTCGAGCTCGACTTCGCGATGATGGTCCACGGCGGCCAGGAGTTCCGCTGGGACCGGCTCGTCGTGGCAGGCGACGAGATCGAGACAGCGGTCGAGGTCAGGAGCATCGAGGAGAAGCGCGGTCTCGGCTTCTACGTGTTTCAGTCGCGCTCGTGCAACCAGCGCGGCGAGCACGTCTGCACCGGGATCTGGACGAACATCGTCAGGGGGCTGCCCGAATGAAACCGGGCGATCAGATCGAGCTGCGAGTCACGCCCGACCGCTACGTGACGGTCCGCTATGCCGGCGCGAGCGGCGACTTCAACCCGATCCACATCGACGAGGAGTTCGCTCGCCAGGTCGGCCTGCCCGGCCGGATCCTCCACGGTCTCTGGACGATGGCGCAGGTCGCCCGCGCCGCGACCGATGCGGCCGGCGGGCCGGAGCGCCTGCGCTCGCTGTCGGTGCAGTTCCGCGGCACCGGTGCGATCGGGGAGGAGATCGTCGTCTCCGGCACGATCGCGGCCGCGGATGCGGATGCGGATGCGGACGCGGACGCGGACCGCGACGCGGACGGCGACCAGGGTGGCCCCGGCGTCGTCGTCGCGAAGCTCGAGGCCGACGCAATCCGGCACGAAGATCATCAAGAACGGCGTCGCACGGCTGTCGACAGGGGTCTAGCCGTCCCGAAACTACACTTCTGCAGGTGCTGAGCGATCGACAGGAACTCGTGCTGCGGCGCGTCGTCGAGGCGTACCTGAACGTCGGCGCGCCGGTCGGCTCGAAGGCGCTGGCGGCGAGCTTCGAGTGGGGCCCGTCCACGATCCGCCATGAGCTCGCGAACCTCGAGGAGCTCGGCCTGCTCGCCCATCCGCACACGTCGGCCGGCCGCGTGCCGACCGAGGCCGGCTACCGCTACTTCGTCGACCGCCTGATCCCGCGCGACGCGCAGCTCGTGCACAAGCCGGTGTTCGAGCCTGTCGCTGGTCCGCCGCGAGGTCGACGAGGCGATGCGCGTCACGACCGAGGCGCTCTCGCAGGTCACGAACCTGCTCGCGATCGTCACCGCGCCCCCGCTCGAGACCTCGACGATCCGCCACATCGAGTTGCTGACGCTGCAGCCGCAGGTCCTGATGGTCGTCGTGATCACGTCCACCGGCGGCGTCACCAAGCGCTTCTTCACGTTCGACCGGCCGGTCGACCCAGGGCTCGCCGGCTGGGCCGGCAGCTATCTGAACGAGCGTCTGTGCGGCATCGGGCTCGGCTCGCGGATGCTGCACTCGCGGCTGCGCGATGACTCGCTCACGCAGACGGAGGCCGATTTCCTCGAGGCGCTCGCGCCGGTCTTCACCGACCTGCAGGAGTCCGCTGGCGAGACGCTCTACGTCGAGGGCACCGCACGCCTGCTGCGCCAGCGAGTCGGTCGAGGTCGGGGAGCTGAACGAGCTGATGGACATGCTCGAGCAGCGCGTCTCGATGCTCGGGGTGCTGCAGCGGGCGCTCGCCGAGCGCGACGTGCTGGTCCGCATCGGGGCGGAGAACGATCAGCCGGAGCTGCGCTCGCTCGCGCTCGTCGCGGCCGGCTACGGCCTGCCCCAGCGCAACCTCGGCACGGTTTCGGTGATCGGCCCGCTCCGGATGGACTACCCGGTCGTGATCCGCGCCGTGCGCGAGGCGGCGGTTGCAGCTGTCGCAGCTTCGTCGCCGACATCTACGACGAGCGATGAGCGAGCCGAGCCACGATGAGCACCTCAGCATCCCGCGACTACTACGAGGTCCTCGGCGTCGCCGCGCACCGCCGACGACGCCGAGATCAAGAAGGCCTTCCGCAAGCTCGCCCGCGAGCTGCACCCGGATGTCAACCGCGACGATCCGCGACGCCGAGGAGAAGTTCAAGGAGGCTGCCGAGGCCTATGAGGTCCTGTCCGACGCCGCAGCGGCGCGCCACCTATGACCGCTACGGCCACGAGGGCCTGCGCACCGGCGGCTACGCCCCCAACTTCGAGGGCTTCGGATCGGTCGCCGACATCTTCGAGGCGTTCTTCGGCAGCTCGTTCGGGGGCGCCTTCGGCGGCGGCGCCGGCGGGCGCGGCCTCCGGCCCGGTTCAGGGCGGCGACGTCTCCCTGGCGGCCGAGATCGATCTCGGCGAGGCCGCCCGCGGCGCCAAGGTCGACCTCGGTTACGAGGCCGTGGTCCGCTGCGAGAACTGCCGCGGCAACGGTGCCGAGCCGGGCACTCCGATCGAGACGTGCCCCCGCTGCGGCGGTTCGGGCCAGCTCCGCGCCGTCAGCCGGACGCCGTTCGGCCAGGTCATGCGCGCAACCCCCTGCGATCAGTGCGGTGGCGAGGGCCGGATCCCGAAGAACCCGTGCCCGGTCTGCGACGGGCGCGGCCGCCACGTCGAGCACGTGCGGGTGAACGTCGAGGTCCCGGCCGGCATCGCCGCCGGTCAGCGCGTGCGCGTGCCGGGACGCGGCCACGCCGGCGAGCGCGGCGGGCCGCCAGGCGACCTGTACGTCCTGATCCGCGTCAAGGACGACCCGCGCTTCGTCCGCGACGGCGACGACCTGCTGACGGCGGTCGACGTCGCGGCACCGCTGGCGGCGCTCGGCACGACGATCGAGGTGCCGACGATCGACGGCCCGATCGAGCTCGAGATCCCCGCCGGGACGCAGCCGCACGAGGTCCTCGTCCTGCGCGGCAAGGGCATGCCGTCGCTGCGCGGGCGCCGTCACGGCGATCTCCGCGTCGTCGTCAACGTCGTCATCCCGCGCCACCTCAAGAAGCATCAGAAGGATCTGCTGGAGAAGCTCGCGGCCTCGATGACCGACGAGAACCTCCGCACCGAGGACGGGGTGTTCGCGAAGCTCAAGCGCGCGTTCGGCGGGTGATCCGGCTCGCGTTGCGGGTCCGGCGCGCCGACGCCGAGCTCGTGCTCGCCGATCTGCTGGAGCTGGCACCGAGCGGCGTCGAGGAGGTTGACGTCGACGCCGCCACGCTCGAATATGCGATCTACGGCGCCGCGGGCGAGCTGCCCGAGCTGCCCGACCTGCGCGCGGCCGCCGGCGGCGCGCTGATCGACGTCTCGACCACGGAGGTGGCGGACGACTGGGCCGAGCGCTGGCGTGAGTTCCACCGTCCGCTCGTGCTCGGGCGCGAGCTGTGCGTGCGGCCTCCCTGGGAGCCGCCCCATCCCGAGGTCGCGCTGGACATCGTGATCGACCCGGGACGGGCGTTCGGAACCGGGGCCCACGCGACGACGCGGCTGTGCCTCGAGCTGCTTC
This sequence comes from uncultured Solirubrobacterales bacterium, assembly GCA_963705995.1. Taxonomy (GTDB): domain Bacteria; phylum Actinomycetota; class Thermoleophilia; order Solirubrobacterales; family Solirubrobacteraceae; genus Palsa-465. The sequence goes on from CAVPLN010000013.1 coordinate 42,633, forward strand.
TGAAGGTGTCACCGGCCGTGCGGGCCGGCGACCGTCCCGGGTTCGCCGCCGTCGACCTCGGCTGTGGCTCCGGCGTGCTCGCGATCGCCGCGGCCCGGCTCGGCCTGGTGCCCGTGCTGGCCCTCGACTACGACCCGCTGAGCGTCGAGGCGACCCGCGCGAACGCCGAGGCGGGCGGCGTCACCGCTGCGATCGAGGTGCGGCGCTTCGACCTGCGCCGGCAGCCCGTTCCGGCGGCGCCGCTCGTGCTCGCGAACCTGCTCGGACCGCTCCTGCGCCAGTGGTGCGCCCAGCTCGCGAGTTCGCGCGCCGAACGGCCCGGACGGGTCGTCGCGAGCGGGCTGCTCGCGACCGAGGCCGACCTGATCGCCGCCGAGTTCGCCGCGGTCGGGCTGCCGGAGTCGGAGCGCCGCGTGCTCGGCGAATGGGCCGCGCTCGATCTTGTCGCCGGGTAGGCTGGGCAGATGTTGCGCGACGTCGTGATCGCGGGCGGTGGCTTCGGCGGGTACTACGCCGCTCGCGCGCTCGAGCGCCAGGCGCCGCCGAACGTCCGCATCACGCTGATCAACGACGTCAACTACCTGTGTTACGCGCCGCTGCTCCCGGGCGCCGCGGCGGGCTCGCTCGACCCTCGTCACATCGTCGTGCCGCTGCGCGAGCACCTGCGGCGCACCGAGCTGCGCATGGGGTGGGTGACGGGCGGCGAACCGGAGCGCAACGTCCTCCAGGTCGACATGATCAGCGGCGAGCAGATCGAGTACGACTACGACCAGCTGATCGTCGCCCTCGGTTCGGTCTCGCGGATCTTCCCGGTGCCCGGGCTGGTCGAGCACGCGATCGGGTTCAAGACGATCTCCGAGGCGACCGCGCTGCGCAACCGCGTCGTCCGCCACCTGGAGCTCGCCGAGGGGCTCGACGATCCCGAGGCCCGGCAGGCGTACCTGAGCTTCGTGTTCGTCGGCGGCGGCTACGCCGGACTCGAGGGGCTCGCGTTCCTCGCCGACTTCGCCCAGGCCGTGCTCAAGCGCTACCCCCGTTGCCGCGAGGTCGGGACGCGCTGGACGCTCGTCGATGTGGCGCCGCGGATCATGCCCGAGATCCAGCCGGAGCTCGCTGACTTCACGATCGGGCTGCTGATGGAACGGGGGATCGAGTTCCGGCTGGGCACACAGGTCAGCGCGGTGACGGAGGACGCGGTGACGCTCTCGACGGGCGAGGTGATCCCCTGCCGCACCGTCTGCTGGACCGCCGGGGTCCGCGCGAGCCCGGTCGCCGAGCGGATGGGGCTGCCGCTCGAGGGCGGCCGGATCGTCACCGACGCGACCATGCGGGTGCCCGGCTTCGACAATGTCTGGGCGGTCGGCGATGTCGCCGCCGTGCCGGATCCGGCCCGTCCCGGGCAGCCCTGCCCACCGACCGCCCAGCACGCGATCCGGCAGGGCAAGCTGCTCGGCGCGAACGTCGCGGTCGCGCTCGGGCGCCGCGGGACCGTCAAGCCGTTCCGCTTCAGGACGCTCGGGTCGTTCGCCGAGCTCGGGCGGCACAACGCCGTCGCGAACCTGATGGGTGTGCGCGTCAAGGGCTTTCCGGCCTGGGCGATCTGCCGCCTGTACCACCTCGCCTGGATGCCGGGCCTCGATCGCAAGTCGCGCCTGATCGCCGACTGGTCGACCGAGATCATCTTCCCGCGCGACATCGCCGAGATGGGCCAGCTCGGCCACCCCCCGCCGCTTGACGACCCGGCTCTGCGGTCTTAGCGCGCGGTCGCCGCCGCGCCGGGGCGCGCCGCCCGGGCGGCCTCCGCAGCCTCCGCGTCTGGCCAATCGCGGGTGCGTGAATTCTGTCCAGTTGGCCGATGTGGCCCGGGCCCGTTCAGGCGATTCTTCCTATCGCATCGTGCGAACAGACCAAGGCCAAGAAACGAGGAGGTGAATCGCAAGTTGCCGAACCCGTTCGCGATCGGAATGTCCCTCGGTGGCCAATTCCTGGACATCGTCGCGCCGCGTCCGAAGCTTCGTGCTGGTGGTCAATTCGAGTTCTCTCTCCTCTCGCAAAGTACCGTCACGAGGACAATGCCCGCGGCCGAGATGATGGAGGAGTTCGTGGGGCACCCAGTCGCGATCGGAAGACGTCACTAGTTGCGCGTCCCGGGGGCACATCGGTGCCCCCGGGATCGCGCTGATTCGCCGGCCCGCTACCGTGGCTCGGGTGGCAACCTTCACCACGTCCTTCCTCGGCTGCAAGGTCTCGCAGGCCGACATGATGCAGGCCCGCGAGGCCCTGCTCGACGCCGGCCACGTGGAGGCGGATCCGGAGCTGGCCGAGGTCGCGCTCGTCACCACCTGCTGCATCACGAGCGAGGCGGAGGCGAAATCGCGCCAGTCGGTCAGGCGCTCCCTGCGCAGCGCTCGCACCGTGTTCGTCTCGGGCTGCGCCGCCAATCTGAACGCGGCGCAGTTCGCCGACCTCGACGCTCGCGTCCGGCCGCTCGTCGGCTCGGCCGACGACGTCGCGACGATGCTCGGCGGCGCGCTCGGCGCTTGTGCCGACCTCGGCCGGGACGTGCTCGCGCGCGAGCGCGGCTCCGGCGCGGCGTCGCGTACGCGCGGGTTCGTCAAGGTGCAGGACGGCTGCGACGGCGACTGCGCCTACTGCATCATCCCGCGGGTGCGCGGTGATGCCCGCTCGCGCCCGTCTTCGGCGGTGCTGCGCGAGGTCCGCCGTCGCGTCGCGGCGGGGCAGCCCGAGATGGTCCTCACCGGGATCAGCGTCGGCGACTACCGTGACCCGGAGCGCGGTCTGGAGCTGGGCGAGCTGATGCTCGAGGTCGCCCACCTGCCGGGCGTCGAGCGTGTGCGCCTGTCGAGTGTCGAGGTGATCCATGTCAAGGACTCGCTGCGCCGGGCGCTCGCGAGCGAGCCCAGGATCTGCCCGCATCTGCACATCCCCCTGCAATCCGGCGATGACGGCGTGCTCGCCGCGATGGCACGCCACTACAGCGCGGGCGAGTACGTCCGGACGGTCGCGGCGCTCCGCGCTGAGGTCCCGCACGTGAACGTCACGACCGACGTGATCGTCGGCTTTCCGACCGAGACCGAGGAGGCGTTCGAGCGCACGCTCGCGATCCTCGACGACGCCGCGATCACCCGCGTGCACACCTTCGCCTACTCGCCGCGGCCGGGCACCGCCGCCGCCGCGCTCGGCGACCGCGTCGCCTCCACCGACAAGAAGCGCCGCTCGCTGGCGATGCGCGGGCGCTCGGAGCTGCGCTCGCGCCACCACCGTGCGGCCAAACTCGGGCGCGTCGAGACCGTGCTGATCGACAAGCTCGCCGGCGACGCCTGCTCGGGGTACTCGGCCGACTACACGCGCTGCTACCTGCCGGCCGGCGCGGGCGTGCGTGGCGAGCTCGTCGCGGTGCGCTGCGAGGAGCTGTACGCCGACGGGATCCGCTGCGTCACCACCTGCTGACATCGGCGTCTTGCGGCCGTCATATCCTTAGCGTTGGGTTGAGTATCTTGGAACAGGTTCGCGAGGACGCCGTCCGCGCGATGAAGGCCGGCGAAAAGGAGATCGTCGGCGGCCCTTCGCCTGCTCGTCTCCGAGCTTCAGAAGGACGCGAAGGAGGGAGACGGCGACGAACTCGCGGTGCTGCGCCGCGAGCACAAGCGCCGGCTCGAGGCGAAGACCCAGTTCGAACACGCCAACCGGCTCGACCTGGCAGAGCGCGAGCAGGCCGAGGCGACGATGATCTCGCGCTATCTGCCGCCCGACCTCGACGATCGGCAACTTGCTCAGGATCGTCGCCGAGGCGATCGCGGAGACGGGCGCGACCTCGCCCGAAGGACATGGGTCCGGTGATGAAGTGTCGGTGATGGACGGGCCGGCGGACTCGTCGACGGCAAGCGCGCCTCGGCGGCCGTACGAGCGGCTCTGAGCGAATCAGACGAGTGACAGGATGAGACACCAGATCGAACTCGACAACGCCACGGCGGCGGAGCTGGCCGGCACCCACGACACGATCCTCGAAGCGCTCAGGAGCATTTCGACTGCGCCGTGTTCCTGCGCGGCAACGTCCTCACCCTCGACGGCGAGCCGGGCTCGATCGAGGCGGCCGAGGCGGTCATCCGTGAGCTGTCCGAGCTGATCGCCCAGGGTCACGAGATCGCTCCCGGGACGATCGAGGCGGTCTCGCGCGCGCTCGACCAGGACGAGACGCCCGGCGGCGATCCTCGAGGACGTCGTCTGGCGTCACCGCGCGACCAAGGTCGCGCCCAAGACCGTCAATCAGAAGCGCTACGTCGACTCGATCCGCCGCAACACGATCACCTTCGGGATCGGCCCGGCGGGCACCGGCAAGACCTTCCTGGCGGTCGCGCTCGCGGCGGCGGCGCTGCACCGCCGCGAGGTCAACCGGATCATCCTGACCCGGCCGGCGGTCGAGGCCGGCGAGCGGCTCGGCTTCCTGCCCGGCGACCTGATGGCGAAGGTCGATCCGTACCTGCGGCCGCTGTTCGACGCGCTGCACGACATGCTCGAGGCCGAGCGCGTCACCCAGCACCTCGAGCGCGGGGTGATCGAGGTCGCGCCGCTCGCGTTCATGCGCGGGCGCACGCTCAACGACAGCTTCATCATCCTCGACGAGGCGCAGAACACGAGCCCCGAGCAGATGAAGATGTTCCTCACGCGGCTCGGCTTCAACTCGAAGGTCGTCGTCACCGGCGACATCACCCAGATCGACCTTCCCGCGCGAGCAGGAGTCGGGACTCGTCGTCGTCAGCGAGATCCTCGACGGGCTCGAGGGGATCGAGTTCGTCCGCTTCGGCGAGGAGGACGTCGTCCGCCACAAGCTCGTGCGCAGGATCGTCGCCGCCTACACCGAGCACACCCAGCGTCAGGCGCCCGAGCTCCGGCCCGCCCGCCAGCGCATGACCGATGCTCGATATCGAGGTGCTCGGGATCGAGATGCTGGGACCGGAGGCGCCGAGCGCGCTCGAGGTCGCGCGAGCTGTGCGTGCTCGCCCTCTCCTCGGCCGGGATCGACGATGGGCACATGGCGGTCGAGTTCGTCGACGAGGAGCGGATCCAGGTCGCTCAACCGCGAGTTCCGCCAGATCGACAAGCCGACCGACGTCCTCTCCTTCGGGGTCGACGAGGACGGCGCTGCCGATCGGCCCGCGCGAGCTCGGCGACGTGGTCATCTGCCCGGCCCACACCTCCGATCTGCGCGAGGCGATCGTCCATGGGACACTGCATCTGACCGGGATGGACCATGAGGCCGACGACGGCGAGATGCTCGCGCTCCAGGCCGAGCTGATGCGATGGCTTCGGTGAGCCCGCGCCGTGGCGCCGAGCGGCCCGGGCCGGGCGGCTCCCGCTCCGGTTTCATCGCGCTGGCGGGGCGGCCGAACGTCGGCAAGTCGACGCTCGCGAACGCGATCGTCGGCGCCAAGGTCGCGATCGTCTCGGACAAGCCGCAGACGACTCGCCGCGCGATCCGCGGCGTCGCCAACGGTCCCGGCTGGCAGCTCGTGCTGGTCGACCTCCCCGGCGTCCAGCGCCCGCGGGACGCGCTCACCGAGCGGATGCAGCGGCGCGTCGAGCGCGAGCTGGCGGACGCCGACGCCTGCCTCGTCGTGCTGAACGCCGAGCAGGGCGTCGGCCCGGGCGACCGCTTCATCGCCGGGCTGCTCGCCGGCTCGCCCGTGCCCGTCGTGATCGCGGTCAACAAGGTCGATCGCGCGGACAAGGCGCACACCGTCGGCGCGCTCCAGGCAGCGGCCGAGCTCGGGATCGGCGAAGAGATCTTCCCGGTCTCGGCCCGTACGGGCACCGGCATCGCGCGGCTGACCGAGTACCTCGTCTCGCTGCTGCCCGAGGGCCCCCGCTACTTCGACGTCGGCCAGCGCTCGGATCAGCCGGAGGAGGTGCGGCTCGCCGAGCTCGTGCGCGAGCAGGTGCTCGCGCGGACGCGCGAGGAGGTGCCGCACGCGGTCGAGGTCGAGATCGAATCGATCGACGCGCCGCACGCCGGCCTGATCCGGGTCGAGGCGGTCATGCTGGTCGAGACCGATTCGCAGAAGGGGATCCTGATCGGCGCCGGCGGTCACATGATCAAGGCGATCGGGACTGCGGCGCGCCGCACGATCGAGCGCGAGCTCGGGACCCAGGTACATCTCGCCCTCTCGGTCCGGGTGCGCCGCCACTGGCGGGGCGACGAGCGTCTCCTCGACCGGCTCGGGATCGAGTAGGCCCGGTCGCCCCGTCGTCAGTGACGGGCTTGTCGTGTCAGGACCGGCGCGGCTCGCCGGACGGGGCGTGGCGAACCGCACATTCCAACCGACGCAGGGGACGACCGTCGCGCGAGATGTGGAAGTCGAATCGCGTGCCCTTGCCCGGGATCGCGAGCACCGCACCGATACCGAGCGCGAGGGCAGCGGCGCAGGCCGCGAAGGCGAGGGCGAAGTCTGCGTCCAGGGAGCCGCCACGGGCCAGGCATTCAGCGGCGATGGCGGCGCCGAAGGCTCCGCCGAGGGTTCGCGCCACCGTGTTCATCGCGGTGGCGACGCCCGTCTGGCGCGGATCGACGGCCGCGACGATCAGGTTGGCCAGCGCGCTCAGGCCGAAACCGAGGCCCAACCCGAGCCCACCGGTTGCGACGATCAGCTCCCATGGGTGGCGATGGGCGACAGTCAGTGCGAGGTAGGCGCCGAGCATCAGCGCGACGCCGGCGAGAAGCTGCGCGCGCGAGCCGACGCTGCGTGCGATGCGGCCGGTGAGCGGTCCGACGATCAGCTGTGGCGCGGCGGTGGGCAGCATGAACAGCCCGGCAGCCGTGACCGAGCCGCCGAAGCCGACGCCGGTCGCACGGGGGAGCTCGACGAGGGTGGGTACGAGGGCGATCGACGCGTACATGCCGACGCCGAGCAGGAACGCCGCGAGGTTCGTCGTCCAGACGCCGCGCAGCGCCATCATCCGCATGTCGACGAGGGGGTCGCTGCTGGCCAGCTCGTGTCGGACCCACGCGGCGGCGAGCAGCGCGCCGGCGCCCAGGAGCGCCAGCGTGCTGGGCGACCCCAGGCCCCAGGCGCTTCCTTCGCTGACGGCGACGAGCAGCGCTGAGAGGCCGGCGACCATCAGCGCGGCGGAGGCGAGGTCGACGGGTGCGGGCGTGCGGACTGGCGAGCGGGGCACCCACCGCGCGATCGCGCCTGCGACCGGCAGGAGCACCGCCAGCGGAAGCCAGAACAACCACCGCCAGCTCAGCACCGCGATCACGGGGCCGGCGATCACCAGTCCGAGCCCGGCGCCGATGCCCAGCAGCGACGAGACGAGACCGATCGCTCCGGCGATGCGTCCGCGATCGAGCTCGTCGCGCAGGACTCCGAACGCGAGCGGGAACACGGCCCCGCCGGCGCCCTGAGCCACGCGGCCGGCGAGCATCACTGGCAGCGACGATGCCAGCGCGCACGCCAGCGTTCCCAGGCCGAGCGCGGTCACGACGACTTCGAGCATGCGGTCCTTGCCGTAGATGTCGCCCATCCGGCCGAACACCGGGGTGAGCACGGCTGTGGCGAGCAGGTTGATCGTGAGGATCCAGGTGCCGCTCGAAGGCCTCGCATGCAGCGCGCGGTCGATGGCTGGCAGGGCGGGCACGACGGCGGCCTGCAGGACGGCGAAGACCGCGCCCGCCAGCGCGAGCACGGCCACGACCAGATCACGACGACGATTGTTCATCACAACCTCCATGGGACGGGAACCTGAGGATGTGTTGGACGGTAAGCTTCGGGAGTGAGACTGTGAATGCCTCAGACACCCAAGTGCATGTCCAATCGTCTCATCGCGGCCTCGACCTGATCGGTGATGCCGTGGCGGCGATGCGCACCGGCCGGCCTCAGGTCGCGCGGGCGTTGCTGCTCGCTCCGTGGGGGCTGCGCTTCCCCGCCGCGGGAGCCGTCGGCGTGCAGGTCATCCTCAAGGGCAGCGCCTGGCTGACCGGCCCGGGCGGGGGCGATCCGATCGCGCTGAGCGCCGGGGACATCGCGCTGATCCGCCGCCACGCACCGCATGCGCTCGCCGACGATCCGGGGACGCCGCTGTGGGACGCCGACTACGCGACGCACGTGCCGGCGGATCACTGGCCCGCCGACGGCAGCGCGCTGGATCCCACGACCGGCGGTACGGTCGTCCTCGGGGGCACCTACGACCTCGGAGGCGCCCGGGCGCATCCGCTCTTCGCGGACCTCCCCGACGTCGTGCATCTGCCCGCCCGAGTCGGCCGCGCCTCCGAGGTGCGTACGGTCGTCAGTCTGCTGAGCGCCGAACTCGACCGCAATCTCCCGGGAGCGAGCGCCGCCACCCCGGCGTTGCTCGACCTGCTGCTGCTCTACGCCCTGCGCACCTGGTTCGAGGACCCGCAGGCCCCGAGCGGTTGGGCTCGGGCCAGCCGCGACCCCGCGCTGAGCGTCGCGCTGCGACTCATCCGCGACCAGCCACAGCGCCGGTGGACCGTCGCCGAACTGGCCGCGCGCTGCAACCTGTCGCGCGCCGCCTTCGCCCGCCGTTTTACCGAGCTCACGGGCCAGCCGCCGCTGACCCACCTCACCTGGTGGCGGATGACGCTGGCCGCACAGTTGCTTCGCGCGGGCACTGACTCGCTGAGCGCGATTGCGGCACGGGTCGGGTACGCCAACGAGTACGCATTCTCCAAGGCGTTCCGGCGCGAGCTGGGAATGGCACCGTCCCGCTACCGCACCGCGGCACGGCCCGAGCGCGACCGCTGACCCTGGGGGCGCCGGCGGCTGTTGCCGTTCGAGGTCGACCCGGCCGGCTCGGGTCGAGCGGCCCGCAAGCCGCTCGACCCCGCGAAACGCGTCAGCCGTCGCCCGTCGGCGGTCAGCCGGCGGCGATGCCCGAGGCGGTCGCCCCGCCCGGCAGCCACACCGGCGAGGATGAGAGCTCGCTGAGGAAGCCGCCCGGGACGATCCGGAACGCGATCACGTTACCGGCGCCCTGGCCGTCGACGTACAGGTCATTGCCGGCGACGACCGCGTCGGTCGGCGCCGAGGTGTCCTTGAACGGGAAGGAGCCGATCAGGGTCAGCGACCCGTCGCTGTTGACGGCGTACGACGAGACGCTCGGCACGGCGGTGTTGACGGCGAACAGGTACTTGCCGTTCGCGGTGATCGCCACCCAGCAGGGCGCGGTCTGATGGTCGGCGAACGGCGAGGAGCCGATCGAGGACAGCGTCCCGTCTGCACCGGCGGTGTAGGCGGCCACAACTCCGGCTGCCGTGCCGCCGTGGGCCTCGGAGACGAACACCTGCGAGGGGTTGGTCGGGTTGAAGACGCTCCCGAACGGGCCGGCGACCGCCGCTGTGAACGGCGAGGACGGTGCCTCCGTCAGCAGGCCACCGGACGAGATCGAGTAGCTGTAGATGACCGACTGGGCGACGTCGGGCACGATCAGGTTGGTCGCGGTCGAGTTGATCACGACGTCGTCGGGCTGCGCATCGGCCGCGAGCGCGACGGTGGAGCCGGCGATCGCCGTCAGCCCTCCGAAGTAGCCGAGCCGGAAGCCGGTGACGGTGGGCGCGCCCGGCGTGGCGTTGGCGACGTATACGAGGCTGCCGCTGACGCCGATGCTGACCGGATTGGTCCCGCCCGAGGAGACGGGGCTGCCGACGGGCGTGAGCGCGCCACCGGCGCCGACCCTGAGCACCGAGATCTGGTTCGAGCCGTTGTCGACCGCGAGGATGAAGCGGCCGCCGTACGCGGACACGATCGATCCCTGGGAGGTGTTGCCGTGTCCGGCTCCGGCGCCACCCGCCGCGAACGGCGAGCCCGACAGCGACGTCAGGCTGCCGTCGAGGTGGCGGGCGAAGCCGGCGACCGTGTTGGTCGTGATCGTGTTGTCGTCGGTGTAGATGTAGCCGACGACCGGCGAGCTTGCGGTCGTGTGTGCGGTCTTGGCGGCGGCGAGCGCCGGTGTCGCGGCCAACGCGCAGGCGGTGATGATGGCGCCGGCGGACAGGCGTGTGTGAACACGCATGCGTGACTCCTTTCGATCTGATGACTCGCGCCGCATGAGGGGCTCGGCACGAGGAGGGTGCAGACGATTGGAGCAGCGGCTCAGCCGCCGGTCAAGGCCTCCAGGCGACCCGAAAGACTCAGTTAATGGCGCCGTTCGAGCGCGTTAAGGATTTCGTTCGCGGCCGTTAAGACCTGTGTCCGAGGTGTCTCGCGGTTGCGGCGAAACGCCGACGGAGGTCGCAGCGCCTCCCCGCGTTGCGCCACTGATCTGCATCTGATATATCACGGCGATGGGCGCGACTACCTCAAGCGGCGGGCTGCCCGCGTCCCAGCGCATCGTCATCATCGGCGCCGGGATCGTCGGCAACAGCCTCGCCTACCACCTCTGCCGGCTCGGCGAGACCGACGTGACGCTGATCGACAAGGGCCCGCTGCCCAACCCCGGCGGGTCGACCGGCCACGCATCGAACTTCATCTTCCCGGTCGACCACTCCAAGGAGATGACCCTGCTGACGCTCGAGAGCATGCGTCAGTACAAGGAGCTCGGCGTCTTCATCGAGAGCGGCGGCATCGAGATCGCGCGGACGCCCGAGCGCATGCAGGAGCTCGCCGCGCCGGATGGCGTCGGCCAAGTCGTGGGGGATCGAGCCCGTCTCGCTGATCACCCCGGCCGAGGTCAAGGAGCTCGTGCCGTTCATCGACGAGGAGCTGATCCTCGGCGGCTTCCACACCCCCGGGCGCGGGCGTCGTCGACTCGCTGCGCGCCGGGACGATCATGCGCGAGCGCGCGCAGGCCGCCGGCCTGACCGTCTCCGCCAACACCGAGGTGCTCGGGATCGACGTGGAGGGCGGCCGCGTGCGCCGGCGTGCGCACGACCCGCGGCGAGATCGAGGTCGAGCGGGTCGTGATCGCGTGCGGCGCCTGGAGCCCCCGGCTCGCGACGATGGCCGGCGCCCAGATCCCGCTGACGCCGATGGTCCATCAGATGATCGACATCGGCCCGGTTCCCGCGGTTCGCGGACAGCGCCGGCATGATCGAGTACCCGATCGTCCGCGACATGGACACGAACATGTACGAGCGCCAGGAGGGCACCGGGCTCGAGATCGGCTCCTACGCGCACCGGCCGATCTGGCTCGACGCCGACGAGATCCCGTCGATCGAGGAGTCGGCGCTCAGCCCGACCGAGCTGCCGTTCACGCAGGACGACTTCGACCCGCAGATGGAGATCGCGCTCGAGCTGATGCCCGAGATCGTCGGCGACGAGACGCGTCGGGGTGAAGTATGCGATCAACGGGGTGCTCTCGGTCACCCTCGACGGCCTGCCGCTGCTCGGCGAGACGCCCGAGGTCGGCGGGCTGTGGTCGGCGGCGGCGGTCTGGATCAAGGAGGGCCCGGGCGCCGGCAAGACGGTCGCCGAGCTGATGGTCCACGGCGAGTCCGAGATCGACGTGTTCGAGTCGAACATCGCGCGCGCCTACACCTGCCAGAAGACAGCGCGGGCACGTCGTCGCGCGCGCCTCCGAGGGCTTCAACAAGATGTACGGGATCGTCCACCCGGCCGAGCAGTGGGAGTCGGACCGCGGGGTGCGCCGCTCGCCGTACTACGAGCACGAGCGCCGCCTCGGCGCGGTCTTCTACGAGGCGGCAGGCTGGGAGCGCCCGCACTGGTATCAGAGCAACGCCGGCCTGCTCGAGGAGTACGGCGACGCGCATCAACCGGCGCGAGGCCGAGTGGGAGTCGCGCTGGTGGTCGCCGATCATCAACGCCGAGCACCTGGCGATGCGCGATCGCGCCGCGGTCATCGACCTGACCGCGTTCGCGCTGTTCGACGTCAGCGGGCCCGGCGCGCTCGACGCGGTCCAGCGGATCGCGATGCGCCAGATCGACGTTCCCGTCGGACGCGTCGTCTACACGCCGCTGCTGACTCCCAGCGGCGGCTTCAAGCAGGACCTGACGATCATGCGGATCGGCGAGCAGCGCTTCCGGTTCGTGACCGGCGGCGCCTATGGGATGTCGGACCTCAAGTGGGTCGCCGACCACCTGCCGGCCGACGGCTCCGCCGTCGTCCAGGACCTGACCAGCGCGTGGACGACGCTCGGGCTGTGGGGCCCGCGAGCGCGCGACATCCTCGCCGGCGTGACGAGCGCGGACGTCTCCCACGAGGGCTTCCCATTCGCCTTCTGCAGGACGCTCGAGGTCGGCTCGCTGCCGGTGCTCGCCTCGCGGATCTCCTACGTCGGCGAGCTCGGCTGGGAGCTGTACGTGCCGTTCGAGCAGGGCGCGCGGCTGTGGGAGACGATCGCCGAGGCCGGCGAGCCGTACGGGATGATCGCGGCCGGCGCCGGCGTCTACGGCACGACCGGGCGCCTGGAGAAGTGCTACCGCGCCTACGGAGCCGAGCTCGAGGGCGAGTACAACGTCGTCGAGGCCGGGATGGCCTGGGGGAAGGTCAAGGAGCAGGACTTCATCGGCAAGGAGGCGCACCTGCGCCACCGCGAGGCGGCGCCGGCGGCGGTGATGTGCACGCTGACGGTCGACGACCACACGTCCACGTCGGGCGTCCGCCGCTACATGCTCGGCCGCGAGCCGATCGTCACGCGCGACGGCGAGCCGCTCGTCGACGCCCGCGGGCGCCGCTCCTACGTCACGAGCGCCGGCGCCGGGCCGTCGATCGGCAAGCACATCCTGATGAGCTACCTGCCGCCCGAGCACGCGTCGCTCGGAACCGCAGCTGGCCGTCGAGTACATGGGCGAGCGCTACCCCGTCACCGTTGCCAGCATCGACGCGACCCCGGTGTTCGATCCCGAGGGGTCGCGGATCCGCGCATGAACATCCTCGTCTGCGTCAAGCGCGTGCCGATGACGGGCGGCAAGATCGTGCTGACCGACGACGAGCGCGCGATCTCGACCCGCCACCTCGGCTTCACCGTCAGCCCGCACGAGGAGTGCGGCGCCGAGGAGGCGGTGCGGCTCGTCGAGCAGCACGGCGGTTCGAGCACCGTGCTGACGCTCGGGCCGCCCGAGGCCGAGGAGCAGCTGCGCGACATGATGGCGATCGGCGTCGACCGCGCGATCCACCTCGTCACCGACGGCTCCGAGTGGGATCCGCAGGCGACCGCGGCGGCGATCGTCGGCGCCGTCCGCGCGCAGAACGAGCAACCGCGACCTGATCCTGTTCGGCAACGAGTCGGCCGACGCCGGCAACTATCAGGTGGCGATCCGCGTCGCCCACGCGCTCGGGCTGCCCGTGCGTGACCGGCGTCAAGGCGATCACCGATCGACGGCGGCACTGCCCGCTGCGAGCAGGAGGTCGCCGGCGGGCGCGACGTCTACGTCGTGCCGCTGCCGGCGGTCGTGACCGTCAAGGAGGGGCTCAACCTGCCCCGGTACCCGTCGGTGCCCGGGCGTCTGCGCGCCAAGCGAAAGCCGCGTCGAGGCGACCACGCCGGATCGTCCCGACGCCCGGCTCGAGATGGTCCGGCTGCTGCTCCCGCCGGGTTCGGGCAAGCAGGTCGCAGGTCCTCGGGCGCGGCGCCGAGGCCGCCCCCGCCGTCGTCGGGGTCCTCACCGAGATGGGGCTGGTGTGACGGTGGCCGTTCTCGTCTTGATCGAGTCGGCCAGCCGACGAGCTCTCCCAGCAGGCCGCCGTCTTCGCCCGCGGCGTCCAGCCGGACGGCGACGTGGTGGTCGTCGATCGGTCGCCGACGGCGTGCCGTACGCGCCGGCCGCCTGGGCGCAGGCGCTCGTCGAGCAGATCGCAGCCCGCGCAGCGCCGGCGGTCGTGCTCGCGCCCGGCAGCGACGGCGGCAACGAGGTGCTCGCCCACGTCGCCGCGAACCTCGACCTGCCGATGGCGGCCAACTGCACCGCGCTCACTCCCGGGGACGCCGGCGACCGTCACGCGCGTCCGCTGGGGCGGCAGCCTGCTCGAGGAGGCGCGCGTCCACGGCTCGCCGCTGCTGCTGACCGTCGCCGCCGCACGCGGTCGCGGCCGAGCCGCTCGCGGTCGAAGCCGTCGAGCTCGCTCCCGGACGCTCGATGGCGGCCGTCGAGGTCAGCGAGCGGACCCTGACGGTGTCCGCCGGCGTGTCGCTGACGACCGCGCCGGTCGTCGTCTCCGGCGGGCGCGGCGTCGGCTCGGCCGAGGGCTTCGCGGTGATCGAGGAGCTCGCGGCGCTGCTCGGGGGCGCGGTCGGCTGCTCGCGCGCGGTGACGAGCGCCGGCTGGCGGCCGCACTCCGACCAGGTCGGCCAGACCGGCACGAAGGTCTCGCCGGACCTCTACATCGCCTGCGGGATCAGCGGCGCCACGCAGCACATGGCCGGCTGCAAGGGCGCCAAGAAGCTGCTCGCGATCAACCCCGACGGCGAGGCATCGATCTTCGCCGGCGCCGACTACGGGGTGATCGGCGATCTGCACGAGGTCGTGCCCGCGATCTCGGCCGAGCTGCGAAAGGCGAGGGGCGTCATAGCCTCGCTCCCCGCCGCCGTCGCTGCTCGCCGCTGCGATCGCGCTCAGCGGCGCGCTCTTCGCCCGCCGCGCTGCTCAGGCCTGGTCGCGGCCTCGTCGCGCGCGCGCGCAGCCGACCGAGCGCGGGACGGCGACGTCCCGCAGCGGGTGCGCAACGAGGCTGACGATCGTCCTCGGCCAGCGCAAGCTGCTCCAGCGACTCGGGCCGGGGCTGATGCACGCCTTCATCTTCTGGGGCTTCCTGGTGCTCGCGCCGACGATCGTGATCGCGATGATCGGCGATCGTCGACCGCCACGCGACCTTCCCGTGGCTCGGCGCACCAGGGCTGGTACGCGCTGCTCGTCGACGTCTTCTGCGTGCTCGTGCTCGGTCGGCGTGCTCGCCGCGCTCTGGATCCGCAAGGTGCAGCGGCCCCGGCGCTTCGAGGGCAGCCACCTCGGCGAGGCCGACCTGATCCTCGGCGCTGATCGCGACGATCGTGATCACGCTGCTGCTGTGGCACGCCGCCCGGATCGCGCTCGGACTGAACGAGTGGCCGCGCGACTCCGCGCCGGTCTCGCACGCTGCTCTCGCACCTGTTCGCCGCGGCGGCGCGACGCGCGTGCTCGAGCGCGTGTTCGTGTGGGTGCACGTGCTGACGATCCTCACCTTCCTCGCCTACCTGCCGCACTCCAAGCATCTCCACATCGCCACGGCCGCGATCAACGTCTGGTTCGGGCGCACCGCCGCGCGCGGGCGGCTCGAGCCGCTGCGCTTCGAGACCTGAGGAGGGGCAGAGCGAGGACGACCTGCGCTTCGGCGCCGGGCACGGCCGCCGACCTGACCTGGAAGCAGGTGCTCGACACCTTCTCCTGCACCGAGTGCGGCCGCTGCCAGGACGCCTGCCCGGCGTTCGCGACCGGCAAGGTGCTGTCGCCGAAGCTCGTGATCATGGGGCTGCGCGGGAACGTGTTCGCGCAGTCCGGCGCTCCGCTCGTGCCCGCGGCGGTGCCCGAGGAGTCGGTCTGGGACTGCGTCACCTGCGGCGCCTGCGTGCAGGCCTGCCCGGTGTCGATCGAGCACATCGACCACATCGTCGATCTGCGCCGCCATCTGGTGATGGTCGAGTCGAGCTTCCCCGGCCGAGGCCGAGCCGATGCTGCGTGACGTCGAGCGGTCCTCGAATCCGTGGGGCAAGCCGCAGTCCGAGCGCGCCGACTGGGCGGCGGAGCTCGGCGTCCGCGTGCTCGAGCCGGGCGACGCCGGCGCCCGAGTACCTCTACTGGGTCGGCTGCGCGTCGTCGTTCGACGAGCGCGCTCGCCGGACCGCCGCGTGCGACCGCAAGACTTCTGCAGGGCGCCGGCGTCGACTTCGCGATCCTCGGCCCGCGCGAGGGCTGCACCGGCGATCCGGCGCGGCGGATGGGCAACGAGTACGTCTTCCAGGCGCTTCGCCGAGCAGAACGTCGAGACGCTCAACGAGGCGGGGGTCCACGAAGATCATCGCCAACTGCCCGCACTGCTTCAACACGCTCGCCAACGAGTACCCCGACTTCGGCGGCCACTACGAGGTGATCCACCACTCGGAACTGCTCGCACGGCTCGTGCGCGACGGCCGCATCGCGCCGCCGGCGACCGGGGCGGGAGACGATCACCTACCACGACTCCTGCTACCTGGCGCGCCACAACGACGTCCTCGCCGCCCCGCGCGAGCTGGTCGCGGCGGTCGGCACGCCGGTCGAGATGGCGCGCTCGGGCCGCACGACGTTCTGCTGCGGCGCCGGCGGCGCGCACATGTGGATGGAGGAGCGCGGCGACCCGATCAACGCCGAGCGCGTCCGCGAGGCCGCCGCGACCGGCGCCGGGACGCTCGCCGTCGCGTGCCCGTACTGCACGGTGATGCTCGACGACGGCGTCCAGGCGAGCGGCGACAGCCTCCGGGTCGTCGACGTCGCGACGCTGCTCGCCGAAGCGCTGGACCGCGCCCCGTCCGAGTGACCGATCGCGGCGGCCCTCAGGCGCCGATCGGATGCCAGGCGGTCTTGAGCTCCGTGACGGCCTCGATCCGCTCGAGGGCGTCGGCGACGGCCACCTCGTAGCTCGTCGCCGGATCGCCGTGCCGGACGCGTTTGATCGTCTCGGCGGCCAGCCTGTCGAGCTCGGCCGACAGTTCGCCGTCGCCGCTCGCGTCGGTGATCGCGTTGAGATCCCGATGCGCACCGAGCGCCATCGCCAGCTCGGCGCGCCGGCCGGACAGCAGATTGACGACCCCGGCCGGGATGTCGGCGACGCCGAGCGCCTCCGCGAGGTCGAGTCCGGCCAGCGGGCCGGACTCGGACAGGATCGCCACTACGGTGTTACCCGCGGCGAGCGCGGGCGCGACCTCTGCGACGAGCCCGAGCAGCTCGGGCTCGTCCGGGGCGACCACGCCGACCACGCCGGTCGGCTCCGGCATCGAGAACGACAGGAACGGCGCCGCGACCGGATTGATCCCGCCGAGCACACCCTGGAACTTGTCGGTCCAGCCGGCGTAGTGCACGAGCACGTCGACGGCGGCGTCGAGCTGCTCGCTCCCCGCCAGGGCGGCCAGCTGCTCCCGTCTCGATTCGATCGCCTCGGCGGCCCGGTAGAGGATCTGGCCGCGGTTGTAGGCCGTCCGGGCCGCCCACGGTCCGGCCGCCTTCCGGGCAGCGGACACGGCCTCTCTGACGTCCTTGCGTGACGCGCGCGGGAAGTTGACCTGCGTGTCATCGCCTGGGCCGGCGGCGACCTGGTCGTAGCGCCCGGATTCCGAGCGGACGAAGGCGCCGCCGATCCACAGCTTGTAGGTCTTGCGGACCGGCAACCTCGTCATCGCACGATCCGCAGGTACGGACGCAGGCCGGCGGCGCCGCCCTCGCGGCCGAATCCCGACTCCTTGTAGCCGCCGAACGCGGCGGTCGGGTCGAAGTGGTTGTAGGTGTTCTGCCAGACGACGCCGGCGCGCGAGCGCGGCCGCGACCTCGAAGGCCTTGGCGCCCTTGTCGGTCCAGATCCCGGCCGCCAGCCCGTAGCGTGAGTTGTTCGCCTTCTCGATCGCCTCGGCCTGCGTGCGGAAGCTGAGCACGGAGACGACCGGACCGAAGATCTCCTCGACGGCGATCCGGTGGGCCGGGGAGACGTCCGTGAACAGCGTCGGCGCGAACCAATGACCGCGCTCGGGCAGCTCGGCGGCGATCGTCCGCCGGACGGCACCCTCCTGCTCGCCGGCCGCGACGAGCGTCTCGATGCGCGCGAGCTGCTCGGCCGAGTTGATCGCGCCGACATCGGTGTTCTTGTCCAGCGGGTCGCCGACGCGCAGCCGGCCCATCCGGCGCCACAGCTTCGCCACCACCTCGTCCAGCACGCTCTCCTGGATCAGCAGGCGCGAGCCCGCGCAGCAGACGTGACCCTGGTTGAAGAAGATCCCGTTGACGATCCCCTCGACGGCCTGGTCGAGCGCCGCGTCCTCGAACACGATGTTGGCCGACTTGCCACCGAGCTCGAGCGTCAGCGCCACCGCCCGTGCCCGCGAGTGCGGCTTGGATCTCCCGTGCCGACGGCGGTCGAACCCGTGAACGCGATCTTGTCGATGCCGGGCGAGCGCACGAGCGTCGCTCCGACGGCGCCGTCGCCGGGCAGGATCGAGATCGACGCCGGCCGGCAGCTCCGCCTCCTGGCAGATCTCGGCGAGCATCAGCGCCGTCAGCGGCGTCGTCTCGGCCGGCTTGAGGATCGCCGTGTTGCCGCAGGCGAGCGCCGGCGCGAGCTTCCAGGCCGCCATCAGCAGCGGGAAGT
This sequence comes from uncultured Solirubrobacterales bacterium, assembly GCA_963705995.1. Taxonomy (GTDB): domain Bacteria; phylum Actinomycetota; class Thermoleophilia; order Solirubrobacterales; family Solirubrobacteraceae; genus Palsa-465. The sequence goes on from CAVPLN010000013.1 coordinate 60,933, forward strand.
TCCACGGGACGATCTGGCCGACGACGCCGAGCGGTGCGACCTCGCGTGCGCTGACGCCGTGGCGCAGCTTGTCCGCCCAGCCCGCGTAGTGGAAGAAGTGGGCGGCGGCCAGCGGGATGTCGACATCGCGTGATTCGCGCAGCGGCTTGCCACCGTCGATCGTCTCGACGACCGCCAGCTCACGCGCGCGCTCCTGGATCAGCCGGGCGATCCTGAACAGGTACTTCGCCCGCTCGCCGGCGGGCAGTGCCGCCCACCGCGGCTGAGCTGCTCGTGCGGCCTCGATCGCCCGCGCGACATCCGCCGGCCCCGCCCAGGCGACCTCGGCGATCGTCTCCTCGGTGGCCGGATTGATCGTGGGGACGTAGCGCGGTTCGCTTGGCGGGCAGAACTCGCCGTCGATGAACAGGCCGTAGCTGTCGGCCAGCCGGAGGTGGTCGGTCGCCTCCGGGGCGGGCGCGTAGTCCCAGACGATGCTCGTGCGTGGCTCCGTGGTCATTCTCGCGAGAAGTCCTCGGCGCGACCGTAGCGCCCGCTCTGCGGTCTTGGCGTACTGCATCAGCAGATCGTTGAGGACAGACGGAGGCGCCGATCCTCACGCGCTCGGGCGTCAGCCACTCGTCACCCAGCGTCTCCTTCACGAGCACGAGCCGGTGCAGTGCCGCCTTGCTCGTCGAGACGCCGCCGGCGGCCTTGAATCCGATCGACGCGGCCGGTCCGTTCGGCGTGGTCGCGGATCGCCTCGAGCATCACCAGGCAGACGCCCGGCGTGGCGCCCGCTGCCGGCCTTGCCGGTCGAGGTCTTGATGAAGTCGGCGCCGGCCTCCATCGCGAGCATCGATGCATGTCGGACGTGGTCGTAGGAACCGAGCTCTGCGGTCTCGAGGATCACCTTCAGCTCGGCGTCGCCGCGCGGCGTCCTTGACGCGCGCGATCTCGCGCATCACGCGGGCGTCATCCCCAGCGAGGAACGCCTCCCGCGAGATCACCATGTCGATCTCCTGCGCTCCGGCGGCGACCGCATCCTCGGTGTCGCGAAGCTTCGCGTCGAGCGACACCTGTCCGGCCGGGAATCCCGGTGGCGACCGATGCGGTCCGCACGCCGGTTCCCTCGAGCGCGGCTCGCGCCACACCGGCCAGCGCCGGGTAGACGCAGACGGCGGCGACCGACGGGATCTCGGGGATCGTCAGGTGCGGGGCAGACCGCCTTCGCGCACAGCTGGTGCACCTTGCCGGCCGTGTCGGCACCCTCGAGCGTCGTCAGATCGAGCATCGAGATCGCCAGGCGGATGCCCTGCTGCTTGGCGGTCGTCTTGATCGACCGAGCGCCGAGCTGCGCGGCCCGCTCCTCGATCCCGACCCGATCGACGTGCGCGAGGCGGCGGCTCATCCCGTGAGGCTACCGCGGCCGTGCCGCCGGTTCCACGGTGGGCGCGCCTTCACTACGCTGCCGGGCGATGAAGCGGATCCTCGTCTTCTGCGGCTCGAGCTTTGGCCGGCTCCCCGAGTACCGCGAGAGCGCAACCGAGCTCGGTCGCCTGCTCGCCGAGCGCGGGCTCGGACTCGTCTACGGTGGCGCCAGCATCGGCCTGATGGGCGCCGATCGCGGATGCGACGCTCGCCGCCGGCGGCGAGGTGATCGGTGTGATCCCGCAGCGCCTCGTCGAACTCGAGGTGCCGCACCGGGGCCTGACCGAGCTGCACGTCGTCCAGACGATGCACGAGCGCAAGTCGATGATGGCCGCACTGTCCGATGGCGTGATCTCGCTCCCCGGGGGGATCGGCACGCTCGACGAGCTGTTCGAGCTGTTCACCTGGAGCCAGCTCGGCCTGCATCGCAAGCCTCTCGGCGTGCTCGATGTCGCCGGCTACTGGGGGCCGCTGCTGGCTCTCATCGACCACCTGGTCGACGAGGGCTTCCTGCGCGCCGCCCACCGAGACACACTGCTCGTCGACGCCGACGCGCCGACGCTGCTCGACCGGATCGGCAGCTACCGCACGCCGGCCACGACAAGTGGGCCGACGGCCCTCCCGAGCGGCTCGACGCCGGCTAGTGCTGGTGCGGCACTAGGTGCCGAACACCCGATCGCCGGCGTCGCCCAGCCCGGGCCGGATGTAGGCGCGCTCGTCGAGCTCGCGGTCGACGGCGGCGGTCCAGATCTGGACGTCGGGGTGCGCCTCCTGCACCGCCGCACGCCCTCCGGCGCGGCGACCAGGCACACGAGCTCCAGCTGCTTGGCGCCGGCTCGTTTGAGGTGGGCGAGCGCCCGCATCGCGCTGCCGCCGGTCGCGAGCATCGGGTCCAGCACGTACACGCGTGCGGTCCGGGAGCCCGGGCGGCAGACGCTCGTAGTAGTCGACGGGTTCGTGCGCCTGGTCGTCGCGATACATCGCCGAGGTGGCCGACGCGCGCATTCGGCAGCAGGCGCAGGAAGCCCTCGACCATCCCGAGCCCCGCGCGCAGCACCGGCACGACCGTGACCTCGTCGCGGACCCGCATCGCGCGCGTCGGCTCTAGCGGCGTCTCGATCTCGACCTCGCGCAGTGGCAGCGCCCTCGCGACCTCCACGGCCATGATCGCCGAGGCCTCGAACAGCGCCTGGCGGAACGTGTCGTACGGGGTCAGACGATCGCGCATGACCGCGAGCCGGTCGGCGAGCACCGCGTGCTCGATCACGCTGACGCGTTCGGGGCACGGCGTGATGCTATCCCGATACGCTCGCATGCGCCGATGGCGCGCCTCAACGTCGAGCTCAAGGCCCGTGACCCCGACCCGCCGGCGACGCTCGCTCGCTGTCTCGAGCTCGGTGCGGAGGATCGCGGCGTCCTCGTCCAGAAGCGACACGTATTACGCGGCGGCGCCGCGGCCGTCTCGAAGCTCCGCGAGCACGGCCCCGGGGATGCTGAGCTGATCGCGTACCGCCGGGCCGGACGCAACCGAGCCCGAGCCGAGCGCCTACGTGCTCGCAGCGGTCGGTGACGCCGGGGCGCTGGACGTCGGCGCTCGGCTGCCGCGCTCGGCACGGTCGTCGTCGTCGCCAAGCGGCGGCGGCTGTTGCTCTGGGAGCACGTGCGGATCCACCTCGACGAGGTCGAGGGGCTCGGGACGTTTCGTCGAGCTCGAGGCGCTCGTCGACCCGGACCTGAGCGACCAGGACATGGCGCGCGCGAAGGTCGAGCGGCTGCGTTCCGAGCTCGCGATCGACGACGGCTCGCTGGTCGCGGTCGGCTACGCCGACCTGCTCCTGGACGCGCCCGAGGCGCTGCTCCGCGCCGCCGACGCCGCGATGCGCAACGCGTACGCCCCGTACTCGCACTTCAAGGTCGGTGCCGCCCTGCGGGGCGCCTCGGGCGGGATCTACGCCGGCGCGAACGTGGAGAACGCGTCCTATCCGCAGGGCCAGTGCGCGGAGACCTCGGCGCTCGGTGCGCTCGTCGCGGCCGGCGAGATCGCGATCACCGCCGTTGCCGTCGTCTCCGACCGGGTGCTCGAGTGCCCGCCGTGCGGCGGCTGCCGCCAGCGGCTGGCCGAGTTCGGCTCGCCCGGACACCCCCGTCCACCTTGGCCGCCCCGGAGCGGTGTCGCGCACGGTGACGCTCGCCGAGCTGCTCCCGCTGTCATTCGGGCGGGACGCGCTGGCTGCATGAACGACGGCCGGCGGCGATTCTGGCGGACCGCGCTCCGGCACCGCTCCGCGCGGCGGTCGTGCTCGGCTCGGGCCTCGGCGCCGTCGCCGACGCGGTCTCGGGTCCGGTGACGGTCGGCTACGAGGAGCTGCCCGGGTTTCCGCGGCCGACCGTTGCAGGGCACGCTGGGCGCGTCGTGCTCGGGCATCTCGGCGGCGTCCCGGTTGCGGTCCTGCAGGGGCGGGCCCACCTGTACGAGGGAGGGTCGCTCGACGACATCCGGGTCCCGATCAGGGCGCTCCGCGGCGCCGGGGCCGACCTGCTCGTGCTGACGAACGCCGCCGGCTCGCTCAGGCCGGAGGTCGGCCCGGGACGGCTGATGGCGATCTCCGACCACATCAACCTGACCGGCGTCAACATCCTCACCGGGAGCAACGATCCGGCGCTCGGTCCGCGCTTCCCGTCGATGCGGGACGCCTACGACCCCGACCTGCTCCGCGAGCTCCACGCTGCGGCCGGCGAGCTGGGGGTCGAACTCGACGACGGTGTCTATCTCGCGGTGGGTGGGCCGAGCTTCGAGACCGCGGCGGAGATCCGTGCCTTCCGCGTGCTCGGAGCCGACGCCGTCGGGATGTCAACCGTCCACGAGACGATCGTCGCCCGCCACTGCGGCCTGCGCGTCCTCGCCGTCTCGGTGATCACGAACCTGGCCGAGGGATTGAGCGAGGAGCCGCTCAGCCACGAGCAGACACTGTCCGACGCCGAGCGGGCGGCCGGCGATCTCACGCGGCTGCTGCTCGGATTCCTCGAGCGGGTCGGGGCCGGCGCCGGCATCTGAGAGGCCCAGTTCGTCCGCCCGGACGGGCCCGAGTGGGGCCGGCGGTGCACCCAAGTTAGGGTCTCATCAACGATCGGGTCGGGCGTCGTCGAGCTGTGGTAGGTTCGCCGTTCTTCGTCGCCCGAAGGGGGTTTTCTTGAGGTTTCCTATGAGGTTCTCGGTCACGATGGGTGCGACCGCTGTTGTCGCGCTGGTGCTGGCGCTTGCCGCCTACGGGTCGAGTGGCCACTCCAGCCCGCGTCCATCCACGAGCGCCCATGCCGCGTCGTCGGCGTCAGCGTTCAAGGTCGGTCTCGTCACCGACATCGGTGGTCTCAACGACCACGGCTTCAACCATCTCTCCTATGAGGGTCTGCTCCAGGCCGAATCGCAGCTCGGCATCAGCGGCAAGGTCCTTCAGTCGCAGTCCGGTGCGGACTATCTGCCGAACATCAGCAAGCTCGCCGCTGACGGTGACAAGCTCATCATCGCCGTGGGCTACTTGATGGCCGGCGCGCTGGAAACGGTCGCCAAGCAGTACCCGAGTACGCACTTCGCGATCATCGACAGCCCCGGTGGCGTCGCTCCGGACCTCGCGAAGAACATCGAGGGGATCGACTTCGCCGAGCAGCAGGCGGGCTATCCCGCCGGGTACCTGACCGGTCTCTATCTGAAGGCGCACGGCTACACGACCGCCTCCTCGGTTGGGGGGCAGAGCATCCCGCCGGTGAACCTGTACATCGCCGGGTTCCAGCAGGGAGTGCAGGCCGCCGATCCGTCGGCCAAGCTGCTCAACGCCTACTCGCAGAACTTCACCGACGAGTCCGCGTGCAAGGAGCTGGCGCTCAACCAGATCCAGGCAGGCTCCAAGGTCGTCTTCCAGGTGGCCGGCGGCTGCGGTCTCGGCGTGATCTCTGCCGGCGTTTCGACCAAGACGCAGGTGATCGGTGTCGACGCCGACCAGAACTACCTCGCACCGACGCTCGTCTTGACCTCGGCGGAGAAGATGGTCAACACCGGCGTGTTCACCGCCATCAAGAATCTGATGCACGGGACGTTCTCGCAAAACCTGCAGGAGAACATCAACGACGGTGGTGTCGGGATCGGCACGATCGATGCAGCCGGGGCCCCGTACAAGGCGCAGATCGCGAAGATCATCGCCGAGATGAAGGCCGGGCAAGATCGTGCCGCACGACGACGATCAAGTACACGAAGTAAGCAGGCAGACAGGGCCCGGCGTGCCTGACGTCACACCCTCCGGCCCTTGAGCTGAGAGGGATCACGAAGAAGTTCGGCTCGGTCGTCGCGAACGACCGAGTCGACTTCGACGTGGTCGCCGGCGAGGTCCACGCGCTGCTCGGCGAGAACGGCGCCGGCAAGTCGACGCTGATGTCGGTTCTGTACGGCCTGTACAAGCCCGACGAGGGCGAGATCCTGGTCGACGGGCGGCCGGTCGAGATCAGCTCGCCGTCTGCCGCGATCGGCCTGGGAATCGGCATGGTCCACCAGCATTTCATGCTGGTTCGGGTGATGACGGTCGCCGAGAACATCGTGCTCGGGCAGGAACCGAGCCGATGGGGGAGGCTCGACCTGAAGGCAGCACGTGCCCGCGTGCGCGAGCTCTCCGATCGCTACGGGCTCGCGGTCGACCCGGACGCGCGGATCGAGGACATCACGGTCGGGGCCGAGCAGCGTGTCGAGATCCTCAAGGCGCTCTACCGCAACGCCCGGATCCTGGTGCTCGACGAGCCGACGGCCGTCCTGACGGCGCAGGAGGTCAGGGAGCTCACCCGCGTGCTCACCCGCCTCAAGGAGGACGGCGCCGCGATCGTGTTCATCAGCCACAAGCTGGGGGAGGTCCTGCAGCTGGCGGACCGGATCACGGTGCTGCGCCGGGGCAAGCGCGTCGCCACGGTGCCACGCGGCCGGCGCAACCGAGCTGAGCCTCGCGCGCCTGGTCGTCGGGCGCGACGTGATGCTGGCGGCGCGGCAAGTCGCCGGGCAAGCCGGCCGGGCCGCTGCTCGAGGTGGGGGATCTGCACGTGCGCGACGATCGCCGGCTCGAGAAGGTCTCGGGGCTGTCGCTGACGGTGCGCGCCGGGGAGATCGTCGCGATCGCCGGCGTCGACGGGAACGGCCAGCAGGAGCTCGTCGACGCGATCACCGGCCTCCGGGCGCCTGAATCGGGCACGGTCGTGATCGACGGTCAGGACATCGCCGGCAGGGGCGTGCGGGCGGCGACCGATGCCGGCGTCGCGCACATCGCCGAGGATCGCCATCTCCGTGGGCTGGTGCTCCCGTTCACGCTCGCCGAGAACCTGGCGCTCCGGGAGTACAGGTCAGCCGGAGTACAGCGGGCACGGATGGCTGCGCCTCGGTTACGTGAGGAAGCGTGGCGGAGCAGCTGCTGACCGAGTTCGATGTGCGCGGCGGCGGCCCGGACACCTACGCAGCGGCGCTGTCGGGCGGCAACCAGCAGAAGGTCGCCGTCGCGCGCGAGATCGCTTCCGATCCCAAGGTGCTCGTCGCCCACCAGCCGACCCGCGGTCTCGACGTCGGCGCGATCGAGTTCGTGCACCGGCGGCTGATCGAGGAGCGGGACAAGGGGCGGGCCGTGCTGCTCGTCTCGCTCGAGTACGAGGAGGTGAGGGCACTCGCCGACCGGATCCTCGTGATCTTCGAGGGTGAGATCGTCGGCGAGTTCCCGCCCGGACGTCAGCGAGGAGGAGCTGGGCATGGCGATGACCGGCGGACGGGTCGCGGCGTCGCGGAGAGCGGCTCGTGAGCCTGCTCGAAGACGAACTCGAAGGGCATCCGCCGACGGGAGACGCCGAGGGCGACCAGCGCTCGCTGCGTTCCCCGGCGCGCCTCACCGCGTTTCGCCGCGGCTTGGGGGGCGTCATGGTGCCGGTGCTGACGACTGTGATCGCGTTCCTGGCCGGCGGGCTGATCGTCCTCGCGACGGGCCACAACCCGATCTCGACGTACACGTCGATCTTCAACGGGACGGGTCTCAACTGGCTGTTCCCGTGGGTCACCGGGGCCGACCGTGCGACCGCGGCCGGCAACCTCCAGCAGACGCTGATCCAGGCCACGCCGCTGATCCTCGTCGGCCTGGCGGTCGCGTTCGCGTTTCGCGCCGGCATGTTCAACATCGGCGGCCAGGGGCAGTACACCGTCGGCGGCATCGTCGCCGTCTGGGTCGGTTCGTCGTTCGCCGGTATGGAACCCGTGCTCCATATCACGTTCGCGATCGTCGCCGCGGGTCTGGCCGGCGCCGCGTGGGCTGGGATCGCAGGCGTCCTGAAGGCGGTCACGGGCGCCAACGAGGTGATCTCGACGATCATGCTCAACTGGGTCGCGATCTGGCTCGGCGTGTACTGCTTCCAGCTCGGCGGACCGCTGCAGAATCCGCAAGATGGCGTCGACCCCCGTCTCCAGCAACGTCGTTCAGGGAGCGAAGCTCCCGGTGTTCTGGGGCAACTCCGCTCTGCAGGGACTGGACGTTGGGATCTTCATCTCGCTCGCGCTGGCGGTCGTGTTCGCGCTGCTGATCAAGCGCACCCGATTCGGATATGAGGCTCGGACGGTCGGCTTCAACCCCGAGGCGGCTCGCTACGCGGGGATCAACGTCGGGCGGACCTGGATCCGGGTGATGCTCGTTTGCGGCGCGTTCGCCGGAGTCGCAGCGTCGCTGGACATCCTCGGCTGGAAGTTCAGCCTGTTCACGAACGACATCCAGGCGTCTCAGGTCGGCTTCTACGGGATCGCGGTGGCCCTGCTCGGTCGCAATACCGCCGGAGGTACCGTCGCCGCCGGCGTGCTGTTCGGGGCTCTGCTGACGGGCACGTCGGACCGCAACATCAGCCTCAGCATCGACCCGACACTGGTCCAGTACCTGACGTTCATGATCGAGGGGATCATCATCATGCTCGTATCGACCGACGTGATCACGCTTCGGCTGCTCAAGGGAGGGCGGCGGATCGGAATCGCGATCAGGCGCAGGCCCGCCGAACCGGCGGCCGCGGGCCGGGGTGACGCGTCGTGACTGTGGGAGCGATCGCGGTGGCGCCCTCCCGCCTCACGTCCGCGAAGCAGCTCGGGATCGCCGGCATCGTCCTCGGGGCGGTCGCGTGGGTGATCACGCTGCCGCCGGTCGATGTTCGCGGGATGGCGCCGTCGATCGTGCTCGTGATCATCGCCTGCGGGCTCGGGGCTGCGTCGGCGCTCGGAGGCGAGCGCAAGCTCGGTGGCGAGGCGATCGCGGTGGCGCTGCTGGCCCTTGCCGGCGCCGCCGCATCGGCGAAATCCTCGGTCGCGACGGTCGAGTCGGTCTTCACCTGGTCGGCACTGGCGGCGGCGACGCTCCGATATGCGACGCCGCTGCTGTTCGGCGCGCTCGGGGGAGTGATCTCCGAGTCCGGCGGAGTCATCAACGTCGGTCTCGAGGGCATGATGCTGATGGGCTGCTTCTGGGGTGTCTACGGCTCGGACGTGCTCGGATGGTGGGGCTGGGGCCTGCTCGTCGCGATGATCTCCGGGGCGGTGCTCGCGCTCCTCCACGCGGTCTTCTCGATCCACCTCCGAGCCGACCAGATCGTCAGCGGCATGGGCATCAACTTCCTCGCGCTCGGGATCACCGGCTACTTCCTGGAGTACCACTACGGGCCGAACGGAACGCCTCTCAACATCTCGACGGTGCCGAACGTCAAGCTCCCGCTGATCCAGCACGTCGGCTTCTTCGGCGGGGCGATCGGCGACGCCAACCTGCTGACCTGGGTCGGGCTGGCGCTCGTGCCCGCCCTCACCTTCTTCCTGTTCCGCATGCGGGGGGGCCTGCGCCTGCGATCGGTCGGGGAGAAGCCGCGCGCGGCGGACACGGTCGGTCTGCCGGTACTGCGGATCCGCTACCTCGCCGTCGATCGCCTCCGGCGTGCTGGCGGCGCTCGGCGGCGCCTACCTGTCGGTCGGCTTCGTCGGGTCGTTCAGCAACGACATGACCGACGGGCGCGGCTTCATCGCGCTTGCGGCGATGATCTTCGGCAAGTGGAAGCCATGGGGCGCGCTCTGGGCCTGCCTCCTGTTCGGGTTCGGGAACGCGATGTCGGACCGGGTTTCGAGCGTCAATCCAACGCTGGGGACGCTGTTCGAGGCGCTGCCGTACGTCCTCACGCTCGTCGCGGTCGCCGGGCTCGTGGGCCGCTCGCGCCCGCCGGCATCCGACGGCATCCCCTACGTGAGAGAGTGAGTCAGTGGCTGTCGCGCGTCTTGCCCTGAGCAGTCTCGGTGATGGAGGCCACGGCCTCAGTGACGAGGTCGAGCTCTATCAGCGAACCTATACGACCCTGCTGCGCTCCAGCGGTGAGACCCAGCTGCGCGTGCTCGAGCCGTCGCACATGGCGATGGGCTCGAGCCTGCATGCGCTCGCCGCCAGCGACGCGCTCGACCTCGGCGCGTTCATCTACGCGATCCGGCGCCTGCCCGACGGGATCATCGGCGCCCGCCTCGTGACGATGGGCCAGGACGTCGAGGCACTCGTGACGAGCGGGTTGAACGTCGACGAATGGGAGGAGGCCGAGGCGCCCGCCCGCCGTCGACGCTGGTACGACAACGGGGCGGGGAGGCTCGCGGTCCTGCTCGCGAGCACGTCGGACGTCGACGATCTGCGTACCGACGCTCGTCGCCTTCCAGATCGAGTGGAACAAGATCCGCGTCTGCGTCAGCGAGCCGCCGGATGGACGGCACGCGACGATTGCAGGGACCCGTCTCCGGAGACCTGCGCGGAGCTGCTCGGCGGGAGCCCTGACGACTGGGATCGACTGCGCGAAGGCTGGGGCGAGCGCTTCGGACGCCGCCTGCGCCTGATCGCCGAGCAGCGGATGGCGCTTCGCGTCCGCATGCTCGGCGGCACCAACGTCGGTTACGCGCGCCTGACGCGCCGCTGGTGGGCGCCCGTCAGTGCCGAGCTGATGGTCGAGGGGTTGGCGGAGCGTCCGCTGTACTTCGTCAGCTCGAACAGCCACAGCCTCGTCAACATCGCCACGTCCGTCGCTCGCGAGCGTGAGGGGCAGCTGATCGAGTTCGTCGACGACGATGGATCGGGACGACATCTCTGCGCCAGGAGCTCGCGGCCTTCCGTGGCGGGCTTGCCGAGGGTTCCTGGGAGAACTTCCTGTACTTCGTCGCCCGCCTCTATTTCGCTTCGAACGGAGCGGCCGGCGCCGTCGAGCGGCGGTCGGCCGAGAAGGCGGCCGGCGTGACCCACCTGCGCTCGACGACCGCGCTCCGCGTTCCGGCTCAGATCATCCCGCTCGCCGCGCTGTCCGCCGACTCCGTCGATGCCCGCGTCGGCAACGTCGACTCCGACGCGCTCGCCGCCAGCGACGCCGTGATCGTCAACATCGACTACCCGCTCGGCGTGGCCGCCTACAACATCCTGCGCGAGGTGGCCGTCGACCGCGCTGCCCTGCGCGGCGTGTACGTCCTCGGCAAGGCGGCGACGCTCAACGCCGACGTCGGCGACGTGATGCTCTCGAGCGTCGTCCACGACGAGCACTCGAACTCGACCTACTGGCTCGACAACGCCTTCAGCGTCGACGATCTCGCCGTCGATCTTCGCTTCGGCACCGGGCTCGACAACCAGCGCGCGGTGACGGTCAAGAGCACCTTCCTGCAGAACCGCTCCTACCTCGACTTCTACTACCGCGAGGCGTTCACCGTGGTCGAGATGGAGGCCGGGCCGTTCTGCAACGCCGTCTACGAGATCGCCGACGCGGACCGCCATCCCGTCGGAGAGGCGGTCAACTTCTCGAAGCTGCCGATCGACCTCGGGGTCATCCACTACGCGTCAGACACGCCGTACACACAGGCGCGGACGCTCGGCGCGCGCGGGATGAGCTACTACGGCATGGATTCGACGTACGCATCGTCACTCGCGATCCTCCGCCGGATCCTGTCGCTCGAGGGCGTGCTCGGCGACGATGCCCGCCCCGAGCTGATCGGACGCAAGCGCGGGCGTGGGGCTGGCCGCTAGACCGTCCCGGCAGCGATGCTCCCCAAGGTCGAACTGCACGTCCATCTCGAAGGGACCGCGACGCCGGAGCTGATCATGCGGCTCGCCGAGCGCAACGGACTGCGGCTGCCCGGGCGCATGCTCAACGAGCACGGTCGCTTCCACTACACGGATTTCTCGGATTTCCTGCGCACGTACGACCTGGCGGCGAGCGTGATCAGGACCTCCGTCGACTACCGCGACATCACGTACGAGTACCTGCGCGACTGCGCCCGCGATGGTGCGCTCTACGTCGAGCTGACCGCCTCGCCGGACCATGCCGCGCTCGTCGGGCTGACCGATCAGGAGCACCTCGACGGGATCGCGCAGGGGATCGACGACGCCCGCCGCGACCACGGGATCGAGGGCCGGATCCTGATCTCGGCGGTCCGGAACTTCGGTCTGGAACAGGCGCTCCGCGTCGCCCGGCACGCGGCCGAGCTGCCGCACGAATATGTCGTCGGTTTCTCGATGGCCGGCGAGGAGGTCGACCACCCGGTCGACCTGTTCGCGGATGCCTACCGGATCGCCGCCGCCGCCGGGCTCGGCTGCACGGTCCATGCCGGCGAGTGGTGCGGGCCCGAGAGCGTGCGCGCCGCCCTGACGCTGCCCGTCACGCGGATCGATCATGGCGTTCGCGCGAGCGAGGCGCCCGAGCTCGTCGCCGAGCTCGCCGAGCGGGGGACCGTGCTGAACACGTGCCCGACGAGCAACGTCGTGCTCGGCGTCTACCCGAGCTTCGAGGCGCACCCGCTCCCACGCCTGCGCGACGCCGGCGTCCGTCTGACGCTCGGATCCGACGACCCGCCCTATTTCGGGGCAACGCTCGCCGGCGAGTATGCGGTCTGCGCAGACCATTTCGGCTTCAGCGACGAGCAGCTCATCGAGATCACGCGCACGGGAATCGACGCGGCGTTCTGCGACGAGCGGCTGAAGGCGCAGCTGCGCGATCGCGCCGCCGAGATGGCCCGCACCGGATGAGGATCCTCGTCACGGGCAGCGCCGGCCACCTCGGCGAGGCGCTGATGCGCGTTCTCCCCGCGCACGGACACGAACCCGTCGGGCTCGACGTGCTCCCCTCATCACAGACGCAGGTCGTCGGCTCGATCGCCGACCGCGCCACGGTCCGCCGCGCGATCGCCGGCTGCGACGCGGTCCTTCACGCGGCGACGCTGCACAAGCCACATGTCGGCTCGCACCCGCGCGAGCAGTTCGTCGAGACGAACACGATCGGCACCCTCGTGCTGCTCGAGGAGGCGGTCGCCGCGGGAGTCGAGCGGTTCGTCTTCACGAGCACGACCAGCGCCTTCGGCCGCGCGCTGCGCCCGGCCGCGGGCGAGCCGGCGGCATGGATCACCGAGGACGTCGTGCCCGTCCCCCGCAACATCTACGGCGTCACGAAGTGCGCGGCGGAGGACCTCTGCGAGCTGATCGCGCGCGAGCGGGGCCTCCCGTGCCTGATCCTGCGAACCTCGCGCTTCTTCCCCGAGGGCGACGATCTCGCCGAAGCCCGCGAGGCCTACGACGACCTCAACCTCAAGGTCAACGAGCTGCTCTACCGCCGCCTCGACATCGAGGACGCCGTCGGCGCCCACCTCTGCGCGCTCGAGCGCGCCCCCGAGATCGGCTTCGGCCGCTACATCATCAGCGCCACGACGCCGTTCGAGCGCGAGCATCTAACCGCCCTTCGTGCCGACGCCGCAGCCGTCGTGCGCGACCTGTTCCCCGACGTCGACGACCTGTTCGCGCGGCGCGGGTGGACGCTCCTGCCGTCGATCGAGCGTGTCTACGTCAACGCCCGCGCCCGCCACGAGCTCGGCTGGGAGCCGGGCTACGACTTCCGCCGCGCGCTCGACGCGCTCGCCGCCGGCACGGACCCGCGCAGCGACCTGGCGGTCTCGATCGGCGCCAAGGGCTATCACGCCGTCCCGACCGGCGTCTACACGACCCGGGCGCGCTGACTCGCGTCGCCGGGCGCCCTGCCCGACGCCGGCGCCCTGCCCGACCTGTTGCCCTGCCCGACCCGGCGCCCTGCCCGACCCGGCGCCCTGCCCGACCCGGCGCCCTGCCCGACCCGGCGCCCTGCCCGAACCCGGCCCCCCCACGCGAGCGGGAGCTGATCTTCGGTCAGCCGGCTGCGGGCAGTTGCACGATCACGCCGCGGTCGCCGTAGGGGATCCGCTTGCCACGAAGCGTCCCGATCAGCGTCCCGAGCACCTTGGTGATCTTCGTCGCAAAGCCGTACTTCGCCACGACGGCCCGCCGGATCGTCTCGAGCTCCGCTCCGGCGACGAGCGTCGCCGTCGCCTCAACCGGCTCCGTCCCCGGCTTCGCGATCCCGCGTGCGTTCGAGGGTTGCACGAGCACGCGCGGGGTGTGCGCGAGGCGCTTGGCCTTGCCCGATCCGGAGCTCGTCCAGAAGCCGATCCGTCCGCCGCCGAGATCGACGGCCCAGACTGGCGTGGAAACCGGGGTCCCGTCTCGGCGGAACGTCGTGAACCGCAGGTACTTCTCGTCGGTCAGCGCCATCCCGCGAAGCCTAGCGACTTGCGGGAAGTCGCTGGTGGCCGCAAGCTGGACGACCGACGGAAAGTCGCCTGCGTGACGTTCCGCGGCGCGATCGAGCGTGAACGTGGTCATCTCGGCGCCGCCGCTCGGCTCGATCCCGCGGGTCCTCGCCGCCCTTCGATGGATGAATTACGGGGCAGAGGCCGTAACCCATCCATCCGTCCGTCCATCCAACCGCCCCCGGTCGGGGACTTCGATGGATCTAAGGCGCACCCTGGCACGCCTTAGATCCATCGCCCGAGCGCGTGCGGACCAGCCGAGCCCGCTCGACGCGAGACGAGCAGGCCCCTGAAGTCGACTGCGGCCGCGGAACGAGCCATCCCTTCGTTCCTCGGTCCCTGGGGCGGCTCAGCTCCGGAGCGTGAAGCTCGCGGCCACCTCCATCACCGCTCCGCCGGTGGGTGCGAGCGACGCAACAGCGCGCACCTGCGCCCGACGGGCGCCGCGGAGCCTCGCCCGCGCTCCGCGCGATAGCACGATCCTGATCGTGGCCGCGCCCGATTGTCCGACCGCGCCGCTGCCTGACGCCAGCGCAACCAGCTTGCCGCGGTCGCGCATGGCCCACGTCAGGGTCAGCTTGCCGGCGGGCAGCGCGGAGACTGACGCCTCGTAGCCGCGGCCACGCAGGATCCATTTGATCGTCGTCCTCGAAGGCGGCGTGATCGCGCGAGCGAGCGCGCGCTCGAACAGCGGGACGCTCGCATCGGCGAAGGCCGTGATCGGCCCGATCCGCGACGAGGTCGCGTTCGCGTTGCCGGCCGAGTTGGACGCGACCACGATCACCTGGATCATGTTGCCGAGGTCTGCGCTCGTCAGCGTGTAGCTCGACCCGGTTGCCCCGGCCACGTCGACACAGCTCGGGCTGCACCGCTGCCACTGGTAGGCGTAGGTCATCGGCGCGCTGCCGACCCACGAGCCAGGCGTCGCCGTCAGGGTGCTCTCGACGATCGCATTACCCGTGATCGACGGCAGCCCGCTGTTGGCGGGTGCCACGAGGGCGGCGGTCGCGGGTGGCGGTGGCGTCACTGTGGCAGGCGGCACGCCCGCCCCTGCGTACGTGGTGGGTGCGGCCGACGATTGGGCGGGTAGGCCGGTCCCGAAGCCGTTGGTGGCCCATTCCTCGACGGCGATGGCGTACCCGCTGTCGCTGGTGCTGGGCGAGTACGTCAAACCGGTCGCGCCCGG
Organism: uncultured Solirubrobacterales bacterium; assembly: GCA_963705995.1. Classification (GTDB taxonomy): domain Bacteria; phylum Actinomycetota; class Thermoleophilia; order Solirubrobacterales; family Solirubrobacteraceae; genus Palsa-465. The sequence continues at coordinate 76,181 of CAVPLN010000013.1, forward strand.
GATCGGCGTGCACGAAGGATCGAGCCAGCTGATTGGGAGCGGGCCGGGATCGATGAAGTTGCCCGAGGACAGCGCGCAATCGAGCCATTGGTAACTGAAGCCGTTCGGGTTGCCGTTCCACGTTGCGGGGATCACGGTGAGTGGATTGCCGGCCTGGATCGCCGGCGGGGTGATCACGGTCGGCACGCCCATCGCCAGCACGACCGCTGTCGGGGCGGAGGCGAACGGCCCGTCTGTCGTATCGATCCACACCTCGGACCGGATCGTGTCTCCGACGTCGGTGGCGGCGACCGTGTACGCCGGGTCGGTCGCGCCGGCGATCGCCGCGCAGTTGCTGCCCGCCTGATCGCAGTCCTCCCAGGCGAACGTGGCCGTGAATGAGGTCAGCGGGACGCCGGCCGGCGTCTCGTAGGCACCGAAGGACGTCGACAGGGCGTCTCCCTGCTGAGCGTTCCCGATGATCGCGGGCGCGGTCACCTCCGTGATCGTCGTGCCCGTGTCAGCCGACGCACCCGGTGCACCAACCAGGATCGCAGCTGCGACGACGACGGCCACCCCAGTTCGCCCTCTGCTGACCACAGAGGCCTCCTTTCCGATCCAACGAAAGCGTATCGCTCGCGCTCCGATCGCGTCACGCGGCGTCAGCGACCGGCGGCTGCGCGGACCGGGCGGCAGGGACTGCCGACGCACACCATCTCCGCCGGCAGGTCGCGTGTGACGACGCTCCCGGCGCCGACGACGGCGCCGGCGCCGACGGTCACACCGGGGCAGACGATCACGCCGGCCGCCAGCCACACGCCGTCCTCGATCGTCACCGCCGCGGCCGTCTCGGTTCCGCGCCGCCGCTCGACCGGGTCGAGCGGGTGCAGCGCCGTGAGCAGTTGCACGCGCGGGCCGATCTGGACGTCGGCTCCGATCCGGACCACGGCGGCGTCGAGGATGATCGCGCCGTAGTTGACGAACGATCGCGGGCCGATGTGGATCTGGAAGCCGTAGTCGCATTCGAACGGCGCGATCACCTCGGCGCCGTCACCGACCGAGCCGAGCAGCTCCCCGAGAACCGCCCGCCGCTCCGCCCCTTCCGCGAACGGCAGCGCGTTGAAGCGCTCGCAGACCGCGCGGCAGCGCGCCCGCGCCGCGAGCAGCTCCTCGGCCTGCGCGTCATAGGGCTCTCCGGCGAGCATCCGCTCGCGGTCGCTGCTCGCGCCGCGGCCGCTCACGCCCCGGCTGCTCCCGCCCCGGCGCCGTCGGTCACGCCGAGCAGCCGCTCCAGCTCGCGCTCGAGCCCCGCGGTCCCGACCTCGACCGTCTCGAGCGGCAATCCGATCCGGGCGGCGGCCCGCACGGCCGCCGCCCGGGTTGCCGGCGTCGGTCGCTGCGCGAGCCAGACGACGCGCCGGTAATGACGGAAGTACTCGTCCCGTAGCTCCGGGTGGCGGTCGAGCCCGAGCTCGCGCACGACGGTGTGCTCGAACGTCCGCGCGAGGAAGTCCGTGAGCAGGTACGTGCCGGGCTCCTCCACGAGCGCCCGGCGCGCCTCATCCCCGCCGAGCACCTCGTAGCACGTGTCGCCGTGCAGCCGCCGGACGCCGAGCTCGTCGAGGCCGCCGTACGTGCCGCAGTCGCCATACGCGACGGCCACCTGGTCGTACGCGCCGCGCAGTTCACGGAGCCGGCCTGCGACCGCGGCCGGGATCCGCTCCGGCCGGTTGTGCAGCAGCGCCGGGACCGGGTGGACGTCGATCGCCCATCCCCGCCGCCTCGCGATCACGCGGACGTCGGCGGCGAGCGCGCCGCACGCGACGACCGCCACGCGCGCGCCCGCGACGCTCATCCCGGAAACGCGAGCTGGTCGATGAACAGGTCGTTGAAGTCGGTCCGGCCCGACAGCTCGACGTACTCCACCTCGCGCAGGATCGCCCCGGCCTCGGCACGCTCGCGAGCGGACAGCGCGGCGATCTTCGCGCCCTCGCCGGCGACGTTCCCGGCCGTCACGATCCGCGGCAGCGCGAGCTTCGGGACCAGACCGATCCGCACCGCGCTCAGCGGCGTCAGGAACGAGCCGAAGCTGCCGGCGAGCAGGACCTGCGAGATGTCCCCCGGCTCGAGTCCGAGGTCGCGCAGCAGGATCCCCCAGCCGGTCGCGATCGACGCCTTCGCGAACTGCAGCTCGCGGATGTCGCGCTGGGACAGGAACACCGACTCGGCCGGGTCATCGCCCCGCCACTGGAGCACGAACACGCGCTCCTCGCCGATCTTCGTCAGCCGCGGCGCGAGCCCCGGATGCAGGCGAGCCGCGTCCTCGTCGGGCAGGAACCGCCCCGAGTGATCGAGCAGCCCGCAGTGGACGAGTTCGGCGACCGCGTCGACGAGCCCCGAACCGCAGATGCCGATCGGGTCGGCATCGCCGATGACCTGCAGCACGAGCCCGTCGTCCTCGATCCGCACCCCCTCGATCGCGCCGTCGGCCGCGCGCACACCGCAGCGGATCTGGGCCGCCTCGAAGGCCGGGCCGGCGGGCGCCGCGCAGGCGAGCACGCGCTCCGAGGAGCCGAGCGCGATCTCGCTGTTGGTGCCGACATCGATGAACAGGCGCACGCGCCGGTCACGGGTCAGGCCGGTCGCGAGGATCCCGGCGACGATGTCGCCGCCGACGTACGCGCCGAGCGACGGGAACACGAACGCCGGCGCGCGCGGGTGGACCTCGACGCCGAAGTCGCGCGGCGCGGACCGTCGGGCAGAGTGTGCGTCGAGACGACGAACGGGGCCATCGACAGCGGCTCGGGATCGATCCCGAGCGCGAGCTGCATCATCGTGACGTTGCCGCAGACGGTGATCTCGTAGACCTCGCCGAGGCTCGACGGCCGCCTCCTCGCAGACCTCCGCGGTCAGCTCGGCCAGCGTCTCGCGCGCGCGAGCGCGCAGCATCCCGAGGGCGTTCGGGTCCATCATCGTCGCCGAGATCCGCGTGATCACATCGGCGCCGAACGGCTGCTGGCGGTTGAGCATCGAGCGGACCGCGAGCGGCTGCCCGGAGTCGAGGTCGAGCAGCGTCGCGACGACGGTCGTCGTGCCGAGGTCGAACGCGATCGCGTAGCGGCGCGCTGTCGTGTCGCCGGGCTCGACGTCGAGCAGCTCCTCGTCGACGACCACCGCGGTGACGTCGAAGCCCGGCGCTGCGCAGCATCCCGGCCAGCGTGCGCAGCAGCTCGAGCGACGGCCGGGCTCGAGGTCGTCGATCGCGTCGAGCACGCGCTGCGACGTCGGAGCGCTGATCCTCGAGCGTCGGCTCCTCGAGCACGAGATGGCGCTTCTGCACCGACGGGCGCAGGATCACGTGGCGCCCGACGCCGGCGAGCGCGGCCTTCGGGCGCGTCTGCAGCGGCGGCACCTCGACGACCAGGTCGCCGCGCGCGCCGGCGCGGCACGCCAGCCGCCAGCCGTCGGCGCAGCTCCGTCGGGGTGAACGCCCGCGGGTCGACGTCGGAGACCGGCACGTCGCCCGGACAGGATCCGCACCTTGCACTTCTTGCACGTCCCGTAGCCGCCGCAGGTCGAGTCGATCGCGATGCCGTTCCAGCTCGCGGCGTCGAAGACCGGCGTGCCGCTCGGGACGCGGACCTCGGCGCCGTCGGGCAGGAAGCGCAGGCGGACGCGCTCGGTGCCGCGCCGCGTCGGCCGCGGCCTCGCGGGCCGCGCCGCGCGAGGCGCGCCGCGTCGCCGGCGGGGCGTCGGCGCTCACGACGGCGCCGGCCGCCTGCGCCTGCTGCGCCGCGGCCGCGCGCGGTGCGCGGCGATCCAGCTCGTGCCCCACGGGTCGTGGCCGAGCAGCAGGTCGGCAGGCGCGCACGCGCCTGCACGCAGACCTCGGCGGTCGACATGATCGCGCTGGTCAGCCCGGCGGCCATCGCCATCGGCAGGAAGGCGGCGTTGAGCGCGTGCCGGTGGGGCAGCCCGAAGGAGACGTTCGAGGCGCCGAGGCAGATGTTCACGCCGAGTTCGTCGCGGATCAGCCTGATCGCCGCGAGCGTCGTCGTGACCGCTTCGGTGTCGGCGCCGACCGTCATCGCCAGCGGGTCG
>CAVPLN010000014.1:0-96169 GCA_963705995.1 uncultured Solirubrobacterales bacterium
GCCCGTTACTCCGCGGGATTGGCAGAGGTCCTCGTGGGAGAGGCCTCGCTTGAGGACGCGATTCACCGCAGAGAGTCGGTGGAGAGGACGGCATGGCCGCGTCGCAGCCCCTGCACGTGCTACTCGCAGGGGCACCACGCCGCCGAATCCAGCCGAACTTCTTGATAGCCGCACATTTGGGGCACTTGTCGCGACATGCCGCGACCGTTTCGAGTTCGTCGTAATCGATACGCCTCCAATTGGGGTTCTGCCAGACGCTATCCCGGTTCTTGCTCACGTCGACGGCGTCCTTGTCGTCGGCAGGATCGGGGCGCACTCGGCGGGAGGCTGCGGCTCGTGTGGGAGGTGTGCTGCGCTCAGCCAACGCCCCCGTCCTTGGGGTCGTTGCGAACGGATTGCGCCGGCGGGGGGCGGGGCACTACTACTACGGCTATCGTCGGACCCCAGCGGAGCGACCGTGGGTAAGCTGGTGGCCACGCAGGCGAGAATCCGCTCGGGCCGGTGCGCCACCAACGTGATCGCCGGATGGAGTACTGTCTGAGAGCGCGCCGCCATCGCGACGGCGGCGATCGACAGAAGCGTGGAGTCTTCGTCTCGTGGACGCCGCACAACAGGGCGAGTGCCCTAGCGGAGGCCCTCGGAGCAGAGTACTACTGTCCGGCACCGCGGGCGCTGGGATTCAAATGGCCGCTCCGGTACGCGTTTCAGGGTATAGCAACGGTCCTCGCGATACTGCGGCGGTGGCCGGATTTCATTTTGTTCACAAACCCGCCATGCGTTTCCGGAGCCGTTTGCGTGTGTGCTGGGCGACTCGTCGGTGCGCAAGTTTGGTCTGATACTCATTCTGGCGCCTATAACAATCCAGACTGGACACGATTCTCCCGCCTCAATGCTTCAGTGATCCGCAGATGTACAGGAGCCATCTTTCACAATGATGTGGCGGCCGAAATGTTCGGTCGCGACGCGCGACAGAAAGTTGTCGTGAGCGTGTTCTCGGTCTCAGGTGCGACGCTAGGAGCTGGACCGAATCACGAGGCAGGGTCTCGCGTTGCCGTAGTGTGCAGCTATGGATTCGATGAACCACTCGAAGCGGTTCTCGGCGCAGTTGAGCAGTTACAGGACACGTCGGTGCTCTTCACGGGAGACGCTCCGGAACGCCTGCGAGAGCGTGCCCCAGACGGAGCTGCCTTTACTGGCTGGCTGGCTGACACCGCCTACGCGCGCTTGTTGGCGAGCGCGGACGTGATCGTCTCGCTCACAACACGTGAGGCCACGATGCAGAACGGACTTGTCGAGGGCTTGCAGCACGGTGTGCCCGTGATCACCTCCGATACGGCAGCACTTCGCCGTTGGGCGACAGGCATAGACGGCGTTGCTCTTGTCAAGGCTGATGCCACTGATATTGCGCGGACGATCAGATTAGTCTGCGGTAACAAGCCCGCTTGGCGGGCAGCCGCGGAGCGCGGCCGACGGGAAGTGAGACTGCGCATGACCAGCGAGCTAGCCCATCTGCAAAACGCAATCGGTGTTGCTGACGGCGAAGCAAGGCGCGCCGCTGGAGACAGCGCCGGGTGACCAGCCACGGCCGCAAGTTGGACGGCGTTGGGGGTTGGGCAAGGAAGATCGGAGTCGTTGTCGGGCTGACTTTGCTCGGGAGGCTGCTGGGATTCTTGTTTCCCGTCCTGATCTTTCGTTCAGTTCCAGCGGCGGCCGCAGGCCTTGTGTACTTCTTCGTCAACAGTGCATATTTCGTTGTTCAGCCGGTGAGCGGCGGCCCCGCTATGGCTGCGGTGCGGGCTATTGCGGCCGCAAAGACGGAGAGCGAGGAGGCAGAGTGGCTCCGGGCAGCGCTCTTCGCACTACTGCCCGCCGTTGGACTGGCGGCTGTGATTGCGGCCGTCGTCGCCGCGACCGCTTCTGCGCCAGTGGTTCCGATGCTCGTGATGGTCGTCGGGCTGTCAGTAGACGCGATGTACTTCCAGATCCTCACTGCGCGGCGTCATTACCAAGCCGCAGCCACGTATCGCCTATTGGCGAACGCAGCGCAGTTGGTCGTGCTGAGTGCAACACTTGCGCTCGGGATTCATAGCGTAACTATCTTGGTCAGTGAATTCGCGATGTCGAGCGTCCTCGGGTGCGCGGTCGTCGAGACGAGGATGCGGACGATTGAAGTCCTGCGGAGGCCGGCCCGCAGCACCCGCACCCAGAGGCTTCACCTGCTGCGTGTGTCGGTCCCGTCGATTGTCGCTGGTGTCGCCTATTCGTGTCTGACCGGCCTTGACACGTACTTGGTGCGCCTTGGCGCGTCGCGCGACGTCGCCGTCTACGGCGCCGCGAAGAGCATGGCCGCGCCCGCGCTGCTTGTCGCGGTCGCAGTGGCGAGCATTGCTCAGCCGGAGGCGGCGCGGGCGGACTCTTCGGAGGCTGCGGCGCTGAGAGCGAGGATAATACGGATTGGCGGTGGAGCCATTGTGGCCGCGGCTGTGGTCTCGTGGTCGTGCGCCGGGATAGCCGCAACGATCGTGTTCGGACACCGGTACCCAAACGCACCCGACACGCTTCGATGGCTCGGCATCGGGACTGCAGCGTTGGGAGTATACTCTTTGCTTCAGGTTTGGTGCTTTGGTCGCGGAAGGTACCGCGAGCCGATGGTGGCTCTCGGTGCCGGTGCCGTCGTGGCGGTCACGCTAAACTTGGAGCTCGTGCCCCGGATCGGAGCGGAGGGAGCCGGGATTGCATATTGCAGTGGAGCCTGTCTGGCCGTGTCGATTCTTGCAATCACGAGCGGCCGCGGTTGGGGCGTCTTCCCGGCAGAGGGCGACCGCGCAAGCTCTTCCGAGAGAGTACGGGCGAGGACGCGACTTGCACCGGGGATCGGTGGCGAGGGCGGGCGCTGACGTGTCACCACGCGGCGTAGCTCTGGCGCGGGCCTGCGCGATTCTTGGCTTTGGCGCCGGGGTCGCAGCGGGTCCGATCCGTGGGTGCGTCAGTGTCAGCTGCGACGGTGCCTTCCGAGCGCGCGACAGTGCGCAGATGCGCCTAGGGGAGCACCCCCCGTTTCGGCTTTATCTCGATCGGGGTGACTCCGCGATGCGCGCGTTAGCCGCGCTGCGGTCCCATCACGCCTGGCGCGCGGCCCGACTGGTTGCGCGCATCGCCGATGTGCCTACCGCTGTGTGGTTCTCGACGCCGGTGTCCGCCGTCGCAGAAAGCGTGCGCGAGGTGGTCACCACTGCCAGTGGTCGGGGCGAAGTCCCTGTGCTGGTCACATATTTTCGCCCACGGAGCTTATGCGGGGCCGGGATCCATGGGGCGCGGTCGGCCTCCGAATTCGTGGCCTGGGCACGACAGTTCTCAGCGGGGCTGAGCGGCCACCGCGCTATCGTAGTCGTAGAGCCTGACGCCGTTCCGGCGATGGTGGACGGCTGCGGTCAATCCGGGCGGCTCCGTGGGCGGTTGCAGATCCTGCGGGACGTCGTGGTCGAAGTCGGGCGCGACCGCGCTGCTCGTTTGTACGTAGATGCTGGCAATCCCGGTTGGGTGCAGGATGTGACACGGCTTGCTGACGCTCTGAGGCAGGCGGGAGTCGGGCCAAGGGTGGGGTTCGCGCTTAATGTCGCGAACTTCCAGACGACAGCGGCTTCGGAACAGTACGGTGCTACCCTGAGCCGACTTCTGGGTGGTGCGCACTTCGTTGTCGACACCGGGAGGAATGGAAACGGGCCAGACATGAATCCCGCCGACGCGCCGACCTGGTGCAACCCTCCTGGACGGGCGCTTGGGGTTCATCCGACTCTTGCTACGGGCGACCTCAAGGTCGACGCGTTCCTTTGGATAAAGCCACCGGGTGAGTCTGACGGAGCCTGCCGTCCGGGGGCCCCTGCATCCGGGGAGTGGTGGCTTGCATACGCAGAGCAGCTAGCCGGCGATACTTGTCGCGATTGTGTGGTGTCGCCGAGTCGCGTCGTCGGGCGGCGGGCCGAGGGCGCTGAGCGATGAGGCTTGGCGAGTCACGCTGGCTGTGGATCGCGCCGGTACTCGCTATTGGCCTTGCGGCCGTGCTCGGGTTAGCGGCTGGCAGTGGCCGAGGGACGCTGGCCCTCGGGGCGGTGCTCGCCGTCTGCGGCGCAGCGATCGTGGCTAGAAGGCCGCGAGTAGGTATCTTGGCTGTGGCTGGCGTCGCCCCCGCTCTCGCTGGCCTGAATTCCGGGATCCCTGTGCCGCACGTGAGGCTAAGTCAGGTGCTTGTGGTGGGGGTGTGGCTAGTAATACGCAGCTCCTCGCGCGCGCCGAGGTGGGACGCCGTGGACTATGCAGCAGGCGCCTACGCGGGCATGGCGCTTCTCTTTGGCGTCTGGGATACCGAGAGTGGGCGAGGACCACTCGGGACTGCGGCACTCGACACGATGCTCGGGCCAGTGCAGTACTTCCTGCTCTACAGGACAATCCGAATGTGGGCCGCGACGCGCGAGCGAAGGAGCTTTGTGATCCGGTGGATCCTACTCGCGAGCGTCCCAGTCGCAATCCTCGCGCTGGCTCAGGTGGCGAACGTTCCTGGGACGCGGACTCTGGCAGTTCGGTATGCCGGGAACGTTGACGAGCTCAAGACGTACTCTGCGTTCTTCAGGGCGACTGCTCTGTTCTCTCAAGGGCATGTGCTTGCTGCGTATCTGATGGTGGTGATCGCGCTCGCTGCCGCCTGTTTGATCGGAGACCGGAGTGTGGGGCTAGCGAGGTCTAGCCTGACGGGCATCATTGTGCTGGATGCAGCGGCGTTGGGCGCTACTGCCACCGCAACTCCGACGATCGGACTTGTTGTTTGCGCGGTACTACTTGGCTGGTGGTATGGCAAGCTCGGCCGTACGACGCTGGCCTTGTCCGTGTTGGCGTGTGTTGGCGCCATCTTGTTCGCTGGCACACTGGCGAAGAAGTTTTCGGAAGAAACTTCGACGAGCAGCGCAATAACCGCGGGAATCGTCGTAAATACCGGTGGCCCACTCCCGAACACCGTAGCGTTTCGTCTCGCCCTTTGGGAGCGCGAGTTTCTGCCCACCATTGATCGGCATCTCTGGACGGGGTATGGCCCGAATCTACCGCCAGGTGCGATATGGCAATACACGGAAAGCTTCTACATCACGCTGCTCTTGCGGGGAGGTATTCCGTTCCTCGCGGTCTTCCTTCTCATGATGGTTGTCGCGGGACGCGCCGGCTTCAGGCGGCGCGGCGACCAAAGGGCGCTCGGCCGCACGCTCACTGTCGTCGTCCTCGTGCTAACAGCGATGCACACCCAGGAAAACTACTTTGTGTACGACGGCTTTGCCCAGGTCTGGTGGATTCTCCTGGGGCTAACCGTCGCGAGCGGGACCGCAACCGCAAGAGTGGCACGGACGGAGATCGCAGGAGTCCAGAGTAGTCGTCGTCGACTCGGGCGCGATTCCCTCGCAGAAGTGGAGCTCGCTCGATGAGCGGAGTTTGGGAGACGGCGAAGATGTACATCTCGTCGCGGCATCGATCGAGCTTGATGAGGGCGCGGGGGCGGCGGGGTGGAGGATTGCGGAGGACCTGCAGTTCAAATGCGTCCGCCGACGGGAACGCGGTGTACTTTGCGGCCTCGCTCGGAGGGCACCTGGAGCTGCTTGAAGCGGTTGCGAGAGGACTGGGCCCGAGCGTGCCGAGCCGATGGGTGAGCGTTTCTGGGCCGAGATGCGACGCGCTTGCGGCGGAAGGCGCGAAGGTCGACGTACTCGAGCCACTTGATCGGCATCAATTGTCGGTGCGCAGTCTAGTCTCTGGCGTGCTGCTCGCCATCCAGCGTCGGCCACGGTTCGTCGTTACGTCGGGAGCGGGCGTTGTAGTCCCTTTCTGTGCGGTCGCACGGTTACTGGGTGCGAGGGTTCTGTTTGTTGAAACCATGGCCCGGGTTACATCCGGCAGTATCGCCGGACGGATCGTCGGACGGTTTTCAGAGAAAGTGCTGGTCCAGTGGCCTGAAATGAAGAGCGTGTACCCGACGGCAACTGTTTGTGCGCCGCTGCTGCTGATGGGGCGCGGTCGTTTCGGTCCGGAGCTCTGCAGCGGGGCAGGGCAAGGTGGCACTTTTGTGTCGGTGGGATCACATCCTGTTCCGTTTGTTCGTCTCGGGCGTGCTGTGGAGCGAGCCATTTCCGACGGGATTCTGCCGCTTCCGATCCTCGCTCAGCTTGGACCAATGGGGATCGCGTCGCCGCAAGCGGCTGTCGTCCCGTCATTAGAACCGGCAGAGTTTGCGGCCGCCGTTGGCGGGCACGACGTGATCGTTTGTCACGGTGGTGCTGGCGTAGTCGCGACAGCGATAGGTTACGGTAAGCGGCCGGTCGTGGTGCCGCGCAGTGCTGTCCACGGTGAGCACGTCGACGACCACCAGGAGGAGTTGGCGAAGAAGCTCGACGACCTGGGCCTGATCGTGCGAGTCGACGAGACGATTTCGGCGGAGCACGTGGCGCGTGCACGGACCCTCACCACGAGCGAGCTGTCCGTGGGCTCCGACTTGCCCTCAGTGTGTGACGAGGTTCGGACGTGGCTGCAGCAGTGTGGTTTGCCGGGACTGCGTGGCAGCTCACGGTGAATCGACGAGGGTTGGCTTCGACGCTGAAGTGGCGGCGCCGCACCAGCGAAGGATGCGCTGCGCAGAGTGAATGTACGAACGGGGTTACCCAATGAGAGAGACCCCCAGCTTCAGCGAAGTCTACGACGAGTTCGTATCGGTTGTTTACAGCTACTTGGCGTACCACGTGCGCGACCGCACGGTGGCTGAGGACCTCACGCAATCTACGTTTGAACGGGCGCTGCGGGCGTGGGCGAGGTATGATCCAGCGCGCGGGCCTGTGCGACCTTGGCTACTTGCTATTGCACGCAACCAGTTGATCGACTTTCGGCGGCGCCCCATGGCGTCTCCCATGGGATTGATCGCCGAGGAGGAGCTGACGGCGGCACCAGCGGAAGGTGATTCTGGGTTCGATGCGCCGTTGGTTGAGGCGATATGGCGCTTGTCGGAGCGCGAGCGGAGTGCGATCGCGCTGCGGTATGTTGGTGACTTGAGCGTCGGTGAGATCGCCGCAGAGTTGGAGACATCTGTTGGGAACGTTCATCAGTTGCTCTCTCGCTCCCTGCGACGGCTGCGTCGGGACCTTGAGGGCGACGTGTGAAGCGGACTCGGTTGCGCGAGGCCTAGGTGATATGTCGGATGCGCGCGGGCCGTCCAGCACCCTGAGAAGATGACGGGCATCGACGCGGGCGCTCTCGGGCGACTCCGATCTGCATCCGGTTGCACCGTGCTGCGGACGAGGACTTGGACGCGCCTCAAATCCAGTGATGGTAATAGCCCCCGTGTGAGCGGATTTCGAGCAGATCCGAATGTGCCCCGCCGTGGCCGGTCCTTTGGCGGCCCCCTAGATGCAACTGGCAGAGAATTGAGTTATGCGGGGAACGGCAAGCTGTACCTGTCGAAGGGAAGCGTTGCACGGACTGACGTGCCCGCCGGAAGGGTCGTGATGTGCGTAAAGATACGGTGAGCCTGCCCTCTTATGGTGAGAATCGCGTGCCAGACATGGCTACCGAGGGCTTCGATTGTCACGGGGCCGGACGCTGGCGGGATGCCCCAGAGGACATATGAGCTGCCCTGAACGCGCGTTGCTACAAACGGGAACTCGAAGGCGGTCGCCCCAGGTTTGGGGTCGCCGTTCAGGAAGTAGACGCCTGCCTGATAGGTACTCGCGTAGTTTGGGATCGGGGGAGCGTCAGCTAACTGCCACCATAGGACCGTGTCGACCCCCTGGCGCCACAGAACGTAGAAGGACTGTTCGAGCCAGCGGGCCTGAGTAGCGATCGGAACCCCGCTCGGATCAGGGGGTTTGGTATCCCAGGAGATTTCCGTGACCCACACCTGCTTGTGGCCGCTCGGGAGCACGGTTCCGAGGGTTTCGGCAGCATGGAGCACCCGGGTGAGCTTGACGATGTCGGGTACCGCAACGTCGCCGGCGTCCAGGGCGTGCCAGGTGGGTCCGAAGATCCCGTAGGGGTGGTGGTCGAGCACGTCGATGTGGACAGGGTCCGGGCAACTCAGGCGCTGAAGCTTCGTGTTGAGGCAGAACAGATCCTCGTCGAAGTAGACCGGGGGGATTCGCTGTCCGCCCGGGGGATCGCCATAGGGCGCGGTCCCGCCCTCGACAACAAGGTCGCTGGGAGCAACGTGCTTAATTGCGGCTATAAAAGGCGTTTGTCAGGGCGCGCGTGATTATTGGGCTCTCAGCAACCCAACCGTGACTGGGTATGCGGACCCACTGCGGCGTCAAATACGTAGCGAGGTTCGGTTCGTTCCACGCCTGCCAGTCGGCGACGCGCGGTAATGGCGTTCCGGGCGTTGCGGGATCCGAGTAGTGCCCGTCGTAGCGTGTTGCGAGATCGCTGTTGCGAATGCCCCGAATGCTTCCGGGCTTGGCCGCCATGTCCCAGGTGGAGCGTTGCGGGGCTGGTGCGGGCCCTCGGCCCAGGACGGGGCGAGTGAGACGTTAACGAGGATCGTGAACCCGGCGCTCGTCAGCTCCCGAATCTGGGCATCGAGGATCGTCCAGTTGTACCCCGGACTGGCGGGGTCGCTTGCGACGAATCCGGCGGGGCGTACGGCAGGGGCAATCGCGGACCACCGGACGGCGACTCGGATCATTTGGGCGCCTACCGCTTTGGCCCGCGCGATCCATGGCGCATCGGCGGTAGGGTTACCCGAGGCAACGTAAGGCGACGCCCCGCTGCTGAACCCCAGGGTCAGGCTGGGAAGGGCCCTGGCAGAAGCCACGGATGCAAGTGCGCACAGCAGCGAGATCGCGCCGGCGAGGGAACGGCGGATCGACATCTCCTAGATGATTCCGCCTGCGGCGATTGTCCGCGAGCAGCAGGCATAGTAGGCCGCCACTAGCCATAAAGCCACGACGAGCCGAGGTTCGCGGGGCGCGGCCCGTACCCGGGGTCGATGCTTGCGAGGTGGCGCCCGAGCGCACCCGCGAACGCTCCGCGCGGCACCACGCGGAGCTCCCGCAGCTGCTCGCCGACGGCGAGGTCAGCAGGATCAAGCTCTTCGGGGTCGGTGTTCGGGTCGGTCACGATCTGAACAGCGGTGATTGGGGGTTGAGCGCGCGGGCCTCGTCATACGCGGTCACGGACGCTCGCGCGTGCCCCGCCTCGGCCTCGACGCGCGAGAGGACGAGCCAGTTCGACCAGTTCGCAGGCTCGTCGCGGACGGCCAGGTGGGCTTCGGTGACGGCGGCCGGATACGCGCGGTCAAGTTCGAGGACGAGCGCGACCTGGAGGTGCGCGGCCGCGGAGCCCGGCTCGATCGCGACCGCCTGCTGCGCGTCGGCGAGGGCGGCCTGAGTGTTTCCGGCCGAAGCGGCGGCCTGGCTCTGGCTGAGCGCGGTGCTGGTCGCCATCGGGAAGACGATCGCGGCGAGGCTGGCGACGCCGGCGGCGATCAGGGTGCCGCGCAGGGCGATCGTCGTGATCCGCGACCGTGACCCGTCACGAGCGACCGGCGAGCGCGGGACGGCGCGCAGAGTGCGGCGGCGAGCAGCATGAACGCGGCCGGGAGCACCGCCACCTGCCAGATCCAATCGAAACCGGCGAAGACGAGGAACCCGACCATCGCCGCGACGATCGCCGCCGCACGCGTGCGGTCCTCGTACTGCGTGCGCACGACGACGGCGATGCCGGCGCCGAGGACGACGACGAAGAAGGCGCAGAGGAGGGCGAGGCCCACGATCCCCTCCTCGGCCAGCGTCTCGACGTACAGGGAGTGCGCGTTCGTGACGTAGCTCTGAAACGGTGCCCGGGGGAGCCAGAGGAGTTGATACGTGCCCGGTCCGTTCCCCCCGAGGACATGGCCGCCCGTGGAGTGAACCGCCGCGACCCAGTACTGGTAGCGGCCCTCGCCGCTTGCCGTGCCGAACCGGCTGATCGGAGTTCTGGGATGCCGTCTGATGCGGATTCTTGAAGAGCTGCCACTCGTGGCTCAGCTTGCCGGGGACGCCGGCCGCGATCCCAGCGACCACGAGCACGACGAGGGCCCCGGCGAACAGGGCGCGCGCACGCGGCACGGGTACCCGCAGAGGTCCAGGGAGCGTTCCATGGCGAGCGGCCAGTCCGATCCCGACCTGCATGACGCCGACGCCGGCGCAGGCGAGGACGATCGGAACGAGCAGCGTCGCCGCCTCGTGGTGGGCCGCTGCGTTGAGCAGATCCTGCTGGAAGGCGTGGCGGTTGAACGCGGCGGCGATCAGGAGTGCGCTGCCCAGCGCCGCCGGCGCGGCGGTCGCCAGCTTTGACAGCCGCTCGGGAGCCAGGAGGAAGAAGACGACGAGCACGACGCCTGCCGCGATCACCCCACCGCGCGAAAGTGTCAGGGCGGTGCAGAGGGCGACGAGGGGAATCGCGCCGGCGGCGAAGGCCTGGACGCGCAGGGTCCGAGCCGAGGTCGCGAGCCCGAGGAGGAGCGGGACGCCCATCGCCATGAATGCCGCCAGGGCGTTCCAGTAGTTCAGCGGCCAGGACAGGCGCGCCCGCACTCCTGAGAGGAACTGACCGGTCTGCTGGGCGGCGGGAAACGCAGCGGGCCAGATCCGCGAGGCGACGGACAGCGCGGCGACGATCACGATCACCGTCGCCAGAGCGCCGGCCGTGTGTCGCAGCGCGGCGCCGCGCTCGCGGTGGATCGTGGCAGCGAGCGCGAAGATCCCGAGGTAGCAGGCGACGAGCGACAGGTCTTGAAGGCTTCGACCCGAGCTGATCGACCAGGTTGTCGCAAGCGCTGTCCAGGCGACGAATGCGGTCAAGAACGCCAGCGCCGTGATCGCGACGCGGCTGACGGGCGCGGCAGGAAGGAGGCCCCAGGCGCTGCAGACGATGACGATCCACCAGACGGCGATGCCGATCTGGCTGTGCGTCGCCAGCGCATAGCCACCTCCGTCGAGTGCGAGGTAGAGAACGATCGCGCCGCCGAGCGCCCACGCGCTGACCGCGCTGACGCCGATGTCGGGCAGGCGGCGCCGAGCGCCGGCGGGATGCGAGACGGCGGCTTCCACCACTATCTAGATACGCACCGTGCGGCCGAAATCTGACAGCGCGCGGGGCGGCCGACGCGCTTATGCGTGGCCGCGGCGGCGCAGCACGCCCGCTGCGGCAGCTCCCACGAGGCTGATCACGAGGATCAGTGGAAGCGCGATGCCGAGGCCGCCGCCGCCGGTCGAGCCCGTCAACGTCTTGAGCACGGCGGATGCGGACGACGGTTGCGGCGCGAGGACGACGCTCGGAGCCGAGTGATGCGTCGCCTTCGAGACAGGCGTCGGGGCGGTCGCCGCGGCCAGCGCCGCGGCGGCGGCTCCGCTCTTGCCGAGTTTGTGGAGTGCATGCACGGTGGCCGGGGCGATCGCGCTGCCGGCGGCGCCGACGCTGCCGGAGCCGGATCCAACACTCGAGCCGGACCCGGCCGCCGAACCTGACCCGCCGCCGGATGCGCCCGCCGAACCTGACCCGCCGCCGCCACCGGCTGCGGGTCCGCCGGTCTTGGAGGACGCGACGTGGATCGTATTCGAGGGACGCCCGCCGCTCGCTGTCGGAACCTGCTCCACATACTGATTCACGCCGGCGTTGCCGGGCGGCGCGATCGTCCGCGGCGGTTGCTTGGCCATAGCTGCGCCGGGGAACGCGAGCGCAGCTAAAGCAAACAGGACTGGGGCCGACGCCTTCACTACAGACAATGTACGTGCGAGCGGCTTCAGATCTGACACGGTCCTACACCGGAGCGCCCAACCGGCCGATCTTCGGACTGCTTCCGAAGAGTCTTGTCAGATTCGCGGGCACCCGTGCGTATACAGATTCGAAGGACGAGAACTCGAACAGCAAACGACGTCAACGCGCGGTCCAGGAGGCCCTGTGCTGAAGAAAACCTTACTCACGCTGGTTGTAGTCGCAGGGCTGTTCGCGGCCGTCGCAATCCCCGGTGCGGCTGCTCACAGCTCTGTCTCGGCGACCGCCAAGGCGGCGACGAAGTCGAACTGCCCGGCCGGCACCGCGGGCGCCGGCAACTATTGCGAGCACTTCTGCGTCGTTCCCCGGATGTACGGGGACTCGATCCTCAAGGCGATCGTGCTCCTCAATCTCGCTGACTGCAAGCTTGGGCAGCTCACGCTGAACTTCAACAGCAGCGTGTCGGCGCCGCCTCTGGAGCCGTCGAGCTACGGGGTCTTCAAGGTCGTCAGGCAGTATCCGATTCCGGGCATCGTCAGACGCGCGCACTACCCGGTCTCGCTCTGGGTGAAGTACATGCCGCACTGAGCTGGGTGACCGGCTGAGCGTATGGGGGCCGTGGGCGGCTAGCCGCCCGCGGCCCCGTTTTTTTGAGTCCCTCGAGCGCGGAGATCGACAGCCGCTCGCTGCCGCTCGACGGGACTGAGCTGCCCCGAGAGCCCGTAAGCCCTTAGCTCAGCTCTCGTTCTGGCGAATCCACTCGGTCAGGAACGGCTCGGAGATCCGGTACTCGCCGCGCGACACTCGGCGCACGAGTTCTTGGGCGATCAACGCGTCGAGCGCTGTCTGCACCGTCGGAGTGCGGGGCAGCGCGTGACGGCGCTGGTAGTCGCCGCCGAGCGGTCGACCGGGTTGCTCGGCCGCGAGCGCCTGCAGCACGAGTCGCTGCGCCGTGGTCGCGTGCTCCCAGACGAGGCTGAAGTGCGCGTTCTCTGCGCGCAGCAGGCGCGCGAGTGCCTCAGCGAGGTCGTCAGGTTGCGCCGTGGCGCCGGCGGGCACGGTCTCCCACAGCGTGTAGAGCAGCTCCTGGGTCGCGTTCGGGTGCCCGCCTGTCATCCGCATGACCGCGGCGCACGCCTCGGGAGCGATCGCCTTTCCGGTCGCATCGAACCGCGCCTCGGCATACCGCGAGAAGCGGTTGATCGGGATCATCCGCAGCGGCATCTGCTTGGCGCTGCGCCAGAACGGCTCGTTCTGGTCGTCGAAGATGCGCTGCATCATGTCGCGGCGGCTGCCGAGGTAGACGTGCGCGACGTCGGGCTGCTCCTGGAAGACTGAGCGCATCAGCTTGATCAGACCAGGGTCGATCTCGACGACCTCCTGGAACTCGTCGAGCACAAGCGCGACGCGCCGCCCGCGCTCAGCCCCGATCCGGCCCGGTAGCGCCAGCAGCTCCTCCAGAGTGGCGTCGAGGTCCCCGGGCTCGGCTCGCGCGTCGAAGCTGAACGCGAACGCGCCGTTCTCCGGATTGACGCTCACATTCGGCGTCAGGCGCAGGGCCCTGAACACGCGCAGCCGGTCCCTGACCTGCTCCACCGGCGAGGCGATCTGCTCGTGGATTGCCTGAGCGAGCTTGGCGGCGAACCGCTCCTTCGTCGGGGTGCGCATCAGGTCCATCTGCGCGACCAGGATTCCCTCGGAGGCGAGGTCCTGCGCGACCCGCCTGATCAGCGAGGACTTCCCGACCCGCCGCGGTGCAATCACGACGACGTCCTGGCCGTTGCGGATATCGGCCGTGAGCTCGGCGATCTCCGAGTCCCGATCGGTGAACGCCTCATCGAGCGCCAGCGCGCCAAACCGAAACGGGTTGGCCGGCGGGTCTGAGCGCGAACGGGCCACCGGGCCATTATCGCACACAACATTATCTGTAAGCGCTGCAGAAAAATATGGTGTGAGAGATAATCTCTTCTGGCATGATCGACTGCCAGCCGACGGTTCGCCGCCGGACCGGCTTAGATTCACGCCGATGAAGAGCTGGGATCCCGAGCGAGTGGCGCACGCCGCCGGCGCGCGCCTCCTGCACGCGCCGCTCGACCCCGGCGATGGTCCGGCCTGCGCGGAGATCGACTCCCGCGCCGTCCAGCCCGGCACGCTGTTCGTCGGGCTTCCCGGGGCGAACGTTCACGGCGGCGCATTCGGGTCCACGGCCGTGGCGGCCGGCGCCTGGGGCGTCCTCACCGACTTCGCGCACGCCGAACCGCTCGCGGCTGAGGTCGGCGCCTCGGCGGCCCGCGCGACCGGGGCGGCGATCCTCGCCGCCGAGGACCCGCTCGCGGCGCTCCAGCGGCTGGCCACGGCGTGGCGGCGTGAGCTCGGAGCCCGGGTCGTCGGCGTCACCGGCTCGACCGGCAAGACCTCGACGAAAGACCTCCTGCTCGCGGTGCTCGCTCCGCAGCGGCGCACGGTCGCGAGCAAGGCGAACCTCAACACCGAGATCGGCCTGCCGCTGCAGATCCTGTCGGCGCCGGCCGGCACCGAGGTGCTCGTGCTGGAGATGGCGATGCGCGGGTCCGGCCAGATCGCCGAGCTCGCGGAGATCGCCGAACCCGACGTCGGTGTGATCGTCAGCCTCGGCCCGGTCCATCTCGAGCTGCTCGGCTCGCTCGAGGCGATCGCGGCCGCCAAGGCCGAGCTGATCAGGGCGCTCGCGCCCGGCGCGACAGCCGTCGTCCCGGCGCACGAGGCGCTGCTCGTACCGCACCTGCGCGCCGACCTGACGACCGTCACGTTCGGGGCGGGGGAGACGTGCGGTTCGTCGCGGAGACCGACGATCACGTCGAGATCGACGCGGGCGGCGAGCGGATCTCGCTCCAGGTCCCGTTCACCCAGGTCCACCTGCGTCGCAACCTGCTGGCCGCGATCGCCGCGGCCAGGGCGGTCGGGGTCACGCCGTCCGGGCGGATCGCGTTCGAGCCGACGATCGGCCGCGGCCGGCGGGTGCAGCTGCCGGGCGGCGTGCTGCTGATCGACGACTGCTACAACGCCAACCCGATGTCGATGCGGGCGGCGCTCGACGACCTGGCGGCCGTCGCGGCGCAGACCGGCGCCGGGCGCCGCGTGGCCGTGCTCGGCGACATGCTGGAGCTCGGTCCCGACGCCGCGGCGTTCCATGCCGAGATCGGCGCCCATGCCGCCGAGAGGGCCGATCTGCTGATCACGGTCGGACCGCTCGCGGCGACGATGGCGCCCGGCTTTCCGGGCGAGCACCACGACGTCGCCGACGCCGAGGGGGCAGCGCAGCTGCTTCCGACGATGCTGCGTGGGGGAGACGTCCTCCTCGTCAAGGGCTCCCGCGGGGTCGGGCTGCGTCGAGTCTGCGACGCGCTGACCGACGGCGTCGCCGCTTGATCGCTGATCAAGCTGGTGGCGCTCAGCTTGCCTGGGTCCAGGGGTCGATCAGCTCGAGCTGGGTGTGTTCGAAGTCGGTGGTGTTGCGGGTGGCGAGCGTGGCGTGATGTTCGCGGCAGATCGATGCGATCTGTGCGTCGAAGCGGTCGCGATCGGAGATCCAACCGCTGGTTCGCGCCTGAGCTAGTTGCTAGTTCATCTGGCCGCGTGCGATCGCGAGGCATGCCTCACACCTGGGCCAGGGCGGATTCCACGGGTAATCGGTGACGTCCTTGCCGCACAGGGCCGTGTCGGGATCGCTCTCGTCGACGAGGTGGCACAGCTCTTCAAACCCGGCGTCGTTGCGCTTCGGGAGATTCGCGCAACGAGGATCGACATTTGGGACTCTGACGGGAACCGATCCAGGCATGGGTATCGACCCGGGAGGCTACCCGCTACGCGGCTGTCTGACCATGCAGGCTCCGGCCGCCCATCAGTCAGTCGCGCGTTGCGAATGCGCCAAGGATGAGCGCCGTGGCGTCCAGACTTCGCGCGGTCGGCCCGATCATCCGGCGCGGCAGGTATTGAGCACCTCCAGGCCACGTATGGCCGCCGCCGTCGATGCGGTAGAGGGTCACAGCTGGGACGGCGCCCTGCCACGTCAGACGGGTGGCGGGCAGATCGCCGGGGGGCATGTCCAGGCGCTCGGCCGACGGATGCGTGGTGCCGCGGTTGGCGGCTGCCCAGTCGGTGGCGACCTGTTCGACCGGAGCGGCGAGTCCGCGCGCGGCGCGCCTTCCGGTGCGGATGAGGCGCCGGTTCGGGGCCGAGCTGGGTGGGCCGATCGGGCCGCCGTCGTATGGGACGAGTGGGTCCTCGGTGCCGTGAAAGACGACCACCTGCAGACCCGCTGGCGGCATCGGTCGCGCCTGCCTCGAGTTGACGGTCGCGCTGCCCGCGACGAGCGCGACGCCGGCAAGTGACAGGAGCTCGTGGCGGGCGAGATGTTCGGCCAGGAGCGCCCCGTTCGACATGCCGACGGCGCTGACGCGGTCGTGTGTCGCGACGCGCTGCGCGACGAGTCGCTTCGTCAGGGCAGCGAGGAAGGCGACATCATCGACACGCTCGCGACGCGCCAGCCGCGGAGCGCCGCGGCGGTCGTTCCACACGCGCCCCCATCCGTCAGGGAAGCACACGGCGAAGCCTGCTGCCGGACCCCTCCTCGCCAGCCCCGTGAGCGCGGCCATGCCGAGCCCGGTGCTGCCGGCGCCGTGGAGGACCAGGAGCAGCGGCGCGTCGGGTGCCGGGGCGGCCACGAAGCTGTAGTGCCGGACCAGGCCACCGACCTCGATCGTGTGTCGCGCGAGCACCGGCGGCTCGATCCCCGCTCGCCTCATCATTCGGGCCCGAATCAGCCGCAGGACCGGCCCCGGTCGCGACCCGATCATCGCGGCGAAACGCCCTCGACGGTCGCGCGCGCTGCTGTTGCCATGTCGGTGGGGATCGGCGTCACGCTGGTTGCTCGTATCCGCCAAGCTTGTCTCGATGATGACGATCGATCAAGCGCGAGCGCTGTGGGAGCCCGCTGGGGTGTGGTGCAACACCGCGAGCTTTGGGCTGCCGCCGCGTCCGGCGTGGGATGCGTTGCAGGCGGCGCTCGCCGACTGGCATCGTGGCCGTACGAGCTGGGAGGCCTGGGGCGAGTCGACCGAGCGGGCGCGAGCCGGCTTTGCGCGACTCGTGGGCGTGAGCGCCGAGCGGGTCGCGGTCGCGGCGACGGTTTCGGAGCTGATCGGCCTCGCGGTCACGGCGCTGCCGGCGGGCGCGCGCGTGGTCGTGCCCGAGATCGAGTTCACCTCGGCGCTGTTTCCGCTGCTCGTGCAGAGGCGCCTCGATGTCCGCGAGGTGGCGCCGGGGGCGATCGCCGAAGCGATCGCCGATGGCGCTGACGCGGTCGTGTTCAGCGCGGTGCAGATGTCGAGCGGAGAGGTGGCCGACCTCGACGGGATCCTTGCGGCCGCGCGCTCGTCGGGTGCGCTGACGATCTGTGACGCCACCCAGGCGGTGGGATGGCTGCAGATCGACGCCGGCCCGTTCGACGCGGTGGCGTGCCATGCCTACAAGTGGTTGATGTCCCCGAGGGGCAGCGCGCTGATGGCGGTTTCGGAGCGGCTGCTCGAGCGGGCGCTGCCGCACAGCGCAGGCTGGTACGCGGGCCAGGATGTCCACGCCAGCTACTTCGGGGGTCCGCTGCGCCTGGCCGAGACCGCCCGGCGGCTGGACACCTCCCCGGCGTGGTTCTCCTGGGTGGGAACGGCGCCCGCGATCGAACTCGTCGAGCAGATCGGGATCGAGCAGATCCACGAACACAACGTCGCGCTCGCCAACCGGTTTCGCGCCGGGCTCGGACTGGACCCGGGCGACAGCGCGATCGTCTGCGCCGAGCTGCCCGACGCCCGCGCGCGCCTCGAGCGCGCCGGGATCGTGTCCGCCATCCGCGGCGGCCGGCTGCGCACCTCATGGCACGTCTACAACCACGCCGGCGATGTCGATGCCGTGCTCGATGCGCTCACCGCCTGACGATCACCATCGAGGTCAAACTGAGCTGTGCCCGCAGTGCGGTGCGGCCGTGCCCGCTGTCCGAGGTCCGGTGCATCGATACGTCCCGAGCGCCCCGGGGTGCTGGCAGATCTTCGGGCAGGTACAGGCCGACGAAGCGCTCCATTTCGGGTACCCGCCGGCACACCGTCTTGTCGTCGACGCCTACATGGCCCAGCATCCCGGGGACGGCTCTGACCGGCGCGATCGTCAGTCGGTGTTCGTCCACCTCGCCGGACTGTGCGCGGGGCTCGAGCTGCAGCTTCCGCCGAGGAGCGCGACCGACGTGATCGGACGCGTGCTGCACGCGCGCGCCGACTTTCCCGTGCTCGCCCGAGGCGACGGACCGGGCGAGCTCACCGTCCTGCACCTCGTCGACGTTCGCGACTTGACCGAGTACGAACGCCGGGCGCGCGCATGGGCACAGTCGGTCTGGCAAACGTGGACCGAGTCTCACCCTCTGATCCGCAGCGCCGTGAGCTCAGCCGTGGGCTGTGCTCCACGCGCCCGCACACCTCGACGCCGAGGTGCTCTCCGCGTTGGGACGGTTGCATCGCGCCGGGGATCTCTCCGCGGAGGCCGTGAGCGCCCGGCTGCGCGAGCTGGCGTCCGCGCCGATCGCGCGTCACGAGTTGGCCGGGCTGCTCGCGGACGCTTGGCGGGCACGGGACCGCTTTCGGCTCGTTGACGGCCTGTACATCGCACTCTGTGAGCAGCTCGGAACGGGGCTCCTGACGACCGACGCCCGGCTTGCCGGCGAATCGGGACTGGCGGAGCTGGTCACTTCCGCTTGATCAGCGTGCGCTCGGAGATGCTCTCAACCGAGCTCGGTGAGGGTGGTGCGCAGTCCGTCGAGGGCTTCGCTGGTGAGTTCAGCCAGCGGCCGGTGGTTGTCCGGCGTGAGCCATGCGGTGAAGGCTTCCTTGAAGGCGAGGACGCCCAGCTCCGCTGAGACGCTGGCCGCGGAGTCTGTGACGCCACGCGCGCGGAGCGCGTCCGCGATGGCCGCGGCCAGCCCGACCTGTTTGAGCGCGGAGCGTTCCTGGAGTTCGGCGCTGGTCGCGATCACGGCCTGAAGGCGTGGCGCGAGCTCGCGATTGAACGGCCCCATCGCCGCCGCCGCGCGCTCCAACCCCGAGGCGACCGCCGCCAGGGGCGTGGCAGCCGCTGGGGCTGAGGAGATGCCCTCGGCGAAGAGCCTCGACAAGGTCTCCTGTCCAGCAGTCAGCACGTCGCGCTTGTCAGGGAAGTACCGAAAGAACGTGCTCTTGGCCAGGCCGGCACGATCGGAGATCTCGGCGACGGTGGTGTCGTCGAAGCCCTGCTCTGAGAACAGCTGGAGCGCCGCGCTGACGAGCCGCTCGCGCGCGTCTGGTTCCCATCGAGGCATGTGCCCCCATGTTACGCATGAGACGTTTGTCTCATCACAGCGCTACGATGATAAGACAAATATCTCATCATCACGAGGCTCTCATCCGGAAGGCCCGCATGAGAGGCACTCGTATGACCCGATCAGCCGGAGGCAGACCCATGAGTCGAGCAGTCATCTACGAGCAGTTCGGAGGCCCCGAGGTGTTGGAGCTCCGGGATGTTCCGGAGCCGCACGCCCAACAGGGCGAGATCCGGATACGAGTTGCGGCGGTTGGCCTGAACCCGATGGATCCGGCGTTCGCCGCCATGCCGGAACTCGCGGCGCGCTTCAACATCACCCTCCCGTCCGGGTTTGGCTATGACTTCGCCGGCTCTGTCGACGAGGTTGGTGAGGACGTCGGTGGATTCACGGTGGGCGACCGCGTGTACGGCGGTGTCATGGAGCGAGCTGCAGCAGACTTCGTCGTGATCGAGACAGACGGGTCGTCACCGATGTTTCACACCCCTGAC
This sequence comes from uncultured Solirubrobacterales bacterium, assembly GCA_963705995.1. Taxonomy (GTDB): domain Bacteria; phylum Actinomycetota; class Thermoleophilia; order Solirubrobacterales; family Solirubrobacteraceae; genus Palsa-465. The sequence goes on from CAVPLN010000014.1 coordinate 19,639, forward strand.
GGTCTCAGCGACGAGGTCGCGAGCACCCTCTACATCGCCGGCGCGACCGCGTCAGCCGCGCTTGCCACGATCAAGCTCTCGTCGACAGACACCGTTCTGGTCGGCGGGGCAGCAGGCGGTGTGGGGGTGTTCGTCGTGCAGCTGGCTCGGCGTGCCGGCGCGACGGTGATCGGGACCGCGTCGGAGGGCACGTTCCCGTTCCTGAACGATCTGGGGGCACAGCCGGTCGCCTACGGCGCGGGCCTGGAGGATCGCGTCAGGGCGCTGGCTCCCGGCGGCATCACCGCAGCGATCGATCTGTTCGGCACCGAGACGATCGAGACCGCACTGGCTCTCGGCGTGTCACCCGACCGGATCGCCGCGATCGCCGCCGGACCAACCCCTCCCGGCGGCGCACGCGCGGTCTTCGCCGGCGCCGCCCCGCCCGACGCCGTGCCTCAGATCGCTGCGGCAATCGCGGCGCAACAGGTGACCGTGCCGATCGCCGCAACGTTCCCGATCGAACGGATCCGCGAGGCTGCGACGCTCCAGGCAGGCCGTCACGTCCACGGCAAGATCGTGGTCACGCTCTGACGCTGACCGAAGGGGAGCGCGGTGCGCAATAATCCGACGGGCATGTCTGATTGGCAGCCGCATGAAGGCGAGCAGGTGATCGCCGACATCCAGGTCAAGGACTTTCCCTTTCCGCAGCTCGCGGGGGTGGGCACGATCCGCATCCCGGCCACCATCGTCGCGATCAGCGGGGAGGAGGCGACGGTGCATCTTGACGCGACCCTGTTCGAGGGTCAGGGCGAGCAGGCTACCGTCTCGCTTTCGGCTCTGGCTCCGGCCGAGTAGGCGCCGGGACCGCGTCGATCTTCCCGTCGATCACGAGGACCGTCTTTTCGGACAGCGTGATCGCGACGCCGCGTGTCTCGATGGTCGAGCCCTTGGGGATCGTGATCGTGAGTGTGGGCTCCTTGTCGCCGCGATGCCTCAAGCCCATGACCACGGCGACCAGCAGCAGGATCACCGCAACGACTCCGACCCCGATGCCGATGCCGAACCACGGCTCGCGAAAGTGGTCGCCCGATGTGTTGACGACGCCGACGGCGACCAGGAGCGCCGCGATCGCGACGAGAACGCCTGCGACAGTGGCCCAGAACGTTGCTTTCTCGAGCCTGCCGGCCATCGGGCGGAGTCTGTCACCGTCCCGGCCGCGCGGCCGCTCAGACGCTGGTCGTCGTCGCCTCTCGCTCGTCGGGGTCGGCGAGGATCTGCCCGGCCTCGGGCAGCGCGCGCGCCGTGGATCCCTCGATGTTGACGTGCGGTAGGCGGGCGTCGAGCCAACGCGGCAGGCGCCACGTGGTCGGGCCGAGCAGCTCCAGCACGGCCGGCAGCAGCACGCAGCGCACGACCAGCGCGTCGAGGAACACGGCCGCCGCCAGTCCGAAGCCGAACTCCTTGATCGTGCGCTCGTTGCCGAGCATGAACGACAGGAACACGCAGATCATGATCGCCGCGGCGGCGCTGATCACGCGCCCGGTGAACGAGATCGCGTCGGCGACGGCGGCCGAGGCGTCGCGGTTGCGGACCCATTCCTCGCGCACCCGCGAGATCAGGAACACCTCGTAGTCCATCGACAGGCCGAACACGACCGCGAACATGAGCACCGGGATCCACGGCTCGATCGGACCCGCCTGAACGCCGAGCAGACCGCCGAGCCATCCGTCCTGGAAGACGGCGACGGTGACGCCGAGCGCGCCGCCGATGCTCAGCAGGTTCATCATCGCGGCCTGCACGGGGATCACCACCGAGCGGAACATGACGAGCAGGAGCAGCGCCGAGAGCAGCACGACGATCGCGATGAACAGCGGCAGCTTGTCGGCCAGCACGTGCGAGAAGTCGATCGAGCCGGCCGTGAACCCGCCGACGAGGACGGTCACGCCGGTCCGGTGGGCGAGCGGCGGCAGCACCTCGTCGCGCAGCCGGTTGACGAGGTTGGTGGTCGTCTGCGCCTGCGGGGCCGAGCGCGGGGTAGACCTCCATCACCGCCACACGTGCCCGACGGGGAGATCCGCGGCGGCGTGACGGCGACGACGTCGGGCACCGGCGGCAACAGCGGCCCGGATCGGCGGGCAGCGCTGCGGCGCTGCCCGACGAGTGGCAGCTCGGCGACGAGCAGCAGCGGGCCGTTGAACCCGGGCCCGAAGCCCCGGGCGAGCAGGTCGAACGCGTGCCGCGAGCTGGTGTTGGCGGGATCGTTGCCGGCGTCGCTGGAGTCCAGCCGCATCGCGAACACGGGAGACAGCACGAGGATCATCACGGCCAGCGACGCGAGCGCGAGCGGCCACGGACGGGCCTGCACGATCTCGCTCCAGCGCCGCCACGCCGAGCCGTGCGCGATCGCCGGCGCTGCGGCAGGAGCGGTGCCGTCGCCGGGCCCGGCGGCGGCGGAGCGCGCGCCGGCGGGCCGGCGTGCGGGCGCACGAGCCGGGGGCCGAACCACGACAGCAGCGCCGGCAGCAGCGTCAGCGACGCGACCAGCGTCAGCAGCACGGCGATCACCGCGGCGATCGCGAGCCCGTACATGAACGCTGACGCCGGTCGCGAACATGCCGAGCAGCGCGATCACGACGGTCGTGCCGGCGAGCAGGATCGCCCGCCCGGAGGTGTCCATCGCCTCCACGATCGACCGCTCGATCTCGCCGCTGCGGACGTAGTTCTCCCGGAAGCGGGTGACGATGAACAGCGAGTAGTCGATCCCGACGCCGAGGCCGATCATCAGCGCCAGCTCCGGCGAGACGTTGGACATGCTGGTGACGTGGGTGGCGAGCCCGATCAGCGCGACGCCGGTGATCAGGCCGAGGCCGGCCGTGATCAGCGGCATCCCCGCCGCCAGCAGCGACCCGAACGTGAGCAGCAGGATCACCATCGCGGCGACGACGCCGACCTCGGTCGCGGGACCGACGCTGAAGCCCTCCGCGTCCTCGATCACCTGGCCGCCGGCGGCGACCTTGAGCCCCGGGAGGTGGATCGCGTCGATCTGGTCCAGGACCGGCGTGCCGGTCGCGTTCGGAAGCTGATTGGCGGGCCGATCGAAGTTGACCGTCGCGAACGCCGTCATCCGGTTGCGGGCGACCTCGACCGCGCCGCGCGGGCCGTACGGGCTGATCACGCCGACGACGTGCGGGAGCCTGCTCACGCGCGCGAGCATCGGCGCGATCACGGCGCGCACGCCGGGCGCGTCGATCGTGCCCCGCGACACGTGGAAGACGATCGTGTCGACGTCGCCGCTCTGTGTCGGGAACTCGCGCTTGAGCAGGTTGAGCGCTTTCTGGGACTGGGTGCCCGGCAGGCTGAAGACGCTCGCGTAGTCACGCCCGGCGGCGCCGGCGAGGACCGTCGTGAGGATCGCGACCGCCAACCACGCAACGGCGACTCGACGGCGATGGGCGATGCACCAGCGGGCGAGACTCAGCATCGTGACCTGGCTCCTTGACGGGTTTCGGACGTTGGGCAACCCGGTCCACGGCGGCGACCCCCACCCGGTTGCTCACGCTCGTCGAATACTCTAGGGAAGCCGCTGCGCGGCCTCGTCACCGAGGGCTGCTAGCGGGTCGCGCCGAGGACTCGCGCGACGGCCTCGGCGCGGTTGGACGCGCCCGTCTTGGCGAGGATCTGCTTGATGTGCCATTTGACCGTGCCTTCGGTGACGAAGAGTCGCTCTGCGATCGCGGCGTTGGTCAGGCCCTGGGCGACGAGCTGGAGGACGTCGAGTTCTCGTGAGGTGAGCGGCGTGTGGGCTTTGACCGGTGGCTCGCCCGGGGTCTGAAGCGCGAGCTTCTGTGGCTCCATAACACGGCGTTCCAAGTCGGCCGAAGTGCTCTGAAGCGTCTCCTGCGCGAGCTTGGCCTCGGTGATGTCCTGCACGATGCCGACAAGCCGGATCGGCTCGCCGACGCCATCGACGATGATCTCTGCGCGACTGTGCAGCGTGCGGACCCGCCCGTCGGGGCGCACGGTCCGGTATTCGAGCACGTACGACGATCGCGCCGTGATCGCCCGTTCGATCGTCTGGCGGAACAGCGCCCGGTCCTCGGGGTAGGTGCGATTCGCGGCACCCTCGAACGTCGGGTCGAACCGGTCCGGGGTGAGCCCGTAGATGCGGAACATTCCGTCAGACCATGCGATTTCGTCGTTGCGGATGTCCCACTCCAGACTGCCGATCTGCGCGACTCGCTCGGCCTCTGCGAGTCGCTCACGGCTGCTTCTGAGCGCGTCCTCGGTCGCCTTTCGGTCGCTGATGTCCTGGACGTGCACGATGCCCAGACCGTCGCTGCCGCTGTTGGCCAGCGCGACGCTCACGATCACCCAGACCGCAGATCCGTCCTTGCGCAGCAATTGCCGCTCGGCGCTTGGTGGCGCGGGTTGGCCGGCGAGCAGGTCCGCGACCCGCTCGCGTTCCTGCCGGCGCAGCTCGGGGCTGACGAGATCCGCGAACGCGCGCTCGCGGAGTTCCTCCCCTGCATAGCCGAGCAGGTCGCAGAGGGCTGGATTGGCCTCGAGCAGCCGGCCGGTGGCGTTCAGGATGCCGATCCCCACGGGTGAGCCCGCGAAGGCGAGCCTGAACCTGGCCTCGGCGGCAGCGAGTGCCAGCTCGCAATGGCGTCGCGTTGTGATGTCGGTCACTAGCACGAAGACACCACGCACCTCCCCGTCGACCACGTCGGGTGTGTAGGACACCTGGGTGTACCGATCAGCGCCGGCCGGATCAACGAGTACCGAGTCGAACAGCTGCGGCTCGCCGGCGAGTGCTCTGTCCATGTGGGGACGCGTCCGCTCGAACAGCTGTGGCCCGACGATCTCGCTCACGTGCCGCCCGGCGATCTCCTCCGGTCGCAGCCCGAAGTAGTCCATGTACGCGTTGTTGGCCCAGCGGTAGCGCAGGTCCCGATCCCAATATCCGACCAGAGCCGGCAGCGCGTTCACGATCGCTCGAATGTCGCCCTGAGGCCCTGCCTCGTCCTGCGTATCCGCTGGCTCACGACCACCGGGCACCCCGGGTACCACGCTGCGCCCGCGTGCTGGATTATGAAACCTTTTTTTGGGCATTGCGTGTCGTTGTCGCCTCGCAGGCGATCGATACCCCTCGATCGAGTGGAACATCCTATCCCTCTGGAGGTCAGCGAAAGGACCTGCTCGCCGATGACCTGATCATGGGCGCGGCGATCGACCTTCAGCTGTGCTGCTGGTCGTCGGGGCGAATCGAAACCACGAACGAGGGACCAGATGCAGTTCTTCAGAGATATGTCGGTGAGAACGAAGCTCTTCGGAGGCTTCGGGGGAGTGCTGCTGCTCACGACGGTGCTGGGCGTGATGATGATCACGCAGATCGGGAGCGTCAACGCGACCGCGCACACAGTGGCTGCACGCGACTTCCCGTCGGTGGTGATGATCGACAAGGTGGCCACGACGCTCAACGACTACAACGCGATGACCTATCAGGGAATGATCCAGACGACCCCGTCCGTCCGCGCCGCTGACGAGGCGGGCGCGGCGCAGGACGCGACTACGATCGACGGCTATCTGTCCAGCTACGCGAAGTACGCCGGTCCCGGTCAGGACACGACCGATTGGCACGCGGTGCAGCGGCAGTGGGCGGCCTATCAGATGAAGAACAAGCCGTTGCTGGCGGCGAACGTGACATCAGATGCGGCGATTCAGGCGCTGGTCGGCACGCTCGATGACCAGACGTTCACGCCGCTCCAGAACCTGGTCGGCTCGTGGAGCGTGGTCGGCCAGAAGATCGCCGCCGCCGGCACGCGGGCGAGCGCCTCGACCTATAGCTCGGCGAGGACGCTCGGGATCGGGTTGCTGGTGCTCGTGCTGATGATCGGGATGGGGATCGCGTTTCTGGTGTCGCGCTCGATCAAGCAGGCGGTGGACATCGTGCTGGAGCGGCTGACCTCGATCCGCGAGCACTGCATCAAGTACCTGAGTGAGGGGATGGAGGCGTTTGCTGCCGGCGATCTGACGCGGTCGTATACGCCGGTGACCAAGCCGATCGAGAATCCGTCAAAGGATGAGATCGGTCAGGTCGCGACCGCGGTCAACGCGGTGCGCGATCGGGTTGTCGCTTCGCTCGAGGCGTACAACAAGACCGCCGAGCGGCTGCGCGAAACGATCGGGCGCGTCGCCCAGACCGCCGGCAGCGTCGGCTCCTCCTCACGTCAGATGGTGTCCACGAGTGACGAGACCGGGAGGGCGACCGGTGAGATCGCCCAGGCCGTCGGTGATGTCGCGCAGGGCGCCGAGCGTCAGGTGCGGATGGTCGAGGCCGCCAGGCATTCGGCGGAGGACGTCACCCGGGCGGTGACCGAGTCGGCCGAGAGCGCCCGCCAAACGGCCGAGGTCGCACAGGAGACCCGGAAGATCGCTCTGGAGGGTGTCGGCGCGGCCGAGCAGGCCAACGAAGCGATGCGCTCGGTCCGCGACTCGAGCCAAGCAGTGAGCACCGCGATCGGTGAGCTGGCGTCCAAGTCGGAGCAGATCGGCGCGATCGTTGCGACGATCACCGGGATCGCCGAGCAGACCAACCTGCTGGCGCTCAATGCGGCGATCGAGGCCGCCCGAGCGGGTGAGCAGGGCCGCGGGTTCGCGGTCGTGGCCGAGGAGGTCAGAAAGCTCGCCGAGGAGTCGCAGGGCGCGGCTGCCGAGATCTCCAGCCTGATCGGCGCGATCCAGGAGGAGACGACCACCGCCGTCAGCGTCGTCGAGGACGGCGCGCGGCGCACCGAGGAGGGCGCCGGCGTTGTCGAGCTGACGCGCGAGGCGTTCCAGCGGATCGAGTCCTCGGTCGATGAGATGACCGCACGGATCGAGCAGATCGCCGCCGCCTCACAGCAGGTCGCCGCGAGCGCGAACAGCATGCAGCAGAGCATCGCCGAGGTCGCCGCTGTCGCGGAGGAGTCCTCGGCCTCAACCGAACAGGTCTCCGCCTCGACCGAGCAAACCTCTGCCGCTGCTCAGCAGATCGCCGCCTCCGCCCAGGAGCTGTCGGGCAACGCCGAGGAGCTCAACGGCCTCGTCGCACAGTTCAAGGTCACGGCCGGCTGAGAAGGAGCGAAAACGATGCCGTGGATTCGATCGGAGGGTTTGTGACGATGGGAGAGACGCCGATGCAGGATTCCGTGCCGGCCTATGTGGGAACTCCGCAGCGGCCGGCACCCGTGCCCGCTCGCGATCAGGAGCGCCGTCTGCGTCCGGATGAGCTGTTCTTCTCGACGACGGATGCCAAGGGGGTCATCACCGCCGGCAATCGGGTGTTCTCGAAGGTCGCGTGCTACCCACTTGACGTCCTGATCGGTCGCGCGCACAACGTCGTCCGGCATCCGGACATGCCGCGGGCGGTCTTTCAGCTGCTGTGGGACGAGCTCAGCGCCGACCGACCCGTTGCCGCCTATGTCAAGAACTTGGCTGCTGACGGCGCGTACTACTGGGTGCTCGCGAGCGTCGTTCCGATCACCGGCGGGTATCTGTCGGTGCGTCTGGCCCCCGCGGCGGAGCCGTTCGCTGCCGCCAAGGCCGTCTATGCGGACCTGGTGGCGCTCGAACGAGAGATCGAGGGCGATGATGTCCGCAAACGCAAGCAGTCGATCGCGGCGTCGGGCGCGCGGCTCGGCGAACTGCTGTCCGCGGCGGGATTCGCGGATTACCGCGCGTTCATGCAGACGGCGCTGCTGGCCGAGGTTGTCGGCCGCGCCGACGCGCTCGCGGAAGGACATCAGCAGGCGCTCGCGACTGCACCCCCGGGCAGCAGCCCGTTCGTCCGTGGGATTCTCGGCTCCTATCAGCTGATCGCGGGCTTCTTCGGCGACCTGATCGGCGACCTGGCCCGGTACGCGAACGTCGCCGACGCGCTCGGACAGCACTCGACCTACCTGAGTCGCATGGGCGAGGACATCCAGCTGTTCGCGCTCAACGCGCAGATCGGAGCGAGTCGACTCGGTCCGCAGGGCGCCGCGCTCGACGCGGTGGCACGGCTGCTGACCGAACAATCACACGCGACCTCACCGCTGGTCGGCGTCGTCGCGCAGCAGGCGGCGAGCGTCGTTGCCGAGATCCACGAAATGACCTTTCAGCTCGCGCTGATGACGATCCAGTCCGAGATGATCGCCGTGTTCGCAAAAGAACTGGCCGACGATCCCGACGGCGGGCGCGCCGCAGGCAGATACATCGCAGCGCTGACCGACGCGCTCTCGCGCGAGACCGACAAGGCCGTGGCGTCACTGAACGCCGTCAGCCGTCAACTCCGCGACGTATTGGCGCACGTCGCCCTGATCGCCAATGGGCTCCGCCGGTTGGCGCGACTATCGCTGAACGGACGCGTTGAGCTCGCGAACGTGCCCGACGCCGACGCGATCGGGGCACTCTTCACAGACATCGCGCAGCAGGTCGACCAAGCACGCGACTACCTCGGGGCATTCGACACCATCCAGCGGACCTCAGTCGAACTCACGACCGCTGCCAACCATCCGGCCATCCACGAACCGGTTCGCCTCCACGAACGCGCCCTGAGTTTCGCCAACTCGACCGGGTAGCCTCCAGAACCCGCACTCTGTCAGGGCGTTGGCCAGCCGAGCGCGTCGAATACGGCGACGGGGTTGAGGTAGTCGCGCCAATGGACCACCTCGCCGTCGTGGAGTGTCAGTACTGAGATGAATCGGTTGCTGTACCGCTTTCCTGATCGGACGGCGTGTCCCTCGGAGGCGTATTCGAGGATGACGACGTTCTTGGCTGGGTCGTGGTAGACGGCGAGGTCGAAGCAGCGCTCGAGTTGCATCATCGTGCCGTAGGGGCGGTAGAGCCTCGCGAGCTCCTGGCGGCCCTCGACGCGCGAGGGGTAGTCGGGGACGGTGACGACGTATTCGGTGACGACGTCTTCTGAGAGGAGGTCGAAGAAGTGATCGGCTTCGACGAACCCGGCGAGTCCTTCCTGAATGATGTGGAAGAACGGGTCGAGCGCGGCGAACTCTTCGAGGTTGGCGATCGGGGTCTTCATGGCTTTGCTCCTGTTTCCACGCACCCGTGGCCGTGGCTGCGAACTCTCTGAAGGTGACGCTTTGCCGTCTATACGCGGGCGCGGTCGGGGACTTCCCGGGCGACCAGGACCGCGACGGTCCCGAGCATGGTGCCCGTGATCCGCCGCTGCCAGGTTGCCCAACTGGGACGGGTGCGCATGAACCCGGCGATCGATCCGGCCGCGACGATGATCAGCGAGTTCACGGTCATGCTGACCGCGATCTGCACGGTCCCGAGCGCGAAGCCCTGCAGCACGACGTGACCTCGCGCCGGGTCAATGAACTGTGGGATCAGCGCGAGATACATGATCGCTGCCTTGGGGTTCAGCAGGTTGGTCACAAGACCCATCCGGAACAGCTTGGCGTTCCGGTCACGCGGCAGCTCCCGTGTCTCGAACAGGCCTCGCCCACCGGGCCGGAGCGCCTGCCAGGCCAGGTAGCCGAGATACACGGCGCCGGCGGCCTTGAACCCGATGTACAGCCAGGGGACGGCCACGAAGACAACCGCCAACCCGAGGTTGGCGAGCGTCATGTAGACGACGAAGCCGACGAACGTGCCGGCCAGCGAGACGAAGCCTGCCTCTCGGCCCTGGCTGATGCTGCGGGACGCGAGGTACATCATGTTCGGCCCCGGTGTGAGCACCATTCCGAGCGCCGTCAAAGCCATCCCAGCCGCTGCTGCCGCTCCGATCAACATGCGCGAAGCTTCGCAAACCGCCAACCCGGACGGAGGCGCCGAACTGACGGCCTTGGGCTCTGTGCTCGTGCGTTTGTCCGGGGCAACCGGGTCGTGTCGCCTGGGTGCGCTCGATGCACCGGTTAGTAGTTTATGCATATCGCGCCGCCTCGAATCATCTGCCGACCTCTCTCTGAGTCGGCCCTGCGAAGCAGGCTCGCAGTCTGTGCCGTGATCTTGCGGTCGTGAGGGGCGCCGCCGCTGACCTCCTGAGCGTCACGTTGGGTGGATCGCCCGGCCCGACCGGGACCCTCGATCTGTCCTCCGCGCGTGTGTATGCGGGACTTGGATACAAAAAGTGCCCTGGGAGGGCACTTTTTGTATCCAAGTCCCGGGCCACGGACCACTTGGTCCCGTTGTGCGCCATCCCAGGGCGCGTATGCGGGCCAAGTCGGACGTCATCTCGTGACCAGCCTGCACGACGCTTGTCACTTTCTGACAGCGCGCCAGCGATCTGCGACAGCCTCGGATGATCCCGATGCCCGAACGCGTCGTGAGTGAACTTCGGGAGATCGGATCGATGGTCACCCCCGCTGGTCTTCATGGTCCATCACGGCCGTGCGCTTCCGGAGGATCAAGGCGAGCTGACCGAGGTCGACTCTGACGGCGTGCGAGCGTTGCGCGACATCTGGCATCGGGACGACTTCGGGGTGCACGCGTCCACGGACGCGTTTCACGCGCAGGTGTTCGTGCACCCGCCCGGCGCTGCGGCGGCCTGGGTCGTGGGCTGATCGCTGCACCGGTCGCCGGAGTTGTCGGTCGGTGTTGGCGATGGTCGTCCTGGATCCCTCGGCGGTCTCTGCCAGGAGACTGAGCGACCTCCTTCAGGATGAGCATTGTTGTTCGGACTTCTTGACCCCGAATGGCTGGTCGCCTACGCTGACCACGTCCAGCGATTCCGACCTCCCGGGCAGAGGCGACCAGAGGAGTCAACCGTGGAGAGCCGTCAGTGATGGGTCAGCTGAGGGGTATCGTCGGACAACGCCGTTTCTTGATCGGGGGCCGAGGGCGACGGGGCCTGCTCCTTGTCGCATGCGCGGCGGCGATTGTTGCGAGCGGGGCGCCGGTGGCGAGCGCGAAGGCGTGGTCCACCGTGTCAGCGGCCACCGGGTCCACCCCGGGTCAGACCTGCGCTGACGTCTGGGTCGGCTCCACAGACCCGACAGCACCCGGTGATTGGGACACCGGCTCCAACTGGTCAACCGGGGCGCCGCCGCAGCCAAACGCTGTCTCGTGTCTGCCAACCGGCGCTCAGGTAGTCGTGGGCTCCGGTGAGAGCGCGGCGACCGGCACGCTCCAGGCCGATGGGGCCTCGATCACGATCGACGCTGGGTCGACGCTCTCGCTCGACAGTTCGAACGCCGGCGACCTGATCGGTCAGCTCGTCCTGGCAGGAGGCGGCCTCTACGACGCCGGAAACCTGACCATCGAGGATGGCACCTCGTTCGCCGCGGCCCAGGGCGGCCCGGAAGGGTCTGGCCACTCGAACGGTCGAGTCGGTCCAGACGAGATCGCCGGACCGGGCTCAGCGACTCTCGACGGCGGGACCGGTGGGTCGGACGTCACGATCTCGGTGGGCGGATGCCTGACGATCGCCGACGGACTGGGCGCCGCGACGGCCACGCTCTCCTCCGGCGGTTCGATGGTTCTGTCCGGCGGCGTCGGTGTCACCGACATCACGATCAACGCTGGGCAGGGCCTGAGCGTCATTGACGGCGGCTTGGGCGCGAACACCGCCACGATCTCGACGGGCTGCCGGGGCAACATCGAGTTCGCGGAAGGGTTTGCGGCGACAACCGCGACGATCTCGGCCGGCGGCTCGCTCACCTTCGACGCTGGTTTTGGCGTGCAGACAGCGACGTTCAGCGCCGGCTCGACGTTGCTGGTCAACGGCGGGTTTGGAGGTACGGACATCTCGCTGCGCTCGGGGAGCACGATGACCCTCAACGGTGGGTTCGGCGCCACCGACGTGACGCTCTCGAGCCACTGCGCGATCTTCCTCAACGGCGGCTTCGGCGCGACCGACGTCGAGATCACCGGTGGCGCCAGAGCGACGCTCGCGGCGAGCGAGGGTGCGGGCATCACCGACCTCGTGCTCGATCACGCGACCCTCGTGAACGATGGCACGCTCGGGGTGAACGGCGAGGTCACCGGCGAGGACGGCGCCGAGATCGACAACTACGGCACACTTGACGCCGGTGGGATCACGTTCACCGTCGGTCCCGGCGCTCCACTGCCCCTCCTCGTCAACGAGTCGACCGGCAGCCTGACGGACGACACCTCCACTCCCAATTACGTCGACTGGCGATTTGAGGGTACCGGCTCGATCCAACCCAACGCCTACGTGTTCGTGACGCCGCTCAGCTCCTAGACGAGCGCGGCCCGGACGGTGGTTGGGCCAGGCGGCCCGAGACTGAAGACAAGACCCGTAAGTTCCGGAGCCCCCCGTCGATTCCGGGGGGTGTGGAGCGCAGGGTTGTTTACGACCCTTAAGTTCGACACCCCCCCGTCGCGGCCGGGGGGTCTCGAAGTTAAGGGTCAGCGTGACATCACGTGAACGGAGTGTGGCCCCGGGCGACGCCCAGTTCGAGCCCGCTCAACGGTCACGCCTGCACCACGCGTGTCACCGGCGGGCCACACGCGGACTCCGCTCCGGAATACCCCGGGTCGTTGCCCGTATCGGGAGCACGACGAGCGCCATCAGCGCGCCTGCGAGCGCGACGCCGGCGGCGGCTTGCAGCCCGAGGTCCAAACCTGAGATGAAGGCCGATCGGGCGGCCGTGGCGAGCATGGCGCCCGTGAGCCCGCCAACGTGCTCCGCGACACCGAGGGCGCCGCCGAGCGAGCCGAGGATCGTGCTGTGGATCGCAGCCGGGATCGCATGGCCGGCGAGCGCGCTGGTCAGCAGGTGCTGGTAGCGCGTTGACAGGAGGCTGCCGACGACCGCGACGCCGAGCGCGCTGCCGACCTGCGCGAACATGCCGTTGGTCGCCGAGCCGATCCCGGTGTTCGCGGGCGGCAGCGTGCCCATCAGCGAGCCGATGCAGGCGGGCCACACGACACCCGTACCGACCCCGACCAGGATCGCCCCCGCGAGCTGATCGACGTAGGTCGACGTGACCGTCAGGCCGGAGATCTGCCACAGCCCACCGGCGACGCAGAGCATTCCGAGCGTGACCGTGAGCTTCGTGCCGAGCCGCCGCACGAGGTACGGCGAGAGCGGGGCGATCGCGGCGATCCCGGCCGCGGTGGGAAGCATGTGGACACCGGCCTGCAGCGCGCTGTAGCCGAGCTGGAACTGCAGGAACTGGGAGAGCATGAACATCGACCCGAACAGGCCGAACATCAGCACGCCGCTGCCGGCGACCGCGCCGGAGAAGCTGCGCGCACGGAAGAACGAGAGCTTCAGGATCGGGTGCTCGATGTGTGCCTCCCAGGCCACGAACATCGCCAGCGTGAGCAGTCCGGCGGCGCCGGCCCCGATCACGAGCGCTGAGGTCCAGCCGTGCAGCGGCGCTTCGATCACCGCCCAAAGGAGCAGTCCGAGGCCGGCGGCCGACAGCAGCGCGCCGAACGCGTCGGGCCGTTGCGCGTTGGGGTCGAGCGAGTTGGGGACGAGCGGGATCGCGAACGCGAGCCCGAGCAGCGCGATCGGCACGTTGATCAGGAACACGGAGCCCCAGGAGAAGTGCGCGAGCAGCAACCCGCCGACGATCGGGCCGAGCGCGACGCCGGCTCCCGAGGTCGCCGCCCAGATGCCGAGCGCTCGCTGGCGCTCATGGCGATCGCGGAACGTGTTCGTGATGATCGACAGCGTCGCGGGCATGATCAGCGTGGCGCCGATCCCCATGCTCGCGCGCGCGGCGATCAGCATCCCCGACGAGCCGGAGAACGCCGCCCATACCGAGCACGCCGCGAAGATCGCGAGTCCGGCGCAGAACGTCCGCTTGCGCCCGATTCGGTCCGCGAGGCTGCCGGAGACGAGCATCAGCCCGCCGAACACGAGCGCGTAGGCGTCGACGATCCACTGCAGCTGGCTATCGGACGCGTGCAGGTCGCGCACGAGCGTCGGCAGCGCGACGTTGAGGACCGTGCCATCGAGCGAGACGATCAGCAGCGGCACGCACAGGACCGCGAGTGCTGGCCAGCGGCGGTCGCGCGCCGGCGTGCCTGCCCGTGCGGCGTTCGGCTGCTGCTGCGCCTCGCGGACCGGTGCGTCGATGGACATGGTCGTGATCTCCCTTGCTGGAAGGCGGGTCGGTCGTCGCCTTGGCCTGGAGTCCATGGTCATCCCTGGACAGCTCCCGCGCCATGGAGATCGCGCCAGGGCTCGCCCGTCTAATCTTGGTGCCATGCACAAGACGAGGGCGAGCCGGCGGTGATCTGACGGTGAGCCCACAGACCCGCCAACCGCTCCCGGTGACGGTCGACGAGCCACTGCGATCGGCCACGATCGCGGTGGCTGCATTCCTTGCGCCGCGGTTGCCCAGGATCGTCGCGGAGCTGGGTGAGCTGATGCGTACGCAGAACCCATCGTCCTACAGCGCAGAGCAGCTGGCCACGATGACCGAGCACATTCACGCGATCCTCGAGCTGGCGCTGACGGACATGCGCCAGGGCGCGCCACCGGAGAGCACGGGCTTGGACGGGATTTCGACGCTCGCCCGGGGATGGGCTGATGAGGGCTGGCCGTTGGATCCACAGGGCTTCCAGCTCGGTGCGCGGCACGTGATGTCGGTCGTGGCCGGGCATGCCGGCGAGCTCGGCCTCAGCGAGCGCACGCTGTTCGGGATGCAGGACCGCCTGTGGGCCTGGGCGACGATCTGCGCCTCGATCCTCGCGGAGGCGCGCAGTGAGCACAGCGTCGCACTTGCGCGTCGCGATGCGGCGCGGCGCGCTGACTTCCTCCGCGACCTTGCGGCCGGCAAGGTCACATCCGAACGGTTGCAGAGCGGCATCGAGGCTTACGGCCTCGATGCCGCTCGGCCGTATTTCGCTGTCTGCGCGGATTGCGAGGAGCCGGTCACCGCCGCAGCCGTCGAGGCGCACGTGCGGCGTTCGGGTGCAACGAGTGAGAGCCGCGCGCTTCAGGTCGTCGTCGACGCGCGACTGCTGGCTGTCACACCGCGGGTCCCGACGCCGTTCGAAGGCACGGTCATCGCCGTTGGTCCGGCATCGATGCTGCCCGACGTGCATGCGTCATTCGCGGAGGCCACGAAGGCGCTGATCACTGCTCGCGCGTTCAACCTCGGCGGCGTCGTCGACCTCGCAGCGCTCGGTCCGCTCCCACTGGTCACCGAAGCGGATGCGCTCGCGACCCGTCTCACCGTTCGACACCTCAGCGAGGTCGACGATCGCGGGCGCGCTGGACGGGAGATAGAGGACACGGTCCGAACGCTGCTCCAACTGGACCGCAGCGTCGAGGCGACTGCCGATCGGCTGCATCTGCACCGCAACACCGTCCGCTACCGCGTCAGTCGTTTCAGTGAGCTCACCGGCCTTGACCCTCGACGAACCGAGGATCTCGTACTCACGTGGTGGCTGCTCACCCGCCGTCACGTGGCCCGCGAGAGCGACCACGCGAGCGCTGGCGACCGGCCAACGCAAGACGCCGCGCATCAGCCGCCGGCACGAACCGATCACGATCCAGCTGTGTGACGACGCTGCCGTCAGGGCACGCTGATGGGTGCGGTTCACTGTCGCAGGCGCACGTGGCGATCGGCCGAGACCGCGGAGCCGGCAGGACCTGCAACGGTGATCACCGCGGTGATGTCGAGGTGCTCGGCGCGGTCGAGGATCCGCGTGGCCGCGTGATTGAGTGAGACAGTGAACGGGACACGTCCCGGGCGCGCAAGGCGAAGCCGCAGGTGTCCGATTTCCACCAGATGCCCGTCGATCTTGACGCGCAGGAGGATCAGCGCGCGCCCGCCCCGCCCGGATCGCGAGACATCGATCGAGCCGCTCACGTGGTTGCCGCGCTGACGGTCCGCGACCCGGATCGCGAGTCGCGCTGCGAGGGCGAGCGGGGAACTCACCGTGGCGCTCGGGGCGGCGGTGCCCGCGGGTGTGCTGACGATCGGTGATGGCGGGTAGCCGGTCGCGTACGTCGGCGGGGATGTGCCGGAGCTGCTCGGCGGTTGACTTGCGGTCGTCGTGCTGGTCGTCGTCGTGGTGTTGGTCGTCGTCGTCGGTGCGGCTGTCGTGGTGCCGGTGGCTGAGGTTGTGGTCGTGGCCGTGGTCGTTGTCGTGGCCGTCGTGGTGACGATCACCGTGCCGGTCATGAACGGATGCATGTCGCACCGGAACGTGTAGGTGCCGGGCGTGTTGAACGTGCACGAACCAGACCATCCCGGACCGGTCGGCGAACTCGGAATCGGTGGCGCCTGCTGCGAGCCGTTGATCTCGCACGAGCTTGGCTGCGGTCCGTAGGCGAAGTCCACGTTGTGCATGCTGTGGCCGGACGGATATGAGAACGAGACCGTGCCGCCGGCTGCGATCGAGACGCTCGTGCCACCGGTGCTCCCGTCCCAGTGATAGTCCACGGCGGTGAACGACGCGGTCGACGGCGGTGACGCCTGAGCCGTGAACCCCGGGAGGGCGCCGACGGCGCCGCCGATGACCGCGACGAGCGCGAGGCTGAGCCAATGAATTCGCATAGTATTCGTCTCCGAAATGCGTTGCCCGGTTGAGCAGCGACGACGCCCGGCCGGGACCTGGTGATCTCGTCAACGCTCAAGGACGCTGCCTGCCCCACAAACCTTCCCGGGTTTCTTGGCGCACCCAGCCACCACCATGTTCGTGCTTGACTGAGTGTTATGGCCGCACCATCGCCTGAGCAGTTGACGTGGCATCGCGTGCTCTCCCTGGACGAGCTTCCTGAGGGGCGCGTGAAGACGGTCTCGGCCGGCCCGCACAGCTTTGCTGTGACGCATTACGAGGGGCGCTACGCCGCGCTCAGCAATCGTTGCCCGCATCAGGGCGGTCCGCTCGGGGAGGGGTCGATCGAGAAGGGGATGCTCCGCTGCCCGTGGCACGGGTATGACTATTGCCCGCTCGATGGAAGTTCCCCGTTCGGCGACAGCGTGCCGACGTTCCCGCTCGAGGTCCGCGACGACGGCGTCTATGTCGGTGTCGAGCCCGAGCTGCCGCATGTTCGTACGGTCGCGGATGTGATGGCCGAGACGATGGTGAACTGGGGGGTGCGCCACGTGTTCGGGATGGTGGGGCACTCGAACCTCGGCCTCGCTGACGCGCTGCGCCGGCAGGAACAGGCGGGGAAGCTCAGCTATATCGGGATCCGGCATGAGGGCGCCGCGGCGTTCGCCGCGTCCGCGTACGGCAAGCTGACCGGCCGTCCGGCGGCGTGCCTGACGATCGCGGGGCCGGGTGCGACGAACCTGCTCACCGGGTTGTGGGACGCGAATGTCGACCGCTCGCCGGTGCTCGCGTTGACCGGGCAGGTCGACACTCAGGTGCTCGGTCCGGGCGCCTTCCAGGAGGTCGATCTGGGCGCGGCGTTCGGGAAGGTCGCCCGCTGGACCCAGCCGGTGCTCGAGACCTCCAGGCACGCGGAACTGATGGCGCTCGCGTGTAAGCACGCGATCCTTCAGCAGGGCCCGGCGCACCTGATCTTTCCCGACGAGGTGCAGACCAAGCCGGCCGGCGACGAGCCCGCCTCGGGGCGTGACGGCCGGCTGACGGCGCTGCAGATCGGCCCGCCCGCTGAGTCGCTGCAGGAGGCGGTCGAACTGCTCGAGACGGCCAAGCGGCCCGTGATCATCGTCGGGCATGGCGCTCGCTTCGCTCGCGACGAGGTGGTGGCGCTCGCCGAGCGGGTCGGCGCGCCCGTGATCACGACATTCAAGGCCAAGGGCCAGATCGCGGATGACCATCCGCTGGCCTGCGGCGTGCTCGGCCGCAGCGGCACGCCGGTCGCGAGCTGGTTCATGAACGAGGCCGACCTGCTGCTGGTGCTCGGCGCGTCGTTCTCGAACCACACCGGAATCTACCCCGGCAAGCCGATCATCCAGGTTGACGTCGATCCGCTGCAGCTCGGTAAGTTCCACCCCGTGACCGTGCCGGTGTGGGGCGAGATCGGCGTCGTCCTCGCCAGGCTTCACGAGCGGGTCTCGGTCCCGCCCGCCGACCGCGTCGACCAGCGCCCGGAGCTGGCGGAGCGCTGGGCGATCTGGCGCGCGGAGAAGGCCAGCCGCGAGCGCGATGACCGCGGTCACGGCGTCAACTCCGCGGTCGTGTTCGCCGCGCTCGGCCGCCACGCCCCGGAGCACGCCGTGATCGCCGTCGATGTCGGCAACCACGCCTACTCGTTCGGCCGATACTTCGAGTGCAAGCCCGGCCAGTCGGTGCTGATGTCCGGCTACCTGGGGTCGATCGGGTTCGGGTACCCCGCCGCGATCGGCGCGTGGGCTGCGGCGCCCGAGCGCTCGATCTTCGCGGTTACCGGCGACGGCGGCTTCGCGCAGTACATGGCGGAGCTGCTGACCGCCGTCAAGCACGACATGAACATCACCCACGTGCTGCTGAACAACGGCCAGCTCGGAAAGATCTCAAAGGAGCAGCGCGCGGGTGATTGGGAGGTCTGGCAGACCTCCCTGCACAACCCGGACTTCTCCAAGTACGCCGAGATCTGCGGGGCGGTCGGGATCCGCGTCACCGACGCCTCGCAACTCGACGACGCCTTCACGGCGGCAGCGGCGCATCGCGGGCCTGTGCTGATCGAGGTCGTCACCGATCCCGAGCTGATCTGAGCGTGGCGCCGTAACATGCGCGCCCGCTCACGAGACTGTCACTCACGCAACGCTTCATCCAACAGGAGACGACGATGGCGAAACTGACCGAGCGACACGAGCAACTGGCGACCGATTCGCAGTGGAATTTCTCTGACCTGCGCGCATTGTTCATCAACTGCACGCTGAAGCGCTCTCCGGAGATCTCCAACACGGGCGGCCTGGCCGACCTCGCCATGGCGATCATGCGGCGCAACGGCGTGACCGTCGAGACGATCCGAGCCGTCGATCATCAGATCGCGACCGGGGTGTACCCGGACATGACCGAGCACGGCTGGGACCGGGATGATTGGCCGGGGATCTTCGAGCAGGTGATGGCCGCGGACATCCTCGTCCTGCTCTCACCGATCTGGCTCGGTGAGAAGTCTTCGGTCTGCACCCATGTGATCGAACGCCTGTACGGCAACAGCGGCCTGCTCAACGACAACGGCCAATGGGCGTACTACGGTCGCGTCGGCGGGTGCATCATCACCGGCAACGAAGACGGCGCCAAGCACTGCGCGATGAACATTCTCTACTCGCTGCAACACCTCGGGTACGTGATCCCGCCGCAGGCCGACTCGGCGTGGCTCGGCGAAGCAGGGCCCGGTCCGAGCTACCTCGATCCCGGCTCGGGAGGCCCTGAGAACGACTTCACCAACCGCAACACGACCTTCCTCGCCTGGAACCTGATGCACATGGCGCGGATGCTCAAGGACGCCGGCGGGATCCCCGCGCACGGCAACCAGAAGAGCCTCTGGGACGCCGGCTGCCGCTTCGACTTCGTCAACCCCGACTACCGGTGAGCCGGCGTCGACTCCGAACTCGGTGCTCGGTCAGCTGAGTTCGTCCAGCGCGGCGAGGATGTCGGACACCTCGGTGCGGCTGGTGTAGTCGACCTGAACGTCGGCGAACCTGACGGTGCGGTCGGAGTCGATGACCAGGACGGTCGGCATCGGGAGTTCGGGCGAACCGTCGGCGTTGCCGTCACGGATGTCGAGGCCGAGCGCACGCTGTGCTTCGAGCACGTCTTCGGCCGGCTGGAAGGCGATGCCGAGTTGCCGTGCGACGCCGGCGCCGGCATCGGAGAGCACGGCGAACCGGAGGTCATGCTTTTCCGCGGTGGTCAGCGACTCGTCCGGCTTCTGCGGGCTGATCGCCGCAAGCGTGGCGCCGTAGTCGGCGAGCCGAGGGACGAGCTCGGACTGGTATTGATGCAGTGCAAGGTTGCAGTACGGGCACCAGCCACCTCGGTAGAAGACGACCACGGCAGGCCCGCCCGCCACCAGGTCCGACAGCGATACGCGCTTGCCGGTGGCATCCGGGAGCGTGAAATCGCTCACAACGTCGCCGACGGCGACGGCGTTGGCCGGCCGGCCCTTGGCCCGCCAGGCCGCCTGATCGCGCGCGAACGCCGTCAAGACGTCGGCCGGTAGGCGCCCGGCCGAGGCGGCCTTGAGTTCATCGGACTGCTGCTGGATGGTCGGGCTCATTGGGGCTCCTCACGATCGCTCAGACTGGACTGGTCAGTCCATTTCTCCGAAGTGAAGCACGCGGAGAGTGGACTGTCAAGTCCACTCTCCGTAGACTGGGGGTATGCCCGTCTCCGAGCCGACGACCGAGAAAGGGCGCACCACGCGCGCGAGGATCATCCAGGCCGCCGCCGAGCTGGTCGCCGAGCGAGGGGCGGCGGCGATGAGCCTCGACGAGGTCGGAGCGCGCGCGCACGCCAGCCGCAGCCAGCTCTACCACTACTTCGAAGACCGCGACGATCTGATCCGAGCCGTCATCGACGCGACGACCGATACGGTCCTCGGCGCCCAGAACGAACTCCTCACCGACCTCGACAGCTGGGCCGGCATCGACCGCTGGTTCTCCGCGCTCGAGGCGATCCAGCACCAGCGCGAAGCGCGCGGAGGGTGCCCACTCGGTTCACTCGTCGGCCAGCTCGCCGAGCGCGACCCGCTCGCGCGCGCCGCGCTGGCCGACGGCTTCGACCGGTGGGAGGGGCACCTGCGGGCCGGGCTCGAGCGGATGCGGGCAGCCGGCGCCCTCACTGCGGACGCTGATACGCGACAGCTGGCGACCGCGACGATGGCGCTGCTCCAGGGCGGCCTGCTCCTCGCTCAGGTCCGCCGTGATCCCGTTCAACTCCGGATCGCGCTCGACGCTGCGCGATCCCTGCTCGGGTCGGCGTCCGCGTAGTCCGCGCGGTTCCAGCCGTCCTCCCTGTCCCCCCAGGGCACAGCGGTCCCGCGGCGGAAGATCACGGCGTCGGCCGAATCGCGCGGGTAGACGCCGACCTTGTCGCTGTCGGGATAGACGGAGACCGCGGGGACCCGCGCGCTGGAGAAGACCAGCGTGCGCGCGGGCGCATCGCTCCGGTTCATGATCTTGTGCGCTCCCTCGGCACCGGCCGGAAATCGGACCAGGAGGCGCAATAATTGGCGACCTTGTTGCAGCGTGCCCTTGATAGCACTCTCGCCAAACTCCTGGGGCTCGTGAGTACGGTCTTGGCGATCGTCGTGTTCGTCGTGTCCAGACCGGTGAGGGAGGCCCTCCTCGATGCCTACCAAGCGGACTGGCCGGTGCTGCTGGCACTCGGCGTTGCCGTCGTGGCCGCCGCTTGGCTGGGCCTCAACAAGCGAGGCGTACGGTTTGTCACAGATTCCAAATCACTACAGGATGAGCTGCGGAAGACTGTCGACAGCGCAGAAGAGAAGCTGTATTGCGTGGGCTCCAGGAGCCGTGACGTCGAGTATCTCAAGCAGATCCGTCAACGTGTTTCATCTCATGAGAACATGAAGCACTACCGCGTCCTTTTCGGTCCTCCTGCGCATGAGGCGCTCAAGCGCCATCTTCAGGAGTTGGCGAAGTTGCCAGGTGATCGCGTCTCCATCGGCCTTCTGGACCTGGCCTCTTGCAAGGAGCCGGAACAGTCGCTCTGTGCGAGCGAGCGACGGGCTGTCGTGATTGTCCCTCAGCTGGGGGCGTTCGGCGCCTACGAGTCGGCCGTGATCATCACCAATTGACGCCGTAATGATTGGGTATCCGGGATATGACTCCCTGAGAGTTGGAGCGAGAGGCTTCTGGCGCGGTTCCATAACCGTGTACGGCGTGGAGCAGCACTCCGCCTCGCGAGCAGAACCACGGAATGCCATCAGCAAGGCCTCGAGCCTTGTCGCCGAACTCAACCGCCTTGGTGAATCGCTCCGTGGCGAGCGGCTGTCGCCGCAACTCACGGTGACCGGCATCAGAGGAGGCAGCGGCTTCTCAACCGTGCCGGACTCGTGCGTCGTCAGAGTTGATGTCCGGCTGACTCCTGATTTCGATGGCGGCGATGCCGAAGTCCTGGTCCGGTCCGCCATCGACTCGGCAGATATCGCCTTTCCCTATGAGTGGCCGTCGACGCTTCGCCGACGCGACAGTTGGCCGGCGTACGAGCTTTCGCCCGATCAATCCGTGGTCGTAGCCCTCGCTACGGCAGCGGAGGAGATTCTCGGTGAGCGGTTGAAGCAGACGGTGGCGAGCCCCTCGAATGTCGGCAATCTCCTCGCGTGCAGCGGGATCCCCGCGACATGCGGGTTCGGCGTGGGGTTTCGGGGCATGCACGGTCCAGATGAAGCGTGCGAGGTCGCGTCAATAGGACCGGTGCTCGACGTGTATACGCGGGCGGTCGAGCTCTTTGCGGCCGAGTCGGGACGACGCTCAGCCGACTAGCAGCCCTGGGGCGAGCGCAGCGGGCCCCGCCTCATTGAGCGAGACGCGCCGATGATCAGCGTGATCCATCAGTCGCACGGAATCGGGAAGAATGAGCCCGTCGTCCAATTAGAACATGACGAGGTTTGTGCGATGAGCGATTCAGATTCGCTGCACGATGGTCCCCAGCCCGGGCTCGCAAATCCATTTGAGGACATGAGGGACATGGCGTCGCGCTGGAAGGAGATGGCACACGATCGCGCCGCGACATCGTTGGTGAAGGGTATCGCCTGGAAGGCCATGAACTATCTGTCCCTGCTCGCCACTGCCGCGGGTGGCGCCAGCGGGGGCGCCGCTCTGAACGGCAGTCATACGTTTGCTGCGGTTGCGGCATTCGTCAGCGCCGCTGCGGCGGCAGCCTCAACGGCCACTGCGGCTGAGGTCACCCGTGATCGTCTCAGAAAGGTGGCGTGGCGGCAGGTCGAGGACCAGGCCGACCGCTTTGTCAGTGTCACCGTTCGTGGACAGGTTCTGGAGACGGTCGAGGCGGCCTTCGCGTCGCTCGAGGACAGCGTGATGAAGGCTGAGGTAGCCGGCGTGATGACCTGACTCGACGACCACGAGCAAGCGTCGCGGCCAACCTGTTGGGCGAGGCCTCCTGAGGGCCGCGGATAAGCTCGCGAGATGACCCCCTCGTTCGTCCCGGATGACTACATCGTTCCGCTCAGCCTCACCGGCCCCGGCTTCCGCCTGGAGCCGCTCGGACCCCAGCACAACGATGCCGACCACCGCGCCTGGATGTCGAGCATCGAGCACATCCACGCCACCCCGGGCTTTGCGACCTGGCGATGGCCACCCGCCGACGGAATGTCGCTCGACGAGAACCGCCGCGATCTGCAAAGGCATGCTGAGGACTTCCAGCAACGCGCCGGCTTCACCTACACCGTCCTCGATGATGCAGACGTCGTCGTCGGCTGCGTCTACATCTACCCGTCGCGGGACGACCCCGGCATCACCGAGGTGCGGTCCTGGGTGACAGCAAGCCGGGCAGGGCTGGACCCCGTGCTGCACGAGACCGTGGACCGCTGGCTCGCCGCCGACTGGCCGTTCGGCGACGTCAGATACCGCAGTCGCGTCTGATCGGCCTCGTGGCGCAGGCGGCCGCGGCGCGCGCCGTCGCCGAGGACTCGCCCGGGTGATGCTCTGGCTCGCGAGTCGTCACAGCGCTGCGCGATCGTGGTCCCTGACGTGGGCGCGTCAGGAGCGTGGTCAGCGCGTGCCGCTACAGCGCAGGTCGGCGTCGAGCTGACCGATCCGGTACTGCGCCAGTTTCGGCGCCACTCCCGTGAACCCACCGTTCGTGCAGTTCTGCCGCGCCTGCGTGGGCGTTGCCTCGGTTCCGGCCACCCAGTCGGGCAGCCGGCCGTTGAAGGCCGCCGGCGTTGTCTGCGCCGTCAGCCCCGTGATCTCCTTCCACTGGGCGCTCGTGGAGTAGATCCCGATCGGTCCGGTCGCGCCGGCTTTGTGCAGGCCGGCGATGAAGCCCTGCAGAGCGGCGGTGTTGAGCTGGTAGGTCCCGGCCCAGCTCAACGTCAGCTCGACGTCCAGCCACCATGGCGCGGTCTTGGCCGCGACCGGGTCGATCGCGGCGACGAGTCGGTAGGAGTGGGCGGCGCGCTGCTCGCCGTAGATGTACGAGCAGGATTCGGTCAGCAGGCCGTTACAAGCACCGTAGGCCGGCGCGGTGCCGATGCGGGGCCAGTCCGCGACGTGATCACCGCCAGGGTTGCCCGTATCGATGTAGAGCGACAGAGGCGGCTGCCTCGGCCGCTTCTGCCCCCGCGCGTCGCGGGCCCAGTGCAGTTCGCCGCTGATACACGAGTTCGCGTTGTTCGCCAGCCCGCCGCTGACGCCGACGATTCCGAACAGCGGATTCGACGGGTACGAACGCGGGCACTGCGGATAGGAGATGTCATAACCGGTGGTCGGCGACGAGCTGCCGCTCACCGCGATGACCAGCACCACGATCACGATCACGGCAAGCGCCAGCACCGGCACCCATCGCGCTCGGTTCCGCGAACGGCTGGCAGGCGACACGGCCGTCAAGCTACCAGGAGGCTTCTGGGGCCGGCCGAGGCCCGCTAGACTGACGAGGAGTCCTTCCGCCGCAGAGTGCCTGCTCTCGCATTCGTTCCGATATCCGGCTTTCGTAGGGAGCATGAGGAGTGCAAAAGCATGAAGAGCGAGCCACTCAAGCCGGGCCCTGGGCTATCGACGTCCGCTGCGGCGTTTAGCGCACTCACGAAGGAAATCGCCCAGCAGAACGAGAGTGCGCAGCAAGCAGCTCGCAAGCTGCGAGCCGTTCGCGACCGCGCGCAACGCCTCCGGCGCCAGGAGCAGGATCGGGCCTGATCGTCAAGGCGACGACCGGCGAGTCAGCCGGACGCCGCTCCGAATCGCGCTGGGGGGCGCGACAATCCGTCGATGACGCTTGTTGACGCCCAGCAACTGCAGCTGTTGGAGCGCTTGCGCCAGGCCGGCACCGAGCCGGTGGCTTTTGCCGAGCTTCGCGCCGGCGGGGCGACGCTGGCCGCACGGATAGTCAGCCGCGGTCACCCGCGGTCACCGCGGGTCGGGCTCAGGCGGCGCGGCGGCGCAGACGGTCGTCCTTATGCAGCAGGGCGACCATCGCGGCGCGGCGGCTTGCCGCGCGCGCTTCGATCCGCGTGACGCCAGGGTCAGCGACGTCGGCCAGTTCCGCCTGCCAACAGGACAGGGTGAGCGGCTCGACGCGCAGCCGTTCCCCGTTGCGGATGGCGCGGTCGTGCAGGTCGCGTTCGATCTGAAGGTCCGGTCGCGCGGCGTAGTTGTGTGAGGGGTGCATGACTTTCGATCGTTTCTCAGGAAAGGAGGTGCAGCGCGATCGACCGGTCGACGGGGCCGTGCGCGGACGGCGCGCCGGCGCTCAGGGAGCTGAGCTGGCCAACGAGCGCCGAGACCGCTTTGGCGGCCTCCTCGATGCTGCCTGGAACGGGGGTCGAGGTGCGTGTCGGCGCGCCCGCGGGGGCAGGCGTGGCGGGCACTCTGACGGAGATGCTGACGGCGTCGCCGGGGTCGCCGATCAGTAGCCGCTCGCCGCCGGGGATCAGATCGGTCGGCTGCTGCGTGCCGGGCGCCGGAGCGGCGACGGTCTGAGCGGACGGCTGGCCGGCCGCGGCGAATTCGTCGCCTGCGGTCTGGGGAGCCGGCTGTTCGGTGCCGCCGACGTTGCGCGGCACGAACGTCGAGATGTCGGAGGTGGCGGAGTTGACGGGCGCGGTCATCGTGGGGTCGTTCATCCGTATCGGCGGGTGGGCGGCGCCCCTTGATGGGCGCGCGCATTCGCGCGAGCCGGCAGCCGCCGTCTCGCGCGCTCAGTGGAGACGACCCGATTGCCGCCGACGCGGCTGCGCGGCGACGTGCCTGCTCTCGCCGCCGGCGGTTCTGGAGTGGCGACCCGGGCTCTCCTCGATGTGAGTCAGACGTCGTCGTGGGCGAGGGAGCTGGAGAGTTCGCGGTAGGCTCCGACTTGCGCGAGCAGCGTCTTCGCCTTCTCCTCAACGGCTTGCACAGCGTCGGCGCCGGCCACCCAGCGGGCGGGCGGTGCGTTGGTGTCGAGCACCGACACGAGAGCAGCGGCAAGCTTGGCGGGGTCGCCGCTCTGTTGGCCGTTCATGCTCTGCCACGCTGCTTTGGTGCTGGCGGTCTGCTCGGCGTAGTCGTCGATCGAGAGCTCAGCCCACGTCGTGGACTCGGGGGTGAGCAGGTCGGTGCGGAAGAAGCCGGGCTCGACGATCGTGGTGCTGATGCCGAACTGCTCGACTTCCGTGGCCAGCGACTCCATCCAGCCCTCGACGCCGAACTTCGCTGCCGCGTACGCGGAGCAGAACTGCTGACCGACGATGCCGGCCGTGGATGAGATTGAGACGATCGTTCCGGCGCGTTGGGCGCGCATCGTTGGCAGCACCGCTCGAGTGACCGCCATCGTTCCGAACAGGAGCGTGCCGACCTGCGCCTGGACCTGAGCCGGCGAGAGTTCTTCGAAGAACCCAGCGATGAAGTTGCCGGCGTTGTTGATCAGCACGTCGATCTGGCCGAAGCGCTCAACGGCCGCGGCGACCGCGGCGTCGACCTGCTCGGGATCTGTGATGTCCAGGCGCACGACGAGCAGGTCGTCGTGCTCGCCGATCGATTTCGCGACGGTCTCAGTGTTGCGGCCGGCAGCCACGACGTTGTGACCGGCGGTCAGGGCAGCCTTGACGAGGTCGGCGCCCAGGCCGCGGCTCGCGCCGGTAATGAACCAGGTTCTCGATGTTTTCATGACTCGAGCTAACCACGGCCGGCGAGAAGCTGGGAGTCCCTGCTGTGAGGGGTTCTCGCAAGGCCTCCCACCAGACTGCAACTGGGGGATACCCTCGATTCTGTGGAACTCAAGACCGAGATCCGGGAGTTCCTGACCTCTCGCCGGGGCAACGTCACGCCCGACCAAGCCGGGGTGACCGCCTACGGCGCGCGGCGCGTGCCAGGCCTGCGACGTTCCGAGGTCGCGGCCCTGGCCGGCGTCAGCGTGGAGTACTACACCCGCATCGAGCGGGGCAACCTCTCCGGCGTGTCCGAGACCGTGCTCGGAGCCCTCGCCGGCGCGCTGGCGCTCGACGACGCCGAGCGCGCGCACCTCTTCGACCTCGCCCGCGCCAGCCACCCCGCCGCGACGACGCGCCAGCGCCGCACGACCGGACAGCGGGTCCGGCCCGACGTGCAGTGGGTGCTCGACGCCATCACCGGCGCGGCCGCGTTCGTCGGGAACGGATCCCACGACATCATCGCCGCGAACCGGCTCGGCGAGGCGCTCTGGTCACCGCTGTACGCCGGGGTCCACCGGCCGGTGAACGCCGCCCGATACCTGTTTCTGGACCCGACCGCGCGAGATCTTTACCCTGATTGGGAGCGCATCGCGAACGAGACCGTCGCGATCATGCGCCATACCGCCGGCGCAGACCCTCGCGATCGCAGACTCTCCGAAGTGGTCGGCGAACTCTCGATGCGCAGCGACGAGTTCCGGACTCGATGGGCCTCACACAACGTGCGCTTCCACAACACGGGCACCAAGCGCTTCATGCATCCCGTCGTCGGAGAGCTGACCTTGAACTTCGAGCGGTTCGACCTCGCCGCCGACACCGGGCTGACGATGTTCACCTACACCGCCGAACCCGGCACACGCTCGGCAGAAGGTCTCGACCTCCTCGCCAGCTGGGCCGCAACCCCACACGAACCTTCGATGAGCCGCTCGCGCCCGGCAACCAATAGCGACCAGCCCTGAGGGCCGGGTTCGTGACCCCAGTCGAGGAGCGGCCGTGTTCAATCGCGACCACGGCCGCGCGGTCGTCGCTCGGTTGACAGTGCTCAGTGGCGCGCTGCGAGCGCGTCCGCCACGTGCTCGCGCAGGAAGGCCTTCTGCTCCTCGTGCATGTCGCCCGGAAGCTCGGTGAACCACCGAAAGCGCGGCCCGTCGACGGAGCCGGCGGCGACTGAGGCCCTGAACGCGAGCCCCACGGGGCAGTCGAGCCCGTTCAGGTAGTGGCTCGGGTACTCGAT
This sequence comes from uncultured Solirubrobacterales bacterium, assembly GCA_963705995.1. Classification (GTDB taxonomy): domain Bacteria; phylum Actinomycetota; class Thermoleophilia; order Solirubrobacterales; family Solirubrobacteraceae; genus Palsa-465. The sequence goes on from CAVPLN010000014.1 coordinate 47,556, forward strand.
CGCGCCGAGCAGCTCGCCGACGCTGACCGAGACGCCGAGCTCGTCCCGCGCGACCCGGGTCACGGCCCGGGTCAGCGGCTCGCCGAACCGGACGGTGCCGCCGGGCAGGTGCCACATCCCCTTGCACGGCTCGATCTCCCGCAGCGAGAGCAGAACACCGCGCGCCGGTTGTGCGATCACGACCTCCACCGTCAGCCGCGGGACGCGGCTGAAGATCGCGTCGAACTCGGCCTGGGGGAGGGGCCCGCGCATCTCAGCAGGCGATCCGCGGCGGCAGGAGCTCGAGCGGGACGTCGGTGAGGTCGGCGAACTCGCCCGCGAACCGGCGAAACGCGGCGAGGTCGGTCGCGTCCGAGACCAGCCCGAGCGAGGCACGGACGGCGCCGCCCGACGGGAGCCCGATCGCGGTCACGTAGTCGTCGAGCGTCATCCCATCCCCGAACTCGCCGCCGACGAGCGTCGCGCGGGAGATCGTGAACGCGATCTCTCCCGCCCCCGGGTTGCAGAAGCACCCGGTCCGCAATGAGATCCCGTATCGTGACGCGACAAGCGCCACGTAGCGCTCGTCGACGATCCGGCCGTCGGGGTGCAGGAAGTTGAAAGCGATCGTCGCGCCCCGGCCCTCGGCGCCGCGGGGCCCATAGATCACAGCCGCCGGCGAGCCGTCGCCGTGACGGAGCGATCCGAGCAGCTCGAGCATCCAGGCCCCAAGCGCATGGACGCGGGCGTGGATCAGATCCATGCCTATCGTGGCCAGATATCGTAGGCCGATGTCGACGGCCGGCAACCCGAGGTAGTTCACCGTCCCGTCCTCGAAGTGGGCCGCCCCCGGCGCCGACTGGTGGTACTCGCGCTGGACGAAGGCCGCGACGATCGTGCCGCCCGAGAACCAGGGTCGCTCCAGCTTCGCCAATGCCTCGCGCCGCGCGATCAGGCAGCCGACCCCGGTCGGCCACCCGAACATCTTGTAGAACGACAGCGCGACGAAGTCCGGGTGCCAGCGGCTGAGATCGAGTGGCGTCGTGGGAACGTAGGCGGCGGCATCGAGGAGGACGTGCCAGCCGCTGTCGTGCGCGCGCTCGACCCATGTCAGCGGATGCTGGACGCCCGAGAAGTTCGACTGCGCGGGGAACGCGAACAGGTTGTGATGCTCGCCCGCCGTTCGGGCCAGATAGCGGTCGAGCACCGCTTCATCGACGCGCAGGTCGGGCGGGACGCTCGGCACGTAGGTCGTGTGGGCCCCGCGGGCGCGCGCGAACTCCCGGATCCCGTTGACGGAGTTGTGGTTGTCGAAGGTGAGCAGGAAGCGGTCGCCGGGGTGAAACGGGTAGGCCTCGCCGACGAGGCGGAGTGCTCCGGTCGCGTTGGGCGTGAAGATCGCCTCGTACTCATCCTCCGAGGCGCCGAAGAAGGCCAGCACGCGCGCCCGCGCCCGCTCCACAAGCTCGGTGCTGACGAGCGAGGTGGGATTGACCGAGTGGGGGTTGCCAAAGACCTCGGATTCGAGCATCTGCATGTGCTCCCGGACCTGCGACTCGCCGTACAGGCCACCGCCGGTGTAGTCGAGGTAGACGTGACCGCCCGCGTCCAGACGGCGGAAATCGGCGGCCCGCAGCTCGTCCAGCGCCGTCGTGGCCGCGTAGCCGGGATGGGCGCGCGACAGCTCGGCCTCGACGGTCGCCACCGCGGCCGCACCCACCTCCGTCGACATCTGGTCCGCGCTCAACTCGCAGACGACCGTACCACCCGCGGCCCGGCCCCAGGGTGGGGCCGATTGTCGAACTATTCGCGTCGGCGTCCCACCCTCACGACCCGGTCGCTCCACCGCGATGGTAGCCTTCGGGCATTCGCGCAACCATTGATCAGGCAGGCCGGCTGGTGATCCCGAAGCAGCTCCGCGACCGTGTCGGGCTGGCGCCCGGCGAGGTCGAGGTGACGCTCGACGGCGCCGGCCTGCGGATCGAGCCGATCGCGCTGGAGGCGCTCACCGAGAAGTCCGGACGGCTGGTGATCCAGGCGAGCGGCGCCACGATCGACGACGTCATCGTCCAGCAGCTACGGGATGGCGACCGCCGGTAGCGAGCCGGTTCGCACCGGCGCCGCCTTCACGCTGGTCGACACGAGCGTGGCCGTGGCCCTCGTCGTCGCGGACCACGAGGCGCACGAGACGGTGTTCGGCGCTCTCGAGGGCCGCCGGCTCGGCCTGGCGGGGCATGCCGCGTTCGAGACGTTCTCGGTGCTGACCCGCCTGCCGCCGCCCGCGCGACGCACGTCCGGCGCCGTTGCCCGGCTGCTCGAGGCCAACTTCCCCGAGACCCGGTTCCTGGCCCGGGCGCGGGCCGCGACACTCTACGAACAGCTCGCCCGGCTCGCGATCGCCGGAGGCGCCGTCTACGACGCGCTCGTCGGCGCGGTCGCGATCGAATTCGGCGCCGTCCTCGCGACGCGCGATCGCCGGGCGATCGACACCTACCGGGCGCTCGAGGTCCGCGTCGAGCTCGTCGACTGACAGCGAGCGCCGGGCGCGCGTTTACACTCGGCTGCCGATGCGGCTTTCCGCCCTGACGCCCGCGACCTCGAGCGCGGGCTAGACCGCCACCCGCACCGATGGCCACCTCCGTCTCCGGTCGAGTCCTGATCTCGAGCTCAGGCGCACTGCTCCTGTGCCTGTTCCTGAGCCCGCGCTTCATCGTCTTCCTGCGCAACCGCGCGTTCGGGCAGAACATCCGCGAGGAGGGCCCCGAGGGCCACAAGCACAAGGCGGGAACGCCGACGATGGGCGGGATCATCATCGTGATCGCCTTCGCGATCCCGTTCCTGTGCCTCTCGACACGCAGCTGGCCGGCGATGGGCGTGTTCGCGACGACGATCGCGTGCGCCGCGCTCGGCTTCACCGACGATTACACGAAGATCGTCAGGAAGCGATCGCTCGGCCTGCGCGCGCGCACGAAGCTGATCGTGACGATCCTGATCTCCGTCGGGTTGTGGTGGATCGCGACCCAGAAGGCCCACGTCTCATCGTCCGTGGAGCTGCGCCCGTTCCACGTCTACATCCATTTCGGGCCGTTCTTCATCGTCCTCATCTACCTCGTCGTCGCCGGCACGACGAGCGGCGTCAACCTGACCGACGGCCTCGACGGGCTCGCCGCCGGGTGCGTCGCGATCGCGATGCTCGCCTACATCGGGATCACGTTCGTCTCGCCGCCGATCCTCGGGCTGCCCTCGGGCGAGCACGACCTGGAGCTGATCGCCGGTTGCCTCGGGGGGGCGTGCATCGGCTTCCTCTGGTTCAACGCCTTCCCCGCGTCCGTGTTCATGGGGGACACGGGCGCGCTCGCCCTGGGCGGCGCGCTCGCCGGGCTGGCGATCATGACCCAGACCGAGCTGCTGCTCGTGATCATCGGCGGGATCTTCGTGCTCGAGGCGCTCTCGGTCCTGATCCAGGTCTTCTCGTTCCGCGTGTTCCGCAAGCGCGTCTTCAAGATGGCGCCGATCCACCACCACTTCGAGCTCGAGGCCTGGTCGGAGACGAAGATCATGCTCCGCTTCTGGATCGTCGCCGCCGCCTGCGGGGCGATCGGATTCACGCTGTACCAGATCAGCATCAAGACCATTGCCGAGCACTGACGGGCACCGGCCGCGGCCGCCGCTGCCGGCGGGACCGTTCCTCGTGCTCGGCCTCGCCCGCTCGGGGGAAGCGGCCGCCCGCACCCTGCGCGCTCGCGGAGAGGAGGTGATCGGATGCGATGCGGGCGCGACGCGTGAACTCGACGCGGCGGCCGGAAGGCTTCGAGCTGCGGGCGTCGAAGTCCACCTGGATGCGTCAGGTGAGGCTCTTGCCGCCAGAGTCCAAACGCTCATCAAGAGCCCGGGCGTTCCCGCCCGCGCTCCGGGTGTGCTGGCCGCACGCCGCCACGGCGTCACGGTCATCGGCGAGCTCGAGCTGGCGTGGCGGCTCCTCGACAACGCCTTCGTCGCCGTGACCGGAACGAACGGCAAGACGACCACGACCGAGTGGATCGGCCACATCCACCGTACTGCCGGCGCCCCCGTCGCCGTCGCCGGGAACGTCGGCACGGCGCTCTCCGGGCTCGTCGGCAAGCTGGAGCCGGACGCGACGGTGATCTGCGAGGCCTCGTCCTTCCAGCTGGAGGACGCCGTCGCGTTCGCCCCCGAGGTCGCCGTGCTCCTCAACGTGACCCCTGATCATCTCGATCGACACGGCAGCTTCGAGGCCTACGAGGCGGCCAAGCTGCGGATCTTCGCGGGCCAGGGCCCCGAGGATGTCGCCGTCCTTCCCGACGACCTGGACGTGCCCGTCGGCGGTCGCGCCCGCCAGTTGCGCTTCGGGCACCGCGCCGCCGCCGGCCTGCGGCTCGGCGACGGCGGGCTGCGCTGGGACGGCCGCGAGCTGCTGCGTGTGGCGGAGCTCCCGCTGCCGGGCGCGCACAACCTCCAGAACGCGATGGCCGCGGCGACGGCCTGCCTCGCGCGCGGCCTCGAGCCCGACGCCGTGGCGGCCGGCCTGCGCAGCTTCCGCGGCGTCGCCCACCGCCTCGAGCTGATCGACGAGCGCGGCGCGGTTCGCTACGTCAACGACTCGAAGGCGACGAACGTCGCGAGCACGATCGTCGCGCTGCGCTCCTACGCCGGCGGCGTGCACCTGATCGCCGGCGGGCGCGGCAAGGCCCAGGACTTCGCGCCGCTCGCGCCGCTCGTGCGCGAGCGCTGCGCCGCCGTGTACCTGATCGGCGAGGACGGCCCCCGGATCGGCGCCGCGCTGCGGGGCGCCGGAGCGCCCCTGCACGACGCCGGCACGCTCGCCGCGGCGGTCGAGGCGGCGCGGCGCGCGCCCAGCCGGGCGAGGTCGTCCTGCTCTCGCCCGCCTGCGCGAGCTTCGACCAGTTCCGGGACTTCGAGGACCGCGGCGAGCAGTTCCGCCGGCTCGTCCTCGGAGGCGGCGAAACCTCACGGGGGGCGGCCTGATGGCCGCCCAAGCGATCACGACCAGGCGGGTCGCGCCGCCGCTCGAGCATCGGATCCTCGTCACCGCCACGCTCTGCCTGCTGGCGTTCGGCGCCGTCATGGTCTACAGCGCCTCCTCGCCGAGCGGCGTCGTCAACGGCCATGGCGACGGGACGAGCGAGTTCTTCATGTACCTGCTCGCGGGCGCCGTCGGGCTGATCGCGATGCGCGTCTGCGAGCACCGCGGGCTGTCGCTGCTGTCAGCTCCCGTCGTGCGCCTCGGCCTGCTCGGATCGTTCGCGCTGCTCGTCGCCGTGCTGGCGCCGGGGATCGGCGTCGACGTCAACGGGGCGCGTCGCTGGATCGGCGCCGGCCCGCTCCAGTTCCAGCCGTCCGAGGTGATGAAGATCGCGCTCGTCCTGTACGTCGCCCGCTACATCGCCGACCACCCACGGCGCCTGCACCGCGGGTTCAAGGAGGCGATCGCCCCGATCGCCGTCGTCGTCGCGCCCGCGTGCCTGCTGATGTACGTCGAGCCCGACCTCGGCACGACCCTGATCGTCTGCGCGACGGTGCTGGCGCTGCTCGTCGCGGGCGGCGTCCCGATGCGCTACGTGATGATCCTGCTCGCCACGGCGGCCGCGCTCGTGCTGATGCTGATGCTCGGCTCCCACTATCAGCGCGAGCGCCTGCTGTCGTTCCTGAACCCCTCGGCGTGTGCCCAGGGCACGTGCTGGCAATACCACCAGGGCCAGCTCGCGATCGGCTCGGGCGGCCTGTTCGGGGATGGCCTCGGCCACTCGGTCGGCAAGGACGGGTGGCTGCCCGAGGCGCAGACGGACTTCATCCTCGCGGTCGTCGGCGAGGAGCTCGGGGTCGCCGGGATCCTCGGCCTGCTGTGCCTGTACGGGATGATCGCCTACGCTGGACTGCGGACCGCGCGCCGGGCCAAGTCGCCCTATGAAAAGCTCCTGGCCAGCGGCCTCACCTCGCTGATCCTGTGCCAAGGCCTCATCAACATCTTTGTCGTGCTCGGACTCGCCCCCCTGACCGGGGTGCCGCTGCCGTTCATGTCGTACGCCCCGACGAACCTCTGCGTGATGCTCGCCTCGATCGGGCTGCTGCTGAACATCGCGCGGCCGAGCGCGCGGTCGCTGCGGGCGGTCGACGATCGCGGCGGGCCGCGTACGGCGGTCGCCCGTGAGGCCGCCGCTGATCGTGATCGGAGCCGGCGGGACCGCGGGGCACGTGGTCCCGGCGCTGGCGGTCGCAGACGCGCTGCGAGCTGAGGGCGCCGAGGTCCATTTCGTCGGCGGCGAGCGGGCCGAGGCCGAGCTCGTCCCCGCCGCCGGATACGAGCTGCACCAGCTGAAGATCGTCTCGCTGCCGCGGCGGCCCCGGCCGGTGGCGCTCGCGCGAGCGGTCGCGATCGACGGCCGGGCGGTGGCCGGCGCCGGCGCGCTGCTGCGGCGGATCGACCCTCATGCGGCGCTCGGCGCCGGCGGCTACGTCGCCGGCCCGGTGTCGCTCGCGGCCGTGCTGCGACGCGTCCCGCTCGTGCTCGCCGAGGCCGATAGCCACCTCGGCCTGACGAACAGGATGCTCGCGCCGTTCGCGAGCCGCGTCTGCCTGGCCTTCCCGATCGAGGGCCGGACGGGACGCCGGTACGTCGTCACCGGCCGGCCGGTACCCGTGGCGGCCGGCGATCGGGCCGCCGCGCGCCGTCACTTCGGGATCGACCAGGACGACATGTGCGTGCTCGTCTTCGGCGGCTCGCAGGGGGCGCGGTCGATCAACCAGGCGGCGGTCGAGGCCTTCCGCGGGACGAGCTTCCGGGTCCTCCACGCGGCCGGAGAGCGGGACCTGCCGCTGCTGCAGGCGCCCGGGCCGCACTACGACGTCCGCGGCTACATCTCCAACTTCGGCGAGGCGCTCGCCGCCGCCGACCTCGTCGTCGGCCGCTCCGGCGGCTCCGTGTTCGAGATCGCCGCCGCCGGCAGGCCCGCGGTCCTGATTCCGTACCCGCACGCGACGGCGGATCACCAGACCGCCAACGCCAGGTTCATGGAGGCGGCGGGCGCGGCGATCGTGATCCCCGACGGCGAGCTGACCCCCGCGCGGCTCGCCCAGGAGGTCGGCAGGCTGCTCTCCGACCGCTCCCGGCTCGCCCGCATGGCCCGCGCCGCCGCCGGCCAGGCCCGCCCGCGCGCTGCCCACGACATCGCCGCCGAGGTGCTGGCGGCGGCGGGTCTGCACCGCCACCGGCGCCGCCACCGGTGGCGGCCGGGGCGCGGGACGGGGTCGCGCTCCTCGGACGCCGGCTGAGCCGGCCGGATCGTCGGGCAGCCTGAGTACGCTGGGCGAGATGCGACTCGTCGACGTGCTCCCCTCGGCACCTCGCGACGCCCGCCAGGTGCAGATCAGCGGCCTGGCCTACGACAACCGGGCGGTCGAGGCCGGCACGCTGTTCTTCTGCGTGCGCGGGTTCACGCGCGACGGCCATGAGTTCGCGCCCGAGGCGATCGCGCGCGGCGCGGCGGCGCTGGTCGTCGACCACCCGCTCGACCTCCCCATCGCGCAGGTCGTGGTCGCGGACGTCCGCGCCGCGATGGGGCCCGCGGCCGCGGCGTTTTACCGCCACCCGACGCGCAGTCTCCAGACGGTCGGGGTCACCGGGACGAACGGCAAGACCACGACCGCGTACCTGGTGCGCGCGCTGCTCGAGGCCGACGGCCGCCAGACCGGGCTGCTCGGGACCGTGACGAGCGTGATCGGCGGGCGGGAGCGGCCGGTCGTGCGCACGACCCCCGAGGCGATCGACCTGCAGCGCACGTTCCGGGAGATGATCGACGGCGGCGATCAGGCCTGCGCCTTCGAGGTGTCGTCCCATGCGCTGGCGCTGCACCGCGCCGACGCGATCGAGTTCGACGTCGCGATCTTCACGAACCTCACCCAGGATCATCTCGATTTCCACGAGACCCTGGAGGAGTACTTCGCCGCCAAGCGGCGCCTCTTCGCCGACCTGCATCCGGCCCACGCGGTGATCAATCTCGACGACGCGCACGGTGCCGGCCTTGCCGCCGAGCTGGCCGCCGAGCGACCCACGACGGTCGGGCTCGATCGCACCGACGCGACGTATCGGGCGGTCGAGGTCCACACGAGCCTGACCGGCTCGAGCTTCACGATCGTCGGTCCCGGCACCGAGCGCCACGCGGTCACCTCGCCGCTGACGGGCCGCTTCAACGTCTCGAACGTGCTCGGAGCCTTCGCCGCGGCGCGCGCGCTCGACGTCCCGGCCGCCACGGCGATCCGCGCGATCGCCGCCGCCGGGCAGGTCCCGGGGCGGTTCGAGACCGTCGACGCGGGGCAGCCGTTCGCCGTCCTCGTCGACTATGCGCACACGCCCGACTCGCTCGAGAACGTCCTGCGGGCCGCGCGCCAGCTGACCGCGCGCAGGCTCCACGTCGTGTTCGGCTGCGGAGGCGATCGCGACCGCGGCAAGCGCCCGCTGATGGGGGGCATCGCGGCGCGCCTCGCCGACCGCGTGATCGTCACGTCCGACAACCCCCGCTCGGAGAGCCCGGAGGCGATCATCGACGAGATCCTCGCGGGCATCGAGCGTTCGGTCGAGCGCTCGGTCGAGCACGAGCCCGACCGGCGCGCCGCGATCGAGGCGGCGATCGCCTCGGCGCAGGAGGGCGATGTCGTCGTGATCGCCGGCAAGGGGCACGAGCAGGGACAGGAGTTCGAGGCAGGACGCCGCGTGCCGTTCGATGACGTCGCGGTCGCGCGGGAGGCGCTCGCCGCGGGCGCGGCCGAGCGGCGCTAGTGCGGCGCATCGGCTCGTGGTGTCGAGCGCTGTCGCTGACGTGGTGTCGAGCGCTGTCGATGACGTGGTGTCGAGCGCACCATGGCCCCAGGCTGGGGCCGATTGTCGAATAGTTGTCGTTTCCGTCCCACCGTCGTACGGAACGGCCCTTGAAGACGTGGCCGTCGACGGCGCCCGCCGTGGCCGGTTCAGGGAACCGCGCGGGGCGCCGGTGGCGCACCGGCGGCCGAGCGCGGTCTGACCGCCCCGTGCGCGAAGGCCGCGACCAGCCGGTGGTATTCGGGGACCTCGAGCAGGAACGAGTCGTGGCCCCAGGGGGAGCTGACCTCGACCTGCTGCACGTCGATGCCGCCCGCGCGCAGCGCCGTGGCAAGCGCGACCGAATGGTCGGTGCTGAAGCGCCAATCGGTGTCGAACGAGATCACGAGAAAGCGCGTGTCGACAGCCTGGAGGTTGAGCCCGGGCTCGGCGAGCGGATCGAAGTAGTCCATCACGCGGCTCAGGTACAGGTAGCTGAGCGCGTCGAACCGGCTCAGGAAGCTCTCGCCCTGATAGTCGAGGTAGTGCTCCACCTCGAAGTCGGTGCCGAGTGTCATCGGCGCGGCGTCGAAACGCCGTGCTCGGGCGAACTTCCGGCGCATCGACTCCTCGGACAGGTAGGTGATGTGCGCGAGCTTGCGGGCCGTCGCCAGGCCGATGTGCGGGCTCCCACCGCTCTCCAGGTAGCGGCCGCCGTTGAACTCGGGGTCGCTCGTGATCGCGGACCGCGCGACGGCCGAGAAGGCGATGTTCTGGGCGCTCAGCTTCGCGGTGGCGCAGATCAGGGCGGCGTGCTCGACCTCGGCGGGGCTGTCGAGCGCCCACTGCAGGGCCTGCATGCCGCCCAGCGAGCCGCCGATCGCGAGCGCCACGCGCTCCAGTCCGAGGTGCGCCAGCAGTCGCCGGTGCACGCGCGTGAGGTCGCGAACGGTGAACAGCGGGAAGTCGATGCCATAGGGGCGCCCGGTCTGCGGGTCGATGCTCGAGGGGCCGGTCGTCCCCTGGCAGCCGCCGAGCAGGTTCGGGCAGATCACGAACAGCCGGTCGGTGTCGAGCGGCCGCCCCGGCCCGATCAGGTTGTCCCACCAGCCTCGCCGCTCCGGATCGCCGTGATGTCCCGCCGCGTGCGCGTCGCCCGTCAGCGCATGCAGCACGAAGACGGCGTTGCCGCCGTCCGCGTCGAGCGTTCCATAGGTCTCGTAGGCGACCTCGACCGGAGCCAGCGCGGCTCCGGACTCGAGCAGCAGCGGGTCGTCCGGGCCGAACAGGACGGCCCGCTGGGTGACGACGCGTCCGAGACCGCCGCCGCTCATGCAGGCGCGAGCTGCCGGGTCGCGGCGAGTGCCTGATCGAGGTCCTCGACGATGTCGTCGATGTGCTCGATCCCGACCGACAGGCGGACCGTCTCCGGCGTCACGCCGGCCGCGGCGAGCTCGTCGGCGTTGAGCTGCGAGTGGGTCGTCGAGGCGTTGTGGATCGCCAGTGACTTCGCGTCGCCGATGTTCGCAAGGTGGCTGAACAGCTTCAGGTTCTCGATGAAGGCACGTCCGGCCGCCTGGCCCCCCTTGACCCCGAACGTGACGAGCGCGCCGTAGCCGCCACGCAGAGTCCGCTCCGCGATCTCACGGTAGGGGCTCGACTCGAGGCCGGGGTAGTGGACCCAGTCGACGTCGGGGTGGCTCTCGAGGTGGCGGGCGACCGCGACCGCGTTGTCGTTGTGGCGCTCCATCCGCAGCGGCAGCGTCTCGACTCCCTGCAGGAACAGGAAGGCGTTGAACGGCGACAGCGCCGCGCCGGTGTTGCGCAGCAGGACCGTGCGGGTGCGTCCGATGTACGCCGCCGGCCCGAGCGCATCCGTCCAGACGACGCCGTGGTACGACGGGTCGGGCTTGGACAGGCCGGTGAACCGGCTCGCGGTCGTGTGCGCCGCCCAGTCGAACGAGCCGGCGTCGACGATCGCGCCGCCGATCGAGGTGCCGTGCCCGCCGATGAACTTGGTCAGCGAGTGGACGGCGACATCGGCGCCCTGCTCGAACACGCGTGCGCCGAGCGGCGTCGGGACGGTGTTGTCGAGGATCAGCGGCAGCCCCTGGTCGTGGGCGGCGGCGGCCCATGCCCGCACATCGAGGACGTTGAGCAGCGGGTTGCCGATCGTCTCGCCGAACACGAGCGTCGTCTTGTCATCGACCAGCCGCGCGACGGCCGCGGGATCGTCAGCGTCGGCCCACCGCACCTCGATGCCGTACTGCGGCAGGGTATGCGCGAACAGGTTGTACGTGCCGCCGTACAGCTGCGAGACCGAGACGATGTTCTCGCCGGCGCGGGTGACATTGAGGACCGAGTAGGTGACGGCCGCCTGGCCGGACGCCGTGACGAGCGCCGCAATGCCGCCCTCGAGCGCCGCAAGCCGCTGCTCGAGCACGTCCCAGGTCGGGTTCATGATCCGCGTGTAGATGTTCCCCGGGACCTGTAGCGCGAACAGATCGGCCGCGTGCTGGGTGTCGTCGAAGACGTAGGAGGACGTCTGGTAGATCGGCACGGCGCGGGCGTTGGTCGCGGTGTCCGGTGTCTGGCCGCCATGCAGGGCGACGGTCTCGGGGCGGTGCGTGGGGGACATGGTCGGCTCCGGTCGGGGTGATCAAAAGTAAGTCGAGCGAGTTTATCGCCTTACCTGCTCGGGCCACCGGCCATCGGAGCCGTCAGTACGGCCGGCTGGGCGAGCCGGGGCCGAGCTTGCCGTTGGCGGCCTGCGCCTCGGCGATCGCCCGGGCGGGCCAGAAGGTGCCGCCCGGCGGGCCGCCGTTGCAGCTGCCGTCGCTGATTCCGGGCACGTGCGTCCACAGGTAGGCGTCGACGTCCGCCTGGCCCGTGTTGGTCGTCGGTTGCGGTCCGAGCGCGCGGCCCGGCGGATTGCAGAGATTCTCGACGCCCTGCTGGGATGGGTTCGCGTTGAGCAGCGGCCCGTTCCCGTTCTCGGCGGTGTCGATGATGAAATGGGCGCCGCCCGTGAGCTTCGAGATCGCCTGTCCATAGCTGATCTCCCGGCTCGTCCAGTTGAGGTGCGTGTCGTTCGTCCAGAACCCGGCGACGTCGCTGATGCCGCTCGCCTCGAGCAGCTTCGCGGCGTAGGCCGGGCTGTTGGCGTCCGAGTAGCCGCCCTCGATGTAAACGACGGCGTGGGGGAGGGCCCCGAGCGTCGACGCCTCGAACTTGAGCAGCGACTCCCACTGCGCGAGCGCGGCACTGCTCTTGGCGATGCAGGCCGACGAACCGATCGCATCGAGCTCGAGCAGGTAGACGACCGGGCGGTTGCCGGTCGCCTGCGCGAGCGCGTTGATCTGAGCCTCGAACGTCGGTTGGTAGGCGTCGATCGCCTGCGCCGTCGGACAGCCGCCGAGCGTGGCGTGCAGGAAGTAGGTGGTGATCACCGGGATCGTGCCCGGGTCGGCGGTGAAGTTGTGACAGAACAGCTTCTGCGTCTGGCTGTAGATCCCGGTGGGCGTGCCGCCTGCGGAGTAGCGGCTGATCCGCTGTGTCTCCGGCTCGCTCGCGATCTTCTCCAGCTCCAGGATCTGACGCTGGACGCTCGCGCTGAGGGTCGTCTCATGGCTGGAGACGTACTGGGAGAACTGTGCCCACGACTCGCTGTCCTTGAAGGACGGCAGCGGTGCTCCGGCGGGCGTGCTGGTGTCGATCCCGAGCAGCTGCGCGATCGCTCCCGCGGCCACCCCGTGTGCGGGCCCGGCGACGAAGAAGTTCGCGCCCGCCAACGGGTTGGAGGCGGGCGGGGCGGGCGTCAGCATCAGCGGGTTCTGCGCGGTGCGCGCGGCGGGAAACGGGTCCGCGCACTGCGGCGTGAACGACGCCGACGCCCCGGCCTGCGTCGCGAACAGCAGCAGGACGGCCGCGCCGCAGGCCGCCACGAAAGGTGCGATCAGCCGCACGCCGGTCGGCATCGGATCGTCGTTGTCGTCGGGGGCAAGGGCTGAGCGGTTGTGATGGTCGGTCAGACTACATCGAGAATCGTCGTTACGGGACCCGTTCCGCGTCGGCGTGTCGCGGATCCCCGCACGCACGGGCGCCGGCCGGCGAGGATCGAGGGACCGACGGCGCCAGGCGCCGTGTGCCGCGCTTCAGGCGAATCTGACGGTGGGCTTGCGCGCGCGGATGATCGCCGCCCCGGCGTGCTCGTGCACGCGGTGGGTCTCGCGGAACTCGGCGTCGTGCAGGCCGGCGGCGGTGAGCGCCGCCCGGAACTCCTGCTCGGTCAGTGCGCCGGCGATGCACCCGGTCCAGGCCTGCATGTCGGCCTTGGTCCGCTCGTCCATGTCCGGGTCGGCGATCACGTCGGAGACGGCGAATCGTCCCCCGGGGCGAAGGACCCGGGCGGCTTCGGCGAGCACCTTGGGCTTGTCGGCGGAGAGGTTGATCACGCAGTTGGAGAGCACGACATCGACGCTCGCATCCGGGAGGGGCAGCTGCTCGAGGTATCCCTTGCGGAACTCCACGTTCCTGACGCCCGCATCGGCGGCGTTGCGGCGGGCGAGGTCGAGCATCTCGTCGGTCATGTCGATCCCGATCGCCCGGCCCGAGGGTCCGACCCGCCGGGCGCTGATCAACACATCAGCACCCGCGCCCGAGCCGAGATCGAGGACGACCTCACCGTCGTGCAGGTCGGCGACGGCGGTTGGCACCCCGCAGCCCAACGACGCGTTGACCGCAGCCTCGGGCGCGTCGCGCTCGCCGCTCTCGGCGTACAGCGAGGGGCCGAACACACCGGTTCGATCGGCTGGACTGCAGCAGCTCGTGCCGGTGCCCGTGGCGGCGGCCACGGCCGCGGCGGCGTACTTCTCGCGGACGGTCTCGCGGACCGACTCGACCGTCGCCGTCGACCCGGTCGACGACGCGCCGGCCGCGCAGCCGCAGCCCTCGGCGTGGCTGTCGCCGCAGCACGCTGTCTTCTCCGACGGCTCACAGCAGATCTGCTGCGCGGCCGGGGTGCAGCACTGGTTCGTCAGGTCAGCCATCCGGACAGCTCCTTGAGCGCGTCGGGGATCACGAAGTAATAGGCCCACAGCCCCTGCCGCTCCGAGCCGACGATCCCGGCATCACGGAGCACCTTGAGATGGTGCGAGACGGTCGGCTGGGAGAGATCGAACAGCGGCACGAGCTCGCACACGCAGACCTTGCCGGCGTGCTTGCGGAGAATGTCGACGAGCTGGATCCGGACCGGGTCGCCGAGCGCCTTCGCGACCGCGGCCATCCGGACCGCCATGCCGCGCTCGACATCGGGATACACGACCGGCTCGCAGCACGGCGCTCCCGGCTCGCGCTTGGTCTTCGGGACGAGCTCCAGATCGACGGCCATCGATATACAAATATCGATTGAAGTGATGGTTGTCAATCTTTAGACTGCCGATCGTGGTCTCGCACGTGTCATGAGCACCGTCCTGTTCGTCTGCCGTCAGAACGCCGGTCGCTCGCAGATGAGCCAGGCGCTGTTCAGGCGCGCCGCCGGCGGCAGCCACCATGCGCTATCGGCTGGGACCACCCCCGCTGATCGTGTCCATCCCGAGGTTCTCGAGGTCATGAATGAGATCGGGATCGACCTGTCCGGCAGGACGCCACAGCTGCTCAGTCGCGAGCTGGCGGAACGGGCGGATCTGGTGATCACGATGGGCTGCGGCGATCAGTGTCCGTTGATCCCTGGCAAGCGCTACCGCGACTGGGAGCTGACCGATCCGGCCGGCTTGCCGGTGGAGGCGGTGCGGTTGGTCCGAGATGAGATCGAGCGGCGCGTCATCTCGCTGCTCGACGAACTCGATGCCGAGACCGTCTCACAGTGATACGCAGAAAGTCGGCGGCGAAACACGGATTGACGTTCGGGAGTCTGCTGCCGACGACACGAAAGTAACCGCACACAAGGAGAAGGATGTTGTGACCGGGCCCAGTCGTACCGTCGCCGGCTTCAGGTCGGCAACCGCCGCCAAGCTTGCCCTTGCCTTCGCTGTCCTCGCGATCTGCCTCGTCCTCGAAGCCGTCCTCGGAGGCTCGCACGCCTCGTCTGCGGTGCTGCTCGTGGTCGCTGCGGCCGGGATCGTCCTCGGTGGCGGCGGGGCGCTCGTCACGGCGCGTCGCATCCACAGGGCGATTGCGTACAACATCGAGCGTCAGAACGCGATCCGGAACGCGCTCGAGGAGAACCTCAAGCACGGGCTCCGAGCGCTCGCAATTGGCGACCTGACGGTCCATCTGGAAGCGAAGACCAAGGCCGTCGAGCCCGACCAGCGGCGCGATGATCTTGGTGAGCTGTCCCGTGTGACGGAGACGATGCGGGCGGTGTTCCTCGACTGCTACGTCGACTACAACCAGGCGTGCGAGAAGCTGCGCGACCTCGTCGCGCGGGTGGCCAGCACCGCGCGCTCGGTCGGCCAGAGCTCGAGTCAGATGGCATCCACGTCAGAGGAGACCGGACGGGCAACGGGAGAGATCGCGCAGGCGATCGAGCACGTCGCGCAGGGCGCCGAGCGTCAGGTGCAGATCATCGAGACCGCGCGCAGGGCCGCGGACGAGGTCGCCGTTGCGGTCGCCGAGAGCACGGAGCAGGCCGAGCAGACCGCCGAGGTCGCCGGACAGGCGCGCGAGACCGCCAGGCAGGGCGGTCTCGCGGCCGAGCAGGCCGACGCGGCAATGCGCTCCGTGCGCGATTCCAGCGAGGCAGTGAGCACCGCGATCGGTGAGCTGGCGGCGAAGTCAGAGCAGATCGGTCACATCGTGCAGACGATCACCGGGCTCGCCGAGCAGACCAACCTGCTCGCCTTGAACGCCGCGATCGAGGCCGCCCGCGCGGGCGAGCAGGGCCGCGGGTTCGCGGTCGTCGCCGAGGAGGTGCGCAAGCTGGCCGAGGAGTCCCAGCGGGCCGCGCAGGAGATCTCGGGGCTGATCGGCGCGATCCAGGACGAGACAGCGGCTGCGGTCGACATCGTCCAGGACGGCGCCCGCAAGACCGCGGACGGGGCGAAGGTCGTCGAGCAGGCGCGCGGCGCGTTCCTATCGATCGGCCAAGCGGTCGAGGACGTGAACGCGCGGGTCGCGCAGATTGCCGCGGCCACCCAGCAGATCACCGCGGCCGCCACGACCATGCAGGACAGCATCACCGAAGCCGCCACCGTGGCCGAGGAATCCTCCGCATCGACCCAGCAGGTGTCCGCCTCCACCGAGGAGACCAGCGCGTCGACCCAGCAGGTCGCGGCCGGCGCCGCCGAGATGGCCGGCAGCGCCGACGCGCTGATGGCGCTGGTGGGCAACTTCCAGCTCCTGATCGACAGCGGCCATGGCACGCACGGAGAGGTGTTCGCGGCTGCGCTCGAGGCGCATGAGGCGTGGAACGCCAAGCTGCGCGCGGCGATCGAGACGGGCGAGTGCGCGACGCCGGTCGAGCAGGCGGGGCGCGATGACTGCTGCACGTTCGGCAAGTGGCTGCACGCCGACGCGTCGTTCAAGGCCGCGCAGCCCGATCGCTGGCAGAACCTCCACGACCTCCACGAACGGTTCCACCGGCACGCGGCGAAGGTGCTGGAATGCGCGCTGTCGCGACGCAAAGCAGAGGCGGAACGGCTGGCCAGGGCACCGGAGTTCGCCGAGATCAAGAACAACCTGAGCCGGGCGCTGACGCTGACCCCCGTCTGATCGGTCACGCGCGGGGCGCTAGTAGCCTCTTGAGCCGATCGAAAGCGTCAGAGGAGGCCGAACATGCTGTTTGGAGACGAGCACGTCGCGCGCTACCGCGCGACCGACGGGGCCGAGGGGCACGAGTGGCAGGGCACGCAGTGCCTGATCCTCACCACCAAGGGCAGGCGTTCCGGAGCCGACCGTGACTCGGCTCTGATCTACGGCGAGCACGGCGACGCGTACGTCGTCGTGGCCTCGAAGGGCGGCGCTCCCGAGCATCCGAGCTGGTACAAGAACCTCGCCGCCGATCCCCACGTGAACGTCCAGGTCCGCGGTGATCGCTTCGACGCCGTCGCGCGTGACGCGACCCCGGCGGAGCGGGTCGAGCTGTGGCCGCTGATGACCGCCGAGTGGCCGGCGTACGACGAGTACCAGACGAAGACCGAGCGCCAGATCCCGCTCGTCGTGCTCGAGCGGGCCTGAGCGTGGCGGACGCCGACTGGTCCGGCCGCAGGCTGCACTTCGTCGGCATCGGCGGGGCCGGGATGAGCGGGCTCGCGCTCGTCGCCCGAACGCTCGGCGCATCCGTGACCGGCTCCGACCGCGCCGAGTCGCCGTACATGGCCGAACTGCGGGCCGCGGGGATCGCGCCGGTGCTCGGCCACGCGGCCGGCAACGTCCCGGCCGGCGCCGAGGTCGTCTACTCGACGGCGGTCGGCCCGGACAACCCCGAGCGCCGCACGGCGGCGGCTGAGCGCGGCGGCGGCGGTGAGCTCCATCGCTCGGAGCTGCTCGCGCAGCTCGCGGGGCTCAAGCGCTGCCTCGCCGTGACCGGTACGCACGGGAAGACGACGACGACGGGCATGATCGTCCACATCCTGCGCGGCTGCGGCCTCGACCCCGCCTACGTCGTCGGGGGCGAGCTGCGCGACACCGGCCGCAACGCGTCATGGGGGAGCGGTGACTGGATCGTGGTCGAGGCCGATGAGTCGGATCGCTCGCTGCTCGCGCTGTCCCCGGAGATCGCCGTGCTGACGAGCGCCGAGCTCGACCATCACTCCACCTACGGCTCGCGGCTCGACCTCGAGCAGACGCTGCGCGAGTTCATGGGCCGCGCGCGCGTCGACGTCGTCTGGGACCGGCCCGAGGTGGCCGGCCTGTGCGACGCGCCCGAAGTGGTCCGCTACGACGCCGCCGAGCCCCGCCTCGAGCCGGAGGGCGCCCGCCTGCGCTGGCGCGGCCTCGATGTCGAGCTGTCGGTCCCGGGCCTCCACAACGCCGTCAACGCAGCCGGTGCGCTGACGGCGTCCGCCCTGGCCGGCGCCGATCCCGCGGCGGCGGCAGCCGCGATCGGCTCGTTCCACGGGGCGCGCCGCCGGCTCGAGCTGCTCGGACGCACACCGGCGGGCGCCGTGGTGTTCGACGACTACGCGCACCACCCGACGGAGGTTGCAGCGGCGCTCGCGGCGGCCCGGACGCTGGCTCCGCGACGGCTCGTCGCCGCCTTCCAGCCTCACCTTTACTCGCGCACGCGTGCGCTCGCGCGAGAGTTCGGCGCCGCGCTCGCGGCGGCCGACATCGCCGTCGTGCTCGACGTCTATCCGGCGCGCGAGCGGGCCGAGGACTTCCCCGGCGTGAGCGGCCGGCTCGTCGCCGCCGCGGCGGCGGACGCCGCCGGCGGGCGGACGGTCGCGTGGATGCCGGCCTCCGATCAGGCAGGCTCCTATCTGCGCGGGATTCTTCGCGAGGGCGACCTCTGCCTCGTGATCGGCGCCGGCAACATCGACGCGCTCGGCCGCTCGCTGGTCGTCGTCGGTTCGGGCTGAGCCGCGTCGCCGCGGATGGCGGTGGCTCCGGCGCAGGCGGCGTCGTCACGGACGGCGGGTCCGCTGGGAGCGGCCGCGGCCGGGTCTAACCTCATGGCAGATGCTCGCTCCGCCCAACGGCGTCCAGCGCGACTACCCGCTCACCCGTCTGACGACGATCCGGACGGGCGGTCCGGCCGAGTATTTCGCCCGCCCCGGCAGCACCAGCGAGGTGCAGGATCTGCTCGCCTGGGCGAGTGAGCACGCGCTCAAGGTAGGGGTCGTCGGCTCGGGGTCGAATCTCCTCGTTGCCGACGAAGGCGTCGAAGGCCTCGTAATGAAGCTCGACAAGGAACTCACCACGATCGAACTGGATGGGGAGCGGGTCCGCTGCGGCGGCGGCGTCCGGCTGCCCGCGCTGGCGGCCGCCGCTGCCAAGGCCGGCCTCTCCGGCATCGAGTTCGGCGTCAGCATCCCGGGAACGGTCGGCGGCGCCGTGCGCATGAACGCGAACGCGTACGGCGGCGCGCTCGCCGACACGCTCGAGTGGGTGGAGATCGTGACCGCCCACGGCGCTGAGCGGCGCCTGCCCGAGCAGCTCGGCTTCTCCTACCGCCGCTCGAACCTGCGCGACGGCGAGGTCGTCGTGCGGGCGCAGTTCCATCTCCGCCCGCGCGCGGACGTGAGTGTCCGCGAGACGCTCGCCGAGCTGCGTGCTCGCCGCCGCGAGGCCCAGCCGGCCGGGATCAAGACCTTCGGGTCGACCTTCAAGAACCCCGAGGACCCGCGCGCCGGCGGGCGCACCGCCGGCCAGCTGCTCGATGCCGCGGGCTGCCGCGGGCTGCGCGTCGGCGGCGCCGGATTCAGCGCCAAGCACGCGAACTTCGTCGAGAACGTCGGCGGTGCGACGACCGCCGACGTGCTCGCGCTGGTCGCCGAGGGCCGCCGGCGGGTGCTCGAGGCGGTCGGCGTCGAGCTCGAGCCGGAGGTCCAGATCCTCGGTCACATCCGCTTCCCGTGGGTGCGAGGGCAGGGGTGACCGCGACGCGCCAACGCCGGCGGCGCCGGCTCGCGCTCCCGCGCTTCTCGGCGCGCAGGCTGGCGCTGCTCGCCGGCGCGATCGTCGCGCTCGGCTGCGGATGGCTCTGGTTCCGGGACTCCTCGTTCGTCGCGATCCGGCGCGTCTCGGTGACCGGGCTGAACGGCCCCGATGTCGGTCCGATCCGCAGCGCGATCGTCGCGGCTGCGATGCGGATGACAACCCTCGATGTGAACATGAC
Organism: uncultured Solirubrobacterales bacterium; assembly: GCA_963705995.1. Classification (GTDB taxonomy): domain Bacteria; phylum Actinomycetota; class Thermoleophilia; order Solirubrobacterales; family Solirubrobacteraceae; genus Palsa-465. The sequence continues at coordinate 67,145 of CAVPLN010000014.1, forward strand.
CCAGCTCCAGAACGCGGTCTCGGCGTATCCCGAGGTGCATTCGATGGCGGTCAGCACGAGCTTCCCGCATGCCGCCGCGATTCGCGTGGACGAGCACGTCCCGGTCGCGACCGTGCAGGTCGGCGCGCAGAACATCGTCGTCGACTCCGATGGCGTCCTGATCGGCCGTTCTCCGATCGCGATCGGGCCGCTGCCGACGATCCCGCTGCGGTCGGCGCCGTTCGGCGACCGGCTCACGACGGCCGGCTCGCGCGCCGCCGTGATGACGCTCGCGGCGGCGCCGTACACGCTGATCACCCACATCGCGAACGCGACCGAGACGGCCACGCACGGCGTCATCGTCCAGCTGCGCAGCGGACCGCAGATCTACTTCGGCTCCACGTCACAGCTCCGAGCGAAGTGGGCCGCGGCGATCGCCGTGCTCGGCGACTCGAGCTCGGCGGGCGCCGCGTACATCGACGTCAGCGACCCCCGGCTTTCAGCCGCTGGGGGGTAGGGAACGAGACCGCCAACCATAAGCCTCAAGTTGAGGTTGACTGCGGTCGGAATCCCGACTCTCCGGCAACAATCGAGAGTTCTGGGATCTGCAACGTTCGTTGCGAATGGTCGCAGCCATTGACTTCGTCGAGTTTCCGTGCGTAACGTGCAAAACTGCCGCAACCAGCGGAGACTCAGATTAAACACTCGACGCTACATCGAGGGTCGGACAGATCATCATGGAAAGCAGCTACCTGGCAGTCATCAAAGTCGTGGGCGTCGGCGGCGGCGGCACGAATGCGGTCAACCGCATGGTCGACGCGGGCCTGCGCGGCGTCGAGTTCATCGCCTGCAACACGGACAATCAGGCGCTCGCCATGTGCGACGCCGACATCAAGCTCAACATCGGTCACGAACTGACCAAGGGACTTGGCGCAGGCGCCAGCCCGGAGGTCGGGCAGGGTGCGGCCGCCGAGTCCCGCGACGAGATCAAGGAGGCGCTCAAGGGCGCGGACATGGTCTTCGTCACGGCCGGCGAGGGCGGTGGGACCGGGACCGGTGCGGCGCCCGTGATCGCCGACATCGCCAAGAACGAGATCGGCGCGCTGACCGTCGGCGTCGTCACCAGACCGTTCTCGTTCGAGGGGACCCAGCGCGCCCGCCAGGCGCAGGAGGGGATCCAGAAGCTGCGCGAGTACGTCGACACGCTGATCGTGATTCCCAACGAGAAGCTGCTCGCGATCGTCGAGCGGCGCACGACGATCCTCGATGCCTTCCGGGAGGCGGACAACGTCCTGCGCCAGGGTGTGCAGGGCATCACCGACCTGATCACGATCCCCGGCCTGATCAACCTCGACTTCGCCGACGTCCGCACGATCATGCACGACGCCGGCACGGCACTGATGGGGATCGGCACCTCGGCGGGGGAGAACCGCGCCTCCGAGGCGGCCAAGATGGCGATCTCCTCGCCGCTCCTCGAGGAGTCGGTCGAGGGTGCGATGGGCATCCTCCTGAACATCACCGGCGGTCACGACCTCGGCCTGTTCGAGGTCAACGAGGCCGCCGAGATCGTGCAGAGCGCGGCGGACGCGAACTCCAACATCATCTTCGGTGCCGTGATCGACGATTCGATGGAAGACGAGGTTCGCGTCACGGTGATCGCGACCGGTTTCGACCATGGCTCGCCGGCTCGCGGGAGCGCGCTGCGCGGCACGCTGTCGACGTCGCGACCGCGGCGCGACCGCGACGTCACGCTCGACGACCGCCAGCGCTCGTCGTTGCAGATCCGCGACGACGAGATCGACATCCCGTCGTTCCTGAAGGACCGGTAGGCCGCGACGGGTGCGGGGCGGCGCCCCGCACCCGCGGTCGTGGGCTGAGCCCGGCACAGCGACGGTGGCGCCCAGGCGCTCGCCGCCGCACGAAATGGTGCACGTCAGCCGGGGCTGGGGTGCTCGAGCGCGGTCGGTGGGTATGGTGTGGGTACGGCCGGGGACTGACCAACGCTCGCTGCACGTCGGTGCGGCGACACCTTTTGACGTGCTCGACGGCTCGATCCAAGTCACACGAAGCGGCGGACGGTGCAGACGGGCGGGCGCGAGCCGGTTCCGCCGTCGTCGCATGCCGACGGCCCAGCTCGTGGCCGTGACCGCTCTCGCAGCCGCGGCGCTGGTCGGACTGGTCGGTGCGGACGCCGCCGAGGCGCAGCCGACGTTGGTGGCGCCGCAGATGATCGCGGGACCGGCTGCGGGCGTCCAGCTGGGGGGCCTCGAGATCGCCCGCGACGGCACCGGCGGACTCGTCTACACCCAGGAGGTCGACGGCGCCGAGCACGTGTTCGCCTCGCGCCTGCTCGGCGGGACCTTCCAGGCGCCGGCCGAGCTCGACGCGGGGCTCCCGGGCCCCGCCGGCCAGGCCGTGATCACCGGCACGAACGGCGGGGTGCTGCTCGTCGCGTTCATCGACGCCGGGAGCCTGTTCGTGACGGGGACGACGTCGGCCGGAGCGGGGTGGACGGCGCCGCAACCGATCGCTCCCGATGCGAGCAACCCATCGATCCAGATGAACACCAACGGCGAGGCCTACCTCGCATACACCGCCGTCGTCGGTGCCGGCAGCGATGTCGACGTCGACTACTACGACGGCAGCTCGTGGGCGCCCGCCTCGCCGCAGGCGGTCAACGTGACCCCGAACGACGACGCCGGCACGGGCCCGGACGCGCCGTCGGTGGCGGCCGCCGGCGACGGCGTCGGGATCGTCGCCTGGGGCGAGGGCGGCCATGTCTACGTCCGCCGCGTCTGGGGGACGATGACGAGCGTCGCGGTCGCGCAGCTCGATCCGGCGACCGTCTCGGGGTGGAGTGAGATCGCCGCCGACAGCCCCGCCGTCGCCGTCGGCGGCGATTCGTCCTATCCGGACATCGCCTTTCGCGAGGAGGTCGTCAGCGGCGCTCAGCACCAGTCGCGCGTCCTGCTCGCCCGCCTGATCGCGGAGCAGACCCAGCCGGCGGTGACCGTCGACGGCCTCGCGGCCGGCACCGACGGCGCCGATCAGCCGGCGATCGCGGTGACCGAATACGGCCGTGGCTTCGTGACGGCCGCGACCCAGGACAGCGACTCCGTGATCGCGACGCCGCTCGCCACCGACGGCGTTCCGGGCGGCCCCTTCGAGGTGGGCACCGGGCTCGACGCGTACGCCCCGGACGGGGTGCCGGCCGCCGCCGGACTGACCTCGACCCTGATCGCCTGGCAGGACACGACCGCTCCCGGCGCTTCCCAGACGATGGTCCGGTTCGCGCAGGACGGCGTCGACCTCGCGCCGGCGGTCGTCGTGTCGAACCCGTCGCTCGGGGCGACCGACGGCGCCGCGGGGATCGCCGCAGGCGGTGACGGCAACGGCGACGCTGCCGTCGCGTGGGTGCAGGGCACGGGCTCGCAGATGACCGTCGACGTCGCCCAGCTCTACCAGCAGCCGTCGCAGCCCACTCCGACCGTGAACCTCGTGTACACGACGCAGATCCATCCGACGCTGGCGTGGACGGCGTCGCGGGCCGAGTGGGGGCCGCTGGTCTACACCGTCACCCTCGACGGCACCACGCTCGCGCAAACGACCGGCACCTCGGTCGGCGTTCCGGCCACGCTGATCGACGGCCCGCACGTGTGGCAGGTGAGTGTCTCCGACCCGGCGGGTCTCGTCAGCGTGAGCGGCCGTGCCACCGTCTTCGTCGACACGCAGCCCCCACGCCTGCGCCTGCTCGCCAGCGGGGTCGCGCGCGTCGGCCAGACCGTGGCGCTGCATCTCGGCTACGTCGACCCGCCGAACCCGACCGAGCCGGGCGCGCAGGCCTCCGGGATCGCGACCCTGACTGTCGCCTGGGGACGCTCGACACCGGTCCCGGCGACGGTCAGCGCCGCGGGTTCGTCCGTCGCGACGCACGTGTTCACGAAATCTGGGCTCTACCGGCTGACCGTCGTCGCCACCGACAAGGCCGGCAACGCCGCGACGATCACGCGGTACCTCCGCATCCTGCCGGCGCCGGCGCAATGAGGGCCGTCCGGCAGATCCGATCGAGCCGCGCTCGGGTCGCACTCATGGCGGCACTCGCCGGCGTGCTCCTGGCGGTGCTCGCGGCCGGCCTCCCGGGCGGGGTCGCGCCCGCGGGCGCGCAATCCAGCCCGACGGCGACGACTCCGACGACGACCCCGGTGTCGCCGCCGTATGGCGGCCCGTATGTGGCGACGCCCCCGACGCCGGGAGCGCTCGCCAGTGACGGCCAGGACGGGCGCTACCTGCTCGGCGGGGTCTGGCTGCAGCGCACCGATCCCACCAACGCCGGCGTCGCCGGCGGCTGGTGGCGCGACGTCGCCGCGACGACCGACTGGAGCGCGACGACGATCCCGAACGCCTACAACGCCGGCAACTACTCGCAGGCGAGCATGAACGGCTCGGTCGAGTGGTACCGCCGCGACTTCACGCTGCCGGCCGGCGCGTTCCCGGCGAGCGTCCCACGCACCGCGCAGAGCTGGATGGTGGAGTTCGAGTCCGTCGGCTACGTGGCGACGGTCTGGATCAACGGGTACGAGCTGGGCACCCACACGGGCGCCTACCTCCCGTTCGAGTTCCGGCTGACCCACCTGCACGCGGGCGTCAACCGCCTGATCGTGCGCGTCGACGACCAGCGCACGGCCGCCAGCCTCCCGCCCGGCCCCGGCGGCGGCTGGTGGAACTACGGCGGCATCCTCGACGTCGTCTACCTGCTTCCCGTCTCCCGCGCCGACCTCGACTCGGTCGTGATCCGCACGGCGCAGCAGTGCCCCACGTGCACCGCAACGATCACCGAGCAGGCCACGGTGCGCAACTTCACGTCATCACCGCAGAAGCTCGTGCTCCGCGGCCAGTACGGGACGGCCAAGCTCAGCTTCGGGGCGACGACGCTCGCGCCCGGCGGGACCTGGTCGCCGACCGCGACGGTCGCCATCGCACACCCGCAGCTGTGGGCGCCCGGAAGCCCGAACCTGTACCGGGCGACGGTGACGCTCGCCGACGGCTCCGGCCACCGCCTCGGCGGCTACACGTATGAGAGCGGGATCCGCACGATCGCGGTCACCTCCGACGGCAGGCTCGAGCTGAACGGCCGCCTGCTCGACCTCCGCGGCGTCAACCTCCACGAGCAGACGGTCGCGAGCGGGGCGGCCCTCACGGTCCCCCAGCAGGCACAGCTGATCGCGTGGGTGCGCGAGCTCGGAGCCACGATCATCCGCGCCCACTATCCACTCGATCCCGAGCTGGAGCAGATGGCCGACGAGGACGGGATCCTGCTGTGGTCGGAGGTTCCGGTCTACCAGGTCAGCGACGCCTATCTGGGGTCGGCGACGTGGCGTACGCAGGCGCTGGCGCTGCTCGCCGCCAACATCACGGCCAATCAGAACCATCCTTCGATCCTGCTCTGGAGCATCGGCAACGAGCTGCCGACGCCGCCGACCGCGAACGAGGACACCTACATCGCGGACGCCGCGGCCGAGGCGAAGTCGATGGACCCGACCCGACCGGTCGGGATGGCGCTCAGCAACTGGCCCGGGATTCCATGCGAGGCGGCCTACGCGCCGTTGGACGTGCTCGGCATCAACGAGTACTTCGGCTGGTTCGACGCGGGCGGGGGCACGACCGACGATCGCAACGCGCTGAGCCCCTACCTCGACAGCCTCAGACAGTGCTACCCGACGCAGGCGCTGATGATCACCGAGTTCGGCTACGGCGCGAACCGCAACGGGCCCGTCGAGGTACGCGGCACCTACCAGTACCAGGAGAACGAGATCGCGTTCAGCCTCGGCGTGTTCGCGACCAAGGCCTGGCTGTCCGGGGCGATCTACTTCCCGATGCAGGACTTCGCCGCCTCGCCGGGCTACGACGGCAGCGATCCGCTGGGCACGCCGCCATGGGTCGACAAGGGCGTGCTCGACCAGAACGGCAACCCGAAGCCGTCGTTTGCGTTGATGGCCCAGCTCTACCACGCTGTACAGCAGATCGCTCCCCCTTCGTAGCGCCTGTCCGTCGGCAGCGGCTGGCGCGAGTTGTAGCCTGCGCTCTGGTGAGTATCGAAGCCGCTCTGCGCCGCACGCCGCTGTATGACGCCCATGCCGCTGCGGGCGCCAAGCTCGTCCCGTTCGCGGGGTGGGAGATGCCGATCCAGTACGCGGGGGGCATCAAGCAGGAGCACCTGGCCGTGCGCGGCGCCGTCGGGGTCTTCGACGTCTCCCACATGGGCCAGATCGCCACCCGCGGCCCGGAGGCGCTCGCGCTCGTCCAGCGGCTCGTGTCCAACGACGTCCGCCACCTGCCGGAGGGCGGCGCGCAGTACAGCGTGCTCTGCAACGAGGCCGGTGGCGTGCTCGACGACCTGTTCACCTACCGGCTCGCCGAGTGCGAGTTCCTGACCGTCACCAACGCCGCCAACCACGAGCGCGATCTGGAGTGGTTCCGCGCTCATGCGGGCGGGTTCGACGCGGATGTCGACGACGGCGCCGACCGGTTCGCGATGCTGGCCGTGCAGGGTCCCGCCGCGCGAGCGCTCGTGCAGTCGCTCGCCGACGGCCCGCTGCCGCCGCGCTTCCACATCGCCCAGCGCCGGGTCGCGGGCGCCGCGATGCTCGTCTGCGGCACCGGCTACACCGGCGAGGACGGGGTCGAGCTGCTGCTCGACCCGCGCGACGCCGTCACCGTCTGGGATGCGCTCGTAGCCGGGGGCGCCCTGCCTGTCGGGCTGGGCGCCCGTGACACCCTCCGGCTCGAGGCCTGCTACCACCTCTACGGCAACGATCTGAGCGTCGACCGCGACCCGATCGGCGCCGGTCTCGGCTGGTGCTGCAAGGAGGAGACCGGCTTCATCGGCTCCGAGCGGATCGCGGCGGTGCGCGCCGGCGGTCCGGCCGAGCGACTCGTCGCATTCCTGATCGAGGGACCGGGCATCGCCAGGCAGGGGAACGCGGTGATCGGCGGCGGCGTCGTCACCAGCGGCTCCTTCTCGCCGTCGCTCGAGCGCGGCGTCGGGCTCGCCTACGTTCCCAGCGAACGGTCGGCGCCCGGAACGACCTTCCAGATCGACGTGCGCGGGACCACACGCGATGCGGTGGTGGCCCGCAAGCCCCTGATCGCCAACGAGAAAGGATGACCTGTGGCCGAAGCGAGCTATCCGGATGATCTCAAGTACCACCCCGAACACGACTGGGCCAGGATCGATCCAGACCGGCCCGGGGAGGCGACCTTCGGGATCACGTGGTACGCGCAGGACACGCTCGGCGAGGTCGTCTTCTTCGACGCGCCGGCCGTCGGCACGACCGTCAGCAAGGACGAGTCCTACACCGAGGTCGAGTCCGTCAAGGCCGTCTCCGACGTGGTCGCTCCGCTCTCGGGTGAGATCATCGCCATCAACGACGGGCTCGCCGGTGCGCCCGAGACGATCAACGAGGACCCGTATGGCGAGGGCTGGATGGCCAGGGTGAGGCTCTCCGATCCGAGCGAGGTCGACGCGCTGCTGGACGCGGCCGCCTACCGCGCAAGCCTTCCAGCCGGATGACGCACGCGGCCGACATGCAGGCGAGTCCGGACGACGAGCTAAAGGACACAGCGTGACCACATACACGTCTGTCACCGATGCCGATCTCGAGCACATGCTCGGCGTGATCGGCGTCGCCGCGATCGAGGACCTGTTCGCCGAGATTCCCCAGTCGCTGCGACTGGGGCGCCCGCTCGCGCTCGATGGCGGCCGCTCGGAGCAGGAGGTCTACGCCGAGCTGCGCGACCTCGCGGCCCTCAACGTGTCGACGGAGGACGAGATCAGCTTCCTCGGCGCCGGTATGTACGACAGCTACGTTCCGGCGCTCGTCGACTCGATCATCTCGCGCTCGGAGTTCCTGACCCCCTACACGCCCTACCAGCCCGAGATCTCGCAGGGTGGGCTCCAGGCGATGTTCGAGTACCAGACGGCGATCTGCGAGCTGACCGGCCTGCCCGTCTCGAACGCGTCCGTCTACGAGCTCTCGAGTGCCGTCGCCGCGGCGGGCTACGTCGCCAAGCACGTGAACTCGCGCCGGCGCTTCGTCGTCTCGCAAGGTGTGCACCCGCACGCGATCGAGACGCTGCGCACGCTCGCGCACGGGTACGGGATGGAGGTCGAGCTGGCGCCGCTGTCGCGCGGCCGCACGGTGCTCCCGGAGCTCGACGGAGACGTCTCCGCCGTCGTCGTCTCCCAGCCGAACTTCCTCGGCGCCGTCGAGCGGCTCGACGAGCTCGCCGCCCAGGCGCGCGCCGCGGGCGCGTTGACGATCTGCGCGTGTGACCCGATTCCGCTGGCTCTCCTCAAGAGCCCCGGCGAGCAGGGCGTCGACATCGCGGTCGGCGAGGGGCAGACGCTCGGCAACCGGCTCGACTTCGGTGGCCCATCGTTCGGCTTCTTCGCGCTCACCGATGCGCTCGTCCGGCGCCTCCCCGGGCGCCTTGCCGGCGAGACTCGCGATCTCGACGGGCGGCGCGGCTTCGTGCTCACGCTCCAGACCCGCGAGCAGCACATCCGTCGCGAGAAGGCGACGTCCAACATCTGTACCGCGCAGGCGCTGAATGCGCTCGCCGGCGTGATCTACCTGAGCTGGCTGGGCCGGCGCGGGATCGTCGAGCTCGCCGAGCTGCTCGCGCAGCGCACCGCGTACGCCCGCACGCGGCTGTGCGCGCTCGACGGGGTCTCGCCGCTGCACGAGCATCCAGTCGTGCGCGAGTTCGCGCTGCATCTCCAGGCACCTGTCGAGCGCGTGATCGCCCGCTGCCGCGCGGACGGGGTCCACCCCGGCTACGCGCTCGAGCGGACCGACCCGGAGCTCGAGGGTGGCCTGCTGGTGGCGATCACCGAGCAGCGGACGCGCGAGCAGATCGATCGGCTCGTCGACGTGCTCGGGGCGGCCGTCGCCGCCGAGCGCGCCGGCGTCGGCACGGGGGCGGGGCGATGAGCACGACCGACGCGCGCGCCGCCGCCTCGTTCACCCGCGCCGCCGACGACGAGCTGACGATCTACGACCGGTCACGACCGGGGCGGCGCGCGTTCGTCGCGCCGCCGTCCGGCGTACCCGAGCGGCCCCTGGACGAGCTGATTCCGGCGGAGCTGCGCCGCGCCGAGCCGCCCCGGCTGCCGGAGGTCTCCGAGCCCGAGATCGTCCGCCACTACAACCGCCTGTCAAAGCGCAACTTCGACCTCGACACCGGCTTCTACCCGCTCGGGTCGTGCACGATGAAGCACAACCCGAAGCTCCATGAACGCCTCGCCGCGCTGCCCGGGAACGCCCGGCTCCACCCGTTCCAGGAGGAGGACGCGGCGCAGGGTGCGCTCGAGCTGATGTGGCGCCTGCAGGAGTCGCTGGGCGAGATCGCGGGCCTGCCGCACGTGTCGCTGCAGCCGAGCGCCGGATCCCACGGCGAGCTTGCCGGTGTCCTGCTGACCCGCGCCTACCACGAGGATCGCGGTGAGCGTCGCACGCAGGTGCTGACTCCCGAGGCCGCGCACGGCACGAACCCGGCGACGGTCACGATGGCCGGCTACGAGGTCGTCAAGGTCGGCACCGACCCGCACGGCAACGTCGATCTCGACGACCTGCGCCTGAAGGCGACCGAGAACGTCGCCTGCCTGATGCTCACCAATCCGTCCACGCTCGGGCTGTTCGAGCAGGGGATCGAGGAGATCGAACGGATCGTCCACGGGGTCGGCGCGACCCTCTACTACGACGGCGCCAACCTCAACGCGATCATGGGGATCACGCGGCCCGGCGACATGGGTTTCGACATCGTCCACTTCAACCTGCACAAGTCGTTCACGCAGCCGCACGGTGGAGGAGGGCCGGGCAGCGGGCCGATCGCCGTCGCCGAGCGGATCGAGCCGTACCTGCCGCGTCCACAGGTCGTCCGCCGCCTCCCGGCTGCGTCCGGGAACGGCACTCACTCGGCGCCGCCCGCCGCGTATCACCTCGACTACGACCGCCCCAAGTCGATCGGGCGCCTGCGCGGCTTCCAGGGCAACTACGGCGTGTTCGTGCGCTCCTACGCGTACATCCGCTCGCTCGGCGCCCCCGGCTTGCGGGAGGCCTCCGAGATCGCCGTGCTCAACGCGAACTACCTGCTGGCGCGGCTGCGCCAGGAGGGCGTGCTGGAGTACCTGCCGGCGGCCTACGACCGGCTGGCGATGCACGAGTTCGTGCTCTCGGGCGGGCCGATGAAGCGTGAACTGCAGATCAAGACGCTCGATCTCGCCAAGCGCCTGCTCGATCACGGCGTCCACCCGCCGACGGTGTACTTCCCGCTGATCGTCGAGGAGGCACTGCTGATCGAGCCGACCGAGACGGAGACGCGCGAGACGCTCGACCGGTTCGCGACGACGGTCGCCGAGGTGTTGCGCGAGGCGAAGGAGGACCCTGAGATCGCGCGGGGTGCCCCGTACACGACCCCGGTCCGCCGCCTCGACGAGGCGTCGGCGGCGCGCTCGCCGGTGTTGCGGGAGCCGTTGTAGGCGTTCCGGCTGCGGCTGTACGCGTTCCGGCAGCCGCTGTACGTGTCCCGGGAGCCGCCGGCGGCGTGCGGGTCCCGCCCCTGCGGGGGCGGGACGTCCGTTGCAGCGGTCGTTTTGTCCGCAAATTGCGCTAGTTTGCGTGGCCATGGATGCATCGATCGGGCCGTCACGGGCAGCGTCGGCCCGCTTCGCGCGCGCCACCGAGTTGCTCGAGATCGACCCCGTTGAGCTGCGGCTCGCAGGCTTCGTCAACGGCGCCTTGTGGGCGCTCGGCGCGTGCACGGTCCTGACGCTTCCGCTGATCCCGGGTGCGCCGAGGACGCACGCCGCGGCGGTCATGATCGTCGCGGCGCTCGGACTCGTCTGGGGCGCGCTGCTGACGGCGATCGTCAGGAGACGTCCGAGCGCGCTGCTCGTCCACGCCTCCACGCTCGCCGGGCTGGTCGTCGTGCCGCTGCTCGTCTCGGGCACCGGCGGCCATGAGTCCGCGGGCTGGGTGTTCTACTTCTGGGTGGCGCTGTACGCCGCGTACTTCTTCGCACGCCGGGCGGCGCTCGCCTACCTCGCCGTCTGCGTCGGCGCGCTGACGCTGCCGTTCGCGTATGACGGCAGCGCCATGGCGGGCGACTATCCGGCGGAGCTGATCGTCGCCGCCGTCGGGATCGTGTCGATCGCGGGTGCCGTGATCGCCGGACGCGAGCTGCTCGGCCGTCTCCGGGCCGGCGCCGAGCGCGCCGCGGCCGAGCAGGCGACGCTGCACCGGGTCGCGACGGCCGTCGTCAGCGGCGAGCCGGCCGAGCAGATCTACGCGATCGCAGCGCGCGAGGCGGCCGGCCTGCACGGCGCCGAGGCGGGGTGGGTGCTCCAGTTCCGGGGCGAGGACGGCGCGGTCGTTCGCGGTAGCTGGACCGGCAGTCCGATGATCACGGTCGTCCCCGGGTTCGTCGTCGCGATCGGGCCCGGGAGCGCGCTGCGCCGCGTCTGCGCCGACCGGGAGGTCGTGCGCACCGATCTGCACGACCACGACTCGCTCGTGCGCGCGGTCGGGTGCCTGTCGACGCTCGCGTTCCCGATCGAGCTCGGCGATGTCGTCTGGGGAGCGGTGGTCGTCGGCTCGGCCCAACCGGCGCGCTTCAACGCCGACGACGAATGCCAGCTGCGCTCCTTCTGCACGGTGCTGTCGACCGCGGTCGCCAACGTCGAGGATCGCGCCCAGCTGGCGGTCGCGGCGATGACCGACCCGCTGACCGGGCTGTCGAACCAGCGCGCGCTGCATCAGCGGCTCGCCTCCGAGCTCGCCGGCGGCGCGCGCAGCGGGCTGCCCGTCTCGGTCGCGATGCTCGACATCGACCACTTCAAGGAGATCAACGACACGGGCGGCCACGCCCTCGGGGATGAGGTCCTCCGCGAGGTCGCGGCGTGCCTGCAGGCCGTCGCCCGCGCACAGGACACCGTCGGGCGGTTCGGCGGCGACGAGTTCATGTGGATCATGCCCGGAACCTGCGCCGAGCAGGCGCGGGTGGCCGTCGAGCGGGCCCGGCGCCTGATCGCCAGGGCGGTCATCGGACCGCTGCCGATCACCGCCTCCGGCGGCGTCTGCGACACCGGCGCGACCGAGGACGTGGCCGAGCTCGTCCGGCTTGCGGACATCGCTCTGTACGCGAGCAAGAGCGACGGCCGGGACCGGCTGAGTCTCTACAACTCCGGGCTCGCCGGCCCGCTCGGGCCGCTCGGCCCTGGCCATGTCGTCCGCGATCAGGCGCTCGCCGGGTTGCGGGCGCTCGCTCGGGCGATCGACGCCAAGGATCCCGCCACGCGCGAGCACTCCGAGCGGGTCGCACTGTTCGCGGCGCGGCTTGCGAAGGCGGCCGGCTGGAGCGAGGAGCGGGTCGAGCTGCTGCGCGAGGCGGCGCTCGTCCACGACGTCGGCAAGCTGGCGGTGCCCGATTCGCTCCTGTCGAAGCCCGGGACGCTGACGCAGCGCGAGCGCGTCCAGATGAGCGAGCACGTCGAGCTCTCGGCGCGGATCGTCGACGGCGTCCTGACCGACGAGCAGGTGGGCTGGATCGGCTTCCATCACGAGCGCCCCGACGGCCGCGGATACCCTCTGGGCGTGCACAACGAGGCGATTCCGGACGGGGCGGCGTTGATCGCGCTCGCCGACGCGATCGATGTGATGACCGTCGGGCGGACCTACAGCCCGCGCCGATCGTGGCAGGAGGCGATCGATGAGTGCGCCGGCCTCGCCGGCCGCCAGTTCACGCATGCGGCCGTCGCGGCGCTGCTCTCACTCGACACCTCGGAGGACCCGAGCCGGCAGCTCGAGACCGGCCATCCGGCCGGGATCGGCCAGTGAACCGGAACATGCCGGGGATCGACATCCGCACGCATGCGGCGGCGCTGGCCGAGCGCGCGGCGACTGAGACCGAGCAGCTGGTCGCGATCTCCTCGCCCTCGGGCGACCACGAAGGGGCAAACGCGGCGCTCGCGCTCTGCACGAGCTGGCTGCCGGCCGGCGCGAGCTCCGAGCGCGTGCCCTGCTCGACGCCGGCGTCGGCCGACGACCTGATCGCGCGCCTGCGCGGCAGCGGGCGCCGCCGGCTGCTGCTGCTGGGACACGTCGACACCGTCGTCAGCCACGAGGCCCACCGGCCGCCGCGGCGCGACGGCGACCGTCTCTATGGCGCCGGCACGGTCGACATGAAGGGAGGCGTCGCGCTCGCGCTCGGACTCGCCCGCGTCCTCGCCGGCGACCCGTCGCTGTTCGCCGAGATCGGCATCCTGATCGTCACCGACGAGGAGTGGCGGACCGTCCAGTTCGCGCATGTCGAGCGCTTCGCCGGCTACGACGCCTGTCTCTGCTTCGAGGCCGGCGAGTTGAGCGACGCCGGCGAGTACGGTGTCGTCGTGCGCCGCAAGGGCGCCGGCGCCCTGCGCGTCCGCGCGACGGGCAGGGCCTCGCACTCCGGCAGCGCGCCGCACCTCGGCGTCAACGCCCTGCTCGCGCTCTGCTCGGCCGCGATCTCGATCTCCGGCGCCGCCGACCCGGACGGACCCGAGGAGTTCACCGTCACGCCCACCGTGATGCGCGCCGGCGAGGCGCTGAACGTCGTGCCGGCGACGGGCGAGCTGCTGTTCGACCTGCGCTCGCGCGACGTCGCCGCCTTCACCCGGCTGCGTGACTCGGTCCCGGCCGAGCTCGGCGGCGCCTCGCTCGAGGCGACGATCGAGCGGGTCTGGCCGGCGATGAACTCCGAGGCGGCGACGGCGGCGCTGCTCGCCGGCACGGCCGCGCTGATCGGCCGCCCGATCCTGGCGCGCTCACGCGGTGGAGCAAGCGACGCGAGCCACTTCGCGCCCTCCATCCCGCTGACCGTCGACGGTCTCGGCCCCCGCGGGGGCGGCGCCCACACGCCGGAGGAGTTCGTCTCGCTGCCCTCGCTGACTGAGCGCGCCTCGATCGCGCTGGCGATGGCGCTCACGGCGCTCGATTCTTAGCCTTTTGCGCACTCGGCCTGTCATCCTCTGACGCGATGAGCACCGAGCTGCCGCAGCTGACTCCAGCGCTGCCCAAGCGCAGCCGTTTCGCCGGTGTGCGCGACGGTGAGCAGCGGGTCGGACGGACCCAGCGCGAGGGGCTGACCATGCTCGCCGGGATCGTCGCCCTGATGTGGGTCGTCGAGATCATCAACACGCTCGATTCCAACGGGCTCGATCAGGACGGCATCTACGCGCGCAACTTCTCGCGGTTCTGGGGGATCCTGACCTCACCGTTCATCCACGCGAGCTTCGCCCACCTGACCGACAACACGATCCCGTTCGTCTTCCTCGGCGCGATCATCGCCTGGCGCGGAGCGGTGCGGCTTGCGATCGTGACCGGCTTTGTGATCGTTGTCGGCGGCCTTGGGACCTGGTTGATCTCGCCGAGCGGCGGCCCGACGATCGGCGCGAGCGGCGTCGTCTTCGGCTACGCGACCTACCTGCTCGCTCGGGGCTTCTTCGACCGCAGCCTCTGGGAGCTCCTGATCGGCGTCGTCGTCGGCGTGATCTGGGGCAGCGTCCTGATCGCCAGCCTCGTCCCCCAGCACGGCATCTCGTGGGAGGCCCATCTCTGCGGCGGCCTGGCGGGCATCATCGTCGCCTGGCGCCTGTCGGCCCAGGACAAGGTTCGCCGCGAGGCTCGCAGGGCGAGGGCCGCGGCACCGCCCGGAGCCCCCGGCGCGGCTGGCACGGCGGGCCTCGGCGCGACTGGTCCGGGCACGCCGGGCACGCCAGGTTCCGCGTCACTCGTCTGAGCCAGACGCCCATCCTGCGGCGCAAACTTCCCGACCCCCCGGCGCGCAGCGGGGGGTTGTACCTGGGCGCGCACTGAGTGAGCGCCTCGGTCCAACCCCTCAAGCGCGCGCGGGGGGTCGGGAAATTCCGAGCGCCCGTCGTGGCGCGGCCGGTCATGCGACGAGGGCGCCCGGGTTGGTGGCGTGTTGGTGCGCGTCGCGCGCCTGAGACCGCTTCGCTCCCGCTTGTGATCGCTCGCCATCGAGCGTGGCTGCGTGCTCGCGAGACGTTCGCCTTGGCAGGGAGCGCGGCCGGCGAGCGATGCGACCCACCCGCGCGTAGGCGACGTGGCTCGCGCAGAACCCGGGCGGGTCGCATGGCCGGGATCCCCACCACCTGGCGTCTGCCGGCCCAGGACGAGGTTCGCCGCGAGGCTTGCGCCACGGCACCGCCCGGTGGGAACATCGGCCCCGCGCGGGCCGGCGGTGGGTATGCCCTCCGGAACCCTAACTTCCGGAGCCCCCTGCCCCCCGGAGGGGGTGTGGAGCTGAGGGGTCATAGAGACCCCTAACTTCCGCAGCCCCCACGAGAGGGACGGGGGTCCGGAAGTTGTGGGTCAGAGAGTCACCGGCACACCGGACCGGCCACCGGGAATGGTCCGGGGTGGCCACGAGCCGCCCGCCGCCGCCGCCGGCGTCGGACCTCGGCCCGCGCCAGGTCGCCCACGCGCGGGTGGGTCGCATCGCTCGCCAGCCACGCTCCCGGCCCAGGGGATCGTCTCGCGAGCACGCAACCCACGCCCGATGGCGAGCGATCACAAGCGGGAGCGAAGCGGTCTCAGGCGCGCGACGCAGTCCGACGCGGTGCCGACCCACGCCGCTCTTCATCGGAAGTTGTTGATCTGGTCAGCGCGCCTCTCGGCGCATCGCCCGGGGGGTGGGGCGAAGAGGCGATCGTACGAGAGGATCGCCAGAGCGGCGGGGTCACAGGTCGAGCATCGCGCCGATTTTGAGAACCGTGCATTAGCCTCTCAGGCCGGCCATGCGGATCTTCTCCGGAATCCAGCCCACCGGGCGCAAGCACCTCGGCAACTACATCGGCGCGATCGTCCAGTACGTCGCGGGCCAGGACCGCGGCGACGGGATCTACTGCGTCGTCGACCTGCACGCGACGACGGTCGCCTACGACCCGGCCGGCCTCCGGGACTCGGTGTACGACACGGCCGCGACGCTCGTCGCGGCGGGACTCGACCCGGATCGCTGCATCCTGTTCCGCCAGAGCGACGTGCTCGAGCACTCCGAGCTCGCCTGGCTGCTGTCGAGCGTGACCGCCTACGGCGAGCTGCAGCGGATGACGCAGTTCAAGGACAAGGCGGCTCAGCAGCGCGAGCTCGTGTCGGCCGGCCTGTTCACGTACCCGGTGCTGATGGCCGCCGACGTGCTCGCCTACCGGACCGACCAGGTCCCGGTCGGCGACGACCAGCGCCAGCACATCGAGCTGATGCGCAACATCGCCGAGCGCTTCAACGGCCGCTACGGGGAGACGCTCGTCGTCCCCGAGGGGGTCTATCCGACCGTCGGGGCGCGGATCATGGACCTGCAGAGTCCGGACAGGAAGATGTCGACCACGGGTGGCAACGAGCAGGGGACCGTGTACGTGCTCGACGAGCCCGCCGCGATCGTCAAGAAGTTCAAGTCGGCCGTGACCGACTCGGGCCGGGAGATCCGGCGCGGTCCGGACAAGCCCGGAATCAACAACCTGCTCGAGATCCTCGCGGCCGTCAGGCGAACCGACATCGACGCGGTCGAGCGCGAATTCGACGGCGCCGGCTACGGCGCCTTCAAGCAGGCGGTCGCCGACGCCGTCGTCGACTACCTGACCCCGGTCCGCAAGCGCTACAACGAGCTGCGGGACGACCAGGCCGAGATCGAGCGGGTGCTGGCGGCCGGCGCCGAGAAGGCGCGGGCGATCGCCGCTGACACGCTCGTCGACGTCCGTGCCGCGATGGGAGTTGGACCGGTCCGGGGGGCCCGCTAGCCTCCGCAGGGGTGGCGACCACACAGCATTCGCAGCTCCGCCTCGTCGATCTCGAGCTCGATCTCGAGGTCTTCACCGGGCCCTTCGATCTGCTTCTCACGCTGATCCTGCGCGAGGAGGTCGACCTGCTCGAGGTCGACCTCGCCGACATCGTGATCAGCTACATCGACTACCTCGATGCCCGCGGCGAGCTCGACCTCGATGCCGCGACCGAGTTCCTCGTCCTGATCGCGGCTCTGCTGGAGCTGAAGTCGCGACTGATGCTGCCGGGCGAGGAGATGGAGGAGCTCGAGCTCGATTCCGGCGAGGCGGCCGCCGAACTGCTCCAGCGCCTGCTCGACGCCCACCGCTTCCGCAGCGTCTCCGAGCACCTCGAGCGCCCGGCTGCGCGGGCAGGAGAGCTTCCGCTTCCGCTCGGCGCCGCTGCCCGCTGAGCTCCGGCGCGCATCGCTCCCGGCGGCGCGGGCCGTCTACCGCCCGGAGCGGCTCGGCCGCGCGATCGGGGAGCTGCTGACGCCGCCGCCGCAGGTCGACGTCCGCCACATGCCGGACGCGAAGGTGTCTGTCGCCGAGCGGCTGACACACCTGCGCGCGCTGCTGCGACGCGGGACCTTCACATTCGACGAGGCCGTCGCGAGCGCCGACCGGGTGACGGTCGCGGTCACGCTGTTCGCGCTGCTCGAGTTGTACAAGCAGGGGGAGCTGACCTGGACACAGGACGAATGTTTCGGTGAAATCCGTGTCGAACCGAAGTTGAGAGCCGTGCCCCTTCGAAGGACAGCATGACGATCGCCGCCGGAATCGAGATCGACGTCGCCGAGCTAGCGCGCACGCTCGAGGCGCTCCTGTTCCTCTCGCCCGAGCCGGTCAGCGCGGCCGCGCTGGCCGACGCCTGCGAAGTCGAGGTGGACGACGTGCTCGCGGTGCTCGCGGGGATGCGCGAGGCGTTCGAGAGCGACCGGCGCGGGCTCGTGCTCCGCGAGCTCGGAGGCGGATGGACGTTCTCGAGTCACCCCGGAGCCGAGGATGCGGCGCGCCGGCTGCTCGCACGCCCGCGGACCCCGCCGCTGACAGCGGCCCAGTCGGAGACGCTCGCGATCGTCGCCTACCTGCAGCCGGTCTCGCGGCCCGAGATCGCGCGCATCCGCGGTGTCGGCGCCGAGTCTGCGGCGACCTCGCTGCTCGAGCGGGGGATGATCGAGGAGGCCGGGCGCTCGCAGTTCGGCGCCGTCCTGTATCGCACCACGGACCTGTTCCTGCGGCTGTTCGGCCTCCAGTCGATCGACCAGCTCCCCGACCTGACCGCGTTCGATCCCTCGCCTGAGCTGGAGGAGGAGCTGCGCGAGCGGCTCCTGCGGGCCGGCGAGCTCCGGGCTGGAGGCGCGGCGCCATCGGAGTGAGACGCGTGCGTCACCCAGGCGCGATGACCGCCGTGCTCGCGACGCTTGCCTGCGCAGGTGCGCTGATCGCTGCGCCGGCGAGCCTGCGCGGCGACCGGCGGCGGACCCGAACGCCGTGTCGGTCGTCGAGAGCGTGCCGAGCGCGAACGTGTGGCTGACGCCCCAGCCCGGACTCGAGTTCACCCCGGCGGCGCCGGCCCCCGGCACGCCCGAGATCGTCGTCAACGACGCCGTCAGCTACCAGGTCGTCCAGGGCTTCGGCGCGGCGATGACGGACAGCTCGGCGTGGCTGATCGAGGACTACCTCGACGCTCCGGCGCGGGCGGCGCTGCTGTCCGAGCTGTTCGGACCGAACGGCATCCACCTGAACTTCCTGCGCGTGCCGATCGGCGCGTCGGACTACACGGCGACGGCGATCCCGTACAGCTACGACGACCTTCCGCCCGGCGAGACCGACCCGACGCTCCAGCACTTCTCGATCAAGCACGACCTGGCCTATATCCTGCCGGCGCTGCGCCAGGTGCTCGGCGTCAACGCATCGACCGAGCTGCTGGCGAGCCCGTGGAGCGCGCCGGCCTGGATGAAGCGCAACGACTCGCTCTCCAACGTCGGCAACAAGGGGAAGCTGCTCGCCAAGGACTACGGCGTGTGGGCTCAGTACATCGTCAAGTTCCTCCAGGCGTACGCGGCGGCAGGGCATCGACATCGGCGCGGTCACACCGCAGAACGAGCCCGGCAACCCGACTTCGTATCCGGGCATGAACATCTCGCCGAACAGCCTCGCCACGTGGACCGACTCCGACCTGGTCCCGGCGCTCCGTGCCGCGCACCTGCGCGACGCAGGTCTTCGGCTTCGACCTCGGCTGGGGGCAGGCGACGGTGGCCGACGATCTCGCCGCAGGCGAGACGACCGAGTTGAGCGGGATCGCCTGGCACTGCTACTACGGCAGCCCTGATGTGATGCAGGCGCTCCACACCACGCTGCCGGCCGTGTCGCAGATCGTCGACGAGTGCTCGCCCGGAATCACGCCGATCCCGACCTCGGAGGTCGTGATCGGGTCGCTGCGCAACTGGGCCAGCACCGTCGCACTCTGGAACCTCGCGCTCAATCGATCCGGCGGTCCGGTGGAGAGGCCGAACAAGGGCTGCCCCGGGTGCTACGGCCTCGGCACGGTCGTCTCGCCAGGCGTCGTCTGGCTGACCCCCGCCTACTTCGAGCTCGGGCAGGCGAGCATCGCGATCGAGCCGGGCGCGCACATCGTCAGCTCGAGCAACTTCGTCCAGTACAACTACATGAAACCGGGGACCAACTTCGTCAGCCCGAGCCTCGACGACGTCGCCGCCGTCAACCCCGACGGGAGCCACGTGCTCCTCGCCTACAACAACGGTGCGACCCCGATCAGCTTCGCGGTCGCCTGGGACAACGAGTCGTTCAACTACACGCTGCCCGCCGGAGCGACCGTCACCTTCACCTGGGATACGTGAGGACCTGCAGCGCCGCAGGCGTCCCGGTGTCGACGGCGCTCAGGCCCGTGCGGCGAGCTGACCGCAGGCGGCGTCGATGTCGCGCCCCCGCGTCAGGCGGACGGTCGCGCCGAGCCCGCGCCGCTCGAGCTCTGCGCCGAACGCCTCGATCGCCTTCGGGCTCGAGCCGCGCAGCGGCTGCTCGGAGCCGGTGCCGATCGGGTTGTACGGGATCAGGTTGACCTTGAAGACCTTCGGGTCGAGCAGCTTCGCCAGGGCGACCGCCTGCCCCCGCGTGTCGTTGACGCCGGCGAGCATCACGTACTCGACGAACACCATGCGCCGCTTGCGCTCGTAGAACGCCCGGCAGGCGTCGAGCACGGCGGCGAGCGGGTAGCGGTCGTTGACCGGCATCAGCTCGGAGCGCAGCGCGTCCTCGGCGGCGTGCAGCGACAGCGCCAGGCGCAGCGGCATCGGATCCTCCGCGAGACGCACGATGCCGGGGATCCAGCCGACGGTCGAGACGGCGGTGCGGCGGTGCGTGATCCCGAGGTCCGGCAGCCGCGCGCACGCGCCCAGCACGTTGTCGAGGTTCATCAAGGGCTCGCCCATGCCCATGAAGACGGCGTGGTCGACGTCCTGGAGGCGGCGGAAGTGCAGCGCCTGATCGAGGATCTCCCAGGCGCGTCAGGTTGCGTCCGAAGCGCATCGAGCCGGTCGCGCAGAACGTGCAGGTGAGCGGGCACCCCGACTGCGAGGAGAGGCAGAGCGAGCGGCGCCCGTCGCGGTAGCGCATCAGCACGGTCTCGATCGGGCGCCCGTCGTCCGTGCGCAGCAGCACCTTGACGGTGCCGTCCTGCGAGCGCGCCTCGCGCTCGACGCGCGAGCGTCGAGAAGGGGACGCCGCTCGGTCAGCGCGTCGCGCAGCCGGCGCGGCAGGTCGGTCATCTCCTCGTAGGACGCGGCGCCGCGGGCCGCCCACTTCCACACCTGCGCGGTGCGGTAGGCGGGCTCGCCGAGCTCGGCGATCGTGTCGCTGACCAGGGTCAGGTCCATCCGACTATGGTGGCAGCACCGTGAGACTCGCCAAGTTCCTCGCCGGCGCGGGGGTCGCCTCGCGCCGTGGCGCCGAGGAGATCATCCGCTCCGGGCGCGTCGCCGTCGGCGGCGATGTCGTGCTCGATCCCGCCCGCGACGTGACCGACCGGGACGCCGTCACGGTCGACGGGCGCACGATCGCGACCGACGCCGCCCGCGTCGTCTACGCGGTCAACAAGCCGGCGGGTGTCGTCTCGACGGCCCGCGACCCGCAGGGGCGCCCGACCGTCGTGGAGCTCGTCCCGAGCCGGCACCGCCTGTATCCGGTCGGCCGCCTCGACGTCGACACGACCGGGCTGATCCTGCTCACGAACGACGGCGAGCTCGCCCACCACCTGATGCACCCGAGCTTCGAGGTCGACCGGACCTACCGCGTCGTCGTCGCCCGCCCACCGGTGCGCGAGGCGGCGCTGCGCGCGCTCCGCGGGGGCGTCGAGCTCGACGACGGCATGACCGCGCCGGCGCGCGTGGTCAGGGTCGCGTCCGACACGCTCGAGCTGACGATCCGCGAGGGGCGCAAGCGGCAGGTCCGGCGGATGTGCGAGCACGTCGGCCATCCGGTGGTCAGCCTCGAGCGCACGAGGATCGGGCCGCTGCGGCTCGCCGACCTCGCTCCCGGCAAGCACCGCCGCCTCAGCGCCGGCGAGGTCAGCCTGCTGCGGAGCGCTGGATCAGGAGGTCGTCGCGGGGCAGCGTCGTCGTCACGAGCGAGCGCGCGACCTCCATCTGGGTCACGACCCGCGGGCGGGGGCTGACGAGCCGCATGATCGTGAACTGCTCGACGTGCCGCACCCACGCCGTGTGGAACCCGCCGATCCGGTAGCGGGACTGGAGCTGCGACGGGATCAGGTTGCAGGCCGCTCCCCACCAGCACAGCGGCTGCTGCGGCGAGCTGATCGCGATCACATCGATCTCGGTCACCCGGTGGACGACCGGTCCGGTCAGGAACCGCAGCTCGTGCATGTACAGCGACAGGGGCAGCAGGGTCCGGTAGTGCTGGATCAGGACGAGGCGCTCGTCGCTCCCCGTCGGCGCCCGGCCGAGCGCGGCCGCGACCGGACGCCAGTCGGGTCGCTGGAGGTTGTAGTCGGCCTGCACGCCGATCGCCGCCGTCAGCCCGATCGCGCACAGCCCGGCGGTCGCGACGTTCCCGAGCAGGCGCCCCTCGATCGCGCCGAGCCCGCCCGCGACGAGGACCGTCGCCGGCAGCCACAGCCCGATGATGTTGCGCGTGATCAGCGCATCGCTCCCGGCGGCCACGAAGGCGAGGCTGAGCAGGAAGCCGGCGACCGCGAGGCCGCCCGCGAGCAGCGCCCCGTCGCGCTCCGAACGATCCGCGCGCGCGAACAGCAGCCCGAGGCCGACGAGCGCGAGCGCGATCGCCGCGAACTTCAGAGCGGTGCGGGCGGGCGCGCCCGTGCCGATCAGGTACTGGGGGATGATCTGCGCGAGACGCAACCCGAGCGGGCTGTGCGCGATCCACGAGTCGTGGCCGGTCGAGTTCTGCGAGAGCGCGAGGGGCACGAGCGCGACGCCGCACAGCAGCACGAGGCCGACGCCGACGTTGACCGCGCGCCGGCCGCGATGCTCCCAGAGCATCCACGCCGCCTGCGGGGCGACGGTCACGACCGCGTAGTAGTGGGTCGCGAGTGACAGCGCGCACGCGATCACCCAGGCGGCGACGAGTCGCGGCGACGGCTCCTCACGCGCATACGCGAACGCGAGCAGCGCGAGCGCGGTCAGGAACACGAGCATCGCGTACGAGCGCGCCTCCTGCGAGTACCAGATCAGCAGCGGATTGAGCGCCGTCAGCGCACACACGATCAGGCCGACCCGAGACGAGACGAGCACTCTGGCGGCCGCCCATGCGACCGGCACCGTCAGCACTCCGCAGAGGGCCGACAGCGAGCGCAGCCCGGTCTCGTGGTCGCCGAACACGCGTGACCAGACCCAGGCGACGCAGTAGTACAGCGGCGGCGTCGACTCGGTCTGCGGGATCAGCCCGAGCATCTTGCCGGGCGAGAACGTCACGAGCTGTGCCGTGTTCGCCTCGTCGAACCAGAAGCCCTGGTGGCCGAGGCCGTAGAAGCGCAGCACGGCCGCCGCGACCGTCAACGCGACGACCAGCCTCATCTCTCCCGGATGGCCGTGAGCGGAGCGGCGGCCGCGGCCCCGGCCGCGGCGGCTCGAGATCGATCCGCGCTCGAGCGCGGAGATGTTCATGGCCATGTCGGCCCGCAGATCACGCTCGGGAGGATGACACCAGCGGCCGCCGGACCCGGCGCCGGCGGCCCGACGCCGCCGGCCCGCCGGCCGGCAAGTCACACCCGCGTAACGCGCGGGCCCGAATTTGTGTACGTTCGCCGGCTAACACACTCGCAAAGAGCCATTTATCCGACTCTAGGCCGAGGTCTGGATCATTCCCTCGTCGATGCGCCAACAGAATGCAGGAACCGACGGTTCAGTAGCGCTCCCGCCGACCGGCGGACGCAGCGCGCTCAGCGAGCGGTTGGCGTCCGTGACCGCGCGCGTGCATGAGTCCGTGCCGGGCGAGCGCTGGGAGTCACTGGCGGCGCGCCTGCGGGCGATCGTGCCCAGCGAGCTGAGCGCCCGCCAGGGCCAGGTCGCGCTGACCGCCATTACCCTCTCGGCTCTGCTCGTCGTCGTGTTCGCGTCGGCCGGCTCCTCGATCCTCGTGCCGCGCAGCGCCGCCACCTATCCGAGCTGGGAGGCGGGACCGCTCGGTGGCCTGCTCGGTCAGCCGACGCTCTCGCAATCGGCTGCGCGCGTCGGCTACAGCATCGTCGTCGTGCTGATGGTCGGCGCGTACGTCGCCGCGCTGCTTGCCGTCCGCTCGCTGTCGATGCGTGTGATCTGGGCGTTCGTGCTCGTGACGGCCGCGGTGCTGCTGCTCGGGCCGCCGCTCCAGCTCAACGATGTCTGGAACTACCTCGGCTATGCGCGCCTCGGTGCGCTCCACCATCTGAACCCCTACGTGTTCACGATGCGCGCGGAGTCGAATGACCCGATCTACACGTTTGCGACCTGGCGCAGCTACCCGAGCCCGTACGGCCCGCTGTTCACCGAGCTGTCGTATCCGCTCGCCTTCCTCCCGATCCCGGTCGCGTACTGGCTCGTCAAGATCCTGATCGTCGGGACGGCGCTCGCGTTCGTATGGACGGTCGGATGGTGCGCCCGCCTGCTCGGTCGCGACCCGCGCTTCGCGATCCTGTTCGTCGCGGCGAACCCGATCTTCGTCTTCTACGCGGTCGGCGGCTTCCACAACGACTTCCTGATGCTGCTGCCGTCGACCGCCGCGATCGGGCTGCTGCTCCAGCGTCGCGACCGATTGGCCGGCGCCGTGCTGATGCTCGCCGTCGCGGTCAAGCCGACGGCGATCGTGCTGCTGCCGTTCCTGCTGATTGCGGCGCGCCCGCCCGATCGGCGCCCGCGGGTGATCGCCGGATGCGTGATGGCGGCCGTGCCCCTGCTGGCGATCAGCGTCGCGCTGTTCGGCTTCTCGATGCCGAACCTGTCGGATCAGAGCAGGCTGATCACCGGTTTCAGCCTCCCGAACGTGGCCGGGATCGTGCTCGGCGCCGGCGGCGCCTCGACTGATATCTCGCGGCTGGCGAACCTCGTGCTCGTGCTCGTGATCCTGCTCGGACTGCGCCGGCGCGACTGGCTGACCGGGGCCGGCTGGGCAACCGTGGCCCTGATCGCCAGCGTCAGCTGGCTGATGCCCTGGTACGTCGTCTGGGCATTGCCGCTCGCGTGCTTTGCCTCGAGCCGGGCGCTCCGGCGCACGCTCGTCGTCCTCACGGTCTACCTGGTGCTCGCGTTCATCCCGTCGACCGGGCCGGTGCTGTCGGGCGCCGGCATCCAGCTGATGGGCGGCGCGCCGGGCAGGGCGTCACTGGCGCTGCAGGAACGACTCCAGGGCCTGTGACGGCGCCGCCGCAGCGGCGCGGAGCGGGCCACCTGTGTTAACCTGGGCTTAATGCGTCGCGCAGTCGAGGCGGCGCCGTCGGTGCGGGGCGTCGGCGTGACAGGCCATACCTTCGCTGATTCCCCCGCGGGCGACCGTGAGTGGTGGCGCCGTTCGGCGCGGCCGCAGCTGACCCGCGCCGAGTTGCTGCTGCTCGCGGCGTTCGCGTTCGTCTCGGTCTGGGTGATCTCGATCAACCTGTGGCAGGTGGTCGTCCATGGACGGGACTGGACCGGCACCGACGGGATCTACATCACCGATCAGATGCAGTACCTCAGCTGGGTCGTGTCGGCTTCCCACTCGGGTCTGATCGCCGACCTGTTCGTCGTCCAGCCGACGTCCGCGGTGTACCTGCAGCCGGCGATCCTGATCTCCGGCGCGCTCGCCGCGGTCGGCGTCCCCCCGACGGTCGCGCTGCTGATCTGGAAGCCGGTCGCCGTCGGGGCGTTCTTCCTCGGCGTCCGAGCGATGGCGGTGCGGACGCTGCCCGCGCCCGCGCCCGGGGTGCGGCTCGCGGCGATCGGCCTCGCGCTCTTCTACGGCTGCTTCTCGTCGGTCTACGGCCAGTTCGGCGTCGTCGGCGACCTGTTCCCGGGATTCCTGTCGTGGGGGTATCCGTTCGCCCTGATGGCGGTCGCGGCGGCGGTGTACGGCCTGCTCGCCTACGACCGCGCGCGCGCCGAGCGGCGCCTGCGCTGGGCGCCCGGCCTGCTCGGCGCGCTCGCCGGCTCGCTGCATCCCTGGCAGGGCGAGCTGTTCGTGCTGCTGATCGCCGGCGCCGAGCTCGTCAGCGGCGACTTCCGGGCCGAGCTGCGGCTGGGGCTGCGCTCCGAGCGGCTGCGGCTCGCGGCGGCCACACTCGCGGTGGCAGCGCTGCCGCTGGTCTACTACGTCGCGCTCGGGAAGCTCAACATCAACTGGAAGCTCGGCCAGGCGGCGAGCAAGCACCAGTTCCCGCTGACCGCGATCGCGATCGCGCTCGCGCCACTCCTGCTCGGTGCGCTGCTCGGCGTCCGCGAGCAGGCGCGGAGCTTCCTCGGACGCACCGTGATCCTGTGGACGCCGGCGTCCCTCTTGATCTACGCGCAGGCGTACACGTCGCAGGGTGCGACGCCGCTGCACGCCTTCGACGGCGTGACGCTCCCGCTGGCGGTGCTCGCGGTCACCGGCTGGACGCAGCTGCGGTGGCCGCGGCCGGCGCTGCGGCGCGCGATCAGCGCCGTCGCGATCGGCGCTCTGACCGATCCCGACGACCTACTACGAGATGCGGCTCGCGCTCGAGTCGGTCCACCCCCAGACCGGCAACCCGAACTTCATCCTGCCCTCGGAGCGGCGCGCGCTCGCCTACCTGCAAGCGGATCACGATCGCGGCGGCGTGCTGTCGAGCCCGTACCTGGGGATGACGATCCCCGCGTACACGGGCCGTCACACCTACGACGGCGACTGCATCTGGTCTGAGCCGGGCTGCAACGGCCGCGACCAGGTCACCGCACAGCTGCTCTCCGGCCAGCTCGCGCCGGATGCCGCCCAGCAGCTCGTCAGCTCCTCGCATGCGCGCTTCGTCCTGCTCGCCTGCGGCTCGGCGACCGCCAAGATCGAGAGCGAGCTCGAGCCCCTGACCTCATCGGTGTCGCACTTCGGGTGCGCCTCGGTGATCGAGCTGCGGACCTGACCGCGCCCGGCGAGGGCTCGCGACCGGTCCTCTGCCACAATCCGCGCGCAATGCAGCGGCTGTTCGCGCTGAGGGGCGCCAATACCGTCGAGCGCAACGACGCCGACGCGATCCTCCAGGCCACCGACGAGCTGATGCGGGAGCTGATGGCCCGCAACGAGCTCGCGCCCGAGGCGATGGTCAGCTGCATCTTCACCCTGACCGATGACCTGAACGCGCAGTTCCCCGCCGTCGCCGCGCGGGCGCTCGGGCTCAGCCGCGTGCCGCTGATGTGCGCGCGCGAGGTTCCGGTTCCGGGCGCGCTGCCACGGGTGATCCGCACGCTCCTGCACTACTACGCGCCCGAGGACCACGTGCCGCGCCACGTCTACCTGGGGGAGGCCCGCGTGCTGCGCGCCGACCTCGAGTCGGCCCAGTAGCCTCTTCGCCCTCACAGCGATGCCGATCGAGTACGCAGAACGCATCAGGCGGATCCCGGTCTATCCGGTCGCCGCCGGCTACGACCTCGAGGGGGTGGCGATGCTCGCCTCCAACGAGACCCCGTTCGCGCCGGCGGAGTCGGTGATCGCGGCGGCGGCGCGCGCGCTGGCGCGGTCCAACCGCTACCCCGACCCGTCGTACTCGCCGCTGCGCCACGCGCTCTCGGATCGCTACGGGGTGCCGGTCGACCGGATCGCGCTCGGCAACGGCTCGTGCGACATCCTGCTCGCGGCCGGTGAGGCACTGCTCGAGCCCGGCGCCGAGGTCGTCTACGCGTGGCCCGCGTTCAGCGTCTACCCGCACCTGTCGGCCGCCTCCGGCGCCCAGGCGATCGAGGTGCCGCTCGACTCCCAGGCGCGCCACGACCTCGACGCGATCGCCACCGAGATCACGGTCGCGACCCGGCTCGTCCTGATCTGCAACCCGAACAACCCAACCTCGACCTGCCTCGAGCTCGGGGAGATCGAGCGCTTCCTCGCGCGGGTGCCGCCACATGTCTGCGTGATCCTCGACGAGGCCTACTGCGAGTTCGCGCTGACCCTCGGCGACACGTACGCATCGGTCGAGTTGCTGCGCCGCTGGCCGAACCTCGTCCTGCTGCGGACCTTCTCGAAGGTCTACGGCCTCGCGGGGCTCCGCGTCGGCTATGCCCTGTGCGGGTCGGAGTCGTTCGCGACCGCGGTTGCGCAGGTGCGCCAGCCGTTCCACCTGAACGCGGCCGCGCACGCCGCCGCCGTCGAGGCGCTCGCCCATCAGGACGAGGTCGAGCGCCGGGTCGTCGCGACGATCGGCTCCCGCACGACGCTGCTCGAGGGCGTTCGCGCGCTCGGCCTGTGGATCGCCGAGTGCGACGCCAACTTCATCTGGGTCCGCCTGCCGGCCACCGATCCGGACGGCGGGGAGGAGGCCGTGACGGCGGCTGAGGGCGCGATCGTCGCCGGTCTGCGTGACCGCGGCGTGCTCGTCCGCGCGGGCGCCTCGCTCGGCGGCCCGGGCCACCTGCGGGTGACCGTCGGCACCGACGCCGAGAACGAGCGTTTCGTGCAGGCGCTCGCGGCGATCGTCGAGCGCTGAGCGGCCGGCCGCCGAGCCCGCAGGCCGGCGGCCGCGCGGGTGCCGTCTGGTAGTCTGCGCGCCAGACGCGTATGCACGACCGATGCCACATGCACTCCTCCGGCTGGTCCTGCTCCGTGCCTTCCTACGCCTGGCGATTTAGCTAGGCGCTCGGCCGACATCCCTCTCCGCCCGCTTCCTGGCGCCCGGGCATCCCTGCGAGAGGCCGAGCGCCGCAAGCTCCCTTCGCGCCGCTTCCCTACAGTTCGCCTGAGGCGAGAGGACCCCCGACCAGTGTCAACAACACCCGAGATCCGCACCGACGCCGTCCGCGACCAGCGGATCGAGCGCGTGGTGCCCCTGACGGCGCCGCAGGAACTGTTCGACGAGCTGCCGCTCGACGACGCCAGGACCGAGACCGTGCTGGCCGGTCGTGCCGCCGCCCACGCGGTCCTCGACGGCGAGGACGACCGGCTGCTCGTCGTCGTCGGGCCGTGCAGCGTCCACGATCCGGACGCCTGCCTCGAATACGCCCACCGGCTCAGCCACACGGCCCGAGCGCTCGAGTCCGACCTGCTGATCGCGATGCGGGTCTACTTCGAGAAGCCGCGCACGACGATCGGCTGGAAGGGGCTGATCAACGATCCGCACCTCGACGGATCGGGCGATGTCAACACCGGCCTGCGGATCGCCCGGCGACTGCTGCTCGACGTGCTCTCCGCCGGACTGCCGATCGGGTGCGAGTTCCTCGATCCGATCACCCCGCAGTACATCTCCGACCTCGTCTCCTGGGGGGCGATCGGCGCCCGCACGACCGAATCCCAGATCCACCGCCAGCTCGGCTCCGGGCTCTCGATGCCGATCGGCTTCAAGAACCGCACCGACGGCAACGTCCAGGTCGCGGTCGACGCCGTCCGCGCCGCGGCCTCGCGCCACGCGTTCGCCGGGATCGATCGCGACGGACGCTCCGCGATCCTCTACACCCGCGGCAATCGCGACTGCCACATCATCCTGCGCGGCGGTCGCGGCGCCCCGAACT
>CAVPLN010000015.1:0-5469 GCA_963705995.1 uncultured Solirubrobacterales bacterium
TTCGTCGGGATGGGCATGCTGGATGCCGCGTGTCCGGGCGAGATCTTCACCTCGCCCACGCCCGATCAGATGCTGGAGGCCACAAAGGCCGTCGACGGCGGCGCCGGAGTGATTCACATCGTCAAGAACTACACGGGCGACGTGATGAACTTCGACATGGCCGCAGAGATGGGCAAGGGTGACGGGATCGAGGTGGAGACGATCCTCACCAACGACGACGTGGCCGTCGAGGACTCGCTGTACACGGCGGGGCGTCGCGGCGTCGGCGTCACCGTGCTCGTCGAGAAGATCTGCGGCGGCGCGGCCGAGGATCGCCGATCGCTGCCGGAGGTCGCCGAGTTGGGGCGCCGGGTCAACGCCAATGGCCGCTCGATGGGCATGGCGCTGACGCCCTGCATCACGCCGGCGTCGGGCAACCCGAGCTTCGAACTCGCCGACGATGAGGTCGAGATCGGGATCGGGATCCACGGGGAGCCTGGACGGTTCCGCGAGAACATCGGGCCCGCCTCGCAGGTCGCGGAGCGGCTGATGACGCCGATCCTGGAGGACCTCCCCTTCGCGTCGGGCGATCGCGTGCTCGCGTTCGTCAACGGGATGGGCGGAACGCCGCTGATCGAGCTCTACGTGATGTACGCCGAGGTTGCGAAGATCGCGGCGGCGCACGGCCTCACGATCGAGCGCAACCTGATCGGCAGCTACATCACCTCGCTCGAGATGCAGGGCTGCTCGATCACGCTGCTGAAGCTCGACGACGAGATGCTCCGCTACTGGGATGCCCCGGTGAACACGCCCGGCCTGCGCTGGGGGATCTGATCCGGTGTCGATCTCCCGCGACGATGTCCTGCGCTGGATGGACGGGTTCGCCGCATCGATGAGCGCGCACCGAGCGGAGCTCGTGGCACTCGATACGGCGATCGGCGACGGCGATCACGGCACCAACATGGAGCGCGGCATGCGCAAGGCGCTGGAGAAGCTCGGCGCCGCCGAGCAGGCAGACCCCGGCGCAGCGCTGAAGACGGTTGCCATGGCCCTGATCTCGAGTGTCGGTGGCGCGGCCGGACCGCTGTACGGAACTCTGTTCCTGCAGATGGGGACCACGCTGGCCGGCAAGCAGGAGGTCGAGCTCGCGGACTACGCCCAGGCATGGCGCAAGGGACTCGAGGGAGTCCAGGCTCGCGGAAAGGCCGAGCCTGGTGACAAGACGATGGTGGACGCACTGATCCCGGGCGTGCAAGCGCTCGAGATGGCGTCCGACCTCTCCGACGGCCTGCGGTCAGCGGCGCAGGCCGCCGAGGAGGGGATGAAAGCGACGATTCCGCTGGTCGCTCGCAAGGGACGCGCGAGCTATCTCGGCGAACGCAGCAAGGATCATCAGGATCCGGGGGCGACGTCGACCTATTACCTGTTTGAGAGCGCCATGGTTGCGCTCGGCGGTTGAAAAGGAGAAAGCATGGCCAAGTATGCAGTTGCCCTGGATCAGGGCACAACAAGTTCGCGCGCGATGGTGTTCGACCACTCGGGCCACGTCGTGTCGGTCTCCCAGAAGGAGCACGAGCAGATCTATCCGAAGCCGGGCTGGGTCGAGCACGACCCGAAGGAGATCTGGGCTCGCTGCTCCGAGGTCCTCGACGAGGCGATGGAGAAGGCCGGGGCGACCCGGGACGACATCGCCGCGCTCGGCATCACCAACCAGCGCGAGACCGCAGTCGTGTGGGATCGCAACACCGGTGAGCCGGTCCACAACGCGATCGTCTGGCAGGACACTCGCACCGACAAGATCGTCGACGAGCTCGCCCAGGACGGTGGCCAGGACCGCTTCCGCGCGAAGGTCGGCCTGCCGCTCGCGACGTACTTCTCGGGCCCCAAGGTCCGCTGGATCCTCGACAACGTCGACGGCGCGCGAGCCAAGGCCGAGGCCGGTGACCTGGTGTTCGGCAATATCGACACCTGGTGCATCTGGAACCTCACCGGCGGCGTCAACGGCGGCCTGCACATCACCGACGTGACGAATGCCAGCCGGACGATGCTGATGGACCTCGAGACGCTCGAGTGGGACAAGAGCATCGCCGACACGATCGGCGTCCCGCTCTCGATGCTCCCGGAGATCAAGGCCTCGAGCGATGTGTACGGCGAGGTCAGAGTCGGCAACCTGCAGGGCATCAGCATCGCGGGCGACCTCGGCGACCAGCAGGCGGCGACGTTCGGGCAGGCGTGCTTTGAGCCCGGCGACGCGAAGAACACGTACGGCACGGGCAACTTCATGCTGCTCAACACGGCCAACGAGGCCGTGCAGTCGAAGTCGGGGCTGCTGACCACGGTCTGCTTCAAGATCGGCGATCAGAAGGCGGTGTACGCGCTCGAGGGTTCGATCGCGATCACCGGCGCGCTCGTGCAGTGGCTGCGGGACAACCTGAAGATGATCCAGGCCGCCCCGCAGGTCGAGGAGCTCGCCAAGTCGGTCGAGGACAACGGCGGCCTGTACATCGTGCCGGCGTTCTCGGGCCTGTTCGCGCCGTACTGGCGCTCCGACGCGCGCGGCGTGTTCGCCGGCCTGACCCGGTACGTCACCGCCGGGCACATCGCCCGCGCGACCCTGGAGGCGACCGCCTTCCAGACTCGCGAGGTGATGGACGCGATGGCGACGGATTCGGGCGTCGATCTCAAGGAGCTGAAGGTCGACGGCGGCATGGTCGCCAACGACACGCTCATGCAGTTCCAGGCCGACATCCTCGGCGTACCGGTGATCCGGCCGGTCGTCGCCGAGACGACGGCGCTCGGCGCCGCCTACGCCGCCGGGATCGCCACCGGCTTCTGGAACGGCGAGCAGGACGTCAAGGACAACTGGGCCGAGGACAAGCGCTGGACGCCGAACATGGACGCCAGCAAGCGCGACGCCTATTACAAGGAGTGGAAGAAGGCGGTCACCCGGACATTCGACTGGGTGGACTGAAGACGCCGGCTGCTGAAGCGAACCTGGGAAGGCGGCCCGCCGGCCGCCTTCCCGGCTGCCGAGCACACAGCAAGGGGTAGGCTGCAGACATGGTCACGCTGACAACTGACGTACTTGTGATCGGCGGAGGCGCAACCGGTGCCGGCGTCGCCTGGGACGCGGCGCTGCGAGGCTTCGATGTCGTCCTCGTCGACCGCCTCGACCTCGCGGAGGGAACGAGCGGGCGGTTCCACGGCCTGCTCCACTCCGGCGGGCGGTATGCGGTCAAGGACCCGCGAGCCGCGGTCGAGTGCGTCGGCGAGAACCGGATCCTGCGGCGTGTCGCCGCCGACTGCATCGAGGACACGGGCGGCCTGTTCGTCACGACCCCGTTCGACGACCCCGCCTACGCCGACCGCTTCGCGAAGGGATGTGCGGAAACCGGCGTCGACTGCGAGGAGATCAGCCCGCGCGACGCCCTGGCGCAGGAGCCCCGCCTGAATCCGGGCATCTCGCGCGCGTTCCGCGTCCCCGACGGCAACATCGAGGTCTGGAAGATGGTGTGGGCGATGGGTCATGGCGCCAGAGAGCGCGGCGCTCGCATCCTCCCGTACCACGAGGTCACCGCGATCCGTCGCGACGGAGACACCGTCGTCGGCGCCCGGACGCACGACGCCCGCAACGGCGTGGACATCGACATCGAGGCCCGGGTGACGGTCAACGCCACCGGCGCATGGGCCGGCAGGATCGCCGACCTCGCCGGGATCGAGGGGGTGCGCGTGCTTCCCGGCCGCGGGATCATGATCGCGATGAACCACCGCCTCGTGAACACCGTGATCAACCGCTGCCAGATGCCCACCGACGGCGACATCATCGTGCCGATCCGCACGGTCTCGGTGATCGGCACGACGGACCACCACACCGACGACCCGGACGACCACACCGTCGAGCAGAGCGAGGTCGACCTGATGCTCGACGAGGGCGAGAAGCTCGTGCCCGGCTTCCGCCGCGCCCGCGCGCTGCGCGTCTGGACGGGGGTGCGGCCGCTGTTCGAGGATGCGAAGGCGTCGGACACCAACACGCGCGACGTCACCCGCGCCCATGCGCTGCTCGATCACGCCGAGCGCGACGGCATCGGCGGAATGGTGACGATCACGGGCGGCAAGCTCACGACCTTCCGGCTGATGGCGCAGGAGACCGTCGACGCCGTCTGCCGCCACCTCGGCGATGAGCGCCCGTGCCGGACCGCCGAGCAACCGCTGCCCGGATCGGAGAGCGGCGAGCACTACCTGCTCGGCGAGCGTCTCGCCCGCAAGGAGGCGAAGCTGATCGACGAGCAGATGATCTGCGAATGTGAACTGGTCGGGCGCGCCAAGCTCGAAGCCGTGATCGCTCGGACCGGGAGCACCGATCTCGACGACATCCGCCGGCAGGTGCGGCTCGGGATGGGTCCGTGCCAGGGTGGGTTCTGCATCTACCGGGCGACCGGCATCATGCACGGCCTCGACGGCCTCACCGCAGCCGGGGCCGACACGGCGCTGCTCGAGTTCCTCCAGGAGCGCTGGAAGGGGGTCTGGCCGGTCCTCTACGGCGACCAGCTGCGGCAGGCGCGGCTCGACGACTGGATCTTCCAGGGCGTCCTCGACGTGGAGCACCTGCCGTCATGAGAGCAGAACTCGGATTCGATGCCGTTGTGATCGGCGCCGGCACGTCCGGCCTGACGGCGGCGACGCGCCTCGCGCAGCAGGGTGCGCGCGTCTGCGTGCTCGCCAAGGGTCTCGGTTCGACCCATCTCGCGCCGGCCACGATCGATGTCCTCGGCTACGGGCCGGAGCGGGTCGCCGCGCCGAGAAGCGCGCTCGAGCAGCTGATCGCGGAACGGCCGGATCATCCCTACGCGCTGGTCGGGGTCGACGGCGTCGACCAGGCGTTGCGCTGGTTCATCGAGACGGTCCGGCGCGGGCCGCTGTCCGGCTACCACTACGAGGGCGGTGGGCTCGATCACAACGGGCTCTACCCGTCCGCGCTGGGATCGCTGCGGCCGTCGGCGCTCGTCCCGTCGACGATGGCCGCGGGCGAGTCGGCCGGCCTGCGCCGGGTCTGCATCGTCGGCACCCGGGCGCTGCGCGACTTCCACCCGAGCCTCTGCGCCGCCAACCTCGCAGGCGCGGGGATCGAGGCCCGTGCGGTGAGCGTCGAGCTTGCGGTCGAGCGCGCCGATATGAGCGCGCTCGGGTTCGCCCGGCACTTCGACGACGACGCCTGGCGCGCGCGCTTCTGCGCCGAGCTGTCGCCGGTCCTCCACGCGGAGGAGCACGTCGGGCTGCCGGCGATGCTCGGGCTGCGCGATCCGCAGACCGTGCTCACCGATCTCGAGCGCCGGCTCGGACGTCGCGTGTTCGAGATCCCGACGCTGCCGCCATCGGTACCGGGCATGCGCCTGTACGAGATCCTGCGCAGCGCGCTGCGCGCCGCCGGCGGGCGGCTGGTGCTCGGCGCCGAGGTGATCGGCGCGCGCCGCGACGGCGCGCGCCTGAAGG
>CAVPLN010000016.1:0-7140 GCA_963705995.1 uncultured Solirubrobacterales bacterium
CCCAGTGCTCCGGCCACATCACCAGGCGTTTGCCGAGTGGATGCGCAGACAGGCGAGCGATCCCTTGCACATGACGCACGTGGTGTCCGACGCAGGCTGGGAGCAGATGCGCTGGGAGCGCCTAGCGACCCTCGCGCCTGCTTGGCAGATGCACACGATCGACGCGACCCACATGAGCAGACCGGATGTCGCCGATGCGGTCCTTGATTGGTGCCGACGGGTGCTCCGCGGCGATGCGTCGACCATCCCGATCGCCGGCCTCTAATTTACGGCGCCGCACAGCGATGACGCGGAGCTCGTGGCCGCTTCGCCGCTCGAGGAGCCGCTTGGCGAGGTGACTGCTCTTCCCGGCGCAGGCCTCGAAGCGGCCACCAGCCTTCACGGCCGGTGGAGCGGCAATCCAGCGACGAGAGTCGGGCGATCATCCGTCGCTGCTTTTGGATCCGTGCTGGCGAGAGCGGCCACCTCGCTGGACGAGCCCTCAGTGGGGAAGTGGGCGGTCGCGGGTGGGGCGTCCGTCCACGCCGCAAGAATCTCTACCGATGCCCCGCATCTCGGCGTTCTACGGAATCGTGATCACGATGTACTGGCGCGATCATCCACCCGCACACTTCCACGCCAGCTACGCCGGGCACGTCGCTGAGGTCGCGATCGACACGCTCGAGGTCATCGATGGGTGGCTGCCGCCACGGGCGCTGCGGCTGGTGATCGAGTGGGCCGAGACCCATCAGACCAGAACTGGGCGAGAACTGGACCCGAGCGCGAGCGTACGAGCGGCTCGCTGCGATCGATCCTCTGCCCTAGCATTCGAGCCATGGTTGCCGTCACTCACGTCGAGCCGCTCACTGGCTTAAAGCTTCGTCTCGGGTTCGATGACGGCAGCGAACGCGTCGTGGACCTCAGCGACACGCTTTGGGGTCCGATGGCCGAGCCGCTGCGGGATCCGGAATATTTCCGGCGCGTCAGGGTCGACGCCGAGCTACGAACGATCGTGTGGCCCAACGGGTTCGACCTCGACCCTGACGTCCTACACGGCGACCATGCGCCAGCAGCACCACTGGACCCGACTCACACCAGCGCCCGCTCCTAGCCGTCTCCCTCTTCCGATCACCGACCGCTCAAAAGCGCCCAACGCGAGGCGGACGGTCCGGGCTTTGCGGCCGTCACCAGCAGCGGCGCTGAGAAACGTCATGCGGCTCTCAGGCAGCCGCTTGCCGCTGGGGTGGCCACGGCTCATGCCTGCTTTGACCGCGGCGACGATGGAAGCGGCTACCGCGCCAGACGACCGGTGCAGCGGCGGCAGAGCGGTGACGCAACCCAGGCGGATTATCGGTGCCTGCTTCCCGTCGATAGGGGAAGCTCGTCATGGCGGATTTCGAGTCACGGAGCCTTTGCTGGTTCGTGGAGCAGGCGCGAGCCTTGAGGTCTGCGACTGGCCCGCGAGCTCGATATGGGCGATTCTCATTGTTCGTCCCTGAGCCGACGCGGTCCGACGGGGGAGGAGAGCCTCGCCGCAGGTCGTTCGTCCGCCCATGGCGCTCGAATCGCGAAAGGCGCTGCGCGGTGGGATGCTGCTGTTCGACGTCCAGTGGGCGAGCGGCCCGGGCGCCGGTCCTCAGTTGGCGCAGTAGAGCCGCTGCATCGTGTCGACCATCGCCGTCTCCTCGTGGTTCTGCGCGGCGGGGGGTGGAGGCGTAGCCGTTTAGGAGCACGACCGCGACGTGTCGTCCGTCCGGGGAGACCTGGACGGACGACATGTAGCCGACGCCAGCGCCGTTGTGGCCGAAGACCTGGGCGCTGTCCGCGCAGCCGTCCTGCTGGATCACGACGCCGAGGCCGTACTCAGCCGAGGGGGGGCCACTTTGGGCCCCGCGCTCCGCGCAAGGGAGGGCGCTCGCCGGCTCAGCCTGCCGGGCGCCGCATGCTCGTCACCGGAGGGCACGCTCCGGCTTGCGAAACGCTGGTCACGACGAATCCGTGGCGCTCATAGAACGGCACCGTCCCCGGGTTTGGCGTTTCGAGGAACGCCGGCAGGTGATCCGCGTCCACTCGCGCCAGGCACTGCTGCAGGAGCCTCGCGCCGAGGCCAGCTCCCTGCCGAGAACTGTCGACACCAGCCACGGCAGGTACCAGTGCCGATCCTTGGGATGCGCGGCATCCATCTGCTCCAGCACCGAGAACGCATCGGCCTGCCGCTCGGCGGGAACCGACTCGCTCAAGACCGGCACGATCGCATCCGCGTCGGCCTCAGCCCCCGGCGGCATCCAGATCGCCACCGCCGCAAAGTCCCCAAGGCTGAACACCGTTTCGCTCTCAAAGCCGCCGCTGCCGAGCGCTGCCACAAACCGCGGGAACTGCGTCAGGTACTGCAACGGCTCCGCGAAGAGCCAGCGCTCAACCGGATCGGCAATGAACGCCGACACCAGGGTGGCGATGACTCTGGCCTCGTCGCGCTTGTCCACCGAGGCGATCGTCGCGGGGTCCACGCAGAGAATCGTATGTGGGACTCAGTACGCGAACATGCTTCTCGCCACGATCGGGTTCCGACAGTGTCGCCGAGCCCGGCCGGCGAGACGACTTCCCTGCTGACCGCGCAGTCCGGGGGCCGCCGATGCGGGCGCCGCGATGCTCCTGCGTTCAGGGACGCAGGTCTTCGCTTGTCTCCGCTCCGTGTCTTGCTCGCCGAGGATGAGCTCCGAGTCGTTTCTTGAGACGGGCTGTAGCCATAGCTATACCGCGCATGTCCTCAAAGCAATTTCCGAGCTGGCGGCGCGGCAGGCTATTGCGGCTCCGCTGGGCTGCCGGTAGCGTCCGTGTCTCGCCGGTTCCGTGCCTGGGGTCAATCGTCGGACGAGGAGGAGGATCATGCGAGGAAGGATCATCCGCGGGGCGGCTGCCACGGCGCTCCTTGCCTTGTTGATTGGTGTGCCCGGCGGTGCGGCCGCGTCGCGAGTGGCCGATATCGCCGGCTATGTGGGCACGGTCAGCGGCACGCAGGCGTTTGTCGCAGTTGTCGAGCGCGGCTCGCGCGTCACCGCTTATGTCTGTGACTCGGGGAGGATCGCCCAGTGGTTTGAGGGAACGGTCAGCGCGGGTAGGTCGAAAATCACTTCCCGCGGTGGCTACGTGCTCCAGATCAGGTTCGGCCGCGGACCAGCGACCGGCTCCCTCCGCTTCCCAGGCAAGGCGGGGGCCCTGCATCACTTCACCGCCGCCAGTGACGCGAGGCCAGCCGGGCTGTGGCGCGGCTCGAAGACCGTCGACGGCAAGACCTTCGTCGGCGGCTGGATCATCCTGCCGGACGGTCGGCAGCGGGGCGAGATCCTGTTGGGCTCGACAGACGTCGGAAGTCCCATCCTGAACGCGGACGACCCCAAGGTGCCCGTGAGCGATCAGAAGGTTGGCGTCGTGATCGCGATCATTGCGGTCCTGATCGGCTGAGGCACCGGCACCCCGCCGCACGATCGACATTTCGCGGCTAGTCAGCGGCGACGCCGACCGGTGCCACTTGTCGCCTGCCCGATGGCACACCCTTCTCCTCCCTCGCGAATTGCGGGCCGACTTCAGAGCAGCTTTCTCGCTGCTCTCGTATTGGGCCCCTCCTCCTCGCGCCAGTCTCGAGACCTGGCGGAGTGCTAGGCCAGTTCCCAGACGCGCGCACGCGCTCGAGCGTGCGCGTCACCCACCGCATCGAGCAGTCCGGGTGTGCTCGCGATCCGATCGATCACCCGAAACGCGGTCGACGGCGACGCTGTTGACCTGAACAGCGTCGCCTGATCAGAGATCGCTCGCAGGTCAGCCAGGCAGTCGCCGTCGTCAGCGAGCATCACCGCCGGATCCCGGATCACCCGGCCGCGGTCATGGCTACCGGCCCGCAACCCAGGCTCGTCGACCGCGGACTCCAACGCCCGTGTCAGCCCGGTCTTGTCCGCGACCTGAACCAGCAATGCGTTGCCAGCGTGCGAGACCAACCCGTCTCGGTCCGCCGTCACGTTTACCGTGATCTGGCGCCCAGCGTGCGTCACCGTCAAGGTGATCCTCCCGAGTCGGCCCTGCGAGCTTCAGCAACCCGCACAATGCCTGCTCAGGCGGACAGTCAAGCGGCCCCGACCAACGGGGCCGCTCCTGGTTCGTGAACGATCCGGGCTAGGACGCCCTCACTGTGGCCCCCTACGGCTGAAGCTCCGCGCTCACCAACGCGCGGCTCCGTCAGAGGCAGGCTGTGGGCTTGCAGTCGGGCGGCACGGCTTTGGGGGGTGTTCCCGCGGCGTTGATAACCGCTTTGGCGGACGCGACCGCTTGGTTGGTGTATGGGATGGTTCCGGGGGCGCCAATGTCGGCGGTGATGCTCGTTCTCACCGGGCCGGGTGCGATGGGGACGGTGCATGTCGATCCGGGGTAGCACTCCGCGATCAGGCGCTGGCCGTCATAGATGTTGATCACGGCGGTGAACGTCAGCGTCTCGAAAGGCGGGTCGAACTTCGCGTCGTTCCAGTTCAGCTCGGTCAGGAGCGTCCAACCGACCGCCGCGTCGCTCGGCGTCGCGGTGAGTGGAGAGCCGCTCAGCTCAAGGGGTGCGTGGGGTACAGCGCAGGTCTTTGAAGCGGGAAGCATGCTGTGCGCGGTCACGATGGCGTTCCGCTCGGTTGCTGCCGTCGCGCCGGACTTCAGACTCGTCAGGACGTTCTCCTCGTAGACCTCGACGAAGTCAGCGCCCGCCTCCCATGCGGGCGCGAGGTCGGCCGCGGTCAGTGTGCCCACCTCGCCGGGCAGCCCGGTCTGGAAGCCGGTCGCCGCGGCGCGGCCGCAGCTTGCTTGAACGTACGCGTAGGGCGGCTGGGACGGGCTGTCTGGGCTGACGCCGTCGGTCTGGATGATCGCGCCTCGGTGAGCGAGCGCCGCAGCGATCACGTCGAGCGGTGTCGCCGTGACCTCGTACCCGTCGAACTTTCCGCCCGGCCCGATCGGCAGCCCGTTGACCAGCGACAGCGCCATGTGCTGGTTGGGGAAGATTTTG
Organism: uncultured Solirubrobacterales bacterium; assembly: GCA_963705995.1. Lineage (GTDB taxonomy): Bacteria > Actinomycetota > Thermoleophilia > Solirubrobacterales > Solirubrobacteraceae > Palsa-465. The sequence continues at coordinate 5,018 of CAVPLN010000016.1, forward strand.
CGGTACTCGCCGAACGTCTCCCGCCATGCGGCGACGTATCGCGCCGGCGTGTATCCCATCGCTTTCCACATCGCGAGATCCGAGCCGTGATAGCGGTTCGGTAGCCCATGGTCGTAGTCGTTGGCTGAAGCGGTGGTTCCGGTCCAGTTGGGCTCGGACATCTCCGTCGAAACGGACGTCGGACCGGCCGTCTCGATCACTCGAAACGCCGGGTTCGTTCCGTATTGGTCAGCGACGGCTTGCAGGAACGCGAACCAGTTGGTCAAATAGGTCTGGTCCCACGGCATCGGCAGGGATCGCGCCGGGACCGATCCGCCGTACTGGAACGAGCTGGTCGTCCACTTGGCGTTTGCCAGCGCCCAGCTGGGCGACTCCAAACCCGGGATCAACGTGAGGATGACAAACTTTCCGCTCGCGTCCGCCTGATCGAAGATCTGCGTCAACGGCGTCCAGTTGTACACGCCCGGTTGCGGCTCGAGGTTGCACCACTGAGCCAACACGTCAACGCCGCTGATCAATTTGTCGCTGTACACCGCGCTCGCGAACACCGGCTTCCTCGAGCCGCTATAGATGTGGGCCGCTACCACACCCGTCGGGTCGGGCGCCATCACGCCGGGCACCTCAGGCCCGCCGCTCACAGCAGTGGTCCCGCTCGTCACCTTGCAGCTGTGGTCCTCGATCGGGCCCGTCGCTGAGGTCACGTCGCTCGCGCGAGCCGGCCGATTCGCGCCGGCGACGGCAACCGAGCTGGGCTCCCGCACGGCCGCCACCGACGCGGACAGCACCGCCATGGACACCATGACAACGACAGCCGCCAGCACAGTCCAGCGACGCCAAGACGCGATTCTTCAAAGCATCATCCCGCCGCCCCAGGGTAAGCACCGACCACACAGCCGCTCGAATGCTCCAGCTCCTCGACCCACCCAGGCGATCGGCGCAACCAAACAGTTCCCCTCTCGACAAGAAGCGGGCCGGTCGTCGGCTCCTCGACCCGGGAGACCTGGTCCGCTTCAGTCCTCGAGTTCACGACACCAACCTAACCCGTTCGGCAGTGGTCGTGTGCGACGGGTCCAGGCCCGACTCGGGTAGCGCAGCGCTGTCACGGGTTGAAGATCCCGCAGGCAGGGAGGGTGGGGCTGTCGACTGTCGGGATCGCTCCGCACACAGCCGCGGACGTCAGGGTGTTGGAGTGGCCGCCGAGGATCGTGGAAGACGGGCCGCCGGCGGTGTTGCTCTGCCCGCCGCCGATCGTTGCGAACTGGCCTGTTGCGAGGTTCGCGAATCCGCCGAGGATGGATGGCGCCGCGCCGGTTGCGGTGTTCGCGGTGCCGCCCGCGATCGCTTCACCGACGGATCCGGTCAGGCAGTTGCCCAGCGGGTTGGTGCCGGAGCCCGCGATGTTGTCACAACCGCCGCTGACGCTCGAGAACGGGTCGCCCGCAAGGTTGGAGTAGCCGGCCGTCACGGACGCCTGCTCCCCGGAAGCGGTGTTCGTGTGACCGCCGCTCACAGTCGCGCCAACACCCGAGGCGACGTTCGACAGCCCTCCGAGGATCGCCTCGAACCCGCTCGCCGGACAAGCGCCAGTCGGCGCCTTCCCGGCGCCGGCGAGGTCATCGCAGCCCCCCGCGACGAACGCGACCGAGTCCGACGCGAGGTTGAACTCGCCGCCCGCGACCGCGGCCTGCGGCCCGGACGCCGTGTTGGCGTTCCCACCCGAAACGGATGCTTGCGCGCCTGAGGCGGAGTTCGCGTACCCGCCTGCGATCGATGCGCCGCCCGCGCCCGACGCGGTGTTCGATGTTCCCCCCGCTACCGAGTTGAGATATCCGGAGGCGTGATTCTGGTTACCGGCCGCGATCGATGTCCCCGCCCCGGTCGCCGCATTGTCCTCACCGCCGAGAACCACTTCAGCCCCAGGGCTCGAAGAGAGGCCACTGACCGCCGGACACGAGCCGCCCGGCGGGGTGCCGGGGCCCGCGAGGTTGTCACAGCCGCCGGTGACGCTCGCGGACGCATCAGAAGCAACGTTGAACTGCCCGCCCGATACTGACGCCTGCGCGCCCGACGCGGTATCCGAGTTGCCGCCCGACACCGACGCCTGCGCCCCTGACGCGGTGTTC
>CAVPLN010000017.1:0-4665 GCA_963705995.1 uncultured Solirubrobacterales bacterium
CTCGTGCTCACCGTCGCACAGGTCTTCCTGTTCCCCAACCGTCAGGTTCAGCAGGGCGTCTGAGCTGTGCCGCGCTACGCTCGCGCCCTCGTCTTCGTGGTGCTGTGCATCGTCGCGGTCTCGACCGTGTACCCGCTCATCTTCATGGCGTCCAATTCGATGCGTTCGACCAGCGCCTTCGAGCTTCATCCGTACGGGCTGCCGTCTCATTTCAGCCTGTCGAGCTATCGGGCTCTGTTCGACCAGGTCTCGTTCCTCTCGAGCCTGCTGCACTCGCTGATCGTCGTCGTCCCGGCGGTGCTGATCGCAACGCTCTCGTCGTCGCTGGCGGCGTTCGTGTTCACGAAGGTGCCTGTCAGGTTCGGCAACGGCCTGTTCTGGCTGATGCTGTTGATCATGTTCATGCCGGCTGTGGTGCTCCTGCTCCCTCTGTACGTCGAGGTCGCGCGCGCCGGCCTTGCCAACAGCTTCGTTCCGGCGATCCTGATCTACACGGCGATCAACATTCCGTACGGGACGTACCTGCTGCGCGCCAACTTCCGCTCGATTCCCGATTCCGTCGTCGAAGCGTCGCGGATGGACGGTGCCTCGTGGCTGCGCATCTTCGTGTCCGTGATCCTGCCGATCGCCCGGCCGGCGATCGTGACGATCGCCATCCTCACCTTTCTCAATATCTGGAACGAACTGTTCATCAGCCTCGTGTTGCTGCATGACCCGAGCAACGAGATGCTGACGCCGACGCTTGCGGGGTTGAGTGGCCGCTACAGCACGGACGTCCCCGTGCTGATGGCCGGGCTGCTCCTCGGCAGTGTCCCGACTCTCCTCCTGTACCTGATCACGTCGCGCGTCTTCATCCGCGGCATGCTGAGCGGAGCGGTGCGTTGAGGCAGCGACAGGCAGGCGCGGTCAGGAAGCGACTCAGGCACGGAGGGCGATATGGCGAACATTGAGATGGAAGGGATCAAGAAGGTCTACCCGAATGGGTTCAAGGCGGTCAATGACGTGACGCTCGAGGTCGCCGACGGGGAGTTCATGGTGCTCGTCGGTCCTTCGGGGTGCGGCAAGACGACGCTGCTGCGGATGATCGCCGGGCTCGAGCGCATCACTGCCGGGACGCTCAAGATCGGCGGGACGATCATGAACGACCGCACCCCGAAGGAGCGGGACATCGCGATGGTGTTCCAGAACTACGCGCTCTATCCGCACATGTCGGTGGCGGACAACATCGGCTTCTCGCTGAAGCTGCGCAAGGTCCCGAAGGCGCAGACCAGGGAGAAGGTGCGCGACGCCGCGAAGGTCCTCGGCCTGACCGAGTGGCTCGAGCGCAAGCCCGGGCAGCTGTCGGGCGGTCAGCGCCAGCGGGTCGCGATGGGACGAGCGATGGTGCGCCAGCCGACGGTGTTCCTGATGGACGAGCCGCTGTCGAACCTCGACGCCAAGCTCCGCGTGCAGATGCGCGCGGAGGTGAGCCGCATCCAGCGCCAGTTACAGGTCGCGACCGTGTACGTGACCCATGATCAGGTCGAGGCGATGACGATGGGCGACCGCGTGGCTGTCATGCACGGCGGTCTGCTGCAGCAGTGCGACGAGCCTCAGGCGCTCTATGACGAGCCCGCGAATCTGTTCGTCGCTGCGTTCATCGGCTCACCGTCGATGAATCTGTACGAGGCGGTCCTCGAGGCGAACGGAGGTGTGCGGCTCGGATCGCAGCGGCTGAACCTCTCGGCGTCGGTGCACGCGGCCCACCCGGGGCTGGCCGCGTACACGGGGCGGAGCGTCGTGATCGGGCTGCGGCCCGAGCACCTGACAGCCGCGACGCAGGACGGCGCCGGCGAGAACGTGCTGGCGGGTGACATCGATCTGGTCGAGGCGCTCGGCAACGAGCTTCAGGTGCATTTCACGATCGACGCTCGCCGTGTGCTCGCTGAGGGAGCGACGGACGATGACGAGGTGACCGTGCGGGGGGGTGAGGGCGTCGCCCGCGTCGACCCCCGCTCGCGCTTCGAGCCCGGCTCCCGCGCCGTGTTCGAGGTCGATACCGAGCGGATGCACTTCTTCGACGCTGACACCGGCCTGACGATCCGCGACTGACGTCGCAACGGCGCGAATGGACGGTGCTCAGAGATGCGAGCGCGGCCGGGGCCGGCTTTGCGCTCGGGCCGGGCGAGCCGCCGCCCGCCGGCGCGCCCGGGCGGGGCGAGCCACCGCCCGCCGGCGCGCCCGGGCCGGGCGAGCCACCGCCCGCCGGAGCTCACCGAACCCGGCGGCGCTCGATCTCGTCCTGGCTCAGCTCGATCCCGAGCCCCGGCGCGTCAGGGACGCGCAGGACCCCATCCTGGGGGGCCAGGCCGGACGTCAGGATCGTGCCGAGCCGTTTGGAGGCCGTCACAGGGAACTCGATCAGGCGTTCTCGAGGGAGCGTCGCTGCGTACTGCAGTGTCGCCGCCAGCAGCACGTCGGTGGAGAAGCAGTGAGCAACGACCAGGGCGCCGCCGTACTCGCCGAGCAGCGAAGCGATCTCACGGGCGACCGTCAGCCCTCCGCAGCGACCCAGATCAGGTTGAAGGATGTCGACGCCGGCCTCCAGGAGCCTGCGGAATATCGCCACTTTGGAGTGCGCCTCGCCGCAGGCGATGCGCACGTCCACGGAGTCGGCCAGCCGGCTGTACGAGCCAAGGTCGTCCGCCTCGAATGGCTCCTCGAACCAGAACAGGTCATACGGCTCGGTGCGGCGGCAGAAGTCGCGCGCGGTCCGCAACGAGTAGTTCATGCCGCCGTCGATCATCAGACGGCGGTCCGGCCCGAGTGCCGACCGCGCAGCGGCGACGAGCTCCTCATCGAGCCCGAGATCGTTGCCAAGGGGACCCCAGCCGAGCTTCAGGGCATCAAAGCCGGCGTCAACGACCTCGCCTGCAAGTGCCGCCGCCTCCGTGGGCGTGGCCGGCATGACTTCGCTCGCATACACCGGCACCGTGTCGGTCTCCCGTCCACCGAGCAGCACCGACACCGGCAGGTTCGCGGCCTTGCCGACGATGTCCCACAGGGCCATGTCGATCGCGCTCAGGGCGTGGAGCGCAGCGCCGTCCCGGCCGTAGTGGTACGTCGCGGCAAACATGCGACGCCACAGCGGCCCCACCTGCAGCGGGTCCTCGCCGATCAGCAGCTCTCGAAACCCGCGGGCGATCGAATGTGATGGCGCCATCGACACCATCTCGGCAGCCACGTAGGGCGAGGTGTCTCCCTCGCCGATCCCGACGAGCCCCTCGTCCGTGTGGACCCGCACGAGGAACGCGTCCTGCGTGCCGTCGGCACGAGCAGTGTCGACTTCACCGGCGCGAAGCACGATTGGTTCGACGTCGACGATCCTCAAGCGAGGACCTCCCCCAGATGCTGCCGTACTGTCTCCCGCATTCGATCGACGGCGGCGACGAGCTGCTCGAGCGACGTCCGGTGCACGACGGTCGTGACGCTGATCGCGCCGTCCGGTCGTTTGGACGATGTGAGGAACAGCGGAAGCGCCAGGCAGGTGATCCCGACCTCATTCTCCTCGCGATCGACCGCGTACCCGAGCGACCGGATCAGTGCAAACTCGTCGGCGAGCTCGTCGGCCGTGCAGATCGCGTTCGGGGTGGGCCGCGCGAGCGGCCCGTGGTCGCCGATGTAGGCATTGACGGCGCCGCGGTCGAGCAGTTCGTAGGCAAGCAGGGCCTTGCCGACTCCCGTGCAATACGCCGGGTTGCGGCCTCCGACTGCCGACGTCATCTGAAACCGCGCCCCGGCCGCTTGCACCTTGGCGTGGTACACGATGTCCGGCGTCTCGAGCACCGCGTAGTGGCATGTCTCGCCGAACTGATTCGCGAGGTCCTCGAGCAATGGCCGCAGGCGGACGACGTCGTCGATGTTGTCGTAATAGGAGAAGACGAGTCGCACGAGGTCATAGCTCAGGCGGTAGCGCTCGCCGTCGTTCTGCTCGACGAAGCCGGCGCGCCGCAGCGCTGCCAGCGCACGATGCACCGACGACTTCGGAGAATTGAGCCGGCGTGCGAGGTCGCTCAGGCCGGCGCCGTCGCGGTACTCCGCGAGCAGGCGAAGGGTGGCCAGAACGCGGTCCGCGCCAGTCGGGGCGGCGACGTCATCCTGGTCCTGACCCAAGTCCGGTCGAGCGGGAGAGTTCCGTGTGCGAACCAACCGGGCCAGTATAGTGTGTTCGAACAAGCAAACTGGCGTTCCGGTTATCGAAACTGGGAGGGTGTCGTGGATGCACTCGTCTGGCATGGGGGGTCGAACCTGACCGTGGAGCAGATCGATCCGCCGCAGCCGGCCGAGGACGAGGTCGTGGTGGACATCGTGCTCGCGGGCATCTGCGGATCCGATCTTCATGCCTACCGAGGCCATGGCGGTAAGCGGACGCCGCCACTGGTGCTCGGACACGAAGCTGTCGGTCGTGTCCACGGTGAGAGTCAGTTGAAGGCCCTGTTCCCGCTTCGGGGATGCGGTCGCTGTGCCGCGTGTGCCAGCGGCGCTGAGAACCTGTGCAGCGAACGGCGGCTGCTTGGGCTCGACCGCCCGGGGACCTTTGCCGAACAGGTCGCGATCGCTCCCGAGGACCTCTTCTCGGTACCGGATGGTGTGTCCGCGGAAGTGGCAGCGCTGACCGAACCGCTC
>CAVPLN010000018.1:0-110505 GCA_963705995.1 uncultured Solirubrobacterales bacterium
GCGCGCGTACTTCGTCGAGGGGCTTCAGGCCGGCGAGGTCGCTGAGCGGTTTGGGTACTCGCCGGCCAGCGTGCATCAGATGGCCAGCGAGCTGCGGACCGGTAGCGCGGAGTACTTCCGGTCCTCCAAGCCAGGGCCCCGCTCGGCGCGCAAGGCCGACCGGGTGCGTGACCGCGTGCTCGAGTTGCGTGCTCTGGACCGCTCGGTCGAGGAGATCGCCGCCGAGTTGACAGTCGCGGGCACGCCAGTGTCCGCGCAAACGGTCTGGACGATCCTTGCAGCGGAAGGGATCGAGCGCTTGGCGCGCCGTGCACCATCCACGCGCGGGCCAGCGCCACGGCTGGCCGCGGTCAAAGCCCGACCGTTGAGCGACTGGCCGGCCGGCACGTCGATCGGCTGCGATCACGCCGGCCTGTTCCTGCTCGTTCCGGCGATCGCCGAGCTCGGACTCTCCCAGCTCGTCGCGTCGTGCGGCTACCCGTCAACGACGGTGCTCTCAGCGTGGCACTCGCTCGGGTCGCTGCTGTTGCACAAGTGCGCGCGCACCCCCCGCGCAAGCCACGCGCACGCGCTCGCTGATGACCCCGGCCTCGCGTTGCTGATGGGACTGACCGCGCTCCCGAAAGCCACGCACCTGACCAGCTACTCCTACCGTGCGCGGCGCGCCGCCAGCGAGACGCTCCTGGCGGGCGTGACCGGCCGGATGCGCGAGCTCGGGCTCGCGACCGGCGAGCAGGGGTTCAACCTCGACTTCCACGCGATCCGCCACCACGGCACCGACGTCCCGCTGGAGAAGCACTACGTCCCGGCCCGCTCACAACGGACCCGCGCGGTGCTGACGTTCTTCGCCCAGGACCACGCCTCCCAGGAGATGGTCTACTCAAACGCTGAGCTGACCAAAGCCGAACAGGCACGTGAGGTGATCGCGTTCGCCGACTACTGGCAGAACGTCTCAGGCTCAGACCCGGGCCTGCTGGTGTTCGACTCCAAACTGACGACCTACAAGATCCTCGACGAGCTCACCGCGCGCGGCATCCGCTGGCTGACCTTGCGCGAGCGCGGCCCGAAACTGATCGCCGATCTCGAAGCGCTCCCCGACACAGAGTGGACGAAGGTCCGCGTCGACCGCCGCGGCCGCTACCGCGAACCCGAGATCCACGACGAGCTGATCCAGATCAAAGGCATCGACGCGCCCGTGCGCCAACTCGCCGTGCGCAACATCGGCCGCGAGCACCCCACCATGCTGATCACCAACGCAATCGATCTCACGACCAAGCAACTGTTTGCCCGCTACGCCGAGCGCATGACGATCGAGAACGAACTCGACGCCTACATCCAAGGCTTTCACCTCAACGCGCTCGCCTCAGGCCTCCCCCTCAACGTCGACCTCGACGCCACCCTCACCGTCATCGCCGGCAACCTCTACCGCCTCCTCGCCCAACGTCTGCCCCGCTACGAAACCGCCACCCCGGACAAGCTCTGGCGCCACTTCCTCGACGCCACCGGCACCATCCACACCACCACCGACGCGCTCACCGTCGACCTCAACATCCGCACCTACCATCCCGTCCTGATCGCCGCTGGCCTCGCCGACACACCAACCCCGATCCCCTGGCTCAACGACCGCGAACTCCGATTCCGCTTCCCACCCCGCTAAACCTCAACGAGACTTCCTGACCGAGGATCGAGGCTAACGCCCGGCCACTCGCCGGATTCCGCCGGCAACCACCTCGCGGACCCTGACGGGGCGTATCGTGCGTGCGAGCCGATGAGCGCGACCGGAACATCAGCCGACCACCTCCTGTTTCACTTCGCCCGGAACGGCAGCCTCCATCACGGCGACGCTGAGCTGCTCGTGCTGGAGCGCGGCGACGGCGTGTTCGTGATCGACAGCGAGGGGCGCCGGCACCTCGACGGGCTCTCGAGCCTGTTCTGCGCCCAGCTCGGCTACAGCTTCGGCGAGGAGATGGCGGAGGCGGCACGCGAGCAGCTGATTCGCCTCCCGTTCGCGACCAACTGGGGCGTCGCCCACCCGGGGGCGCTCGAACTGTCGGACCGGCTCGCAGCGATCGCGCCGGGGACGCTCAACCACGTGTTCTTCACCAGCGGCGGTTCGGAGTCGGTCGAGGCTGCCTGGAAGCTCGTCCGCCAATACCACCTCGCCTGCGGCGAGCCACAGCGGACGAAGGCGATCGCGCGCGATCGTGCCTACCACGGCGTCACGCTCGGGGCGCTGTCGTTCACCGGGGTGCCCGGGTACAAGGAGCCCTTCGGACGCCCGGCCGTCGACACCTTCCACGTCGCCAACACGAACGCGTTCCGCCGCCGCGAGCAGGGCCTCGAGCTGACTCGCGTCCTGCTCGACGAGATCAGCAGCGTGATCGAGCGCGAAGGAGCTGAGACGATCGCGATGGTGATCGCCGAGCCGGTCCAGAACGCCGGCGGCTGCCTGCAGCCCCCGGACGGCTACTGGCCCGGCCTCCGCGAGCTCTGTGATCGCCACGGCATCCTGCTCGTCGCCGACGAGGTCATCACCGGCTTCGGGAGGCTCGGCGAATGGCTCGGCGTTACCCGCTTCGGTGCGGTCCCGGACATCGCCACGACCGCCAAGGGACTCACCTCGGCCTACGCGCCGATGGGAGCCGTGCTCGTCTCCGACCGCGTGGCGGCGCCGCTCGATGACGCCAAGCGGACGCTCCTGCACGGGATCACGTTCGGCGGTCATCCCGTGTCGGCGGCGATCGCGCTCAAGAACCTCGAGCTGTTCGAGCGCGAGGACGTGCTCGGCAACGTCCGGGCGAACGAGGCGCATCTGGCCGCTTCGCTCGCCGGGCTCCGCCGGCTGCCGATCGTCGGCGACATCCGCGGCAGCGGCTACTTCTGGGCCGTCGAGCGTGCCCGATGGGCCGGAGAGCCGGTTCGACACCGACCAGCGCGAGGAGCTGCTCCGGCGCTGCCTGCCTGGCGCGCTGATCCGCGCCCGGCTGATCGCGCGCGGCGATGACCGCGGCGACACCGTCGTTCAGATCGCGCCGCCGCTCGTCTGCGACGCAGGCCAGCTCGACGACCTCGCCGGCAGGCTCGGCCAGGTCCTGGAGACCCTGTCCGAACACATGGGCATTCCGACTACCTGACGGCTCGTGTGCAGAACCTGGGGCCGTGGCTCAGCGCCACGGAACGACCGTCTCAGGCCTGGGGCTGGGGGCCCGTGAGGACCTCAGGGGTCGTGACGGGCTCGCCGATCTCGTCGTCGGTCACCGGCACGTCAAGCTCCGGCTCCGTGGCCGCGGCATCACGCCGAGCGTCCTTACGCGCCTGCTTGTCACTGCGACGCTCGCGCAAGCGGGCTTCGCGGTTGAGCTTCGACATCGTGGTCTTCTTCTTACCGCGTGAGGCCATCACCGTCTCCTGGTTTGGCGCGTGCGAGCGAGGTGGACAGTCGCCGCCAGAACGTTCGTTGCTCGGTCCCGTCCTGACAGCGTGGCGGGCGCGAGTACGGCTGTGGCTGCAGCGCTGAGGACCATGCGGTCCCCAGCGCTGTCGCCGGATCAGACGGGGACGACGTTCGCCGCAGCCGGGCCCTTCGGGCCCTGCTCGGTGTCGTAGCTGACCTTCGCGCCTTCGGCGAGCGAGCGGTAGCCGTCGCCCCTGATCGATGAGTGGTGGACGAACAGGTCCTTGCCGGGTTCATCGGGCGTGATGAATCCGAAGCCCTTGTCGTCGCTGAACCATTTCACGGTTCCTGTGGGCATGATTGCCCTCCTCGTTAACGTGCGCTGCGTGACACACGAGCGCTGTTGACGAGCGAACTGGCGAAACGCTGGCACTGCTGTAACCGCCGAGCGGATGCTCGGCCGTCGCTCACGATAGCGGATGCCGCCGCCAACCGCTGATCAATCGGCCGCGCGGGGCCGTCGTCAGCGCTCGACAGAGCAAGCCGCAGCGGGTGTTGACGCGGGCCGGGGAGATGCTACGGTGGCGAGCAGGATCACTGTGTTCCCGGGGGCGCACTCGTCGTTGATGCTCGCGCCTCCGGATACCCCGTTGCTACGGGAAGGAGCCGGATGTTCGCCGGGTGCAGCAAGACGCTTGGCGCTGGGACTCTGGCGCCGTGAACCGTTGATGCGACCGTTCTTCATCCCCACCGGCGAAGGTCCCGTCGGTGAGCGCACCTACCAGCAGCTGCGCCGGCAGACCGAGTTGGAGATGGGACGGGAGCCGAGCCCGCGCCGGATCATGGAACTCTGGACGCGTCGTGGCAATCTCGACTGCGTGACTGCGGTCGGCGCGCCCGACCCGATCTGGGGTGGGATCGTGCTCGCGATCTTCGACATGGGCCCCCGCCAGCCGTTCGTCGTCTACCGCGAGCACGCCAGCGATCCACAGCAGCAGTCGTGCGAGGTGCTGGGCTCGAACGTCTACTCGGTGTCCGAGTTCGGATCCTGAGCACCGCCCCGTCGCTGCCGGCCGTGCTTGACGGCGCCGTCAACGCTTCGTCTGCCAAGCCCACGGGTGCTACGCTCACTGTTGCACCCTGCGGGCCGAAGCTCTTCTCGCTTTCGGGGCGACTTCTTCCGGTCAGAGGGGCAGAGAGGCGGTTGGCTATGGCTACCGCGACAGAGAGTCCTCGCGTCGAGGCGCTCGTCGGCGAAGCGCTGATCGCGCCCGCCGAGGCGGCTTCGGCGACACGTGATCGAAAAGCTGAGTACCACTGCGACTGCGGGCACGTCCTGCGGGTGTTCGGTGGTGGACGCCACCGCGTGTACTTCGAGCCAGGCAATGTGCGGCTCGACGACCCGGTGATGAACCGGGTCTGCCCCACATGCGGGCGCGTTCTACCTGGAAAGAACCGGCCATGACGGCCAGGCGACGAACCGACACGAGTGAACTGACGAGGAGGGATCATCGATGACGCATGCCTGCTGTCTCGGCTGCCGGCTGCGGTTCTCCCCCGCTGCCGCGGCGTACCTTCCGGCCTGTCCTCAGTGCGGTGAGCGCCTGCAGACCATGGCCGCTCTGGACGGAACGGTCGGCTTTCGGCTGTTCCGGCTTGCGGACGGCCCCCCGTCGCTGCCCGAGGCGATCGCTGTCTCGCTCCCGAACCCGGATCCGAATCGGCCGCGCACGTGACCGACAGAGGCGAGCCGTCCGAGCTCTGACAGGGGCGAGCCAGCCCCAGCTCTGACCCGCTGACGCGAGCAGACCGTCAATTCCACCACTTGCCTTCGCGCGCCTCGGCTGTGGCGCCCGTCCGGTCGAGCCCGTCCAGCACCGCCAGATCATCATCGCTGAGCTCGAAGTCGAACACCTGCGCGTTCTGCTCGATCCGCTCGCGGTGGACGGACTTCGGAAGCACGATCGTGTTCCGCTGGATCGCCCAGCGGATCAGGATCTGCGCAGGTGTCCGGCCGTAGCGCGCCGCGACCTCGGCGACGGTGCCCTCATCGAGATGGCGCCCCGTGCCGAGAGGGCTGTACGCCTCGATCGCCAGGTCGCGCTCGGCGCACGCCTCCGATAGCGCCCGGCGGTATTCGAACGGGCTGAACTGGACCTGGTTGACGACCGGTCTGGTGTTCGCGACCGCGAGCAGCTCGTCGACCTCGGCGGCGCTGAAGTTGGACACACCGATCGAGCGCGCGTGGCCGCGCTCGCGGGCCTGCTCCATGCCGGGCCACGCCCACGTCGGCCCGCCCTCCGGCCAGTGGACGATGTAGAGGTCGACCTGCTCGATGCCCAGGTTCCGCAGGCTCGCCTCCACCGCGGCCGCGGGGTCGCGCCGGCGAGGAAAGAACTTGGTCGTGATGAACACGTCCTCGCGCGGGACACCGCTGTCGCGCATGGCCTTGCCGACGCTCTCCTCGTTGCCGTAGGCCTGCGCGGTGTCGATGTGGCGGTAGCCAAGCTCGAGCGCCCAGCGGACCGCGTCCTCCGTCTCCCGGCCACTCCGTGCCTGCCAGACGCCCAGACCCAGGATCGGGATCGCAGTTCCGTCGGCGAGGGTGCGGACGTGCTGCTCGTGCTGCTCGGGCATATCGATCGCTTTCGACGTCTGAGGAAGTGGGACTTCCTTTGTACACGCGCGGTCGGATCGCGAGCAACGGCATCATGTGAGCATCGAGGCCGACTCGCGCATCGCGTCCGGCAAGCGGCCTCAAGATGCGCGCGATGGCTTCCCTGACGATCACGAAGCTCGGAGACCTCGAGCTGCGGGCGGTCAAGCGCGCGTTCGGTGCCAAGACGTTCGAGCGCGGCTACAGCTACGCCCGCGGCGATCGCGTGCTGTCACTCGACTGGGACCCGGACGAGCGTGATCGGTCGCCGAGGTCATGGGGCACGGCGCGGTGTACGAGACGATCGCGTACTTCGACGACGAGGACGGCCGGCTCGGGTTCGTCGAGGGTGAATGCAGCTGCCCGATCGGCTACGACTGCAAGCACGTCGCCGCGATCGTGATCGCCGCCATCGACGCGCAGGCCGTACCCGGCCTGAGTCTCATCGAGGCGCGCGAGTCGGCGGGCCGGCAGGCGGCGGCCCCTGGGGTCCTGCCCGCCCCCGTTGTTCATGCGCACGCCGAGCGTCTGGGAGCAGCCGCTGCGCGCCCTTGTCGCAGGCCGCTTCGCGCCGGCGACGGGCACACCGCTGGCGGTCGAATTGGGGCTGACGGCGCCACGGTATCCCGATCAGGGCCAGCCGAAGCTGATGGCTCGGCTGATGCGACCTGGTGCTCGCGGCGGGTGGGTGAACGGCTCGCTCGACTGGAATGGACTCGACAGCTGGCAGGTGCGAGAGGGCGGCTACCGCGACGATCACCTCGCGCTGGTCCGGGAGTTGCACGCCGTCTACCGGATGCGGGACGTGCGTGGCAGCTACTACTACGCCTACGGCAGCCAGCGCAGCATCGAGCTGTCGGCGTGCGACAGCGCGCAGCTGTGGCCGCTGCTGCGCGAGGCCGCGCGGCTCGGGCTGCCGCTGATCCACGCGCAGCCGCAGCTGGGCGAGGTGCCGCCGGTGCTCGATGGCGAGCCGTGATCGACGTCGCCCGGGTCGGCGCCGCCGATCGAAGCGTCGCAGTCGTGCTGCGGATCGGGGGCGAGCCTGCTGAGGACCTCGTCCCGGTGCGGTCGATCGGCGCCGCCGCGCACGGGCTCGTCTGCGCCGAGCGCTCGGATGTCGAGACGGGGCCGGATCCGGCGCGCTGGCGGCTGCGCCTCGTGCGGCTGGCGACGCGGGCGGTGCCGCAGCTCGAGCGGATGTTGCTGTCGAGCGAGCAGCTGACGGTCCCGGAGGCTGAGCTCGATCGATTTGCCACGGATCTGTGCCCCGCACTGCGGCGGATCGCGCCTGTGGTCTCCTCTGACGGGTCATTCGAGCCGCCGGTCGTGTCCGAGCCGGCGCTCGTCCTCGAGGCGCGGTACGGCGCGGGCACGGAGGTCGAGGTCGGCTGGGCGTGGGCGTACGAGGTCGGCAGCTCGACGCAGCGGACGTCGCTGGCGTATGACGATGGACTCGCGGGGTTCCGCGACCACGAGGCCGAGCGCGAGCTGTTGCGCGAGACCGTCCTGGAGGGGACCGGTCTCGAGCAGTTCGGGCTGATCGATCAGGGCGGGCGCCCGGTTGCGGGACCGCCGGTCGCGCTGCGCGGGGTCGCGGGCATGCGGCTCACGACCGAGGTGCTGCCGGCGCTGGCGGTGTTGCGGGGCTCGAGGTCGAGGTCGGCGGCGAGCCGCCCGACTATCGCGACGCCGGTGAGTCGCTCGCGATCGGTGTCTCGACGGGCGAGATCGCCGGCGAGCGTGACTGGTTCGATCTGGGCATCAGCATCGAGGTCGAGGGACGGGAGGTCCCGTTCGCGGACGTGTTCACCGCGCTCGCGCTCGGCCAATCGTGGATGCTGCTCGACGACGGCGCCTACTTCTCACTCGAAGACCCGCGCCTGCTGGCGCTTCGCAAGCTGATCGAGGAGGCGAAGGCGCTTGCCGACAGGCCGGCCTCGTCGCTGCGGATCAGCCGCTACCAGGCGGACCTGTGGTCCGAGCTGGCGGCGCTCGGCGTCGTCAGCCGGCAGGCCGATCGCTGGCAGCGCCTCGTCGTGCCGCTGCTCGAGCTCGATGCGCTGCCGGGGTAGGAGGAGCCGCCGGAGCTGCGCGCGCAGCTGCGCCCCTACCAGCGCGAGGGCTTCGATGGCTCGCCACCTTGTGGGACCTCGAGCTCGGCGGGATCCTCGCCGACGACATGGGACTCGGCAAGACCGTCCAGGCGCTGGCGCTGATCTGCCACGCCCGCCGGCGCGCGGCGGACACCGGCGGCGAGGCGCCGGAACTCGTCGATCAGCCGGGCCTCGACGACGCGCGGCGCCGTGGCCCGTTCCTCGTCGTCGCGCCGACGAGCGTGGCCCCAAACTGGGCGGCGGAGGCGTCGCGGTTCGCGCCCGAGCTGCGGGTCGAGGTGGTGCTCGACACGCTCGCACGGTCGGGGCGGGCGATCGCAGAGGTGGCGGCCGCCGACGTGGTCGTCACCACCTACACGCTGTTCCGGCTCGAGAGCGAGGCCTATCAGCAGGTCGCCTGGGGCGCCCTGATCCTCGACGAGGCCCAGTACGTCAAGAACCATCGCGGCAAGACCTACCGGTGCGCGCGGGAGCTCGAAGCACCGTTCAAGCTGGCGATCACCGGCACGCCGATGGAGAACAACCTGCTCGAGCTGTGGGCGCTGCTGTCGATCACCGCGCCCGGCCTCTTCCCCGATCCGCAGCGGTTCGCCGAGCAATACGCGCGCCCGATCGAACGCGGCGCCGACCCCGAGCGGCTGGCGCGCCTGCGGCGGCGGATCAAGCCGCTCGTCAAGCGCCGGACGAAGGAGCTGGTATCCGCCGAGCTGCCGCCCAAGCAGGAACAGACGCTCACGATCGAGCTCCATCCGCGTCACCGCAAGCTCTACGACACCCATCTCCAGCGCGAGCGGGCGCGCGTCCTGCAACTGTTGGAGGACTTCGACCGCAACCGCGTCACGATCCTGACGTCGATCACGCGGCTGCGCCAGCTGAGCCTCCATCCCCGGCTGGTCGACAGCCAGCACCACGCGGTGCCGTGCGCAAAGCTCGGTGCCCTCGTCGAGCAGCTCGATGACGTCGTCTCGAGCGGCCACCGCGCGCTGATCTTCAGCCAGTTCACCCAGTTCCTCGCGGCCGTGCGCGAGCGGCTGGACGCCGAGGGCATCAGCTACTGCTACCTCGACGGCAAGACGCGGCATCGCGATCGGGTGCTCGAGCGCTTCCGCTCCGGCGATGATCCCGTATTCCTGATCAGCCTCAAGGCCGGCGGCGTCGGCCTGAATCTCGTCGAGGCCGACTACTGCTTCCTGCTCGACCCATGGTGGAACCCTGCCACCGAGGCGCAGGCGATCGACCGCACACACCGGATCGGCCAGACGCGGCAGGTCATGGTCTACCGCCTGATCGCCCAGGACACGATCGAGGAGAAGGTGCGCGCACTCGCCGACCGCAAGGCCGAGCTGTTCCACGGCGTGATCGACGACGGCGACCTGTTCGCCGGCGGCCTCACCGCCGACGATATCCGTGGCCTGCTCGGGTGAGCGCCGTGCGAACCAGTCAGAGCTCCACGAGATGGATACTGTGGGAGCCAATGACGTGCTCCGGGGCCCGAGACGCAGACGATGGGGGCAGCCACGGCGGCCGCTGCGTTCAGCTCGGCTCGGGAAGGCGGCCACAATGACCACCGCGAACGAGCATGTGTTCGTTGCCCGGCAGCCGATCTTCGATCGCGATCGGACGGTGCAGGGCTACGAGTTGCTGTATCGGACGGGGTTCCTTCCACGCGCAGCGGTCGACGACGGAGAGGCCGCGACCGCACGGGTCGCGCTGGGCGCGCTGACCGAGGTCGGGTGGGACCGGTTGCTCGGAGACAAGAAGGCATGGCTCAACGTGACGGCCGAGTTCGTCATGCACGGACACACGTTCAGCCTCCCCGCCGACCGAGTCGTGCTCGAGCTCGCCGCTCCCCCGACCGAGCCAGAGCTCCTCGACCGGCTCCGCGAGCTCCGCCACGCCGGCTTCAAGCTCGCGCTGGCGAGTACCGCACCAGCTACGGAGCTCGCACATCTCCAGGGCCTCATCGAGATCATCAAACTCGACTACGCCGCGCTCGGGCCTGACGAGCTGGTCACCGCGGCCGGTCAACTGCGCCCGCTCTTCGCAGGCCTGGTCGCCGAGAAGATCGAGACCCACGAGGCGTTCGAGCTCGCGGCCGACGCGGGCTGCGACCTGTTCCAGGGTTACTTCTTCTGCCGCCCACAACTGCTCAGGGACCGCGCAATCACCCCTCCGCGGTCGCGCTCCTGAGCCTCGCGACCGCGCTCCAAGATCCAGCGCTCGAACTCTCCGAGCTCGAGCGAATCATCTCGAGCGACGTCGCGCTCAGCTACCGGCTGCTGCGCTACATCAACTCAGCCTTCTTCGGGATGCGCCAGCGCGTGGCGTCGGTCAAGCATGCGATCACGCTCCTGGGTATCGAGAGTGTGCGCCGCTGGGGCGCGCTCACGGCCTTCGCGATGGTCGCGGACAAGCCGACCGAGCTGTATCTGACCGCCCTCACCCGCGCACGCTTCTGCCAACTCGCCGGCCAGACCGAGGATGGCCCGCCCGACCAGCTGTTCACCCTCGGCCTGTTCTCCGTGATCGACGCACTCACCGACACATCCATGGAGACGGCCGCCGACGCGCTCCCCCTGCCACCCCGGCTCCGCAATGCGCTCGTCAACCGCACCGGCCCGGGGAGACTGCTGACGTGCGTCGAGGCGCTCGAGCAAGGGCAGTTCGACCGCGTCGCCCGACAGCTCGCCCATCCAGCCCGCGACTACACGAACGCCCTCGCGTGGGCCACCACGAACACCGCCGGCATGAGCGACGACTCCGCCGACGAGCCGCGCGTGTGAACATGCCGCTTGTCGCCGGCTTGCTCCGGCTTCGCGGACGCGATGACTGTGACGCGACCCATGCCTGCCCGCCTGGCGGCGGGCGCTGATCGGTCGCGCTCCTGATCACGAGACAACGGTCACCTCGAACAGAGGCTAGTCGGCTTCCTCGCGGCGACCGGGTTATGCGTCACATGTTGTGAGTAGCCGGGGGGGGGGCAGGATTCGAACCTGCGACCTTCGGGTTATGAGGGTGACACAGACTTTGTAGTTCCCGCAAATTCGGGAAAGTTGACAGCATCCAGAGCCAGTATTTGGAGATGTTTCAAGCTAGTTTGGTACTCAAAGCGGTACTCATCGCTCACCACTTGGATTCGCGCGGAGTGACTGGTGGGTGCCATCACCATGACACCTTACAGAGCCACTTCCCACCGCGTCTCTCCTGCTCCGTTCGAACCGGAGCGGTCCTCTTCGAAGCGAAGTTTCGCTACGCGGCCACCAGGTGAAACGGCGGCTGGGTCGCGCGTGGATGACCCGCGGACCGCATCCGGTGGTTGGACCCCGCGGCGCGGCCGCGTCGGCGATGGCTACCTCGATGAGCGGCGCGCTCACGTCGCCGCCGCGGACCTCGTCCGCACCTACGCCAAGGACGTCAACGAGAGCGAGCGAGTCGAGCGCGACCGGCTGACCCAGGGCGTGCCTTCGGCAGCTCGCCCCGCCGGGGGCGGAAGAGCACGCCCTGGGTCAGCCGGTCGCGCTCGATTCGGTCGCTCTCGTTGACGTCCGTGGCGTAGGTGCGGACGAGGTCCGCGGCGGCGACGTGAGCGCGCCGCTCATCGAGGTAGCCATCGCCGACGCGGCCGCGCCGCGGGGTCCAACCACCGGATGGGTCGCGGGTCATCCACGCGCGACCCAGCCGCCGTTTCACCTGTCGGCCGTGGTAGCGAAACTTCGCTTCGAAGAAGGGACCGCTCCGGTTCGAACGGAGCAGGAGAGACGCGGTGGGAAGTGGCTCGTAAGGTGTCATGGTGATGGCACCCTACCAGTCACTCCGCGCGAATCCAAGTGGTGAGCGATGAGTACCGCTTTCCGTACCAAACTAGCTTGAAACATCTCCAAATACTGGCTCTGGATGCTGTCAACTTTCCCGAATTTGCGGCAACTACAAAGTCAGTGTCACCCTCATAACCCGAAGGTCGCAGGTTCGAATCCTGCCCCCCCCCGGCTACTCACAACATGTGACGCATAACCCGGTCGCCGCGAGGAAGCCGACTAGCCTCTGTTCGAGGTGACCGTTGTCTCGTGATCAGGAGCGCGACCGATCAGCGCCCGCCGCCAGGCGGGCAGGCATGGGTCGCGTCACAGTCATCGCGTCCGCGAAGCCGGAGCAAGCCGGCGACAAGCGGCATGTTCACACGCGCGGCTCGTCGGCGGAGTCGTCGCTCATGCCGGCGGTGTTCGTGGTGGCCCACGCGAGGGCGTTCGTGTAGTCGCGGGCTGGATGGGCGAGCTGTCGGGCGACGCGGTCGAACTGCCCTTGCTCGAGCGCCTCGACGCACGTCAGCAGTCTCCCCGGGCCGGTGCGGTTGACGAGCGCATTGCGGAGCCGGGGTGGCAGGGGGAGCGCGTCGGCGGCCGTCTCCATGGATGTGTCGGTGAGTGCGTCGATCACGGAGAACAGGCCGAGGGTGAACAGCTGGTCGGGCGGGCCATCCTCGGTCTGGCCGGCGAGTTGGCAGAAGCGTGCGCGGGTGAGGGCGGTCAGATACAGCTCGGTCGGCTTGTCCGCGACCATCGCGAAGGCCGTGAGCGCGCCCCAGCGGCGCACACTCTCGATACCCAGGAGCGTGATCGCATGCTTGACCGACGCCACGCGCTGGCGCATCCCGAAGAAGGCTGAGTTGATGTAGCGCAGCAGCCGGTAGCTGAGCGCGACGTCGCTCGAGATGATTTGCTCGAGCTCGGAGAGTTCGAGCGCTGGATCTTGGAGCGCGGTCGCGAGGCTCAGGAGCGCGACCGCGGAGGGGGTGATTGCGCGGTCCCTGAGCAGTTGTGGGCGGCAGAAGAAGTAACCCTGGAACAGGTCGCAGCCCGCGTCGGCCGCGAGCTCGAACGCCTCGTGGGTCTCGATCTTCTCGGCGACCAGGCCTGCGAAGAGCGGGCGCAGTTGACCGGCCGCGGTGACCAGCTCGTCAGGCCCGAGCGCGGCGTAGTCGAGTTTGATGATCTCGATGAGGCCCTGGAGATGTGCGAGCTCCGTAGCTGGTGCGGTACTCGCCAGCGCGAGCTTGAAGCCGGCGTGGCGGAGCTCGCGGAGCCGGTCGAGGAGCTCTGGCTCGGTCGGGGGAGCGGCGAGCTCGAGCACGACTCGGTCGGCGGGGAGGCTGAACGTGTGTCCGTGCATGACGAACTCGGCCGTCACGTTGAGCCATGCCTTCTTGTCTCCGAGCAACCGGTCCCACCCGACCTCGGTCAGCGCGCCCAGCGCGACCCGTGCGGTCGCGGCCTCTCCGTCGTCGACCGCTGCGCGTGGAAGGAACCCCGTCCGATACAGCAACTCGTAGCCCTGCACCGTCCCATCGCGATCGAAGATCGGCTGCCGGGCAACGAACACATGCTCGTTCGCGGTGGTCATTGTGGCCGCCTTCCCGAGCCGAGCTGAACGCAGCGGCCGCCGTGGCTGCCCCCATCGTCTGCGTCTCGGGCCCCGGAGCACGTCATTGGCTCCCACAGTATCCATCTCGTGGAGCTCTGACTGGTTCGCACGGCGCTCACCCGAGCAGGCCACGGATATCGTCGGCGGTGAGGCCGCCGGCGAACAGGTCGCCGTCGTCGATCACGCCGTGGAACAGCTCGGCCTTGCGGTCGGCGAGTGCGCGCACCTTCTCCTCGATCGTGTCCTGGGCGATCAGGCGGTAGACCATGACCTGCCGCGTCTGGCCGATCCGGTGTGTGCGGTCGATCGCCTGCGCCTCGGTGGCAGGGTTCCACCATGGGTCGAGCAGGAAGCAGTAGTCGGCCTCGACGAGATTCAGGCCGACGCCGCCGGCCTTGAGGCTGATCAGGAATACGGGATCATCGCCGGAGCGGAAGCGCTCGAGCACCCGATCGCGATGCCGCGTCTTGCCGTCGAGGTAGCAGTAGCTGATGCCCTCGGCGTCCAGCCGCTCGCGCACGGCCGCGAGGAACTGGGTGAACTGGCTGAAGATCAGCGCGCGGTGGCCGCTCGAGACGACGTCATCGAGCTGCTCGACGAGGGCACCGAGCTTTGCGCACGGCACCGCGTGGTGCTGGCTGTCGACCAGCCGGGGATGGAGGCTCAGCTGGCGCAGCCGCGTGATCGACGTCAGGATCGTGACGCGGTTGCGGTCGAAGTCCTCCAACAGTTGCAGGACGCGCGCCCGCTCGCGCTGGAGATGGGTGTCGTAGAGCTTGCGGTGACGCGGATGGAGCTCGACCGTGAGCGTCTGTTCCTGCTTGGGCGGCAGCTCGGCGGATACCAGCTCCTTCGTCCGGCGCTTGACGAGCGGCTTGATCCGCCGCCGCAGGCGCGCCAGCCGCTCGGGGTCGGCGCCGCGTTCGATCGGGCGCGCGTATTGCTCGGCGAACCGCTGCGGATCAGGGAAGAGGCCGGGCGCGGTGATCGACAGCAGCGCCCACAGCTCGAGCAGGTTGTTCTCCATCGGCGTGCCGGTGATCGCCAGCTTGAACGGTGCGTCGAGCTCGCGGGCGCACCGGTAGGTCTTGCCGCGATGGTTCTTGACGTACTGGGCCTCGTCGAGGATCAGGGCGCCCCAGGCGATCTGCCGATAGGCCTCGCTCTCGAGCCGGAACAGCGTGTAGGTCGTGACCACCACGTCGGCGGCCGCCACCTCCTCGATCGCGCGCCCCGACCGCGCGAGCGTGTCGAGCACCACCTCGACCCGCAGCTCGGGCGCGAACCGCGACGCCTCCGCCGCCCAGTTCGGGGCCACGCTCGTCGGCGCGACGACGAGGAATGGGCCACCGCGCCGCGCCTCGTCGAGGCCCGGCTGATCGACGAGTTCCGGCGCCTCGCCGCCGGTGTCCGCCGCGCGCCGGCGGGCGTGGCAGATCAGCGCCAGCGCCTGGACGGTCTTGCCGAGTCCCATGTCGTCGGCGAGGATCCCGCCGAGCTCGAGGTCCCACAAGGTGGCGAGCCATGCGAAGCCCTCGCGCTGGTAGGGGCGCAGCTGCGCGCGCAGCTCCGGCGGCTGCTCGTACGCCGGCAGCGCATCGAGCTCGAGCAGCGGCGCGACGAGGCGCTGCCAGCGATCGGCCTGCCGGCTGACGACGCCGAGCGCCGCCAGCTCGGACCACAGGTCCGCCTGGTAGCGGCTGATCCGCAGCGACGAGGCCGGCCTGTCGGCGAGCGCCTGCGCCTCCTCGATCAGCTTGCGGAGCGCCAGCAGGCGCGGGTCTTCGAGCGAGAAGTAGGCGCCGTCTTCGAGCAGCATCCACGATTGGCCGAGCGCGAGCGCGGTGAACACGTCCGCGAACGGGACCTCCCGTCCTTCGACCTCGATCGTGATGCCCAGATCGAACCAGTCGCGCTCGCCGGCAATTTCGCCGGTCGAGACGCCGATCGCGAGCGACTCGCCGGCGTCGCGGTAGTCAGGCGGCTCACCCCCGACCTCGACCTGGAGTCCCCCAAGACGTGCCAGTGCCGGCAGCACCTCGGTGGTGAGCCGCATGCCCCCGACCCCCCGCAGCGCCACCGGCGGTCCGGCGACCGGGCGCCCGTTCTGATCGATCAGCCCGAGCTGGTCGAGACCGACCCCATCGAGGACGGTGTCGCGCAGCCGCTCGTGCTCGGCCTCGTGGTCACGAAACCCCGCGACGCCACCGTCATACGCAAGCGGCGTCCGGTATGTCGAGCTGCCGACCTCGTACTCCCACGTCCAGCCGACCTCGACCTCCGTGCCGGCACCGTACGACGCCTGGAGGACGAGCGCCGGCTCGGACACGACGGGCGGCTCGAATGACCCGTCAGAGGAAACCACCGGCGCGATCCGGCGCAGTGCGGGGCACAGATCGATGGCGAAGCGATCGAGCTCAGACTCTGGGACCGTCAGCTGCTCGCCCGACAGCAGCATCCGCTCGAGTTGCGGCTCCGCCGGCGTCGCCAGCTGCACGAGGCGCAGCCGCCAGCGCGCCGGGTCCTGTCCGGCTTCGACATCCGTGCGCACGGCGCAGACGAGCCCGTGCGCGGAGGCGCCGATCCCCCGCACCGGGACAAGGTCCTCAGCCGGTTCCCCGCCGATCCGCAGCACCACCGCCACGCTTCGATCGGCGGCGCCCTGCCGGGCGACGTCGATCACGAGCTCGCCAGCGAGGGCCGGCGGCACCTCGCCCAGCTGCGGCTGTGCGTGGATCACCGGCAGCCCAAGCCGCGCCGCCTCGCGCAGCAGCGGCCACAGCTGTGCGCTGTCGCAAGCGGACAGCTCGATGCTCCGCTGGTTGCCGTAGCCGTAGTAGTAGCTGCCGCGCACGTCTCGCATGCGGTAGGCGGCGTGCAACTGCCGGACCAGCGCGAGGTGATCGTCGCGGTAGCCGCCCTCGCGCACCTGCCAGCTGTCGAGTCCATTCCAGTCGAGCGAGCCGTTCACCCACCCGCCGCGAGCGCTCGGTCGCATCAGCCGCGCCATCAGCTTCGGCTGGCCCTCACCGGGATAGCGCGGCGCCGTGAGCCCCAATTCGACCGCCAGCGGCGTGCCCGTCGCCGGTGCAAAGTGGCCTGCGACAAGGGCGCGCAGCGGTTGCTCCCAGGTGCTCGGCGCCCCCTGAACGACGGGTGCGGGCAGGTTCCCAGGGGCCGCCACCTGCCGGCCCTCGGATTCACGCCCCTCGATGAGACTCAGGCCGGGTCCGGCCTGGGCCTGGACGGCAGCGATCACGATCGCGGCGACATGCTTGCAGTCATAGCCGATCGGGCAGCTGCACTCACCCTCGACGAACTCCACCTTGCCGCCCTCGTCGTCGAAGTGGGCGATCGTCTCGTACACAGCGCCGTGCCCGACGACCTCGGCGATCAGGATCAGCTCCTCGGCGTCCCAGTCGAGCGACACGATGCGATCACCCCGGACGTAGCTGGCGCCGCGCTCAAACGTCTTGGCGCCGACCGCTCGCTTCAGCGCACGCAGCTCGAGGTCGCCGAGCTTCGTGATCGTCGAGGAAGCCATCGCGCGCATCTTGATCCGCCCGCCGGACGCGATGCGCGAGCTGAACCGGATGCCACACGATGCTTGTCGCTCGCGATCCGACCGCGCGCGGTACAAAGGAAGTCCCACTTCCTCAGACGTCGAAAGCGATCGATATGCCCGAGCAGCACGAGCAGCACGTCCGCACCCTCGCCGACGGAACGGCGATCCCGATCCTGGGTCTGGGCGTCTGGCAGGCACGGAGTGGCCGGGAGACGGAGGACGCGGTCCGCTGGGCGCTCGAGCTTGGCTACCGCCACATCGACACCGCGCAGGCCTACGGCAACGAGGAGAGCGTCGGCAAGGCCATGCGCGACAGCGGTGTCCCGCGCGAGGACGTGTTCATCACGACCAAGTTCTTTCCTCGCCGGCGCGACCCCGCGGCCGCGGTGGAGGCGAGCCTGCGGAACCTGGGCATCGAGCAGGTCGACCTCTACATCGTCCACTGGCCGGAGGGCGGGCCGACGTGGGCGTGGCCCGGCATGGAGCAGGCCCGCGAGCGCGGCCACGCGCGCTCGATCGGTGTGTCCAACTTCAGCGCCGCCGAGGTCGACGAGCTGCTCGCGGTCGCGAACACCAGACCGGTCGTCAACCAGGTCCAGTTCAGCCCGTTCGAATACCGCCGGGCGCTATCGGAGGCGTGCGCCGAGCGCGACCTGGCGATCGAGGCGTACAGCCCTCTCGGCACGGGGCGCCATCTCGATGAGGGCACCGTCGCCGAGGTCGCGGCGCGCTACGGCCGGACACCTGCGCAGATCCTGATCCGCTGGGCGATCCAGCGGAACACGATCGTGCTTCCGAAGTCCGTCCACCGCGAGCGGATCGAGCAGAACGCGCAGGTGTTCGACTTCGAGCTCAGCGATGATGATCTGGCGGTGCTGGACGGGCTCGACCGGACGGGCGCCACAGCCGAGGCGCGCGAAGGCAAGTGGTGGAATTGACGGTCTGCTCGCGTCAGCGGGTCAGAGCTGGGGCTGGCTCGCCCCTGTCAAGCTCGGACGGCTCGCCTCTGTCGGTCACGTGCGCGGCCGATTCGGATCCGGGTTCGGGAGCGAGACAGCGATCGCCTCGGGCAGCGACGGGGGGCCGTCCGCAAGCCGGAACAGCCGAAAGCCGACCGTTCCGTCCAGAGCGGCCATGGTCTGCAGGCGCTCACCGCACTGAGGACAGGCCGGAAGGTACGCCGCGGCAGCGGGGGAGAACCGCAGCCGGCAGCCGAGACAGCAGGCATGCGTCATCGATGATCCCTCCTCGTCAGTTCACTCGTGTCGGTTCGTCGCCTGGCCGTCATGGCCGGTTCTTTCCAGGTAGAACGCGCCCGCATGTGGGGCAGACCCGGTTCATCACCGGGTCGTCGAGCCGCACATTGCCTGGCTCGAAGTACACGCGGTGGCGTCCACCACCGAACACCCGCAGGACGTGCCCGCAGTCGCAGTGGTACTCAGCTTTTCGATCACGTGTCGCCGAAGCCGCCTCGGCGGGCGCGATCAGCGCTTCGCCGACGAGCGCCTCGACGCGAGGACTCTCTGTCGCGGTAGCCATAGCCAACCGCCTCTCTGCCCCTCTGACCGGAAGAAGTCGCCCCGAAAGCGAGAAGAGCTTCGGCCCGCAGGGTGCAACAGTGAGCGTAGCACCCGTGGGCTTGGCAGACGAAGCGTTGACGGCGCCGTCAAGCACGGCCGGCAGCGACGGGGCGGTGCTCAGGATCCGAACTCGGACACCGAGTAGACGTTCGAGCCCAGCACCTCGCACGACTGCTGCTGTGGATCGCTGGCGTGCTCGCGGTAGACGACGAACGGCTGGCGGGGGCCCATGTCGAAGATCGCGAGCACGATCCCACCCCAGATCGGGTCGGGCGCGCCGACCGCAGTCACGCAGTCGAGATTGCCACGACGCGTCCAGAGTTCCATGATCCGGCGCGGGCTCGGCTCCCGTCCCATCTCCAACTCGGTCTGCCGGCGCAGCTGCTGGTAGGTGCGCTCACCGACGGGACCTTCGCCGGTGGGGATGAAGAACGGTCGCATCAACGGTTCACGGCGCCAGAGTCCCAGCGCCAAGCGTCTTGCTGCACCCGGCGAACATCCGGCTCCTTCCCGTAGCAACGGGGTATCCGGAGGCGCGAGCATCAACGACGAGTGCGCCCCCGGGAACACAGTGATCCTGCTCGCCACCGTAGCATCTCCCCGGCCCGCGTCAACACCCGCTGCGGCTTGCTCTGTCGAGCGCTGACGACGGCCCCGCGCGGCCGATTGATCAGCGGTTGGCGGCGGCATCCGCTATCGTGAGCGACGGCCGAGCATCCGCTCGGCGGTTACAGCAGTGCCAGCGTTTCGCCAGTTCGCTCGTCAACAGCGCTCGTGTGTCACGCAGCGCACGTTAACGAGGAGGGCAATCATGCCCACAGGAACCGTGAAATGGTTCAGCGACGACAAGGGCTTCGGATTCATCACGCCCGATGAACCCGGCAAGGACCTGTTCGTCCACCACTCATCGATCAGGGGCGACGGCTACCGCTCGCTCGCCGAAGGCGCGAAGGTCAGCTACGACACCGAGCAGGGCCCGAAGGGCCCGGCTGCGGCGAACGTCGTCCCCGTCTGATCCGGCGACAGCGCTGGGGACCGCATGGTCCTCAGCGCTGCAGCCACAGCCGTACTCGCGCCCGCCACGCTGTCAGGACGGGACCGAGCAACGAACGTTCTGGCGGCGACTGTCCACCTCGCTCGCACGCGCCAAACCAGGAGACGGTGATGGCCTCACGCGGTAAGAAGAAGACCACGATGTCGAAGCTCAACCGCGAAGCCCGCTTGCGCGAGCGTCGCAGTGACAAGCAGGCGCGTAAGGACGCTCGGCGTGATGCCGCGGCCACGGAGCCGGAGCTTGACGTGCCGGTGACCGACGACGAGATCGGCGAGCCCGTCACGACCCCTGAGGTCCTCACGGGCCCCCAGCCCCAGGCCTGAGACGGTCGTTCCGTGGCGCTGAGCCACGGCCCCAGGTTCTGCACACGAGCCGTCAGGTAGTCGGAATGCCCATGTGTTCGGACAGGGTCTCCAGGACCTGGCCGAGCCTGCCGGCGAGGTCGTCGAGCTGGCCTGCGTCGCAGACGAGCGGCGGCGCGATCTGAACGACGGTGTCGCCGCGGTCATCGCCGCGCGCGATCAGCCGGGCGCGGATCAGCGCGCCAGGCAGGCAGCGCCGGAGCAGCTCCTCGCGCTGGTCGGTGTCGAACCGGCTCTCCGGCCCATCGGGCACGAGCTCGACGGCCCAGAAGTAGCCGCTGCCGCGGATGTCGCCGACGATCGGCAGCCGGCGGAGCCCGGCGAGCGAAGCGGCCAGATGCGCCTCGTTCGCCCGGACGTTGCCGAGCACGTCCTCGCGCTCGAACAGCTCGAGGTTCTTGAGCGCGATCGCCGCCGACACGGGATGACCGCCGAACGTGATCCCGTGCAGGAGCGTCCGCTTGGCGTCATCGAGCGGCGCCGCCACGCGGTCGGAGACGAGCACGGCTCCCATCGGCGCGTAGGCCGAGGTGAGTCCCTTGGCGGTCGTGGCGATGTCCGGGACCGCACCGAAGCGGGTAACGCCGAGCCATTCGCCGAGCCTCCCGAAGCCGGTGATGACCTCGTCGGCGACGAGCAGGATGCCGTGGCGATCACAGAGCTCGCGGAGGCCGGGCCAGTAGCCGTCCGGGGGCTGCAGGCAGCCGCCGGCGTTCTGGACCGGCTCGGCGATCACCATCGCGATCGTCTCAGCTCCTTCGCGCTCGATCACGCTGCTGATCTCGTCGAGCAGGACGCGAGTCAGCTCGAGGCCCTGCTCGCGGCGGCGGAACGCGTTCGTGTTGGCGACGTGGAAGGTGTCGACGGCCGGGCGTCCGAAGGGCTCCTTGTACCCGGGCACCCCGGTGAACGACAGCGCCCCGAGCGTGACGCCGTGGTAGGCACGATCGCGCGCGATCGCCTTCGTCCGCTGTGGCTCGCCGCAGGCGAGGTGGTATTGGCGGACGAGCTTCCAGGCAGCCTCGACCGACTCCGAACCGCCGCTGGTGAAGAACACGTGGTTGAGCGTCCCCGGCGCGATCGCTGCGAGCCGGTCCGACAGTTCGAGCGCCCCCGGGTGGGCGACGCCCCAGTTGGTCGCGAACGGGAGGCGAATCAGCTGCTCGCGTGCCGCCTCCGCCATCTCCTCGCCGAAGCTGTAGCCGAGCTGGGCGCAGAACAGGCTCGAGAGCCCGTCGAGGTGCCGGCGCCCCTCGCTGTCGATCACGAACACGCCGTCGCCGCGCTCCAGCACGAGCAGCTCAGCGTCGCCGTGATGGAGGCTGCCGTTCCGGGCGAAGTGAAACAGGAGGTGGTCGGCTGATGTTCCGGTCGCGCTCATCGGCTCGCACGCACGATACGCCCCGTCAGGGTCCGCGAGGTGGTTGCCGGCGGAATCCGGCGAGTGGCCGGGCGTTAGGCACCCGCACACCGGCGACAGCTTCACGCGAACCCGCCCGGCCTCGAGCGGCTCAGGATCATCCAGGTCGGCCAGGCCCCCCGACGACCCCCGTGTTCGCGACGATCCCACGCGGCCCGCCGCCGCCGCGATCCCGCCACCGGGTCTCCCGCGAGACCAGACCCCTTCACGTCATGCCATGACGACCCGTAACTTCCGGACCCCCCCGGTCGCGACGGGGGGGTGTCGAACTCAGGGGTCTTAAACACCCCTGCGATCCAGACCCCCAGCAATCGTTGGGGGGGTCCGGAACTTGAGGCTGCCGACCGAACGGCCCTCAACCCACACGCCCGCGTCGCGGCCGCGATCCCACGATCCCCGGACGCCCGCGCCGCCGCCGCGATCCCACCATCCCCAGACGCCCGAGTGGCAATGCTGCGCGCGCTGCCGGGCGCGTGGGAGGGGGCGAGAAAGCCGGTTCTCGCCCCTCGCGCGACCACCGACCACCACCGCGGCTGAAGGCAGGGGGGGGAATTCTGGCGTGCTCGCGGCTCTTAGGAACATGTCCACTTCACGCTCTCATGGCCACGGCCCCACCACAGTCAACGCCCGCGGTCGCCGGCCGGCGTGCGTCGTCCCCGCCAACGCCGCTGTTGCCCGGCTCGCCCGCGATGCCGCGGCGTTCGATCGTCCGCTCGATCTCGAGCGATGGACGTCCTCGTTGCTCGGCCGCGTCTGGGAGCGGCGCCGGGTCATCGTGTGTGACCGGCACGTCGACCTCATGCTCCGGCTCGGGGCACCGCTCGTCGAGTCATTCGCCGCGGTCGGCGGGCGTGGCGGAAAGACGGTCCTCAGCGCAATCGCTGCGCTCGAGCCAGGCCCGCTCGGGCTGCTCGCCGCGGGCCTCACCGCCGAGGTCGACGTGACACTTCCCCCATGGTTCGGAGCGGTCGGCAAGGCGCGAGTCGTGCGCGCGCTCGCGCTCGGATGCTCCGGGGACACGGAAGCGCTGCTCCTCGAAACCGACCGGACCGGCGACAGCGCTCACATGGTCGCGGTCTTCATCGACGGTGAGCTCGGCGGGATCGCCAAGCGCCTCGGTCTCACGCGCGTGCTCGACGACCGCGACCCACTGCTGGAGGGCGACCATTCGCGTGAACGCGGCCGCGCCGCCTTCAAGCCGGTCGCCGTGCTCCCGGCGTGCCGGCGCGTCCGGGCCGCCCTCACTCTGACCGACGAGAGCAGGTCCGCTCCGATCGGCGAGGAGTTCATCCACCACCGCGCCCTGGCGCTGGCGCGGGTGGTGAATACCCTGGATACCCCGGCGGTGCCTGCACCCCGGTAGGACACCGCTCCGGTCAGCCGGGTGTCACCTGGCCTGGTCGAGCGCCGGGTAGTACTGCTCGAGGCCATCGAGGAACCGGTCGATCAGCATCTTCAGGGCGGCGCGGTCGACGCGCTCCGGGGCGCTGCGCAGCCGATCGACGTCCTGGAGGTGCGGAAACTTCGATGCCCTCGCGGAGAAGCCGTTGGCGAACGAGGCCAGCGCGGCGCCGTAGACGGAATAGCGGATCGCGGCGGCGATCCGCGTCGCACGAGACGGAGTCAAGCCCTGATTCAGCAAGCCGGCGTAGACCTGGTCGGCCCGAGTCAGCGCGACGTCGAGACGGCCGAAGGCGACGGCCAGATGCGGGACCAGGTTCGGATGTGCGACCAGCGCGTCGTAGTACGACCAGGCCCACGATTCGAGCGCGTCCCGCCAACCGAGCCGCTCGAATCCCGAGACGTCAACATGCTGCATGACGGTCTCGGCGACGGCGTCGAGCAGTTCGTCCTTGGACCGCACGTGGTTGTAGAGCGAGGGTGCCTGGACCGCGAGCCCGTCCGCGACGCGGCGCATCGTGAGCGCGCCGATCCCCTCGCGATCAATCAGATCCAGGGCGGCCTCGATGATGCGCCCGCGGGTCAGGCGGGCGACGGGCGCGGTCTCCGTAGGCCCCGAGTGTGACGCAGTCGGATCGGAACTCCTGATTTCCATCGGCGCACTAACAACGTTAGTATAAGCCGCAACTAACGTGGTTAGTCGGGCTCGGTGTGCCCTGCCGGCTCTCGTCAACGGCGAGGACCGGCGGACGCTCGAGCACGAGGAGAGGGAGGAGCTTGGACTTTTCGCTGACCGATGAGCAGCGGGCGATTCGCGATACCGCCCGAGCGTTCATCAAGAACGAGGTGATGCCGCTCGAGCCGGAGGTGCTGCGTCGAGAGCGGCGGGGAGAATCGGGACTCGAGCAGAGCGAGCTGCGGGCGCTTCAGGACAAGGCGCGAGATTTCGGCTTCTGGGGCTTGGGGACTCCCGCGGCGTACGGCGGTGCCGCACTCCCCAACATCACGCAGAGCCTGGTGTGGACCGAGATCGGTCGTTCGTTCGTGCCGTTTCACTTTGGCGGCGAGACCGACGTGATCCTGTACAAGGCCGACGAACACCAGCGCGGGGAGTACCTGCTGCCGGCGATCGAGGGCACGCGTGCGTCCTGCTTCGCGGTCACCGAGCCTGACGCCGGCTCGGACCTCACTGCGATCCGGATGCGCGCCCGCCGGGACGGGGACGACTGGATTCTCAACGGGGAGAAGACGTTCATCACGCGCGGCGGCGTGGCCGACTTTGCGATCGTGATCGCCGTCACCGACCCGGAGCTCGGATACAGGGGTGGGTTCACGGCGTTCATCGTCGACCGTGCGATGGGATGGACATCGTCGACGATCGAGACGATGGGGCCGGCGCGGCCGATCTCGATGTCGTTCATCGACGTGCGCGTTCCGAATCGCAACGTGCTCTGCAAGGTCGGCGACGGGTTCAAGCTCGCCATGGAGTGGATCGGCCGCGGCCGCTACGTGATCCCCTCCCAGGCGATCGGCGCGGCCGAACGGCTGCTGCAGATGGCGCTCGACTATGCCAGGGAGCGCCGCACCTTCGGCAAGCCGATCGGCCAGCATCAGATGATCCAGGCGATGATCGCCGACTGCGACGTCGAGCTCGAAAGCGCGCGCTGGCTGGTGCTGCTGGCGGCGTGGACCGCCGATCAGGGACGCGACCCGCGCCATCAGTCATCGATGGCCAAGCTGGCGGGGGCGACGATGGCCGGCCACGTGGTCGACCGCGTCATGCAGATCCACGGCGGCATGGGGTACACGCGCGAGCTGCCGATCGAGCGCTGGTATCGCGAGGCGCGGCTGTGGCGGATCTACGAGGGCACCGACGAGATCCAGAAGCGCGCGATCGCCCGAAACCTCCTCAGCGGCCGCGAACGAATCGGAGGCCATCTGGCGTGAGCACCAGCGCCACCTACCTGAGCCTCGCCTCAATCCTCGGCGAGGGCGCCCGGCGTCACCCCGAGCGCGTCGCGATCGTCGACCGTGAGCGCGAATTCACGTATGACGGGCTGTGGCGCGAGGCACTCGCGCGGGGTCGCGTCCTCCGGGACGACCTCGGCATCAGCCCGGGCGACCGCGTCGCGCTCGTCGCGGCCAACGGACGCAACTTCGTCGCCGAGTACTTCGCGATCCTCGCCGCGGGCGGGGTGTTGGTGCCGATGGCGCCGATGCTCGTTGCCGACGAGATCGAATACCAACTGCGCGACAGCGAGGTCCGGGCGCTGGTCGTCGAGGAGGAGTTCTCCGCGGCGGGCATGCAAGCCGCGGAGCGAGCCTCGGTGCCCGGCCTGGTGCTCCCCGATGACGTGAGCGATGGCCTCGCCGGGCAGGCCTCGCTCGATCGGGCCGTGCCGCGCCAGCCACTGGACCCAGCCGTCGTGTTCTACACGAGCGGCACGACCGGCCGCCCCAAGGGCGCGGTTCTCACCCATTTCAACCTGGTGATGAACTGCTTCGTGAACGCGTTCATGGCGAACAGGTTCGAGCCCGACGATGTCGTGCTCGGCTGCCTGCCGCTGTTCCATACGTTCGGGCAGACGGTGGCGATGAACTCGAGTTTCCTCGTCGGGGCGAAGGTCGTGCTGCAGCGGCGGTTCGATGCGGGCGAGGCGCTGGCGCTCATGCGCCGCCACGGCGTCACCTTCCTGCTCGGGGTTCCCACCATGTACATCGCGCTGCTCGAGGCCCTTGGCAGCGATCCGCCAGTGCCGCTCCGGACCTGCGTCTCGGGTGGCGCGCCGCTCCCGGTCTCCGTGCTGGAGCGGTTCGAAGCGGCGTTCGGCTGTGCCGTCAAGGAGGGCTACGGTCTGTCGGAGACCTCCCCGACGGCGACGGTCAACCAGGACCTGTTCGGATTTCGGCCGGGCTCGATCGGCCACCCGCTGTGGGGCGTCGAGGTCGAGATCGCCCGGGCGGAGGTCGAGGACCGGATCGAGCTGCTGGGACCAGACGAGCTGGGCGAGATCGTGATCCGTGGTCACAACGCGTTCGCGGGCTACTTCGCGCAGCCGGCGGCGACGCAGGCGGCGATCGTCGACGGTTGGTTCCGGACCGGTGATCTGGGCGTCAAGGATCAGGACGGCTTCCGGTACGTCGTCGATCGTAAGAAGGACATGGTCCTGCGCGGCGGCTTCAACGTCTATCCGCGTGAGATCGAGGAGGTTCTGGCGCGCCATCCTGCTGTCCTGCAGGTCGCGGTCGTCGGCGTGCCGGACGAGCACCTGGGCGAAGAGGTGCTGGCGGTGGTCGTACTCGATTCATCGGCGCCGCCGTTGACCGCCCGTGAGCTGACCGAGTGGATGCAGGAGCGGATCGCAAAGCACAAGCAACCCCGGATCATCCGCATCGTCGATCAGCTTCCGCTGGGTCCCACGGGCAAGATCCTCAGGCGGGAGATCCGCGCCGCCTATCAGGGAGGCGAGGAATGGCTGTCGCACCGATAGCCGGCCCCGAGCGCGCGGGCGTCCCCCTCCTCGCCGTCGGCGACATCGCCGTCAGCTTTGACGGCGTCACGGCGCTCGACGGGGTCTCGGTCGAGATCCGCGCCGGTGAGGTGCTCGGCGTGATCGGGCCCAACGGCGCGGGCAAGACGACGCTGTTCAATGTGATCTGCGGCTTCGTATCGCCAGACGCGGGGACGATCTGGTGGAGGGGCGATCGGATGCGGCGGCTGCATCCCGATCGGCTCGCCTCGATGGGGATCGTGCGGACGCTGCAGGGTGTCGGGCTGTTCGGCGAGTTGACCGTGCTCGAGAACGTGATGGTCGGAGCCAACCGCTTCCGGCGCGCGCGACTCGCGAGCGCGCTGCTGGGCCTGCCCGGCTCCGACCGGGACGAGCGCGCGCTCCGCGCGCGGGCGATGGCGGCGCTCGAGCGTCTGCGCTGCGCCGACGTCGCAGATCGCCGCCCGACGTCGCTTTCCTACCCGATCCAGAAGCGCGTCGCGCTCGCGCGGGCGCTCGTCGCCGAGCCGGAGCTGCTCCTGCTCGACGAGCCGGCCGGTGGCCTTGGCGCCGACGACATGGACGACCTCGCCGCCCTGATCAGGGAGCTCGGAAGTCAGTGCGCCGTGATGCTGGTCGAGCATCACGTGGATCTCGTGATGGCGGTCTGCGATCGCATCTGCGTGCTCGACTTCGGCCGTCTGATCAGCGCCGGCACACCGGATCAGGTGCGTGCCGATGAGCGTGTCGTCGAGGCGTACCTGGGTCGTGAGGCTGAGCGCGAGGTATCGGTATCGATCGGGACGGCCGATGCTTCGGCTTGATCTGCTGCGCACCGCGTATGGACCGGTGCGCGCTCTCGACGGCGTCTCGCTCACGGTCGAGCCGGGACAGGTCACGGCGGTGCTCGGCGCCAACGGAGCCGGCAAGACGACGCTGCTGCGGACGATCTCCGGGCTCGTCCGTCCGAGCTCCGGGAACGTCGTGTTCGACGGAACCGACATCACGCGCAAGCCGGTTGAGGAAATCGTCCGCCTCGGCGTTGCCCATGTGCCCGAGGGCCGCGGCGTGATCACGGAGCTGACGGTCGAGGAGAACCTGCGCCTCGGCGGCCTGTACCGCAGGCGCGACGCGATCCCGCCGTCCGAGATTTACGCGATGTTCCCGCCACTGCAGGAGCGCTGCACGCAGCCGGCGTCGCGGCTGTCCGGTGGGGAGCGCCAGATGCTGTCGATCGGGCGCGCGCTCGTCGCTCGCCCGCGCGCGCTGTTGCTCGACGAGCCGTCGCTCGGTCTCGCGCCGCTGGTTGTGGCGCACATCATGGGCCTTGTCCGCTCGCTGGCTGACACGCGTGGCCTCGCGGTCCTGCTGGTGGAGCAGAACGCGCGCAGTGCACTGTCCATCGCCGACCGCGGCGTCGTGCTCAGCCTCGGGCGGGTCGTCGCCGACCGCCCGCCGCATGAGCTCGCCGCCGACGAACAGCTTCGCCACGCCTACCTGGGGTTCTGACCGTCGTGACCAAGTTCATCGATTACACACTCAACGGGATCTCGAACGGCGCGATCTACGCGGCCGTCGCGCTGGCGCTCGTGCTGATCTGGCGCGCCACCCGGATCGTCAACTTCGCGCAGGGAGCGATGCTGATGATCACGACGTACATCGCCGCGGCGGTGATCAACTCGACCGGGTCCTATGTCATCGGGTTCGCCGTTGCGCTGGCTTGCGGGCTGGCGATCGGCGCGGTCGTCGAGCGCGTGTTGATCCGAAGGGTCGAGCACGGGCCGCCGCTGAACGCGGTGATCGTGACACTCGGGCTCTACACGTTCCTGATCGCGCTCGCGGGCATGATCTGGGGCGACACGCCGCGCGGATTCCCGCCGGCGTTCTCGATTCGCGGGTACGACATCGGCGGATCGCGCTATCTGTTCGCTCCGAACGACACGTACATCGTGCTCGTGGTCGTGTTCGTCGCGGTCGCGCTTGCGGCGCTGTTCCGGTACACGCCGCTCGGACTGCAGATGCGTGCCGCGGCGTTCAAACCGGAGGTCGCGCAACTGCTCGGCGTGCGGGTCGGTCGGATGTTCACCTTCGGCTGGAGCCTCGCCGCGCTCACCGGCGCGATCGCGGGCGTGCTGGTCGCGCCCTCGGTGTTCGTGGCACCCAACAACTTCGATCCGATCCTGATCAGTGGCTTCGTCGCCGCCGTGCTGGGCGGCCTCGACAGCCCGCCCGGGGCCGTCGTCGGCGCGATGGTCCTGGGGCTGGCGCTGTCGTATGTCGCCGGCTACGAGGGCGACGCGCTGGTACCGCTGGCAGCACTCGTGATCCTGATCGTCGTGCTGATGGTGCGGCCGAACGGGCTGTTCCCGGCGGCTAAGGAGCGACGCGTGTGAGCCCGCTCGTGGCGGCGAAGGAGCGACGCGTGTGAGCCCGCTCAGGGCGGCGGTGGGCGGCGCCCGGCGGCCGCTCGAGCGCAGCACGCTGCTGCGCTCGCTGGGTCTGGTCGTGCTGGGCGCGATCGTCCTGTATCTCGTCAGCGGTGCGCTCGGCGATTACGATCGCCTCGAGCTCGCGACGGGTGCCTATTACTTCGCGGCCCTCGCCGGGCTGACGGTGCTGATCGGCTGCAGCGGGCAGATCTCGCTCGGGCACGGCGCGCTGATGGCGGTCGGCGCCTACACGGTCGCCCTGCTGATCGGCGACAACGACTGGTCGGTGCTGCCTGCGCTGGTCGCCGCCGTGGTCGTCAGCTGCGCCGTCGCGGCTCCGCTGGGCGCGGCCGCGAGTCGACTGCGAGGCCCGTATCTGGCGGGTGCGACGCTGGCGGTCGCGGTTGGTCTCCCGGCGCTCGCCGACCGCTTTCCGAGCGCGTTCGGCGGGTCCAATGGCCTCACGATCAATCCCCCGACGCCGCCATCGTGGCTGGGGTCGAATTTCTCGCTCGAGCACTGGGAAGCATGGATTGCCTGCGCGGGCGCGCTGCTGGTGCTGTTCGTTCTCTACAACGTGACGCACAGCGGCGTCGGCCGCTCGCTGCGCGCGGTCCGTGACGACGAGATCGCGGCCACCCTGTGCGGGCTGCGGATCGGGCGTCTGCAGACGCTCGCGTTCGTGATCAGCGGTGGCTGCGCGGGCCTGGCCGGCGCCCTGCTGGCACTCGTCCTGCAACTCGCTCAGCCCGACGCGTTCCCGCTGGAGCTGTCGCTGACGCTGCTGACCGGCGTCGTACTCGGAGGGCTGGGATCGCTGACCGGCGCGATCTGGGGCGCGGCCGTGCTGGTTCTCCTGCCGAGCTGGACGAACGACCTCGCGAGCTCACTGTCGCTCTCGCAGAACGTCGGGGACAACCTGCCATTCGCGATCTACGGCGTGGTCCTGATCGCGGCGATCCTCGTGTGGCCATCGGGCATCCAGGGCGGGTTCATGGCACTTGGTCGACTCATATCAATGCAGAGGAGGGATGCAGGATGAGGTACAAGAGGTTGTCGCGAGTGGCTCTGGCGCTGGTTGCCGTCGGACTCGTCTCCGCGGCGGTCGCCACGAGCGGCTACTCGAGTGCGAACAGCGGAAGCACCGCGCCTGGCGTGACTGCGACGAGCATCACGTTCGGGACCCACCAACCGCTCACCGGCCCGGCCGCTCCCGGTTACAGCGAGATCGCGCCGGCATCGCAGGCGTACTTCGACTATGTCAACGCGCACGGCGGCGTATTCGGACGCAAGATCCATCTGATCATCAAGAACGATGAGTACAACCCGACCCTGACCGTCTCCGTCGTCCACCAGCTCGTGCTCCAGGACAACGTGTTCGGGATCTTCGAGGGTCTCGGCACCCCAACCCACACCAAGGTCGTGGGCTTCCTCAACGCCTCGAAGATTCCCGATCTGTTCGTCGCCTCCGGCTGCCCGTGCTGGGACAACGGCACCACGCAGCCGTACACGTTCGGATGGCAGCCGAACTACACGATCGAGGGAAAGATCCTCGGTCAGTACATCAAGCAGCATTTCGCCGGCGACAAGGTCGGCGTGCTGTACCAGGACGATGACTTCGGCAACGGCGGCCTTGCCGGGATCGAGGACGAGGTACCCGCCTCCCACATCGTCTCCAAGCAGCCCTACGAATCGGGTACGACCTCGCTGGCGACCCAGGTCACCGCGCTGAAGACCTCGGGTGCGAAGGTCCTGGTGGAGTTCACCGTCCCGATCTACACGGCGATCGCACGGCTCACGTCGTACACCCTCGGCTACTCGCCACAGCTCGTCGTGTCGAACGTCGGGATCGACCCGATCACGCTCGCCGGACTGCTCAAGGTCGTCTCCAAGGGCAAGGTCTCCGGGGACGCCCTGGTGGACGGAGCGATCACCGACGGCTATCTGCCGTCGTTCAGTGACACCTCGAATCCCTGGATCAAGATGTTCCTGAAGGTCAAGGCCAAGTACGACCCGAGCGCGCCGTTCGACGGCAACGTCGAATACGGCATGGCGAACGCCTACACGCTGGTGCAGGCGCTGGAGGCGGCCGGCAAGGACCTCACCCGTCAGGGCCTGGTCGAGGCAGTCGACAGCTACGGCGACTCGTGGCGCGGACCGGGCCTGGTGCCGTTCCGGTACACGAAGACCGAGCACGGCGGCTATGGCGGCGTCCAGCTGGCGAAGGTCGTCGGCAGCTCGATCGACGAGTTCGGTCCGGTGCTGACCACCGAGCCGTCGGCCGCAAGCCCGATCACGACCTACGCCGGTGGACAGCCGGCCCCGCCGGTCAACGGCATCCCCAGCGACTGAGAGCGTGGCCGGCGTCCGCCGGCCGCCGACCTCGCGTGCAGCGCAGGCCACGCCGCCAGCCGGCGGCGTGGCCTGCCGACCGTGCAGTTCGTCGATGCCTGCAGACGGTCAGCGTGAAGCCCTAGCAGAAGCTGAGCAGGTTGCGTTAAGCTTCGCTACATGCTGGACGTCCGGCGTCTCGCACTCCTGTGCGCCGTCGCCGAGCATGGCTCGATCTCGGCGGCGGCTGCTGCGCTGTCGTATACACCGTCGGCCGCCTCGCAGCAGCTGCGGCAGCTCGAAAGCGGTTTGGGCGTGACCCTGGTCGAGCGGGGAGCGCGCGGAGCGCGGCTCACAGCCGCCGGCTTGACGCTCGTTCCACATGCGCAGTCGATCCTCGGGCGGATGGCAGCGGCCGAGGCGGAGATGCATGCGCTCGCGGGCGTCACGGGCGGGCAGTTGCACGTCGCCGTGTTCCCGACGGCAGGGGCGGCCTACATGCCCGCTGCGATCCGGACGTTCAGCCAGCGTCACCGTGGCGTCGACCTGCGAGTCGTCGAGGAGGAGACGGCGACGGCGCTGCAGGCGCTCGATCGGCGCGAGGTCGACCTCGTCGTCGGGTACGACTTCGCCGGCTCCTCGGAGGCGCGCCCGGAGCTGTCTCGCACCCCGCTGTTCGACGACCCGATGTATCTCGCGCTCCCCGGCCACCACTCGCTCGCCAGATGCGAGGAGATCCGGGCCCGTCAGCTCGCCGATGAGAGCTGGGTCAGCAGCCGTCCGGGCCAACCGTGCTCGCGAGCGCTCACGGAGGTGTGCGCGGGCGCCGGCTTCGAACCGAGCGTCGTGTACGAGAGCGACGACTACGTGACGATCCACGAACTGGTCGCCGCAGGTGTCGGCGTCGCGCTGATCCCGGCGCTCGCCGCTGATTTCTCACGCCCGGACGTGGTCTTCCGGGAGGTCCGGCCGGACCTGCCGGCGCGGCGCATCTTCACCGCGACCGCTCCCGAACCGCCCGCTGCGGCGAAGGCCATGATCGCGATTCTCGAAGCACTGCGGTCGACGGACGTGGCGGGCCAGGTCGTGACCGGGCCGCGGTAGGCGGGCGAGACCGACCGTCAAGCGTGCAGTTGCGCTTCACGCTGCGTGTACGTGTTTCGCTGGCTCAGAACGCCGTCCGCTGCGACACTGCTCGCACGCCCGCCAGGCGCGCCATCAACGCTGAGCGTCGTGGCCCGGGCGGAGCACTGGTCGTCCCCACGCGGGAGGGAGTCGCATGTCTGCTATCCGGTCCACTGCACTGCGCGCGTCCGCCGTCGGCCTGCTCTTCGCCCTCGGAGTGTCGACAAGCGTCGCCTCTGCCGGCCTCAAACCGAGCGCCGTCTCCGATCTGCCGATCTCCCCGCTTGCCCAGGGGCAGGCCTACCGTCACGGCGTCGTGCCGATGCGCCCGGGGACGGCCGCGAACGGCTACCTGACGTCGGCGGCCGCGAGCGCCAGCGGCCTGCTGCGCGCCGGCGCCGCCGGCGGCGCCCTCGGCGTCAGCACGAGCGCCCCTCGGGTCTACCTGGTGTTCTGGGGCTCGCAATGGGGAGCCCAGTCGACCGACAGCCAGGGATACGTGACGCTGTCGGGCGATCCGAACGGCGCGGCGCCGCTCCTGCAGGCGTTCTTCAAGGGCCTCGGCACCGGGGGCGAACTGTGGTCGGGGGCGATGACGCAGTACTGCCAGGGTGTCCAGCCGGGCGCGACCAGTTGCCCCGCGGCAGCCAGCCATGTCAGCTACCCCGCCGGCGGGGCACTCGCCGGCGTCTGGGTCGATGACGCCGCTGCCGCCCCGGCGCAGGCGACCGCCGGCCAGATCGCGGCCGAGGCGGTGCAGGCGGCCGGCCACTTCGGCAACACGGCGATCGGCTCGAACCGCGACGCGCAATACGTGATCGTCTCACCCACCGGTGCGGAGCCCGACGGGTTCGACACGGCGACCGGAGCGTTCTGCGCCTGGCACGACTACACGACCGACCCGAGCCTCGCTGGGGGCGCCGCCGCCTCACCCGACGGCCCGATCGTGTTCGCGAACATGCCGTATGTCACCGATGCGGGCGCGGGTTGCGGCGAGGACTTCGTCAGCCCGAGCCCG
The DNA here is from genome assembly GCA_963705995.1 of uncultured Solirubrobacterales bacterium. Taxonomy (GTDB): domain Bacteria; phylum Actinomycetota; class Thermoleophilia; order Solirubrobacterales; family Solirubrobacteraceae; genus Palsa-465. The sequence continues at coordinate 33,362 of CAVPLN010000018.1, forward strand.
GAAGGCACGGATGATGGCTTCACGATCGTGGCGGGCCAGATGTACGCCGAGATGCTCACCGACCGTTTCCCTGACGCCGGCTGGACGGATGCCAGCGGCAACGAGAACGCGAACAAGTGCGCGTGGATCGGCGCCGGTCCGGGCGCGAGTCAGGACATCACGCTCGCAACCGGGACCTTCGCCGTGTCATCGACCTGGGCGAACGACTTCGGGGCCACGGGCGGCTGCGAGGTCGACCACCCGATCGTCACGGGCGCGGGCACCGGCTCGATCACGGTCGTGAGTCCAGACACACAGACGGGCACGGTCGGAACTGCGACCAGCGTGCAGGTCAGCGCGTCGGACTCGGCGTCCGGCCAGTCGCTGTCCTACCGGGCCGCCGGCCTTCCGGCGGGCCTGACGATCGACCCTGCCACCGGCCTCATCTCCGGGACGCCGCGCGCGGCCGGCAACTTCACCGCCACCGTGACCGCCACCGACACGTCCGGCGCGTCCGCGTCGACATCGTTCACGTGGATGGTCAACCCAGCGAGCGGCGGCGGGTGCACCGCCGAGCAACTGCTGGGCGACGCCGGGTTCGAGACGGGTTCGCTCGGGCCATGGTCGGCAACCCCCAACGTCCTCAACAACAGCCTGCTCGAAGCCCCGAGGTCGGGCGCCTGGGACGCCTGGCTCGGCGGCTACGGGTACCAGCACACGGACACGCTGTCGCAGACCGTGACGCTACCGCCGGGTTGCGCAACCTACAACCTGAGCTTCTGGCTGCACGTCGACACGGCTGAGACGGACGACTTCACCGAGGGCACCCTCCAGGTTCAGTTGCTCGGGGCCGACGGCAACGTGCTGACAACGCTGGCGACGTACACCAACCTGGATGCGACCCCCGGGTACATCAGAGCGGACTTCAACCTGGCCGCGTTCGCGGGGCAGAAGGTGACGCTCGAGCTGACCTGCACCGAGGTTCCCGGTGAGCCGACGTCGTTCGTGGTCGACGACTTCGCGCTGATCGCGGCGCCGTCCTGGATCCGGCGCGGCTTCGTCACGCTGACGGATCCCGGGCGCCAGAGCGGTGCCGTGGGGACCGAGGTGAGCCTTCCCGTCCACGCAACCGACTCGGCTTCGGCGCAGACGCCGACCTACTCCGCCGCGGGCCTCCCGGCCGGCCTGTCGATCAACTCCGGCACGGGCCTCATCTCCGGCACGCTGACGACCGCGGGTCTGAGCTGGGTGATGGTCAACGCGACCGACACGACAACCGGCGCATCGAGGTCGGCCTGGTTCCCGTGGCGGGTCGCTGCGCCGAGCAGCGGCTGAGCGTCCGCGACATTCGGGCCCGCCGATCAGGCGGGCCCGAATCGCCCCACCGGGCCGCTGGTAGGCTGATCGCACAATGTCCCTGTTCCCCGACAGGCTCCGGTTCGGCATCCACGCCGGCCAGCAGTACGCCGACTTCCCGTCGTACCTCGAGCTGTGGCGGACCGCAGAGGAGCTCGGATTGGACTGGGCGTCGGTGTTCGATCACTTCATGCCGATCCAGGCCGATCCGACCGGACCGTGCTTCGAGGGCATGACGCTGCTGGCGGCGATGGCCGCCCACACCGAGCGGCTGCGCTGCGGGATCATCGTCACCGGCGTCACGTACCGCTCGCCCGCCGTGCTGGCGAACATGGCCGTCACGATCGACCACATCTCGGGCGGTCGGCTCGAGCTCGGAATCGGCGGCGCGTGGTACGAGCTCGAGCACGACCAGTACGGGATCCCGTTCCCGGGAATCGGCGAGCGGCTGGCGATGATGGGAGAGGAGGCCGTGATCCTCAAATCGCTGTGGACCGAGACGCGCACCACGTTCTCCGGCCGTCACTACCAGCTCAAGGACGCGATGTGCGAGCCCAAACCGGTTCAGCCACGGATTCCACTGTGGATCGGAGGCTCGGGCGAGCGGGTGACGATGCGCCACGTCGCCGCACAGGCCGACGGCTGGAACACGTTCGACATGCCGGTCGAGGAGTTCGAGCACAAGCTCAGGGTGCTCGACGGACACTGCCGCGACGTCGGCCGCGACCGGTCCGAGATCCGGATTCAGATGGTCGTCAGGGCAGTGCTCGGGGCGGACGAGCGCGAGGCACAGGAGCAGCTGCGATCACGAGCCGATGCGCTCGGCGTCGAGGTCGACGCGATCCGCGATCAGGTGCCGGCGCTCACGCCCGAACAGCTCGTCGAACGGCTCCGGCCGCTCGTGGACCGCGGCGTCGGCGACATTCTCCTCTCGGCCCGGCCACCAATGGATCGGTGCTCGCTGGAGCTGCTCGCCGGTGAGGTCGCGCCGGCGCTCCAGAGCTGAAGCCGGCAGCTGTCACAGCAGCCCGACGACCAGGAGCACCGCCGTACCGAGGACGGCGAGCGTCGGCAATGCTCCCGCCGGCGTGGCGCTGACGGTCGCGCCGTCGAGCGGGGAGACGGGGGTCAACATCGACGCCGCCATGACGAGCGCGGCGGCGCCGAGGCTTCGAGTGACCGGAACGCCCGTCCACACAGAAAGCAGGAGCAGTGCGAGCGCGAGCACCGCGATCGCGGTCGGCCCGACCCAGTGGATGGAGACGGCCTTGCCGCGCGCCCGGGCGACCGGCAGCGGTGTCCAGCTCAGTCCGGCGATCGCCATCGCCAGCCCGAACCCCACCGACGGCAGCCACGTCTCTTCGCGCACGACGGTGTCCGCGAGCCGCGCTGCGTGCCGGCGGACGCGCAACACCACGGCGATCAGGATCGCGATCCCGACGAGGAACGCCGCCTGCGCCGACCACTGGTCGACCGGTCCGGACAGCAGCGGCCACAGCAGGACGGCCGCGGTCGCGGCGATCGCGAGTGCCGGACCGCGCAGCAGCGGACTGCGCGGGGCGTGGCGGGCGATCCTGTCCAGCACCCCGAGCCAACCCTGAGCCTCCGGGGTGCTCGCGCGTGCGACGAGCGCCCTCGCGATCCCGACGACGAGCAGGAGGAGCGCCGAGATGCCGGCGGCTGCAACCGGCGCGCGCGACTGCGAGCTGGCGAATGTCCACTTCGGCGGCAGGGGCTTTGAGAGATCGAGGCGCGACTGGTAGACGTGGCTGTCGAAGAACGGCTTCGGAGCACGCGACCCGAGGGCAGGATCGAGCCGGCGGGCCTGTGCGAAGCTGCCCTCGGCGGCGAGGAGGTGGAGCGGACCCTCGCGGCCGAGCGCGACGCCCAGGTTGAACCAGCCGATCGCATAGCTGCGGTTCGCCCCGACAGAGCGCCGGAGCGCCGCCACGGCCGCGCCGACCCGACCCTGGTGCAGCAGCAGCACGCCGAGGTTGTTCGCCGCCGGGAACTCGGTCGGGTCGCGCGCCAGCGCTGCGCGGTAGTCGGCGACCGCGGCCACCGTGTGCCCAGCGCTCCGCTGCGCCTCCGCGAGCGTCCACCACGCGATCGCGTCCCCGGGGTCCTGACCGATCGCCTGTGTCGACAGCGTCGCCGCAAACGCCGGGTCGGCGACGGCGATCTCGGCGATCGAGCGATTGTTGTCGAGGACCTCGGGCCGCAGACTCTCGCCCCCAGCCTGCAATGGCGCTGCGCCACCAACCTGGGTCGCGGAGTTCGCCGCCTCGGCGAAGTCGTCGGCGGCGTCCTGGTAGCGGCCGTCGGCGAGCTCGGTCTGCCCGGCCAGTTCCTGAGCGAACGCCGCGATCTGCGGCGCCTGACCCTCTGTACCGTGGCGGCTGGCCTCCGACCACTCCGCGGCCCGAGTCACCGCCTCCGCGAGCGTCTGGAGCGCTTCGGTCCGCCGTCCCGCCGAGACGAGCGCCGTCCCCTCGTCAAGCAGCCCAAGGGCGCCGTCGAGTGTCGCTCCGTGTCTCCACAGCTCCTGATTGGCGGCGACCGAGAAATCGAGAACGGCGGTGTCGTACCGATGGCGCAGGAACGCGATCTCGCCCTCGCGGAGGATCGCGACACCGCTCGACGGCCTCAGCTGTGCCCACTGCGCCGCGGCGATCGCGGCGTGCCCGAAGTCCCCCGCATAGCGCCACAGGTTCTGGCGCAGGTCCTCGAGCTCGCCGAGCGACGTCCGGGCGCGCCGGGCCCACACACGGGCGGCGGCGAGATCGCCGAGCTCGAGCTCGGCGACGCCGGGCAACTCCTGCGCTCCATGGTTGAGCAGGAACGCCGCCTGACAATCGGAGTCGCTCGGCCCGAGGTCGGCGAACGTGCTCCCGGCGCCGTAGCCGGCCAGCACCGCACGCGGTCGCCCGGCGAGCAGGAGGTCGACGAGCCGCGACCACCCAGGGCACCACCGCGCATCCCCACCGACCCCGCTCATCGGCACGTAGACGGGGAGGTAGGCGAAGTCGTTGACCTCGGACCCGGCTTGCGCCCCGCTGGTGGGACCGATCGCGATCGTGACCGGCACGAACGTGTCGACACCGATCGAAAGCGGTTCGTCACCGTCCTCGTCGGTGTCCTGATCCTCGTCGACCGGCTGTGCGTACAGCGCCGTGCCGTGGGGGAACGTGTGAACCCTTGCAAACCGCGCCGCTACGACCGCGGCCTGGCTGAACTCATGCGCTCGCTGGAGGTAGTCGAGCTCGCGCGCCTGGAGCGGGGCCGAGCTCGGGTCGAGGGCCACCGCCCGTCGTTGCGAGTCCTCCGCGGCGAGCGGCTCGCCCAGCGCCGCCTGCGCTCGGGCCAGGCCCGCGAGGGTGCCCGCTCCGGGGCTGAGCGCCATGGCGCGGCGGTAGAGCGCGAGTGCCCGTTCGAACATCAGCCTCGCCGTGAACGGCTCGCCCGGGACGCCCGGCTGGGGCGCGAGCCGATAGCCGAACCGCAGCTCCGCGTCCCCCTCGCCCGCCCACCCCGCGGGGCTGCGCGGGAAGCTCCGCTGCACCGCCGCGAACGTGGCGAGCGTCGCCGCTTCGCTGACACCAGACGTCGGCGCGAGCAGCGACTGGTACTGCCCGAGGGCCCACCCGGCGGTCGGATCGTGCGGGCAGTCTGCGATCGCGGTGCGGTACGCCGCCGTCACCTGTGCCGGATCGAAGGGAGGGTTGGCCGCTGCAAGCAGGAACGCGTAGTTCAGGGCGGGCGCGCACATGCCCGCCGCGCGGTCGCGCTCCAGCAGGAACAGTGACACGGCCCCGGCATTGCTGAGTGCGTCGGACGACGCCGGCGGACCAGAGCTCGTGCCGACACCAGCGATCAGCATCAGCAGCGCGGCCAGGTCGTTCGCCATTTCGGCGTGCGGTCCGGCGAACGAGCCCGCGCGGAAGCTCAGCTGTCCGAACGGTTCCGCCAGCGTCCCCATGAACGCCACGGCACGGCGGCTTCCGAACAGGGCCCCCGCGAGCAGGCGGATCTCGCGCTCGGCGCTTGTGCCCGTGGCCATGATCGCCGTGACCCGGGCTCGCGACAGCAGCATGAACTCCGGCAGGCTGCGGACACCCGGCGCGGGCCCACTGCGCGGGATCGGCGGGAGCGCCGGACTCGCTCGCGGCGCCACAGGCAGCGAGTCCGCGACGAGCCGCGAGGCGACAGGGAAGATCAGCAGCAGGACGACGGCGACGGCGATCACCGCGTCAACCCAACCGAGTGCGAGCCGCGGCCGCACCGACCCGGTCCCGTGCTTCCGGGACTCGTCCGACAGGCGCCGCTCCTGCACCTGGCCCGCCACGGCTCGACTATATGCACGTGCCGGACGAACGGCAATAGCTGCACTGCGGCGCCGACCCGGAGCTATGATCGGCATGGAGTTTGCGATGACCGCCCTCGGCATAACACTGCTGGTGATCGGGGTCGTGATGGTCGTGGCCGAAGCTCACGCGCCGAGTGGGGCCCTCGGCGTCGGCGGCGGGATCGCGCTGATCGTCGGCGGGATCATCGCGATCGCCTCGGTGGGTGGCTCGGCCGCGGTCGCGGTTCCGGTGGGCATCGTGCTCGGTTTGGGCGCGGGGGCCTGGACGCTGCTGGTCAGACGGGAGGTGACGAGCGGGCCGCGCCGGCGCATCCGAACGGGCACCGAAGCGCTGAACGGCCGCATCGGCGAGGTGCGATCGTGGCGCGGCGATCACGGCACCGTCTTCGTCGACGGGTCCCTATGGCGCGCATCCAGTCACGAACTCGACGGTGACGAGTGCCCGATCGAGGTCGGCGACCGCGTCACGATCGAGTCGCTGAGCGGGCTGACGCTCTGGGTTCGGCATGCCGAGGCCTGGGAGCTGCACGCATGATCGTCGCGATCGTGATCGTGCTCGTCTGCCTGGTCGCGACGGCGATCGTGCTCGCTTCGGCGTCCGTCCGCGTGCTCCGCGAATACGAGCGCGGGGTGGTGTTCCGGCTCGGCCGCGTGATGGACCAGCGCGGCCCCGGGCTGATCCTCCTGATGCCGGTGCTCGACCGCATGGTCAGGGTCAGCCTGCGGACAGTCACACTCCAGATCCCGGCTCAGGAGGTCATCACGAGGGACAACGTCCCCGCCCGGGTCACCGCAGTCGCCTACTTCCGGGTGATCGACGCGACTCGCTCGGTGGTCGAGATCGAGAACGTGACCGCGGCGACCTCCCAGATCGCCCAGACGACGCTGCGCTCGGTGCTCGGCAAGGCGGACCTCGATTCGCTCCTCTCCGAGCGCGAGCGGATCAACGAGCACCTCCAGCAGATCATCGACGACCAGACCGAGCCATGGGGCATCAAGGTCACGACCGTCGAGATCAAGGATGTCGAGATCCCCGACCGGATGCAGCATGCGATCGCGCGCCAGGCCGAGGCGGAGCGGGCGCGCCGCGGCAAGGTGATCAACGCCGAAGCCGAGTTCCAGGCGGCGGCGCGGCTGAGCGACGCGGCGGCGGTGATCAGCCGCAATCCCGTCGCGATCCAGCTCCGCTACCTGCAGACGCTGATCGAGGTCAGCCAGAACCAGAGCTCGACGATCGTCTTCCCGCTGCCGATGGACATCCTGCAGCCGCTGATCGGAGCGGCTCAGACGCGGATTGTGACGACCGACACCGCCGACACCGCCGAGCGCGAGCGGATCGACGCGGCGCTCGGGGCGGCGCGGGCATCGCTCGCGGACGCGTCCGGCGACCCGCCTCTCCTCCGCGCGTCAGCACCACAGCCCGAAGCCGATCCCGCACCCCAGATCACGGAGGCGGATCAAGCGGAACCGTCCGCTGCCGACGTGCATTAGATCCGAAGGTGCGCTCTCGGGTTTTGTGCAGCACCGCAGCGGTTCGGTGCGGATGCGGCCCGAGCTCTCGAGGAGCAGCGTTCAGTCGCCATGAACGCGGTTTCCGCTGACGCGGGCGATCGGGCTCGACGTGTACGGCATTCCCGCCAGGATCGCGGAGACATCCCAGGGCGTCCAGCGGTTGTGGCGCTCGCTCGCTCCGATGAAGCGCTGATGGTCGCTCGCGTCACCTTCGAACCCGCCGGCCGGCGGGCGCATGTCGCGCACGGCGCGACGGTGATGGAGGCGGCTCGGTCGGTCAGCGTCGGCGTCGTGAGTGCCTGCGGAGGGCACGGGACCTGCGGGCGCTGCCGGGTCCAGTTCGTCGCCGGGCGCGCCCCCGCGCCGACGCCCGCCGAGCACGAGCAGCTCTCCCAGAGTGAACTCGAGCTCGGGATCCGGCTGGCGTGCCAGGCCCGTATCCCCGGCGACGCGCGCATCGAGGTCCCCGCCGAGTCACTGGCTCCCGCCGGGCGGCTCCAGCTCGGGGCTGCCGAGCGGCTGGTGACACCCGACCCGGCGGTGGTCTCGGCGACGATCACGGTCGCGCCCTCGACGCCGGGGGACCTCCGTTCGGATGCCAGGCGCGTCCTCGACCAGTTGCAGGACGAGGCCAGGGGCGTCAGCCTCCCGGCGCTCAGACAGCTCCCCGAGCGCTTGCGCTCGTCCCGCGACTGGTCGGTTGAGGCGGTTGTCCATCGCGACCTCGGAGAGGTGATCGCCGTCCTGCCGGCCGGACATCCGGTCCTCGGGCTCGCCGTCGATCTCGGAACGACAAAGGTCGCCGCCTACCTCGTCGATCTCGTCAGCGGCCGAACGCTGGCCTGTGCGGGCATCGTCAACCCACAGATGCCATACGGCGAGGACGTGCGCAGCCGGATCTCGCACGCGCAGCGCGGAGCTCACTGGCGGTCGCGGCTGCGGCAGGAGGCCGTGGGGGCGATCGACGGCCTCGTCACGACGCTGTGTGCCGAGGCCGGTGCCGAGCGCGAGGCGATCGTCGACTGCGTGGTCGTCGGCAACACGGCCATGCACCACCTCCTCTGCGGACTGCCCGTGCACGAGCTCGGCTCGGCGCAGTACGTCCCGGCGACGACCGACCCGATTGATGCGCGTGCCAGCGACCTCGACCTGCGGCTGTCGCCGGCCGCGACGCTCCACCTGCCGCCCTCGATCGGCGGCTGCGTCGGCGCCGACCACGTCGCCGTGCTCGCCGAGACCGATTTCGCAGCGCCGACCGGAACCCGGCTCGTGCTCGACATCGGCACCAACACGGAGGTGAGCCTCGTCCGCGACGGCCGCGTCTGGAGCTGCTCGACCGCATCGGGTCCGGCCTTCGAGGGTGCCCGGCTCTCGGCTGCGATGAGGGCCGCGCCGGGCGCGATCGAGCGTGCGCATTACGCCAACGGCGCCTTTCACGTGCAGACGGTCGGGGGCCTGCCCGCGCTTGGGATGTGCGGATCGGGCATCCTCGACGTCGTCGCCGCGGGGCTTCGCGCCGGGATCATCACGCATCGTGGCGGGCTTGACCGAGCTCACCCGCTCGTGCGCGGCCAGAACGGAAGCACGGCGTGCGTGTTGGTGCCGGCCCGCCAGGCCGGCACCAGCGAGGACGTTGTCTTCACCGCCGCCGACGTCCGCGAGGTCCAGCTCGCGAAGGCGGCGATCCGCGCCGGTACGGAGCTGCTGCTCGAGGCCGCGGGTGTCGGCGTTGACGAACTCGAGGAGGTGATCATCGCCGGCGCTTTCGGCACCTACCTGGACGCGCGCAGCGCGATCGAGGTCGGGCTCCTGCCGGACGTCCCGCCTGAGCGCGTCCGGCAGATCGGCAATGCGGCCGGAGCCGGCGCGCGGCGCCTCCTCCTCAGCCGCCCCGAGCGGTTGGCCGCGCGCGAGCTCGCTGCCCGCGTGCAGTACGTGGAGCTGGCGACCCACCCGGCGTTCGCGGACCGGTTCGCCGAGGCGACGCGCCTCTAGCCGTTGCGCTAGTGCCAGCTCGTTCGCGGCGCCTGTGACCGGTACGTGCGTCGCGGTTCGGCCGCGGTCGAGGCGCCACCGCCGCGAACGGCCGGCGTGCTGCGCGGTATGGCGGCGGCTGCCGGCTGCGAGCCCTGCTCCGCGATCGCCTGTCGCAGCTCCGCTCGCGCGCGGGCGATCGCGTCAGGCCCCGCACCGATCGTGTCGAGCCCGAGCAGGGCCGCGCCGACGATCGGACCGTCGTGGGTGATCACCACCGTTGCGGTCGGCGCCACGGCCACGACCCGCTGCTCGATCTGCGAGATCATCGACCGCGGAGCGGCACGGATCAGCCCGCCTCCGAGGACGACCTCGGGGCCGGCGTCGCACAGTTCAAGGCGTTGCAGCGCGGCGACCGCCAGCGCCGCCACCTCGTCGGCCAGATGGGCGACGATCGCCCCGGCGGCACCGTCCCCGGCGGCGTGCGCGTAGACGACCTGCGCGAGCTCGGCGAGCGTCTCGAGCGCCATCTCCTCGAAGTGCAGGGCCCGCGCCACGTCGAGCGGCGTCTTGCACCCGTAGTACGCGGGGACCGCGTGCTCGAGGGCGGAGTGCGGTCCGCGGCCGTCGGCGCTGCGGCTGGCGGCGCCGAGCGCCGCGACGCCGACGTCGTAGCCTCCACCCCAGTCGCCGGTGATCGCTCCGAGGGCCGGGAAGCGGACGTCGCGGCCGTCCGGCGCGATCCCCACCGCATTGATCCCGCCCCCGCAGACGACCGCGACACCCCAGCCGCGGTCGGTCCCGGTGCGGAGCAGCGCGAGCGTGTCGTTCTCGACGACGAGGCGCGGCGCCCAGCGCATATCGTCGAGCGCACCCTGGAGCGCGGCGACCTCCTCGGGCAGATCGGCGCCGGCGAGCAGCACGCGCGCCACGTCGGCGACGGGAGCCGGCAGCCCGGCGACGGCACTGGCATCGTCGACGAGTTCCCCGAGGAGCGCGACGCACCCGTCCATCCCGAGTGCGTGGGGCGATGCGCCGGCGCTCCGCACGAACGCCAGCAACCGCCCGTGCCCGTCGACGAGCGCGACGTCGGTCTTGATGTTGCCCCCGTCGATCGCCAGGACGACGGGTGTCCGTCGCGGCGAGCTAGGCACCGCGGGAGCCCACGGTCGGATCGACCCGGATCGGCGCGCCGCCGCGAAGCTGGCCGAGCAGCTCACCGGCGAGCGCGTACTCACGGACGAGCGGGTTCGTCATCAGCGCTAGCCGCGCCAGCTGCTCGTCCCCCGTGATCGCTGCCCGCGCGGCCAGACGCTCGTACGCGGCGACGTGCTGCACCAGCCCGAGCAGCTCCGGGGCCAGCGGACGCTGGGCGATCGGGGCTGGGCCCTCGCGGCCGATGCGCGCCGGCAGCTCGACGACGTCGTCGTCGGCAAGTCCGGCGAGCGTGCCGCGGTTGCGGGTGTCAACGACGAGCTGCTCTCCGGTGTCGGCGAACAGCGCGGCCAGCAGCTGTGTCGCCGCCTCGCTGTAGAAGGCCCCGCCCCGCTGCTCGAGCAGTGCCGGCTTGGAGTCCAGCGTCGGGTCGCGGTAGAGCTCGAGCAGGGTGCGCTCGATCTCGGCGACGACCGCGGCGCGTGGTTGCTCGTGGCGCTGCTCCTCGACGACACCACGCTCGGCGTAGAAGTAGCGCAGATAGTAGGACGGGATCGCGCCGAGGTCATCGAGCAGCCGGCGTGGCAGCCCGATCTCATCCGCCAGATCGCCGCCGAAGCGCTCGAGCACCTGCGGCAGCACGTCGACGCCCCCGATCCACACCGCGCGGATCCAGGTGAGATGGTTGAGGCCGACCTGTTCGACGAGCACGCGCTCGGGCGGCACCCCGAGCTGAGCTGCGAGCTTGCGCTGGAACGTGATCGCGACATTGCACAAGCCGATCGCCCGGTGGCCCTCGTCGAGCAGCGCGCGGGTGACGATCCCGACCGGATTGGTGAAGTCGACGATCCACGCGCCCGCGGCGGCGATCTCGCGCGTGCGCGCCGCGATCTGAAGGACGATGGGGACGGTTCGCATCGCCTTGGCGAGCCCTCCGGCGCCGGTCGTCTCCTGACCGATGCAGCTGCATGCCGCCGGAGTCTGCTCGTCGCGCAGGCGCGCGGCCTGGCCCCCGACCCGGATCTGGAGCAGGACCGCGTCGGCACCGTCGAGAGCGGGGTCGAGGGTCTCGGAGAGAACGAGCGAGCCCCGATAGCCCTGCCGGTCGAGCATCCGCCGCGCCATCGCGCCGACCACCGAGAGCCGCTGCGGATCGGTGTCGTGGAGCGCCAGCTGCGAGATATCGATCCGCTCCCGCTCGCGCATCAGCCCGGAGACGAGCTCCGGCGTGTAGGTTGAGCCGGCACCGATGACTGCGAGCTTCATTGCGGGTTCCTCGTAGCCGACAGACGAATTTGGAAAGTCTCCTAACGAGAATACAATCGTAGTCGGGCTATTGCCCGTGAGTCAACAGAAGCCCGCGGTTGCAGCAGTTCGACAGCTTTGGCAAGCTTCCTTACGAAAAGGAGCAGCAAGCCCGATGGGCCACGAGCGCCAGACTCGACTCGAGCAGGAGATCCGCGAACAGCCCGATGTGTTCGAGCGTCGCCTTCATGACGGCTGGGACGCCGCGCGGGAAGCCGCCGCGGTGCTCGGCTCCGACGACGTCAGCCACCTCGTGATCGCGGCGCGGGGCAGCTCCGACAACGCGGCGCGCTACGCCCAGTACCTGTTCGGACTCGACGCCCGCCTCACGGTCGGCCTCGCGACCCCATGGCTCTACGAGAGCAGGCGACCGCCGCTGCTGCGGGGCGCCGGTGTGATCGCGATCTCCCAGTCGGGCCAGTCCCCGGATGTGGTCGGCGTCGCGCGCGCCGCGCGCGAGCAGGGGCGACCGACCGTCGCGATCACCAACGATCCCGAGTCGCCGCTGGCGGCGGCCGTCGAGGTCGTGGTCCCGATGCTCGCCGGGCTCGAGCGGTCGGTCGCCGCGACCAAGACCTACTCGGCGTCGCTCCACGCGATCGCGCAGATCTCGTCGTTGCTGGCGCCGGCCGACGCGCAGCGCGACCACTGGTTCGCGCGCCTGCCCGAGCTGGCCCAGGCCCTGATCGACGGCCAGCTTGGCGGTCGGGAGCGCTTCGACCGCCTGGCCGGCGCCCGGGCCCTCACGGTCGTCGGCCGTGGGCTGCAGTTCTCGACGGCGTTCGAGACGGCGCTCAAGGTCCGGGAGCTGACGAGCATGCCGGGCGAGGCGTTCTCGCTTCCCGACCTGATCCACGGACCGGTCGCCGCGCTGCAGGCAGCTGGCGCGGTCTGGCTGCTGAGCGTCGGCCGGCAGCTGCAGCCCACCGCGGTCGAGTTCGCCTCGCTGCACGAGCTTGCGGGACTCGGCATCGCGGTCAGCGATCACGCCGAGATCCTCGCCGGCGCCGACATCGCAGTCCCGCTGCCGCCCGGGTTGCCCGACTGGTTGACGCCGATGCTCGCCGTGCTCCCGGCCCAGGCGGCGGCGCTGCGGCTCGCAGAGCTGCGCGGGACCGACGTCGACCGCCCGCACGGCCTCAGCAAGGTCACCCTGACACAGTGACACGCCTATGCTTCGCCTCGATCCCACTGGTGAGCTCGTAAAGGGTGTGGACACAGATGCCTCGGCCCAGCCGATATGGCGGTGACGGCTGGTCCGGCCGGACCGGAGCGGAATCTCGCCTGAGCCTTCTGCGCGAGCTCGGCGAGCAGGCGGTGCTCGAGACGATCTTCCGCAAGGGGCCGATCACGCGGCCGGAGATCGCGGCCAGCACCGAGCTCTCGAAGCCGACCGTCTCGGCGGCCGTGAGCCGGCTCGAGCAGGGAGGTCTGATCCGAGCCGCCGGCCGGCGGGCGGGCCAGCGCGGGCGCCAGCCGGTCGCCTATACCGTCAGCGCCCGGGCGGGCTTCGTCCTCGGCGCTGACATCGGCGGCAGCAACCTTCGGGTTGCGGCCGCCGACCTGTTCGGCGAAGCGATCTGTGACGTCAAGCAGCCCACGACCAAGGGGGGCAGCCGCGCGCTCGGTCTGCAGATCCTGGAGCTGGCCAACGACGTGATCGACAAGGCCGGCCCCGTGCACGGGCGCCCGCTCGCGCTCGGGATCTCCTCGCCCGGGATCGTCGACCAGACGACGGGCCGAGTCACTTCACTCGCGTACAACGTCGCCCCGGAGGGCGGGTTCGATCCGCTCGAGCTGATCCGCGACCGCTTCGACCTACCGGTGCTGGTGGAGAACAATGTCAACCTCGCGGCGGTCGGCGAGAAGTGGTTCGGGCTCGCACGCGGGGTGTCGACAATGGTCTTCATCTCGATCGGCGCGGGGATCGGCATGGGCATCGTGATCGACGACGAGCTCGTCCGCGGCGCCCATGGCGCCGCCGGCGAGATCGGCTACCTGCCGCTCGTCGGCGACCCGTTCCATCCTCGCCACCGCCTCCACGGTGGCCTCGAGGACGAGGTCGGTGCGGCCGGGATCGTCGCGGCGTTCAACGAGCGCCGCGCGTCCGGTGTGCCCGAGGTCGCGGCCGCGCACGACGTGTTCGAACTGGCGGTCGCAGGCGACGACGCCGCCCGCGCGGTCGTCGACCACGTGGCCTCGCGCCTCGGCACGGCGATCGCGACCGTCTGCGCGATCCTCGATCCCGAGCTGGTCGTGCTCGGTGGTGGCATCGGCGCCAGCCCGCTGCTGCTGCGCCCGGTCCGGGGCGCGGCGGCGTCGCTCGTCCCGATCACCGCTCGGATCGAGACGAGTCTGCTGGGAGAGCGGGCCGCGCTGCAGGGCGCGATCGCCGTCGCGCTGAACAGCGCCCGCACGATGATGCTCTCGCACGCGGCGCCGGTGAGGCAGCCGAGCCAGGCTGTCGCCAACTCGGCGCGAGGCCTCCAATAACGCTGCCGCAACTGGATTTGGCAAAAGACCACTCCAATCCGATTTGCTTCTTGCGCTCCCGTTGTCAGCGCGATACGCTTATTTTGTTTAGGTCTTTTCCAAATAGTCTGGGATATCGGTTGGGGAGGTCTCGGGTCTTGATGCGCCACGGAGCCGTGTCGATCGTCCCGAGCGTCAGCAGCCGCCTGAGGCCTGTGATCGTCGAGTTGGGGAACGGAGGATGTCGATGAAGCGCTTCACTTGGTTGGCGGTGCTGGCTGCGGTGTGCTCGCTGGCCGTGGCCTCGGTGGGTTCATCCGCTGCATCAACCGGATCCGCGACTGCGGCAGCAGCGGCGGCCGGCGGCAAGCTCGTGATCGACAACGAGAGCGGCTCGACCTGGACGTGTCAGTTCAACCCCTTCAACCCCGCGGTGACCCTCACCTCGTTCGGCTTCGTCTATGAGCCACTCGAGTTCGTCGACATCCTCGCGACCAGTTCCGCGAGCCAGGTCACGCCGTGGCTTGCGACCGGGTCGGCCTGGTCGAACGGCTTCAGGACGCTCACGTTCACGATCCGCAAGGGCGTCAGGTGGAGTGACGGCCAGCCGTTCAGCGCGGCCGATGTCGCCTACACATTCAACGCGATGAAGAGCGACAAGGCGATCGACCTGAACGCTCTGTGGAGCGCCGACGGCGGCCCGCTGACGAGCGTCGCGCTCAAGGGAGACCAGGTGGTGTTCTCCTTCAAGTCGCCGTCCCAGCCCTACTTCTACTACGTCGCCGACCAGACGCCGATCATCCCGCAGCACATCTGGAGCAAGCTCAGCCAGAGCAAGCTGCACTCCTACGCCGACACCGCCCCGGTCGGCACGGGGCCCTACAAGGTCGCCAACTGCGCGGCCCAGAACATCAAGTACCTGAGCAACCCGACCTACTGGCAGAGCTCCGCCGGTCACCCGGTGCCGGCGGTTCGCGAGGTCGACTATCCAGCCTTCCTCAGCAACACGTCAGCGAACCTCTTCCTGTCGGAGGGGCAGGCCCAGTGGGGCGGCCAGTACGTCCCCAACATCGAGTCGTTCTACATCTCGAAGGCTCCGACCAACCGCCACTACTGGTTCCCGCCGGTCGAGAATGTCTCGCTGATCCCGAACCTGACCAACCCGCTGTTGAGTCAGCTGCCGGTTCGAGAGGCGCTCGCCTACGGCATCAACCGCGCGACCGTCGCGCGGCTCGGCGAGAGCGGCTACCAGCAGCCGGCGAACCAGACCGGCGTGATCGTGCCGACCTACTCGAGTTGGTATGACAGCTCGCTCTCGCAGCCGAGCTACGACCCGTCCAAGGCGATCGCGATCCTCAAGGCCGCTGGCTTCACGCGCGGGTCGGGCGGCACCTTCCACAACAAGACCGGCAGCCAGCTCGCGTTCACGATCAAGACGATCAGCGGCTTCTCGGATTGGGACGCTTCGCTGCAGCTGATCACCCAGGAGCTCAAGCAGATCGGCATCTCGGTCACCGTCGAGGACGAGAACTCAGGCCCGTATACCACCGCCCTGCAGAGCGGGCAGTTCCAGCTCGCGTACGCCGGCAGCGGCGGCCCCGCCCCGAGTCCTGGACCGACCCCCTACTACGAGCTCCGGGGGCTTCTGTACAGCGGGAACATCGGGTCGACGGACTACTCACGATTCAAGTCGGCGGCCACTGATGCGCTGTTCAATCAGTATCCGGCGGACACCGCGGCGCAACAGCTCCAGGTGATGCACGAGATCGAGAAGGTGATGGTCGATGACATCCCGCTGATCCCGGTCACCGAGGGGGTCGACTGGTACCAGTACGACACGACGGCCTTCACCGGCTGGCCGACCGCGTCCGACCCGTACGCGCAACCGTCGCCTTACCAGAGCCCGGATCTTGAGGTCGTGCTGACCCACCTGACGCCGCGGTGATCTGAGCGGGGGCATCACGGCGCCGGCCAGCCTCGGGACTTGACGCGATGAGATACCTCGCAAGACGGGGCGGCCTGTTCCTGATCACGCTGGTGTGCCGCGCTCACGGTCAACTTCCTGATCCCGCGGGTGATGCCCGGGAATGAGGCCTCAGCGGTGCTGGCGACGTTCCGCGGGGTCAATCCAGCAGCGGTGCATGCCCTGGACATCGAGTTCGGCGTGAACGTCCACCAGAGCATCATCACCAGCTACGTCGACTACCTCGGGAACTCGTTGACGGGTAAGCTCGGTGTCACGGCCCAGGGTGTGCCGGTGTCCCACCAGATCGCCTCGACGCTGCCGTGGACGCTCGGCCTCGTCGGCGTCACGACGGTGATCGCCTTCGTGATCGGGACGGTCGTCGGCGTCGTCAGCGCTTGGTGGCGTGGCGGCCGGATCGACGCGATCCTGCCGCCGTTCCTGTTCATCGTCTCGAGCGTGCCGGTCTTCTTCGTCGGCCTGCTGCTGATCTTCGTCTTCGCGGTGAAGCTGGGCTGGCTGCCGCTCGGCTCCAACTACAATCTCGGAGCGACGCCCAGCTTCTCGCTGTCGTTCATCGGCGACATCCTCGAGCACGCCCTGCTCCCCGGGATCAGCTTGGTCGTCGTCACCGCCGGGCTGTGGGTCTACTCGATGCGGAACAACATGATCACGACGACCGCTGAGGACTTCGTGAAGATGGCTCGCGCGAAGGGCCTGTCGACTCCGAGGATCATGTTCGACTACGCAGCGCGAAACGCGTTCCTGCCGAACCTGACCGGGTTCGCGATGCAGCTCGGCTACGTGCTCGGCGGGGCGATCGTGGTCGAGTACCTGTTCTCGTATCCCGGGCTCGGATACCTGTTCTATACCGCCACGACTGACCACGACCTCCCACTGATGCAGGGGCTGTTCCTGTTCTACACGCTCGCCGTGCTCGTCTGCGTGTTGATCGCCGATCTCGTCACAGCCGTGCTCGATCCGCGGACCCGGGAGGCTTGAGTGCTTCTCCGCGTAACTGGCGTCCCACCGAGAGCGGAGCACTGAGGTGGCGCTCCCCGTCCCTGGCTCCGAGCTGTCGGTGGTCGACCCCGGGCTCGTCGAGGCGACCGGTGCGCCACGGCGCCTTGTCCGCGCGGTGCTGCGCAGTCGCAAGGCGACGGTCGGCGCCGCGATCCTCCTCCTGATCGTGCTCGTCGCCGCGTTTCCCGGGCTGATCGCGCCGGACGACCCGCAGGCCGCCGCCTACGCGCAGAACCTGGGACCGTCATCCGCCCACCTGCTGGGCACAACGCAGCTCGGTCAGGACGTGTTCTCGCAGCTGATCTGGAGCACGCGCCTGACGTTGATCGTGACGCTGCTCGTGAGCGTCATCGCCACCTTCGTGTCGCTGATCATCGGCGTGACCGCCGCGTACGTCGGTGGAGTCACCGATCGCTTGCTCACGATCCTGATCGACGTGTTCCTGATCCTGCCGGTCCTGCCGCTGCTGATCCTGTTGGCGGCGTACCTGCCGCCCGGCATCACGTCACTGACGGTCGTTCTGTGCATCACGAGCTGGGCCTTCCAGGCCAGGCAGCTGCGCTCCCAGGGCTTGTCGCTGCGCAACCGCGACTTCCTCGTGGCGGCACGGGTGCGCGGCGAGCGCCCGCTCTACATCATCCTCGTCGAGATCGTGCCGACGATGACCTCGCTGGTGGCCGCGTCGTTCCTGTCGCTCGCCGTCTATGTCGTTGGCTTTGCCGCGAGCCTCCAATTCCTGGGGCTGGGCAATAGCGGGCAGCTGATGTGGGGCACGATGCTCTACAACGCCCAGCAGGCAGCGGCGCTCGAATCCGGCAACGTCTGGTGGGCGCTGGCGCCCGGAGCCGCGGTCGCCCTGATGGGCGCCGGCTTCGCGCTGCTCAACTACGCGTTCGACGAGATCAGCAACCCCGCCCTGCGGCCGACGAAGAGGCGGCGTGCCCGACGAGCCGCTGCTTGAGGTCGACGCCTTGACGATCGACTACCGGGCCGATGCCGGTGACGTCCGCGCGGTCGACGATGTGAGCTTCTCCGTCGATCCGGGTGAGTTCATCGGCGTCGTCGGTGAATCGGGGTGCGGAAAGTCGACGATGCTGTTCGGCGTGGCGCAGCTCCTCTCCCCACCGGGTGAGCTGGTTGCCGGCAGAGTCATCTTCCGCGGACAGGACATGGTCAGGCTCAGCTCCGGCGAGCTGCGCCACATGCGCTGGCGCGACTACTCGGTGGTGATGCAGAGCGCGATGAACGCGCTCAACCCGATGAAGAGCATCGGCGCCCAGTTCAAGGACACGCTCCGCGCGCACGGAAGGTTCTCGCCCGATGAGATCAGGCAGCGGTCGGCCGGCGTCCTCGAGCTGGTCGGGATCGACCCGGCGCACCTGGCGAGCTATCCCCACCAGCTGAGTGGCGGGATGCGACAGCGGGCGATGATCGCGATGGCCCTGTTGTTCACCCCGCAGCTGGTGATCATGGACGAGCCGACCTCGGCGCTCGACGTCGTCGCGCAGCGGTCGCTGATGATCAAGATCAGAGAGCTCCAGTCATCCCTTGGGTTCGCCGTCCTGTTCGTGACGCACGACATGGCCGTCGTGAGCCGCTACTCGGATCGGGTCCTCGTGATGTACGCCGGGCAGGTCGTCGAAGCGGCGCCGACCGAGGTGATCTTCGAACGCCCCCGGCACCCCTACAGTCGCGGCCTGATCGCCGCCTTTCCATCGGTCACCGGCCCTCGCCGGGAGCTGGCCGGAATCCCTGGGAGTCCCCCCGACCTCGCGCGCCCGCCGAGCGGCTGCCGCTTCCATCCGCGCTGTCCTGAGGTCATGGAGTCGTGCATCAGCCGGCGGCCGGAGCTGGTCGGGGTCGACGGCGCCGACGTCCGCTGTCTCCTGTACTCCCCGGCTGCGCCGGAGGCGAGCTGAATCGTGGACACGGCGCCCGACTCGGCCGAGGGCGAAGGCGTGCCGGAGCCTCTCCTCCGCACGGTTGGCCTGACGCGACACTTCCGCGTCGGCGGCATCTTCTCCAAGAAGCTGCTGCACGCCGTCGACGATTTCGACCTGACGGTCCGCGAGCGCGAGATCGTCGCGCTCGTCGGCGAGAGCGGCAGCGGCAAGAGCACCGTCGCCCGGCTCCTGGCGCGGATCTACACGCCGACCCGGGGAGAGATCTACTACCGCGGCAAGGCGCTGCACGCGTTCCGGTCGCGCAAGGACATGCTCTGGTACCGGGGGGAGGTCGCGATGGTCTTCCAGGACCCGTTCAGCGCCTTCAACCCCGTCCACCGGATGTCGCACGGGGTGATGCGCAACCTCGCGCTGCACCGGCCTGAACTCCGTCGGGATCAGCGTCGGGCCGAGGCCGAACGCGTATGCGACAGCGTGGGGCTGAGCGCGAGGATGCTCGCCAAGTTCCCGCAGGAGATGAGCGGCGGGGAGCGTCAGCGGATCGGGTTCGCCCAGGCCCTCTCAGTGCAGCCGAAGCTGATCCTCGCTGACGAGCCCGTCTCGATGCTGGATGTCTCGATCCGCGCCGGCGTCCTCAACCTGATGGCCGGCCTGCGCGACCAGGAGGGCGTCTCGCTGCTCTACATCACCCACGATCTCGCGAGCGCGCGGTACGTCGCCGACCGCATCGTCGTGCTGTACGCGGGTCACCTGGCTGAGGCTGGCCCAACCGAAACGGTCCTCTCAGACCCCAAGCACCCCTATACGCAGCTGCTCCTGTCCGCCGTCGCGGACCCGCGCGAGAAGGACGCCGAGATCTCGGCCGACACCGGGGAGCCGCCCCGGGTGATCAACCCGGGGGAGGGCTGCCGCTTCCGCTTCCGGTGCCCGCAGGCCGTCGAGCAGTGCACCGCGGTCACACCGCGGCCGCGGCGGATCGGAGTGACAGAGGTCGCGTGTCACCTCGCGGTCGCGGACGCCGGCGACGTGCCGGCGTCCGCCCGCACCGCGTGATCGGTCAGGGCACGGTCACGCCCGACAGCTCGACGGGGCCGAGCGTCGGATCGAGCTCGGTCGACTGCTGGACGCCTGGCGGCGTGATCGTGTCGATCACATACGGAACGAGGCTCGGGTTGTACGAGCAGATCGGGGCCGTGCCGCCGGGCGCGCATACGCCGAAGGTGTACGCGCCGGGGGTGGCGGTGAAGTCACGCGCCTGGTAGGAGTTGAAGCCGTTCTGACCGGTCAGCGCGACCGTGAACACCCACCCGCTCCCGACCGTTCCGAACACGCTCTGCGGGACGATCAGCGTGATCGTCCCGCTCGGGTCATCGACGACCTGCTGGACGCTGCCAAGCGAGGTACCGCCGGCGTTGACCCAGACCGGTGGCGCGAAGCCCTGCGCCTCCAGCCGCTCACTCCACGCGTCGGCCGGCGCGATCGTGTAGTTGAGCTGCGGGTAGGCAGCCGCCGTCGAGGTGCTCGTCGCGGATGGATTCGCAACGTACAGGTCGAGCAGTTGGGCCCCGAACGAGTTCCCGAACGTCGGCACGAGGTTGCGGATCGACGCCTGGATGTAGACATCCGTGCCCGTCTCGTTCACCTGCAGCCCGGTCAGATCGAAGCCGCCCGGAGCGAACGACGAGTTGGTCGGGTACTGGTAGGTGCCGGGACCGTTGTCGTCGCCGACGGGGTCGCTCACCTTCAGGATCTGCGTGCCCGGCAGCGAGACGTTCGTGACGTCGATCTGCGAATAGCCGGTGCTCCGGCCCGACGTCGCGGTGACCGTGATCGTGGTGCTGCCGAACCCGGTCGGCAGGGTCAGCATCCAGTTGCCCTGGCCGTCGGCCGTGGTCGCCGCCGTGGCCGCGGCGCCGCCGGTCGCGCCGACCCCCTCGGCGTCGACGCTCGCTCCCGGAGCGGTCGTGCCCGTCACGACGACCGACGAGCCGGTGGCGCTCCCGCCGTTCGCCGGTGAGGTGATCGACAGGGGAAGCGAGCCGGGCATCCCGAACCTGACGTAGCGATCGCTGACGATCGCGGGCGTCTCCAGGTCTCGCCCGGCGCTGATGTCGAGCGCGAGCCGCGCGTACTGGGCCTGCGCCCATGTGAGCGGGCTCGCGGAGCCGGCCGGTTGGCCGGGCTCGAAGCCGATCGAGGCCGTCGTCGGGTCGGTCCCGAACGGCGACGCCGGCACCGCCGGGTCCTCCCACACCTGCTCGGGTTCGAGGCCCTGCCCGGAGGTCATCTCGCGCATCGCCGTCAGCAGCGTGGTCGCCGAGTTCGAGTCCCCGTCCGCGACGTCGAACTCGCCGCGCTCGCCCGACAGCACCGGCCACAGATGCCCGGTGCCCTGGTCGGTCGGCGCCCACGGGGCTCCGATCACCGAGCAGCTCGAGCCGCTCGGCTGGAAGCAGTCCCCGTACCCGTCCACTGACTCGGTCGAGGTCGTCCCGTACCGGTAGAAGCCGGGCCCGTTCGGCGTCTGGCGCTCGATCGTCGCGTCGACGACCGTCAGCGACGACGCGATCGTCGGGTCGTTCGCCGGCAGGATGCCGAGCCGCACGAGCTCGAGGAAGCCCGCGTCGATCAGCGAGCGCTGATCGACCGTGATGCTGCCGTTGCCGAGGTTCACCTGATCGGGGGAGTTCGGGTCGGCGTGCTGCGCGATCCGGATGAAGTAGCTCGGAACGTCCAAGGTGCTGGTGAACGGGCCGTTCGTCGTGACCGTCCACGCCTTGATGTTGCGCGCGTAGTCGTCGGCGGTCGCCTGGTAGACCGCCGCCCGGATCGGGTCGTGGTTGACCCGCGCGATGTTGGCCGCGGCCGTCAGGCCGGCGATCTCGGCCGCGATCGTCGAGGGCGAGTAGCCGGATTGCTCCTCCCAGCGCTCGACCCCGTCGGACGGCCCGTGGGCGACCAGGAAGTCCGCCGCCGGGACGACGTGCTGCTGGTAGAGCGTCGAGTCCAGCGCGAGCCCCGATTGCCAGTCCATCAGGATCGGGTAGGAGGTTTCGTCGAGCTGAAGTCCACCCGTGTCCGGTGCGGCCTCGCCGTTGAGCAGCGAGTTGCGCGGCATCGAGCCGTTCGCCTGCTGCTGGCGATCGAACAGGAACCTGGTTGCCGCCTGCGCCGTGCTGGTGTCGCCGGCCACCAGGAGCGCGGTGAACGCCTCATACAGGTCACGGGCGAACACCTCACGATAGGACCCGAAGTAGGTCGGCTCGCCGTCCGTGAGGTTCCCGGCCGGCACCGACTGCCCCCACGGAGAGGCGAGGCCGGCCGCGATCGCCCCCGGGAACGTCTTGTCGACGCTCGCGCGGACGACGTTGACCGACTCGTAGTACTCGTGGATCGCGGCCTGACCGAGTGACGCGGCCGGTGCACGCAGGCCGGCGTCGTACTGTGACCACTGCTGCTCGTAGTTGTTCAGTGCGTCGGAGAAGCTCTGCGCCGCCGAGGCGGCTGCGACCGACGCGGCCGCGGCCGCGCTCGTGCCGAAACCGAGCGCGAGGTTGACCCCGCCGGCGGCGGTCGGCAGCTGCGCCGTCAGCGTGACGTGACCGTCTGGCGCGCTCGAGTACGGCGTCAGCGCGTAGGCGTCGTCGAGCATCGTCAGCCCGTCGCTCGCCGAATCCGCATAGCCGACGCTCTCGCTCGGGAAACCGCCGGCGGAGGACTCGAGCGCCATGTACGTCGGGACCGCGTAGTTGCGGTTGACCGCGTTGGTCGTCGTGTTGGTGTTGGAGGCGACCGGCACCATCTGGCCGCCCAGGCTCTCGATCTGGGCCGTGTTCCCGCCGGCGTTCTGCGAGCCGCCGCCGCCGGTGCCGCCGGCGAGTGGGTCGAGCCGGACGTACAGCTGATCACTCGGGGGGCCCAGGAACTGGACGTGCATCAGCACGGCGTCGCGCGCCGGGTCGGCGATGTACGTGGTGGTGATCTGGTAACGGTGGGCGTCGTCGGAGGCGACCACGGTGCAGGCCATGCCCGTCGGATCCGGTTCGACGGTGTATGTCATGTCCCGCGTCTGGAGATCGGTGAAGCTGTGGCCGTCGGTGACGATGTACTGCAGCGTGTGCACGTTCGTCGCGTCGATCGTCGGCCAGTACGTGTCCGACAGCACGCCGTCGGCGACCGTGAACCAGACCTTGGAGATCGAGTCCCGCGCGGTGCCGACGCAATCCTTGCGGGCCAGGTCGAAGTAGCTCTCGCTTCCGGGCGCGCCAGGAGCGGTCGTCGTGACCGAAGCGCTCGACAGGTCGTCCGCTCCGACGGCCGAGGCGACAGCGGTGCTCGCAGCGACGCCCGTGCCGAGCACGGTCAGGGCCCCTGCCAGGACCACCCGTTTGAGGACCTGTGGCTTCACGGTTCTCCTCTCCTCGTTTTGCCGAACCCTATGCCCGGTGTGGATGCAAATCAACCGTGACAGGCCGCGGAGATGTCCTACGTCTGACTCTCGAACCGGCGCCAGATGTCGCCGAGCGCGATCTGGTCGATCGCGGTCAGGCGGCTCAGGAAGAGCCGGCGGACGCCGGCGTGGTGGGTGGCGCGTGCCGCCGCCAGCTGCTGCGCCCCGATCGCCGTGAGCTTCGCGTAGAGGCCGCGGCCGTCGTTGTCGTCGGCGCAGCGCGAGACCATCCCGAGCTCGACGAGGCGGTCGACGAGCCGGGTGCAGCCGCTGCGGCTGAGCAGCGCGCGGTCCGCGATCTCGGACATCCGCAGGCGCCGCTCCGGCGCGTCGTCGAGGAGCATCAGGACCTCGTACGCCGACAGCGACAGCCCGTGCTTGGCGTGCATCTCGCCGTCGAGCTCGTGGACGACCTGCGCGTGCGCCTGCAGCATGCCCCGCCACGCCGCGAGCTCGTGCGCCGCGAGCGGCTCGCCGAGCGGCGCTGAGGAACGGGATTCGAAGGCTGACACGTTGCGGGTCTTCGGTGCGAACCGTCCGGCACCGCCGCACGCGGCGCCGGACGGGCGTGCACGAGAGACTACGCGGCCTGCTTGACCGCGGAGATGTCGAGGGCGAGCTTGACCTTGTCGGAGACCAGCATGTTGCCGCTGCCGAGGGCCTGGTTGAAGGTCATCCCGTAGTCGCCGCGCGAGAGCTGGCCGGCGATCTCGAGGCCGACCCGCTCGTTGCCCCACGGATCGACGTCGGTGCCCTGCACGTCGGCGCGCAGCTCGATCGGCTGCGTCACGCCGTGGATCGTGAGGTTGCCGGTGATCCGGAACGCGTCGTCGCCATCGGCCTCGATGCCGGTCGACTCGAACGTCAGCTCCGGATACTGCGCGGCGTCGAAGAAGTCGGGCGAGCGCAGGTGCTCGTCACGCTGGGACTCGTTGGTGTCGACGGACTGGACCTTGACGGTGCCGCGGGCCGTCGCGCTCGCGAGGTTCTCGCCGACATCGAGCGTGCCCTGAAACTCGGTGAACTCGCCGCGGACCGTGGCGATGCCCATGTGCTTGACGGAGAAGCCAATCTTCGAGTGGGCCGGGTCGACGTTCCAGGTACCGGTCGGGACGGCGGTGGGGGAGACGGTGCTCATGATCTGATCGATCCTTGTGGAATGGGGGCGAGGCCCCCGGAGATTTGATTGTGTAGTCAATCATAGCACAAGACGATTGCCAGCACAACCAGTCGCACGATCTGGTACCGGTATCAGCGAGGAATTTGACAGACACATCCGCGAAGCTAGTTGCTTCTGCAATCAGATGGGTGATATAGTTGTGACTGCAACTAGATTCTTGCAACGGCCAGGAGGACTGATGAAGCTCGATGGGATGCACCACATCACGATGATCACCGGCGACGCCCGGAAGAACGTCGACTTCTACGCCGGCGTCCTCGGCCTGCGGATGGTCAAGAAGACGGTCAACTTCGATGCGCCCGACGCCTATCACCTCTACTTCGGCGACGAGCAGGGTTCGCCCGGCTCGATCCTGACCTGGTTCGAGTTCGTCGGCGCCGGACCCGGCCGCGCCGGCGCGGGCATGATCCACACGATCCAGCTCGGGGTCGCCTCCGAGGCGTCGCTCGCCTTCTGGGCCGAGCGCCTCGAGTCGCAGGGCTATGCGAGTGAGCTGGACGGCGCCGCGCTCCGCTTCGCCGACTACGACGGGCTCCGCTACGAGCTCGTCGTCGCCGGCGACGGCAACCCGCCGCTGCGAGCCCGCCACCCCGAGGTGCCGGCGGAGCACGCGATCCTCGGGGTCGAGGGGGCCCGCGCCTTCCTCGGCCGCGACCTCGATGGCGACCGCAGCCTGCTGACGGAGACCCTCGGGTTCACCGACCTCGGCGAGGGTGCCTACCGCCTCGACGGCGAGCACCGTCACTTCCACTGGGCCTACGATGCGACGACCGAGCGCGGGATCCCCGGCGCCGGCACCGTCCACCACATCGCGTGGCATTCGACCGACGAGGATCATGTCCGGTGGCAGCAGCGGGTCGCGCAGGCCGGGATGCCGGTTACACCGGTGATCGACCGCGATTACTTCCTGTCGATCTACTTCCGGGAGCCACAGGGGATCCTGTTCGAGATCGCCACGAGCTCGCCCGGCTTCGCGGTCGACGAGGATCCCGAGCATCTCGGGGAGGGGCTGCGCCTCCCCAAGCAGCACGAGCACCTGCGGCCCGTGCTCGAGCGCGAGCTGACCCCGCTCGCAAATCCGCGCGCGACGGCCGGCCGGGGCGCGTAGCGCAATGGGCCTGATCCACCGCGAGCGCCCAGCGGACGGGCAGCCCGTCGGGCTGCTCGTCCTCCACCACGGCCGCGGCGCCGACGAGCACGACCTCCTCGGCCTCGCGGACGTGCTCGACGGGGAACGGCGCTGGCACGTCGTGACGCCGCGCGCGCCGCTGACCCTGCCCGGCTCGCCCGGACACCACTGGTACACGGTGCCGCGGGTCGGCTACCCCGATCCGGCGACGTTCGAGTCCGCGCGCGCGGCGCTCGCCGACTTTCACGACCAGCTCTGGGAGCGGACCGGCATCGCTGCGGAGCGGACGGTTCTCGGTGGCTTCTCGATGGGGACGGTCATGAGCTATGCGCTCGGACTCGACGGCATGCGGCCGGTCCCGGCCGGGATCCTCGCCTGGTCGGGCTTCATCCCCACGGTCGACGGTTGGACGCCGGCGCTGAACGGCCGTCGCGGTCTCCCCGTGCTGATCGCCCACGGCCGCCGGGATCCGGTGATCGACGTCGGATTTGCGCGGCGGGCGCGCGATCAGCTCGAGGCGGCCGGGCTGGGGGTCGAATATCACGAGTCGGAGGCCCAGCACCAGATCGATCCCGCCCACCTGCCCGCCGCGGCCCGCTGGCTCGGTCGGGTCGCCGACGGATGGACGCGCTGGTCCTGACCGCGCGTCCAGATCGGGCGGCTGCTCAGGCGCAGGCGCGGAACACGCGCAGGTTCCCGCTGACCGTGGTGCCGCGGAGCACGAGCGTCGGCCCCGACTCGTCGGGCGGCGTCTCGCTCAGCGGGAAATCTGAGCTGAGCTCGCCGGAGGCGGAGCTCGCATCAACGTCAACGGTTGTGCCGCGCACGATCCCGAGCTCGATGTTCCCGGAGACGCACTGCACGGTCGCCCGACCCTCACGGAGCGCGCCGACCCGGGTGTGACCCGAGACCGAGCGGACCGCGAGCGAACCATCGACCGCCTGCGCGGCGACGTCGCCGGAGACGGTGTGCACGCGCAGATCGCCGGCAACATGGGTGACGCGGACGTCGCCACTGACCGTCTTGACGCTCGTGTCGCCGTTGATGTCGCCCTCGACCCGGACGGCGCCCGACGCGGTTGCGACGTCGAGTCCGTCGAAGGTCCCCTCCAGCCGGGCATCTCCGGACGCGGTGAGGATCTGCACGCGGGCGTGGTGCGGAACGGTCGCCCGCACGCGGACGGAGCCCGCCGAACGCCCGAACCAGCCGAGGAACGAGGTCCGCTGCTGCTCGACGACGAGCCGCTCGCCGACGAGTTCGACGCGCATGTCGTCGAGCGCCCGGTCGGAGCCGTCGACGGCGACGGTCGACTCCTCTCCGTCGACGGTCGTGATCTCGATCTCGGCCGCGGGGACCTTCACCTCGAGGCGGATCGGTCGCGGGGTGAGGAAATGTTCTTCCACCATTCGCGTTCCTTTCAACTCTGGCCGAAGCCCGTCAGGCGGTGGCCGCTGCGGACGGCCGAGCGCGGCTCGGCCGTCCGGCTCAGTGACTGCACGATCCAGCTGTTGACCGATACGCCCGCGGCCGCCGCCGCCGTCTCGAGCCGCGACTTCAGGCTCTCGGGCAGGCGCAGCGTGATCCGCGCGCTGAAGGTCGCGTCGGGCGGGTCGGCCGTCGCCGGTCCGGCGTCCGCGACGTAGACGAGCTCCGGGTCGCCGCCGGCGATCCGGACCTCGACGCGGCCCTGGTCGAGCTGACCGCTCAGCTCGAGTGCGGCCTCGGAGAGGCCCTCCTGGAAGCGGCGGCGTAGCGAGGACTCGAGCGCGACCGTCAACAGCCCGGCCACGCGTGCGGTTGCCTCGTCACCGACCGCGGCGGCGTTCGCGAGGTCGTCGCAGATTGCGTGTACATAGCTTTCCAACTGCATGACGCCATGATGACATCACAAAGACATCATGTCAAGGTCCTAAATGATGTCAGGCTGACGTCGCGCCTCTCCGGTGACGTCTCTGCACAGGTTGCTCGCCCGCCGCCCGCCTTGCGGGGCGGCGGCGGTCAACCGGCGTCGCGCAGGTGCGCGTCGAAGAAGGTCAGGATCCGCCGCCACGCATCTTCGGCCGACGCGTGGTGATGGCTGAAGCCGAGGAGCTTCTGCGCTTGGCCGATCAGCGGCCCGCCGTTGATCCGGTTGAGGAAGCTGTGACCGGCCTCGGGGTACTCCTTGACGTCGTGCTCGACCCCGAGCTCGCCCAGGATCCGCTCGAGGCGCGCGGCGCGGTCCGGGAGCATCCGGTCCCTGCGGCCGTAGCTCGCGACGACCGGGCACGCTCCGGCGAGCCGTGCGAGGGGATCGCTCGGCAGCTCCCCGTAGTTGACCGAGGCCGCCGCGAAGCCCTGGCGCGGAGCGCACATGAGCGCGAACCCGCCGCCCATGCAGAAGCCGATCACCCCGACTCGCCCCGTGCAATCGTCGCGTCGCTCGAGCCACGCGCGCGCGCCGTCGAGGTCTTCGTACGCCTCGCCCTGGCCGGATCGCGACGCCCGCAGGGTCGCCACGACGCAGCGGACACCGCGACCCGAGTACAGATCGGGAGCGAACCCGAGGTACCCCGCGGCGGCCAGCCGATCGGCTTGATCCTTGATGTCGTCGCTCAGCCCGAGGGCGTCCATGATCACGACGACACCCGGCCACGGGCCCTCGCCGTGCGGCACGGCCACGTACGCGCCCAGCTCGCGGTCCGGTGTCGGCCGATACGTCACGTCGGGCATCTGCGCGCAACGCTACCCGACTGGCTGGGATCGATGCCGTTACCCGAAGCTCTGGATAACCTGGCCGTCGCCGGAGCCGGGGCCGGCGCTCCCCGGGTCCGTTGAGGTCTCGATGACGACCGTCGTGCGCTCGCCGATCGCGCGGTGGTAGGCGTCGAACGCGGGCGGCGCATAACCGAGCGCGGCCGTCCGCCGCCGGCGCACTGCGCTCGAGGCGAACGATTGGCCGGGGGCGCCGGCTGGGACCTTCGCGAGTCTGTGGTAGGCCGGGGTCATCCGGTAGATGTGGACTCGCGAGTTCTTGATCGGACCCGCGTAGTCCGGGGCGATCGGTTGCCCGGCGCCGTCGTCGCCGCCGAGCACGAGCGCGCCCGGGTCGATCTGCAGCGGCGCCTTGTCCGATCGCTGTCTCGCGGCCTGCTTCACCATCCACAGCAACGCGATGTCGGACAGCTTGGCGCTCAGCGAGCCACCGCCGACCTCGGTGTGGACGCCGGCGAACCACACCTGCTCGACCGTCTGGCCCGGGTTGGCGGAGGTCCACAGGGTCGGGCGGAAGGGCTCGCGCTGTTCGTCGATCGCGAGCGCGTGGAATGCGTTCTGCACGTGGCGCCCGAGCTGGGTGTCGTGGAATCCCCAGAGCTTCTCCCAGTTCGGGTACAGCTTCGAGAGCTCCGCCGAGCCCCGCAGGCCGGTGGGGATCCCGAGCGCTCCGACGGTGTCCCAGACACCGATGAAATGGATCGTGTCATCGTCGTAGGCATACGTCCGGCGGAAGAGCCTCGAGGCGAGCGTGTCCGGGTGCGTGCCCGAGGTGCGGTCGCGATAGAACGCGAACGCGTCGTCGACCCGGTCGACGTGGTTGGCCGTCAGCAGGCCGCAGTTGCGGATCAGCCCGGCGAGGCTGCGCGCGGTATAGGCCCCGCGGCTGAAGCCGAACAGGAAGAGCTGGTCGCCGGGCCGGTACTCCTGCGCAAGGAACCGGTAGGCATTCTTGATGTTCTCGGACAGGCCGTACCCGAACGCCCCGCCGACGACCCGGTCATCGGCGTCGGTGCCGACGCCCGGCTCGTAGAACAGCTTCTGGTCGCTCGCCTCGGTGCACAGCACGCCCAGCGCGAGCTTCGCGACATTGGTCGGCGCGGCGACGCCCTGCCGGAGCTCATCGGGAACGTTCCACGTTCCGTCACAACAGATCACGAGATTGGTCACGGCGATCCGGCTCAGGTGGCGGCGACGGTCTCGTCGTGCTGCGCCGAGTACAGCGTCCCCATCGGCTGAGCATCGCGGCTCCGGGGGCTGCCGTCAAGGGCGGGCGACACCGACGTAGCGCGCCGCATCTTCCCCCAGCACGCCTTCCACCTCGGCCACCGGAACCGGGTGCCACCAGGCGTTGTCGGTGCGCTTTGGACTGGCGTTGGCGCTGTGGATGATGCCGACGAGAAAGCGCCAGTCGCCGAGGATGTGCAGGCGCTGGCTGCGATCGGCGAGAAACTGCACATCCTCGCCGAGCGAGATCTCCGGGAACCGGTGTCGCCGCCACCGTTCGACGGTGAAGCAGAGGGTGTTGCCGGCCGCCCAACTGGCCCGCTGCGGCTGTGGGTGCGCGTAGCGCCACGCCCGGTGCGTCCCGATCTGGAGGTAGAGCTGGCTGGCGGCGCCCGACACGTCGGCACCGCTGCGTTCCAGTTCGCGCACCTGGTAGCGGAGACGGTGCGCCGCACTCCAGTCGTCATCGTCCCAGTGCACGATCAGCGATCCGCGCGCGGCCTCGCACAGCGCGTTGCGCTTGGCGCCGAGCGACAGCGGCCTGTCACTCTGCTCGTAGCGGATCCGTGGGTCGGGCGGGATCAGATCGCCGACACGGTCGGCACCGTCGTCGAGGATCACGAGCTCGCGCGCCGGGTAGTCCTGGCGCTGGAAGTAGGCGATCGCGCGCTCGACCATCTGCCTGCGGTCGGCGGTCGGCATCACGCACGACACGAGCGGGAGCCCGCCGGATCGGCCGCGCGCAGATCGGGCCGCGAGGAACCTGCGGTCCACGTCGGGCAGGGCCGGCTCGCCGATCCGCACCCAGCCGCGCGGGTCCAGGAAGCTCCCGCAGGCAAATTGCCAGGCGTTGGCGCCGTGGCGGATGTAGATGAACAGCTCGCCGTTCGCGAGCCGCCGCAGTCGGGCGCCACGGCGCATCGCTGTGCGCAGGAAGTCCGCGTCCTCGGCGAGCGAGACGGCCGGGAAGCGGCACCGGCGCCAGACCTCCCGCCGGTACGCGAGCGTTCCGCCATGGACGTCCTCGACGAACATCCGCCGGTGGAGCTCCGCGCTCGGGCGCCACCAGGCCCAGGTGTCGAGGTCGAGGATCGCGCCGGCTCGCAGGGCGGTGATCTCGGCGCTGCCGTCGAGCAGCGGCGCGATCTGCGCGCGGAGCCGGGCCGGGGCGTACCAGTCGTCGTCGTCCCAGTGCACGATCACGTCTCCGGACGCGACCTCGCAGGCGCGGTTGCGCTTGGCGCCGATCGTCTCCCCCGCGGGAGCGCGCAGGTAACGGATCCGCGGGTCGGCGGGAAGCCGCCGCCGCAGGCCGTCGTCACCGTCGTCGACGACCAGCAGCTCCCAGTTGCAGTGGCTCTGGCGGCCGAGCAGTTCGACTGCGTGCACGGCGAACTCGGCGCGACCCCGAGTCGGCATGATGCAGCTCACGAGTGGCTCGTGCTGGGCCGCGGCTTCCACGCGACCGCCGTGGCGCGCCGCCGGCGCGAACGGGCGGTGGATGCGGATCCGCCCGGGCGGCGCGAAGTGCGGACACGCCGTCCCCTCGCAGTGGGAGGCGTAGCCGGAACGGTCCCCGTCGAGCCGCAACCCGCAGACGGCGTCCTGGTAGCGCCGCTTCGAGGCCTCGAACAGGCTCGACTCGGTCGCGGCGCGAATGGCGCTCGCTGCGGGCGCCTGGACGTAGGCGCCGCACGCCCAGACCGCCCGGAAGCCGGCCCGCAGCGCCCGCGCCGAATACTCCATCTCCCAGCAGGGCCCGAGCCCGAACCCTTCGTCTGCCGCTCCGACGGCGTCGATCGCCGACCGCGTCACCGCCAGGCAGAAGTCGGCGACGCCGTGCAGCGGTGCGAGCGACCTGACCCGCGTTCCGAACCGGGCCCGGGTCTGGGCCGCCGCCTCGTGCACGCCGGCGAGTGTCCGCGCCGGGCCCGGGAACGCCGCCTGCTGGTTCCAGGCCGAGTTCGTCGACGGCCCGGCCAGACCGACGCCGGGACGACCGTGCAGCGCCTCGACCAGCGCCTCGAGCCATCCTGGTCCGACCAGGCTTCCGCTCTCCAGCAGAACGACCGTGTCGGCCGCACCGCCCGCGGCCAGCCGGTTGAACGCAGCCGCTGCGCCGCGAGGCTCGGGACAGGCGTCGACGGGGAGGTCGAGCGACGCGATCGCCTCGCGGGTGGCCCTGTCCGGACCGTCGGCGAGCACGACGAGCGCGTACGGAGCGCCCTGCGCCGCGCGCAGCGACTCGAGCGTCGCCCGCAGTCGCTCCGCATCGCTGTGGACGATCACGCCAACGAGCACATCGGCACGCTCGCCGGTGACCGGGCCGCGCTCGCGAGCCGGACCGCTCGCTGCCTGCTCAGGCCAGCTCGTAAACCCTCGCACGCCCGTCCTGGAGCCCGCCGATCAGCAGAATCCGTCCGCCGACCACGACCAGCGAGGGGTCGCGGAGCGGTTCCGGAACATCCGGGAGCGCCTCCCACGCGGACCCGGGAGCGTGGAACGAAGCCACCTGGCCTGCGATCGAGTGCTCACCGGAGCTGCCGCGTGCGAGCACGACCAGGTGCCGCTCGTGGGTGGCGGCTGAACACAGGACCAGCCTGCTGACCGGCAGCGGCGGCTCTGCCCGCCACCGCTGCGAATCGAGGTCATAGGACTCGTGCGCCGGCTGCGCCACCCGGTCGCGACCGTTGCGGTGTCCACCGGCGACGTACACGGCGGACCCGATCGCTGCGGCGACGGCACCGGCACGCGCCGTCGGCATCGGGGGCAGCTCGACCCACCTGTCCTCGATCGGGTGATACGCGTGATGGGCGCCGCTGACCCGGTGGCGGACGAGCGCCTGGGTCTCGCCGCCGAGCACATGCAGGCGGCCCCGCGCCACCGTGTGCGCGGCGCCGGTGGCCGGCCCCGGGGCTGGACTGCGCTCGGTCCATCTGCCGGTCTCGAGGCTGAGCTCGAACACGCACCCGCCCGGACGGTCGTCGCTCGACCGGCCACCGACCAGAAACAGCGCGGAGTCGACGGCGATCAGCCTGTGCCCGTAGCGGCCGGCGGGCTCGGAGGCGATCTGCTCGAGCCTCCCGGCCAGGACCGACACCCGGTAGAGCGCTCGGCCGGTCATCAGGACAACGGTGCCGGCGGCGCTGACGACCGGCCCGAGTCGGTCCCCGGGCAGCTCGAGGTCGACCACCGCGGACCAGACGGCCGTCGTCGGATCCAGGCTGCGGAGCTCCGCCCGCCCGCCCTCGGCGAGTCCGACATCGGCCAGGTCGGTCTCCGACAGCTCGATGTTCACCAGCTCGCCATCGGGTGCGACGACCTCGCCGGTGATGACCTCGAACGCGGCCGCCTCCTCGTCTGCCGCGGCCACGTTCTCGTCCGGGCCCCCCTGGAGCTCGTCGTCGAGCGCCTCGAGCCGTGCGAACTCGAGCGGCTCGAAGCCGTCCAGCGCCCGCCCGAGCTCCTCCTCGCCCGGCTCGACCTCGCGCTCGAGTTCGGCCGCGTCCGTCTGCGCGTCCTGCTCGAGTTCGGCCGCGTCTGTCTCCGCGTCCTGCTCGAGTTCGGCCGCGTCTGTCTCCGCGTCCTGCTCGAGTTCGGCCGCGTCCGCCTCCGCATCGGGGTCGGGCAGGGGCTCGGTCCAGATCGCCGGCTTCGGAGGCGCCACCGCGATCGGCCCGACGAGTTTGCGCAGATCCTCGATCTCGATCCCGCCCCCTGCCAGCGAGAGCCGCGCGAGCGGCGCCGTCACCCGCTCGACCCCGTTCGGCGGGAGCGCCTGCGGTTTCCCGGCCTGGGTTGGCCACTCGATCGAGCCGAGATCCATGCGCGAGACGATCCACCAGTAGTCGCCACGGTTGAAGTGACCGTCCTCGAAGCTGATCCGGATCCCGTCCTCGAGGTTGGTCCAGCCGGTGCCGACCACCAGCGCGGCGCCAGTCGACGCCGTCACGGAATCCGCCGGGCGGTTGTCCCAGCGACGGAGCAGGGCCGTTCCGGCCGGCGGGGCCGCGGTCAGCGTGACGGTCCCGGCGGCGGCGGACACGGACACGACCGACAGCAGCGGATGGGCCGGCGCGTCGAGCGGGGCCCCGGCCGGGAGTGCCTCGACGACGTCATCCGGTGCGAGCGCAGCGGCGCCCGCGGGTGCGTAGGTGAGCGTCAACGACGCCCCCGAACCCGCGACGCCGAACAGGGAGGCGCCGTTGTCCCGGCTCCACTTGAACGTCGCGGGATGCTCGCCGCCCGGACGGCCACCCGCATGGATCTCGACGCGATAGAGGTGATTGCCCGGGGCGATCTGACCCGTGTGCTCGGCCCGCAGCCTCCCGCTGCGCGGTTGCGCCGGCGCGGAGAGCCGTTCGCTGTCCCCCGCCGCGAGCTTGTGCAGGCGGACGCGCGTGGCGATCCGGGTGCGGAGGCTCGTGTCGAGGCCGCCGAGCGCGATCTCGCGCAGCGAGGGATCCTCGGCGGCGCCGACGGACTCCTCCCACGCTTCGAGGTAGGCGAGATACTCGCCCTCGGCGGGCAGCGCGCCCGCGGGTCTGCCCGGCTGCGACGTGTACGAGATCGCCTCGGTCTGTTCACAGACCACCCCGTCGACGTACAGGCGACCCGGCTCGATCTCGAGGTCGACAAGACGCCACCGGGGCGAACCGCCGCCCCAGACGCGTGCCGTGCGCCGTCCGGTCGAGTCGTCGAGCGGTGATGCCGAGGGCCGGTCGAACGTCCACACGGCGAGCAGGCCCTGTTCGGCCTCCGCCCGGACCGAGGCGCTGGCCGGTCGCGTCCCGTTCGCGAGTTGCTCGACGGTACGGGCGATCCGCCAGATCCGGATCGCCGTCAGCTCCCCACGGAATCCCGCCGCCGCGGTCTTGCCGAACGGGCCGCCGAACACGACCCTGGGGGCATCGGCCCGGTCCACGCCACTGTGCGGCCCGCCCGCGACCTGCTGACCGTTCACGAACAGACCGGCCCGATCGCGGCCGATCACGACGGCGAGGTGCAGCGGCTTGCCGGTCGGAACCGGGGACGTGGCATAGAGCACGAGCGAGCTCGCGGCTCCCTCCTGCACGGCGAGCGTGAGCACGAGCGTGCCCGCCTTCTCGATCGCGAGTTCGTAGCAGAGACCGCCGCCCTGGCCCCGGCAGTCGACGAGCACGCAGGCATCGCCCGACCAGGTCAGCCACAGTTCGAGCGTGTGCTCGCCATCGCGCTTCGGCGCGAGCGCGCCGGTCTCGTCGAGGATCAGCCGTTCGGTGCCGTTGAACCCGAGCGCGGCCCGCGGGCGCAGCCCGAACCCCGGGTTCGCGACCGGCGCCCAGCTGCCCGCGTGCAGATCTCGCAGAACGGTCCTGAGGGCGTGCTGCTCGATCGCGTACTGATCGTTGAAGTCCGCGTCGAGCTGCACCCGCCCCTGCTGGGCGAGGACGCCCGTGTAGCGCCTGGCGGGATCGAAGCGCGAGCGCGAGAAGTCTCCGTAGCAGGTTCCGCGCATGGGATCAGGTCACGTAGTCGACGCAGGCGCCGATGCCGGCTGGCAGCAACTCTTGCAGGATCAGGGGCACGCGGGCAAACCGCTCCGGCTGGCCGAGCCAGTTGAAGGCGCCCAGCTCGCTCCCGAGCGACCCGCCCGCGGAGATCGAGCTCGGGCAGGAGAGGCTCAGCTGGCAGTAGCCGGGGTCACCGAAGCGCGTCGAGACGAAGCGGGCGGCGCCGTCCCAGGGGCCTGTGCACGCCGCCGTCAGCAGCGACCCGAAACCATCGCCGGCGTAGGTCGTGCGCACCAGCCCGCGGGTGCCGCTGAGCCGGCCCGTGATCAGGCAGTCACCGGCCTGCAGCGTCGGCGCGCTCGCGCTGCCCAGCAGCGTGCAGTGCTCGAGCGCGACCGTCTCGCTGCAGGCGACGTCGCCGTCGACGATGCAGGACTCGAGCGTGGCGTTGCCGGCTGCGAGCCCGCCGGCGATCGAGTAGCTGAGCGCGACCGCCACGCCGGCCGCCGCGTGCAGGCTCTCGGTCCCCGCGGCCGGTGCCAGCGTGCACTGTTCGACCGCCAGCTCGCCCGTTCCGGCGACGCGCAACCGCCCGCCGAGTGCGATGCCACTGAGTTCGAGCCGGCCCTGGCGCCCGATCTGCGCATGGATCTCGCCGGCGAGGAGGGGCGCCGCCTCCGGCGCCGACGAGATCCGTAGCGTCGCGCCCTCGGGGACGGCGATGTGCCAGCCGTGCTGCGGCGCATGGTAGGTCGCGCTGTCCTGCACCACGATCGACGCGGTGCCGCTCGAGCCGGCCTGAGCGAGGGCCGCCTGGATCGTGGCGACGGCGCCGCCCGCGGCGACCTCGACCGTCGTCGCCCCCGGGGGCAGCGCGACATAGTCGTCGGCGGTTCCGTACGGGCCGCCGCCGAGCTCGCCGGGGAAGCCGTACGCGTAGGAGACCGCGAGCGGTCCGGCGTGCTCGTGAGCGAGCAGGATCCGCCCGAGTTGCGGATCGACGACGGCGTCGGCGTGGCGCGGGCCCGGCGGATGGTGCCAGCCGCTCAGATCGCCGGCCGCCAGCGCCGGCGCGCCCGCGATCTGCACCGGGCTCGGCTGCCCTGATGAGAGCGCCAGCGCCAGCAGGTCGCGCGTCAGCGCCAGCGGCAGCTCGCTCGGGGACGGCGGCAGCTCCCGGTCGCGCGGCGGGACCGGCACGCTGAACAGCTGGGTGTCGCGCCCGAGCGGATCGAAGCGAAAGGCGCGCCCGGCGGCGGCGCGCGGCGCGTCGCGAGCGGGCGCGGCCGTCCGCTCGGTGACGGGGAAGCTCAGCAGGCGCCAAACGTACACGGCGACCGTCATCGGCGCCGGGAAGCCGCCGATGCCGCTTCCCGGCGACGGCTCGCCGGCGAAGATCGGCCGGCCCGAGACCAACGCGCTGCGGCCGGCCGTCGACCAGGGCAGAGCCGTCGCGGACGCCGGCTGACGTCCCGAGACGGTCACGAAGCCCGCAGGTCGCACCCCGGGATCGTCGACGGAGGCGGTGGCGCTCACCGCCGCGCGGCCCTCGCGGATGTAGGCGGGCCAGCCACTGGCGGCCGTGACCCCGCGCGCGGCGGTCGCGAGCATGCCCTTGCGGCGGCGGAGCGCGATCGTCCGGCCGACGAGCGCGCGATCGCCGATCCCGGGGCCGGTCACCGGCGCCAGCCCCTCCACTCCGATCTCGTCGCCGAGCAGCGGGATGAACTGAGGGTCGCACGTCGCGATGAAGAACTGGTCGTAGAGCAGGTCGACCTCGTCCCGAAGCTGCTCGTAGCCCGCCGCCAGCCCCGCGACGATCGCGGCCAGCACGCCGCCGCCGTCCTCGGCGTCGCGCAGCCACAGGTAGCGCGGCAGCAGGCGCCTGAGCAGCTGTTCGGTCGACTCGCTCACGTCGACGGCCTCACCACGTTGATCGTGAGCGCGCCCTGCTGCCCGTCGATCGTCAGCAGCTCCGCGCCGACCGGGGCCCCGCTGCCCGCCGTCCACCGTGCCGCCGCCGCGGTCAGCGACGAGCTCGTGCCCGGGCTGGTGTAGACGCGCTCCCAGCTGAGGATCTGCGCGGCGATCACCCCCGGCACCGCGGTCGCCGCCGACA
Organism: uncultured Solirubrobacterales bacterium; assembly: GCA_963705995.1. Lineage (GTDB taxonomy): Bacteria > Actinomycetota > Thermoleophilia > Solirubrobacterales > Solirubrobacteraceae > Palsa-465. Next base: position 70,722 of record CAVPLN010000018.1, read on the forward strand.
GTACCTGGGAGGCATTCAGCGGGTCTCCCGGCTTGCGGGCCGGGAGACCCGAGAGAGCGCTGCGCATCACGGGCTCGAGCTGCAGCGAGGCCTGTCTCGACGTGATCTGCACGGTCAGCAGCACCGGCACGATCGAGGCGGCCGCGACGCGCACCGGCAGACCGCTCGCGCTGGTTCCGTCGAGCGCCGTCGCGACCGCCGCGAGTGCGCCGGCCGGGGCGTCCGGCGCAAGCGCGACGCTGATCACGAGCGCGCGGCCGAGCGGGCCGGCGAGCACATCGACCCGCGCGGATGCGACCCCCGGCCTGCTGAGCACGAGATCCTCGTAGTCCTGCAGCGTGACCGTGCGGTCGAGGCGGCGCACGGCCGCCAGTCTCGCCTGGTCGGCGGGCGGCAGGGCCGGGAGCAGCGCCGGCAGTGGGTTGTGGACGGCGGTCACGAGCTGAGGGCGATCGAGAGCTTGCAGGAGCGCGCCGGGCGCGACCTCGGTGGCCGGGCCGCCTCCCTGCAGATAGGTGGCGACGACGTTGTTCTGACCGCCGGGCAGGCGGGCTCCGTGGACGCCGTCACCGAAGCTGACGGTCGCGCTGCCGTCCGTGTTCTGGCGCTGCACGTAGACCGTGTCACTCGGGCCGGCGGTTGTCAGCGATGGCACCGCCGTCCACGGCGATCCGTTCACGTACACGTTCAGGCTCGTCGCCGGGGTCGCGGTCGGCTGCGCGGCTGTCGCTCCGATCGCCGCCACCGGCGTCGGCACTTTGAACGACTGATGGACCTGCTCGGGGTCGCCGCTGCCGATCGGCACGGACACGGCCTGGCCCGCGGCGGCGGTCACGACGTTGAGGTTCACCTGGACCGTGGCGGCGTCGTAGATGTTCGCGAGCGGCTCGGCCAGCGCGAGCGTGCTGGTCGCGCCGAGCGTCGTCGGCGCCGCCTGCGCCTGCGCCTGGGTCGAAGCCAGGCTGGCGGTCTCGCCGAACGACGGAGCGTTCGCGTTGGCGGGCAGCATCACGACGGCCGACCGTTGGACTGTGAGCTGCGCCGGGGTGCCGGCGGCGAGCACGGTCCACGTGTCCGTCGTCCCGGCGTCGGCCGCGAGCCCCGTGGCAACCACCGAGGCGCCCGCCGCGACGGTGCCGGCGCTCGCGGGGGGGCCGGTGGGGTAGAAGACCGCCTGGCTCTGGTACACGTCAAGCGTCGAGGCGGTCCCGCCGGCGCGCGCGACGACGATGTAGAGGTCGGCGCCGGAGCGGATCAGCCAGCACCCGGTCTGGTTCGGGGTCGTCACGGTGTGCGCCGGGTCGAGCGCCACGCCGGCGTCCGCGAGCGCGGCCAGCAGGTCATCCGGAACCGCTCCCTGCGTCAGCGTCGACAGGTCCTGCGGGCTCGCCGACGCACCGGTCAGTACGGTTGCGTGGCTGTACTCGAGCGATCCGAGCCCGGATGTGGGCGCGAGCGCGACCGACGCGCGCGTCGCCAGCCAGATCGAGCCGTCCGCGGCGGCCGCCATCCCACCGAGCGTCGCGCCCGGGGCGTCGGCGATCGCGTTCCACTGCGTTCCCTGCTGCTCTCCGACGGCGTGCACGCCGGCGCTCAACATGACGCCGTTCGGTCGGATGCAGAGCGCCTCGACGTGCCCGCTCACCTGGGGTTCGCTGCGCCAGGTCCCGGTCTCCGGGTCGTAGCTCTGCTGGCCCGCGATGCTCCCGGCCCAGAGCGTGCCTTTGGAGTCGATCTGGAGGCACGTGTCCGGGCCGGGGATCGCGCCTTCGCCGAGCGCCAGCCAGGTGCCGCCCGAAAGCGTGAAGACGCCGCTGCCGTTGGCGGCGTAGATCGCCGGGCCCTTGATCGCCAAGGTCGTCGCGGCCGCGCTCAGCTTCGGGAGCTCGCTCCAGGCGACGGGCGTTGTGGCGGCGCGCTCGGCCGTCAGGACCCGACCGTCCGCGAAGGCGGCGACGACGCTGGTTCCGTCTCCCGCGAGGCCGACGACGGCACCGCTCGCGCCCGCGGCCGACCACGTGCCCCCGCCGACCGAGAGCTGCTGCACGCCGCTGCCGGAGCCGGCGAGCACGGTGGTCCCAGCGACGACGACCCCGGCGGAGCCGCCGGCCGGCCAGCCGTCGGCGAGCAGCTCGGGTACGCCGGTCCCGGTCAGGCCGCCTGCCGGAGCGACCGCGAAGACCCCCTCCGCGCCCGCCAGGTAGACGGTGCCGTCGCCGCCGATCGCGACGCTGGTCAGGTCGGCCTGAGGGGGCCCGATCGGAGTCGGCGTCCGGCTCCCGGATGCAACCCGCATCGCGCCGCCGAGCGGAGCGACGGTCAGACCCGGCGGCGACCCGGTCACGGCGACGAGCTGGCCTGCGGCGACCGGCGCGGTCAGCGGCGCCGACAGCTCGATCTGCGAGCCGCTGAGCGTCGACACCTGCGGGTTTGGAGGGTCGAACTGCGGCAGCACCTGCGCCCCCGTCCAGACGGTGCTCGCGGCGCGCGGGTACTGATCGGGCGTCAGTGTCTGGCTGAAATGCAGACGCGTCAGCTGCGTTGGGCGCCCGGCGCGGACTGCGGAGTCCTGGTCGATCGCGGCCACATCGAGAACCGTCGCGGACGGCGCCGCGCTGCGCTGCTCGATGATCGCCGGCACCCCGGGCGTGACGGCTCGCACCGCGGGTGCGATCTCCACGCTGTTGCCGGACACGGCGAACCCGGGCCACTGGTTGGCGACGCTCGCCGCCGGCGAGCCGACCGCCAGCACGGGACCACCTGGCGCCTGGGCGAGGTCGTTCGCGACGGGCATCGCGTCGAGCAACGTCACCTGCCAGGGAGCACCGGTCGCCTGCGTGGGTGCGAGCCCGTAGCTGTGACCGGCGTCGGCGAGCACGTAACCGCCGCTCGACGGTGTCAGTGCGGCGGCTCCGTCGAGCGCGATTCCGTAGTCGGCGAAAGCCGCGACCAGACCCTGCCCGGCAACGGCCCCGGTGACCGGGACGGCGGCCGCCGGCATTGCGGCGGCCGGCACCGTGAAGGCCGGCGTGTGGTCGCAGCGTGACCACGTGAGCGCCGGCGCCGTGCCGGTCGCGCTGTAGATCCCCTCGTCGGTGGCGGCGAGCAGCTTAACGCCGTCGCCGAGCAGGGCGTTGACCGTGGCGCCGGCGGGCAGTCCGTCGCTCGCCTGATGCCACGCGCCGCCGCCCTCGCTCGAGTTGTCGTACAGGAAGACCCAGACACCGGCCGAGGTGGCCGCGTAGACGTCGCCGGCCGCCTCCGCGAGCGCGTACGCCGCATCGGGCAGCCCGGTCGTCGGCACCTCCGTCCAGGCGAGCGCCTCAACCCCCGATTCGAGCAGGCGCAGGACGCAGACGCCGCTCGGCGTGGCGGCGAACAGGGTCCCGTCGGCCCCGGTCAGCAGGGCGAACACCGCCGTCTGGTTCGGGAGGCCCGCTGCCTGTTGCCAGCTCCCGCCGCTGTAGCGGAACACGCCCGCGTCTGTCCCGGCCAGCAGCGCGTCCGGGCCGGTGGTCGCCGGCGACGGATCCGGGATCACGCACCGGACCGTCGTGCTCGGCAGTTGGTTGCTGATCACGCTGCGGTTCCCATCGCTCATCACCGGGCCGACCGACGGTGGGCCCCCGGCGACCGGGCTCCAGGTCTGGCCCTGGTCGACCGACTCGTACACGACACCCCCGGCCGCACCGGCGAGCATCCGCGGGAGCGTGCCGCCGAGGAAGCCGACCGGCCGGCGGACGGCGCCGAACGACGCGGGTGCGAACGGCGCCCCGGCGGCGGCGCGCAGCAGCCCGGACGTGCCGGCCGAGACGATCACGATGTCGCCGTAGGCGCCGGCAGCGGTCAGCTCGACGCCGGCCGGGAGCCCGGCGCTGCTCAGCGTCCAGCTCGCGCCGTCGTCGGCGCTCGAGGCCAGACCTCCGCGCACCGGGATCGCGGTTCCGGCATCGGTCGTCGCCGCAAGCTGGCGCGCGAGCGGCTGGCCGGCCCAGTCGGGCGCTTCCGCACCCGCGAGTGCCGAGGAGGTCGCGAACCCGAAGACGACGGGGTTCGTCGCGCCGGCCGCCTCGAGCTCCCCGGGGAGGCTGCCGAGCGACTCCTCCCAACCGATCCGGGTCGACCCTCGCTTCGAGTCGGCGTGCACGTCGGTCACGAACCGGATCCAGCGCGCCGGCGCGCCGCCTCCCGCCGGCTGGGCCGCGATCAGGATCGGCTGCCCGACTGCCAGGCCGGTCTTCGTACCCGCCAGCTCGATCAGTGTGGTCGCGTCGGTCAGCGGCGGCGGCGCGGCGGTCACCGTGCTGTTGATCGCCAGGCGGCTCGCGCCGACATAGGCGCCGAGCCCGGCGAGCGTCACGAACACGGGTGCCGCTCCACTCGCGCTCGGGATCGCCCGGACCTGCGCCGCCGCCGGGACCGTGCTGGCGGTGCCGAGCGACAGCGCCGAGTTCGTGCCCGGATCGGCACCGGGCGTGACCCCGGCCGGCGTCCCCACGCTCTGCATCCCGGGCAGTGCCCCGGCGCCGCCCGCGGCCGGAGTTCCGGCGGCGACGGTCGCGGCACTCGCCTGGCCGGCGCCCGCGGTGCCGCCCGCCGCGGTCTGCGCGACCGCCTGCGGGCTCATGCCCGTGCCTCCCGCGCTGCCCCCTCGGGTGACCGCCTCGACTCCGGCGACGTTCGCGCTCAGGTGATAGGCGAGCGTGGTGGTCGCGGTCGCGTTCGGTGGAAACGCGTGACCGAGCGAGTGGTAGATCAGCTGCACCGAGGAGGCCTGCTCGGCCGTCGAGAGGAACGCCTCCGCGACGATCCGCCGCTGGTAGAAGCCGATCACGTCGGCGAGCGCCCCCCATGCGTCGCAGAGCGACGCGATCCAGTTCGTCTGATCGTCGCCGGACAGCCGCGACAGGGCCGCGTTCTGGCGCAGCGTCGTCGTCAGCGCGTCCCGTGCCTTCAGGTAGTTCGTCCACAGCTGGACGGTCACGGCGCTGTCTCCTGCCTCAGGCGGAACGAGACCGAGCCGTTGCCCGGGGCCGTTGGATCGTCGTCGATCCTGATGATCTGCCCGAAGCCGGGCATCAGGTGCTCGAGCGCCGGCGCGTCACGGGCGTCGCCCGTCCAACGGAAGCGCGCGGGCGTCACATCGAGCACGCCTGGCAGCCCTGCCAGCCAGGCGATCACCTCGCTGCGATACAGCGACGTCGCGAACCCGAAGCTGTGCGGATCCGAGACGTGGGGGGCGAGCGCCGCGTCGATCGTCGTGGTGATCGCGGCCAGCGCCCAGCCGGCTTGCACCGTGATCTCGAGGTCGATCGTGACCGCGACCGGGGTCGCTCCGGCGACGTCGAGCGCGACGCCCGCGGGCCGCCGGCGCTCGATCGCCGCCACCACCTGGGTCACGAGCGGCGCGGTCGGCGTCGTCCAGTCCCCCGCGTGGATGCGGATGCGCGCCAGCGGACCGGTGCCCGTGTTGACGATCGCGGTCGTGGCGTCGGTGACGCCCTCGACTGCGAGCGCGACTCGGCTGTAGTCGCGGGCGCTGACGGCGCGATCGGTGATTCGAAACGCGGTGGGGGCATTGAGGCGGACGGTGGCGAGGGGTTCCGGGTCGGCACCGCCGACGGCCCGCGTCGGGTTGCCGATCTGCGCCACGGCGGGGACCGGCCCCACCAGGTGCGCGATCGCGCCGATGCCGACGTTGCCGGCGCTGCCGCCGCCGGACCGGACTCGCACCTGGAAGCGTGCGCCGACCGGCGGCTGCATCCCGTTCGTTCCGTCCCCGAAACGGAGGCGGGCGCCGCCGCCGTCCTCCACCTCGACGACGAAGCCCGGGTCGAACGGACCGCTGTCGAGCAGCGTGTCGCGCACGAACCAGCTCCGCCAGTGGCCTGGGCCGCCCGCCCGCAGCTCGACCGCCGCTCCCGTCGCCTGGCCGGTTGCGGCGAGCATCGCGGCGGCGCTTGTCGAGCCCTCGGTCGCGGCGGGCGCGCCGGCGAGATAGGCGGGGTTGCGCACCGGGAGCTCCGGCCAGTAGCGCTTTCCCGGCTGCGGCGGCGCCAGCTCCGTCCAGTCGTGTGTCTGGGCCTGATCGGCAAGGACGAGGTTCCCGGCGCGCAGCTGCACGTCGACCTGGGTCAGGGCCGTATCGGCGGCGAGCGCGTCCTCGCGCCCCCAGCGCAGGACCGTGCTCCCGCCGTGGTGCACGACCTCGGTCAACCTGATCACCTGCCCCGCTGGGATCGCCAGGGGCGCGGCGGGCTCAATCAGGACGAGGGCACCTTGGATCAGGCCGGGATGCGTCCCGACGACCGTCGCCTGCACGGCGCCGGCGGCGAGTCGCGCGGGTGCGTCCTGGCCGCCCGCCAGCTGGAGCGCGGCCGGGTCGGGCTCGAGGCTCACCGGCCCGAGCGTCTCAAACACGAGCGCCCCGGCGGCGAGCGCGCCGGGGAGCGCGAAGGCGTCGATCTGCCCGGGGAGCCCGTCGCCTTTGGCGAGCAGCTGGGTGCCGGCGGGAAGCGTGACCGGCTCGCTGACGCCGAAGCGCACCCACGCGCGGGCGCTGCGGGCGGTCCCGACCTCGTAGTCGAGCAGTTCGGCGTGGCGGCGGACGGAGATCCGGCGCCGCGCGCTCGTCAGGTAGGCCTCGGTGGCGGTGCCGTCCTGGCTGTAGGAGAGCGCGTCGCCGAGGTAGGCGAGCTGCTCGGCGAGCGCGGCCGTCTCCGCGACCGGATGGTCGGCAAGGCCCCGCCCGGCGGTCTCGTCGATGACGGCGAGCAGCATCGTTCGGAGCGCCGTGAAGTCACGGGCGGTGTAGTCGATCGCCGCGGGCAGCGAGTCGTCGGTGCTCGGCGGTGGCCCGGCCTGCGGGAGCTCGATGCTCGCCGACCAGTCCGGACCGATCAGCTCGAGCAGGGGCGGAGCGCCGCCGCCGGCCGGCTCGGGCATCGCGACGACGACGCTGAAGCAGCCGGGCGTCGAGGGCATCGCGACGGACAGCGCCTCGAGCACGGCGCCCGGTACGCCACGCAGCGCGACCTCTCTGGGATGCGGTCGCGGCGGGCGCTCGGCGCGGGCGAGTTGGCCGCTGAACTGCAGTGCGACGCGCCAGCGGCCGGCACCGAGCGGCGTCGTCTCGAGCTGGCGAGCCGTGGCCGTCACCGCGTGAACACCACCGTGCGCGCGACGCCGTCCGCCCGCAGCGCGTAGTCGATCGTCGTGATCAGCTCGCCACCATTGGCCGTCGTCGTGACCGAGATCACGCGGATCAGGTCGCCCAGCCAGCGCTGCAGCTCGGCGCCCACCTGGAACTGGGTCGCCGCCAGCAGTTCGTCCGAGTTCGGTTCGAACACCAGCTCCAGCAGGCCGCAGCCGAGGTCGGGACGGTTGACCCGCTCGCCGAGCGCGGTGAACAGCAACTCCTCGATCAGCTGCTCGACGGCGGCGGCGAGCGATGGCACGCGCGCGGCCGACCCGCCGGTGTCGAGCTGGAGCGGGAAGGCGACGGCGGGTGTGCGTGTCGGCGAGCCGGACATCAGATCGGTGGCACGACGACGCCTTCGATGATGCCGGCGACCGCGCAGTTGCCCTCGGTCTGGGTGGCACCGAGGAAGTTCGCGTCGCCCTCGACGGTGAAGGCGCCGAGCACGTTCGTCTCACCCTCGACCGTGACTGCGCCGAGTACGTTCGTCTCACCCTCGATCTGGACGGCGCCCGCGACTTCGGTGTCGCCGGTGATCTCGACGGCGCCGGTGATCGCCGTGTCGCCGGTGATCTCGACGGCGCCGGTGATCGCCGTGTCGCCTTCGATCTCGACCGGGCCGGTGATCTCGACGTTGCCCTCGACTTCGGTCACCGGGCTGGTGACGCTGACGGTCTCCTCGGCGGTCACCTCGACCGAGGGGGTCGTCACGGTGACGTTCTCCGGGGTCAGGACCATCGTCGTGTCTCCCGCCGTCAGCGTGATCCCGACATCCGGGTTCATGCTGAGCGTGAGATCGCCGCAGGTGATCGTCAGGCCGAGCTCATTCATCGTCAGCGTCACCGGCACCGGGGCGACCGGGTCCGTCGCCGAGATCGTCACCCCGCCCGTTTCGGGTTGATCGTTGAACAGCAGCGTGCAGAACTTGCTGCGCAGGACGTTGACGAGCTCCGGCGCCTCTGGCGCGAGCTCGGGGACGAGTGGCTCCGCGTCGAGCTCCCAGTAGCCACCCGACCAGATCGGTCGGTTCGGATCACCTTGCTCGAACTCGATCCAGACGTCGGAGTTCTCGATCGGCAGCGCGAAGAAGCCCTGGCCGATGCTGGCGTAGGGCACGGCCGGCATCGCCCAGTTGAGCGCCATCCCGGGGAGCGCCGCCACCTCGCAGAGCAGCCGGCCTCCGACCATCGGGTCCGCGGTCGAGACCACCTTGCCGCGGTACTTGCCGAAGTAGCGCGAGAGGGCACTCATGGGGCCACCAGGACGGAGGTCGTCGTGCCGGTGCCCTCACGTGTCATCGTCAGCTCCTGGGTGTAATCCCAGCCGGCGTCGGCGAGCAGGCTGATCTGATGCGTCGCCGCCTTCAGGTAGTAGAGGCCGTCGTAGGCCTGGCCGGTGCCGCGGACGCCGACGATCGCGGGCGCGTTGACCACGGTTCCCAGCCGGGCCGGCGCGACCGTGCAGTTGACCGTGACGACGTTGTCGGTCGACACGTTCGTGATCGCCTGCGCCTGCAGCAGCGCCGACGTCGGCTCGAGCTGATCCATGTTCCAGAGCGCCGTTCGGGTCAGCAGGTTCGTCTCGAGGGCCGGCATCGCCGCCAGCGGCGGGAGCCGCGAGCTCTCCAGCGTGACGATCGGCACCAGTTCATAGGGCGGGGTCGTCTGGCGCGCCTGCCCGACGATTCGCTGCGGCGCGAGTGCGTCGTACTGGGCGCTGAACGACTCGGCCGTGCTCGCCGCGCCGACCGCCACGTCGATCACGGCCACGGGAAGCTCGGCTCGGATCGGGGGCCCCCAGTACGCCGTGTTGACGTACGGCTCGGGCGTCGGCGAGATGTAGAAGAGGTACCCGTTCGCCTGCGCCAGCCGTTGGAACAGCGCGCGGTCCGTCTCGGTCTGCTGTGGCACGTAGTCGATCGGGACCACGAAGCTCATCGGCGGGGAAACGACCGGGACGATCCCGTACGCGAGCCATGGCGCGAGCGCCGCGAGCACGGTCAGATCGTCGGGCAGGCACGGGTACTCGCGCGACTCGGTGACGAGGTCCATCAGCACGCTGATGTCCTCGCCGGTGACCACGAACATCGAGTCCTCGGGTCCGTTCCCCGGCACGTACTGCTGGTGCGTGATGAAACCGTCGATCACGGTGACGGGCGGCCCGCCCGCCGAGACGCGCAGCAACACGCGGTTGAAGGGGCCGAGCAGGGGGTCGCCGACGATCTCGAAGACGGAGCTGTCCGATGCGATCTCCGCCAGGAACGTGAGCTGGAAGCCGCACGGCGCGGAGTCCTGCTGGGTCACCTCGACGCGCCGCAGGGCGCGCATCATGTACGGCGGTGCAGGACCCGGGAAGCCCGGGCCGATGCTCACCCCCAGCTGGACGGACGGCAGGCTCACGGACCCGTGGAGGGGAGGTTGAGCACCGTCCCGGCGTCGCGGCACAGGCGGAACGGGTCGATCGCGTCGTTCGCGTCGGCGATCCGCCACGCCTGCAGGGGATCCCCGAGCGTGCGGTTGGCGACCAGGTCGAGGCGGTCGAGCTCGCTCGCCCGCACCTGCGTCGAGCCGCCGCCGGCGGCGGTCTCGCCGAGCGGGAGGATTCGGATCGCGAGGTACTTGACGGCGCGGCCCGCGCCCTCCGACCGCGTCAGCGTCGCGCAGCTGGCGTAGCGCCCCGAGGCCATCAGTCCTCCCCGCCGCCGCTGCTGAAGGCCTCGTCGGCGAGCGACTCGAGCGTCTGCTGGTAGGAGATGAACTCCGAGTAGGACTTGTTCGTGCTGTCGACGTCGGAGTAGGTGACCGTGCGCAGCGTCAGCGTGACCGTGGCGAGCACGGGTGTCAGCTGCCGGTCGTAGAGCTCCTCGACGATCGTCGCCGACGTGATCTGAACGGGCACGACGCGGTTGCCACCGAACACGAACAGGAGCCGGTCGGCGAGCGCTGGCAGCACCTCGATCGAGCCGGCATCGAGCAGCGCCTGGGCAGCCGCGACGTCGGAGCTGCGGGGATAGGAGAGGATCGCCAGCGCGGCGAGTTGCGGGGCGATGCCGTCGCCGACGTCGCCGGCGTCGATCGCGTCGACCGCCGAGAAGCGGCAGTCGATCGTGATCGTCTCGTGCGCGGCGCCCGCGAAGCGAACGGCCTGCGACCTCGAGCCCGGCTGGCCTCCGACGGTGTTCGGCTCGACCGTCCGCCGCATCGTATCCGGGTTGTATTGGAACGTCAGCGAGCGCTTGCTGCCGTCGGCGGCGATCGCGACGATCGCGCCCTTCTCCAGCGGCCGGCCGCCGATCACGGACATGGCCGGGCGCTCAGCAGCGCTGTGTGGAGGTGACGCGCGATCGCGTGCGCGACGCTCGCCGGGGTTCCGTTGCTGGCGACGTGGATCCGGCCGCCAGGGGCGCGCAGCGTCGCGCCGGCCGGGAGCGCATGGGGGAGGGGCTCCCGCGCGATCAGCGCGCTCAGCTCGGCGCCCACTCGCTGAGCGAGATCAGGCTCGTCGAACCGCGCGCCGCAGCCGCTGACCGACTCTATCTCGATCCTCAGTGTCGTCATCTGACCCCCACGACGGGTTGCGCGTAGGTCCCGCCCACGACCGCCGGAAGCGTCGAGATGCCGTCGAGCTCGGCGATCGTCAGATACTGGCCGCTCGCAAGCCCCGCCGGCACCGGGAATGTCAGCGACGCGGACGTGGTGACCGGTGTCAGCGGGATCTGTACCGAGTCGCTCGTTGGGTCGACGCCGGCGCCGGTCCCGACGAGGCTGAGGACGACCTCCTGGCCCTCGCGTACCGCTGGCGCCAACTCGACGGTCACGCTGGTGCCGCCGGGACCGGCGCTGGCGCTGACGAGCTCGGGGCGGATCCGCAGGACCTGTGGCCTGCTGCCCGGAATCGGCTGCGGCGCGGGCACGGCCGGGGGCGGGGCTGGACCTGGGGCGGCGGTCGGAACCGTGCCGAGCCGGACGGTCACGGCTCCGGCCGGCACGGTCGCCGGGAGGGTGAGCTGCCAGCCGTCCGGGCCGGCGACCAGCGGCACCCAGACATCGCCGACCTCCACGAGTTGGCCGGGGGCGAGCCTGGCTCCTGCGACCGGGACGACCGTCCCCGGGCTCGAGGTTGTGAACTGGACGGTCGGGAGCGGGCCGAGCTGCGGTGCCGTCGCCCCGAGGTTCGTCGCGACCTGGCGCGCGGGCAGCGTTGCGACCGGCAGCTCCGGTGAGCTGAGCACGACCGTCAGGGCCTCGTAGACGGTCGACACGGTGTACGGCGTCTGCAGGAACCCCGACCAGAACCGCGACAGCTCCTCGAGACTGACCATGCTCGGCACGACCCGGACGGGAGGGACCTGCGCCTCCAGCCCCGAGTCCTGCAAGGCCGGGGAGTTCGACAGGGCCTGGCTGATCAGCTCGGCGTCGAGCACCGCGTGCTCCCGCAGCGCCACCTCGACCGCGCCGAGCATCAGATGGGCTTTCTCGCTGGCGCCGAAGAACGACAGCAGGTAGCGCAGGTTGACCGGGGCGATCGGCGTCTTCGCGAGGTTGCCGCGGTCATCTCGGGTCGGCAGGTCGCCCGCTCGCATCGTCGGTTCCGGCAGAACCTGCACGAGGTACAGGTTCATCCGGGGCTCGGTGGCGGCCCCTGCCGGCGACTCCTCAGGCCGGCTGAGCGTGATCCGCGCCTCCGGCACGGCCCCGATCGCCGCTGCGCCGGTGAGGTACTGGAGCGTCTGGGTCACAGCGGCGATCCCCTTGTACGTGGTCAATGCTGTGACCTCGTCTGGAGATACTCGGCGAGCGAGAGCGGCACCGGGGCGGCCGCCGGCCGTCGCCCCGGGCCGTCGCTGACGAGTTCGATCGCCCCGATCTCGACCGTGACGTCAACCGGCCGGTTGCGCCGCGCGGGCGACGGGGCTGGCTGGGCCGCACCCTGAGCGGCTGCCTCGCGGCGCCGCCGCTGGGCCGCTGTGGCGCCGTCGCGGGGCGCCGGAGCTGGCTTCGCAGCGATCGGCGTGGCGGGGTCGGGGGAGGGGGCGCGGCGTGAGTGGCGCCTGGATACGGGGCTCTCGTCAGGCCTCGGCCGGCGGTCGGGGCCCGGAGTGCGGTCGGGTGCCGGTCTGCGCTCGGGTGCTGGTGTGCGGTCGACTGCCGGTCTGCGCTCGATCGCCACGGTGCGGGTGGGCGTGTCCGGCCCGGGACCGATCCGCGCGCCCACGTCGGGGGTCGTCCGGGGTCGTGCCGCCGGCGCCGCCCTTTGCTGAGCGGCCGCCGACCTCAGCGGGACGGTCATCGCTCGACCCGTCGGCGGCACGCCGCTGGCTCGCCGGACGCTCCCGCGAACGCCTTCGGGGAGCGCTGACCGATCGACCTTCGCGGCAACCATGGGGGCGTCCACTGGGGCGCCTCTCGCTGCCGGGTCGTCGGCGCGCGCCGGCCGGTCTTGCCCGAGCTTCAGCTCCGTGGCACGAGCCTGTGCCGGCGGATCGCCACCCGCGACGGCGCCGGTCGGGTCGTTCGCCGTGCCGACCGGGCGTGAGTGGTCAGGCGTCGCCGCGGCGCGGGCCCGGCGCACCTCGGGCGCTGTTGCTGCGCCTGGCCGTTCATGCGCAGGCGTCGTCGGCATCTGCTGCGCGACGACCGCCTCCTGCGTCGCCGCGCGTCCTTCGACCTGTTCGGGTCTCTCGACCTCTTCGCGCTCGCCGCGGGTGTCCGTTTGCGGCGTCGCCCGGACCGGCACGTCCCGGTCAGGTTGCGGCGTCGCCCGGACCGGCACGTCCCGGTCAGGTTGCGGCTCGTCGCCGCCGGCGAGCGGCCTTGCAAGTCCGGCATCGCCGCGCCCCTGGTGGTTGCCCGCCGCGTCTGTGAGCGCTTGGTCTTGCTGCCGAGCCGGTCGCGGTGCCGGTGCCGGTGCCGAACCGGCCGCCGCCGGTCGCGACGGCTGTGACGCGCGAGGTGCAGGTGCGTCCGGGGCCCACGGCGTCCCCTCGGTCACCATCGGCCGGAGTTCGTGTGGTGCCTCGAACCTGCCCGGCGTCGCGGGTCGGAGCAGCTCGGGTCCTGGGTCGATCAGTCGCTTCGCCAGTCGTGTGAAGAAATCACTCACTCGCGAGTCGCTCCACATACTCGCGCCGCCGACGTGAGGGCAGCCTCAGTACCTGATCCTCGGACCAGCCGTAACCGGCGGCCAGTTGGTGGACTTCGTCGAGCAGTTGTACGCCGGCCACCGAGATCTCGCGCCAGAGGAAGTCGGCGACGTCCAGTACTGCGCTGAGCTCGCGATGGCATGCCGCGCACGCCATCGTCACGACCACCTCCGACTGCGGGTCGGCCGCGACGATCGCGTCACCCACGCGGGCGAGTGTGCTGTCGTCGAGATCGGCCGGGTCGAGCTCCTCGCCGTCACGCCGCGCGGAGTGGATGCATCCCCGGATCAGGGCGAGCCGTGCGCTCTCCACGTCGGGACACCGGGCGGCAGCAGCGAGCACGGCGCCGTCCGGTGTCTGCGCCTCCACCACCACCGCGTCATGGTGCACGCGCACCCTCGGCGCGGGTGGCGGCGCCGGTCGGGGCGGCTGGCGAGCCACTTCCTCGCGTGGCACCCTGACGGTCAGTAACTGGTTGCAGTTCGGGCATGTGATCCGCGCCGGTAGCGTGTCGCCGAACGTTCCACAGCGCAGAGCGAGGATCCACGCATCGCGCTCGCCGAGACTCATGCGGTCGAAGTCGCCGCCCCCGAGCTCGACCGCGGCCGCGCCGGCGAGCAGGCGTCCCCGCCAGGCCGCGTCAGCCCCAGTGCCGGCGTCGACGAGATCCAGCAGCCGCGCGGCCGTCAACCCCACCGGAGCGCCCATCGTGCGCTACGAAGCCTGAGCGGCCTCGCTTGCCGGCGGGTAGGACACGCTGGTGTCACGATCCCAGCCTTCGTGCTCGATCGTCATGCTCGCGAGGGCGACCGTGTTGGCGGCGCCGTCGAGATCGGGTAGGGCCGTGTACTCACTCGGCCAGCAGTGGTAGAGGTTGTAGCGAACGCAGAGGATGCCCTGCTGGTCGTACAGCTCGATCTGCATCGGCTTGCGGAACTTGCCCAGCTGCGTCTCGTTGCCAAGTTGCTGCGTGTCCGGGTAGTTCCACATCAGCTTGGCCCAATCCTCGAACGCGGTGTCCGTCGTGATCCCGCGCGACAGGCGGACGGGCTCATAATCGGTCTGCCCCGGAATCTTGAGGGCGCTCTGCGGCTGGCCACCGGCGTGGAAGGAGACGACCGCAGTGCGGCGGGTGAGCCCGCTGACGGTGGTCACGGCGGCGACGTACTTGTTGTCCCACTTGATCAGGAAGTTGTATGTCAGGAATGGGTTGGTGACCTCTGTGGTCAGTGTGGGAGACATCGCCGGGCTCCTAGCTGGCGGCGGCCGACGCCGCGTTGATCTGGATGTTGAGAATCACGAACTCGGCCGGATCGACCGGCGCAAAGCCGACGTTGACGTTCACGATGCCGTTGAGCATGTCGGTGGGCGAGGTGGTGGATGCATCGCACGCAACGCTGTAGGCGGTTGCGGCGCTCGAGCCCGCGAACGCGCCCGCGGCGAACAGGCCCGCCATGAAGGTGGTCACCTCGAGCGTGATCGAGGCCCAGAGCGTCGGCGCGTTCGGCTCGAACACCGCCCAGCGCAGGCTCTGCTGCAGGCTCTGCTCGATGAAATCCGACAGCCGTCGGACCGGGACATACTTGAAGGGACTACCCGCGATGTCGCTCCCTGCGAGCGTCCGGCTTCCCCACACGATCGAGCCGTATAGCGGGAACGTGCGGAGGCAGTTGACGCCGAGCACGTTGAGGTCGCCGTTGACCGTGTCCGTGATCGACGTGTCGGCGAGCGCCATCACGCCTCCGAGGTTGGCCTCGACGCCCGCAGGCGCCTTCCACACTCCGCGCGTCGTGTCCGTCGAGGCATACACGCCGGCAACTGTTCCGCTCGGCGGGACGAGGCGAGGCAGCGACGTGACGGGATCGGGGATCTGGAGCCAGGGGTAGTACGTCGCCGCCGCGATGTGAGTCGGGCTCAGGTAGGTGTCGGCCCAGTTGAGCAGGTTGCCCAGACCCGTTTCGCCGATGCCGACGTTGTCCACCGGAATGCCGAGCGTCGGCACGTCGCCGGGGGGCGGCGGATCGAACAGCAGGAACGCCTGCCGTGCCGCGCAGAACTGATGCGCGGCGTTGAACACGTCCTCCTGGTCGGCCGGGTCCGCGACCGCCAGATCGGGCATGCACATGAGGTTGAACACGGCCGGGGCGAGCCGAGTGAGGCGGCCTCCGTCGGTCAACTCGACGCCTGCCACAGCGCTCCACAGACCGCCGGTGGCGTTCCAGGCGCCATCGGACGCGTTCGGTCCCAGCTGTGCCTGGCTCGCTTCGGCGCTCGGTGGCGAGGTCGCCGGTGCGGGAAGGGCGGTGATGTAATTCGACTGGCTCGAGATGATCTGAGCGATCTGTCCGGCGGCGACGGCCGCCTGGCCCGGCATCGCCAGCACCTGGACGTTGCTGATCGTCTCCAGTGCCGGAGCCGGCGGCGACGCGGGCGAGCTGCCCGGCACGTACGGCGAGATGATCAAGGTCGCGTGGTAGGGGTCGGGCTTTGAGGCCGGTCCTGCGGCGACGAACTGGACGCTGAGGCCGTTGCCCCACGCTCCAGCGCTGTTCGCCGAGATCTGCATGGCCGGTGCTCCGGGCTGCGGCGGAGCGATGATTGCGCTCGCGGTGGTCGCCGCCTGCGAGACGAACGTGCTCAGCGCCGGGTCGCTGGTCGGTGCCATCCGCACGATCCAGGCACCGATCCCGCCGTTCAGGAAGAACTGCCACACTCCGTAGGCCGCGAGCGACGAGGTTGCCGTCAGTGGACCGTACTCCTGCTCGAACTGCGACCATGAAGTGACGAGCACGGCGTTGCCCGTCGACCCCTTTGGGAACTCTCCGATGAACGCGGTCAGGTTGGTGGTCGCAGGCGTGATGACATGCGGAATGGACGCCGTTTCGCTGATGTAGACGCCTGGATAGGTCGGGCTGATGGCCATGTGTTCCCTCGGGCACTCTTAGTGTTGACAATCAAGCGGCATGCGACGCCGCGAGCGGGTTGGGCGTTACCGAATTGCGAAACAGCGTTTGCCGTAGATCGCGGACATCGCCGATGCCGCGCCTGGCGGCGCCGGCCGCCTCGGCGCCCGCGATCACCGGGGCCACAAACTGGGCCGCGCTCACCTGGCGACGACCTCGCCACGGGAGCGCGCGAGCAGCATCTGCCAGCGCCAGCCGCGATGGTAGGAGGCCCAATCGGCCGTTGGACCAAGGCTCTGGGTCTGCGTGTTGTAGTGGGCGACGTACCACACGCGTTTGCGCAGGAACGTCAGCAGCGTGCGAAGCTCGTCGAGCCGCTTCGCGTTGAGCTGCGGGTGGCTCCGGAGATTGTCGTATTCCTCGACGGTTGCGCGCTCGTTCAGCTCGACGATCGCGCCTGACGGCTCCCGGAAGGGGAACGGCCCGACCGGATACCGGTCGTAATGGTTCGGGTCCGGTGGCGGGAGTGGCGAGCCGAAGAACGTGTCCGCACAGACGCTCTCGTCAAGCGTGACTCCCAGCGCGCGGTCGGTCCACTGGGTCGCGTCGGCTTGGATCTGCAGGCCGTAGCCGCACAGCTCTCCCCGGCAGAAGTGGGGCACGCCGTTGTAGTGGGCGGTCCAGAACCGGACCGCCGACGTCGGGATACCCCGCGCCTCGAGCAGCGACACGATCGTCGGCATCGTGCTGACCTGGGCGTAGATCACAGGGCGATGGACGCCGCGGGCGAGTTGCCGCTGCACCCATTCAGGCGCCTCGGGAGGGGTGGCGTTGCCGCGTTCGATGTCGAGACATTCAGCGTCGTTCTCCGCGAACACGGCAATCGACAGGTGCAGGGCGTTCGGGCACCGCGCGACGACTCGCCAGTAGGTCAGGTAATCGCCGTCTACATAACCCGCGACCGCCTGTGACGTCACCGGGATGTTCAGATACGGCACCGCGTCGTACATCTGGATCGTCATCACGCGGCCCTCACTCGCCTGCCCTGACCTGAAACGGTTGCGGACGGGTGGCGTGTGTGCCGCTGCCCAGCAAGCCGCTGCGCCGGCCTGCGAGGTGGTGGTTTGGTGCCACTGTCGGGGCCTTCGGTCCCGCGTCGCCGGCCGGGGGAGCGTCGGCGAACTCCTCGGCGTCGCCGACGAGGGCCGTGATGTCCGCGACGTCGGTTGCGAGAGCAGCAGGCGCGAGCGCGGCGGGTAGCGCCGCGCCCACGAGGGTGGCACCCGCCTCGACGCCTGCAGTGGCGACGGCGTTCACAGCCGCGGGCTGGATCTGGGTCGAAGTTCCAACTCCGGCACGCGGTTGCGCCTGGGCGAGCATCTTCAGGCCGGTTCGCGAGATCACGGTGACACCATCGATGATCGTCGCCCACTTCGCCGACTGCGCGGCAGTCAGGGCGTTCGAGACGATCGGCACCACGAGCAGCGCGATGTTGAAGGCGAAGACGAGCACCCCCTCGCCAGTCCGGATGAACTTGGTCAGGGGCTGGGTTGTCTTCGGAACCACGCCGGCTCTCCCGCGACGGCAATATCAGGCGGGAGCCAGTCTCTTACCGTGCGACATACTTGTCAACCAGCGACAGAAACACCGAGCTATGCCCAAAGGGCAAGTTCGTAGTCTTTAGATACACCGGATGACGGGCGCGGGCAGCTCGGTGCACTCGTCGCGACGGCCGTCGCGTGCGGATAGAGTTCGGCGGGCCGATGAGCGGTAAGGCGCAATCTGGTGACTGCTGGGCGCCGAAGCGGACAGGCGGCGGGGCGCCGGCCCGTCTCGCTGATCGGCTCGGGCTTCCATTGGAGATGTCGTGACGGATGGCGGGACGGACGGCGGGTCGGTGACGCGCTGGCAGGAGCAGAATCGCGAGTTCCTGGCGCTCGCGGTCGATGAGCTCCTCGGCCGCATGGAGGAAGCGGACACTGCGACGGTGCTGCGCGAGATCTCGGCGCTGCTCGAGCAGATGCAGCGGCGACCGGCGCTCCAGCATCTCGCCGAGGCGTACCTGCTCTCGCAATTCGAGCAGGACGTCGTGCTCCTCTGTCTGGCCGCGGAGCTGGATCCTCGGTTCCGGACCGGGTCACGGCCGGTCACGGTTGGGCTCGCGCTCGAGGAGTTGGACGGCGCGAACTGGGCGGCGCTGGACGCGGCTGCCCCGCTGCTCAGCGCTGGGATCGTCGAGGTCGAGCACAGCGCCGCGCTCGCCGATGCTCCGATCAGGCTGGCCGGCGACGTTCTCCGCTTCCTGCTCGGGTTCGATCCCCGCATCGAGAGCGACGCGCCGTTTGTGCTCGTCGAGCCACCTCAAGTCCTGGTTGCGCGCCAATTGCAGGCAGGCGAGGAGCTCGCGGCGGCGCTGACCCGTACCGCCCAGGTGACCGGTCAGGCTTCTGCCGTCGAGCTGCACGGCGGCTCCGATGAGGATCGGATCGCGATTGCGGTCGCCTGCGCCCGGTCACTAGGCGCGACGGTCGCGACCGCTGAGGTCCGCGACCTACCTGCGCCCGGCCCCGAGCTCGACCGGGTTCTGGACGGTTGGAGCCGTCGCGCGCGCTTGACGGCGACGGTGCTGTGCGTATCGGTGGCCGACAGCCGCGACGAGGACGCGCAGTCGAACCATCGCGCCGAGCGGTGCGTGTCTCGGATCGATGGGCCGATGTTCCTGTCCGTCGCCCGTCCGACGACGATCGAGCCGGCTCGGCCGCTGCTTCGCCGCGCGATCGAGCCGCTCAACTCCGACGAGCGACTCGAGCTGTGGCAGGTCTATGTCGACTCGACGAGGGCGCGATTGCACAGCCGCAGGACGCGGGGCCTCGGCGCCGAGCTCGCCGCGATCGCGAGCGACTTCCGGCTCGGCGCGCGGACTGTGCGGCGGGCCTGCCTGGAGGCTGAGGCGATGCTGGCTGCGCGGGGTGGCCCGGTGGAGCCGGCCGAGCTCGCGCGGCTCCTGCGCGCCGCCTGTGCGCAGTCCGTGCGCGCCCGCCTCGATCCGCTGGCGGAACGGGTCACCCTTGAACGGGTCAGCGAGCTCGCGCTGCCCGAGCAGGAGGCACGACAGTTCCACGAGCTGGAGCTGACGATTCGCTTGACCAACCAGGTTGGCGTCCGCTGGGGGATCGATCGGGGGCGGACCAGCGGCGTCACCGCCCTCTTCGCCGGCCCCAGCGGGACGGGCAAGACGCACGCCGCGTTCGTCCTGGCACGCCGACTCGGCCTCGACCTCTATCGCGTCGACCTCGCCAGCGTTCTGAGCAAGTACATCGGCGAGACCGAGAAGAACCTCGACCGCATCTTCGAGGCCGCGAATGTCGGCGGGGTGGTCCTGCTGTTCGACGAGGCCGACGCACTGTTCGGCAAGCGCTCTGAGGTGCGTGACAGCCACGATCGCTACGCGAACCTGAGCACCGCCTACCTGCTGGCGCGAGTCGAGAATGCGCCGACCCCGACGGTTCTGACGACGAACATGAAGGAGGCGATCGATCCTGCGTTTGTGCGCCGGCTGCAGTTCGTGATCGACTTTCCGTTTCCGACCGCCGGCGAGCGCGCGGCGATCTGGCGTGACGCCTTTCCCGAAGCCACTCCGATCGGCGAGCTTCATCCGGACCGCCTCTCAACTCTGGCCGCAACCGGCGGCACGATC
Source organism: uncultured Solirubrobacterales bacterium (assembly GCA_963705995.1). GTDB lineage: Bacteria > Actinomycetota > Thermoleophilia > Solirubrobacterales > Solirubrobacteraceae > Palsa-465. The sequence goes on from CAVPLN010000018.1 coordinate 90,662, forward strand.
AGCAACATCGCGCGCCGCGGCGCCTACCTGGCCGCTGCGGAGCCGAACGCGGTCGAGATGCGCCACCTGTTCGAGGCGAGCCGCCGTGAACTCCGCAAGCTCGGACGGGAGATGACTCCCGACGAACTCGCGCTGTGGCGCTGAACTACCGTGACAGAGGCTTCGCCAGCCGCACGCCGGCGGCGCGGGCCGGGTGGGCCAGCGCCTCGACGGCCGCGTCGTATTGCTCGAGTGACAGCACGGTACCGTCGTGCAGGACCATCAGAAAACGGTCCATCGAGCGAAGGAAGGTACGGTCGTGGGACACCGCGACGACGGTCCCCTCGAAGCCGTCGAGCGCCGTCTCGAGCGCCTCGGCCGAGTCGATATCGAGGTTGTCGGTCGGCTCGTCGAGCAGCAGCAGATTGTGGCCTTCCAGCTCCAGCACGAGCACCTCCAGCCGAGCCTTCTGGCCGCCGCTCAGCACGTCATACGGCCGGCGTGCGGCCTCCGCGAGCCCGTAGCGGGCCAGCGCTCCCATCGCCGCCTGCACACCGCCGCCGCGGACTCGGTCGAGCGCCGCGTCGATCACCGCTCGCCCGCGCAGGTCGGTCCGGGACTGCAGCTGTGTGAAGAGACCGGTTGACACTCGCGGGCCGACCACGAGCTCACCGCGATCGGGCTCCCGCTCGCCCGCCAGGACACGCAAGCAGCTCGCTCTTGCCCGAGCCGTTTGGCCCCAGTCACGCCGACCCGCTCGCCGAAATGGATCTCATCGGTGAACGGTGCGACCAGCCCCGAAATGCCGAGCCCCCGCAGATCGAGCACGCGGCGCGCCGAGTCACCTCCCCGGATCCTCATCGCGATCGGCGTGCTCGCCACCGGCGGTGGAGGTGGACCGCTGTCGGCGAAGCGTCGCCAGCGCGTCTCGGCCGCGTCGGCCTTCTTCGCCCAGTCGCTCGAGTAGCGGGCGCGCTCCTTGAAGGTCTTCATCAGCCCGAACAGCCGTCGTTCCTCGTCGCGCCAGCGCTTGACGGCATCACCCAGGCGGCGCTGGCGCTCCTCGCGCGCCTGCGGGTACGAGGCGTAGCCTCCGCCGTGCACCCACGCGCCGTTTCCCTCGAGCGTCAAGATCGACCGAACGGAGCCCGCGAGCACCTCGCGATCGTGGGAGATCATCAGAACGGTCTTCTTCGTCGCAGCGATCTGCCGCTCGAGCGCGAGCTTCGCCGGCACGTCGAGGAAGTTGTCCGGCTCGTCGAGCAGCAGCACGTCGGCGTCGGAGCCGAACAGCACGTCGAGCACCAGCTGCTTGCGCTCGCCGCCGGAAAGGGTCACGGCGGGTCGCTCGGCGACGCTCCTGGAACGCTCGGCGAACGATCCGGCGGCACGACGCGTCCCACTGCGCCTCGAGCTCGTATCCGCCGAGTGCCGACCAGTCCGCGATCGCCACCCCGAGCGCCATCCCGGCGGCATCATCCCCGGCCGCGAGCTCGGACTCGTGGAGAGCCACGCGCTCGCCTGCGAGCCTGACCGACCGAGGCGCGAGTGCCGTCAGCAGCTCTCGCACGCTCCGCGAGTCGCCGTCAGCGCCGACGTCCTGCGCCATGTAGCCGGCGCGGCCACCAACGGAAACGTCGCCTTCGTCGGTCGGCAGCGCCCCCGTCAGCACTCGCAGCAGCGTGCTCTTGCCCACGCCGTTCGCGCCCACAAGCCCGACATGCTCGCCCGCTGACACGCGAAACGAGACATCCGTGAACAGCATCTCGCCACCCGGATGGGCGTAGCCAAGGCCAGATGCGACGATGTGCCCCATCGACTGATGGTCGCATGCCGGCGGCGCTGCGCAGCCGGGGATCGGTCTGCGTCGGGCGGAAACCCACGCTCGGCCGCCTGGCTCGCGAGTCGTACCGACCGGGCACCGCGCGGTGCGGCCGCAACGAGTCCAGTAGGGTCTGAAGCCGTGCCCGACCCCGCTTTTCGCTTCGTCTGCCCGCCATCGGCGCTGGAGGGCGCGCCGGCTGGTTGGGCTCACGAGATGCTCCGCGAGGGCGAGATCGCGCTGCTCGGTGACGAAGGCTTCGCCGCCGCCAACGAGGTCGCCCACGAGCTGGACCAGACGAGCATCCTGCTCGTGCGCAGCGAGGCCGACGCCGACCACCAGGATGCGACAGCGATCGACTACGCCGGGTCGTTGCCGGTCGTGTGGGTGGCGCGTGCGTTCAGCGACGCCGTGACCCGCTGGGCCCGCGACCGGGGCCCGATGACCCTGCTTGTGGAGACGGACGGTTCCCTGTCCGTCGACGAGCGCAGGCGGATCGACCGGTTCGTCGCAAGCCTGGGACGCCAGTCCGAGTAGCTCGCGCGCGCCGAGCGTAGTGTCTGCAGGCATGTCGATCTACGAGAACGTCTTCCGCACGACCCTGCAGCTCCACGCCTTCATCTACGAGCACACCGGTGGCCTGATCGGCCACCGGACTCTCGGCGTCCCGTGCCTGATGCTTCGCACCACCGGACGCAGGACCGGTCAGACCCGCACGAACTCGCTCGTGTACGCCAGGGACGGAGATCGCTATATCGTCGTCGCTTCCAAAGGCGGTGATCCCAAGGCCCCGGCATGGCTGCTCAACCTCCGCGCCAAGCCGGAGGTCGACGTGCAGGTCGGTCGTCATCGCTTCCTCGCGACCGCGACCGAGATCGGGCTCGGCGACCCGGATTACGCCCGTCTATGGGAACTGGTCAACGGCAGGAACGGCAACCGTTACGAGGCCTACCAGAAGAAGACCACACGGCCGATCCCGCTCGTCGCGCTGGTCCGGGCCTCGTGAGGGCTCGCGACTGACCGGGAGCCTCGGCCGGCCTGGAGACCTCGCCGACCGGTGCATTGCTCGACGCGGTTGCCGACGAGGATCTACCGTTGGCCGCGTGAGTTGGACGATCGACGTGCCCGAGGCTGCGGGTCCGGCGCTGCAGCCGCTTCCGGATCCGCTCGCTGCGGCGGTCGCCGACGCCCTGGCTCGGCCGGCGGCGCAGCAGCCGGCGTGGCCGGACCCCGGCTACCTCGAGCGCGTGCGGGGCGTGTTGGAGGCCGTCCCGCCGATCGCGGTCCCGACCGAGGTCGACCGGCTCCAGGCTCGGCTCGGCGCGGTCGCGCGCGGCGACGCGTTCCTCTTGCAGGGCGGGGACTGCGCCGAGACCTTCGCCGACAACACGGAAGCGCATCTGCGCGGCACGATCCGAACGCTTCTGCAGATGGCGGTTGTGCTGACGTACGGGACGTCGATGCCGGTCGTCAAGGTTGGGCGGATCGCCGGCCAGTACGCCAAGCCGCGGAGTTCGAGCACCGATGCCGTCGGCCTGCCCTCCTACCGCGGCGACATGGTGCACGGGCTCGAACCGACCGAGGACGCGCGGCGACCGGACCCGGGTCGGCTCATCCGCGCTTACGCCAACGCGGCGGCGGCGATGAACCTGGCCCGCGCGATCACCGGCGCCGGGCTGGCCGATCTGCACCGGCTGCATGAGTGGAATATGGATTTCGTGCGCCGCTCCGGTGCCGGGGAGCGCTACGAGCAGGTTGCCACCGAGATCGACCGGAGCCTGCGATTCATGGCCGCGTGCGGCGTCGACGACGGCTCCCTCCGCACAGTCGAGCTGTTCGCGAGTCACGAGATGCTCGTGCTCGACTACGAACGTTCGCTGTTGCGGCCCGAAGGCGATCGGCTGTTCCTCCTGTCGGCGCACCAGCTCTGGATCGGCGACCGCACACGACACCTCGACGGCGCCCACGTTGCCCTGGGGGCGCTCATCGCCAACCCGATCGGCGTCAAGATCGGTCCCAGGATCACGCCCCAGGAGGCGGTCGCGCTCGTCGAGCGGCTCGATCCCCGGCGTGTTGACGGCCACGTCACGCTGGTATCACGGATGGGCAACGACGCCGTCCGCGAGCAGTTGCCGCCGATCGTTGACGCGGTCAGCCGGTCCGGTCATCGCGTCGTATGGCAGTGCGACCCGATGCACGGCAACACCGAGGAGTCGCCGAGCGGTCACAAGACGCGACACTTCGACCGCATCATGGACGAGGTCGAAGGGTTCTTCGAGGTCCATCGTCGGCTCGGCACGCACCCCGGCGGCATTCACGTCGAGCACACCGGCGAGGAGGTCACCGAGTGTCTCGGCGGCGCGCAGATGATCTCCCACGGCCAGCTCTCGTCGCGGTACGAGACCGCGTGCGACCCGCGGCTGAACACGCAGCAGGCGCTCGAGCTCGCGTTCCTCGTCGTTGAGATGCTGCGCCGGACCGGGTCGTGATGACTCGGTGCTCGTCAAGCAGCTCGTCGACCCCCAGCCGATCAGGCTCTGACGAACGAGTTGTGGTTGGCGTGCACGAGCCCCGTCTTGTGCGTGATCAGGCTCGTCACACGAACCGTCCCCTGTCTGACCTCCACCTCGCTGCCGGCGCAGAAGTCCTCGGTCAACCACTCGGTGCCGACGACCGCCGTCGCCACGTACGCTCCGCGCGTACCGAAGGAGCCGCCGTGATCGCGGGCCCAGAGCTTGCGAATCGGCCGCGTCGACGCAACCGTTGCGAACACGCCGCGCGGCCGCCGTTTGCAGGTCGCGAAGCTGCCGCCGGCGAGGACGGCGATCACCATTCCGGAACGGGTCTGGGTGATGACGAACTGGCCCTGCCAGAACTGCGCCCACATCGTTGCCGGCGCACGACCGGGGATCCGTAGCTCGGCACTGTCCCGGTCCAGCGAGGGCGTCGATGCCTTCGCTGCACGCGGACGTGCGAACACGAGCACGATCGTCCCATCGGTCGCATCGATCGTCGAACCGAGCGGCACGAGCGCCCCGCGGCGCAACGTCACGAAGCGGCTGCTGTGAGGCACGCGCACGCGCACCGTGCCGCTCACTGCGCCAACCGCCGCGCTGCGGCGAAAGACGGGTGACGCCACGGTCGTCGAAGAGCCGTTACCGGGCAGAGCGCCACCCGTCACCTTCACCAGCTCGGCGGCGCCGCTCGACCCCGCGAAGTTTGCATCTCCCAGGTACCTGGCACTGACCTCGTGGGATCCGGGCCCGGAATAGCTCATCCGGCAAGACGCCGACACCACTTTGAGCGCGTCGCTCGAGCACGACCGGATCACGTGCCCGCGATCGAGGAATTCCACGAGCCCGCTCGGGACGGCGCCACCGGGTCGATCAGGCACCACCGACGCCGAGTACGTCACCGGGGCTCCGACTCTCGGCGCTTTGCTGGATACCGAGACCGAGGTCGTCGTCGCCGCTTTCGCAACCGTCAGGAGCAGGGGGGAGCTGGTGGAGCCTGTCAGCAGTGAACCGGCTGCCGGCGAGAACACGGCAGCCAGCGTTTCGGGCGACGAGGCCGCGCTGAACGTCGTCGTGCAGGTCGCGCCATAGACAGCTCCGGTCAACACGACGCTCTCGCCGGCACAGCCTGCGATCGGCGTCCCGCCCTGCTCGAACGTGATCGTGCCGGACGGCGTCGCCAAACCGGCCGAGACGGTCGCCGTCAACGTCACGGGCTGGTTGGTGACCGGGTTGTCGGGTGTCGTGGTGAGCCTGGCGGTGGGGGCTGGGTCGATCGTCGCTGTCACCGAGTTCGACCCGTAGGTCATCGTCGCAATCGGCGCCGCACCCGATGGTCCGGCGCAGGGCGACGTCAACGCCACCGTGGCACCGTCCGGGAGGCCCGCAAACGTGCCCGTGAGCGTTCCGGTCGTCGAGAGGAGCGTGTACGCGTCACCTGGCTGAAGCGTTGCGCACGCGGCGCCGGTTCCGACGACCCCCTGGAGGAGATCGAGCGTCGCGCCGCCGAGGTCGATGTCGCCGGTCGCGGTCAACTGCGTGAAATCGGCTCCCGGCGTGCTGCCGGGCTGGTCGATGAAGAACACCATGCGACTCGTGGAATCGAGCGCCACGGTGCCCCGGACCGCGAGGGTCCCGTCGCTGGGTGCATCGCCATAGCCGACCCGGATGAAGCCGTCGGTCGCGCTCACAGGGCCGACCGTTGCCCCGGCGCCGGGCGCGGCGAGACCGGCGCCGTTCGTGAGCGACAGCGGCTCGCCGTCCGTCGCGTTCAGGCTGCCGATCAGGACGATGGCGCCCGACCCGGACGCGGTGACCGGACCGATCTCGGTGTCATCAGCGCCTGTGTCGCCGAACCCGATCCGGGCGTCGCCGGTGAGGGCGAGCGCGAGTGGGTACGGCCCTGAGGCGCTGGCGACGGCCAGTTCGGAGTCGTTGGCGTCCCCCGCGATCGTCCACAGCTGTCCGGCGGTGAGCGTGATCGGCAGGTCGATGAAGGACAGAACGAACCCGGAGGTGGGGTCGGGCGGTGGTGTTGAGATTCCGCCAGCTCCGAGTGCGAGTCCGGCGCCCGTGATCAGATAGGGCGCGGTCGGGTCGATCGAGATTGCGTTGGCGCTCAACCCGGAGATGTCGTCGATCGCCGAGTAGCAGGCGGCAGTCGCTGGTGTGGCGGTGCAGTCCGGGCTCGTCAACAGCGGGAACGTCAGCGTGTCGACGGTTCCGCTCGGCGCTGTGCCGGCCCAGTTGGAGCCGTTGGACCAGAGCGGATCGGTTGTCGCGCCACCGCCGCTCCAGGTGAAAGCGGCTGCCACGGCCGAGCCGCCCGTGACGACGCACAGGCTCGCGAGGATGATGAACAGCGCCAACGCGGTCTTCGCGACAGCATGTTGGACCCCGCAGGTCAAGCGCTTCCCAGGATGCAACCCCCGTACCCCCTCGATCCCGTGGAAGCCCGGATTGTCGTTGGCGTGAGCCGGCCGCGGGTCCACGGCTGGACCGAGATATAGCAGAAAGGGGGGCCGGGGCAGACCAGGGCGTGCAGCACGCATGTCGCGCGAGCTGGCGCGCTCCGGCGCGGCCCAGGCGAGTCGAAGGTGCCGGTATTCACCACCTTTGGGCGATTTCCCCGTTGCGACCGAGGCGGCATGCTGTGCGCAGAGATCGATGAGCGGCTGAGACGAGACAAGGGGCCTTGCCACACGGGGGCGCGGCAGCAACAGCGGCACGGGAACAAGCTGGGGGGCACGGCAACAAGCTGGGGGGCACGGCAACAAGCTGGGGGGCACGGCAACAACGGGGGCACGGCAACAAACGGGGGGCACGGCGCGGCCGCTTCTCAAGGATGAGGAGCGGCCGCCGCATTGCCTCAGAGGTCACGCCGGGCCACAAGCCCCGTGTTGATCGCGTGGTTCGCCAGTGAGGCTCGCTTCTGATTCTGGGGGAGGTCCGCAAAGCCGAACCTGCCGAACAGCCTCCCGAGCTCCTTCTTGACCTGGTCGGGCCCGAGATGCACCTCGTCGCAGATCTCCTTATTGGAGGCGGGCGCATGCAACTCGCCGGACCTCAGCATCGGGCGGCACAGCGCAACCAGGATCCGCCGCTGGGTCGGGGACAGCTCAACGAGACGGGGCTGATCTTGGGCGACCGAGGTCTCGTCACCGGCGGGCGCGCCTGGCCAGACGAAGGCGAGCATGACGCGGCCGATGCGGATTCGGTCCCCGTCGCGCAGACGTTCGGGACGGTCGATCGGCTTTGAGTTCACGAACGTGTTGTTCTGCGAGAGGTTCGTGATCATCCACTCACCCGATGCCGGGCGGAGTTCGGCGTGCAACCGCGAGATCTGCTGGTCGCCCGCCAGGCGCAGGGAGGCTCCATCGGCGCGACCGATGAAGAGCGGCTCGGGACCGGGCTCCAACGCGAAGGTGTGGAACTGCCCGGCCGGCTCGCGATACGCGAGGAACGGCACCCCGGCGCGGTTGGCGGCGGCCAGCACGGCTCCCTCAGCGGGGCTCAGCGAGTACCGGGCCAGCGGATCGGTACTGATGGATCCGGCTGGATCTGCGCTCACCGGCGATCGCTTCGCTTCCTCAAATCGTGGCCTACGGTATCGCAACAAGCCCGGCCGCACGGCGTGTCCGAGGGCTATCGTCTGGCGTCGAGTGGCGGCGCGACAGACCCCAGACAGCAGTCCGACCACGACTGAGACGGCCAGGCAGGTCAAGCCCGCGTTCGGCCTGCGCGCGCGCATCGCAGCGGCCCTGCTGGTCGCTTTCGCGGCCGGCGGGATCACGATCGCCCTGCGGCACAACAGCATCGTCGAAGCTGTCGAGGGACAGACCATCGACCTGCGCTTCGCAATCCGAGGGGCGGTCCGCCCGCCGCGCGACATCGTGATCGTCGCACTCGACACGACGAGCCAGGAGAGCCTGCCCCAGTATCCCTTCTCGCGGCGGATCGATGCTCGCGCACTCGAGCAGCTCCACCGCGCCGGCGCGCGTGTGATCGTCTACGATTTCTCGGTCGACCGACCGACGACGGCGGGCGCCGACAGCGCGCTGTTCTACGCCGCCGCCGATGCCGCTCCGGTCGTGTTCGGGGCGACAGATATCGGTTCGGGCCCGCACAACCGCGGCCAGACGTTCGTGCTCGGAGGGAACGCGAACGTCCGGAGCATCCATGATTACGTGGGCGCCGCGCTGCTCCCCGACGACCCGGATGGGACCGTGCGCCACCTCGTCGGCGAGGTCAACGGCCTGCCGTCGATTGCCTCGGTCGTGCAGCGAATCGTCACCGGCCACGCAACCAGTCCCCGCGGGATCGCTCGAACGGGGTCCTGGATCGACTATTCCGGACCTCCGGGCACCTTCCCGAGGATCTCGCTCTACAGGGTCCTCAGCGGTCACTTCGATCCTCGGGCGGTCCGCGGAAAGATCGTCGTGATCGGCGCGACCACGCCCGTGCTGCACGACGACAATCCGACCGCCGCCGGCGGCGGGGCGATGCCCGGCCCTGAGATCCAGGCCAACGCGATCGCGACGATGCTCGATGGGTTGCCCTTGCGCAACGCGCCCTCTTGGCTCCAGATCGCGCTGATCCTCGCCGCGCCGCTCGCCATCTGCGCCGTCGCGATCCGCGGCGGCGCGCTGTGGGTTTCGCTGGCGGGTCTCGTTTCGCTGGTCGCTTGGTGTCTTGGCGCCGCTGTTGCGTTCGACGGCGGCTCGGTCCTCGAGTTCACGCCTGAGGTCGTCGCGATCGCCCTGGCGACGGGTGGTGCGCTGGCGATCGGCGCGGTCGCGGACGCGCGCGAGCGTCGCGAGCTGCGCCGGCTGTTCGCAGCCGGCTCGCCGGCGTTGGTGAGTCAGGTGCTGAGCGGTGATTCGCCGCTTCGCGCGTGGGCGAGCCGGATCATCGACGGCTACCACCTGGAGGAGCAGATCAGCCGCGGCGGGATGGGCGCCGTGTACGTCGCAACGCAGCAGGGCCTCAGCCGCCGGGTCGCGCTCAAGGTGATCCTCCCGGAGTACGCGCAGAGCGCGGAGCATCGTGCCCGCTTCGAGCTCGAGTGCCGCGCTGCCGCGGCGATCGAGCATCCCAATGTCATCCCCGTGTACGACACGGGCAACAACGACAGGGTTCTCTACATCGCGATGCGGCTCGTGACCGGTGGCGATCTCAGTGCGGAGCTCGATGTTCCCCTGGACCCGCTTCGAGCGATACGGATCGTCGAGCAGATCGCGGGTGCACTCGACGCGGCGCACTCGCTGAACATCGTTCATCGGGACGTCAAGCCATCAAACGTGCTGATCACGAGCGACGAGCCCGAGCACGTCTATCTGACCGACTTCGGGATCGCCAAATGGCTCGGCGAATCGGGGCAGCTCACCCGCGCCGACGGCTGGATCGGCACCGCCACGTACGCCGCTCCGGAGCAGATTCGTGGCGACGAGGTCGATGGTCGAACCGACGTCTACTCGCTCGCGGCGGTTCTCTACCACTGCCTCACGGGTGAGACCCCTTACCCACGCGAGAACAGGACGGCGACCGCGATCGCGCACCTCAGCGAGCCCGTTCCCAAGCCGACCGCAGTCAACCCCTATCTGCCCGCGGAGATCGATGCGGTGATGGCGATCGGGCTCGCCAAGCTCCCCGGTGATCGCTTCGCCACCGCGGCCGATCTCGTGCGGGCGGCTGCAATGGCGCTCGGAGTGGCGTCGAATCTCGGCCGTGCCCCGGCGACGCCGGCCGGCTCCGGGATGGTGGGAGCGCCCGTGGAAAGACCCGCGACCGTCTCGACATCTCCGGGCTCTGGTCCGACCCGGCTGGCGGCGGCGCCTGTGCCTGTGCAGGATCAGACCGAGCCCGCGTGACCGGGCTTGAGGCGATCAGCCGGAGTGAGCCGGCAATCGCCGTCATACCCTACGAGCGCGCCGCGCTCGCCGCCCGTCGGCGCGCCGGAACCGACAGCCAGGCCTGAGCGAATTCGGATCCAGGCGTGCGGCGTTGCTCTGATATTCGATGTGTTGACCTGGCGGTATTGACCGTGTAGAACTCTTCGAGCTCCGACCGGGCCCGTGCGGCCCGCGTGCGGCGCGACGGTGTGTGTGGTCGAGGTAGGGGGGCTCGTGGCGCGATTGGTTCGGATCTGTGGCGTGCTGGTGGTGTGCGCGTGGGCGGGCGTGGCCGTGGTCGCTCCGTCGGGGGCGCTGGCGATCGGGCAGTGGACCTCGGCTGGTCATGGCCCCAGCGATGATCGCTTTGAGCCGTTGGAGTTTCGGATCAGCGCCCTGAACGTGTCCCGGTTGAGCCCGAAGTGGGTGTTCACGGCGCACGGGTCGATCGAGGCGACGCCGACGGTTGGCGACGGCGCGGTCTATTTCCCGGATTTCGGTGGGTATATCAATGCGGTCAACGCATCGACGGGGGCGTTGATCTGGCAGGAGCCTGTCTCGGCGTATGACGGGGTGTCGGGGGCGATCGCTCGGTCCTCGCCGGCGATCTACGGCAACGAGCTGATCTTTGGCGACAAGCTGCCAGGGGTGCATCCGCAAGGCGCTCATGTATTCGCGGTCGACGCGCAGACCGGCAGCCTGATCTGGAGTGAGCAGGTCGACAGCAACCCATCGGCGGTGATCACCGGCAGCCCGGTCGTCGTCGATGGGATGGTGCTGATCGGCGTCTCCTCCGACGAGGAGCAGAACGCATCCAACACGAGCTACGCGTGCTGCACGTTCCGCGGCAGCGTCGTCGCGCTCAGCGCCACCACCGGACAGCTGATCTGGAGGACGTATACGGTGCCCACGAACGACGATCAGCCGTGCGTGGCCGACAACCCACCGAGTGGCTGCGGCTACTCGGGCGGCGCGGTCTGGGACAGCCCCGCGGTCGATCTCCAGACCAACCAGGTGTTCATCGGCTCGGGGAACAACTACACGACGCCGGATGCGGCTGCCGCGTGTGCGGCGCAGGCGCTCGCGAACCACACCTCCAACGCGGACTGCACCGCGTCCGACGACGACTTCGATGCCGAGCTCGCCCTGAACCTCCAGACGGGGGCGGTCGAGTGGGCCTACAAGGCCGAGGGGTGGGACGCGTTCACGCTCGCGTGCCTCGGCCAGACCGCCGGCACGAACTGGTGCCCTGACCCCGACGGCCCCGATTGGGACTTCGGATCCGGCGCGAACGTGATGGCGCTCGGGGCAGCGGGCGGCACATCGCAGCTGGTCGTCGGCGCCGGTCAGAAGTCGGGGATCTACTGGGAGTTCGACCCCGCGACCGGAGCGCCCCTGTGGCATCAGCAGGTCGGGCCCGGCAGCACGCTCGGCGGCGTGATGTGGGGCACCGCCTTCGATGGGACACGGATCTACGTGCACGAATCCGACCCGTTCCTGACGCCCTACACGTTCGCGAGCGGCGCCACGGTCCTCGGCGGTTCGTGGGGTGCGCTGAACCCGACAACCGGAGCATGGGACTGGCAGACCGCGGCCCCTGGCGACGCCGCGGCGATCGGACCGGTGTCGGTTGCGGGCGGAGTCCTCTACGGCGGCACGACCGCCTCCACCGGCAACAACATGTTCGCGATGAGCGCCTCGACGGGCAAGATCCTCTGGCGGTTCGCGAGCGGCGGGAGTGTCACTTCCGGGCCTGCGATCGCAAACGGAACCGTGTACTGGGGCTCGGGATCCCCCGAGCTGTCCTCACTCGGCTACAGCAGCAACGACCAGCTCTACGCGTTCACGGTCGGCGGCAAGTAGCCGGTCGCGTCCCGATCATCGCCTCGTCCCACGGGAAGACCGCCGGCCTTGGAACGGCACGGCCTTGGAACCGCACGGCCATGGACCCCCACGGCCATGGACCCCCACGGCCATGGACCACCCCCGCGGAGTGCGCGACTTGGATACAAATTGCGCCCTCGCAGGGCACTTTCTGTATCCAAGTCGCGGCTCGAGGCCACCTGGTGGCTGTGCGCCCGGCGTCCGCCGCTCCTCCCGTGTGACCAAGCGCCCGCGTGTCGCCTGGCTGCCGCCCCCCCGCTCTTGAAGGTGAAACGGAACCGGCCGGACCGCGAGCCGCTGCCGCCGATGCTCGGGTTCCGGTGCGGCGCCCCCTACCGGTCACGCTCGGCGATCGCGGCCTGGCCCCCCCAACCGATCACGCTGAGCGATCGTGGCTCGCCATCACCCAAGCCCCCGGGGAGCACGCGCTCGCAGCCGAGGCTTGAACGTCTCCACCGAGACCACGCCCCCCGGCACGTCACGTCCTGACGACCCGTAAGTTCCGGACCCCCCCGGCCGCGACAGGGGGGTGTCGAACTTGAGGGTCGTAGAGACCCCTGCGGTCCATACCCCCCAAGATCGTTGGGGGGGTCCGGAACTTGGGGTTGCCCGACCGAACGGCCGTCCTCCCACACGCCCGCGCCGCCACCGCCGCGGTCCCACGATCCCCGGACGCCCGAGCCTCATACGCACGCAACCGACGCCGCGACCGCGCGCATTGAACTTGAGCGGACATCAGCCGGTCGCGCTGCGGCGATCGCCGCCTCAGCATCCCGCGGCCCGCCTGGTGCTGCACCCACACCCCAAGACCTCCAACTCAACTGAATCAGTGCAGGATCTCGACGTAACCGTCGGTGCCATGCACGCGAATCCGCTGTCCATCTCGGATCCGCCGGGTAGCCTGCTCCACCCCCACGACGGCCGGCAGGCCATACTCGCGCGCGATCACCGCGCCGTGGGTCATCAGGCCCCCCACTTCCGTGACCAGGCCGCTGATCGCGACGAACAGGGGCGTCCAGCTCGGGTCGGTGTACGCGGTGACCAAGATGTCGCCAGCTTCGAGATCGGCCTGGGTTATGTCCAGGAGGACGCGGGCCCGACCCTCGATCGTCCCGGCGGAGACCGCCAAGCCGACCAGCGCGCCGGTGGGGACATCGTCGCGTCGGTACGCCCCTGCAATGACCTCACCATCCGATGTCATCACGCGGGGCGGCGTGAGCGCTCGGTAGGACCTGAACGCGTCCCTGCGCCGGCGGATCAGATCGTCATCCACGTGCCTGGTCCGCACGACGTCTTGGAGCTCCTGAAACGTGAGGTAGAAGATGTCCTCCGGCTCGCGCAGCGCATCGGTCTCCACGAGGCGCCGGGCTTCTCCCAGCAACGCTTGCTTGTACACGAAGTAGCGGCTGACCATGCCGTACTTCGGATACTCCCGGTACCCGGTGAAGGTCCTGACCCGGTCGATCATCCGCTTGGCCTCGTCGGCCTTCGCCTCGCCGCCCGGCAAGCCCCGCAAGCGCGCCAGCAGTTCCTGTTCGGTCTTCCAGGCGGCGCGCTCGCCCTGCTCGAGGCGGCGCCTGCCGGCGCCCGGCTCGAAGTTCTTGATGTGGCTGAGAAGTATCGGCACGAGCGTGGTGGGGCGTTCGCTCCAACGTGGCCTCGTGATGTCGATCTCGCCGACGCAGCGCATGCCGTACTTGTCGAGGTACGCCCGGATGGCGTCGTGCGCCTCGCGACCGCCGGCGACTGCCGCCAGTTCCTCCAGGAAGCCGTCGTCCGCGACGTTCTGCAGAAGGGCCACCACGTTCGGATGCGGGCGGATCGCGTCGGCGACCTCCAGGAGCGCCAGACCCATCTCAGCCGTGACGTTGTGGGGAACGGACTGGGTCAGCGTGTCGGCCGCGTTCCTGTCGCCGAGCCACGCCTCCAACTGCTCGTTGAGCCACCAGGTGGCCTCCATCGCCACCATGATCAAGCGAAGGCTCTCCTGATCGAACAGGATCCGCTTCAGCTCCTGAATGTCCGCCAGGATGAAGTCGAGCAGCGCCGATCCGGCTTTCCCCTGGATCTCGTCCTCTAGGGCGGCGATCGAGGCCTCTCCGCGCTCGATCAGTTCGGTGACGAGGTTCGGATCGGTCTGGATCGGGGCGGGCGGCCCGCCGGCCGCCGCCCCGACGGGGCCCTCATCCGGGGGCGTTGGGAGTAGGTCGCCTCGTTCGAGGACCGTCTGCAGCGCGTCACCGATCAGCGGATCGGATCTTCCCAGGGCCCTCACGAGGCCCGCGCGAGTCGTTGGCGAGGCCAGTTGGTGGGCGACGTCGACGAACAGTCGACCCGCGGCCTCGGCCGTCGGCCGCGGCGTCGTCAGCTGCCAGAAGGAGAGCCCCAGGGGCTTCATCGGGTCGGTCATCATCTGCTGATGGCCGACCGAGACGTAGACGTGCTTCTCCTGATCGCCGGCATCGGGGATCGGGAACAGCGTCGTGATCGGCCGGCTCTGGACGATTCGGAAGTCATCGTCGACCAGGCACCATTCGATGTCCTGCGGGTGGCCGAAGTGCGCTTCGATCCGCTGGCCCAGCTGCGCCAGCCGCACGATCTGTGCGTCGGTCAGCGCCGGCTGCCCCTGACGCTCTGGCTCGATCGCGTGTTCCGTTGTCCCGCCTGTAGGTGAGGCGTGGAGCGCGAGCCGCTTGGCGGCGACCGCTTTCGCGACGATCTCACCGTCGCGCACCTTGTAGCTGTCCGCGGTCACGAGGCCGGAGACCAGGGCCTCGCCGAGGCCGACCCCGGCCTCCACCGAAGCGACCCTCCGGTTGGACGTGACCGGGTCCGCCGTGAACAGGATGCCGGCCGCCTGCGGGAAGACCATCTGCTGCACGACCACGGCCATGTGGACCTTCCGGTGCCCGACGCCGTTCCGCAGGCGGTAGGTCGCGGCCCGCTCGGTGAAGAGCGAGCCCCAGCACCGCCTGACCTGCTCGAGGATCGCCGGCGCGCCGATGACGTTCAGATACGTGTCGTGCTGGCCCGCGAACGATGCGCTCGGGGAGTCCTCCGCCGTCGCGCTGGATCGGACCGCGTACGGTGCTTGCGCGCCGAACCCGGCGAGCGCGCCCGTGATCTCCGCCGCCAGATCCTCGGGGACGGCGATCGCTTCGAGCGCCAGCCGGATCTCGGCACTGAGCGCACGGATCGCCTCCCGGTCGTCCGGCTGCAGTTGCGACAGGCGATCGAGCCGATCGTCAATCGATGGCTCTCCCGCCAGGGCCGCCTCGAAGGCATCGGTCGTCACGCAGAAACCAGCCGGCACGGCGATGCCTTCGATCCGTGAAAGCTCGCCCAGGAGCGCGCCCTTGCCCCCCGCGATCGCAACCTGGCTCCGATCGATCTCCTGGAAACCCAACACGTAGCCGCCCATCCGATCACCTCCTTCGAATTGACCTCGTCAATTCCGCTCCGGTTCTGTGCCTCCCGGCGTGCGGCGGGTGATTATGCGACACGATTCGCGGCCTCATGAGAGCCGCTGCTGCGGTATAAATTGACACTGAGGGGAGGTCTCACCGTCGGCGACGGTGGGCACGGGCGATGAGGCGGGAGCCCGGCATGAGTGGAGGTCGTTCGGGGTCGAGGGCCAGGACCGCCTGCGGCGTTGTGGCGGGGGCCTGCGTTCGTGAGTGTGTTCACGGCGATCGGAGCCAGGCGAGAAGGGTATGACTGGCGGACCGTCGCCCCGCCCGTGGTCCCGGCGCTGATTCTCGGGGCTGCGTCCGTGCTGTTCGGCGCCGCATTCGGGCGTGCCTCATGGCCTGCTGGGCGAGGGGGTGCCTTCCAGCGGGTCTCGATCGCAACCGGATTTGGATCGCTCACCGCGCTCTCGCTCCGTGCGTTGCATCCGGCTGCTCACAGCTGAGTTCCCTCGGCCGACGGCCCGCTCCCCGCGGTCGCATCGATCACCCGGGCCCGAGCCCGGAGCGGCACCGCTGGGCACAATGACGGCGCATGGGGGCCTCGCAACAGCGGAACCCGGCGCCGGCGCCGCGCGGGGATCGCCGCGCCGGCCACAGGGCGGACATCCAGGGTCTGCGGGCGATCGCGGTGCTGGCGGTGGTGGCGAACCACATGGCGGGCTGGCCCGCGGGCAGCTTCGTCGGGGTCGACGTCTTCTTCGTGATCTCGGGCTATCTGATCACCGGGGTTCTCGTGCGCGAGTTCGAGGCGCGCAAGACGATCTCGTTCCGCGCGTTCTACGCCCGGCGGATCAAGAGGATCCTTCCGGCGGGCCTGTTCGTGATCGGGGCGACCGTGTGCGCAACCCGTGTGCTCGCGGGAATCGACCGCTACCACTTCGCTGCCAAGGACGCGATCTCGGCGCTCCTGTTCGTCGCCAACTGGCATTTCGCGCGGACGGGCGTCAACTACTTCAACCAGTCGCTGCCGCCATCACCCCTGCAGCATTACTGGTCGTTGTCGGTCGAGGAGCAGTTCTACTTCGTCTGGCCGTGGTTGATGCTCGGGCTGCTGCTGATCGGGCTGCGCCTGCGCTTCTGGCGCCACGAGCACACACGGCTGGTCGCGGCTCTCGCGATCATCGTGATCTCGGGCGTCTCACTCGCGTGGGCCTTCTCCGAGACGGCTCACGACCCGAAAGCCGCCTACTTCTCCACCTTCGTCCGAGCCTGGGAGCTGGGGCTGGGGGCACTCGTCGCGTTCGCCGCGCCGTCGCTGTCCCGGTCCGATTCGCGCCTGCGCCTGGCCGTCGCGTGGGTTGGATCCGCCGGGGTGCTGTGGTCGCTGTTCGTGGTCCCGTCGTCGTCGGGGTTTCCCGCGCCCTGGGCGCTGCTGCCAACGCTCTCGACCGCTGCCGTGCTCGGAGCCGGCAATGGCCTCTCGCGTCGGTCATTGCTGCCTCTGACCAACGCCGTCAGCCAGTACGTGGGCGAGATCTCGTACAGCCTCTACCTCTGGCACTTCCCCGTCGTCGTGCTGATCGTCGCCGTCGTTCCCCAATACTCGCCGGCGTACTGGGTCGTGGGTCTGGCGCTGATCTTCGGGCTTTCCGCTGCGTCGTTTCATCTGCTCGAAGATCCTGCCCGGCGCGGAACCTGGTTTCGGCAGCGCGCGGGCCGGTTGCCGATCCCGGCGGCGGGCTGGCTGCGTTACGCAATCGCCTGTGCGGCGACCGCGGTGATCGCGGGAGTCGGCCTGCTCGCCGTTCGCGCGATCAGCCCAGCGCAACTCGTGCTCGGGGCGCCGGTTCTGATCGGACACACCCAGGACGATCCGAGTGACTGCATCGGCGCAGCAGCGCTTGACCCCCGGCACCACTGCCCGAGGCTGAACAGTGGCGACCGGGTCGCGCCGCTGCCCGGCCGGCTCCCCGACGACACCGGAGGCGCGTACGCCTGCTACGCGTACCTCAATCAGCCGCTGCACCCGTGCCAGTACGGCAGCCGGCGCCCCGACGCGATCCAGGTCGCCCTGATCGGCGACAGCCACGCTGCGGCCCTCCTGGCGGCCCTCGTGCCCCAGCTCGACGCGCTCAACTGGCACCTCACCGCCTTCACCGGGCAGACGTGCCAATGGCTGAACCCCGACCTGTCACCGTCGTGTCCGGGCCTTCGCCTGATCCAGCGGTCACTCGTCCGGGACCATTTTGCGGTCGTCATCGCGACCGAGATCCGCGTGTACAGCAGTTCGGTCGCCGACCACCTCGCGGCGATGAGACCCGTCGCGGCCGCCCGCACACAGATCGTCGTCGTCGAGGATGATCCCAGCGTGTCACCCGCGAGTACGGCGTGCGTGACCAGGATCACCTACAGCGCGACCGGCAACTGCGGCACTCCCGTGGCCATCGCCTACCACGACCCCGATCGCCTCGCGCTGGCCGCTGAGCAGATTCCCGGCGCGCGCGTGGTGGAGACGCGGCGGTTCTACTGCCGCGGCGGCTTCTGCCCCGCCACGATCGGCAACGTCCTCGTCTACAGGGATACCGCCGCTCACGTCACCGCAAGCTACGCCCGAACCTTGAGTCCGTACCTCGTCGGCGCGATCGAGGCAGCCCTTCCGGACGCACTCCGGTGATCACCGAAACTCTGAGCTGAGCCTACAGCGCGACGTGTGTGCTGATCACGACCGCCCGCTCGTACGGGACGCCGAACTGGCCGGAGGTCGAGGCCGCGTGCAGGGCGAGCTCGACGAAGAGTCGCCGCCGCCAAGCCTGCCATGCCCGGATCCCGTGGCCGTGGCGCGAGCGGCGAAGTGTGATTCGGCTGATGAAGTAGCTCGCGGCGCCCAGGTCGATCGGGTCCGGCAGGATGCCCTGATCGACGGCCAGCGCCAGGGCCTCAGGAACATCGACCGGGTCGGTGAACCCGTAGCGCAGCCGCAGGTGGTAGATGCCCTGTCCGGTTCGGCCGAGGTCGTCGGCGATCACCCGGGCAGTGTGCGACACGTGCGGCTCGTCGGAGATCTCGATGCAAACGACGATCACGTGCCGGTGCATCGAGTGGTTGTGCTCCACATGCGCGCGAAGCGCGAGCGGGGTCGTGTCGGGGTTGGCGTGGAGGTAGACACCGGTGCCGGCCGGCCGGTGAACATTCAGAGCCTGGGTCACACGCCCGCTCGATGAACTCGGGCAGCGGCCCTTCGGCGAGCAGGCGCTGGTCGGCAACGAACCGCTGGCCGTACTTCCAGGTCCGGAAGATGACGAACACGCCGACGGCGACCGAAACAGCCACCCAGCCGCCGGTCAGGATCTTCGGCAGGTTCGCGGCGCAGAACAGCAGGTCGATCGCCAAGAAGACGCCGCCAGTGAGCGCGAGCCGCCAGCGCGGCACCCGGAAGCGGCGGCGGGCGACGATCACCCAGAGGATCGTGGTGGTCGCGATCGTGCCGGTGACCGCGACGCCGTAGGCATCGGCAAGGCGGGCCGAGGAGCCGAAAGTCAGGACGAGCGCGAGCACGGCGACGAACAGCCCCCAGTTGACCGCCGGCGCGTAGACCTGGCCGATCGCGCGCCGCGAAGTGTGATCGAAGTGAAGCGTCGGCAGGTAGCCGAGCTGGGTGGCCTGCCGGGTCAGCGAGAACGTCCCGGAGATGACCGCCTGGGAGGCGATCACGGTCGCGAACGTCGCCAGGAACACCATCGGCATGCGCGGCCCCGGCGGCAGCAGGAAGTAGAACGGGTTGGCCACGGCGCCCGAGGTGATCAGGATCACGCGCCCTGCCCGGCGTAGTTGAGCATCAGCGCGGGGAACACGACATAGAACCAGCCCTTGGCGATCGCCGGTCGGCCGAAATGGCCCATGTCGGCGTACATCGCCTCGACGCCGGTGATCGCGAGCACGACGCCGGTCAGCGCCAGGAAGCCAGCCCGGATGCGCGACGGCGAAGGAGATCGCGAACTCGGGGAGAGGCGGCGAGCACACCCGGGCGGCGGAGGAGCTCGCGCGCGCCGGCCAGCGCGATCGCGGTGAACCAGACCAGGCAGACGGGCCGAACAGCCGCCCATCGTGCGGGTGCCGAAGCGCTGCACGAGAACAGGGCGACGATCACCCCGAGGGCGATCGGGAGGATCAGCGCTGAGAGCGGCGGCGAGGCGACCCCCAGGCCCTCGACCGCCGACAGAACGCTGATCGCGGGGTGATGATCGCGTTGCCGAAGAACAAGGCGGCGCCGAACACCCCGAGCGAGACAAGCAGCGCTTTGCCTGGCAGTGCCTTGAGCGACCCGAGGTGGGAGACAAGTGCGGCG
>CAVPLN010000019.1:0-102699 GCA_963705995.1 uncultured Solirubrobacterales bacterium
AGAGGCGGCCACATTCTCTACTGATTCTGAAATCGTACCATTTTTACGCGAAATGCTTTATCGGAGCTCATTATGGCGAGACAGGTATTTTTCAGCTTTCATCATCAACGGGACAACTGGCGCGCCAACCAGGTAAGAAATAGTTGGGTGACAAAAGATCGAAACGCCGCCGGATTCTGGGACGCCGCTGAGTGGGAGGAAGTAAAACGGACCGATGCTGCTTCAATCCACAGGTGGATCGATAAGCAGATGAGTGAAAGTCTGTGACTGTTGTGTTGATTGGAAATCAAACATCAACACGCCAACACGTCGACTATGAGATAGAACAGAGCTACAAGCTCGGGAAAGGAATTCTGGGGTCAGAATCAGATAATCTAAAGGACAGAAACGGAGCCACCGACCAATCCGGAACAGATCCGTTAGACTTGTGGGGCATTGGCCAGGGCACTCTAAGGAAGGCTTTTTCGTCGATATATCGGACATATGACTACGTGACCGATGACGGTTACAAAAATCTCGGAAACTGGATCGAAGCGGCAGCCAAGGCCGCTGGAAAATAACGAACGTGAGGCATAGGTGCCGGGCAGCCTTCGGCGTTACCAGATCGTCTTGCTTGGCCCAGAAGCGAAGGCTGACCGGACACCGATATTGGACGCACTTCAACGGAGAGTTAACGAACCGGAGATAAATTTGGAATTACGTCGATGTGCTCGAAGATGTCGCCGCAGCTAATTTTGACCCCACCGCACCTGTCGTCGCAGTTTGGTCGGGATCTTCGAAATCTTCAGATGTTGCCCACCTGGCGGCGCTTGATGCGCTCTTGAGCGCCGCAAAGCCTGTCATTCCTATCGTTCGCGACATCACGAATTTTCGTGCTCAAACACCTCTTCAATTGCACGCCATTAATGGCTTGCCGTTTGATGGCTCGGTCGCTCATATCGACCGCGTAATCAACACCGTCTTAGAAGTGCTGCAGCTTCTGCGGCGAAGGCGTCGCCTTTTCATAAGCTATGCCAGAAAAGATTCGCGGTCCGCAGCCAAGCAGTTATTCGGTTCCTTGGCCGAGCGCGGCTTTGATGTATTTCTCGACACACACAGCGTGCCAGCAGCCGCGAATTTTCAAAATCAACTCTGGCATTCGATGGTTGATTCCGATCTTGTAGTCCTCCTTAACAGTGACGGCGTCGAAAGCAGCCGTTGGTGTCGCGCTGAATATGAACGCGCAGACGCACTATCGATCGGTGTCATTCGCTTGCTTTGCGAAGTGGCGAGATTCAACCTGCGACTGACACGCTACTATTCAGTCTTCCAGTTCAGTTGACGGGCAGTGATTTTAGGTCCGGTTCAAACACGCCTACTCAAAGCGATGAACTCACTGACGATGCAATAGATCGAATCGCGGGAGCAGTGGAAGGTTTTCGCGCCAGATCAATCGCCGCGCGTCAGAGCCTACTGATCACTACATTTCAACGCGAAGCTGCGGCGCTGAGCGTCGCGATAGCGATACAGTCAAACTTACATATTGTTGTTCAAAAAGTGATTAACGGGACCAAAAAGAAGGTCGCTGTCATTCCCACGGTTGGCGTGCCGATTTCGACCAATTATCACGATGCCTTTATGGAATTGATGCCATCGACGTTATGTTGCATCTCAGGTTGTCCTGTAATAGACAAGGATTTTTACCAAGCTGGGTAGATCATCTCAACTGGCTTAACGCGCAGTTGCCAGTAAAAGGCATCGACGTAACCGAGGCGCGGGCATGGCTCTTGATCCCATAAGGGAAAGGCGTCCCGCAATCTTTTTATCGGCGAGCATTCCCACGCCGGATCGAGAGCCATGACCACGAGACCGCCGACGTGATTGCTATTCGATCAATCAAAGCATTGGTTGCTGCAGCTATTCCAGATTTCGTACTGATTTGGGGTGGACATCCCTCTATCACACCTACGATACGCCTGTTGGCGGCATCCCACCCTAAAAATGTTGCAGATTGCTTCGTGCTATATCAGTCGCGAGAATTTAAAAATGTGGCCCCCAAAGACAACGACTTCTTTCGGCATGTAATCTGGGTTGATAGCGGCATCCACACTATGCGTCGACGGATGCTAACGGAGCCGAACTACGTCGCCGGAGTTTTTATCGGTGGCATGGACGGGATCGAAAAAGAATTTGGCGAATTTCGCCAAAGGAATCCATACAAACCGGCGTTTCCGATTGCTTCGACAGGTGGCGCCGCCAAGCTTCTGTACAAGGAGTGGGCACACCCGCTGCGTCTGCCCGAGAGCTTAGAATGAAATCGCGTACCCCTTTTTGTTTCGACAGTTATTTTCGCGTTTGAAGATGTAACAAGCATAGCCCGGATGAACGGGGCGAAATCCGGAGTTCCGACTAGCAAGTGAGGGCGGGCTAAGCCGCGAAGCGGCGAGCCCATGTCTTCGGCTCTGGATCCATTTCACGTGGGCTCGCTTCGCTCAGCCCACCCTACAAAAAGCTCTTAGCCAGATTGCCTGGCACGCGGGATTGGCAAAGCGTAATCCGCCGATGCGATGAGCGGCAACCGCCGGAGTTGACGACAGTACCCCTTTGGGGTATGGTTTCTCCATGCGGCGCCGCCCGGTTTCGGTGATCGAACTCGCCGGATACCGGCGGAGGGCCGACGAACTGCTCACCGTTGACGAGCGGGACGCGGTGATCGACCTGATCGCCTATGAACCGACGTGCGGCGATCTCATTCCGGGACCGGCGGCTTGCGCAAGGTTCGCATCGGGCGTGGCGGCAGCGGCAAGCGCGGCGGCGCACGGGTGATCTACTATTTCTGCAATGCGGACTTTCCGCTCGTGCTCATGGCGCTTTATGCGAAGAACGAAAAGGCCGATTTGACGTCGCAGGACAAAAGGGCATTTGCAGCCGCCCTGAGGGAGATCACGGGGTCATGGCGAAGAAAGTGAAAGGTCGGCTGGCAGGGGACATTCGGGCCAGCCTGGAAGAACTGCGCGATTTCGTCGCCGGCAAAAAAACCGGGGCCATCGTCCACCAGGTTATCCCGAGCCAGACCGATGCGCGCGAAGCCCGGCACAAGCTCGGCCTGTCGCAGCGCGAATTCGCATCGTTCATCGGCACCGCGGTCGGCACCGTGCGGAAGTGGGACTCGGCACGCGACAGCCGTCCGGCGCCGCACGCACGCTGATCGAGGTGATCAAGGCCGAGCCGAAGGCCGTTCGTCGGGCTATCGCTAAAGATAAATCGGCCGCGTGAAGGCAATCGCGATCTACATCGACGCCGACGCCTGCCCGGTAAAGCAGGAAGTGTATCGCGTTGCCGAGCGGCATCTGCTCAAGGGCGTTTCGCTCAAGGTCTTTGTCGTCAGCAACAGTCCGATCGCCGTACCGCGCGACGCGATGATCGAGCGGGTGGTGGTCGGCGCCGGGATGGACGAAGCGGACAACTGGATCGCCGAACGTGCCGGGCCGGGCGGCATCGTGATTACCGCCGACGTGCCGCTGGCGAGCCGGTGCGTGAAGGCCGGCGCCGTGGTGCTGGCGCCGAACGGCCGGCCGTTCACCCCCGACTCGATCGGCATGACGCTGGCGACGCGGAACCTGATGGACTCGCTGCGCAGCAGCGGCGAAATCACCGGCGGCCCCAAACCGTTCGCGCCGCGCGACCGCTCCAGCTTTCTCGCCGCGCTCGATCAGGCAATCGTCCGCCTCGGACGCGCCGGATTCGGGTGAGCGGGCCGCAGCAGACAAGGCGACGGGAACCGGAACCGGATGCGGCGAGACGGTTTGACCGGGCAGGCACGTCGCCCGGTGACCGCCATGATCCGCAAGCTCGCGTCCGGCAAATATCGCCTCTATTCGCGGAAGAAGATCCGAAGACCGGCAGGCGCCGCAATCTCGGCACCTTCAATTCGCGGGCGGCGGCCGAGCGGCATGAGCGCGCGATGCAGTACTTCAAGCGCCGGTAGCCGCGGGATGACGGCGCGGGCGCTGGGCCGACGACGGTTCAGGCGCTCGCCGGGTTATGATTTCCGGCCGCGGCGGACTGAACGCAAATGCAGCGGAATGACAGTGTGACCGACATGCCCTGTTCACCATGGGGCGGTATCACGCAGCATCCGCGCCGCTATTCACTTGATTGAACCATTGGCCCGCGTGAGACTTGTCAGGCGTAGGCACTTCAGCCTGCCTCGCGTCAATCCCTCGGGTGTTCAAATGCGTTCCGTTCATCTGCTTCCCGCTTCGCTGCTGGCAGCCGCGCTGGCGACGGGCTATGGCCCGACAGCACGCGCCGATATCCTGGTGAACATCGACAAGAACACGCAGAGCATGTCCGTCGCGGTTGACGGCGCGCCGCGCTACGTCTGGCCGGTTTCCACCGGGCGGGCCGGCTACGACACGCCGAACGGCACATTCCGGCCGAACCGCATGGACCACGAACACCTGTCGCAGGAATGGGACAATGCGCCGATGCCGCATGCGATCTTCTTTGATCTGCACGGCCACGCCATTCACGGATTTCTCGATACCAGAAACATCGGCAGCGCCGCCTCGCACGGTTGCGTACGGCTGTCGCCGGAACATGCCGCGCAGCTTTACGAACTGGTCAGCGCCGAGGGCATGAAGGAAACCACGGTGGTGATTTCGGGTCGCGCTCCGGTGGGGCGCATGCCGGAAGTGGCGCGGCGCCGCCAGCCGGTCGGGGATGCCGCCGGCCAGCCGGTTCAGCTCGCGCCGGGTTATGACAGTCAGGCCGCGGGCTATCAGCAGCCGGCGGACGACGGACCGCAGTTCCCGTCGGCTTCGCCCGGCAGCAACCGCCGCCCGGTTACGCGCAGCAGCAGGCCGTCCAGGTCGCGCCCAACGGGCAGGTTGATTACCGGCAGGCGCAGCCGGGCTACCCGCCGCAGCCGCAGCCGCTTACGGAGCGCCGGTGTACCTGTTCCAGCCGCACGGCCAGTATTGATTGCTCCGCGTGCGGGACGTCTGCACGCAGAGCAGCGGCGACGCGCCGCCGCTCACATCGGCTTCTGATACTTCAGCACGAAATTGTCGATCGGTCCGACCGGCTTGAAGGTGACGAAGTCGCGCGTATCCTCGGGATGACGCCAGAAGTCGCCCTCGGCGACGAGCCGGAAACCCGCTGCCTCGATTTCTTTGCGCAGCGCCGCTTCGTCGATGCGGTGCAGCGTCTTGCCGACGGAAGTCCCCTCGCCCGCTTTCGCCGAATGATCGGCGATTACCAGCAGCCGCCCGGCTTGAGGGCTGCGAACATCCTGCGGTCCATCTCGGCGCGATCGACGTTCATGTAGGTCGTGTCGTGGTAGTAAAACGTGAACGCGATCAGATCGAGATCGTGCAGGTCCGCCGGCACCGGATCGTCGAACGGCCTCGCCAGCAGCACCACGCCTTTCATCGCCGGGTTCTGCATGCGCGCTGCGAACGCGGTCCTGGCGCGCTCGTTGCCGTCCGCCGGATACTGCGCGTAGACGGTGCCCCGGGCGCGACCGCGCGCGCGAGCAGTTCGGTGCTGTAACCGCCGCCCGCCCCCATATCGAGCACTTTCATGCCGGGGCGGACGCCTGCGAAAACCAGAAACGGCAGCGGGTCGCGGCGCTGGTCAGCCTGACGGTCGGCGTCGCTGCGGTCCGCCCGCCAGCAACGCGGCATAATCCGGTGCGGACTGCGCGAGCGCTGCGCCCGCGACGAAACACGCCAGCAGGCCGGCGAACAAAGCTGCCGATGTCGCGCGCTTGACGATGCCGTCATGATGCCGCTCCTCGTGTTCTGCTGCCCGCCGCAATCCCGTACAGAGGGGGCGCCAAACACATACGCGAACGTTGCGGCCAACTCACGGCCAAAGCGGCCGCCGCCGCGCGGCGGTCGGCGGCGCTGCCGGTCAACGCCTGATCAGCAAGGGCTTTTCGCGGCGTTCCCAGCCTTCACGTTCCAGTGAGGGCGCGTCGTCCTCGGCGGCGGGATAGCCGATGCAGAGATAGCCGACCAGCGTCCAGTCCGGTGGCGCCTGCAGGATCGCGGCAATCCGCTGCGGATCAAGTATCGAAATCCAGCCGAGCCCCAGACCTTCGGCGCGCGCGGCGAGCCACATGGTGTGAATGGCCATCACCGCGCTGTACTCGATCGTCTCCGGCATGGTCCGCCGTCCGAGACCATGACCCTGGGCCGGCGTGCGCTCGACGAAGACCGCAAGCTGCGCCGGGGCTTCCGTCAGCCCTTCGAGTTTCAGCCTGGCGTACAGCGCCGCGCGCTCGCCGCTGTAACCGTTGAGCGCATCGCCGTTGCACGTCTCGAAGCAGGATCGCACCGCGCGCCGTGCGTCAGCATCGTCAACGGCGACGAAGCGCCACGGTTCGCTGAGCCCGACCGAAGGCGCCAGGCACGCGATTTCGATCAGCCGTTCCAGCGCGCCGCCCGGCAGCGCGGTGTGGCGGAAGCGCCGCACGTCGCGACGCCAGATGAAGAGATCCTTCAACCGCGCCCTGAATGCGGAATCGAACTCCGGCTTCTCGCTCATCTCTGTCGGGATCCGGTTGTGCCGGAGTTCCATACCATGCGGCGCGCCCCATCGTATCCGCCCGCGCGCAGCCGGCGGTCAGCCGTATTCGCGTCGCCAAAGCCAGGGACATGTTCGCGGTAAGTCCAGCAGCGTCGCATGGGGATAACCGGCGGGGTTCCCGGCGGACATCGGGTGCCCCCATTAGCCAGGCGCCCCGCATGCGCCTATGGTGTGAACTCCGGTGACAACTCCAGAAACACAAGCTGCGTCAATGCCATCCCGCCCGCGTGCGACGCCCGTCGCACGGTTGACAATCGACGGACAAACCGCCCGGCGGATCGCCGCGATCGTCGCCGAGACCTTCGACGGCGACGACGTCGCGGCCACGCTCTCCGATGCGGGCGGCGGACTGTGGGATGTGGCGGTCTATTTCGAGAACCCGCCTGACCGGGAAGCCCTGCGCCGGCTGATTGCGTCCGCGGCAGGGGCCGACGCGGCGAAGGCGCTGCGCTTCGAACAGGTCGAGGCTGCGGACTGGGCCCACGCCAGTCTCGCCGGCCTGCCGCCGGTCGTCGCCGGACGTTTCGTCGTTCATGGCGGGCACGACCGCGCGCTTGTTCCGCCCAACCGCATCGGCATCGAAATCGAAGCGGCGCTGGCGTTTGGCACCGGCCATCACGGCACCACGCGCGGCTGTCTGCTCGCGCTGGACGCGCTGTGCAAAACGGCTCCGCGCGGTTTGCGCATCCTCGATCTCGGCACCGGCAGCGGCGTGCTCGCCATCGCCGCCGCGCGCGCATTTCATCGGCGCGTGCTCGCAACCGACATCGACGTCACCGCGGTTCGCGTCGCGCGCGCAAACGCGCGGCTCAATCGCGCCGGCACGATGGCCGAAGTGGTATCCGGCGATGGCGTGGCGGCGCAGGCGCTGCGCCGACGCGCGCCGTTCGACCTGATATTCGCCAACATCCTGCTCGGACCGCTGCTGCGGCTCGCAGCTCCGCTGCGCGCGCTGACCGCGCGCGGCGGCCGCATCGTGCTGTCGGGAATCGTGCCCGCGCAGGCCAACGCGGTGATCGCGGCATATCGGCCGCTCGCGCTCGAGCGGCGCACCGATCTCGACGGCTGGACGACGCTGGTGCTCGCGCGGCGGGCGCAACCGCAGGCGGAAACGGTTCCGCGCCGCCGCACCTGATTGTTTGTTCGCACTCGATGCGTGCGGCGATCCGGTTTCCGTTTTCCGGAATCATGCTCTAGATTGCACCGATGTTCGAAGCACTCTTCCAGTCGTTCGACGATCGCAACGATCGTGGTGAAACCGCGCCGCGCGTGGCGGCGCTGCGCGCGGAACTTAAAATCCGCGGACTCGACGGCTACATCGTGCCGCGCGCCGACCGCTATCAGAACGAATACGTACCGCCGAGCGCCGAGCGGCTCGCGTGGCTCACCGGCTTCACCGGCTCGGCCGGACTGGCCATCGTGCTCGCGGACCGCGCGGTGCTGTTCGTCGACGGCCGGTATCAGGTTCAGGTGCGCGAGGAAGTGGACACCTCGATCTTCACCATCGAGCATCTGGTGGAATGTCCGCCACCGGTCTGGATCGAAGCCAGCCTGCCGGCCGGCGCGCGGTTCGGATATTCACCGTGGCTGCACACCGTTGACGGCGCCGAGCGGCTGGCGAAAGCCTGCGCGGCGGCGCGCGCCAGTCTCGTTGCGGTCGACGACAATCCGGTCGATGCAGTGCTGGAGCAACCGCCCGGAGCCTCCGCTCGGGCCGATCGTGGCGCACGATCTGCGCTTTGCCGGCGAGGACACCGCCTCGAAGCTCGCGCGGGTCCGCGCGGAGATGGAAAAATCCTCCGCCGACGCGCTGATGGTCGCCGATCCGCATGCGGTGTCGTGGCTCTTCAACATCCGCGGCAGCGACATTCCGCACACGCCGGTGGTGCTCGCGTTCGCGCTGGTGCCGAAAGGATGCCCGCCCGACGATCTATGTCGATCTGCGCAAGCTCGGCAACGAAAGCCGCGCGCGGCTCGAAGACATCGCCGACGTGCGCCCGAATGCCGCGTTCGAGCGCGATCTCGCCGCGCTCGGGGAGCATCAAGCCGGTGCGGCTCGATCCCTCCGGGTGCCCCGAGGCGATCGCGCGGACTGTCACGGCGAACGGCGGCGAAGTGCTGCGCGGCAGCGATCCGATCGCGCCGATGAAGGCGATCAAGAACGCCACCGAAATCGCAGGCGCCCGCGCGGCGCAGCAGCGCGACGGCGCGGCGGTGACGCGCTTTCTCGCCTGGTTCGACCGCGAGGCGCCGCGCGGCGAACTGACCGAGATCGACGCGGTCGAGGCGATGGAGAGCTTTTCGCCGCGAGACCGGTCTGCTCAAGGACGTCTCGTTCCCGACCATCGCCGGCGCCGGACCGAACGGCGCCATCGTGCATTACCGCGTCACCCGCAAAAGCAACCGCCGCATCGCGCCGGACGAACTGTTTTTGATCGATTCCGGCGGCCAGTACGAAGACGGCACCACCGACATCACCCGCACGGTCGCGGTCGGCACGCCGGGCGGCGACATGCGGCGGAAATTCACGCTGGTGCTCAAGGGCCATATCGCGCTTGCCCGCGCGGTGTTTCCCGATGGCACCAACGGCGCGCAGCTCGATACGCTGGCGCGGCAATATCTCTGGCAGGCCGGGCTCGATTTCGACCACGGCACCGGCCACGGCGTCGGCAGCTATCTTTCGGTGCATGAAGGCCGGCGCGCATC
The DNA here is from genome assembly GCA_963705995.1 of uncultured Solirubrobacterales bacterium. Classification (GTDB taxonomy): domain Bacteria; phylum Actinomycetota; class Thermoleophilia; order Solirubrobacterales; family Solirubrobacteraceae; genus Palsa-465. The sequence continues at coordinate 9,283 of CAVPLN010000019.1, forward strand.
TCCAAGCTCGGCACCGCTACGCTGCAAGCGCGGCATGATCCTGTCCAACGAGCCCGGCTATTACCGCCCGGCGCCTACGGCATCCGCATCGAAAATCTGGTTCTGGTGACCGAAGCGCCCGACGTGGCCGGCGCCGAAAAGCCGCTCAACGCGTTCGAGACACTGACGCTCGCGCCGATCGACACGCGCCTGATCGAAACCCCTGCTCACCGCGGACGAGATCGCCTGGATCGACGCCTATCATGCGCGCGTACGGACGCGCTGGCGCCGCCGCTCGATCTCTCGACCCGCGCCTGGCTGATGGCGGCGACCAGCCGCTGCCGGCGGCCTGATCTGATTTGTTCCGGCTGGTGGAACTTCTGTTCCTGAGCGGCGTTTATTCGCCGGGTTGGACAGGAGCGAGGAAGCGTCATGCTCGGGACTATTCTGATTGTCATTCTGATTTTGCTGTTGATCGGCGCGCTGCCGACGTGGCCGTACAGTTCCGGCTGGGGCTACTATCCCGGCGGCGGACTCGGCCTCATTCTGATCATCGTCATCATCCTGGTTCTTGTCGGAAGAATTTGATGACGGCCCCCTGAAGAAGGGGGCCTCAACCGGCAGCTCCATCGCGAAAGCGCAAAGGCGATCCAGCCCGGTAAAGCTGGATTGCCCCGACGCTTCGCGTACCGCAACGGCTTCGCCGGTTGCGGCCAGCGAGTTGCAGTCAGCGTAGTTCTAATCAGCGTATCAGCTTGACCCACTCGTCTTCGGTCAGGACCGTGACGCCGAGCTTTTGCGCCTCGGCGAGCTTGGAGCCGGCGCCGGGGCCGGCGACGACGTAGTCGGTCTTTTTCGACACCGAGCCCGACACCTTGGCGCCCAGCGCTCGGCCGACGCCTTGGCTTCGTCGCGCGTCATTTGTCCAGCGAGCCGGTGAACACCACGGTCTTGCCGGCGACCGCGGAATCGGCGCGCGGCTTTTCGGCGTCGCGGATGCTCACCTCCGCGGCCAGCCGCTCGACGCGGCGGCGGTTGTGCGCCTCGGCGAAATATCGGCGCAGGCTCTCGATCACCGTGTCGCCGATCTGGTCGAGCGCATCCATTTCCTGCTCGTCTCCGCGTCGTCCTTGGCGAGCTTGAGGCAGGCGTCGTGGAACGCCTCCCAGGTGCCGTAGCCGCGCGCCAGCGCCACCGCGGTGGTCTCGCCGACATGGCGGATGCCGAGCGCGTAGATGAACCGCTCGAGCGCAATGTCGCGCCGCGCCGCGATGGCGCGAACAGGTTGCGCACCGAGTCTCGCCGAAACCTTCGACCTCTTCGAGCCGGATCTTCTTGTTGCGCGCCTCCAGCGTGAAGATATCGGCCGGCTCCTTGACCCAGCCTTCTCGTAGAAAAGCTCGATCTGCTTCTCGCCCAGCCCCTCGATGTCGAAGGCGCGGCGCGAGACAAAGTGCCTCAGGTGCTCGATGCGCTGAAACGGGCAGGCGAACTCGCCGGTGCATGCGCGCGCGCGCCCTCTCGCCGCCGGCGGTGGTCTCGCGCACCACGTCGGTGTGCAGCGGGCACGGGCAATCTTCGGGAAATGGAACGGCTTCGTCTCCGCGGGCCTGTCCTCGACCACGCCGACCACCTGCGGGATGACGTCGCCGGCGCGCTGGATGTGCACCGTGTCGCCGATGCGCACGTCGAGCCGCGCGATCTCGTCCGCATTGTGCAGCGTCGCGTTCTGCACCACGACGCCGCCGACCGTGACCGGTTCGAGCTTGGCGACCGGCGTGAGCGCGCCGGTGCGGCCGACCTGGATCTCGATGTCCTTGACGATCGTGGTCGCCTTCTCGGCCGGGAACTTGTGCGCGATCGCCCAGCGCGGCGTGCGCGACACGAAGCCGAGCCGCTCCTGCCAGTCGAGCCGGTCGACCTTGTAGACGACGCCGTCGATGTCGTAGTCGAGCGCGGCGCGCTCGTCCTCGATGTCGCGGTGGAATCGCGAGCAGTTCTTCGACCGACCGGCACATTTTGGTCAGCGGATTGGTCTTGAAGCCGCAAGCGCCGAACCATTTGATCATGCCGGACTGCGTGTCGGCCGGCATCTCGCTCATCTCGCCCCAGGCATAGGCGAAGAAGCCGAGCGGCCGCGACGCCGTGATCGAGGGGTCGAGCTGGCGCAGCGAGCCGGCCGCGGTGTTGCGCGGATTGGCGTAGAGCTGCTTGCCGGCCTCCGCCTGCTTGCGGTTCAGGTCGAGGAACGCCGGCCTTGGTCATGTAGACTTCGCCGCGCACCTCGCAGACCGCCGGCACGCGCTGCCCTTCAGGCGCTGCGGAATGTCCTCCAACGTCTTGACATTGGCGGTGACGTCCTCGCCTTCGCTGCCGTCGCCGCGCGTGGCGCCGGTGACGAGCTCGCCGTCCTCGTAGCGCAGCGACATCGACAGGCCGTCGATCTTGGGCTCGGCGCGAGAACGCGATCTCCTCGTCGTCCGCCAGCCGCAGGAAGCGGCGGATGCGGCCGACGAAATCGACGACATCTTCCTCGGCAAACGCATTGTCGAGCGACAGCATCGGCACCGCGTGGCGGACTTTGGCAAAGCGCGCCGACGGCGCCGCGCCGACGCGCTGCGTCAGGCTTTCCAGCGTGCGCAATTGCGGAAAGCGCGCTTCGATCGCGCCGTAGCGCCGGCGCAGCGCGTCGTATTCGGCGTCGGTAACGGTCGGCGCGTCGTCCTGGTAATAGCGCCGGTCGTGCGCGGCGATTTCGGCCGCAAGCCGCGCGTGCTCGGCCTTCGCCTGCTTTTCGGTCAGGGATCGTCGACGGGACGTTTCGGGCTTTCTCGCGGCGCGCCATGGAACCGGTGACTGGAACTTACCCGCCGCGCGGATCAGGCGCTCGGCGGCGGCGCGGGCTTCGGCGGTGATTTCGGCGCCGGCGAGCATGCGGGCGATCTCCTCGCGGCGGCGCTCGGCTTCGAGTTCGGTGACGCGGGTCGCGACCCGCTTGCCCTTGGCGAGCGCATCCTTGGTGATGAGGTAATGCCGGTCGGCGCGCGCCGCCACCTGCGGCGCGTGCGTGACCGCGAGCACCTGCACGCCGGACGCAAGCCGCGCCAGCCGCACGCCGATGGCATCGGCGACCGCGCCGCCGACGCCGGTGTCGATCTCGTCGAACACCAGCGTCGGCGCCGAGCCGCGGTCGGCCAGCACCACCTTGAGCGCGAGCAGGAAGCGCGCGAGTTCGCCGCCGGAGGCGACCTTCATCATCGGCCCCGGCCGCGTGCCGGGATTGGTGCGCACCCAGAATTCGACGCGATCGATGCCGTCCGGGCCTTCGTCTGTCGCTGTCGATCTGCGTCGAGAACTGCGCGCGCTCGAGCTTGAGCGGCTTGAGCTCGGCGTTGACCGCCTTGTCGAGCTTCTGCCGCCGCGCGCGCGCCGCGCCGCCGACAGCGCCTGCGCCGCCGCGCGGTAGCGCGCGACCGCCGCCTGCGCCTCGCGTTCCAGCGCGGCAAGCCGCTCGGCGCCGGCGTCGATCAGAGCGAGATCGGCCGCATAGCGGCGCGCCAGCGCGGCGAGCTCGTCGACCGGCACATTGTATTTGCGGCCGGCGGCGCGCAGCGCGAACAGGCGCTCCTCGATGCGCTCGAGCTCGTGCGGATCGAATTCGGCGACGCGCAGCGCCTGCTCGAGATGCGCGCGCGCCTCGTCGAGCGCGGTGAGCGCCGCATCGATCGCCTTCACCGCCGGCTCGATCAGCGCCGGCGCCTGCGCGGCGCGGCGCTCCAGACGCCGCACCGCGGCCGCCAGCGGCGGCACCGGCGAGTGCGGCCCGCCGACCGCCGTCGTGGGTCGGCGCGCAGATCCTCGGCGACCTTTTCCGCCTGCATCATGGCGGTGCGGCGGTCGGCGAGCGCGGTTTCCTCGCCGGGCTCGCGGCGCAAGCCGGCCAGTTCCTCGACCGCATGGCGCAGCCATTCGGCTTCGCGCTGTGGCGCGCTCGACCTCGGCGCGGTGGCGCGCGACCGCGTCCTCGCGCGGCGCGCCGCTCGCCCCATAGCCGCGCGACTTCGGCGGCCTCGGCCTCGATGCCGCCATAGGCGTCGAGCAGCGCGCGATGGGTCGCGGCGTCGACGAGCGCGCGGTCGTCGTGCTGGCCGTGGATTTCGACCAGCGCCGCGCCGAGCGCGCGCAGCACCTGCACGCTGACCGGCTGGTCGTTGACGAAGGCGCGGGTGCGGCCGTCGGCGAACTGGACGCGGCGCAGGATCAGCTCGTCGTCGCGCGCGGAATAGGTCGTTGTCGGCGAGCACGCGCCGCGCCGGATGGTCCATCGGCGACGTCGAAGGCGGCCGTCACCTGGCCCTGCTCGGCGCCCTGGCGCACCAGGCCGCATCGCCGCGCGCGCCGAGCGCCAGCGCGAAGGCATCGAGCAGGATCGATTTGCCGGCGCCGGTCTCGCCGGTCAGCACGGCAAGGCCGGCGCCGAAATCGATGTCGAGCCGGTCGATCAGGACGATGTCGCGGATCGAGAGCCGGGTGAGCATGGTGCGGACGACTTACGTGGCCGGAAACAGCGTTTCGCCGTGCGGGATTGCCGCGGAGCAGCTCCGAGAATGGCAAATAAAGCATGTACGTGCGCATGCAAGGGCTCCGCACCCGCCCGCAGTCCGTTCAGCCGACAGCCTTTGAAGGCGTTGGAAATCCACGACCGAGTGCTTCTCGCCTCGACCACGCCCCGGCGATTTTCACCAGCTGTAGGCGTCCTGGTACCAGGTGCTGTCGGGGAAATTGTGCCCGAGCATCGCGCGCCGTGCTCGCCGCGATCGACCTCGCCTGCGCCCAGCCGGACTGGGAGTGAGCGGCATCTCGCGCCGCCGTCGCGGGGCCGGAGAACCATAACTTCGCAACCCCCCGTGCGATTTCGAGGGGTGTGGACACCAGGGTTCTCTATGACCCTCAACCTCCACACCCCCCTGCGAGAGCCGGGGGGTGTCGAAGTTAAGGGTCTGCGACTTCGTCGTGGGCCCTAACGGGTCTGTCCCTGCAAGCGTCCGACTCGAGTGTGCGGCCCGCCCCCCCCGACCGCCCCCGCCCCCGACCGCCCCGACCGCCCCCCGCCCCCGACCGCCCCCGACCGCCGCGCCTTCACTGCAACCGTTCGTCCCCGACGGCGCCCGGGGGACCCCAGATAGCATCCCGGACATGCCCCGCACCAGAGCCTCTCTGATCGCCGTCGCCGTCCTTGCCGTCACAGCCTGCCTGGCGGCGTGCCTCGTCGCCCCCGGCCTCGCTGCCGCGAAGTCGTACACGTCGCACGCGGGTCGTGTGACGGCGACCCTTTCGTTCACGGGCGGGCCCGGGATCACGACCACGGACGAGCGACTCAGGATCACGGCGCCGGGGATGCCGGTCTACGACCAGCCGGTCTCGGCCCACGGCTGCTTCAAGGTCTGCAGTCCGCTGGGGACCGAGCCGGCGGTGCAGGTCGTCGATCTGTACGGCGACGGCGAGTACGCGGTCGTCCTCAATCTGTTCAGCGGCGGCGCGGACTGCTGCGGCATCGAGCAGGTCTACGTCCCGTCGGCCGCGGTCCAGAGCTGGGTGCTGAGCGAACGCAACTTCGGAACCGACGGCGCCAGGATCGCCGACGAGGGCGGGCGCGAGGTCTTCCTGTCCGGGGATCAGGCGTTCTACTGCACGTTCACGTACTGTGCGGCATCCGGGTTGCCGATCCAGATCTGGAGCTTCACCGCCGAGGCCTTCCACAACGTCACGAAGAGCTACCCGAAGCTGATCGCCAAGGACGCGGCCTTCTGGCTGAGCACCTACGACAAGCACCTCAGTAGCGGCCAGGGCCTGATCGCCGCCTGGGCGGCCGACGAGGACAACCTGGGGCTGGAGGCGACGGTCCGGACGGTGCTCCAGCTCCAGACCGCCGACCACCACCTGACCGCCAAATTCGTCACGCAGCTCGAGTCGTTCCTCGAGCGTCACGGATACGCGCATTGATGCGGGTCCTCGTCGTCGACAACTACGACAGCTTCACCTACAACCTCGTGCAGTACCTCGGTGAGCTGGGCGCCGAGCTCGAGGTCGTGCGCAACGACCACGCAACGGTCGACGAACTGCTGCTGCGGGGCTATGACCGCGTGATCGTCTCGCCCGGGCCGTGCACTCCGAACGAAGCCGGAATCTCGCTCGAGGCGGTCAGGCGCTTCCCGCTCGCCGGGATCCCGACGCTCGGCGTCTGCCTCGGGCACCAGGCGCTCGTCCAGGCTTGGGGGGGCGAGGTGATCCGCCATCAGCCCGTCCACGGAAAGACGACGACGATCGAGCACGACGGGCGCACGATCTTCCATGGCCTGCCCCCGGCGCTCGAGGTGGGCCGCTATCACTCGCTCGTCGCCGCCCCCGATCTGCCCGAGGTCCTCGAACGCAGCGCCTTCGGCGGCGACGTGATCATGGCCGTGCGTCACCGCGAGCTCCCGGCCGAGGGCGTGCAGTTCCATCCGGAATCCGTGCTCACGCAGTGCGGTCGCGAGCTGCTGTCGAACTTCCTGGAGCGGGTCCGGTGAGCGAGCTCCTGACCCGCTCGATCGACACGCTCGCGAGCCGCGGCGACCTCAGCGCCGATGACACCGCGGCGGTGCTCGCGGAGATCATGGGGGGCGGCGCCTCGGAAGTGCAGATCGCGGCGTTTCTGATCGCACTGCGGATCAAGGGCGAGACCGTCGAGGAGCTCGCCGGACTGGCGCGGACGATGCGCGCGTTCGCGGCGTCGGTACCCGCCAGGCACGGCGACCTGCTCGACACGGCCGGCACCGGCGGCGGCCGCCGCACGTTCAACGTCTCGACGACTGCGGCCCTGATCGCCGCGGGCGCCGGTTGCACGGTCGCCAAGCACGGCAACCGCTCCGCGACCGGTCTGTCCGGGTCGGCCGATCTGCTCGAGGCCCTCGGCGCCCGCATCGACCTCGACCCGGCGTCCGTCGCGCGCTGCATCGACGACGTCGGCTTCGGCTTCATGTTCGCGCCCGCGCACCATCCGGCGACCCGCTTCGTGGTCAGCGTCCGCCGCCAGCTCGCCGTCCGCACGACGTTCAATTTCCTCGGACCGCTGACCAACCCGGCGGGCGCGACTCGACAGCTGATCGGCGTCTACGACCCGGGGCACCTGCCGAAGCTCGCCGGCGCGCTGGCCCTGCTCGGCACCCGACACGCGCTGCTCGTCTGCGGCGAGGACGGCGTCGATGAGCTCAGCATCTCCGCCGCGACGCAGGTGATCGAGGTGCGCGGCGGCTCGCTCACGGAGTACCGCGTCACGCCCGAGGAGGTCGGGCTCGCGCGGCACTCGCCCGATCTCGTCCCCGGCGGCGATCCGGCCTTCAACGCCGAGGTCACGCGCGAGATCCTGGCGGGAGACCCCGGCGCCGCCCGCGACCTGACGGTGCTGAACGCGGGCGCCGCGATCTACGTGGGCGGCGGGGCGCAGACGCTGCAGGACGGCGTCGCGCTCGCCCAGCGGGCGATCGACACCGGCGCCGCGGCCGCCACGCTGACGGCGTTCGTCGATCTGACCCACGCGCTCGCCGGCCCGGCGTCGGCGACGGTGTGATGAGCGTCCTCGCCGAGATTGTCGCGAGCACGCGCGAGCGGGTCGCCGAGCGCCGGCGTGCGGCCCCCGTCGACGACCTGATCGAGGCTGGTCGTGAGCGTGCCCGGCGCGGCGATCAGCGCGGCTTCGCCGCCGCGCTCCGGGCCGGGAGCGAAGGTCCCGGCGGAATCGCGGTGATCGCCGAGCACAAGCGTGCCTCCCCGTCGGCGGGCGTGATCCGCGAGGGGACGCTGCTCGAGCAGGTCGTCGGTGCCTACCAGCGGGGCGGCGCCGCCGCGCTCTCGGTGCTGACCGAGGAGACGCGGTTCGCGGGCTCGCTCGAGGACCTGCGCACCGCCCGTGACGCCGCTTCGCTGCCGATCCTCCGCAAGGACTTCATCGTCGAGGACTACCAGGTCCACGAGGCGCTGGCGGCGGGCGCCGACGCGATCCTCCTGATCGTCGCGGCGCTCGACCCGGGCGAGCTCGCCGATCTCCACGAGCTCGCCACCGAGCTAGGACTCGCGACGCTGGTCGAGGTCCACGACGCTGCGGAGCTTGCGGTCGCCGCCGATCTCGGCGCGCCGGTGATCGGGATCAACAACCGCAACCTCGCCACGCTCCAGGTCGATCTCGGGACCACGTTCGCGCTGCTTCCGGACGTCCCGCCCGCGGCGCTCGTCGTCGCGGAGTCCGGCTTCCGGGCCCGCGAACAGCTCGAGCGCCTCTCCGCGGCCGGCGTCCATGCCGTCCTGATCGGCGAGGCGCTGATGCGCTCCCCGGACATCGAGGCCGCCTGCCGCGGCCTCACCGGCGCCGCGCCGTCCCCGGCCGCCTGACACCCCCCGGCCGCCTGACACCCCCTGCCGCCTGACATCCCAGGCCGCCCGACACCCCCGGCCGCCCGTCCACTCCCGGGGGATGAGACGGGCGGGCGACCGGGGCGGGTACGGCGTGTCAGGCCGTCTCGTGTGTGCCCCCTCAACCGAGGGTGACGGTCCTCGTGATCGTGCGCCCTCCGCGGTCGAGCCTCAGCGTGTACCGGCCCGCCCTGACCTTTGCCTCCGTGCGCAGCCTCAGCGGCGCCGCGCCGCGACCGAGCAGGCTCGCGTACACGCGCCGCCCGCGGCGGAGTGTGCCGCTGACCACCGAGCCCCGGCGCGAAGCCGAGGCGGCCCCCGGATTCAGCGGGCCGAACTCGATCGCCGCTGCTTTCGCGGTCGACCCGGAGTAATCGGTGCCGGCCGCGTACGTCGCCGTGTAGCCGCCGTTGCCGAGGACCTCGAGCTCCTTGATCAGACCGAGCATGCACGTCGCGGCGCCGCTCGCACCCGTCTGCGCCGTGCAGACGGCGTGGCTGCCGGCCGTGAACGAGATCGTCTGGCCTTCGAGCGGCTGACCACCGCTGGTCAGCGTCGCGCTGACCTTGCCAAGGCCGATCCCCGCCGGTGGCGGGAAGATCACGAGCTGCGGCGCGGCGGCCAGCGACGTTGCCGCCGGGGTGACGGTGTAGTCGGCCGTGGCCGTCGCCGTCTGGCCGTCTCCGCTGAGCGCCGTGACGGTCAGGACGTGCGCTCCGACGCTGCCCGGGAGCGGCGCGCCGCTGGCGAACGGGGCACCGCCGTCGACCGCGCCGGTGCACGAGCTGATCCCGGGCCCGCCCTGCGCGTCGGTGCATGTGAACGACGAGCTCGGGACCGAGCCGTATGCGTACGAGGCGCCGTTGGTCGGGGTCGTGAACGTCACCGTCGGGGCCGCAGCCACCGTATAGGTGACCGACACTGGCACGTTGACGTTGAACGGCGCCGTCGCGGCGGTCACCGTGAACGTATGGGTGCCGGGGCTGGTGTTGATCGGGCTGCCCGACGGGACCGTCGCCGAGCACGATGTGCCCTGGAACGGCGTACCGCTGCCGCCGCAGGACCAGGACGCCTCCACCACCTGTCCAGGCGTGTAGTCGGCGCCTCCTAGCGGCGCGTCGATCTCGACGATTGGCGCGATCGTCACCTGACCGGCCGGCCCCGGGATCCCGTCGTCGATGTACGGCGCCTGCATCTGGTTGGACTCGAAGCTCGCGCCGCCGCCGCCTCCGGTGCCGGGCGATGGGTCGTAGCAGGGGCCGCCGCCCACGGCGTAGGTGCACTCGTAGCCTGCCGAGCCGCCGCCGCCGCCGGTGTAGCCGCCCCCGCCGCCGCCACCGGCGCCGATCAGGGATCCGTTCGATCCCTCGGGGGCCGCGTAGGGCGTGCCGCTGGTCGATGCGCCGGGCGCGCCCTGCGAACCGGTGCCGTTCGTGCCGGCAACCGTCGGCGAGAAGATCGCGCTGACGATGTTGCCGTTGTTGACCTCGTAGGTCGTGCAGGTGCTGAGTGACCCACCGGTGCCCGCGGTGACGCCGCCGCCGGTCGCGGCCGTGACGTCGCTGATCGGCCCGCCATAGCTGAAGTCCGAGGGCTCGCCGGGGATCACGATTCCCGCCGATGTGATGCTCGGCAGCGGCCCCTGCGCTGCGTCGCCGCCCGGCAGCGGGTTCTGCTGGTTGAACGCGCGACCCGCCTGCGGGAGTTGCGTGCAGAAGAACCCTGGCCCGCTTCCTTCCCCGCCGGCGCCGCCGCCACCGCCCGCGACGATCTGTCGCGATGCATCGGAGGTGCCACCGCCGGGGCAGCTCGCTGCCTGCTCTGAGCAGGTTCGTACGTCGCTGGCGCCTGCGCCCGAGCTCGCGGCGCTGTTGGCCGAGCAGCCGGCGCAGCCGGGGAACTGGCCGGCCGCGCCGCCGCCACCGAAGGTGGCGCCGCCGCCGTAGGCCCCGTTCTGGCCGACCTCGGCGTACAGCGTCTGGCCGCCCTGCACGGGCAGATATCCGCCGAGTGAGGCGCCGACGTTCCCATCGGCGCTGCTGGCGCCGGCCGCGTCGATCCCGACGAGCAGCACGTTCGCCGGCACCGTGTACGTCTGCTCCCCGCCGGTGTACGAGAACTTCGTCGGCCCGGCGATCGTGTTCGCCGCGCGAGGTGCCGCGCGCGAGGGTGCGCTGTCTGCGCTGGCGGTGGCCTGCGTGGCCACCGCCAGCGAGGTGCCGATGATCGCGGCGGCAGCCGCTGCCGCGCGCTGTGCCTGCTTGGAGACCATCATGAACCCCCTTGTGAGACCCGACACATTGACCCCGGGTGATCGACCCGCGGGGATCGTGATCGGGCGCCGTCACACGAACGTCACACGGCGCGCCTCTACAGTTGAGCCCGTGAGCGAGCACGTGACGAAGATCAAGTTCTGTGGCATCACCCGCCTCGAGGACGCCGAGCTCGCCGTGTCGCTGAACGCCTGGGCGATCGGGATGATCCTGTGGCCCGGGTCGCGGCGCGCGGCCGATCCGCAGCGCGCCGCCGAGATCGCCGCGGCAGTCCGCCGCAAGGTCGAGATCGTCGGCGTGTTCGTCAACCCGCCGCTCGACGAGCTGGCCGCGATCGCGGAAGCGGTCGGGCTGACGATGCTCCAGTTTCACGGCCAGGAGGGCCCGGCGTTCTGCGCGGAAGCGGCCCGGCGCACGGGCTGCCGCGTGATCAAGGCCGCGCGCGTGCACAGCGGCGCCGACGTCCAGGCGCTCGCGCCGTTCCACGTCGACTACCACCTGCTCGATTCCTTCGTCCCCGGCGTTCCGGGGGGGACCGGCGAGACCTTCTCATGGGACCTCGCGCGCGACGCGACGCGCAACCGCGGGCGCGGCCCGCGCGTGCCGCTGATCCTCAGCGGCGGCCTGAGTGCCGACAACGTCGCGGAGGCGATCGCCGCCGTCCGGCCCGATGCCGTGGACGTCGCCAGCGGCACGGAGCTCGTCCCCGGACGGAAGGACCCTGACAAGATGCGGGCGTTTGCGGCGGCGGTCGCCGCCACGGGCCCGCTTCCCGCCTACGTCTGAGAGCTTTGACGATGACCACTGCGACCCAGATCGAGCACCGCTTCGGCCCCTACGGGGGCCAGTACGTCCCCGAGACGCTGATGCCGGCTCTGAACGAGCTCGAGCAGGCCTGGCTCGCCGCGCGCGCCGACACGGACTTCAACAGGCGACTGAGCGACCTGCTGGAGAACTACGTCGGCCGCCCCTCGCCGCTGTACCTCGCCGAGCGGCTGAGCGCGGTCGCCGGCCATCCGATCTACCTCAAGCGCGAGGACCTCAACCACACGGGCGCTCACAAGATCAACAATGCGCTCGGCCAGGCGCTGCTGGCCCGGCGCATGGGCAAGCGCCGGATCATCGCCGAGACCGGCGCGGGCCAGCACGGGGTCGCCACCGCGACCGCGTGCGCGCTGCTCGACCTCGAGTGCGTCGTCTACATGGGGACCGAGGACATGCGTAGGCAGCGGCCGAACGTCGAGCGGATGACGCTGCTCGGGGCGCAGGTCGTCGGCGTCGACGCCGGCGCCCGCACCCTCAAGGAGGCCGTCTCGGAGGCGATCCGCGATTGGGTCACGAACGTCGGCACCTCGCACTACATCATCGGCTCCTGTGTCGGCCCGGCTCCGTATCCGGCGCTTGTCCGTGACCTCCAGCGCGTGATCGGTGACGAGGCGCGTGACCAGATCCGCGAGCGCGCCGGGCGGCTTCCGCAACGCGTGATCGCGTGCGTGGGCGGCGGCTCGAACGCGATCGGGATGTTCGCCGGGTTCCTCGGTGACGCCGACGTGCAGCTGATCGGGGTCGAGGCCGCGGGCGAGGGCCTCGAAAGTGGCCGGCACGGCGCGCCGCTCACTGCCGGCGGGCGCGCCGGGGTGCTGCACGGGTCGTACTCCGCGGTCATGCAGGACGAGGACGGGCAGATCCTGGAGGCGCACTCGATCTCCGCCGGGCTCGACTATCCGGGCAGCGGCCCCGAACACGCCTGGCTGCGGGACCAGGGCCGGGCCGTCTACGTCGCCGTCAGCGACGACGACGCGATCGCCGCCTTCCAGCGGACGGCACGGCTCGAGGGGATCATCCCGGCGCTCGAGAGCTCCCATGCCCTCGCGTGGACGCTCGCCAATCCCGGCAGCGCGCTCGACATCGTGTGCCTGTCGGGTCGCGGCGACAAGGACCTGGCCGAGGTCCTCGACCGGCTCCGGGCGTGAGCTCGGCGGCCAGCACCGGGGTGCAGCGGATCGCCGAGGCGTTCGCGTCGGCGCGCGCCGATGGGCGCACGGCGGCGCTGATGCCGTACATGATGGCCGGCTATCCCGATCCGGAGACCTCGATGCGGATCGGGTCGCGGTCCGCCGACGCCGGCGCCGACATCATCGAGCTCGGGGTTCCGTTTTCGGATCCCCTCGCCGACGGGCCCGTGATCCACGCCGCGGCGGTCGCCGCCCTGCGCGGAGGCGTCCGCATGCATGACGCGCTCGAGATCGCGCGGGCCGTCGCCGAGCGCGTCCCGGTCGTCGTCATGTGCTACGCGAACCCGATCGTCGCGCGCGGCTTCGAGCGCTTCGCGGACATGCTCGCCGAACGGGGGGTGAGCGGATTGATCGTCCCCGATCTGCCGTTCGAGGAGGCGCCGGCAGCCGTCGCCGCCTGCGACGAGCGGGGCATCGCGCTGGTGCCACTGGTCGCGCCGACCACCCCGGACGAGCGGCTTGCGCTGATCGGGGAACGGGCGCGGGGCTTCCTCTACACCGTGTCGGTGACGGGCACGACCGGCGAGCGCTCGGCGCTCGCCTCCGAGCTTCCGACCGTGATCGCCCGCGCCAGGGCGAGCACGCAGGTGCCGGTCGCCGTCGGCTTCGGCATCGCGACACCGGACCACGCCCGGGCGGCGGCCGCCGCCGGCGCCGACGGCGTGATCGTCGGTACGCGGCTCGTGCGGGCGGCGGGCGACCCCGCGCGACCCGTCGATGCGGTCGCCGAGCTCGTCGCGGCGTTCGCGACAGCGCTCACTCGCCACCCGGTTGGATAGGATGCCCGCGAATGGCAGTCATAGTCACAGCGACGTTCGGCCTCGTGCTCTGGATCGTCCTCTGGGCGCTCAACGTCTCCGGGTTCGATGGCCTGCTGCTGGCGGTCACGTTCGTCCTGATCGCCCTGGCCATCCGCACCATCACGTCGCAGCGGCGAGACAGATAGTGAAATCGCCAGGCGCGGCCTTCGCCCGCCGGGGTGTGGCCTGCATTCTCGTGGTCGCGGGTCTCGCCGGCTGTTCGACGGGCTCGACGTCCTCGTCGTCGTCCTCGATCACGGCGGTCGGGCAGACGCTCGACATCTACATCAGCGAGCCGCCGGGCTTCGCCTCCGATCCCGCCGAGCAGAATCTCGTCCACGCGGAGCAGCTCGCCTACGATCAGCAGTCGCGCGAGGTCAGTGCGTATGCGCTGCACCTTGGCGTGCTCCGTCGCGGCGAGCTGTCCGACAACGCCCGCGCCGCGATCCAGGACAAGAGCGCGATCGCGTACCTGGGAGAGATGGCGCCGGGCGCCTCCGAGCAGACCGTCGGCATCATGAACGCGCTCGACCTGCTGACCGTCAGCCCGACTGACAATGCGCTCGAGCTGACTCAGTCGACCGCGGCGGTGCCGAACGCGCCGGACAAGTACTACGAGTCGCTCAGCGTCTACGGGCACACGTTCGCGCGACTGGTCCCGACCAGCGCCGAGGAGGCGGACTTCGACGCGAAGGCGATCAAGTCGCTCGGCACGAGCGTGTACATCGCCGCTGACGGCAGCGACTACGGCAGGGCCTTCGCCGCCGCGCTGCGCACCGCGGCTGCCGCCGGCGGACTGAGCGTCTCGAACGCGCAGTCGGGAGCCGGCACGATCTTCTACGCGTCGTCCTCGCCATCGGCAGCTGCGAAGTTCTTCAACCAGGCCGCTGCGAGCGACCCGAGCGCGAAGCTGTTCGCGCCGTCGGGGCTGTATGCCGAGGCCTTCGCTTCGGCGCTCTCGGCCGCCGCCCGGAGTCGCATGTACATCTCGGTCCCGGGCTTCACGACGGGCGAGCTCAGCACGGCCGGGAAGGCCTTCGTCAGGGAGTTCACGACGGACTACGGCACGAGGCCCGACGTCGAGGCGATCTTCGGGTACGCGGCGATGTCGGCGGTGCTGCACGCGATCGAGCGCGAGGGCGCCTCGGCGGACAGCCGCGGCAAGGTGATCAAGGCCTTCCTCTCGACCACCAAGCTGCCGTCCGTCCTCGGTACCTTCACGATCAACAAGTACGGCGACACGAACCTGCGCAGCTTTGTCGTGGTACGTCCGGGCGGCTCGATGTTCACGATCCCGAGCACGTCGGCAGTGAGCCCGACCGGGTGAGTTGGCGTGGGCCGCCGCGCGCCCACCGCTCTCGCGCTCGCGGCCGCGGCGCTGATCGCGGGCTGCGGCGGCTCGCCTCGCGCCTCGACCTCGCCCGTCAACGACTCCAACGGCCTGGGACTGGCGAGCACGACGACGACCGCCAGGCCCGCGACCGCGCCGTCGTTGCGGATCGTCGCGAGCCTGCCGCTGATCGGGCCCGACTCCACGCGCGGACGGGCGGCCGAGAACGGGATGTGGCTCGCCTTCGCGGCCTCGCGGGGCCGCGCCGGAGACTTCAGGGTGACCTTCGATCCGAACAACGACGCGACGCGGACGGCGAGCTGGAGCGCCGGCGCCGTCGCCGAGATCGCCCGGGCGGCCGCGACGCGAGAGAGGACGATCGCCTATCTCGGCGAGCTGGCGTCGGGCGCCGCCCAGGTCTCGATTCCGATCATGGATGCCGCGGCCATCCCTGAGGTCCTCACCGGGAGCCCAGACTCGGCGCTGCTCTCCTCTGAGGCGGGAGCCGGGGAGTCCGCTCGCAGGCGGACGGTGGCTCTGATGGCACCCCGTTTGTCCGCCTGGTGCCGTCGAATGTCTACCAGGCCGAAACCGAGCTGCGGGCGCTGAGCAAGATGGAGGGGTGCACGCGGGTCGCCGTCGCGTACGGGACCGACGCCGATGCGGTCGATCTGGTCGATCAGCTCAAGCGACTCGCATCCGCCTACCCGACCCTGACCTTGCTCCCAGCCAGGCTCGTCGATCCCGGAAAACCGACCAGCTTTGAGGCGTACTTGTCCGGGCTGACGCGCGCTCAGGCGAATTGTGCGGTCTACGCGGGGACGATCCAGGAGGGCGCGGTCGCGGTCACGATCGGACTCCACCGGGCGCTCGCGCCGGGCGCCAAGATCATCGGCTCGAGCAGCATCTGCACGAGCGCCTGGACGGATCCGGCCCGCGGCGGCGTCCCGGCCAAGGACGATCCTGACCTGTTCTGTACCGCTCCCGGGCAGGCGCTGTCGACGACGGCCGCCGGCCGGCGGTTCGCCAAGCTCTACTACGCCAAGTACCGGACCGCGCCCGACCCCGCTGCCGTCTACGGCTACGAGGCGATGGCCATCGTCCTGAAGGCGATCAGCGGATCCGGCCCCAACGGCGATGACCGGGCGGACGTGATGGGGGTGCTGCGATCGATGTCGGTCACGGGCTCGGCGCTCGCCGATCAGTTCGGCTTCTCGGAGACGACCGGCGATACGACGAGCAGGACCTACAGCGTCTACAGCGTCGCGAACGGGGGCCGGCTCGAGCTCTATCGGCAGACTCCGGCGACGACCACCACGACGACGACCACCGTGGGCACCTTCGGCAAGCATCCAGTCGGCAAGCATCAACCCGGATAGCGTCCGCCCTCATGTCCGAAGAGCTCTTCCTGATCGACGGCAACAGCCTCGCCTACCGCGCCTTCTTCGCGCTCCCTGAATCGATCGCGACGTCGACCGGGGTTCCGACGAACGCGATCTTCGGCTTCGCGTCGATGCTCGTCAAGATCCTGACCGACTACGGCCCGAAGGCGACGGTCGTCGTCTGGGACGCCGGCTACACCGGCCGCAAGGAGCTGTATCCCGAGTACAAGGCCCAGCGGTCGACGCGCCCCGACCTGCTCAAGGAGCAGTGGCCGAGCTTCGAGCCGCTCGTCGAGGCGTTCGGATACCTGAACCTCCGCGTCGAGGGGTACGAGGCCGACGACGTGATCGCGTCGATCTGCGAGCGTGCCAAGAACTCGGCAGCCGAGTCGGGGACGATCGAGGTGATGGTCGTCACCGGCGATCGCGACGCCTACCAGCTGGTCGACGACCACACGCGGATCATGACCACGAGCCGCGGGATCACCGACACGCGGATCTATGACCGTCAGGGCGTGATCGACCGCTACGGGATCCCGCCGGAGCTCGTGCCCGACTTCATCGGTCTGAAGGGCGACACCTCCGACAACATCCCGGGCGTTCCCGGAATCGGCGACAAGACCGCGACCGAGCTGCTGCAGCGCTTCGGCTCGCTCGAGGCCGTGCTCGCGAGTATCGACGAGATCTCGGGCGCGAAGCGCAAGGAGAACCTGACGGTGCACGCTGACGCCGCTCGCATGTCCAAGCAGCTGGCGACGGCCAAGCGCGACATCCCGCTTGACCTCGACCTCGTCGAGCTGGTCGCCCGTTCTCCGGATCGATCGAAGCTGCGCGACACGTTCCGCCAGTTCGAGCTGCGCGAGCCGCTGCGCAGGCTCGAGGAGGCGCTCGGGTCGGCCGATGCGGCGGCGCCGGCACCCACGGCGGCCCCCGGTCAGGAGGTCAGCGCCCGGGTCCGAGAGGTCGCGGTCGCCGACCTTGCGCGCCTGCCCGCAGCTGAGGTCGCACTCGCGGTGCGGCCACCCGTGACCCCTGAGGGCGCGCTGTTCGCCGCCGAGGGGCAGTGGCGCTTCGGCGTCCACTCGAGCAGGGGCGGCGCGGACGTTCTCATCGGCAGCTGCGCCGCCCCCGGCGAGGTCGTCGCCGCGCTCGGCGAGCGACCCGTGGTCGCCCACGATGCGAAGGCACTCGGCACGGTTCCGGCCGTGCTTGCCCACGACACGGAGGTGGCGGCCTATCTGCTCGAGCCGGCGCGCCGCGCCTACCCGTTCCGCGAACTCACGGAGGAGCGCGGATTCGGCACCGATCTGGAGGACGAGGTCGCCGCCGACGCAGTGCTGGCCGGCCGTCTCGCCGCCTGGCAGCGCGAGGAGATCCGGGGGCGCGGCCTCAGTGACCTGTTCACCGAGGTCGAGCTGCCGCTCGTCCGGATCCTGCGCGCGATGGAGCTGGTGGGGCTGAAGCTCGATACCGAGCGCCTCGCCGCGATCTCCACCAAGGTCAAGGCCGAGGCGGACGCCCTCGAGCTCGAGATCTTCGAGCTGTCCGGGGAGGAGTTCACCCTCGGCTCGCCCAAGCAGCTGGAGGAGATCCTGTTCGGCAAGCTCGGCCTCTCGCGCAAGCGCCGCGGGAAGACCGGGTACTCGACCGACGCCCGCGTGCTGCAGGCGATCCGCTCCGAGCACCCCGTCGTGCCGAAGCTCGAGCGCTGGCGCGAGCTGACGAAGCTCGCCCAGACCTACCTCGACGCGCTGCCGCTCCTGATCGACGCCGGCGGCCGGATCCACACGACCTTCAATCAGACGGCGGCGACGACCGGCCGGCTCTCCTCGAACAACCCGAATCTCCAGAACATCCCGATCCGCACGGAGCTCGGCCGCGAGATCCGGGCGTGCTTCGTCGCCGCGCCCGGCAACCTGCTCGTCTCGGTCGACTACTCGCAGGTCGAGCTGCGACTGCTCGCCCACATCGCGGGCGAGGATGTCCTCAAGGAGATCTTCCGTCGCGGTGAGGACGTCCATACCGCCACGGCGTGCCGCGTCTTCAACGTCACCCCCGATCGCATCGACCCGGGGATGCGCTCGAAATCGAAGATGATCAACTACGGGATCGTCTACGGGTTGTCCGCGTACGGGATGGCGGATCGGCTCGACATCCCCCAGGCCGAGGCGGACGAGTTCATCCAGCGCTACATGGCCGGCTTCCCGGCGGTCGGCACGTTCATCGAGCAGACGATCGAGCAGGGGACCGAGCACGGGTACGTGTCGACCCTGTTCGGCCGCCGCCGTCAGGTGCCGGAGCTCCGCGCCCGCCGCTGGGATCTGCGCAAGCAGGGCGAGCGCTTCGCCGTCAACATGGTCATCCAGGGGACCGCCGCCGACATCATGAAGGTCGCGATGGTGCGCTGCGACGCGGCGCTCGCGAAGTCCGGCCTGCGCAGCCGGATGATCCTCCAGATCCACGACGAGCTGCTGTTCGAGGGGCCCGCGGACGAGGCCGAGCAGGTCAGGGAGCTTGCCGCCCGCGAGATGGCGGGCGCGTTCGAGATGGACCCGCCGCTAGCCGTGGAGGGCGGCGTCGGCCCTGACTGGCTCGCGGCGAAGTGAGGCCGCCCCGGTGGGCGGGCGCTGCCGCGCGTAGTCGGGGGGCGCGATCGCCAGGTACTGGTTGAAGGACCAGTCGACGAGCCGCTTGGATCCGATCATCCGGAGTCCCGGGGCCAGCAGACGAGGCGGCACCTGCGGCACGAGCCGCTGGACCCGCAGCATCCATTCGAACTTCCAGCGGTGGGAGGCGCTGAACGCACCGTAGGAGGCCAGCGCGGCCGCCTTCGACTGGCGCCCATCGACCACCGCGCGCAACTCGCGCCCGCACGCGATCCCGAAGTAGAGCGCGGTGCGGATCCCTTCGGCGGTCAGCGGTAGGCAGTGCCCGGCCGAGTCGCCGACGAAGAAGACGCCGTCCTCGGTCGCTTCACGGATCCGATGCGGGATCCAGTTGCCCTGGAAGCGCACCGGCTCGCGCTCGAGGTCGCGCGCGAGCCGCACGGTCTGCTCCTTGACGTGGTGGCGGGGGATGAACGACCCGACGCCGACCCGCATCTCGTCGCCGGCCGGAAAGCTCCACCCGTAACCCGCGCGCACGTAGGAGCGGTCGATCCAGATCTCCAGGTCGGCGCCTGAGCCCTGCGGATGGACTTCCAGCCCGCGGCTGAGGTGCGCGTCCGGCGGTTGGATCGGGTCGCCGCCGCCGAGCACCCGCCGCCAGCCGAGCGCGTCGACCACCAGCGGCGCTCGGATCTCGCCACGATCGGTGTCGACGACGTCTCCCGTGCGACCGTCGACCTTCGCCGTCTCGAACTCGAACTCGCTCTGTGCGGCCAGCAGGCCGCACAGAGTGCGGTAATCGAAGGTGGAGAACGTCCACGGCAACTCGTACCGGACGGTGCCGTGCGGGGTATGGATCACGAGCTCGCCAAAGGTCTGCTGCAGCGCGCCCGTCAGGTCCATCGCCTCGAGCCACGCGGTCGGAATCGCGCACGCGGACGTCTGCCTTTCGCCGATCTCGTAGCGGTCGATCACGATCACCGACGCGCCGCTGCCGGCGAGTTCGCGGGCGACCGCAAGCCCCGCGAAGCTCGCCCCGCAGATCAGCACGTCGCAGTCGCGATCGAGCCGCGTGCGCTCTGCGCCGCGCTTGGTTGCCCTGACCGGCATGGCCAGGCATGATAGGTGCAGCGAGCCTGCGCCCCGCATGGGCCACGGTCTGGCTATCCTGGGACGGACAAATGTCCACTATCACCGCTCCAATGCCAACAGATCTATCGAACGCCAAGGTCGTTGAAGGGTCGAACGGCCTGCTGCTCGAGATCGACGGCAAGATCGTCCCCAACTACGACGCCACAATCCATCCCTTCGCTGAGGGCGACGTCGTCACCGGTCACGTCGTTCGCATCGACAACGACGAGGTCCTGGTCGACATCGGCTACAAGTCCGAGGGCGTCATCCCCGTCAGCGAGCTTTCGATCCGCAAGTCGGTCGACCCCTCCGACGAGGTTTCCCTCGGCGAGGAGGTCGACGCGCTGGTCCTCACCAAGGAGGACCAGGACGGCCGCCTGATCCTCTCCAAGAAGCGCGCGCGCTTCGAGAAGGCCTGGCGCCGGATCGAAGCCGCCGCACAGTCGGGCGAGCCGGTCGAGGGGTCGGTGATCGAGGTCGTCAAGGGTGGTCTGATCATCGACCTCGGGGTGCGCGGCTTCCTGCCCGCGTCGCTGGTCGACATCCGCCGCGTCCCCAACCTCGACGAGTACATGGGGCAGGCGATCGAGTGCAAGGTGATCGAGCTCAATCGGTCGCGCAACAACGTCGTGCTCTCGCGTCGCGCCGTGCTCGAGGAGCAGCGCAAGGAGGACCGCGAGCGGATCCTCGACCGGCTCCAGCCGGGCCAGGTCGTCGAGGGCGTGATCTCCAACATCGTCGACTTCGGCGCGTTCGTCGATCTCGACGGGATCGATGGCCTGATCCACATCTCCGAGCTGTCGTGGTCGCATGTCAACCACCCGAGCGAGATTCTCAACATCGGCGACACCGTCTCGGTCAAGGTGCTCGACATCGACCGCCAGCGCCAGCGCATCTCGCTGGGTCTCAAGCAGACCCAGGAGGATCCGTGGCAGCGGGTCGTCGACACCTACAACATCGGCGATGAGCTCGAGGGCAGCGTCACGAAGGTCGTCACGTTCGGCGCGTTCGTCGAGATCCTCGACGGCGTCGAGGGTCTCGTGCACATCTCGGAGCTCGCCCAGCATCATGTCGAGAACCCGCGCGAGATCATCCAGCCGGGCGACCCGGTCCGCGTCAAGATCCTGGAGATCGACTCGGAGCGGCGGCGGTTGTCGCTCTCGATCAAGCGGGTCGAGGGGCAGGTCCTGCCCGTCCGTCCGATCATCCCGCCCACCGAGGGCGACGCCGGCGATCTCACCGACGTACCGGAGCTGGGGTTGTCGGAGGATGTCTTCTCCGCTGAGGACGCGGCTGCTTTCGAGGCGGCCTCCGCGACGGCCGCCGCTGCGTTTGACGCGGCCCAGGCCGCCGATCACACGACGCGAGTTGTCTCGGATGAGCCGATCGAGGCCGGCTCGACCGAGGATCCGTCCGAAGCTGGGGCGGACGTCGAGGTCAGTGCGGCTGAGGACGTTGCGGGCAGCGCGGCTGAGGACCTTGAGGGCAGCGCCGCTGAGGACGTTCAGGGCAGCGCCGCTGAGGACGTTCAGGGCAGCGCCGCTGAGGACGTCGAGGGCAGCGCCGCTGAGGACGTCGACGCCGGCGCGGCTGAGGACCCGGACGCGAGCTGACGGTCCAGGCGGGCGCTCCTGCCGGTGGTGGGGGCGCCTGTGCGTCGGCGGGTCTGGAGCGTGGTTCGGTGGCTGAGCGGGGAGGGCATCTTCGGTATGTCGGGCTGACCGGCGGAATCGGCGCCGGGAAGTCGACGGCGCTCGCGGCGCTGCAGCGGCTGGGGGCGGCCACGCTCTCGGCCGACGCCGTCGTTCATGGGCTGTACGCGTCCGATGCGATCGTCCGGGACGCCGTCGTGGCGCGCTTCGGGGAGTCGGTGGCTCCCGGCGGCGTGATCGACCGGGGAGCGCTCGCGACGGCCGCGTTCGCTGGCGATGAGGCTCGGGCCTGGCTCGAAGCCCTGCTGTGGCCGCGGGTCGGCGCTCGAATCGCGGCCTGGCGGCGGGCGGCTGAGCGCGCCGAGCCCGTCCCGCGGGCGCTCGTCGTCGAGGTACCGCTGCTGTTCGAGGCCGGCATGGAGGCGGCCTTCGACGCGACCATCTCGGTCATCGCCGACGAACGCGTGCGCGGCGCGCGCGCCGCCGGCCAGGGCTTCCAGGCGCTCGCCGAACGCGACAGCCGGCAGCTGAGCCAGCAGGAAAAGGCCGCACGTTCGACGTATGTGGTGGTGAATGACGGCGACGTGGCGGAACTGGAGGCAAAGCTGTCGGCCGTTCTTGAGAAGCTGACCTGATGAGCGCCGGCCAGCGGACGAGGGCGCCGATCGTGGGACCACGGGCGCCTCGAACATCATCGAGCCGGAGATACGGCACCGCAGCACCGCGACGCGTCGCCGCTCGCCGCCGCTTGCGGTTCGTGTGCCTGGTCGCTGCATTGGGGCTTGTCGCGGTCGCTGTCCTGCTCGCGCGGCCGCTGTTCCAGAAGGCGATCAACGCCCTATCGCTGCCGCTCCAGTACCAGTCGATCATCCGCAGGCAGGCTGCGGCCGAGCGGCTCGATCCGGCGCTGATCGCCGCGGTGATCTACGCCGAGACGCGCTTCGATGCCCGCACCTCACCGGCAGGCGCGGAGGGGCTGATGCAGCTCGAGCCTTCGACTGCCCTGTTCCTCGCCCACCGCTCGGGGGGGACCACCTTCACCGTCGGCGACCTCTGGCAGCCCGACGTCAACATCGCCTACGGCAGCTACTACCTGCGCTACCTGCTCGATCGGTACCACGGCTCGGTGTGGCTGACCCTGGCTGCGTACAACGCGGGGGAGACGAACGTCGACACGTGGATGGCGCAGGCTCAGGGCGAGCACCAGTCGCTCACGATCGCGACGATCCCGTTCCCCGCGACGCGCGACTACGTGCGCAAGGTCCTCCAGGAGCAGCGCGCCTACCGGCGCACCTACCCGCAGCAGCTCGGCTACTCCTGAAGCCTCGAGCCACCAGGCGGGTGCCACCGTGGCGCGCACTAGACTCTTCGCTCCGATGGCGACGACGGACAAGGACAAGCGAGACCGGCACGCCGGGAAGCCGGCGCGCAGCGCCGGCAACCGCGTTCGCCGCCACGCGGATCGCGCGCATTACGACCACGCGACGGTGCACGCGATCCTCGACTCCGCCTTCCACGGCCACCTCGCATTCGTCGACGACGGGCAGCCGATCGCCGTGCCGATGCTCTACGTCCGCCACGACGACCAGCTCTACCTGCACGGCGCGCCTGCAAGCCGCGCGCTGAAGCTCGTCGGCTCCCAGGAGCGCCTCTGTTTCACCGTCACCCAGCTCGACGGTCTCGTGCTGGCCCGCTCCTGGTTCCATCACTCCGTCAACTACCGGTCCGCCGTCGTCTTCGGCGTCGGACGGCCGGTCACCGAGCGCGCGGAGAAGCTCGAGGCCATGCGGCTGCTCGTCGACCACATCATCCCCGGACGCGCCGATGACTCCCGCTGGTCGAGCGAGAAGGAGCTGAAGGCGACCTCGATCGTCGCGATGTCGATCGATGCCGCCTCCGCCAAGGTGCGGACCGGCGGGCCGATCGACGACGAGGAGGACTACGCGCTGGGGCACTGGGCGGGCCAGGTCCCGATCACGACGTCCGCGGGCCCCGCGGTCCCCGACGTGCGCTGCACCGAGCCGGTGCCGGACTACGTCGGCCGCCTGGCGCGGATGGGCGCGAGCGTTCGGATCTGATCGGCGACCGCGGTCAGATCCTGACCTGATCGCCCGCTAGGCTGGGCGGGGGATGCAGTTCGAACTCGACGCCACGTACGCGCCGGCCGCTGATCAGCCGGCGGCGATCGCCTCGCTCGCAGAGGGGATCGGCGCCGGCGAGCGGATGCTGACGCTGCTCGGCGCGACCGGCACCGGTAAGACGATGACGATGGCGGCGACGATCGAGGCCGTCCAGAAGCCGGCGCTCGTGATCGCGCACAACAAGACGCTCGCCGCCCAGCTGTGCAACGAGTTCCGCACGTTCTTCCCGCGCAACTCGGTCGAGTACTTCGTCTCGTACTACGACTACTACCAGCCCGAGGCATACGTCCCGTCCAAGGACCTGTACATCGAGAAGGACTCGGCGATCAACCAGGAGATCGACAGGCTTCGGCACGCCGCGACGGCATCGCTGTTCGCCCGGCGTGACGTCCTGATCGTCGCGAGCGTCTCCTCGATCTACGGCCTCGGCTCGCCCGAGGTCTACGACGAGAACCTGCAGACCCTCGTCAAGGGCGGGATGATCGACCGCGACGGCCTGCTCCGCAAGCTCGTCTCGATCCAGTACAGCCGCAACGACGTCGCGCTCGCCCGCGGCACCTTCCGCGTCCGCGGCGAGACGCTCGAGATCTGGCCGGCGTACGCCGAGACCGCGTACCGGATCGTGCTCTTCGGCGATGAGGTCGAGCACCTTCAGCACTTCGACGCGGTCACGGGCGAGGTGATCGAGGACGACATGGAGCACGTCGCGATCTGGCCCGCCTCGCATTACAACGTCCGTGAGGGGATGATCGACGATGCCGTCGCCGAGATCGGCCGCGAGCTGAACGAGCGCTGCGCCGAGCTCGAGCAGGAGGGCAAGCTGCTCGAGTCCCATCGCCTGCGCCAGCGGACCCAGTACGACATGGAGATGCTGCGCGAGATGGGCTTCTGCAGCGGCATCGAGAACTATTCGCGGATCCTGGACGGCCGGCGAGCCGGTGACCGCCCGTACTGCCTGCTCGACTACTTCCCCGACGACTTCGTCTGCTTCATCGACGAGTCCCATCAGACGGTTCCCGCAGATCGGCGGGATGTCCGAGGGGGACCGCTCGCGCAAGCAGACGCTGGTCGACTATGGCTTCCGGCTGCCGAGTGCGCTCGACAACCGGCCGCAGACCTTCCAGGAGTTCCTCTCGATCACGCCGCAGATCGTGTTCGTGTCCGCGACGCCAGGTGAGTACGAGCGCACGCACTCCGTCCGGGTCGTCGAGCAGATCGTGCGGCCGACGGGGATCCTCGAGCCCGAGGTCGAGGTCCGCGAGACCCGCAATCAGATCGACGATCTGATGAACGAGATCCGGGGCCGGGTCGAGCATGAGGAGCGCGTGCTCGTCACCACCCTGACCAAGAAGATGTCCGAGGACCTCACCGACTACCTGCTCGAGATGGGCTTCAAGGTTCGCTACCTGCACTCGGAGATCGACACGCTCGAGCGGATCCAGATCATCCGCGAGCTCAGGCTCGGGGAGTACGACGTGCTCGTCGGCGTCAACCTCCTGCGCGAGGGCCTCGACCTGCCCGAGGTCTCCCTGGTGGCGATCCTCGACGCCGACAAGGAGGGCTTCCTCCGCGGCGAGACCTCGTTGATCCAGACGATCGGCCGGGCGGCGCGCAACGTCGAGGGCAAGGTGCTGATGTACGCCGACAAGGAGACCGCGGCGATGCGGGCGGCGATCGGCGAGACGAACCGGCGCCGTGAGATCCAGCGTGCCTACAACGTGGAGCACGGGATCACCCCGGAGACGATCACGAAGGGGATCTCGGACATCGCCGAATTCCTCCAGTCCGACTCCAAGGTGCCGCGCTCTCGACGCCGCCGGCAGCGCGACCGTGAGGGTATGCCTCCGGCCGAGATCGAGCGCGCGATCGTCGAACTGGAGGAGGAGATGCTCGCCGCCGCCGAGGATCTGCGGTTCGAGTATGCCGCCAAGGTCCGCGACGAGATCCGTGACCTCAGGCGGGAGCTCGACCTGGCTCTTGCAGCCGGACGATTCGAGCGCGGCCAATAACGCGCGGCCTGATGCCGCGCGGGCCGCTGGCTCGAAGGTCGCGCGCGCTGAGCCGCGCCTCGGCTGGTCCGGTACGCTCCGGCCTTCCCAAGGCTTTTTTGACATGAAGACCGGATCCGGAGGTGGTGCCCGTGCCGCTTGAACGACAGAGCATTGAGAAGAAGGACTTTCCGATCGGGCGCCGCGGCTACGACCCCGAGGCGGTGGACGCCCACCTCGCGCAGCTCGCCGGCGAGGTCGAGGAGCTGAAGCTGACCTCCAGGCGGCGGTCCGAGACGCTGGCGTCGGCGGCCAGCGAGCAGGTTCGCGCGATCGTCGAGGCGGCCGAGAAGAGCGCGGCCGACATCCAGCGCCAGGCCGAGGACGAGGCGCGCGAGATCCGGGCCGAGGCCGCTGATGAGGCCCGCTCGACGCGCGAGCAGGCGACGGGGCAGGCGCGCGAGTACGTGGGCAAGGTCTCCGAGTCGACGTCGGTGATGCTCCAGCGTCTCGACGCGATGGAGAATGAGTTGATCGCGCTGATCGAGTCGCTGCGCACCGGCTCCAACCGCCTCGGCGCCGACCTGCAGCTGCTCGAGAGCAACCTCGAGGAGGTGCGCGTTGCCGTTGAGCCGCGGCCGCGGTTCGAGGAGGAGGCCGCCGGCAGCGTGGAGGCCGGCGAGGCGGCGTGGTCGGAGCCGGCCGCCCCGGAGGTCGAGGTCGAGGTCGAGGTCGAGATGCACGCGCCTCCCGAGGAGCCGGAGCCCGTCGGCGCGAGCTTCGCCGAACCCGTCGCGGACGTCCCGCAGGGTGAGGACGACACCGAGGGCGCCCGCCTGATCGCGCTGAACATGGCCCTCAACGGCACTCCGCGCGAGGAGACCGACAAGTATCTGGCTGAGAACTTCTCGCTGCACAACCGGAGCGAGCTGCTCGACGAGGTGTACGCCTCCGTCGACGGATAGCGCGTCGCTGGAGCGGTGCGCCGTCAGCGGTCGGGGCGGCGGCGATGCTGGCGGTCGCGCGCGTGGCGGTGCCCGCGCTCGTGCGTCGCAGGCAGGTCGCGGCGGAGCGCCTCGAGCTCGCCCGTCGTCGTCGCCGCGTAGGCGGCCTGTGTCCGGTGTTCGAGCTCGTCAACAGTCAGCCGCCCGGCGGCCACGTGTTCGCGCAGATCGTCGATCACTCGTTCGCGGTCGCCATCGGAGGCACGCAGACCCGATCTTTCGTCGCTCACAGCGGAAACTGTAGGCGCTCAGCGGATGGGAACGTCTGTTCGGGAGGCTAGACTCGCCTCCATGGATCAGCTGGTCGTCTCGGGAGCCCGAGAGCACAACCTGAAGGACATCACCGTGGCGATCCCGCGGGGGTCGCTGACGGTCATCACGGGCCTCTCGGGATCCGGCAAATCCTCGCTCGCGTTCGACACGATCTACGCGGAGGGCCAGCGGCGCTACGTCGAGTCGCTGTCCGCGTATGCGCGCCAGTTCCTCGGCCAGATGGACAAGCCGGACGTCGATTCGATCGAGGGTCTCTCACCCGCGATCTCGATCGACCAGAAGACGACATCGCGTAACCCGCGCTCGACGGTCGGCACCGTCACCGAGATCTACGACTACCTCCGCCTGCTGTGGGCGCGGATCGGGCACCCGCATTGCCACATCTGCGGCCGTCCGATCACCGGCCAGTCCGCGGAGCAGATCATCGATCAGGTGATGGAGCTGCCCGACGGGAGCCGCTTCATGGTGCTCGCCCCGATCGTCCGGGGTCGCAAGGGCGAGTATGGCAAGCAGTTTGAGGAGCTGCGGGCGGAGGGCTTCAGCCGGGTCAAGGTCGATGGCGAACTCGTTCGCCTCGACGAGCCGGTCGTCCTCGACAAGCGCTACAAGCACGACATCGCGGTCGTCGTCGACCGGCTCGTGATGAAGCACGACGTGCGCAAGCGGCTCGCCGACTCGGTCGAGACCGCCGTCGCGCTCGCCGACGGTCTCGTCGAGATCGAGCTCGTCGATCCGCTGCCCGACGGCTACCGGGGCGAGCGCCTGCAGACGTACTCGGAGCGGTTCGCGTGTCCCGAGCACGGGCCGTCGCTGGTCGAGCTCGAGCCGCGGATCTTCTCGTTCAACTCGCCGCACGGCGCCTGCCAGCGATGCACCGGACTCGGATCGCAGATGGAGATCGACCCGGATCTCGTCGTCCCCGATCCCGCGCTGTCGATCGGCGAGGGGGCGATCGCGCCGTGGGCGGCGAGCGCCTCGGAGTACTACGACCAGCTCGCGCAGGCGATCTCGGAGCGCTACGGGGTCGACCTGGAGATCCCGTGGAACGAGATCGATTCCGAGCAGCGGGAGTTCTTCCTGTACGGGACCGGGGGTGAACGGCTCCAGGTCGCCTATCGCAACCGGTTCGGCCGGCGCCGTTCGTACGCGACGCGGTTCGAGGGGGTGATCCCCAATCTCCAGCGCCGGTACGGGGAGACCGAGTCGGAGTTCGTGCGGGAGAAGATCGAGGAGTACATGACGCTCCGGCCGTGCCCGGATTGCAAAGGGGCGAGGCTGCGGCCCGAGTCCCGCGCGGTGCTCGTCGCCGGCACGGCGATTCACACGTTCACCGCCCTGTCGGCGCGCCATGCGCTCGCCTGGATCGACAGCCTCGAGCTGTCCGACCACGACCAGCGGATCGCCCGGCTGGTGCTCCGCGAACTGCAGGAGCGGCTCCGCTTCCTCGTCGACGTCGGCGTCGGCTATCTCTCGCTCGAGCGCGCCGCCTCGACCCTCTCGGGCGGCGAGGCGCAGAGGATCCGCCTGGCCACGCAGATCGGCTCCTCGCTCGTCGGCGTGCTCTACATCCTCGACGAGCCGTCGATCGGCCTGCATCAGCGCGACAACGAGAAGCTGATCCGGACGCTCGAGCGTCTCCGCGACGTGGGCAACACCGTGATCGTGGTCGAGCACGACGAGGGCACGATGCGCGCTGCCGACCATCTGCTCGACATCGGCCCCGGCGCCGGGGAGCACGGCGGGCACGTGGTCGCGCAGGGCACCGCGGAGGAGGTCGCACGGGTCGCCGACTCGCCCACCGGTCAGTTCCTCGCCGGCACGCGATCGATTGAGGTGCCGGCCAAGCGGCGGCGGCCGTCCGGGTACGTGACGATTCGCGGTGCCGCCGAGCACAACCTCAAGGGCATCGATGTCCAGCTCCCGCTCGGCGTGCTGTGCAGCGTCACCGGCGTGTCGGGCTCGGGCAAGTCCACGCTCGTCAACGACGTGCTCTACAAGTCGGTCTCCAACCGGCTGCATCGCACGCGCGTACGGGCCGGGGCGCACCGCGAGATCCGCGGGCTCGAGCAGCTCGACAAGATCATCTCGGTCGACCAGTCCCCGATCGGCCGCACGCCTCGCTCGAATCCGGCCACGTACATCGGCCTGTTCGACCAGATCCGGGAGCTCTTCTCGAAGACGCAGGAGGCACGGGCGCGCGGCTACAAGCCTGGGCGGTTCTCGTTCAACGTCAAGGGCGGGCGCTGCGAGGTCTGCCGTGGCGACGGCCAGATCAAGATTGAGATGCACTTCCTGCCCGACGTCTACGTGCCCTGCGAACAGTGCAACGGCAAGCGCTACAACCGCGAGACGCTCGAGGTCCGTTTCAAGGGCAAGACGATCGCCGATGTGCTCGAGATGCGGATCGCCGAAGCCCAGGACTTCTTTGTCCACATCCCCAAGATCCGGCGCAGGGTGGAGGCCCTGAACGACGTCGGGCTCGGGTACATGCGCCTCGGCCAGCCGGCGACGACGCTCTCGGGGGGAGAGGCCCAGCGCGTCAAGCTCGCCG
Source organism: uncultured Solirubrobacterales bacterium (assembly GCA_963705995.1). Taxonomy (GTDB): domain Bacteria; phylum Actinomycetota; class Thermoleophilia; order Solirubrobacterales; family Solirubrobacteraceae; genus Palsa-465. The sequence goes on from CAVPLN010000019.1 coordinate 38,856, forward strand.
CCGAGCTGTGCAAGGTCGCGACGGGGACGACGATCTACATCCTCGACGAGCCGACGACAGGCCTGCACTTCGCCGACATCGAGCGTCTCCTGGTCGTCCTCCAGCGCCTCGTCGACGCCGGCAACTCGATCGTCGTGATCGAGCACAACCTCGACGTGATCAAGGTGTCGGACTATCTCGTCGACCTTGGGCCGGAGGGCGGCGACGAGGGCGGCCAGGTGATCGCGACGGGCACTCCCGAAGAGGTCGCGCAGGTGCACGCGTCATACACCGGGCGCTTTCTCGCAGAGCTCCTGCCCGGCCCGGCGGCGAAGGCCAGGGCGAAGCCGCCGGCACGGAAGCCGGCCGTGCGAAGGACGCGCTCAGCCGCGGCTGGGTCCAAGGCCGCCGCGTAGCGAGCGTCGGTCAGTGAGGTGCAGGTTTGGGGTTGTGGGTTGGAGAGCTCGCAGCTGGCTGCGGTGACCTCGCCCGTGACCCGCTCGGTGTCGTGACCCCTACTTACGGACGCTGGACGGCGGGCCGATGGCGAGGAGAGTTCGAGAACGCTGCGCTCGGCCGTACTCTGGCCTCGTGGACGTTGCGAGCGCGAGGCTGTGGCTGCAGAAGTGGCGCTGGTACGAGCGCAACTCGCTGCCCTGGAATCGAGCGCAGATCCACTGGGAGCTCGCACGCCGGCAGGCGTTCGCGCGCTGGCCCCTGCACGGCAACGTGCTCGAGTCCCTGCGTGACGGGCGGCTCGAGCTTGGGGCGAATGTGCTGTTCGAGCCGAACGTGTGGATCACGATGCCGGCGCCGGCGCGGGTTCGCATCGGCGCCGGAACGTTCCTCAACCTCGGGGTGATGGTTGCCGCATCCCAGCTCGTCGAGATCGGCGAGCACTGCATGCTCGCCAACGGCTGCTTCGTGACCGACGCCAACCACCGGTTCGACGATCCCGACCGGCCCGTGCCGTGGCAGGGATTCACGAGCAAGGGGCCGACGCGGATCGGCGACAACGTGTGGTGCGGCGCCCACGTGGTCGTCACCAGCGGCGTCACGATCGGGGAGCGCTGTGTGATCGGCGCCGGCTCGGTCGTGACCGAGGACGTCCCGCCGTTCACGGTGGCGGCCGGTGCGCCCGCCCGCGTCATTCGCCAGATCAGCTATCCGCGCAACCCGGACGTCGCGGCCCGCGAGCACGGCGGCTAGCGAATCGTGAAACGCGCCACTCGCGACGGCCTGCCCGCCGTCACGAGTTCTTGATGACGATCCCTTCGAGGATGTTGGCGACGCGCTCGGTCGCGTCGATCGCCGCCTCGAGGCGCTCGAACAGGTCCTTCCAGCGGATCACGACCATCGGATCGATGCCGCCGTCGAACAGCGATGCGACAGCCTCCCGCGTGATCCGGTCGCCGTCGTTCTCGAGGCGGTTGACCTCGACCGTGTAGTGCGAGATGTCACGGAATCCGCGCAGCCTCGGGATCGCCTCGCAGACGAGCTTGGCGGCGCCGTGCAGCACGTGCGCGAGCCGGATCGCCTGATCCATCGGGGCCTCGATCTTGTAGAGGCCGAGATAGTCGGCAACCTCCTCCGTGTAATCGACGATGTCGTCGAGCGCCGAGGCGAGCGCGAGGATGTCCTCGCGGTCGATCGGCGTCACGAACGTGTGATTCAGCCGGTCGATGATGTCGTGGGTGATCCGGTCACCCTCGTGCTCGCACGCGTTGATCTCCTGCGCGAGGTGCTTGCTGTCGGGGTAGCCGCCCATCATCTCGTCGAGCAATGCGCACGCGTGCTGGATGTTGCGCCCGGCCTCCTCGAACAGCTCGAAGTACACACGGTCCCGAGGAGCGAACACCTGGGCGAGCCTGGGCATTCAATGGATGGTACGGCCCAGCGACGCCCGGCGAGTGACCGACTTGCTCAGTCCGGGGCGCGCTGGGCGTCCTTTAGCGCCGCCAGTTCGGTTCTGAATGCCGCCAGTTCGGCGTCGTCGATCGAGTAGGCGTGCTCCGGGCCCGGGTAGCGGCGGGCGCGCACGTCCGCGGCGTAGGCGGCCACACCGGCGACCATCTCGTCCTGGAGGTCGGCGTAGCGCTGGACGAAGCGAGCGCCACGGCCCTCGCGGATCCCGAGCAGGTCGTGGAAGACGAGCACCTGGCCGTCGACCGCCGGGCCTGCGCCGATTCCGATCACGGGGATCTCGAGGTGTCCGATCAGCTCGCTCGCGACGGCTGCGGGGATCGCCTCGAACACGAGCGAGAAGCAGCCGGCCTCCTGCAGCGCGAGCGCCTCGTGCGCGATCCGGATCGCCGCACTCGTGTTGCGGCCCTGGGCGCGGTAGCCCCCGAGCGCGGTCGAGGTCTGCGGCGTCAGCCCGACGTGGCCCATGACCGGGATCCCGGCCTGCACGATCGCACGGGCCCGAGCGACCGACGTCTCGCTGCCTCGCTCGAGCTTGACCGCGTCGCAGCCGGCCTCCTTCACGAATCGCATCGCCGTCTCGACGGCCTGCTGATCGGACAGCTCGTAGGAGCCGAATGGCAGGTCGCCGATCATGAACGGCGTGCGCAGCCCGCGCCGCACGGCGCGCGCCAGCATCAGCAGTTCCTCGAGCGACACCGGGATCGTCGAGGGGTAGCCGAGGACCGTCATCGCGCCCGAGTCGCCGACCAGCACGACATCGACGCCGGCAGCCTCCGCGGCCCGCGCGCTCGGGAAGTCGTAGGCGGTCACCATCACGAGCGGCTCACCGAGGCGGACCTTCTCGTGCAGGATCGGCAGGGTCACCGGCAGCCGCGACGCATCGGCCGGGACTGTGATGTGAGGAGGTGCAGAGGACATCGAGTGCCTTTCAGTCCGCTACGCGACCGGCTCGCCGAGCAGGCTCGCGACCGCGTGGTCGACAGTGACGATCCCGTTTCCGGCCCCGATATGGACGACGGTCGGCTGGTAGTGGTCGAGCTCGTCGGGGTCGTAGCTCGCGTACGAGATCACGATCACCGTGTCGCCCTGATGGACCAGCCGGGCGGCCGCGCCGTTCACCTGGATCGTTCCCGATCCCGGCTCGCCGGCGATCGTGTAGGTCTCGAAGCGCGCGCCGTTGTCGACGTCGACGACCGCGACCTGCTCGAACTCGCGAATGTTCGCCGCCTCGAGCAGGTCGGCGTCGATCGTGATCGAGCCCACGTAGTGCAGGTCACAGCTGGTGACCGTGGCCCGGTGGATCTTCGACTTGAGCATCGTTCGATGCATCTGGACTCCTCGTTCAGCTTCCCGCCGCGGTCGCGGGCACCCCGGGGGCCGGCCTTGCAGCCTGCGTTCCGGGGTCTCGCCTGGCGGTCGAGAGCGTGTGGTTGTCGATCAAACGGGTGGTCCCGACACGCGCCGCCACGACGGCGAGGGTCGGGCCATCCACCTCCAGAACCGGAGTCAGCGTGTCCGCTGAGACCAGCTCGAAGTACTCGGTCTCGACGCCCGCGGCGTCGAGTTCGGTGCGCGCCAGCGCGACCACCGCGGCGGCGTCGCGCTCGCCTGCGGTCACGGCTGCGTCAGCCGCGCGCAGCGCCCGGTGCAGCGCCGTGGCGCGCTCGCGCTCGTCACCGCGCAGAAGCGCGTTGCGGCTTGACATCGCCAGCCCGTCGGGTTCGCGGACGGTTGGGCACACATCGATCTGGATCGGCAGATCGAGGTCGCGCACGAGCCGCCGGACGACGAGCACCTGCTGGGCATCCTTCTGTCCGAAGTAGGCAACATCCGGCGCGACCACGTTGAAGAGCTTCGTGACGATCGTGGCGACGCCGTCGAAGTGCGCGCGGCCCCGGTGGATGCCCTCGAGCCGGTCGGTCAGCCCGGCGACCTGGACCGTCGTCGCGAACCCGGGCGGGTAGAGCTCGCTCGTCGCGGGCACGAACAGCAGGTTGACGCCGGCCTCCGCGGCGAGGGCCGCGTCGCGCGACTCATCGCGGGGGTAGGCATGGAGATCCGCGCGATCGGTGAACTGCGTCGGGTTCACGAACAGCGTCACGACGACTTCGTCGCAGTCGCGGCGGGCGCGGTGGATCAACGACAGGTGGCCCTCGTGAAACGCTCCCATCGTCGGCACCAGCCCGATCCGGGCTCCGCTGCGGCGGGGTTGGGCAAGCGCCGCACGCAGCTCGGCCACAGTGCGGAGCGTCCTCATGGCGCGCTCCCCTCCAGGATCGACTGCCCGCGGCCGTTCGCGGCCGCTGAGCCGCGGCCGGCGAGCGTCCGTGTCGCCGTGACGAGGGCATCGAACAGCGGCACGAGCTCCGGGGTCCGTTCGGCGATCGCCGCTCGCTGGCGCTCGACCGTCGCCTCATCGCCGCGGGCGACGGGTCCGGTGAGCGCCCCGGGGCCGCCGAGGTTCGCCCAGTTCTCCACGGTCGCGCGGACGAGCGGCACGAGCATCTGACGCTCGATCCCCGCCGTCGCGGCCAGGCGCTCGGCGGAGAACTCGAGCGTGACGAGGAAGTTCGAGGCGATCGATGCCGCGGCGTGGTAGGCGATGCGATCCCGGGGCGAGACGGCGACCGGCGTCATCCCGAGCCGTTCGGCGAGTTCGGTCGCGAACGCGAGCGCCGCCGGTGACGAGCCGGCGACCGCGGCGCCCGCCCCTGCGAAGGTGGCGCCGGCGGCGGTCACGGTCATCAGCGGGTGCAGCGAGAAGGCGGGATGGGGCCCGAGCACATCGAGTCCGGTCGCACCCGAGCAGTGACCGACGAGGCGGCTGCGCGCGATGTGCCCCGCGGCGCCTTCGATCTCGGCGTCCGGGACGCACAGCAGGACGGCATCGAAGCCGGCGCCGTCGGCGCCGCGGCCGAACGGCCCATCGACGTCCACGCCGGCATCTCGCAGCGCAGGCACGATCGCTCGTCCGAGGCGGCCCGTGCCGATCACGGCCAGCCGAACAGGGCGAGCAGCAGAAGGATCCGGAGAAGGCAGTTCCAGTTCCCGCATGGGAGATACCGGTCTGAGTGGGATGGTGGTGAAGAGGGGGCCGCGGTCCGTCCCGACAGTCGGTGACGGCCGCTTACCCGTGAGTCTACCTGGCCTGCGCCTCATTTACCATCGGCAGCGTGAGGAGCCCAGCTGTCCGGCGCGAGCTTCTGAAGGCCGTCTACGACGAGGCGCGCGTGTGCATCGCTTGCCAGCTCCACCAGACCCGCACGCAGGTCGTGTTTGGCGCGGGCAGCGCCGATGCCGACCTGATGTTCGTCGGCGAGGCGCCCGGGTCCAACGAGGACCGGCAGGGCCTTCCGTTCGTCGGGCAGGCGGGAAAGCTGCTCGACCGGCTGCTCGGCGAGATCGGCATGGAGCGCAGGGACGTGTTCATCGCCAACGTCCTCAAGTGCCGCCCGCCCGACAATCGCGACCCGCTGCCCCACGAGATTGCCACCTGCCAGGGATATCTCTTCCGGCAGCTGGACCTGATCGAGCCGACGGTCGTCTGCACGCTCGGCAACTTCGCGACAAAGCTCCTGCGCGGCGATCCAACCGGCATCGCGCGCCTCCACGGCCTCGTCGAGGAGCGGACGATCGGACCGCGCACCGTGCGCCTGCTGCCGCTGTACCACCCGGCGGCCGCGCTCTACACGCCGTCCAATCTCGAGATGCTGCGGGCGGACTTCGCGAGGATCCCCGAGCTGCTGGCCCAGGGACCGCCGCCGCAGCCCGAGCCCGTGCCGGAGGTCCCGGAGGACGCCCTGATCGAAGCGGCGGCTGAGACCGGGCAGGACGCCGATGCGGTCACCGGCTCAGCGCCGGCCGGCAACCGGCCTGAGGGTGTGGCGGAGCCGCAGCCCGCCACAACCGGGCCGGAGCAGCTCGGCCTGTTCTGACTCACGGCCCCTGCCGCGGCCGTCCCGCGCTCAGATGACCGGCTCGACCTCGATCGGAGCGACGAGGTCGCTCGGCTCGACGAACCGCTCGGCCGGCGGCGGCGCGGTCGCCGCAGCGCGGCCGCCCGCGCGCAGCGCCATCACGTAGGCGAGCGCCGCGCCGACGGCCTGGACGCCGAGGACGACCGTCGCGAACGGAGCCGGATGGCGCGGGGCCTGCAGCAGCAGCACCGGCTCGACGACTGCCACCAGCCCGATCACGACCAGGAACCAAGCTCGCTTCAGCGCGAGCAGGTACTGGACCGCCAGGTAGGTGGACGCGAGGACGGTGAACGCGGCGCCGAGCGGCAGCAGGCAGTTCGAGTCGATCGCCTTCGCCTTGCCGAACACGACCGAGAGCAGCGGGTGGGCGGCGAACGCGTAGATCAGCATGCACGGCACTGCACAGACCGCGACGATGCCGAGCGCTCGCACGAGCACTCCGCGCGTGTCCTCGCCTGCGGCGCGGCGACGCGACGTCTCGGGCACGAGATAGAAGCTCGCGCCCATCGCGACCCAGATCAGCACCTTCGCAGCAACCGCCGCGACCGCGTACGACGTCGCATGCCGCGTCGAGAACTGGTGCTTGGCGGTGATCAGATCGACGTTCTGTAGCAGCTGGATCACGCCGAGCGCTGCGATCGGGACGATCGCGAGCCAGACGTGCTGCCACAGCCCGAACGCCGCGCGCGTCGCATCTCCGGTCGACCAGCGACGATGGTCGGGACCGGCCAGCTGGCCATACAACTTGATCGCGCAGTAGGCGCACATGGCGACGTAGGAGATCAGCGAACCCAGGTAGGCGCCGCTGATTCCGAGACCGGCCACGGCGAGCACGACGCCTCCGATCAGGCGAGCGGTCTGCTCGCCGATCAGGCTGATGCCGACGCTCTTGTAGTCGCCGACTCCTTGGAGGGCCCCGCGCAGGATCGACACCTCCAGGTACAGGCAGCCGGCGGGGATCCCGGCGGCAGCCGCCCAGGCGTAACGCGGCACGCCCACGAGATCGGCGATCGGCTGGCGTGCGATGATCGAGGCAACCGTCGCGACGATTGTCAAGATCGCCATCGAGCGCGCCCAGCGTTCGAGTGTGTGGAGCAGGTCCTCGCCGAGGCCGAGATGCCCGAGCACGCCTTCGCGGGCCGTCGCGACCTGTAGCGCCTGACCCGCGACCGTCAGGATCAGCAGATAGCTGATCAGCGCCGCCAGCGCGCCATAGTTGGAGAACATCCGCCCGAAGGCCACCGACGCGATCAGCGCGATCACGTTGTTGGCGATCATCGCGCCGGCCAAGCCGGCCGCCTTGCCCGTGTCCGAACCGCGCAGGTTTTCGAGAACAGGCTGGAAGCGCTTGAACATGTTCAGCAGGAAACGCCGCGACGTTCGCACCACATAAAGCCTCCGCCTGCCGGAGGAACTCTGGCGCGCGTGTGTAAAGAGTCGGCCGGAGGCTCTTCTACAGTGTCGCAGATCGTGAACATGTCTCGACCCGCCGCGGCACTCGCCGCGACACTGGTCTGTTGCGCCGCGGCCGTGGCGCCCGCTGCGTCGCAGGCCGCGTCCTCCGATGCGACGATCAGTTCGGTCAGGCCGCCGGCTCATGTTCCAACCCTCTCCTCGAAGCCGCCCGCCGGGCTCAGCCAGGGCACGACCACGACGACCACGACGAGCACGACGAGCACCACCGGGACCACGCCAACGACGACCGCGACGACCCCAGCCGCTGGTGGATTGCCCCACACCGGAATCGATCTGGAGCTCGATCTGCTGCTTGGAGCGGCGATGCTGGCCGGGGGACTGACGCTGCGCCGGGTGTGGCCGGCAATGCGCAGCTGAGGCGGCGGACCGCTGTGGCTCGGGACGAGCTGACGCTGCGCACGCGCTCGAGCGAGGAGACCGAACGGGTTGGGGGGGAGCTTGTCACGGGCTTGCGGGCGGGCGATGTCGTGCTCGTCGAGGGCGAGCTGGGGGCCGGCAAGACGACGCTCGTGCGGGGCGCCTGCCGCGCGCTCGGCGTGACAACGCCGGTCACGAGCCCGACCTTCACGATCGGGCAGCGGTATCGCGCCGATGGGCCGGCCCCGGTCGTGTCGCACCTCGATCTGTACCGGATCGGCGATCTCCGCGACGAGGACCCGGACCTGCTCGCCGATTACATCAACGACGAGTCGATCGCCTTCGTCGAATGGCCCGAGGGGGCGGAGCCTGAGATCACGGCCTTCGGGCGCGTCGTCGTGAGCGTCCGCATCGCCCACGCCGGTGACGACGAGCGCGAGCTTCAGGTCCGCCGCCGATGAGGGTGCTGGCGTTCGATACGGCCACGGCTGCGACGACGGTTGCGCTCCGTGACGTGCCCGCCGGCCAGGTCGATCTGGAGGCGCGCGACGATCCGCCCGGCGCGGCCCGCCCCGCTCACGCCGCGCGGCTGCTCGAGCTGATCGACCGCGTGCTCGAGCGCGGCGGCGGCTGGGAGGGGGTGGACCGGATTGCCGTCGGGGTCGGGCCGGGCACGTTCACGGGGCTCCGGATCGGGATCGCCACCGCCCACGCACTCGCCCGCTCTCGCGGGATCGAGCTCGTCGGCGTCTCGACCTTGCAGAGCCTCGCGGCGGGCTCCCGGGATCCGGCGGCCCCGATCATCGCCGTGATCGACGCCAGGCGTGGCGAGGCGTTCGCGGCGGGCTGGGCCTCCGGGACCGATCCCGTCGCGGATCCGCCCGCGCTGGCACCAGGGGTCCTTCCGCCCGACCGGCTCGCCCTCGCCGCGTCGCGGCTCGGCTCCTCGACGCTGGCGGCCGGTGACGGGGCGGTAAAATTCAGGAATGCGCTGGAAAGCGTCGGTGTGGTGGTGCCCCCCGACGGCTCGTCGCTGCATCGGGTGACGGCTCGCGAGCACTGCCGCCTTGCGGTCGCTGCCGAGCCGGGCCCGCCGGATGCTGTCCTGCCGCAGTATCTGCGCCTCCCCGACGCGGAGCTGACACGACTCGGGCGACACCGATGACCGAGCTCCGCAGTCAGATCCGGCCACTCACCTACTCCGATCTCCCGCGGGTGATCGCGATCGAGCGTCGGGCGTTCCCGACGCCGTGGTCGTTGTCGATGTTCGTCCTCGAGCTCTCCAAGCCGTCCGGCATCTGCCTGGCCGCGCTCGCCGGCCCCCGCCTGACCGGTTACCTGATCTGCGCGCGGTACGAGGAGGCCTACCACCTGATGAACATCGCGGTCGACCCCGACCTGCGGAGGCAGGGAATTGCGCGGGCGCTGATCGACGCGATGATCGAGCGCGCGGGCATCGACGCCAACTACACGCTCGAGGTCCGCGTCTCGAACGGCGGCGCGATCGCGCTGTACGAGAGCTACGGCTTCCGCAGCGTCGGCACGCGGCGGCGCTACTACACCGACACCGGGGAGGACGCGATCATCATGTGGCGGGCCGTCGGCACGCCCTGGGACGATCCCCATCCGCCCACCACCCAACGGCTGTGATCCTCGCGATCGAGACGAGCTGCGACGACACCTGTGCAGCCGTGATCACGCAGGACGGGGAGATCCTCGCGAACGTGATCTCGAGCCAGGAGGTCCACAGCCGCTTCGGCGGCGTGGTTCCCGAGATCGCTTCGCGTCACCACCTGGAGCTGCTCGGTCCGGTGCTCGACAGCGCGCTCGCGTCGTCGGGTGCGACGCTCGACGACGTCGAGCTGGTCGCCGCGACCCGTGGCCCGGGCCTCGTCGCCGCGTTGCTCGTCGGGTTCAGCGCCGGCAAGGCGCTGGCCGCGTCCCGCCGGCTTCCGTTTGCCGCAGTCGACCATCTCCACGGCCACCTCGCCGCCGGCTTCCTGCGCGCGGACGGGAGCGAGCCGCTCAGCCCGCCGTTCCTCTGCCTGATCGCGAGCGGCGGCCACACCCTCCTCGCCGACGTCCGCGATCACGGCCCGGAGATGCGGATCCTCGGTCAGACGCTCGACGACGCGGCCGGGGAGGCGTTCGACAAGGGGGCTCGCCTGCTCGGCCTCGGCTACCCGGGCGGCGCGGCGCTCGAGCACCTCGCGCGCGAGGGAGACCCCGGCGCGTTCGAGTTCCCGGTCGGGGCGCGGATGCCCGGACTCGACTTCTCGTTCGCAGGGCTCAAGACGGCGCTTCTGTACCGGGTCCGTGACCTCGGCGAGGAGGAGGCGGTTCGTCGGCGCGCGGATCTCGCCGCCGCGTACCAGCGGGCGATCGTCGAGGCGCTGATGATCCGGGTCAGGCGCGCGCTGGCCCAGACCGGCGCGCAGCGGCTGGCGGTCGGCGGCGGCGTCGCCGCGAACGGGCCGCTGCGCGAGGCGCTCGCCGGGTTGGGGGTCGAGCTCGACGTGCCGCCGCGCGCCCTCTGTACCGACAATGCGGCGATGATCGCGAGTGCGGCGCGGTACGTGCGGGCGCTCCCGTTCCCCGAGTATCTCGAGCCTCGACGTCTACGCGAGCGGCGAGCGCGCGGCGGCGTGAGCGGCACGGGACGGCGATGCGGGAGGTGATCCTCTACGGCCGCCCGGGCTGCCATCTGTGCGAGGAAGCGCTGGCGGTGATCGAGCGTGTCCGGGTTCGGATCCCGTTCGTGCTCGCGCAGCGCGACATCGACGCCGACGAACGGCTCCTGCTCGCCTACCTGGAGCGGATTCCGGTCGTCACGATCGACGGCCGAGAGCGATTCGAGCTGTTCGTTGACGAGCCCGGCTTCGAGCACGCGCTCAACGAAACCTAAATCGCGCGCCGCCCTCAGTACAGTTGAGCGGCGCATGACGATCTACGAAGGGACCGGGGACGAGGCCGAGCGCACGGGCGACAAGCTCGCGCTGGGTGTCGCCGCACGCCTGTCGAGGTACCTGCAGGTCCTCACACAGGCCCGGAAGATGGGCAAGGAGACGATCTCCTCGCAGGAGCTCGCCGACTACACGCACGTCAATTCCACGCAGATCCGCCGCGATCTGTCGGGCTTCGGCAAGTTCGGCAAGCGCGGGGTCGGTTACAACATCGACTCGCTCGTCTCGCAGATCCGCAAGATCCTCCACACCTCGGGGCAGCACAACATCGCGCTGTTCGGCGCCGGCCATCTCGGCACGGCGATCGCGACATCGGACATCTTCGCCGACCACGGCTTCCGCGTGGTCGCGCTGTTCGACGTCGATCCCGGGAAGGTCGGGACCCAGATCGGGAACCTGACCGTGCGCCATTACGGTGAGCTGCGCGACGTCGTCGACGAGGAGGACATCGTCGTCGCCGTGCTCGCGGTTCCGCCGACTGCGGCGCAGGGCCTCGCCGACGATCTCGTCACGGTCGGCGTCAAGGTGATCTTCAACTACTCAGAGGCGCTGCTGCAGGTTCCACCGGAGGTCACGGTCCACGCCTCGAGCCCCGCCGTGGATCTGCTGTACGCGTTGTACTTCTACCTGACCTAGCCCCTTGATCGACCTCGACAGCGGCCGGTCGGCGTTCGAGCACGCGACCGACTTCACCGTCGGGCTGGAGGAGGAGTTCCAGATCCTCGATCCCGGCGACCTCAGCCTCGCGCAGCGCTATGAGGAGCTGCGCGCGGCCGCGGCGCTCGACCCGGTGCTCGACGAGTCGGCCGCGGGCGAGCTGATCTCGAGCGAGATCGAGATCAGGTCGGGACGCGGGACGACGCTCCAAGCCTCGATCGCCGCTCAGCGCGACCGGCGCCGGCGCCTGTTCGCCGTCGCGGCCGAGCAGGGTCTCGTCCTCGCGGCGACCGCCACCCATCCGTGGGCGGATTATCGCGAGCAGCGGATCATCGACACCGAGCACTACCACCGGGTCGAGGACGGCCTGCGCTACGTCGCCTGGCGCAACAACACGTTCTCGCTTCACGTCCACGTCGGGATCCGGGGGCCCGATCGCGCGATCGCGGTCTGCGACCGGCTGCGACCGATCCTGCCGACACTGCTGGCGGTCTCGGGCGACTCCCCCTTCCTCGACGGCCGGGACTCGGGACTGGCGAGCGCCCGCAGCCAGATCTTCACGCGCTCCTTCCCGCGGTGCGGGATTCCGGAGGCGCTCGGCAGCTGGGACACCTTTGCCGAGCACATCGCGTTCCTCGTCCGGACGCGGTCGATCGTCGAGTACACGCAGGTGTGGTGGTCGGTCCGCCCGCACCTCAGCTTCGGCACGGTCGAGGTCAGGATCTGCGACGCGCAGTGCACGGCGCCCGAATCGGAGGGCCTCGCGTCGCTGATCGTCGCCTGCGTCGCCCAGGCGGCGCGTGACATCGACGAGGGCGTCGCGCGAGCGGACCTGCCGGGGCGGGTGATCGAGGAGAACCTGTGGCGCGCGATCCGCTACGGCATGGACGGCGAGCTGATCGACTTCGACACGTTCGAGCCGCGTCCGGCGCTCGACGCCGCGCACCGCCTGCTCGACTGGACCGCTCCGGTTCGGGGCGAGCTCGGGATCGACGTCGAGCTTCCGGAGCGCAATGGCGCCCAGCGCCAGCGAGCGCTGCTCGCGGAGGGGATGTCGCTGGCGGAGGCGTTCGCCACGACGGTGCAGCGCACCCGCGAGACGTATGCTGAGGGTGTCGCAGGGACAGCGGAGGTGAACTGATGAGCGCGACTGAGCCGCCGAACGAAGCAGAGCTGCGGGCCGCCTATGAGGCCCAGATGAAGCAGATCCGGGTCGAGGATCTGCTGCTCGAGACCGTCGTCAGCATGATCAACTTCGGAATGCGCCGGACGGGCCTCGCGCCCGGGACCGAGTCCGAGCGCGACGCGCAACAGGTCCGGCTCGCGATCGAGTCGGTCCGTGCGCTGATGCCGCTCGTCGATCAGGTCGCGCCCGATCAGGTCTCGCAGATTCGCCAGGCGCTGTCGCAGCTGCAGCTCGCATTCGTCCGCATCGGCGGCGGCGCCGCGGCCGGCGAACACGCGGCGCCGGCGCCCGGTGGAGTGACTCCGGCGGCCGGCGGAGCAGCTGCGGGGGCCGGCGGAGCAGCTGCGGGGGCCGGCGGAGCAGCTGGCGGCCGCGGTGGAGGAGCCGGAGCAGGCGGTCGGGCGCCGGGCGGCGGCGCCGGCGACGGATCCGGCGCGGTCGACTCCAGCGAGGAGCCGATCAAGCCCGGCGAGCCCGGGCCGGCCCAGCGCAGCGGGCGGCTGTGGGTCCCGGGGAGTCGGTAGTCCGGCCCCAAACGTCGGCTGCGGCGGGGGTTTCGCCGGGGCATCGCGGTATGCTCCGCGCCCGACGCATCGGGTGTCCGCTCCGCTGACCGGAGTGGCGGCCTTCGCTTCTGGCGCTGCGTCGGTCAACCAGTCTCAACACTCCGTCTGAACAGAGGACTCACTCCGAGGAGGAGAACACTTGTCAAGCTTCCTGATAAACCACGGCGTGATCGTGGCGCTCGTCTGCGCCGCCGCCGCCGTGGTCTACGGCTTGCTCACATCGCGAGCGCTGCTCGCGTTGTCGCCCGGCACGGATCGCATGCAGGCGATCTCGGCGGCGGTGCAGGAAGGCGCGCGCGCCTATCTGAACCGCCAGTACACGACGATCGCCGGCGTCGGCGCGGTCCTCTTCGTCGTCCTCATTCCGGTACAGAACATCCGGGTCGCAATCGGCTTCGCGATCGGCGGCCTGCTGTCCGCGGCCGCCGGCTACATCGGCATGAACGTCTCGGTGCGTTCGAACGCTCGCGTCGCCGAGGCCGCCCGCGGCGGCGTCATCAAGGCGCTTCACGTCGCCTTCCGCGGCGGCGCCGTGACCGGGCTGCTCGTCGTCGGCCTCGCTCTCGTCGGCGTCTCCGGCTATTACGGCATCCTCACCTGGATCGCCGGTGAGACCCCGCGGCAGTCCGTCGACGCGCTGATCGGACTCTCGTTCGGCGGGTCGCTGATCTCGGTGTTCGCCCGCCTCGGCGGCGGCATCTTCACCAAGGCCGCCGACGTCGGCGCCGACCTCGTCGGCAAGATCGAGGCCGGGATCCCCGAGGACGACCCGCGCAACCCGGCCGTGATCGCCGACAACGTCGGTGACAACGTCGGCGACTGCGCCGGCATGGCGGCCGACCTGTTCGAGACCTACGCCGTCACCTCGGTCGCCGTGATGCTGCTCGGCGTGCTCGTCTTCCACCAGCAGCGCGACGTCGCGATGTACCCGATGGTGCTCGGCGGCGTTGCGATCATCGCCTCCATCATCGGGACCTACGCCGTGCGTGGGCACAACGTCGAACGCGCGCTCTACCAGGGCCTGATCACGTCGGGCGTGATCGCCGCGCTCGCCTTCATCCCCGTCACCTACTGGCTGATGAGGAACCTGAGCTACCAGACCGGCGGTACCGCGGTGCACTGGTGGAAGTACTACCTCTGCGCGGTGATCGGGATCGCCATCACCGCGTCGCTGTTCGTGATCACCGACTACTTCACCTCGACCCGCTTTGCGCCTGTCAAGCGGACGGCACGGGCCTCGCAGACCGGTCACGCCACGAACATCATCGCCGGCCTCGCCTCGGGTTACCAGGCGACCGCGCCCCCGGCGCTCGTGATCGCCTTCGGGATCCTCGGCGCGTGGAAGCTCGGCGGCGGCGGCAGCGAGGGCATCTACGGCATCGCCGTGGCGGTCATGGCGATGCTCTCGCTCGCCGGGTTCATCGTCGCGCTCGACGCGTTCGGCCCGATCACCGACAACGCCGGCGGGATCGCGGAGATGGCCGATCTGCCCGAGGAGGTCCGCAACGTGACCGATCCGCTCGACGCGGTCGGCAACACGACCAAGGCGGTGACCAAGGGCTACGCGATCGGCTCGGCCGCGCTCGCGGCGCTCGTGCTGTTCGACGGCTTCGAGCGCGAGCTCGGCAAGAACCTGCCGTCGTTCTCGATCGGCGATCCTGGGGTGCTGATCGGGCTGCTGATCGGCGGCATGATGGTCTACCTGTTCACCTCGCTGGCGATGCAGTCCGTCGGCCGCGCCGCCGGTGCGGTCGTCGAGGAGGTTCGCCGGCAGTTCAAGGAGAAGCCCGGGATCATGGACGGGACCGAGCAGCCCGAGTACGGCACCTGCGTCGGCCTTGTGACCCGCGCGGCCCAGCGGGAGATGATCCTTCCGTCTTTGATCCCGATCGTGTTCACGTTCGTCGTCGGCATCATCTCGGTGCAGGCGCTCGGCGGCCTGCTGATCGGCGTGATCGTCGTCGGGCTGTTCGTCGCCGTTTCGATGACGTCCGGAGGCGGCGCCTGGGACAACGCGAAGAAGCTGATCGAGGACGGCCTCTACGGCGGCAAGGGCTCCGAGGCCCACGCCGCCTCGGTCACCGGCGACACGGTCGGGGACCCCTACAAGGACACAGCCGGACCGGCGATCAACCCGATGATCAAGGTGGCGAACATCGTCGCGATCCTGATCATCCCGCTGATCAAATGACGGCTTGACCGCGGGCCTCGCTCGACGAAGCCGATCGTGCACGAGAGGCGGCGGCGCTGGACGTGTCGCCGCCTCCGTCTGCATAATGGCTTGCTCAAGCGTCTGGGGGCAGCGACCGATATGAGCAGCGGGGCACTTTCGTGTCGCTTGCCACAGGAATGACGCAGTTTGGAGGAATCGATGGCCGTTGCCGGCTCTAGGCACGCTGCAAGCCGCGCTCGGAGCTTTCCGCCGGAGCTCGCCTACACCGCTTGTGCCAGCTTCAGAGCGGTGGACAGCTCGCGCCTGCTCGCGCGCGAGGACCGCGCGGAGCTGAGCGCGCAGGCGGTCCTGACGCTGGCATCGGTCCCGCGGGTGGCCCTGCGCGGCACCTACCACGTGAGCGGCTACAGCGCCGGTGCGGACCTCCTCGTGTGGCTCGCCGCGCCCGCGCCCGATGCGCTCCAGGATGCGCTCTCGGCCTTCCGCCAAACACCGCTCGCGTCTGCCTTCGCGCCGGTCTGGAGCGCATTCGGGATGCACCGCAGGCCCGATGAGGGTCGCGCGATCGCCGCCGCCTACTATCGAGGCGAGTCGGCGCTCCGCTACGCGACCGTGCTTCCGATCGTGCACACGCAGGAGTGGCACTCGCTGCCGACAAGCGGGCAGCGGCGGCTCGAGGCCGATCTCGATCGCGCGCTCAGGCATCAGGTCGACGTGCTCGTCAGCCTCGTCTGCACCAGCGGCCTTGGTCCGCACGAGCTGCTGCTCGCGCTCGAGGCCTGCGAGCCGGCGCGCCTCGTGGAGGCCGTGCGCGACCTGGAGGCGTCCGAGGCCCGCCGCTACATCGATGGACCGCTCGCCGCGGTCACCGGCGTCCGCAAGCCGCTCGGCGAGATCATCGACTCGCTTCCATGAACCGCCGGCAGCCGCGCCGCGCGTTGCCGGCGGCCGACTCCTGTGGGGGCGGTGCACCGATGAATGACGCCCCGCTCGGCGGGCGATGCCTCGTGGGCAACATCCGTCGGCGCTCAGTCATCTAGAGTCAGTGCCATGTTCATCCTGATCGTCGGTTGTGGCCGTGTCGGATCAGCGGTTGCCAAGCGCGCCCTCGATGCGGGCCATGAGGTTTCGGTGATCGATCGCGACCCGCTGTCACACGAGCGCCTCGACAAGGACCAGACGGTCACCTGGGAGGATGCGGGCGGCCGTTTCACGGTCGGTGCCGCGCTCGAGATCGACGGCCTGATCGAGGCCGGGATCGAGCAGGCCGACGTGTTCCTCGCGGCGACCAGCGGTGACAACACGAACCTGGTCATCGCCCAGCTGGCGAAGCGCCGCTTCAACGTTCCGCGCGTCGTCGTCCGTGTGTCCGACCCCGGCCGCGCCGCCTGGTACTCGCAGCAGGGGCTGCAGACGATCTGTCCGACCCAGGCGGCGATCGACCAGTGCGAGCGCGTGGCGCTGGCACCGTGAGGAGGCGGCCGCCGCTATGTACGTGATCATCGCCGGGGCAGGGAAGGTGGGCTGGAACCTGGCGCGCGAGCTGATCGCCAAGGACCGCGAGGTCACCCTGATCGAGTCCGATCACACGCGCTTCCGGGTCGTGGAGGAGGAGCTCGAGCACGCCGTCCAGTACGGCGACGCAACCGAGCTGTGGGTGCTCGAGCGCGCCGGCATCCAGCGCGCCGATCTCGTCATCGCCGTAACCGGCGATGACGAGGACAACATCGTCATCTGCCAGGTCGCCCGCGAGAAATACGGCGTGCAGCGGATCGTCGCGCGCGTCAACAACCCGCGCAACCTCCAGCATTTCAAGCTGCTCGGAATCCAGCCCGCGGTGTCGGCGACCGACCTGATCCTGAGGCTGATCGAGCACGAGGTCCCCGAGTACGGGCTGATCCAGCTGCTGGCGCTCGAGGAGGAGCACCTCGAGATCATCGAGCTCGAGGTGGGCGAGGGCTCCGAGGCGGCAGGACGCCGGATCTCCGACATCGAACTTCCGGACGGCGCGCTGATCATCTCCGTGCTGCGCGGCGGCACCGGGTTCGTGCCCAAGTCGCACACGGTGATCGAGGCCGGGGACCAGGTTCTCCTGATCCTCGACCCGGGCCTCGAAGCCGAGATCACGCTTCAGTTCGCGCCGACCGGCTTGAACACCTCGGCCTGACCAGGGGGGCGGTGTCGGAAGTGGGTTGATGGTTGGCGAGTGGTTGGGCCCGAACCTCCACCGCGAACCGCCCGCCGCCGGCGGTCGTTCAGTTTCTCCAGGTTGTTTCGCGAACGACCCTCAAGTTCCGGACCCCCCGGTCGCGCAAGGGGGGTGTCGAACTCAGGGGTCTTGAGCACCCCTGCGGTCCACACCCCCAGAAATCGTTGGGGGGGTTTGGAACTTGAGGCTGCCCGAACGGCGCCGCTCAATGGTCGAGACCGACGGCTGAGCGCCCGGCGGCCGCCGTCGAGGGCCGTGCCGCCATCAGGCGCCAGTCGGTTCGCGACCACCGGCAGCTGCGGGACAAGGACTCGAACCTTGAATTCCAGGGCCAGAACCTGGCGAGTTGCCGATTACTCCATCCCGCAAAGGGACGACACCAGCCGGTCATCAGACCTGGCGTCGTGCAGCAGACGGCGAGTATAGCCGCGCGGCCGTCGGTTCCACGCGTGGACGCGAGCGACGCGCTCAGGCCGGATCCGTGAACTGTGCCGGCGTGCCGCTGACCGCGGCCATCACCGCCGCGAGCTGGTTGGGCGAGCCGATCAGCCCGCGCTGGAGCTGCGCCTCGAGTCCGAGCGCCTCGTCGAGCGGGCTCGTCCAGGTCTCGTCGAACAGCCGCTTGGCAGCCCGAATGGCATCCGGCGAGAAGCCTGCGATCTCGGCGGCGAGCTCGCGCGCCGCCGCGAGCGGGTCCTCGGCGATCCGCGTCACGAGGCCGAGCTCGCAGGCCTCGGCGCCCGACAGCACGCGTCCGGTGAACGTCAGTTCCTTGGCGACGTCGGCCCGAACGAGCCGGGACAGCGTGCGGCTGATGCCCATGTCCGGGACGAGCCCCCATTTCACCTCCATCACCGACAGGCGCGCATCGGCCGTCGCGATCCGCAGGTCGGCTCCGAGCGCGATCTGCAGCCCGCCGCCGTAGCAGACGCCGTGAACGGCCGCCACCACCGGCATCGGAAGCGCCGCCCAGGCGATGGCCGCCCGCTGAAAGAAGTTCGGTGGGGGATCCTCGAGGCGCCCGGTGATCGCCGACCCATCGGGGGCGGCGGCCATCATCGAGGCGATGTCGAGCCCCGAGCAGAAGCTCGGCCCGGCGCCATGCAGGACGACGGCGCGGATGCCCCGCTCGCCGTCGCGCAGCCGCTCCGCGGCGGCGACGATCCCCTCGAACATCGCCAGGTCGAGCGCGTTGTGCTTCTCGGGCCGGCTCAGCGTCACCACCGCGACGTGGTCGGAGACGTCGATTTCGACCCTGCGCTCGCCCGCCGGCGCGTCGCTGCTCACGGAGCCGGAGCTTACGGCCTATGTCGCTGGCCTGCGACCGGCCGTCAGCCGGCGGCGAGCGCGACCGAGTCGCCGAGCCGGATTCGCCCGGCGCGCCTGACCGCCCCGTACACGCCGAACGGAAGCGCTTCGTCGGTCTCGAGGTGACCTCGGTAGCTTTGGAGCAGGTGCAGCGTCGGGAGGTCGACCTCCCCGGTCTCCGGATGCCGGGTCGTGATCATGCACCGACCGACGTAGCCGTTGAAGCGGACCTGCGCCTCGCCGACCCGGACCACCTGGCCGACGAACGCGTCCTCGGCGTGAGCTGGGACGCCGTCGATCTCGATCAGCATCCGGAAGCGCCGCGCGTCGATCGACTCGACCGCACCCTCCTCGGCGAGCCGGGCGAGCGATCCGCGCGAGATCAGGCTGGCGGCTCCGTCGCGGCCCCGATCGACGGCGGTCTTGGCCCGGACGAGCCGCACGGGCGCTCCGAGATGGTCGCTCAGCGCCTCCGACCACGGTCCCTCCACGACCTCGACCTCGCGCGGGCGCGAGTAGAACAGGCTCCGGACCGGCTCGCCCGCAGCGACGCGGCCTGCGGCGGCGTGACCATCGGGAAAGCTCAGCGTCAGCTCCCCGGCATCCTCGTCAAACGAGGCCACCACCGACTGCAGCGAGCCGAAGGCCTTGCCGTTGACCATCCGGCCGTGCTCGTCGATCACGAAGAAGCACCGGTCGCCGCGTGCCCCGCTCGGCTCGAGCTCGATCTCCTCGACCGCGAGCAGCCGCGTACCCTTGACCGGCGTCACGGCCAGCGCCGTGACCGTTCCGTGGAGATCCTCGATGCTCATGCGCTCGCCGGAGTCTGGGCGTTCCCCTCCTCCCAGGCACGATAGAGCTCCCAGTACCGGCCGTGGAGAGCGAGCAGCTCCTGATGCGTTCCGGCTTCGACGACGCCGCCCATGTTCGAGCACGACGATCCGTCCCGCCTGACGGATCGTCGACAGCCGGTGAGCGATCACGATCGCGGTCCGGCCGGCGACGAGTCGCCGCAACCCGGCCTCGATCACCTTCTCGGTGTGGACGTCGACGTTGGAGGTGGCCTCGTCGAGCACGAGGATCCGCGGATTCGCGACGAGCGCTCGCGCGAACGCGATCAGCTGGCGCTGACCCGCCGAGAGCTGCACGCCGCGCTCGCCGACCTCGGTGTCGTAGCCGTCGGGGAGAGCGGTGATGAAGTCGTCGGCGCCGACGGCGCGGGCCGCGGCGCGGACCGCCGCGTCGCCCGCTCCAGGCTGCCCGAAGAGGATGTTGTCCCGCACGCTGCCGCTGAACAGGAAGCCCTCCTGCGGCACGATTCCCATCTGGGAGCGCAGCGAGTGGGCGGTCACGGACCGCAGGTCGTGGCCGTCGACAAGCACCGTGCCCTCGGTCGGGTCGTAGAAGCGCGCGACCAGCTTCGCGAGCGTCGACTTGCCGGCGCCCGTCGCGCCGACGAGCGCGAGCGTCTGTCCGGCGGGGACGACCAGATCGACGTCGCGCAGAGCCCATGCCGACTCGGATCCCGCCCTGTACTGGAAGCCGACGCCCTCGAGCCGCAGTTCCCCGCGGATCCACGGCAGCTCGCGGGCGCCGGGAGCGTCGACGAGGTCGGGCTGCTCGTCGAGCAGCTCGAAGATCTTGTCGAGCGCCGCCATCCCGGACTGGTAGGTCGTGTACAGCTGCGAGAGCTGCTGGATCGGGTCGAAGAAGTTGTTGAGCGCCGCCACGAATGCGAACACGGCACCCGTCGTGGCGTGGCCGTCGATCACCGCGGCCCCGCCGACCGCCAGGATCTCGACGGTGACGAGCGCGGAGAGCAGCTCGACGGCCGGGAAGTAGGCGGCGTTCAGGTTGACGGTCGTCATGTTCGCGGCCCGGTTGCGGTCGTTCAGATAGCCGAAGTGCTTGAGGTGCTGCCGTTCCTGCGCGAACGACCGGATCACGCGGATCCCCGACAGCGTCTCCTGCAGGTAGCCGGTGATCGTCGCGATCCGCTCCCGTGTCAACCGGTACGCGCCCGCCGACGCGATCCGGAAGGCGACGCCGCCGGCGATCAGGAGGGGCAGCACGAGGAACGTCAGCAGCGCGAGATGCGCATCGATCACCACCAGGATCACGACGACGCCGATCAGCGTCAGGCCGGATTGGAAGAGCGTTGCGATCCCGTCCGAGATCGAGCTGGTCGAGCGCTTCGACGTCGTTGGTCAGGCGCGAGATGATCACGCCCGGCGCGACGGCGCGAGTAGAACGAGATCGACAGCTTCTGCAGGTGCGCGAATAGCTCGATCCGCAGGTCCTGCAGGGCGCGCTGGCCGACCCAGCCCGACGAGGTACGTCTGCGCGTAGCTCGCGACGCCGTAGAGGACCGCGGAGGCGAGGAACGCGACGACGACGAGATCGAGCGCGGTCGTGTCATGGCGGTTGATGCCGTCGTCGATCGCCAGCTTCGCGAGCGGCGCCGGTGCGAGCGCGGCCGCCGTCGCGGTCACGAGCGAGACGATCATCGCGACGACCCGCCAGCGGTACGGGGCGAGCAGCCCGGCGAGGCCCCGGAGCTTTCTGCCGCGGCCGGCAGGACGTGCGGGTTCGGGCGGCTGCGAAGCTGGTCGCGCTCACAGCCGGCCTCCGCCGGCGGCGAGCGCCGTGCGGTCGGGGGCGCTCAGGTCCGACGATCTCCCGGCAGCACCTCGGAGCGCTCGATCAGCTCGTCGAACGTGCCACGATCGGCGACGCGCGCCGTCGGCGAGCACGACGATCTCGTCGGCGAGCGCGATCGTCGACAGGCGGTGGGCGATGACAGCGTCGTGCGGCCCGCCATCAGCTCGCCGAGGGCGGTCTTGATCGCACGCTCGGTCGACGCGTCGACCGACGAGGTCGCGTCGTCGAGGATCAGGATGCGCGGGTCGGCGAGCATCGCGCGCGCGATCGCGATCCGCTGGCGCTGCCCGCCGGACAGCGTCAGCCCGCGCTCGCCGACGAGCGTGTCATAGCCATCCGGCAGCGCGTCGATGAACTCCTCGGCCTGAGCTGCGCGCGCGGCTCGAACGACCTCCTCGCGGGTCGCGTCGGGACGGGCGTACGCGATGTTCTCGTGCACCGTGGCCGAGAACAGGAAGGGATCGTCGTCGACGACCGCGATCGCGGCCGCGCAGCGATGCGAGGTCGACCTGGCGGACGTCGGCGCCGTCGATCAGCACGCTGCCTGCGCTGACGTCGTAGAGCCGGGGGAGGAGCGAGACGAGCGCGGTCTTGCCCGAGCCCATCGCCCCGATCAGCGCGACCGTCCGCCCGCCGTCGATCTCCAGGTCGACGTCTCGAAGCGCCGCATGCGTCGCGCCCTCGAACCGCAGCGTGACGTTGCGCAGCTCGATCCGGCCCGGGCCGGCGCGGCAGCGCCGGCGCCCCGGCCGGAGCCGTCGATCCGCGGCTCCCGATCGAGCACCTCGAAGATCCGCGCCCCGGAGGCGGTCGCCCGCTGGGCCGAGGCGAGCATGTAGCCGAGCGTCTACATCGGCGAGATCAGCATCAGCAGGTAGGCGTAGAAGGCGGTGAACTGGCCGAGCGAGAGCTGGTGCGTCGATCACCTCGCGCCCGCCGATCAGCAGCATCGCGGCCAGCCCGAGGTTCGGGCAGGAAGCTGATCGTCGGCGCGAACCGGGCCTGGATCCGGTTGGCGAACACGGACTGGTCGGAAGAGCCGCTCGACGGCCGCACGGAAACGCTCGAGCTGCAGGTCCTCGCGCGCGAACGCCTTGACCACGCGCACTCCCGAGATGTTCTCCTCGGCGTCGGCGGTCAGCTCGGCGATCTGCTGCTGGACCTCCTGCAGCGCGGGCCGTGAGCGCTTGCCGAAGCGGGTCGCGAGCAGCGACCACGAACGGGACCGGCAGCAGCGACAGAGCGGCGAGCTCGGGCTTGATCGCGAGCATCACGATCGCGGCGAGCACGATCGTCAGAATCGACTGGACGATGAAGATCAGGCCGTACCCGAGGAAGAAGCGCACGGCCTGCAGGTCGACTGTCGCGCGCGACATCAGCTGCCCGGTCTGCTGGCGGTCGAAGAACGACAGCTCGAGCCGCTGGAACTGGGCGTAGAGGAGGTTGCGCAGGTCGAGCTCGACGCCGAGCGAGACGCGGCCCGCGACGAGGCGGCGGGCGACGCTCAGGCCGAGGCGGAGCACGCCTGCGCCGGCGATCGCGATCACCCAGATGACGAGCTCGTGGCGGTTGTGGCTGCGCACCGAGTCGATCGCGTGGCCCGTCAGCGACGGGATCGCGACGGTCATGATCATCGCGCCCGCGGAGAGCGCGAACGCCGCCACGACGCCCGGCTTGAAGGGCGACAGGAAGCTGAGCATCCGTCTGAAGACGAGCATGACTTCAGAAAGTATAGTGAGGGCGCGATGGATCGAGATCCCACCAGGCACGACCAGCCCGGCCCGCAGGCCGGGCTGTGCGACGGCTGCTCTCACCAGCAGCTCGTGCGCAACACCCGCGGATCGGTGTTCTCTCTGTGCCGCCGTTCGCGCACCGAACCCGGCCTCTATCGCCGCTACCCGCCGCTTCCGGTGATCAGCTGCAACGGCTACGAGCCGCGTGCCATCCGGCCCGGGGCGGGCTGAGGGCTCCGGCGGCGGCACCGCGACCGCGACAGCGATTAGTGTTGGTGGATGCACTATGAACACACAGAGCACGTGGCGGCCGAGCCCGACCGGCTGTTCGCGGTCCTTGCGAAGACCGGCAACCTGCCTCATTTCGTCCCCCAGCTGACCGCGGTTCGCTCCCTCGGTGGCGACCGGATCGAGGTCGAGGCGCGCTACGGCGGTCACACCCAGACGGGTGAGGCGTGGCTCCGCACCGATGCCGAGCGTCACCGTGTCGAGTGGGGCGTCGACGGCACCGCCTACCACGGCTCGTTCGAGGTCGGCGCCGACGGCGACGGCTCGTCGCTCGCGCTGTCGCTGACGACCGAGCACGAGCGCGATTTCGACGCGGACGTGACCGGCACGCTCGACGCGGTCAGGCGCCTGCTCGAAGCCGAGGTCTGACCCGCGGCGTCACCCTTCGAGCGCTGCGAGCTCCTCGTCCGTCATCACCGGCTCCTCGGCTGAGGTCTGCGTCTGGGCGTTGACCACCGCACCCGGCGGCACCCGGACCCGGCCGTGCAGCAGCGGGTCGCCGGTCTCGACCATCCAGCGATGCAGGCGCCCGCGCAGATCGTCGAGCACGTCGCGATAGTCGGGATGATCGATCACGTTGCGACCCTCGCCGGGGTTGAAGAAGAGATCGTGCAGCGCCTCCCGCGCGACGACCCTCCGTCCCCAGCCACGATCGAGGTAGGCCTGCTTGCTCGGGCTGTCGTCGCAGTTCGGGAGGACCGGATAGGGGTAATCGTCGAAGCGCCGGATGTACTTGAAGCGGTCGGTGCGGATCGCACGCTGGGGCTCGTAGGCGGCGTGGTAGGTCAGCTCGGCGAAGATCGCCGTCCGGCTCCCCGGCGGCTCCTCGCCGCGGACGAGTGGTACAAGCGAACGGCCGACTGCCCATGCCGGGGTCGGGATGCCGGCCAGCTCGCAGATCGTCGGGTAGAGATCGACGTGCGAGACGAGCTCGTCCTTGGCCCGCCCGCCGGTGAAGCCTCCCGGCCCGCGCACGATCAGCATCACGCCGATACCGCGATCGAGCAGGCTCGCCTTCGCGGTCGGGAACGCGAGACCGTGGTCGGTGGTGCAGATCACGAGCGTGCGCTCGTCGAGGCCGGTGTCGTGCAGCGCGTTGAGCACACCGCCGACGCCGTGGTCGAGCGAGCGGGCGCTCGCCTTGTACGCTGCGACGTCCTCGCGGATCTCCGGCGTGTCGGGCAGGAACGGCGGCGGCAGCGAGTACACGCGGTCACGCACCGAGCTGGGCGCGAAGAAGCTGCGGTGGGTTTCGAAGAAGCCGACCGACAGGAAGAAGGGCTCCGGCAACTCGCTGCGCAGCGCCCCGATCGCCGCCGGCCCGACCGAGTGCACCATCGTGTCGCGGATGTCGTGGACGACGTCGTAGCCGAGCACGTGCGGATCGGTGGAGATGTGCTGCTCGCCGATCAGCTCGGAGTGGTAGCCATGCGACATCAGCACCCTGACGAGCTGGTGGTCGAGGTCTTTGAGACGGAAGCCGCGGTGGGCGAGACCGATCATCCCGTTCGTGTGGCAGTACTCGCCGGTCAGCAGCGCGGCCCTGCTGCCGGAGCAGGACGGTGCGGCACAGAAGGCGTTGCGGAACATGATCCCCTGGTCGGCCAGCCACTGGATGTTCGGCGTCGGGATCGCGTGTCCGTAGGGCTGCACGTAGCGGCCCGTGTCATGCGAGTGGAGGTAGAGGACGTTGAGCGGCACGAAGGGTTCCGCCGGGCGCGTCAGCCGGTCTCGGCGCTGACGCGGGCGGCGGCGTCACGATGGTACGCGGCCGCCATCAAGTCAGTCATCAAGTCAGTCGAATTTGTTGGCGGGCGCGGTGCCCATAGACTCCCGGCGACGATGCGTGCGGCCCCGGGCATGTTCGACGCCACCTACGGGCGCGGGCAGGTCTCCGCGCTGACCTCGGGTCCGGCCTGGCTCGAGGCGATGCTCGAGGTGGAGGCGGCACTCGCGCGCGCCGGCGCCGAACTCGGTCAGGTCCCCGTCGAGGCGGCTGCCGCGATCGCCGCCGCATGCCGGCCGGAGCATTTCGATCTCGGAGCGATCGTGCGCGAGGGCGGTGAGCACGCCACGCCCGTGATTGGGATCGTCCGCGAGCTGCGAGCCGCCGTCGGCGAGGAGCGCGCGGGCTTCGTGCACCGCGGGGCGACGAGCCAGGACATCGTCGACAGCGCGGCGATGCTGCTCGCCAGGCGCTCGCTCGCGGTGATCGACGCCGACACCGCGGTGGCGGTGCGCGCCGCCGCCGGGCTGGCGCGCCGGTACCGCGACACGCCGATGGTCGGACGGACGCTGCTCCAGGCCGCGCTGCCCGTCTCCTTCGGCCTGCGCGCAGCGGGCTGGGCAGCGGGACTCGACGCCGCCCGGCGCGACCTCGAGGGCATCGCCGCGGGCCTCCCCGTGCAGCTGGGCGGGCCGGTCGGCACGGGCTCGCCAGAGCTCGCCGCGCTCGTCGCCCGCAGCCTCGCGCTCGCCGAGCCGCTGCTGCCGTGGCACGCGATCAGGCTCGTGCCGGCGCGCCTCGCCGGCGCGCTCGGCGCGCTCGCCGGCGTCCTCGGCAAGCTCGCCCGGGATGTCACGCTGCTCGCCCAGACGGAGGTGGGGGAGGTGTCGGAGGGCGGTGGTGCGGGCCGCGGCGGCTCGAGTGCGATGGCCCACAAGCGCAACCCGGTGGCCGCGGTCTCCGTGCTCGCGTGCAGCAAGCGCGTGCCTGCGCTGGTCTCGACGATCCTCGCCTCGATGGAGCAGGAGCACGAGCGCGCCGCCGGCGCCTGGCAGGCCGAGTGGGGAACGCTCGCCGACCTGCTCTCGCTGACCGGTTCGGCGGCGGCCTGGGGCCGCGACCTGCTCGAGCATCTGCACGTCGACGCCGAGCGCATGCGCGCCAACCTGGCGGTGCTCGATGTCCCCGGGGAGCCGGCAGGCACCGCATCGCACCACGAGCTCGGCTCCTCCGGCGAGCTGATCGACCGCGCGCTGGGCGGGCTCGCGCTGTGAGCACGGTCGCCCTCAACCACGAGGTCAGCGGCCCGGCCGGGGCGCCGCCGCTGCTGCTCGGCGGCTCGCTGGGCACGAACCTGTCGATGTGGGAGCCACAGCTGCAGGTGCTGTCCGCGTCCCGGCGGGTGATCCGCTTCGACCAGCGGGGCCACGGCGGCTCGCCCGCACCGCCGGGCCCCTACAGCCTCGCCGAGCTCGGCGGCGACGTGCTGGCGCTGCTCGACGCACTCGCGATCGAGCGTGCCGATTACGCGGGCCTGTCGATCGGCGGCATGATCGGCCTCTGGCTCGCGATCAACGCCCCGGACCGGGTCGGCCGGACCGTGATTATGTGCAGCTCGGCCAAGGTCGATGGCGCGCCCTTCAGCTCCCGTGCCGCGACGGTGCTCGAAGCCGGATCGCCCGCCGTCGTCGCGGATGCGGTGGTCGAACGCTGGTTCACGCCACCCTTCGCTGCGGCCAACCCGGAGATCGTCGCGCGGATGCGGGCGATGATCGCCGCCACCCCGGCCGCGGGCTATGCCGGCTGCTGCGAGGCGCTCGCGGCCATGGACCTGCGCCCGGGCCTCGCGCTGATCACCGCGCCGACGCTCGTGATCGCCGGCGCCGACGATCCGTCGCTGCCGGCGGCCGCGCACAGCCGGCCGATCGCGCGCCAGGTCCCTGGCGCTCGGTACGAGCTCGTCGGGCCGGCCGCCCACCTCGCCAGCATCGAGCAGGCGGACGCCGTCAACGCGCTGATCCTCGACCACTTGGGAGCCGCCGGAGATGACTGAGCGGGAGCACAGTGACCAGTCGCGTCGCGAACAGGGGATGAAGGTCAGGCGCGAGGTTCTCGGCGACGCCCACGTCGACCGCGCGGTCGCCGGCACGACCGATTTCACCGCGCCGTTCCAGGACTTCATCACGCGGGTCGCGTGGGGAGAGATCTGGTCGCGCGACGGGCTCGATCGACGCACGCGCAGTGCTGTCACCCTCGCCGTGCTGACGGCGCTCGGTCGCGAGGGCGAGCTCGAGCTGCACGTGCGGGCGGCGATCAGCAATGGCCTGACGCCCGAGGAGATCGCGGAGGTGCTGCTGCACACGGCCGTTTACGCCGGCGTGCCCGCGACCAACGCGGCGCTCGCGCTCGCTCGTCGCGTGCTCACCGACGACGGCGTCCTCTAGTGCATTAGTGTCCCGACCCACATCGAGACGAGATAGGAGGAGAGTCCCGTGCAGGAGCTGCTGATCGCCGGAGAGTGGCGCGCCGCCGCCGACGGCCGTGAGTACGCGCAGACGTTTCCGTACACCGGCGAGCAGGTGGGTACGGCGGCCGCCGCGTCGCGCGCCGACGCTCGCGCCGCCGTCGATGCCGCGCACCGGGCGTTCGCCGAGTGGGGGACGACCGTTCCGGCCGTCCGGCGTGAGCTGCTCGGCAAGGCGGCGGACCTCCTCCAGCAGCGCGCGGAGGAGATCGCGACGACGGTCACGGAGGAGACCGGAGGCGTCTTCGGCTGGGGGATGTTCAACGTCGCGCTCGCGGCCGGGATGCTCCGCGAGGCTGCGGCTCAGGCGTACTGGACGACGGGTGAGGTGATCCCGTCAGACGTCCCCGGCAAACTCGCGATGGCGGTCAGGCAACCGTGCGGCGTGGTCGTCGGGATCGCGCCGTGGAACGCCCCGGTGATCCTCGGCACGCGGTCCGTCGCGACACCGCTCGCGTACGGCAACACGGTCGTGCTCAAGGCCTCCGAGATCTGTCCGCGCACGCACGCACACATCGCCCGGGCACTCCAGGATGCCGGCCTCCCGGCCGGCGTCGTCAACTTCATCACCAATCAGCCGTCCGATGCCCCCGATGTCGTCGAGGAGCTGATCGCACACCCGTCCACGCGCCGGATCAACTTCACGGGCTCGAGCGCCGTCGGGCGGATCATCGCCGAGAAGGCGGGCCGCCACCTCAAGCGCGTGCTCCTCGAGCTCGGCGGCAAGGCGCCGCTGATCGTGCTCGCGGACGCGGACCTCGAGCGCGCGGCGGCCGCGGCCACGTTCGGCGCGTTCTTCCATCAGGGGCAGATCTGCATGTCGACCGAGCGGCTGATCGTCGACCGCCGGGTCGCCGAGTCGCTGGCGGGCAAGATCGTCGAGCGGGCGGCCGCGCTGCCGCTCGGTGATCCGCGCGAGCAGACGACGGCGATCGGCCCGATGATCAACAGAGCCGCGCTCGAGCGGATCGACGGGCTGGTCAAGGACGCGGTCGCGAACGGCGCCAGGACGCTGACGGGCGGCGCGCCGAACGGCAGCATCTTCCCGCCGACGGTGCTGCACGGGATCACGCCCGAGATGCGGCTGTACAGCGAGGAGGCGTTCGGGCCGCTGCTCTCGATCATCGAAGTCGACTCCGCCGACGAGGCGGTCAGGATCGCGAACGACACCGAGTACGGCCTCTCGGCGGCGGTCTTCAGCGCGGACGTGCCGGCCGCGCTCGAGCTCGCCCAGCGGATCGAATCCGGCATCTGCCACATCAACGACACGACGGTCCAGGACGAGCCGCAGATGCCGTTCGGAGGCGTCAAGGCGAGCGGCTTCGGCCGCTTCGGCGGCCGCGCCGCGCTGGAGGAGTTCACCGAGCTGCGGTGGATCAGCATTCAGGAGCAGCCCCGCCACTACCCGATTTGAGTCAGAGCCTGACGCCGGGTGCGCCGCCCCCGCCCCGCAAGGCGGGGGCGGCGAGGATCCGTCCGCCGGAGCCGGGTTCGGCTCTAGGATCGTGCGGTGGCTTTGATCAGTGGACCCGCCCGGGGGAGCCGGGTCCTCTCGCGTGTGCCCTCGCCCGCGCTCGTGATCGGTGGGATCGCGTCGGTCCAGACCGGCGCCGCGATCGCGACGACGCTCTTTCACCGGATCGGGCCGGGCGGCGCCGTGCTCCTGCGCCTGACGACCGCGAGCGTGATCCTGATCGCGATCTCGCGGCCGCGCCTCGCCGGTCGCACCCGGCGCGAGGCGATGCTCGCGGGGCTGTTCGGCGTCGTGCTCGCCGGCATGAACCTCGCCTTCTATCACGCGATCCAGCGGATTCCGCTCGGCGTCGCGGTCACGATCGAGTTCGTCGGGCCGCTGACGGTTGCGGTTGTGGGCTCGCGGCGACGGCGCGACCTGCTCTGGATCCTGCTTGCCGTGCTGGGGATCCTGGCGCTCCTGCACGGCGACACGCACGCTCTTGATCCGACGGGCGTCCTTGAGGCTCTCGCCGCCGGCGCCCTGTGGGGGGCCTACGTCGTCCTCAGCGCCCGGCTCGGGCGGGCCTTCGCCGATGGCTCGGGGCTGGCCCTCTCGATGTGCGTCGCGACGGTGCTCGCCGCCCCGGTCGGGATCGCGGAGGCGGGGAGCGGCGTGCTCGCACCGCATGTGCTGCTGCTCGGGTCGGCGGTCGGGGTGCTGTCATCGGCGATTCCCTACTCGTTCGAGATGGAGGCGCTGCGGCGGATCGCGACGCATGTCTTCGGTGTGCTGATGAGCCTCGAGCCGGCGATGGGGGCGCTCGCGGGCTTCATCATCGTCGGCCAGTCGCTCGCTGCGCGCGAGCTGGCCGGGATCCTGCTGGTGATGGTCGCCTCGCTCGGCGCGTCGCTTGGCGCCCGGACCGTGCCAATCGACCGGTGACGACCTTCATCGGACCACGACGACGCCCGCCGCGGCTGGCTGGGGCGTGTGCTAGCGCTCGTCGCGAGGTGGACTGGCGGGGGCGGGGGCGGGGCCGGGGGCCGGGGCGGTCGCGAGGCTCGTCTCCAGCGCCGCCGCCCGCGCAAGTGCGGCCTGCACCTGGCCGCGAAAGCGGCGCAGCCGTCTGCGGTTGAGGAGCACCGCGACCAGGCCGAGCGCCGTCAGCACGAGCGTCACCAGCCCGCCGACTCGCCCGATCGAGCGCACCGGCGAGGCGCTCGGGGCCGACGGGGCCGGCGTCGCCCGGACCGGAACCGAGAAGGCCCGGAGGACGAGGTGCCTGGGCCTCGTGCGAATCGCGCCGATCGGCGCGGTCTGCTCGGCGATTGCGAGCAGTTCGCCGTTTCCGACCGCGTCGGTGAGGGTGTTGTGGACCCAGTAGACGGCGCCGTACTGGCGCCAGGCGATGGTTTCGAGGTGGCTGCCGTCGTACGACAGGTCGTACCTGCGCGTCCCCAGGCGAAGGATCTGGTTGGGGTGGGCGAACAGCGGTGCCCCGGTCCACGTCGTTCCCTGCACGTCATAGAACTGGCCGAGGTCTCCGTTCGAGAAGACCTCGACGTAGATCGGGTATGCGTCACCGCTCGGGGCGTGGATCAGGTAGTTGCGGATGCAGGCCTGCACAAGCTGCGTGCACCGCGGCGCGACCGGGATCGCGTCGCCCGCCAGGTCCTGGACCCTGGGGAACTCGGCGGTGAACTGCAGCTTCGCCGCGGCGCCGCGCTCGGCTGCGACGTCAGCGGCGAGCGTCGGCGTCAGCGGCAGCCGGGCGAGCCCATCGCGGCCGCTGAGCTTCCTGCCGATCGCCGCGACCTGCCGGCTCGGCGTGACGTCGCCGCCGAACAGGAAGTTGTGGACGCTGTCGTGGATCTGCTGCGGGGTCGCGGTCAGATCCGCCGCCGGGCACGTCACACCGTCGCACGGAACGGTCTGGAACGGGACCTGGCGCACGCGGAGCCCCGCCGCGCTGATCAACAGGTCGGCCAGGTTCAGGATCTCGGTCTGACTGCGCAGCCCCGTGTCGGTCTGGACCGTCTCGCCGAACACCTTCTCGAACTCGCCGATGTTGCCGGCCAGCTTCGGGCCGTACTGCTGCTTGACGGCGAGCAGGAAGCTCTGGTCGCGCGCATCGCGGACCTGGGAGGTGTCCGTGTGGCGATAGGACACGAACTGCTCGGCGTCGCTTCCGTTCAGGCACTGATAGCCCGGTTGCAGGTCGACGTTCTGGTATTGCGCACCACCGTCGGCGTTGTTGTGGTAGTAGCGCTCGTCGATCGTGTCGTAAACGCAGCCGAGCCTGTTGATCGCGTTCTCGAACTGGGTGAAGGTGGTGGCGATCACGTGGTTGACCGATAGCCCGGTGACCTGCTTGATCGTCTTCAGGAGCGTCGTCGTTCCGTACGTGTAGGCGGAGTTGAGCCGGTTCGTGTACGTGACGCCGTCCGGTTCGGTGACGTTGACCCACAGCTCGCGCGGGAGCGACATCATCGAGATCCACGGCTTGCTCGGGTCGATCCGCACGAGCAGCATCTCGTTGGCCAGATTGGGGACGTAGGCGTTGTAGTACTTGTACACCGAGCGCGTGTCGTCGCCGATCATCAGCAGCGTCTCGGGTTGACCGAAGCTCGCGTGCGCGAGCACCTTCGGTGTCACCTTCAGCGGCTTGTTGACGCTGATGTCCTGCACGAGCGTGTGGACCTGCTCGAGCACCGCCACCGCCGCCGTACCCGCAGCCGCCGCCAGCACGATCAGGCAGCCGAGCAGGGCGCGCCATCCGTAGGGACTCGGGTGGCTCTCCGAGGTGCGTGGGCCCGCGTCGGCCGGGGGCGTGGCTACCGGACGGGAATCCATGAAAGCTTGTGCATATATTACGCGGGACACCTGATGCCTCCCGAGCCCCTCTCTGATCAGGTCGCCCAGCGGGTTGCCGACACGATGTTCGCGCTGTCGACGCCGAGCCGGCTGCGGATTCTCGGGGTGCTGCGCGACGGTCCGCTGACCGTGTCCGAGATCGTCGAGGTCGTCGGGCTGGAGCAGTCTGCCGTTTCGCACCAGCTGCGCGTGTTGCGCGACAACTCCGTCCTCAGCGTGACGCGGATCGGCCGGCGCCGGCAATACGCGCTCAACGATCAGCACGTCCGCAGCCTGCTCGACGAGGCGCTGGCGCACGTGCTCGCCCTCGACGGGCGCTCAGCTCCCGCTGCGCCGGGCGCCGCCGCTGTCTCCGGGGAATCGGTCGCATGAGCAGCGGTGGGCTCGCGACGCCGCCGTTCAGCCCGCCGGCAGATCGCCGCAACGCGCTTGACCGTGCCCATCTCGGCGACATCGAAGGCGCGCGTGCTCGCGCTGGCGATGACCCGCGCCTATGTGCTGGTGACCGCCGGACTCTTGCTGCTGCGGGTCGGTCGTCTCCACCTCGGGTGAGCCATGCGAGGTGTGTCACCGTCACGCTGCACGAGCTTTGCGGAACCGACGATCAATTAGGCTATGCGCGATGATCGGCGCGATGATCGGGCCGGGAACGCGGCGACTGGTCTAGAGGTGGGGACCAGCCAGCCGTAGCACGAGTCTGCGAACGGGCATGAGCCAGGTGCGGCCGATCCGGGGGGAGCCGCGCGGCGACGCGAGCGCCGCGTTGACGCTTGCCCGAATCGCGTCGGCGTCGGTGGCGCTCTGCGGGATCTACGTCGGGCTCGCCGAGGCCGGGCAGTCCCTCGGCAACTTCGGCGCCTACTCGATCTGGTACCTGCCCGCCGGCGTTTCGCTGGCGGTCTCGATGCTGTGGGGTTGGAAGTGGTGGCCGGTGCTGGCGGCGTCGGAGTTGATCAGCGGCATCGTCGTCTTCCACGTCGACACCCACCACTTCACGTGGCCGCTGATGATCATCAACGCCTCGATCTACACCGGGATCTACGTACTCGGCGGCGCCGGACTCCGTCGCGCCGGGATCACCGATCGTGCCGACCGCGTCCGCGACGTGCTGATCCTGGTCGCCGTCGGCGCTGTCCTGGCGCCATTTGCCGGCGCTCTGTTCGGGGTGGCGATGCGGCTCTGGGCCGGACTCGACAGCACCTCGCATTACTGGCACGACGTCCGCGTCTGGTGGGTCGGTGACGCGCTCGGGATCGCGACGATCGCGCCGGGAGCGATGGTCCTCGGTCTGCTGCTGGGCGTCGGCGGCCGGCGGCTGGTGCCGCCGGCGCTGCGACGGCAGGCGTCGCTCGTCACGGTCGTCCAGCTGCTCGCGCCCGCGGCTGCGGCCGCGGTGCTCCTCGGGCTCTGGGGGTACCACCCTGCGGTGCTGTCGCTCCTCACGATCCCCGTCGTCGGCGTCGCGCTCCGGTTCGGGGTGGGGGGGACGGCGCTCGCCACCCTGATCCTGGCGCCGACGATGGCGGCCGTCGGCAACGCCGAGCTCGGCGATGTCCTGAGCCGGCGAGCGGACGTGCAGGTGCTGCTCCTCGGCATCGTCGCGGTCGGCTTTCTGGTCGGCAGCGTTGTCGACGAGCGAGAGCGGAGCAGCCAGCGGCACCGAGAGCTCGCACAGATCGTGGAATCGACGTCGGATCTCGTCGCGGTCGTCGCGCTCGACGGCAAGGTGAGATACCTGAACCGGGCGGGACGTCGTCTGGCCCGGGTTCAGCCCGGGCAGGACGTGCACGACCTCCGCGAGGACGATCTGTACGCGCCCGGCGCGCACGGACCGAGTGCATCGGAGGCACAGGCGTCCGCCGTCCGCGATCGCGTGTGGTCCGGCGACGTGTCGCTGCGACGTGGGGAGGAACAGCAGGACCTGACGACGTCGAAGGTCGTGATCGCGCACTACGCGCGCGACGGCACCCCGCTGCGCACGACCTCGATCGTGCGGGACGTCACGGAGGGCCCGGCAACCGGGCCCGATCGGGAAGCCCTGACCGACAGCGTCACGGGGCTGCCGAATCGGACCGGATTCCTCGCGCAGCTGGCCCAGAGCCGCCGTCGGCTCGAATACGGCCGGACGTCCGCGGCGCTGCTCGCGGTTGACTTCGACCGGCTCGCCGAATTGCGGGCGCCGCTCGGTCATCGGCGGACGGACGCGCTGCTGGCCGAGATCGGCACACTGCTCGTGGCGCTCGCCGGATCCGGGGCTGTCGTCGGGCGGGTCGACAGCGTGCGTTTCGCGATTCTCTCGGGGGACGCTTCGCAGTCAGAAGTCGAGGGTCTCGGTGTCGCGGTCTGCGCGGTGAGCGTCCCCGTGACCGTCGACGGGGGGACGATCTCGGTCAGCCCGCGGGTGGGTGTCAGCGACGTGCCCGGCCATCATCCGGACGAGGCGGACGCGCTGCTCGCTGCCGAGGTGGCCGCGCATGATGCGGTCACGCGCGGCTCCGACGAGCCGGTCCATGACGTCGACCATCGCCGCGCCGCGAAGAGCGCTCTGATCCTCGAGGCGCAACTGCGACGGGCCCTTGCGCAGCGACTCTGGCGGCTCGCCTACCAGCCGATCGTCGACGCCGCCAGCCGGCGCGTCACCGGCGCCGAGGCGCTGCTCCGGTTCGACCAGAACGGTCCGGCCTCATCGCCATTCTCACTGATCCTGCTCGCCGAGCAGCTTGGACTGATTCAGGATTTGGGGCGACAGGTGCTCGCCGCCGCCTGCGGCGAAGCCACGAAATGGCCATCGCACCTGTCCGCCAGCGTCAACGTCTCACGCCATCAGCTGAACCCGGATTTCGTCGCCACCGTCCGGGAGGTTCTCGACGGATCAGGACTTGCTCCCGACCGGCTGGTCCTCGAGGTGACCGAGTCGGCCCTGGCCGCCGACCCCCGCGGTCTCTCCGAGTCGCTCGCCGGCCTCCATCGCCTCGGAGTGCGGATCGCCCTCGACGACTTCGGCACTGGCTATTCGTCGCTTGCGAGTCTCGACATGCTTCCGGTTGACATGGTGAAGCTCGATGCGTCGTTCACCCGCGGTCTGGCCGAGTCGGACCGCAAGCGGGCTCTCGTCGGGGCGGTCGTGATGCTGGCTCACGCGCTCGGTATCACCGTCATCGCCGAGGGGATCGAGTCGCCGGACGAGTTGAGTGCGCTCGTCGAGCTGGGGTGCGACGAGGTGCAGGGATACCTCCTCGCACGGCCCGGCAGCGCGACCGTGCTGCACTCGCTGCCGAGTCTCGCCTAGCAGCCCTGACCGGGTTCCGGATCCGGTCCGAGCAAGCGTATGGACCGACCGTGATCGCCGGACGGACGGCGTACCGACCTCCTGGCAGGGCGGGTGCGAGCGGATGCTACCGTCGCTCGTGGACGCCGATGGCCATCGCCTCTTCACCTTCCCGGCGTGACGAGCTCCGCGCTTTTCTGCGCTCACGACGGGCGCGACTGGCGCCCGCGGATGTGGGCCTCCCCGATGATGGCGCCCGGCGGCGCACACCGGGCCTGCGGCGCGAGGAGTTGGCCGCGCTCGCCGGCGTGGGGGTGTCCTGGTACACGTGGCTCGAGCAGGGGCGGGACATCCGTCCCTCGCCACAGGTGCTCGACGCTCTGGCTCGCGCGCTGAGGCTCGATGCAGCGGAACGGGCGATGCTGTTCGCGCTCGCACGCACCGAGCTGCCGCTTCCCGGCGGCTCGGAAGCCGCCGTCGCGGATGGCGCCTGCGAGGATCAGGCCGCACTCGTCTCGCTCGTCGAGGCCCTGCACCCTGCGCCGGCGTACCTGCTCGGTCCGATGACGCGGATCCTCGCTTGGAATCGGGCGGCATCCGCGCTGCTCGGCTCACCGGACCATTTGTCGCCCGAGCGACGCTCGCTCCTCTGGATGCTGCTGGTCGATCCGGGCCGGGAGCGCGCCAACCCGGGCCGGGAGGGGACCGCCCGCAATATGGTGGCCCGGTTCCGCACCGAGTACGCGCGGCATGCCGGCGATCCGGCCTACGAACGGTTCATCGCCGAGTTGGCCGAGCACAGCCCGTGGTTTGCGCGGTGGTGGGGCGAGCACGAGGTCAACGACACCCAGCGCGGCACGAAGACGATCGAGCATCCGACGCTCGGGACGCTCCGTCTGCATCACGCGCAGACGATTCCGACGGGGGCGCCCGACCTGCGGCTCACCGTCTACGCGCCTGCGGACGCACAGACCCGCGCCGCGCTGGCGGCACTCGCGACGTCTTGACGTGAGCGAGCGTCGGTCAATGACGTGCCGTTGCGCGGTTGGTGAGAGGCTGCTTTGAGTTGGATGAGCTCGGCGCTCGCTCAGTGCTCGGCGGCAGCCATCGGGTTGCCGACCTGCACGGCACCGTCGAGCCGCTCCAGATCGTGCGTGTCGAGCTCGATCTCGCCGGCCGCCATGTTCTCCTCCAGATGCTCGAGCGAGCTGGTGCCCGGGATCAGCAGGATCCGCTCGGACCGGTGCAGCAGCCACGCGAGCGCGATCTGGGAGGGGGTGGCGTGCCGTCGGGCCGCGACCTCCGTGATCGCGGGATCGGCTGCCAGCTGCTTGGGACCGCCGGCGAACGCCGAGCCGAGCGGAAAGAACGGCACGAAACTCAGCTGGTGCTCCTCGCACAAGGCCACCTGCTCCTCGTCAGCGCGGTTGACCAGGCTGTAAGCGTTCTGCACGCAGGCGATGTCGACGAGATCAAGCGCCCGGCGCACGGTGCCGGCGGCGGCGTTGGAGATCCCGATGAGGTCGAGCTTGCCCTCCTGGCGGAGGTCCGCCAGCGCCCCCAGCTGCTCGGCCAGTCGGCCTTCGGCGTCGTGCTCGTCGAACAGACGCAGGTTGACGAGGTCGATCCGCTCGAGCGCGCAGTGTGCGCAGGTTGTCCTCGACGCCTGACGCGCAATTCAGCGGGAGCCTGGGCCGGCAGCCAGCCGCCGGCATCGTCACGCCGCCCGCCGACCTTCGTGACGAGCTTCAAGTGCTCCGGATACGGATGGAGCGCCTCCCTGATGAGCTCGTTGACGACGTTCGGACCGTAGAACTGCGAGGTGTCGATGTGGTCGGCGCCGAGTTCGACCGCGCGCCGCAGCACGGCCCTGGCGCCGTCGGGGTCGCTCGGCGCCCCGAACACCCCGGGTCCTGCGAGCTGCATCGCGCCGAATCCGATCCGGTTGATGGGCTTGTCGCCCAGAAACGCTGTCTTGTTCATGGCCTGGAGGCTGCACCATCCGGGCTGCGCCGACAAGAAGTCTTCTGATCCTGTGACCGCCACCACCAGCCTCGGTGGGCGCTGCGGGGACAACTACTGAAGCCGTTGGCGCGAAATCCGTGAGGTGGGGGGGACCTCTCCGGTTGCTGGGCCAGGCGATCGTCCGATAACCCTAAGAAGGACGGAAAAAGTTCGAGCGGCGGCTTGGCCCTGCTCGTACCCAGACGAAAGTCATGAGGACTGAACCATGAGCACCAAGGAACTGCTGGCGATCGCTCCCTTCCACGTGCAGGCCGACGAGGTTGGCACCTACCTGCAGGCCGAGCGTGCCCGCGAGTACGCGGAGCAGGCCAAGTGCCTGTGTGGCCGCGCCGGCTGCCCGGACTGCAACACGGACTGATCGGCACGCCCAATTGGACGCCGACGAGGCGACGTACCACCAGTGTGCGCCGTCTCGCCGGCGGCTCTCAGGCTTGAGCCGGGGTCGAGCCTCGGCCGCTCTGGATGGAGGTCCTGGCGCAGCGCCTCCGACCAGCCGTTGATGCCCCATTTGGTCGCTGCATAGACCGCGATGCCCGATGAAGCGCCCGTGATGACCGCGACCCGGCCTGGCCTCTGATCTGGGCTGATGATGATCGCCCTGATGCTTGATGGGACACCCCTCGGCGCATCGACGGGGTGGTTTACCCTGACGTCCATGGCCGCCCATGATGCCGGCGAGCCTCGAGCTCCCGTCGCCCTCCCGTGGCTGACAGCTCGGGCGACCGCATCGCGAGCCTGAGCGTCCGAACAACTGCCGCGGTCACACCGGCCTTACGCCTGTCAATCAACCCGGAGGATCACCCATGCGTGCCATGTCCGCCATCGCCGTCGCCAAGGACGCGTTCGCCGGCTAATCACAATCAGAAGGAGCACCGCATGGAGCATCGATATCTGGGACGGACCGGCGTCTCGGTCAGCAAGCTGTGCCTCGGAGCCATGATGTTCGGCGCCTGGGGAAACAAGGACCCGGACGACAGCATCCGCATGATTCACCGGGCACTCGACGCTGGGATCAACTTCATCGACACCGCCGACGTCTACTCAGCCGGCGAGTCGGAGACGATTGTCGGGAAGGCGCTCGCCGACGGCAGACGCGACCACGTCGTGCTCGCGACCAAGGTTCACTTTCCTGCCGGCAACGACCCCAACGAGCGTGGCAACTCACGCCGATGGATCATCCGCGAGGTCGAGAACTCGCTGCGGCGGCTGCAGACCGATTGGATCGACCTCTACCAGATCCACCGCCCCGATTCGAACACCGACATCGACGAGACCCTCGGTGCTCTGAGCGACCTCGTCCACCAGGGCAAGATCCGCTACCTGGGCCACTCGACCTTCCCCGCGTCGGAGATCGTCGAGGCTCAGTGGACAGCCGACCGGCGAGGCCGGGAGCGCTTTCGGTGCGAGCAGCCGCCCTACTCGATTCTCACTCGCGCGGTCGAGCACGATGTGCTGCCCACGTGTCAGCGCTATGGCATGGGCGTCATCCCCTACAGTCCCCTCGCGGGTGGCTGGCTGTCGGGCCGGTGGCGCAAGGACGCCGGACAGCAGAGCTCGACGCGCGCCGAGCGGCTGCCTGATCGATTCGACCTCTCGCTGCCCGCCAACCAGCGCAAGCTCGACGCCACCGAGCAGCTCGCGCAGCTCGCAGAACAGGCCGGGGTCACGCTCGTCCAGATGGCGATCGCGTTCGTCATCCGCCATCCCGCAATCACCGCCGCGATCATCGGCCCGCGCACGATCGAGCACCTCGATTCCCAACTCGCAGCCGCCGACGTAACGCTGCCGGACGACCTGCTTGACCGCATCGACGAGATCAACCCGCCCGGAGTCACGATCAACCAAGCGGACAACGGCTGGACCCAACCTGCGCTACGGCCCGGCCTGCGGCGCCGATAGGAGTTCGCCTTCTGGGCTCGGTCCGTGGGTGTCATTCACAGAACGTTGACGGCCGCGGCTCGAATCTGAACGAAAGCGCGGCGGGCCGTGCGCGGTGTGCTCGCGTTGCCCTTCAGCCTTCGTGGGTCTCGTTGGCCGCCGGTTGGTGAAGCGCGACACCTGCGATCACGAGCGCGAGTCCTGCGATCTCGGCGGGTGCCGGAATCTGGGCGAGGACGATGATCCCGATGACCGTGGCGATCGCGGGCAGGAGCGCAACCATCGTGGCGTAGGTGGCGCGCGGTAGTCGGGCCATCGCGAGCTGGTCGCCGACGTACGGGATGACTGAGGACGAGACGCCGACGCCGATGCCGGCGAGCAACGCGATTGGCGCAGTGAACGCGGGCAGCGCCTCCCAGCCACCGATTGGGCTCACGACCACGGCGGCGATCACCATCGCTGCCGCCAGACCGTCGATGGCGCTGATCTGAGGGCGCTTGGCCACCCTGTCGGCGAGCACGATGTAGAGCGAGAACAGCAGCGCGTTGGCAAATGCGAACGCGAACCCGATCGTCGCGCCGCCGAGCGTCACGTGGGTGAGCAGATACACCCCGGGGATGGCGAATCCCAGGGCGACGACGTTGCGTGTCGTGCGCGCGCCGAGTGCCGCCAGGGCGATCACCGGGAGGAACTCGATCGCCGAGACGGTGGCGAGCGGCAGGCGGCTGATCGCGGTGTAGAAGCAGGCGTTCATGATCGCCAGCGTCGCGCCCCAAGTCAGCAGCAGCCGCCGACCGTCGCGATCGAGTCCATGCAGCCGACGCCACGGCCGCCTCCAGACGGCGAAGATCACTGCAGCCGAGGCGATCCTCAACCACGCGACTCCGAGCACCTGCACCCTGGCGAACAGCAGCACCGCGAACGAGGGGCCAAGGTAATGAAAGGTCGCACTGACCAGGAAGTACAGGTGCGGTGGCGCAGTCTCGACGCGCCGGCCGGCGCGGCTGATGGCTGAAGTCCCGCCTGCAGCGGTTGTGCTCGGGCTCATGACGAACCACAGTTTCACCGCGAGATCGCCTGGTGTACATGGCTAACAGCAGGTATTATCGGGCCGATGCCTGGCAATCGTAGGCAAAACGGCCGCAACGCCGATGGCGCCTTGCTCGACCAGATCAACATTCAGATCTTGGAGGAGCTGCAGACCGACGCCCGGGTCAGCCTCGCGGAGCTGGGGCGGCGCGTCGGACTGTCCTCGCCGGCCGTGGCCGAGCGAGTCGCCCGCCTCGAGCAGGAGCAGGTGATCCTCGGCTATCACGCCCAGCTCAACCCCCGCGCGCTCGGGCTGGCCCTCAGTGCCGTCATCCGCGCCAGACCCAGTCCTCGGCAGCTGCACCAGGTCGGCGAACTCGCCAACAGGACACCGGAGGTCGTCGATTGTCGGCGGATCACCGGTGAGGATTGCTACATCATGACTGTCCACGTCCGGTCGGTGGAGCACCTCGAGGAGGTCATCGACCGGTTCGCCGCCCACGGCCAGACCACCACCTCGATCATTCAATCTGCCCCCGTCCGCGGGCGTGGCATCAGCCTGAAGCCGCAGCCGGACGCGTAACCCCACGCGAGCGAAGGCGACCGGCGCGGCTGCTGGCTGCTAGCCGTCGCCCTGTGCGAGCTCCGCAACCGGCTGCCACTCGCGCCAGGTCGAGAGCCGGCCCTCGTAGTCGTTCTCGGCGATCGCGAGCGGCTGGCTCCCGAAGAAGACGCGCAACGGCGGCTCCTCGGCGTCGACGATCCGCATCACGGCCGCGGCTGACGCGTCCGGGTCGCCAGGCCGGTTGCCGGCGCGACGCTGCCGCGACGCGCCGTGTACGTGCTCGTAGGCGTCCAGCGCAGTCGCATGCTTGGCGGATGCACCGCCCCAGTCGGTCGAGAAGCCGCCTGGCTCGATCAGCGTGACCTTGATCCCGAACTCGCGGACCTCCTGCGCGAGCGACTGGCTGATGCCCTCGAGCGCCCACTTCGAGGCGTGGTACATGCCGATTCCCGGGAACGCCGAGATGCCTCCGATCGACGAGACCTGCAGGAAGTGCCCGCTGCCCTGCGCGCGGAGGTATGGCAGAGCCGCCTGCGTGACCCACAACGCTCCGAACAGGTTGGTCTCGATCTGGTCTCGCGCCTCGGCCTCGCTGAGTTCCTCCACCATCCCGAACTGTCCGTAGCCGGCGTTGTTGACCACGATGTCGAGCCGTCCGAAGTGCTCATGCGCTGCACGCACCGAGTCGAATGCCGCTTGGCGATCGGTCACGTCAAGGCGCAGGGGCAGCAGCGCGTCGCCGTACTCTCCTGCGAGATCGTCCAACGTCCGCGGATCACGCGCGGTCCCGGCGACGCGGTCACCGCGCCGGAGTGCAGCGATCGCCCAGGCACGGCCAAAGCCGCGCGACGTCCCAGTGATGAACCACGTTTTAGTTGCCATCTCAATCAGATTAGCCCTTGGGCAGGCCGACGGCTCTGGGCGGCGGTCGCAGATACGGGCTGCCGCGGCTCAGTCCGCGTGTGCCGGGTGGGGCGCGGTGAGGTCGTGGCCGAACACCTTTCGGTAGGAGTCCTCGCCATAGCTCGTTGGTAGCGGTGGGGCGAGGGTGAGCGTGAACGGCCGGTCGCCGTCGTCGCCGCGTTCGGCGCGGAGGAACAGGGTTGGGCCTGGCGGCCGGCGGTGAAGGCTGTCGGCCAGATCGAAGAGGTGCGTCACGAACGCGATGCGGATTCCCGAGTCGAGCAGGGCGTGGATCACCTGGCGGGCGATCTCGGAGCCTTCGCGTTCGTTGGTGGCGGCGAAGGACTCGTTGCAGAGGAGGAGCGCACCGGGTCTGATCGTGTCGGCGATCGTGCTCATGCGCGCCAGCTCTTCGTCGAGCTTGCCGCTCCGGAGAGCCACGTCCTCCTCGCGCTTGTAGTGGGTGAAGAGCCCGGAGGCGACGCTGGCGGTGAACGATTCGGCGAGCACGAACATCCCGGCTTGCATCATCAGCTGGGCGAGGCCGACGCTGCGCAGAAACGTTGACTTGCCGCCCTGGTTGGCGCCGGTGATCATCACCAGTTCGATCCCGTCGGCGGCGAGGTCGTTGGCGACAACGGGCGTCGCGACCGTCAACGTCAGCGAGACGTCGCGGAGCCCGGCGGCCGACAGCGTTCGCTCCGTGGGCGGGCGCGGGACTGGGACGCTCGGGCGCTCGCTCTTTGCGGCCAGCGCCTCGCTGAGGTTGAGACAGCCGACGTAGAAGGCGAGCTCGGTCCGGAGCGCGATGAAGAAGGCGAGCACGTGTTCGACCGATTGGGCGATCGCGTTCGCGACGAGGTTGGTCGCGCGGTCCTCGAGTTCCGAATAGGCCTGCATTCCGGCCTGGTCACGGCTGGAGATCGCGAAGCTGTAGCCCGAGCGGTCGAGCAGCCGCTCGAGCCGGCCCTGCCGCCGTGGGCGCCTGAGCTTGTAATCGGCGCCGCGATTGCCGGCCGTAAGTCCGGCGCTGACGAGCATCCCGTCCTTGAAGCGCAGCTCCTTGAGGTGCGCCTCGACGCGATCGAGGTAGTCCCCGCTGAGTTCGTCGCTGAGCATCGCGCACAGACGCTCCAGGCCCGCGGAGCCGAAGTGTGCGGCGTGTTCGTCGGCGAACTCGCGGAGTTGCTCGAGGAACGCCGCGAGCAGTTCGAGCTTGCGCACCGACTGGCTGAGGACGGAGCTCGGGGAGTGGCTGAGCGA
Organism: uncultured Solirubrobacterales bacterium; assembly: GCA_963705995.1. Classification (GTDB taxonomy): domain Bacteria; phylum Actinomycetota; class Thermoleophilia; order Solirubrobacterales; family Solirubrobacteraceae; genus Palsa-465. The sequence continues at coordinate 81,826 of CAVPLN010000019.1, forward strand.
TCCCCAAACGCTTCTCGGGGCGGCGAGCGCCTCGCCGGCGAGCGCGTACAGGAGGCGGATCGCGTCCGGGTGGGCGAGGCAGTCGGCGAGGATCGCCTGGCGGTAGCGGATCTCGTCAGGGTCGGTCAACGGCCTCAGCAGGGCGCGTTTGGCGACCTGCAGGACGAGGTTGTCCTCCTGCGCCATCGCCTCCCAGACGGTCTCCAGCTCAAGGTCGCTGGTGAGCTCCTCGGCGTTCGCCGGCAGCGGCAGCTCATACCCGAAGTCGCGGTCGGGGTGCATCAGCAGCACCCTCACGACGTGATCCGCCTCCGCAGGGCGTCGAAGCCGAGCCCATATTTGTCGGCGATCGCCGCTGCGTAAGCGAGACCGTCGGCGGCCCTGCGCACGACCTTGTAGGTCCGCACCGCAGGGTCGTCTGGATCCACGGTGCTGACCATGCTGACAACACTGTCTCCGGCTGTCGCCAGCTCGTCGATGAACGTGACGAACACGCAGAACGCGCCCAGTTCGATGATTTGCTCCATCACGCGCGCGCCCACCAGCCGCGCGTCACGTAGGGTCGTCGAGCCGAAGGTCTCGTTCAGGATCAGGATGCTGTCCGCGGTCGCCTGGGCGAGGATCAGGCGGATGCGAGCGAGCTCGTCCTCGAACTTGCCACGCAGCGTGGCGATGTCCTCTTCACGCTCGAAGTGCGTGAAGATCCGGTCGGCCAGTTGCAGCTCCACCGCCGAGCCTGGGACCGGCAGGCCGAGACTCGCCAGATAGTGGAGCTGGCCGAACGTGCGCGCGAATGTCGTCTTGCCGCCGTTGTTCGGCCCGCTGACGACGATCACGCGTTCGTCGTCACCGAGCTCCAGATCGTTGCCGACGACGTCTGCGCCCTCGAGGACGAGCCGACGTGCCAGTGCCAGATCGAACGTCGCCCTGGCCCGTACGGCGCCGGCTCGCCGCGAGACGCTCGGTTCCGTGAACGCAAGGCCCGCGTTCCGGAGTGGCGTGATCAGCTCGAGATAGGCCAGGTAGAACTGGACCTCGCGGTCGAACCTTGCCACACCCGTGTCGAGGTAGCCTCTCTGCACCGTGCAGAATCGCTCGAGCGCGGCGAACGTCTCCCGGTGCAGCTCGGCGACGTAGTCGAGGATCTGGCTCTCGACGTGGTTGAGCTCGGGACGCTCGTTGAACCTCACCCGGTGATCCTTGACGGCGCCCTGCGCGAACTTCGCGAAGGTGTCCTGCACCTCTGCGCTGACGTCGGGGCGCTCCTCCGGCGCGAGCACGCGCACCTGCAGGCCCTTGAGGTGGATCATGTAGTGCGTTGCGGCGAGGCGGCGCTCGAGCTCCTCAACCTCCGCTCGCAGTGAGCGGAAGGACGCAGAGCCGCAGAGCCGCGCGACGTGGTCACGCACGCGGCACAAGCCCTCGGAGCCGAGCGCCAGGCCCGCGAGTTGCTCGTCCAGCGATCCGACCGCAGCGCAGTAGACAGCAACCGCCTCCAGGAGCCAGCGCTGCTTCTGTCGGGCGTAGTGGAGCTTGCGCACGAACGCGAGGCAGCGCCGCATCGATCGCATCCGCTCGGCGAAGGAGCGAACAGCGGCCTGCACCTCCTCGCGCTCGAGATCGCGCACCACTAGCTGCCGATAGGAGACCGAGTCCGGGTCGCGCAGCGGTTGATGCAGCAGTGGTGCAAGCTCGTACTCGTCGCGCCCCTCGACGAGCCATCCGACGATCTCGTCCAGGTGCAGGTCGCCGAAGCAGTCGGGTTCGTGCACAGGCAGCGCGGCCTCCGGTTCGCGGTCGAACAGGATGCTGACTGTCAGCGACGGATCAGATGACACGCTTCCACCGGTGGGTTCGTTCGGTAGAAGCCATCAGCCCGACGGGCGTTTCGCTAGGCGGGCCTCATCGCCGGCTACCATCCTACCGCGGCCCCGCCAACGTCAGGTTCGGCCGTGGGACCGTGCCGCCTCAGGCCCGGAGCGTCGCGACGAGCGCCCGCTCGTCGAGCAGCAGGTCGAGCGCGTCGAGGATCGAGCCGCACGCGATGTCCGCCGCTGCCAGCGCCGCCGTGCTGGCGCCCTCCGGTCCGATCACGGCGATCCCGAGCGCCGCACCGCGCAGCATCTCGACGTCGTTGCGGCCGTTGCCGACCGCTGCGCAGTTGCCTGCGCCGAGGTGCTCGAGGAACCGCCGCTTGTCGGCTCCCGTGAGGACGTGTTGCCCGGCGACCCCCAGCCGGCCTGTCACCTGATCGAGCGTCCCGAACGTGTCCGCGGACAGTATGTGGGGCACGAGTCGCTCCTTGAGCGCCAGCAGCCGGGACTCGACGCCGTCGAGCAGTGCGCCGCGGTCGCTGAGCGTGCCGTTCTGGTCGAGCAGCAGATGCTCGAGCGTGAGCGGCGCGCCTCCTGGGAGATCGAGCCGGATCGCCATCGCCCCGGCAGGCTACCGCGCTGCGCCGGTGCGGCTCGGTGCGGCTCGGCGCGGCGATCGGCGACCTCCGGCGCCGCTCGCGTCGTCGCCGCTGTCTATTGACCGAGGGGAGCAAGCGTCCGGCGGACGATTGCTTCCCATCCGGCAGCGAGTCGGTCTGTTGTCATGCCCGGCTGGCGGAGTTGGTGGAGCACGACTTCGGCACCAAGGGGCGCGAGGAGCGCCTCCGCGGTGTAGTCGGCGTCGAGATCGGGAGCGGCATCGCGGATCAGGATCGTGACGTGCGTGCGGTAGGCGCCGTAGGGGCCGATTTCAAAGCGCCGTCCCGCACCTCCGTCGGTCTGGGCGGCGAGCAACAGGTCGCTGTGAGCTTCAACGCGCTGGAGCAGGCTGAGCCCGAACGCCACGAGCCGCTCGCAGCTTGGCGCTGCCGGCCCGAGCGGAGCGGGGCCGCGAATGAAGTCGTCCTGAAAAGCACGCTCGGAGGACTCCAGCAGCGCCAGCGCGAGCGATGCACGGTCACCGAAGCGGCGAAACAACGTGCCTTTGCCGACGCCCGCCGCTGACGCGATCGCATCCATCGAGGTGCAGGTCACTCCGTCGCGCGCGAACAGCCGCTGCGCCGCCGCGAGGATCCGCTGCCGGTTGCGGGCCGCGTCGGCCCGCTCGGTGGGGACGCCCAGGATGGGGAGATCAATCGGCTTCATCGGGGGTACGGCACTGTTTCCAAGCGGACCGCAGTCCGGTTGATGCTAGCCTGTCTGGCGACCAGCGGACTATCACGGACCGCATCGACAAAGGAGCGAGATGGCTACCGATACAGAAGCGCCGGGCGCGAGCGCAGTACCAGCGGGCACTTGGACCGTCGACCCCGTTCACTCCGTGGCCAGCTTTTCCGTGCGCCACATGATGGTCGGCACGTTTCGTGGTGAATTCAGCGAGATCGAAGCGTCACTGACCGACGGCAAGCTCGTCGGCAAGGTGAAGGTCGCCTCGCTGCAGATCAAGAATGAGCAGCTCAAGGGCCATCTGCTCTCGCCGGACTTCTTCGACGCCGAGCGCTATCCCGAGATCGTCTACGAGTCCTCGTCGCTGACCGTCAACGACGGGGCCCTGAGCAGCGAAGGCACGATCACCCTGAAGGGCACGAGCACGCCCGTGACCGCGACCGGCCGGCTCGCCGGCCCCGTCGTCACGCTCGGCGACGTCGAGAAGATCGGCGTGGACCTCACGACCGCCGTGGACCGCGACGCGGTCGGTCTGGAGTGGAACGCCCCGCTTCCCAAGGGAGGGGTCGTGCTCGGCAAGGACGTCACGATCTCGGTCACCCTCGAACTGGCGCTCGCCGACGACGAGGACTAGTAGCTCGTTGGTGCGCGTGCTCGGCATCGTCGGGTCCCTTCGTTCGGGCTCGCATAACCGACGCCTGCTGCGGGCGGCAGCCGACGAGCTGCCGCCCGACACCGAGCTCGTTCCGTTCGAGGCACTGAAAGCCGTCGAACCATTCGACGAAACTGACGAGCACGAGAGCGGCGGCGGGATGCCGGGCGCCGACGCGCTGATCTCGGCGATCCGCGGGGCCGACGCCATCCTGTTCGTTACGCCCGAATACAACGGCTCGATCCCGGGCGTGCTCAAGAATGCCGTCGACTGGGCCTCACGTCCGACGCCCGCAACCTCCGCATTGGCCAACAAGCCTGTCGCTGTGATCGGAGCCAGCACGGGCATGTTCGGCGCGGTCTGGGCCCAAGCCGAGCTTCGCAAGGCCCTCGGTCTTGCCGGCGCGCGCGTCATCGATCAGGAGCTCGCGCTCCCGACAGCTCACGAGGCATTCAAGGACGACGGCCGACTCGCCCGCGGCGCCACTCGACGACGGCTGCGAGAAATCCTCACGCTGCTCGTCACCGAAGCCGACCCCGACCGGACGTGCGCACCAACCCCCGGACGAGCTGACCCCACCAAGCGCCTGACTCCGGCGATGCGGTGAGCGCCGCGGTCGGATTCAGGCGTCCCGCGGCGCTGATGCGGCTGACGTCAGTAGCTGCTGTAGCCGCCTGAGCTCGACGGTTTCGTCTTCGTGATCTTGCTGCCGGCAGGGCTCACGGCGAAGAAGCCGTTCTCGACCCTCACCGCTCGCCTGCCCGCTGTTGGTATCTGAGGCGAAGGTGTAGAGCGGATGGCCGTTGTAGGTGACCTGTTTGACTCCGCCGGCGATCTTGATCGTGCCGAGGTCGGCGGCCTTCGCGCCACCCTCGGCCTTCGGTGTCCCGCTCGCTTTCAACGGCGGCCAAATCGACAGGCAGCCGCCGGTGCAGGCGGGATGTCCGGGCTTGTCGGACACGTCGAGATACAGCGCACGGCCCGACCCCGTGACGAGGATCGTCCCGAGCGAGGTCTTCTTCGTCGTGACGACGGTCGCGGCGCTCGAACGCGCCGAGTCGCCGAACGCTGCGCTCGCCAGCGCGAGGGCCCCAAACGCTGCCAGGACGAGCACGAGTCTTTGTGTCTTCATTGCCTTCTCCCGAGTTCCGCTTTGACGACCTGACCGGAAGACGCCGCCCGTCCTCCGTTCCTTCCCGATTGCATACGGCTGGTGAGCTGACTGGGCGTCGACGAATCATTGCAGCGCTCGCGCCTGCCCTGGGCGTCGTTGTGGAAAACGCGGTCCGCGCCGCCCGAACTCGCAAACGTATCCTGGCGTCCAGCTCGCCGCGCTGCTGCTCGCCGGTCGCGTTGATGGCAGCGGTCGCGGTGCTCGCGCCCGGAGCGCGGTCAGCGAATACTGATGAGGTCCACGACGAAGACGAGGGTCTCGTCCGGTCCGATCGCCCGGCCGGCGCCGCGCTTGCCGTACGCGAGCATCGGCGGGATCGTGATGCGCCGGCGGCCGCCGACTCTCATTCCGGCCACGCCTTGATCCCAGCCGGCGATGACCTGGCCCTTGCCCAGACCGAACTTGAAGGTGCTGCCGCGGTCCCAAGAGGCGTCGAACTGCTGCCCGGTCTTCCATGAGACGCCGACGTAATGCACCTCGACGACGCGCCCTGAAACGGCCTCGTCACCGTCTCCGACGACGAGGTCCTCGAGCTCGAGCTGATAGGACGGCGCCTGATCGGACGGCACAACGACATCGGGCTTCTCGTCGAGCGCCATGACCTCAATTTACCGATCGAAGCCCCCAACGGAGGCCCCGCATGAACACTCGACTCGGCATCGATCCCGAACTGCTTGACCTCGTCCGCCGCGCCGACCCGATGCTCGACCCACTGCAGGACGCCCAGGTCGCCGTCAGTTCCTCACCTGGAAGTCGACAAGCAGATAGCCGGTGGGAGAGGTAACGCTGCGGGTCAGCGACAGCCGCTTCGCGCTGACCTGATCGAAGAGCCTTCGCCCATGAATGTGCACTGCCGGCGCGATTACAAGTCGGAGCTCGTCAACCAGCCCGGCCTTGAGGAGCGACTGGGCCAGCGAGATGCTGCCGTGGACCCCGATGTCCCCACCGGGCTGACGCTTGAGATCGGCGATGCACTGGCCGGGACCGGTACTGACTACCGAACTACTTGCCCACGGCTGCTCGAGCCGCGTTGAGGTCACCACGAACTTCTGGACGCCGTTGATGAAGCTCGCGAACGGCTCAATGTCACTGTCCGGCCAGAATCCAGCCCAGTCGTCGTAGGTGCGGCGCCCCAGGAGCACGGCGTCCTGGGAGGTGATGACACGGCCGAGGTTCTCCCGCATCGTCTCGTCGAAGTCCAGGATGAACTCGTTCGGCTGCTCGGCTATGCCATCAAGTGAGAGCAATTCGTAGACGACTACTTTGCGCATCGGAGAATCTCCCGCGTTGGGTTGAACGAGCTGTTCAGAAGACCGCGCGGCGGGCGAAAACTAATCGGTGCGAACGCAAACGTGATCCGGACCGGGTGCGCCGCGCTCGCCGGCAGCATCGAGGGATCTCGGATCACCTCGGGGCCAGCGCCTCCAACTGACCATCAGGCAGTCGGCAAAGCGCGCACCAACGCGAGAGCGCCCGGGTCGACGGCACATCCGCTCGGCCGCCGCGTTCCGGGTGGTGGTCGTCCCGTCAAGCGTCCTGGCGATCATCGCGTCATCGCAGGAGGCGAGGACCGTGGCCCGCAGGGCCTCAGCCCAGCGGGCCTTCACAGACGGTGCCGTCAATCGACTCCACGATCACGCCACCACTGCGGACCGCCGAACGCAGCGAACCGCCGCACGCGCCGGCGCTCGTGCGCGCCGGTCACGGCCTGCGGGATATGGTCTGCGCGAGCCGCTGATCCCTTGCGGGCGGCGCGCCGCGGCTCCCGCGAGGTCACGATGCCTTCACGCGAGCGCCGCGGCCTGTTCCTCGAACAGGGTGCTCGGTGTGAGCAGCATCACCAGTCGCTCGCCGAGCTTCGCGATCGCGCTGACAAGCGTCGCGTCGACGGCGTCGGGGGCGGCCTGGAGTTGGTCAGCCTCGATCGTCAGGACTTCCTCGACGCCGTCGACGATCATGCCGATCGTCTGTGCTGCGGTCTCGACGATCACGATCTTGGTGTGCTCGCCGATCTCGGTGTTGACGCCGAGCCGGGTCGCGAGGTCGTAGACGGGGATGATCCGCCCGCGGAGGCTGAACACGCCACGAAGCGCGTAGTCACTGGACGCGACAGAACGCGGTTGGGTGTAGCGGATGATCTCCTGGACCTGGGTGATCGGGAGCGCGTACTGCTCGGCGCCGAGCGTCACGACGACGACTTGGCGCGCCTGCGTTTCTTCAGCCATCTGATTGCTCCGGTTCGGGTGTGCCGACCAGGGCGACCGCTGGGGTGAGGCGAGCGGTCGCCCGTTCCGTCGGCGTTGATTTCAGGTAGGTGGATTGAATGTCCGTGAGGCGGCCGAGCGCCTCGTTACCTGCGGGTTCCGTCGCTCACACAGAGAACCTCGCGACCATGCCCGCGAGCTCCTCGGCCGTGCCGGCCAGGGCCTGGCTGGTGCTGGCGATCTCCTGGCTGCTGGCGGCTGACTCTTCGGCGGAGGCGGACACCTGTTGGGTCGCGGCGCCGGTGCTGTCGGCGACCTCCGCGACTACCTTCGCGGCTTCGTTGATCCGCTCGATGCACCCGCCGACGTCCTCGATGCTTGAGCTGAGCCCGTGGAATGCGTCGCTCGTCTGTCGAGCCGCGACGGCGGCGGACTCGGCGAGCTTGCGGACCTCCTCGGCGACGACGGCGAAACCGCGACCCTGCTCGCCGGCGCGTGCGGCCTCGATCGCCGCGTTCAGCGCCAGCAGGTTGGTCTGGTCGGCGATCGCCCCGATCTGCCCGGTCAACGCGACGCCGTTGGCGGCCACCTCGCGCGCTCGGGCGGACAGCTCGACCGCCTCGTCGGTCACCTTCTGGACCTCGTGGATCATCCCGACCTGCTTCTCGGCGCCCTCGGCAACGCTGGTGGTCGCCTGCGCGATCTGGGAGATCGCCGCTCCGGTCTCCGTCGAGGACGCGGACATCTGCTGCGTCGCGCCCGTGACCTGGCTGGCGGTCGCGGAGATCTGGCCGATCATCGCGGCCAACTGGGCGCGCATGTCGTTGTAGGATCCGAGGCCGCCCTGCGCCTGGCCGAGCATCGTGTTGAACACGGTCCCCAACTCGCCGAGCTCCGCCCCGGATCGGGTCGTCAGGGGCTGGGTGACCGGGAGGGCCTCGACCGTCAGATCGCCGCTGGCTGCTGCCTTCAGACCTTCGCCGAGGCCCGCGAGACACTTATCTGACAGGCTGTGCAGCCGCTCGGTCAGCGGACCCAGGCACGACTGATCCCCCAGCGCCGCGCTCAGCTCCTCACGCAGTGCACCGTAGGCTTCAAGCGCCGCCTGTGCTTTCGCGAGCATCGAGTTGAACAGCCTCACGAGCTCAGCCTGGTCCGGATCCTGGACCGCCATTTCGATCGGCGTGGTCACGGGCTGCACCTTGACGGTGAGATCACCGTCCACCGCGTGGCGGAGCCCCTGGACGAGCCCCTCGAGACACTTGCCGTCAAGGCTCGTCAGCCGCTCGCTCAACAGTCGCGTCACCTGATCTCGCTCAACGCTCTTTGCGTCGTCAGCGACGACGCCACCAGCTCGCGAAAGAAACTTAGACACCGCTCATGCTCCTTTGGACTTCGGTCTGCTGCTTTGACTGGCTTCTCGTCAACAAGTCTCTGAAGAGCTCCACCGCTACTCCCTTTTTGTGAGTATTGTGGAGTGACCGTTACCGATCCCACCAGCGATGACTGATTCCTTGGCCGCCGCCGCCGAGCAATGCGCTGGCCTGCCCGCGCCGGGGTCCTGCTCTCATACATCGGTGCCAGCTCCGGATTGATGTATGTGCGACTTGGAGACCGCTGGCACCAACCGCAGGTTGTTCCTGTGCTCGCGGTTGCAGATCTCAGCCCAGCGCCACTGACGCGCTGGCCCGCGTTGACACTCCCCACCCGCCTCGCAGGACTTGTCAGAGCCTGGCGCGCGCCGCTGGATTCGCGGCGAGCGCGCGCGTGTGTTGGACCAGGACCGCTGAGGTCAGGTGGTCGCTGGTGGTGGCTGTGGGGATGGGGAGGTGCTCCTCGGCGAGTGACAGGCGATCGGCGAGCTGGCTGCATGCCAGTCGGTAGATCGCGACCGCGCTATCAAGGAGCTGATCCAGCAGGCCAATCAGCCGCAGGGCAAGCTCGTATCGGGCGACCTGGCAGGCGCCGGCTGCGTCCGGACCCGCGCCGTGGCGGCTTGCCTGCTCAAGACAGGCGTCGATCGCCTCGACCGCGGTCGAGGCGTCGGCTGCGAGCGCATCGATGCTCACGGCGAGATCATCGAACCCGGACCAACCCTCGCCGGACGATTCGCCGATCAGGTGAACACGATCGGCCAGGCATCGGACCAGGCGCGCGGCGTCGGTCGCGTGCCGGTGCGCGGCGTTGAGATCCACGGCGTGCATCGGCGCTCACGCCGCCGGCGAGGAGCTGGTCACGATGATGGACGGGTTTCGCAAGGGAATGCACGGTGGCTCCTCTGTGAACGCCTGGGCCCGCACGGCGCCGCCTCGGGCGACTGAGTCCTCAGACGCGAGCGCGGCGCCTGTCGAGTCGCGGGGCATGCCTCTGGTATCGGCTTTCGCGCGCAGCCGAACAGGGGTGATGTGGTCATCGCTCATGTCAACCTCAGGTTGGCTGTCCGTCTGGTCCGCGCGGCTATATTGTGGGCGTTATGTTCCCGACGGGGGAGCCGATCCGGGCGCCCGAGCTCTCGGAGCTGGAGACGTTCGTGCTGGCGCTCGACGAAGGGAGCATCGCGCGGGCGGCCGGTCGGCTGAGGATCAGCTCGCAGGCGGCGGCGAAGCGGATTCGCCAGCTCGAGGTTCTCGCCCATGCGCCGCTGCTCGTGCGAGGGCGCCGGGGTGTCAGCGCGACGGAGATCGGGGCGCGCCTGTACCCGATCGCTTGCGAGTCGATCTCGCAGAGAGACCGCATTGTCGAGGCGCTTGCGGGTGCGCCGGCGCCGGACCCGCTGCGGATCGCAGGGATGCGTCAGCTGCTGGGTCGTGCGCCCGCTCCGCGCACCGAAGCGGAGTTCAAGACAACGGAGGCGGTTCTCGCGGCCATCTTTCACGGGACCTCGGAGGCGGTCGCGCTGACCCGAGTGGAGGACGGGCTGATCCGCGAGGTCAACGATGCGGCCGTGCGCCTGCTGGGATATCAGCAACGCGATCTGCGCGGGCGACTGGCGCCTGAGGTTCAGGTGTGGGACGACATCGGCCTGCGCGACGAGTGCGTCAGGCGGGCTGTCTCCAGCCGCGAGCCCCAGCACGCGGAGCTGGTTGTGCGCGCCCGCGGTGGTCATCGGTTGCTCGTCGCGGCGCGGTTCGAGGCGGTCGAGCTGGGCGGCAGCACCCATGTGCTCGTCACGCTCCGTGAGTTGCGAAGGCTTGACAGCGTGGCCACGCCTGTTGCGCGCCGCCGCGCCGACGAGCTCGTCGAGGAGCAGCTTGCTGCCAGCTTCTTCGAGGCGCTCTGCCGCGGAGTCCCCACGCAGGCGGAGGCCGCGGCCGAGGCGGCGCTCGATCAAGGCTTTGGCGTCGCTGCCGTCCATACGCAGCTGATCGAGCCGGCGATGCGATCGATCGGCGAGCTCTGGGAGCGCGGGAAGATCTCGGTCAGCGAGGAGCACCTCGCGACGGCCATCAGCCACGAGGTCGCGGCACGCATCTTCCCCCGCGGGCTCAGCGCCATGCCCGGAGCGCGGGAGCGGGTCATGATGACCGCTATCCAGGGCGAGCAACACGTGCTTGGCCTGCGCCTGGCAGCCGACGTGCTGGAGTGCGCCGGCTATGACGTCCTCTACCTTGGAGCTGACGTGCCGCTCGACGCGCTGCTCGCGGCGTGTCGCATTCATCAGCCTGACGTTCTCGGATTCACGGTCAGCACCTGGCCGAACGTACCCACGATGATCTTGGCGATCCACGAGATCATGCAGCTCGAGCAGCCGCCCAGAATCATGGTCGGGGGCCGCGCGGCCGTCCAGGCGATCACGCATGGCCTGAACGCTCCGATCGTCGAGCACGCCGATCAGATACTCGAGGTCGTTCGACAGCTGCTCGCGGGCCCGCCGCCCGAACACGTGATCTCCGCGGAGCTCGCCGCCAGGGTGCCGCTCCGCGATCAGGCCGCCCCGGTCGGGACCGAACAGCTCGCAGCGATCGATGCCGCGTTCTCCGCGACCGCGTCGTTCGCCCGTGCCGGGGATGTGCGCGAGTCGCCGCGTGCCGCAGCCCCGATGGAGCGACTCGCCCACCAGGACGACCTCACTGGCCTTCATAACCGTCGCGCGTTCGACGACCGGCTGCAGGCGATCGCCCAGCACGGACCGCACAGCACGCTGCTGATGATCGGAATCGACACGCCCGGGTCGATCAACGACACCGGCGGCCGTCACGTCGGCGACGAGACATTGGTCGGTGTCGGTCGCGTCATCCTGGAGAGCATCCGTTCTGGTGAGTTCGCGGCTCGGATCGGCGGCGAGGAGTTCGTCGCGCTCCTCTCGGCGGTGACAGGTTCGGCAGCCGACGCGGTCGCTGAGCGAATCCGGGCGGCGGTCGCAGCCGCGTCGATCAGCCCCGCCGCGACCGTCAGCATCGGGATCGCCGAGGTCACCTCCGACGCCAGGCAGGCCCGCGAGTCGGCCGACCGCGCGCTGAGTCTGGCCAGGGAGTCCGGCGGCAACCGCACAGCTCGACCGGAGCACTGAGCGGCCCTCTGCGTTCCCGCACGCCCTGCCGGCCGGCCCAGGCCGTGGTCAGCACCTCCATCTGCTTGTCATCCGTGCCGGCGGGCTCGCCTGGCCAAGGGGCACTACGCCGCCGGCATCGTGCTCGACGACGATCAGCCGATCCCGATCCTCGAGCCGGGCCCGATCGCCGGCGCCTCGACGGTGGGCGACGGCAGCCGGCTGGGGTTCACCGACATGCAGCAGAGCGCGCTGCGGGAGATCGCGAACGTCGGCTCGGGTCACGCCGCGACCGCCCTGTCCCAGCTGCTCGGCCGACCGGTCGAGATCGGCTACTCCGAGGCGCTGCTCACTGTGCTCGCGGAGGCGATCGATCGCATCGGGGCGCCGATGAGCCGCTCCGCGCTCGTCGACACCCCAATCCATGCCGACGGCGGCACCGTGCTGCTGGTCTTCCCCGAGGACACCAGCGAGGAGCTGTGCCGGCTGCTCGGGACGAGCCTCGATGACGAGATCGGGCGCACCGCCCTCCAGGAGGTCGGAAACATCCTCGCCACGTCTAGCCGCGCCTAGCCGGCCTCACCGAGGCGCCGCTTGACGGCACCACCCTGCTGACGACCCACCGGTGTTTGCCGATTTGCCGGCAGCGCATGAACCCATGGCGCTCGAACATAGCCACGCTGCCGTTGTGCAGAAACGATCCCGACACCTTGCGGCCACCCGTGTCCTCTGGATAGCTCTCCACCGTCCCGCCACCGACGCCGGCGATTTCCACCAGCGCGCCAGCCAAGGCAGCCTCGGCGACGCCGCGATGACGATGTGTTCGCCCGACGAAAAAGCAGGTGATCCGCCAATCGGGGAGCTCGCGGAGCCCCGCCTGGTACGCCTTCTGATGCTTGATCCGCGGCAACTCCTCGGTCGGGCCGTACTGGCACCACCCGACGCACCGGCCGTCGTCGAACACGAGCGCGGCGTGCGCACGGCCCTCAAGCACCCGCGCCTCCTTGAGAGCGCGCCGCTGGTCTGGAGTGTGAACACCGTTGCGGCCCTCCTCGTGAAAGCCCAAGCACCAGCACCCATCCCACACGCCGTGGTGCTCCTCGGCCAGCTGCGCGAAGTCAGACCAAGTGCTCGCGTCGAGCGGTTTGGTGGTCAGTGCCATGGCCGCAAGAGTATGCGACGTGCTGGTACGGATCCGCATGGCACACGCGCATCTACTGGCACCGAGTCGGGCTCGATCGCCTCACGGTGACCGCTCAGACGGGACTGGCGTCAGCTGCGGACCAGCAGGTCGACGTAGCCGTCGGCGATGTCAGTCGGAGAGAGCCGGCCGCGGGGCCGGTACCACTGCACGGTGTGGTTGACCATCCCGAGGAGGGCCGAGACCGCAAGCCGCTCGTCGGCGAGCGCAAGCTGCCCGCCTTCGTGGACGCGCCCGACGACTTCCGCCAGCAGGCGCTCGAATTGCTTGCGACTCGCGCGGATGTCGCGCCACTGGTCGCCGTGCTCGATCACGTGGCGCTCCTGCTGGAACACGAGCAGGTGGTCGCGGTGCTCGATCACGTGCGTGACCCACAGGCGTACGAGCGCCCGCAACTGCTGCGCCGGCGGGGCGCCTGCATCGAGTAGCTCGCGAGCGCGCTCGAGCAGCGGGTCCATGATCTGGTCGCAGATGCGGGCGAGCAGTTGCTCCTTGCTACCCACGTAGTGATAGATCCCCCCGGCGGCGAGACCGATCGCGTCGGCGAGATCCTGGATCGTCGTCTGGTCGTAGCCGTGCTCGGCGAACACCTTCGCGGCGTCGTGAATGACCTGCTGCTGCTTGCGGTCGTACCGATCGCGCAGCCTCGGTCTGGTCGGTGGGGACGGAGACGGCATGAGTGCATGGTATCGCCCCCGTGTTGCCATTTACGAGGAGAGCTTCGAAGTTCGAATGGATAATTGACTTTCGAACAGGACTCCGATAATTTGCCTTCGATGCTCTTTGACCTTTCAGACGAAACCGAGCTGCTGCGGTCGACGGTCCGCGAGTTCGCCGAGGGCGAGGTGGCGCCGGTGGCCGAACATCTCGACCGCACCAAGTCATTCCCGTACGAGCTCGTTCGCCAGATGGGCGAGCTTGGCTGGATGGGGATACCGTTCCCGGAGGAGGTCGGCGGCGCGGGGGGCACCTCGCTGCAGTACGCGATCGCCGTCGAGGAGCTCACGCGCGTGGACTCGAGCGTCGCGATCACGCTCTGCGCGCATACGTCGCTGGGTACGCAGCCGATCTACCTGTTCGGCTCCGATCAGCAGAAGGAGCTCTACCTGCCGGACCTGTGCGCCGGACGCAAGCTCGGGGCGTTCGGGCTGACCGAGCCCGAGGCCGGCTCGGACGCGGGCAACACCCGCACTCGCGCGTCGCTCGAGGACGGCAGCTGGGTGGTCAACGGCGCCAAGCAGTTCATCACCAACGCCGGGACTGACATCTCGGGTCACGTCGCCGTGACGGCGCGGACGGGCGATGGCGAGATCTCGAACCTGATCATCGAGAACGGCACGCCGGGATACGAGCCGGGCGAGCCGTATCGGAAGATGGGATGGAACGCGTCCGACACGCGCCCGCTCGCGTTCGACGACTGCCGGGTTCCGGAGGAGAACCTGCTCGGCCCGCGCGGCCACGGCTTCAAGCAGTTCCTCAAGGTGCTCGACATCGGCCGGATCGGCGTCGCGGCGATGGGTGTCGGTCTGGCGCAGGGCGCGCTCGACCAGGCGCTCGCCTACGCCAAGGAGCGCAAGGCGTTCGGCCAGAGCATCAGCAAGTTCCAGGCGATCCAGGTCAAGCTCGCCGACATGGCCACCGAGATCGAGGCCGCACGCTTGCTCACCTACAAGGCGGCGTGGCTGAAGGACGAGGGCCGCGACTTCACGCTGACCGCCGCGCAGGCCAAGTTGAAGACCGGGCGGCTGGCAGTGCGGTGCACGGAGGAGGCCGTGCAGATTCACGGCGGGTACGGCTTCATCGAGGAGTACCCGGTCTGCCGGTTCTACCGTGACGCCAAGATCCTCACCATCGGCGAGGGGACCGACGAGGTCCAGCAGATGGTGATCGCCCGGCTGCTCGGAGCCTGATGCTGCTGCCCGAGACCGTCCGAATCCGCGAGGTTGGGCCGCGGGACGGCTTTCAGAACGAGCCTGAGACGATCGCGACCGAGGACAAGGTGCGCCTGATCGAGCTGCTCGGCGCGGTCGGTCTGAAACGTCTCGAGGTGACCTCGTTCGTACGCCCGGACGTGATCCCGCAGCTCGCTGACGCCGACGAGGTGCTTCGCCGGGTCAATCTACCTGCGGACGTCGACGTCACGGTGCTGATCCCGAACGAGCGCGGTCTTGAGCGCGCGCTGACGCTGCGCGAGCACTTCAGCGAGGTGAACTGCTTCCTCAGCGCGTCGGAGACGCACAACCGGCGCAACGTGAACCGGTCGATCGACGAGTCGCTGGCCGGACTCGAGCGCGTGATCGACCGGGCCCGGGGTCACGGCCTGCGGGCCGAGGGCGTGATCAGCACGAGCTTCGGCTGCCCGTACGAGGGCAGGGTCCCCCGGGAGCGCGTCTTCGCGATCGCCGAGCGGCTGATCGACGCCGGTGCCTCCGAGATCGCGTTCGGCGACACGACGGGGATGGCGAACCCCGTCCAGGTGCGAAAATTCTTCAGCGAGGCCCGTTGTGCGCTCCCCGATCGGGTCGAGCTGACCGCTCACTTCCACAACACGCGGGGGCAGGGCCTCGCCAACGTGCTCGCGGCGCTCGAGGCGGGCTGCTCGTCGTTCGAGTCGAGCTTCGGTGAGCTGGGTGGCTGCCCGGTGCCTCCTGGCGCGACCGGCAACATCGCGACCGAGGACCTCGTCTCGATGCTGCACGAGATGGGGATCGCGACAGGCGTAGACCTGGCCGCCCTGCTCGTGGCATCGGCGGCGGTGCGCGAGGTGCTCGGCCGGCCGCTCGGCTCGCACACGCTTGTGGCTGGCCCGGTCGTCTGGGAGGCGCGGTCGTGATCGACTCGGTGCTGGTCGCCAACCGTGGCGAGATCGCCGTCCGCGTCGCGCGGACCGCGCACGCGCTCGGCCTCTCCACCGTCGCCGTCTTCACCGCGGCGGATGCCGGCGCGCTGCATGTCGACGTTGCCGATGTCGCCGTGCAGGTGCCCTCGTACTTGGACGCGAGCGCGCTCGTCGCCGTGGCCCGCGCCGCGGACGCAGGCGCGGTGCACCCCGGCTACGGGTTCCTCTCGGAGAGCGCCGCGTTCGCGCAGGCGGTCATCGACGCCGGGCTGGTGTGGATCGGCCCTCCGGCCGAGGCGATCGAGCTGATGGGAGACAAGGCCCGCGCCAAGGGCGTCGCTCGCTCGGCCGGGGTGCCGGTTGTGCCGGGCCTGGAGGGCGACGGCGTCGGCCTCGAGGAGCTGCGCGGCTTCTGCGCCGAGAACGGATTCCCGGCGGTGATCAAGGCCGTCGCCGGCGGTGGCGGCAAGGGTATGCGGGTCGTCCGCGCCGAGAGCGAGCTCGGCCCGGCGCTTGACGCCGCCCGGCGCGAGGCGCGCGCCGCATTCGCCGATGATCGCGTGTTGATCGAGCGCTACCTCGAGCGCCCGCGGCACATCGAGGTCCAGGTGCTGGGCGACCGGCACGGCACGGTGGTGCATTTCGGCGAGCGTGAGTGCTCGCTCCAGCGCCGCCATCAGAAGGTGGTCGAGGAGGCCCCGTCGCCCGTCGTCGACGCGCCGCTGCGGGCGCGGATGGGGGAGGCGGCCGTCGCGCTCGCCCAGGCGTGCGGCTACGAGGGCGCGGGCACTGTCGAGTTCATCGTGCCTCACGAGGGCCAGGAGTTCTTCTTCCTCGAGATGAACACGCGCCTCCAGGTAGAGCACCCGGTCACGGAGCTCGTGTATGGCGTCGACCTCGTCGAGCAGCAGCTCCGGGTGGCCGCCGGTGAGCCGCTGGCGCTGCGCCAGGCCGAGCTCGCGCCGGCCGGGCACGCCGTCGAGGCGCGCCTCTACGCCGAGGACCCGGCGCACGGGTTCCTGCCGTCCACCGGCGCCGTCCGTGCCTACCGCGAGCCCTCCGAACCGGGGATGCGCGTCGACTCCGGCGTGCGGGCCGGCAGCGTGATCGGCACGTCGTACGACCCGATGCTCGCCAAGGTGATCGCGCACGGGCCCGATCGGGCTACCGCGCTGCGCCGGCTCGACCGCGCGCTGGCGACGTTCGAGCTCGTCGGCGTGACGACCAACGCCGCGTTCACCCGCGCGCTGATCAGGCGCGACGACGTCCGCGCCGGCGACCAGGACACAGGCCTGCTCGAGCGGGTCCTCGCCGAGCTGGACACGACGCCGCCCGCGGACCTGGTGCCGGCCGCGATGGTCGCGGCCGCCGGGACCGCTCGCCCCGCCGGCCCGTGGCGACGCGACCTGGCCGACCATGGCGAAGCGCGCGTCGGCGAGGACCGGGTGACGATCGGCGAGCACACGTGGGAGACGGCGATCCGGCTCGACGGCGATCACACCGCGCGGATCACGCTCGACGGGATCGGGCGCCGCTACGCAGTCGTCGTCTCCGACGACGCGGTCTGGATCGCTCGCGACGGCCACCACCTCGAGGTGCGCACGGCGCGTGTCGCGCGCGCCGGCGCCGGCGCCCAGTCCGGTTCGCTCGAGGCGCCAATGCCCGGGACGGTCCTGCTCGTCCACGTCGCCGACGGGGACGAAGTGAGCGAGGGCGATGTGCTCGTCGTGCTCGAGTCGATGAAGATGGAGCTGTCGATCGCGGCGCCCCGCGCCGGCGTCGTCGCCGGCCTCAACCTGAAACCCGGCGACCGGGTCAGCCTCGGGCAGCCGCTCGTCGCCGTCGTCGCACCCGAGCCGCAGGGGGTTTCGGCATGAGTACGTTCGCGCCGACCACATCCAACCGCGACGGCCACCTCGAGCTGATCGCCGACCTGGAGGCCCGGATCGCACGCGTCCGTGGCGGTGGCGGCGTGCGCGCACGCCACCGCCACGTCGAGCGCGGCAAGCTGCTGGTGCGCGATCGCGTCGAGCGTCTGTGCGACCCCGGAGCGCCGTTTCTGGAGCTGTCGGCACTGGCCGCCGAGAACCTGTACGGCGGGGACGCGCCCGGGGCGGGCATTGTGACGGGCGTCGGCGTCGTGCGGGGCCGGCGCATCGTCGTCGTCGCCAACGACGCGACGGTCAAGGGCGGCACCTACTACCCGATCACGGTCAAGAAGCACCTGCGCGCGCAGGAGATCGCGCTGCACAACCGGCTGCCGTGCGTCTACCTGGTCGACTCGGGCGGCGCATTTCTGCCGATGCAGGACGAGGTCTTCCCGGACCGCGAGCACTTCGGTCGGATCTTCTACAACCAGGCGACGATGTCGAAGCAGGCGATCCCCCAGATCGCCTGCGTGATGGGCTCGTGCACCGCCGGCGGCGCCTACGTTCCGGCGATGAGCGATGAGACCGTGATCGTCCGCGAACAGGGGACGATCTTCCTCGGTGGACCGCCGCTCGTGAAGGCCGCGACGGGCGAGGAGGTCACGGCCGAGGAGTTGGGCGGCGGCGACGTCCACGCCCGCACGTCCGGCGTTGTCGACCATCTCGCCGAGGACGACGAGCACGCGCTCGAGATCGTCCGCGGGATCGTCGGCACGCTCCCGCCGGCGGTGCAACCACCGTGGGAACGGATCGCGTCGCGGCCCTCGGCCGAGGACCCGGAGGGGATCCTCGACGTCGTCCCGCTCGACACGCGCACGCCGTACGACGTGCGCGAGGTGCTCCGGCGGATCGTCGACGGCTCGGACCTGCACGAGTTCAAGGAGCTCTACGGAACGACCGTCGTGTGCGCGTTCGCCCACCTCGACGGCCACCCCGTGGGCTTGATCGCGAACAACGGGATCCTGTTCAGCGAGTCGGCGCTGAAAGCGGCGCACTTCATCGAGCTTTGCGATCGGCGGGGGATTCCGCTTGTGTTCGTGCAGAACATCACGGGCTTCATGGTCGGTCGCGACTACGAGTCGCGCGGGATCGCCAAGGACGGAGCGAAGCTGGTCACCGCGGTGGCGTGCGCACGCGTGCCGAAACTGACCGTCGTGATCGGCGGCTCGTTCGGCGCCGGCAACTACGGCATGTGCGGTCGCGCCTACTCCCCGCGCTTCCTGTTCATGTGGCCGAACGCGCGCATCAGCGTGATGGGCGGCGAGCAGGCCGCCACCGTCATGCGGGAGGTCGGGCAGGAGGAGACCGGCGCGCGGCTGGCCGACCAGTACGAGCGCCAGGGCCGGCCGCTCTACTCGACGGCCCGGCTATGGGACGACGGCGTGATCGATCCGCGATCGACCCGTGACGTGCTCGCGTCGGCGCTCGCCGCGTGCAGCCAGTCGCCGCTGGCGCCGGTCGGCTACGGCGTCTTCCGGATGTAGATCCGAGAGAGGTCGCGATCACCGCGCCACTCATTGATTCTGTCCGCGATGCGGGCGGGAGTTGGCGCTCCCGCCCGCTGCACAGCAGCCGTGTCAAGGCGTGAACACGCTCGAGCCCGCTTCGCTGTCCAACTGCGTGCTGAGCGACTCGTTGTGGCCGCCGAGAACCGAGGCGGCAGTCGCCAATGCCTTGTTGCCGTTGCCGCCGGAGACCGAGGACTGGCCGCCGGCGGCGACGTTGTTCGTCCCGCCGGGAACGGTCGCATCGACCCCGGTCGCTGTCTTCGCCTCGCCGCCGAGGATCGCCTCGACACCGCTCGTTGAGCAGGTCTCCTGCGCCAGCGCGGTGCTGCCGGAGATGTTGTTGCAGCCGCCGGCCACGACCGCGAACGGGTCCTCGGCGACATTGAATTCGCCGCCACCGACCGAGCTACTCGAGCCGATGGCGGCGTTGCCATAGCCGCCGCTGACGGTCGCGTTGGCGCCGGAACTGGCATCGCAGGGTGCCGTTTGATTGTTCCCGGTGGGCGCGGCGAGATTGTCGCAGCCCCCAAGGATTGCGGTGCCATCAAAACCTGCGACGTTGTACTGGCCGCCGCTGACCGAACTGCCTTCCCCGCTGGCGGTGTTGTCGCCGCCGCCACTGACCGAACTATAGAACCCGCTCGCGGGATTGGTGAACCCGCTGCTCACCGAACTACCTAGTTCGCCCGCGGTGTTGAGCCCGCCCCCGCTGACCGAACTAGCACCCCCGCTGGCGGTGTTCGAGAACCCGCCGCCGACCGAACTACCGGGTCCGCTGGTTCCATTGTCCACACCGGCGCTGATCGTCGCGTCGGCGCCGGAATTGGAATCGCAGATCGGCGTCGGAGGGGTGCCCGTGGGTGCGGCGAGGTTGTCGCAGCCGCCGAGGATCGACGCCGTGTCGGCACTGGCGATGTTGTGCTCGCCGCCGAGGATCGTGGAGTAGGGTCCGCTGATTGTGTTGTCGTTCCCGGCGACGATCCCGCCGTAGCTGGTGAATGATTGACCGTTGCCGACAACAAGGTTGTTAGAGCCGGTCTGCTTGCCGGGGTTCTGGTTATAGCCGATGATCAGGTTCCCAAGCCCGTTGACCGCCCCGCTGGTCCTCCCTGAGCCGCTGGCCAGCTGCACGTTCATGCCCGAGAACAGCAGCGTGTTGCCTGTGCGGCTGATCCCGGCGAGCGTCGCCTGGAGCGCGGTGACATCGCCCGCGAGCGTAGTGTCGTTGCTCGTCATTGAGCTGACCTGGCCCTGTAGTGTCGAGACCTGGCTCGTGAGCGCGGTGTTGGCGCTCGTGAGTGAGCTGACTTGGCCGTGTAGTGTCGAGACCTGGCTCGTGAGCGTGGTGTTGGCGCTCGTGAGTGAGCTGACCTGGCCCTGCAGTGTCGAGACCCGGCTCGTGAGCGACCTGACCGTCGTGGAAGTCGTCGGTGCCGCCGGCGGCGGGCCGGGTGGTACGGGGCGTGGTGGCGGTTGTCCGGGACCGCTTTCATGCCGGTAACGCTCTGCTAACGGCATGGAGTTCCGGATTCTTGGGTCGTTCGAGGTCCTCGCCGGCGGTGTGGCGCTGCCGCTCGCGGGGTGCTTGGCGGTCGTCGCCCAATGAGATGAGAGGGTTTGATGGTGTGGTTGCAGTCGCCGTGGAGGTGTGGCGGTGAAGGTTGAGGGCGGCGATCAGCGCGTTGGTCTCCCCCGTCGGGGATCGGTGGCTGGCGGCG
>CAVPLN010000020.1:0-72184 GCA_963705995.1 uncultured Solirubrobacterales bacterium
GCCATGCCAGCGGTCGAACCCATCGCCATTCCAGTGGTCGAACGCTGACCCCCGGAATCCATTCGCGCGGAGCGTGTGTGGCGGTGTGCAGACGCCACCGCACGCTCCGCCGCCGGCCGACTCACCCTTACGGGCCCTTAGCTTCATGACCACAACCAAGGAGTTTCCAATGCAGAGCGCCACCACCTATCTCAGCCGTCCCGAGGGGCGGATCGCCTACGACGTCGCCGGCCACGGGCCGCTCGTCGTGCTGGTACCTCTCGCCGCGTCGATCATGCCGGCCATCGCCGTCGGATCGGGGGGCTGACCGATGGCCCCGGTCGAGATCCGCGATCTGTCCAAGCATTTCGGCGCTGTCGCGGCCGTCGATCACCTCTCGTTCGACATCGAGCCCGGTCGCGTCACCGGGTTCCTCGGGCCGAACGGGGCCGGGAAGAGCACGACGTTGCGCGCGCTGCTCGGGCTTGTGCAGCCGTCGTCGGGGGCCGCCACGTTCGGCGGCCTGCGCTACGGCGAGCTCGACGAGCCCAGCGCGCGTGTGGGCGCGGTGCTCGAGGACGCCTCGTTCCATCCGGGCCGCAGCGCACGAAACCATCTGCGGCTCCTGGCGATCACGGGAAATCATCCCCCTCAACGCGTCGAGGAGGTCCTGTCCGCGGTCGGGCTCAGCGACGCCGCCGACCGGCGTGTGAAGGGCTACTCGATGGGCATGCGTCAGCGCCTGGCGATCGCCGCAGCCCTGCTCGGCGACCCGCAAGTCCTGATCCTCGACGAGCCGACCAACGGCCTGGACCCGCCCGGGATCGCCTGGCTGCGGGGTCTGATGCGCGAGCAGGCGGCAGACGGGCGCGCGGTGCTGATCTCCAGCCACGTCCTGGCCGAGGTCGCCCAGACTGTCGACGACGTCGTCGTGATCGCCGGCGGCGAGCTTCGCGCCCATGGGCCTCTGGAGCAGGTGCTCGGCGGCAGCGACGTCCCCGCGACCACGGTCCGCGCACAGGACCCGGTCCGGTTGACCGGCGCGCTCGAGCGTCGCGGTCACCGCGTCGACCGCGACGGTGACGTGCTGAACGTCCTCGGCGCCACCCCGGAAGAGGTCGGCGAAATCGCCGGCCACGAGCAGCTGGCCGTGCTCGGCCTGGCCCCCCGAACACGCTCCCTCGAAGAAGCGTTCATCGCCCTCACTGGCGTGCAGTCATGACCGCGCTCCTGCGAGCCGAGCTGCTCAAGCTCCGCACCACCCGCACCTTCGCCGCGGTCGTCGCCAGCGCCGCGGCGCTGTCGCTGACCCTCGTCGTCCTCGGCGCGGTCCTAGGGAAGGAAACCGAACCGCACGCGCTGTTCACCAACAGCGCGATCACATACATCATCGTGATACTCGGTGCGATCGCGATGACGGGCGAGTGGCGTCATCGCACGATCACAGGCTCCGTGCTCGCCGCCCCAAACCGAGTCCGGCTGCTCGCCGCCAAGGCGATCTCCTACTCCATGGCCGGCATCGCCCTTTCGATCCTCGTGACGGTGCCGACCATCACCGTCGGCGAGCTGGTCCTGTCAGGCCGCGGGCACGCAACGCTGGGCGCCGGCGGCATCGCCGACGTGCTGTGGCGTAACCTGGCCGTCGCTGCCCTGCTCGGCCCCCTCGGCGTCTGCGTCGGTGCGCTGATACGCAACCAGATCGTCGCAGTCGTCGGGCTCGTCATCATGGCCGCGGCGATCGAGCCCGCCGTCTTCCAGGCGGTCCCGAAAGTCGGTCGCCTCCTCCCGCTCTCCGGCGCTCCGGGCGGCGTCCTCGGCGGCACCCACGGGATGCTGTCACCCGGGCCAGCCCTCGCGGTCATGGTCGCCTGGACACTCACCGTCTTCGCGGCAGCAGCCTGGCGCCTGGGTAGCCGCGACCTCGTCTGAAGCAAACATCCGAACAAACGACCAACAGACCACGCAGCGGCCACCACCATCCACCTGAACAAAGGCTGGAGCTGCCGGCCGAGTAGGCCGGCCCCCTGGCCGCGCCTCTCCGGCGCGAACGTGCCGCGTTCGCAGGGGCCGCTCTGACCCCCGGTGCGAGCCTTCTCGGCGTGTTCGGGTCTTCCCTTCGATGCGCGGACTGCGCGTCCGGCCGTTAGCCAGAATCCTGCAGCCTCGCAAGCGCTGGTCCTGACTGTGGGCCGCGACGGCCATCTGAGCGCCGTTCTAGAGTCGCGATATGCAGGCAGGCGACAAGTGTGGGCTGGTGCTCGGGGGCGGCGGCATCACGGGAATTGCTTGGGAGCTTGGGCTGCTCGCCGGCTTGGCTGAGGCGGGTGTTGATCTTCTGAGCGCTGATCTGATCATCGGCACATCTGCGGGGTCTGTCGTCGGTGCTCAGATCGCAAGCTCGACGCCTGTGGAAACCCTGTATCTGCGGCAACTCGAACCGCCGTCAGACGAACTGCCTGCGCGTCTCGGAGCGCGAGAGAAGCTCGCCTATCTGGCGGCTGTGCTTCGCGCACGCGGTGACCTCGCCACATTCGGCCGCCTGCTTGGAGCGATGTCGCTGAGGGCAGCCCGCGCCGGACGCGTGCCGACTGTGGAGCAGCGGCTTGAGGTGATCAGGTCGAGGCTGCCATCGACGGAGTGGCCCGAGCGCGATTTGCGAATCACGGTTGTCGATGCCCGCTCCGGCGAGTTCCGCGTGATCACCCGGACTGACCGCGTGCCGCTTGTCGACGCGGTCGCTGCCAGCTGCGCTGTACCCGGCGTGTTTCCCCCGATCCCGATCGGTGAGCGGGCCTACATCGATGGTGGTTTTCGGAGCAGCACAAACGCGGATCTCGCGACTGGGTGCGCGAAGGTTGTCGTGTTGGCGCCCGTGTCGAGAGCGGTCGGTCCGCTCAAGAGCCCTCAGCAACAGCTCGCCGAGTTCGGCGCTTCGATCGTGATCGCCCCGGACGCGACCTCGCGCGCCGCGATCGGCAAGAACGTGCTTGATCCGGCGGCGCGGCGAGGAGCCGCTCGGGCCGGCCATGTGCAAGCAGCCACTGTTGTTGAGCAGGTTCGGAGCGTCTGGAGCTAGCTCGCGCAGTCCGCTCGACACGACGCACGCATACAGCGACATGAGCGCACGTGCGCGATCGGAACTGCCGCTGGCCGCGGCGGATCCCGAGTCCCTTTTCCCGGCTCGACCGACCGCCGCGACGACGTGGCCGCTTTCGCGCCGGACACAGCCGCCTTGAGCTGTGGATGGCGGATCCGTTCCGCAACGGGCGCTCGGTGGGTAGCTCAGGTTACGAGGCTGCTTGCGAGCGCGTGTCCGATCAGGCCGTTGGAGCTCGGGGCGGTCACCCCGGTCTATCCGCCTTCCGGATGCCCACAGTCACGTAGCCGAGCGCTCCTCGGTGCCTTCGGAGTCCCCGACGCCTGCTCGCACCCAGCGCCTCGAGGGCGGTCCGGGGACCGCGGCCAGCCCGACGTCTAGCGCGGTCGCGACCTCCGACGTTGCGTCTACTTCGCGGCCAGGATGCGGTTGCTCGTGAATTGCGCCGGCCCGGAGCCACCAGGCACGAGCTGAACGAAAAAGCTCCTCGCGCCAGCGACTCGAGGCACAGTTGCGGACGCCTGGCCACGACCGGTCGCGTTCGTTTTCAGGACGCCGCCGTTCGCCCCGCGTTGGGGGCACGATCCCGGGACCTGCTGCATGAACACTCCGTAGGCGCCGTCGGCGGTGCCGGCCTTCAGCACGATCTTCGCCCCGAACGAGCGGGCGGTCAGCTTGATGACCACGTACCCGACGGCCCGACCTTTCTCCTTGGTGTTCGTCGCGCAGTCGCCCTGGGCCGGATTGACTTTCCCCAACGACACCCTCCTGCTGGTGCCCGAGGCCGCAGACGCTCCTCCGACTGCGGCGCCCAGCCCGGCGACGACAACCCCGGCGCCCACCATGGCGCGAAATCGCCCGCTTCTAGCCAGTCCCAACACGACCATCTCCCTCCACGTATCCCCCTCACCCGTGCGGCGGACAGCCTAACAACCAGGCGAGCGGCGATCAACCCAATGACAGCGGCGTCGCAGGCGGGGGACACGCCTGCGGCGGGCCGTCTCGCCAGTCCGGGAGAAAGCATCAAGCACCGTCTTTCCCTCTCGAGGAACTCGATGGGATGATCTTGGTCGGGTACTAGTGATCGAGCGTCGAGCTGAAGCCGAATCCCGACAGGCCATCGCCCCGCCCTGCGCGAGGGTTTCTTATCGTGGAACGACGGAAGGCCCGCGGGAGCGCTCCACGGGTCTCTTGTCTTGCGCGCTGGCAGCGGCTTGGCAATCGTCGGTCGATTCAGGTGCAGGTCTGGGGTTCGGGTGCAGCACCGGGCGGGCCGTGGGATGCTGAAGCGGCGATCGTCGCAGCGCTACCGGCTGATGTCCGCCCAAGCTGAACGCGCGCGGTCGCGGCGTCCGTTGCGTGCGTATGAGGCTCGGGCGCCCGGGGATCGTGGGACCGCGACCGCAGCGGCGCACACGCCTGGGTTGAGGGCCGCTCGGACGGGCAACCCCAAGTTCCAAACCCCCCGGGCGATCTCTGGGGGTATGGAGCTGAGAGGTCTCTACGACCCCCAAGTTCCAAACCCCCCCGCCACGACCGGGGGGCTCCGGAACTTACCGGTCACCATCACTCAACGCGACGGGGGTCTGGTCTCTGACCTGACGTGAACAGGGGTGTGGTTTGCGGTCCCGGTCCAGACCCCCCGGCGCAGGGTGATGACGACGCCACGATCGCCGCACGCGACCGCGAGAGCGGCGCCAGACCAGAACCCGAACATCGCCGCCGGCAACCCGCAGCCAGCAACCCACAGCCCGGCCTGCCCCGTTTCACCCCCAACAGCCGGGCGCGGCCAGCCACCGATCCCCAACGAGGAGACCGACGCGCCGATCGCCGCCATCAACCCTCACCGCCACACTTCCACCGCGGCCGCAACCACACCATCAAACCCTCACCTCATCGAGCGACGCTCCCTAGTCCTCCATCACCCGCGCCAGTTCGTCGCGTGCAACCTCGCAAGCGCCTTGCGCCGAGCAGAGCAGCCACGTCGCGAACCGACCGCACCAGCGGCCAAGCAGGCACGTGGCGTTTGATTTCCGAGGATCGAAAAGGAGCCACCAGACCCGCATCTCGCCGAGCGGCGACGCTGGCGCGGACGTCCGGATGTTCCTTGTAGCCGTGCGACGCGCCCAGCGTCTGCTTCGACCCTCCGCGCAAATGCTCATCATCGAGTAGCAGTGCTCACCATTTCCGCGAGCTCCACTGCTCGGGCCCTGGTGCTTGGCAGCGCCTTGAGCCGGGAGGCGTTGGTCCCGTCTGCCATGTCTGTAGCCTGCAATCGGGTGAGTACTTCAGACGAAGACATCAAGGACATGGACGAGAAGTCCTTTGAGGCACTCGAGGACAGCGTCGACAGTCTTGCGAACGAGAACGAGCGAGCCCTCGAAGGGAACCCGGGGCGAGACCTTCCGGCCGACGCACCGATCCATTCCGAGGCCAACTTTGAGGCGGCCGTGCGCGCTGCGCTCGACGCGCTGCCCGCCGAGGTTGAGAACCAGTTGCGCCGCGTCGCGATCACCGTCTCCGATGACGGTGCCGCACATCACGCGTATGGAATGTTCGTGCCCGGTGCGCAGAGCCTCAGTCGAGTCGCCCAGTGGTTTCCCTGGGGCGAGGCCACCGACGCGCCCGACCAGATCGTCATCTACCGAGACACACTCACCCGTGACTTCGGCAAAGACGAGACGCTTCTACGCGCGAAGATCATCGAGACCGTGCGCCACGAGGTTGGTCACGCGCTCGGCCTCGACGAAGCTGGCGTGCGTAAGCTCGGCCTCTAGCTTATCCCGCCAGTGTTCGCCGACTACGCGACGCTCGAGCACCGAGCGACATCGTCTTCGCGGGCGGTCGCGGTCCGCGGTGGTTTCAGCTGCCGGGCGCGGGGAAGTCGCGGTTATCCGACGGGCCCCACGACGGCTCGGTGGCGTTCGCGATGATCTGTTGCGGGGGACCGGTCTGGGAGCAGTCGCTGTTCCAGAGCCCGACGGTGACGGTGGAGATGTCTGCGTTCCAGTCGTCGTAGGCGATCGCCAAGCCGTCGGGCGCCCACGCGAAGGTGTCCCCGGTTTGCAGCACCGGCGCCTCAGTGAAGGCGCCCGAGTCGGAGTAGTAGTTGTTGATCTGGCAGCCGTTCAACAGTGGGTAGCTGATCGTTGGGTGGAGCGTGATCGGGTTGATCGGGAAGATGACCAGGCCGCCATAGACTCCCTCGCTCGGGATGAACCCGGTGTACGCGGCCGCTGCGAGCGTGCCTTGTGGGTTCGGCGCGTACTCGAACACGTTGTTGAACCATGTGAGCGGCTCCAGCAAGGGCTGTGGATACCAGGCTGTGCGCACGGCGCCTGGCGAGTCGACTTTTACGGTCGAGACGCCGAACGGGTTATCCTCACCGAGGGACAGGTAGGTGGGTACCATGACTCGGCCGAACGATGCCCAGTGTCCGTTGAGGCCAAACTTGATCGTCTGGCTGGCGCCGGTCGCGAGGTTCAGGACGTTCGCGTCGCTGTCGCCTTCTTCGGCGCCGGCACTCCACATGAGGCTGCCCTGGTTCGGCTGCACGGCGAGCTGGAACGCGGTGCCACCTGGAAGCGAGGTCGACCCGTCGGCGCCAATACCGGGTCTGAACTCGTCTGCGGCCGTTCCCGCGCTGTTCAGTGCGTAGAGATCGCCGTTGTTGGCGAGCGACGGCGATGTCACCCCGCTCGCGACATCGGTCGCATCGCCCCCGGTCGAGTCAGCGACATAGACGTCGTTGTTGCTGGTGTTCAGGTATGCGATCGTACTCGCGTGCGCGCAAGCAGCAAGCCAGCACCAGAGAAGAACGACGAGGCCGCCGAGCACCCAGCCCGCCCGATGTCGATCCGCCGACCGAGACGCGATGGCGTCGAGATGGTAACGCTGGCGAGTGTGGCGCAACTGGGCCTCCGCTCCCAATAAGGTGATCGCTGGCGTGGATGTTGCTCCCCTAGGCGCCATGGCACCCACGCAGCCGCCGTGAAGGCTCCCACCGAGCAGTCGCCTTTGCATCGGGTGTTTCCCTACAGTTCGGTCTCCACGGCGTTGCCGGACGGGGTTGCTCGGGGTCGCGATCGGGAGTCGCGGCCCGACCCGTACCGCTGAGACATCGTCCAGGTTTGCGTAGACGGGTCGATCGCTGCGTCGACTGCGATGGAGCACGGATTGTTGCCAACTGCGTCCTCTCCCGGGCTCTGGCCGCAGCCGCCGGGACCGGTGGCGATGCAGCGATCTGTTGATCACAGGCCTCGACCGCCGAGTTTGTACGTTCGCCGCAAACAACCCTCGCTCGGGCGCTCTGCCGCTCGCTACCAGCGCATCGACTCCGTAGAAGACGCGAACGCTGAGGCTGCGGATTGCATGCTTCAAGATCCGCCGCCCAAAGGGCAAAACGATGTCCGCGCAAAGGGCTGGAAGCGTAAGCGGCACCACGGGCCGCAGGTGCCCCTATCGGGTCCGCGCGCCGTCGCGGTGGCCTTCTGGGAACGTGTCAAGCGGCGACACGCGGTCGATGTCCGTGTCGGACACGTTCCACAGCTCATCGAAGGATGGGATCGTTGACCGCGGGATTGCACCGGGTCCCGCCCGCCCGGTCAGACGCATCGATCGCTGTGGCAAGCCCGTCCTCGCCGAAGATCAAGAGGTGTTCCCTGGGGAGGTGCCCGCTTTCGCCGGTCCGCCGCCAGAAGCGGCCACGCCTCCGGCGCCGCGCCCGGTTGAGCGCGGCGCCCGGTCGCTCATCGGGCGGAGGGGGCTGGGCTGGCCGGCATCAGGCCAGCGGACCGGGCCGCATGTTGGTCGCCGATGCACTCGCCTGTTCACCGCCGACCCAAACTCGAAAGCGCGCGAACTGACGGCGTGGTGGCGCCGGCCGCGCCGCTCGATCGGCGCGTGAGCGCCGCTCACCGCGGTCGTGCGTCATCCGGGGTGAGCGCAGCGGCTACCGCGGTGAGGTCGGTGGCGTGTCGCCGCCTTCATCAGGCGCCCAGCGGTAGGCGCCGAGTCGTCGGCGTAGGAGTGCGCCAGCCGCGCCGAGCACAAGCAGTGGAGCAGCGCTGGAGCCCGCGAGAGACGCCGTGAGCGCTGATGGCCGCCGGCGTCTGAGGCCCGATCGACGCACGCTCTGCTGGGCGACCGTTGCGTCGTTGAGAGCCCTTCCGACCCGCAGGCTGACGGTCGCCGGTTGGAGTCCGGGGGCGGTCGCGGTCAGGGTGACCATGCCGGGCGTGGTGGCGGGCCGGAGGATGGCGAGCGCTTGACCGTGCCATGTATAGCGGCCGGAGCGCTGGAAGCTGTCGACGTTGTGGGGGTTGCCATTGCCCACGGCGACCAGTTCACCTGCGCCGTCGAGCTGGAACGAGACTCCGACCACCGCGTCTGGGACGCGTTGCCCGTCGCTGTCGACGACCTCCACCACGACATGCGCGAGATCGTCACGGCTGGTCGTCAACCAGGCGACGTCAGGGAGGAGCTGCAGGGCTGCCGGGCTGCCGGTGGTGGCGTACGTCTTGCGGCCGATCTGGCTCCCGTTGAGGGTCGCGATCGCGGTGAGCTCGCCGGGGGTGTAGGGGACGGTGAAGGTCGTCACGCACTGGTCGGATGCCGTCACCGAGTTGGTCGCAACCGTCGTGCCGTTGAGCAGCAGCGTGACCGTGTCGCCGTTGGTGTAGACGTGGACGGTCATCGGCTGACCCTCGGGCAGGTCCCAGGTCCAACTCGGCAGCTCGTCGTAGTAGGCCCAGTCGACGGCGAAGTCGGTGGTGCCGGTCGGAGCGGGGCGTTGGACCATCATCTCGAGTTGGCTGTAGCCGTAGACCACCGCGCGATAGTAGTTTTGCGGCTTGCGTTGTCCGATGAGATCGACGTCGCCCTGGCAGTCCTGAAACCACGGGTATGTGCCGCTGCCAAACACTGGGAGGTTGGTATCGCTGGCGGCGTAGATCGGGGCTCCGCTGGCGGACTCGCCCATGTAATCCCAGCCCACCCAGACCCAGCTTCCCACGAACCACGCGTTCTGCTCGGCCAGCATCAGATCGGCGTACACGGCGGTCGACCATGATTCACTTTGGGTCATCGCCTTATCGGGGTAGGCGGCGTGCAGCGCCATCTTGTCGGGAGACGGCAGGTCGTAATGGACGTCGACGACGTCGACGTACTGATACATCGGATCGGTCACCGCGACGAACGGCCTCGCCCCTTGCGAGACCGGGCGAGTCGCGTCCAGCGAATGCACGAGCGCGGCCATGGCGGCGCCCTGCACGCCGTTGGTCGTGTCGTTGATCTCGTTGCCCAGCGACCAGATCACGACACTTGCATGGTTGCGGTCGCGCAGAACCATGCCCGTCAGATCCTGCTGCCAGTACTGCGCGAAATACTGGGAGTAGTCGTCGGGGTTCTTGGCAGCGTTCCACATGTCGCTGAACTCGTCCCACACGAGCATGCCGAGCCGATCGCAGGCGTCCAGCGCGGCCGGCGATGGCGGATTGTGCGCCGTACGGATCGCATTGAACCCCACGGCCTTCAGCGTCTCGATCTCGCGCTCCTCGGTGCGGGCGAGCGAAACGGCGCCCATCGGGCCGTGACTGGCGTGCAGACAGGCGCCGTGCACCTTCATCGGGGCGCCGTTGAGAAGAAAGCCGTCGGTTCCGTTCCACTCCAGCGAACGGATCCCGAACGTCGTCGAGACCGAATCGACGCTCCTGCCGTCGATGACGACCTCCGCGACCGCCTGATAGAGGCTCGGCGAGCTCGGCGACCACAGCGCTGTCCGCGCGACAGACAGGGTGAGCTGGAAGGTCGCGGTCGCTCCCGCCGACAGCGACTGGGCCGCGCTGAGGCTACGGGCGACGCGCTGACCGTCCGGGGCGAGCAGGGTGACCTCGACCTGCGGTTCGGTGCCGGCCGTGCCCAGGTTCGTGGTCTGCACCTCGACGTTGACCACCGACTGCTGCTGCTGCCCGCCCACGGTCGGCGTGGTCACGACCACGCCCCAGGTCGGGATCCGCACCGGCCCAGTCGTGGTCAGCCACGTATGACGATAGATCCCTGCCCCGGCATACCACCTGCTGTTCAGGCCCGTCTGGTTGACGCGAACGGCCAGCACGTTGTCGCCGCTGACATTCAGATACGGCGTCAAATCGTAGAAGAAGGACACGTACCCGTTGGGATGAAAGCCGAGGTGGACGCCGTTGAGGTAGATGTCGGCATCCTCATAGATGCCCTCGAACAGAAGCTCGACGTGATGCTGCTCCTGTTGCCATCCCGGAAGCACGAAGTGCTTCCGATACCAGCCGATCCCGCCGACGGTGTAGCCCGTCGCACCCTGGCCGGCGCTGTTGACCTGGTCAAACGGACCGATGACCGAGGGCACGCCGGGGAACGTCGGGCCCGGCACAGCCGGATCCGACGTCGTCCAGTCAAACAGCGACGGATCCGCCGTCGCCGCGCCGTCCGTGGACGTCGCGTACGAGAGATCCTCAATGCTCCAATCGTGGGGAAGGTCGAGCTGGCGCCACGAGCTGTCATCAAACGATGGCGCGGACGCACCGTCCGGGTCGCCGAGAAAGAACAGCCAATCATCGTCAAACGAGACTTCCGTTCGCCCCTGCCGAACCGTCCCAAGATCGGTCCCGGCATGCGCGGCGGCCGCGTCGACGGCCAACGTACCAACCGTCACCGCACCCGCCTGAAGGGCCTGACGACGAGTGACCCCTCGACGCGTGCTCGCACCCCCGAGCTCATCAGCGTCAGCGGGTGTCAGCGACCGCCGGTCATCGACATGACGCGACATGGGCACTTCCTCTCTCTCGGTTCGACACAGCTCTACACCGAGCGCTGCCCGTGCCCGTGCGCCTTCCGCATGGTAACGCTCACAGAAACCAATAGTCAAGCGGCGCAACCCAAAGCCACCGTTTCTGAGAACGTAAACAGACGCCGGTCACAGCGGGAGCGAGAGGACCTAGGATGAGCCGTATGACGAAGCCGCACGACGCCCCGTCTGATCTCGAGGACCGACAGGCCCTCGAGATCAGACGTCCGCCGGTGATGGCGGACGTCGCCAGGCTCGCCGGCGTCTCGATCCAGACCGTCTCTCGGGTCCTCAACGATGGCGACTATGTCGCGGCCGAGACCCGCGCTCGCGTTCGCGGGGCCGTCGAGATGATCGGCTATCAGCCAAACGCCGCCGCCCGAACGCTCGTCACCGGACGCTCGCGCACGATCGGCGTGGCCAGCTTCGACACGGCCCTCTACGGCCCCGCCTCCACCCTCGCGGGGATTGAGCGCGCCGCCCACGCCGAGGGATACTTCACCAGCATCGTCACCCTCCAGACTCTCGACCGGAAGTCGCTCACGATCGGCCTCGAGCGACTGCAGCAGCAGGGCGCCGATGGAATCCTCGTGATCGCGCCGCTGACCGATGCCGTGAACACCCTTCCCCTGCTGGCCATGCGGGTTCCGCTCGTCGCCGTCGAGACCGGACCCGACGAAGGCGTGCCCGTCATCGCCATCGATCAGCACGCCGGCGCTGCTCTGGCGACTCAACATCTGCTCGACCTCGGCCATCCAACCGTCCATCATCTCGCCGGTCCCCCCGAGTTCCTCGAAGCCCACGAGCGCCTTCGCGGCTGGCGCGACACCTTGCAGGCCGCCCATGCCCCGGTCCCTGCGACCATCAGCGGCGACTGGAGCGCTCGCTCCGGTTACCGATGCGGCCAGGAACTCCTTCGCACCGAGGAGCCGAGTGCGATCTTCTGTGCCAATGACCAGATGACGCTTGGGCTTCTGCGAGCCCTGACCGAATCAGGCCGGCTCGTGCCCCGTGACACCAGCGTCGTTGGCTTCGACGACGTCCCCGAGGCCGAGTACTTCAATCCCTCGCTGACCACGGTCCGGCAGGACTTCCGGGAGCTCGGGCGCCGTGGCCTCCAGCTCCTCCTCGACCAGATAACGGGCGTCACCACACCCGGCCGCGCCGAACGGCTGGCCCCGCAGCTCGTCATTCGCGCCAGCACGTCGACACCACCTCCCTGCTCGGCAACGCCAACGCTGAGGCCGACGCCGTCGCCGACGTGACACAGGCCGACGCGGCCTGCGAGCAGACCACGCCCAGCGCGCTCGACGCGGTCCGATTCTCGCTGGCCGCGTTCGCACGTTCCTGGCACATCGGGCGGTACACGGACACCGATGCGCGGTCCCGAGGCAACCGCGGATTGGAGTCGCGAACCGTCGATTGCATCTCTCCCAACGACGAGCCGCACCGACACGACGGGCGATCTGCACATACGAGCGATCCACGCCCCCCGAGCCCCGCCTTCGGCGATCAAAGCAGCTGACCTGCCGACACCGAGGGCATCCCTGCTCGCGGCCAGCAGAAGCCCAGCGGACCGCTGGCCACGGTCCACTGGTATGCAAGCACAACGCGGAAAGCAGCCAGGTCGACTCGGCCGTCAATGTCGCCGCAGTGCCGCTGACCGGTCGTGGTGCAAGACGCCTATTTGGGGGCCGCGATCCGTCGAAGCGGCTACGAGCCGTTCGTGGCTCGTGCAGCGGCGAGCGGTCAGGTGCGATCTTGCTAGCTCAAACCGGGTTTCCGCCGTGACGGCAGGCCCGCCCACGTTTGCGTTGCCCGCCGACGAAATCCGCCGCCCCGGCCTACCGACAGACCCCGCACCACGCCTACCCGCGCCGCCTCTGCACGGGATCAGGGTGCCTGATCTCAAGCGTGCCGCTGCCGCTGCGACTGCCGGCTTCTGCTCACTCCAGGGGACGAGAGACCGCCGGAGCTACGTGCATGTCGGTGGTGCGCCGGGTTTTGGTGGTTTGCACGGTGGCTTGGGTGGCTTCGGCGGTGCCGTCGGAGCGTTGGGGTAGTAGACCATCGCGTACATCTGGCCGTCGACGTGGGTGGTGCCCTGGAAGCCGTTACCGAACGAGAAGTTCCACTGGAATGCAGCGCTCGGGGGCCCGCCCGGCGGCGCGCTTGCGACGCCGCTGCAGGACCCGAGGATGCTCGAGCCCGCGCAGGACCAGTAGAGGTACGGTTGGATGTCCTCGAAGCCGTGCAGGGTTGTGTTCGGGACGGGCACGACGGGCTCTTGGCCAGAAAGTCTGAGCGCACGGTACAGGCCGGCGAGATCGTCCTGTGTGGGAAACGTCCAGCCGGTCTTCTGTAACCAGCCGTGGTTGTGGTCGTAGGTGCTCATCGCGTCGATCCAGGTGACGGCTGTGTCGTGGGTCATTGAGCCGTCCCTGCCGAACCCGCCCTTCAGTCCGAACCTCCCCTGCTTCGTCCGTGAGAGGTCCGCGTCAGCCAGCCAGGTGATCCCGCTGGTCCCAGGCACCACCTGGTAGACGGCCTGGCCCCCATCTACGGGGTGCAAGCTGCCCCCGCCAACGGTCACCAGGTGGAATGCATTTCCGGGAATCATCGGCAGGACATACAACGAGAACAGGTCCGTGTTCGAACTCGCCCGTCCCGTATTGAACGAGAAGGTAAAGCAACAGGTCTTCGACCCGCGCTTATTCGGGCTCTTCACGTTGGTCCCGTACAGGTATGGCTGGAAGTCGTGGAACGGGCCGCTCGTTGCGTCGGGAATCGCCACAGCCGTGTCAGGGGCGTGAAAGTGAAACGACGTGTACAGCGACGCCAATGGACTCTTCGTGCAGCCGATCCCGAAGTGGCCGCCGCCGTTCTTGTTGTAGCCCGAGCAGCCCGAATCGGTGGACGGGGTTGGCGTGATCGGGAGTGTCCAGTCGCGATGGCCAAGGTAATCCGCGTTGTTCATCGCGCGCACCCACCTGCGTGCCGTCGCGAACTCCATCGACCCATCGCAGCTGATCCCGGACACGTTGAACGTGTCGGTCGCCGCCAGATCCGCGTTGGCCAGCCATGTGACGCCCAGTGCCGGATCGTCGATCGTCTCCGCCGGCCCTGGCGAGGCGGGCCCACATGGCGCGACGCGACGTGCTGCTGTCGGCGCGGCGGCAACGCACGCCGCCGCGAGCAGAAGCCCGAAGCACCACCTCCTGCCAAGCACCGCGCAACACTACCAACCTCCGGGCCACGCCACTGCCCCACGGACTGTTCCCGTTGGGCGTGTACCACGCCTACCTGTGCTTCAACACGGCCCGCTTTCAACACCCTGCTCGGGCACGCGCGTACCGCCATCCACGGCGTCGATCGAGCGGGGCAGGCAGATCCAGTGCCGCGTGAGGCCCAGGGCTCAGCTCATCGTGGGGGGCAGAACAGGACGACGTTTCGATCCGATCGCGTGCCGGCGAAGCCTCGGGGACGGCCCCCCTGGGCGTTGAGGTATGAGAGTTCGCGGGAGACAGTCCCGAGGGACCCTGGAGAGATGTGATCGAGCATCCAGGTCTGGATCGCGACGCCCCCGCCGGCTGTGCCCAGGACGCGCAGTGCCCTGGCCTGCTGGGGGTAGTCGATCAGCGACGCGGTCTCGATCTGCCAGTAGCCGCCGGCTGGGCTGTGACGGGGGGCGATGTGGTTTCGGTGCGTGTGGCCGCAGATTGTGGCGATCACCGAGTTTGAGCGATCGAGCAGGTCAAGCAGCGCTGGACCGCCGTCCGAGCTCCCAAGCGGCTGGTGGGAGACGACGATCAGCAGGCGCCCGCCGTGATCCCTGAGCTGCGCGGCCAGCCATTCGGGCTGGCCGGCGACGACCAGCCCGCCGGACCCGCCGGCGCGCCGGGCCAGGTCGAGTACGACCAGGCGCAGGTGATCGCCCACATCGACGACGTAGTCCATGCGCCGATCCCGTACAGAGCTGACGTGAGACGGTGAGGCCCGGAGGAGGCGGCTGACCACCTCGTCGGCGCCCATTTCGCGGCGGGCCCCGTCGGCGGGCACGGCGACCGTCGGGCCGCGCAGCGCCTCGGCCAGCAGCTGGTCGACGACGACGGGCGCGACCGGCCCGTCCGGCCCGGCCGGGAGGCTGCGGAGGTCGGGCGGAATTGTCAACCCGGAGGGTAGGTCCCAGACCGAGCGCCCGCCGAGCGCAAGCGATCGCGTCAGCTCAGTCGGCACGAGCTCGCCGGCCACGAGCGCATCGTGGTCGCCGAGCACGGGGACCCAAGGGACGCCGAGGCCGCGAGCAGCGAAGGGACGCGTAGCGGCCCGCAGCAACCCGGGATGCCGCGGCGCGTCCACATCGGGCCGGTAGTAGAACGGGTCCGGGTCCGACGCGTTCTGGACCCCAAAGTAGCCATCAGGTCCGCTCCCCGGCCGGACCGGACCTCCACTGAGGACCTCCAGAGCAATCCGCAGCTCGTTGGCCTGGTCGTTGTCGATCAGATCGCCGCCCTCGATGACGTAGTCGGGCATCAGCTTGCGCATTGCCGCGGCTGCGCCCGCGAGCACGTGCGAGGTGAGCGCTTCCTGCGGGCGGAAGGTCGACTGGAACGGAGGCCCGAGCCGGGCAAGGAACGGAACCCGCGCCGGCGACGATGCGTCCATCACGTGTGCGTCAGTCAGATGCCCGAGCAAGCCAAGCGTCCGACCCAACGGAGCGCGCGGCGCGAGCTCCTCCCGGTAGACGAACCCCTCCCCGCCGAGGACCTGCAGCTGCCCGTCACCGACCGGGTCCCCCCACGTCGTCTCGAGCGTCGAGCCCGACGCCGACGCGTCCGGGGAGCCAGAGCCGCAGCCGTCCATCACGAGCGCGCCGAGCACCCCTGCCGACGCGGCCAGCGCCTGGCGTCGGGTCAACCGTCTCATGCGCCGAGCCCCTCGACGACCGAATCGCGCGCCGCGCCGCGCGCCACCCACCCGACGGCAACCAACGCGGCGGCAAACAGCCCCGCCACAACCGCTGCGACCGCACCCGACCCGGCAGCCAGATTGAGAACGGCATAGTTCTCGGCGAGCCGGGACAGCGCCGGCCCGAATACGACCCGCTCGAGCAGCACGCCGACGACCGCCGCGGGCACGACGAGGGCAGTAACCGCGCCAAGCAGCAGGCGCCGCACCGCCCCCGCGCCCGCCCCGCACGCTCGCAGGACCGCGACCGTCCGCCGCCGTTCGAACACCGTCAGCGCGCACGCCTGGATCAGCGCGTACAGGCAGACGAGCCCATCGACGACCGCGACCGCGCGGAGGATCGTACGCAGCACGTCGACGAGCGGCGCCCCGCGCGCCGTCGCCGCGGTCGCGACCGACGGCAGCAGGCCGAGCCGCCTCAGCGCGGCCGTCACCGCCCCGTAGTCGGCGCTGGCCGTCAGCACGATCGCGAGCGACGCCGACGACGACGCCGCCGGGTCGTAGCGCAGCAGAGTCCGGGCCTCGATGTACGCCACCCGGCCCTCGTGATCGAGTGAGGAGACGATGCCGACGACCCGCACCCGCAGCTCGCGACCGGACGGCAGCGCGAGCGCGAGCACCGACCCGTCGGTCAGGCCGAGCGCGTTCGCGAGGCCCGCCCCGACCTCGGCCTCGAACGGCCCTCGGAGTCGCCGCCCGCTGACGAGCGCCGGCGCCTCGAACGTCGTGTGGTCGCCGGGGAAGGCGATCGTGTCGATCGTCTCCCCGAGCTCGAACGAGTCGGCCGCAATGATCTCGTAGCGTGGCGCGATCGCCGCGATCCCCGGGATCGCCCGCAGCCGCGCCGGCGAGACCGATGGCGGCGGTAGCGAGGCGGTCAGCTGGTACTTCTTCCCGAGCGCGCCCGGGTCGGTCTCGAGCGTCGACAGCTCGGAGGCCAGCGCGAGCATGAGCAGCACGAACGCCGCCGACAGGCCAAGCGTGACGACGCTCGCGAGCCACCGCGCCCGGCGCGCTCCGACGAGCCGCACGCCGAGCCCGACGAGCCCGCCGCCCCGCGACCGACCCGCGAACCGCCGATCACGCCCGGCGACGTCGCCGCCCCGCAGCAGCGTCACGACCGGCCCGCCGGTCGCCCGCCATGCCGGCCACGCCGCCCCCAGCGCCGGCAGGCCGACCGCGACGAGCCACGCCAGCCCCAACGGCCACCACAGCGCCCACCCCGGTGGCGGCTCGTTGAGGAGCTCGAGCAACCGGCTCGCCGGTCCGTAAGTCGCGACCAGCCCCGCGACCACGCCGAGCGATCCGGACGGCACCGAGACGAGCAGGCCCTCGATGACCTGCGTCCGCGCGACCTGGCCGCGCGTCTCGCCGACCGCCTGGCGCACCCCGAACGCGCCGAGCCGCCGCTGCACCTCCGCCCGCGCCGACGCCGCGAGCAGCACGCCGGCCGTCACCAGCGCGATCACCGACAGCGCGACGAGCAGGTCGATCACGATCCCCGCCGCCTGGTCGAGCAGGATCCGGATTCCCGCCCGCGTCGCGAACTGGATGTCCTTGATCCCGAATGACGTCGCCCGCGCTTGGGCGAGCACCTCGTTGACATATGCCGGGTTGCGCAGCCAGATCTCGGCAAGGTTGACCTGCGGGAAGCGCTCGGGCCTACCGAAGTGGGCGTCGATCGCGGGCCGCGACAGGTAGATGCGTGCCTTGGCGAGCGGGTAGCCGACGTCGTCGGGCCCCTCGACCAGCCCGACCACCCGCAGCGGCCCGAGGAAGTTGTCACCGAGCCTCAGATATGACCCGACCCGGATCCCCCACGCGTCGGCGAACGCCTTCTCGACGAGCACTTCGGAGCCGAGCCGCCGCAGGTTCCGGCCCGCGACCACCGCATACCCGTCATCCCGCCCCGGCCGGTCGAGCACCTCCACGATCGTCCCGGTCCGCCGCCCGTGGAACCCGACCTCCCCGTCGACGATCTCCAGCCGCAATGCGAATCGGGCGATGTCGGGCAGCGCCTCGATCCGCGCCGCCACCCGCTGCTCGCCGATGTCGTTGAAGCGCGCGATCACGTCGGGCAGCCCCGCCGCCCGCGTCGCGCGCGCAAAGCCGGTACCGAGTCCGTACGAGATCACGACCGCAGCCGACAGCATCGCCGCCGCGAGCGCGATCCCCAGCCCGGTCAGCACGGCCCGGCGCCGCCGCGAGCGCAGTCCGATCAGCCCCATCCGCCACGCGGCCCTCACGTGAGCCGCCCGTCGGCGAGCGACAGTACCCGGTCGGCGATCGCCGCCGCCTCGGGCTCATGGGTGACGATCACCACTGCCCGCCGCTCGAGCCCGCGCAGGATCCCGAGCACCGCCGCGCCGTTCTCTGCGTCGAGTGAGCCGGTCGGCTCGTCGGCGAGCACGACGACCGGGTCGTTGACGAGCGCCCTCGCGATCGCGAAGCGCTGCTGCTCGCCACCGGAGAGCGCACGCGGCAGCTGCCCGGCGACCGGGCGGAGACCGAGCACGTCGATCAGCTCGCGGGCGCGGCCCGCGCCGCCCGCGGGAGCGCCTGGCAGGCGCGTGGCCAGGAGGACGTTCTCGAGGCCGCTCAGCTCCTCGATCAGCTGGAACTGCTGGAAGACGAAGCCGATCCGCCGCAGCCGGATCCGGGCGAGCGCGCCGCCTGTCCGTCCGACGAGCTCCTCCCCGGCGATCTTCACGCTCCCGCGGTCGGCGGCGTCGAGCCCGCCGAGGATGTGCAGCAGCGTCGACTTCCCGCTCCCTGACCGCCCGAGCACGGCGACGACCTCGTCGGCCTCGACGGACAGCTCGGCGCGGTTGAGGATCCGTCGTGCGCCTCGGCCGACGCCCACGGTCTTGACCAGATCATGGGCTTCGAGGACCGCCACTCTCGACCGGTCTACCAGACCGTGAAGAAGAGGACCTCAATCGCCAGCGCCTGGACGACCATGATCGTCAGCGCCGGCCGCAGGCGCCCGACAGGCACCACTGCGGCCGCCGCCACGCAGGCGAGCGGCGTGAACGGAAGCCAGATCCGCTCCGTCTCGCCACGGGTGAAGCCGAGCAGTGACGCGACGGCGATCACCGCCGCGACCGCGACCGCCGCGCGGTCGCGCGCGCCGAGCGCGCGCAGGCCGAACCACATCGTCGGCGGCCCGAGCATCACCGCCCATGCGGTCGGTGCGCCGAACAGGTAATACGCATATGTCCGCGTCGTGCTCGTCGCCAGGCTGGAGTATTCGGCCGAGGTCGCGCTGAGCGCGCTGAATGGGTCGTAGCCGAATGCGACCGCGAGCGCGGCGTTGAAGGCGATCACCCCGGCGCTGGCGGCGAGGCTCACCCGCACCGCCGCCCGCCAGCCGTCGCGCTGGAGCACGACGAGCGCCGCCCAGGCCGGGATCACGAACAGCAGCCACGAGCAGAACGTCGCCAGCGCCGCCGCGCAACCGCCGGCGATCAGCGCCCATGTCGCCCGCCTGACGAGCAGGCACGCGACGAT
This sequence comes from uncultured Solirubrobacterales bacterium, assembly GCA_963705995.1. GTDB lineage: Bacteria > Actinomycetota > Thermoleophilia > Solirubrobacterales > Solirubrobacteraceae > Palsa-465. The sequence continues at coordinate 19,374 of CAVPLN010000020.1, forward strand.
CATGCCGAGCCCGGCGAACGCGTAGTCGGCAGAGGTGACCCCGAACAGCAGGATCGCAGGGGAGAAGGCCGTCAGCAGGCCGGCGATCCGCCCCCGCTGATCGCCGCCGAGCACGCGGCCGAGGTCGTACGCGAGTGGCGCCGTGAGCGCGCCGACCCCGATACACAGGGCGGCCATCGCGCCGGCGGTGTGGATCCCGAGCAGGTGCAGCGCGATCAGCGGTCCCGGCGGGTTGCCTTCGACGTGCAGCGGGAAGTACTTGAAGTCCGCGGCGAAGTGGCTGAGGAAGTATGGGATCCCGTGGGCCAGCGTCGGCAGTCCGGGGAGGTACTCGTAGAGCCCCTCGAGCGAGCCGCCACGCCCGGTGGCGAACACCTCCCACCATCCCCGCACCCCGTCGCGGGCGAGGTTGAGCATCAGCCCGGCGAACAGCGCGAGGCCGAACAGCGCCACGGCGGTGACCGGCGGCGAGCGGAGCCGCTGGACGATCGCCGGGGCAACCACAAGTGCCCCGGCGAGCGAGACCACCGTCACGATCACGAGCAGGTTGACGCGCGCGTTGGGGTAGATGAGGAACGGCGGCAGCGGCAGGCCGAGCCCGCCGGTGGCGGCCTTGATCGCGAGCCCGACGGCAATCACGACGGCGGCACCGCCCACGCCCAACCACGGCAGCGCCGCGCCGAACTGCTCCCGCATGGCGTCGGCCCGCGGGCGCCGGCTGGTCGTCAGCGACGCCACACGCGCACCGCGTAGACGCCCGCCGATCCGGCGAACAGAGCGAGCGTGATCAGCAGCCAGTTGCGCAGGTAGCCCGAGGGGTGGTGGCCGGTGGCGGAGAAGTACCCCGGTCCCGCCGGTCCGAGGATCAGCGGGAAGTAGATCAGCAGCAGCAGTCCCGAGATCAGCGCGGGCGCGCGCACGTGGTTGACGATCGGGACGCGATGTGCGGCCGACCGGCTCGGAAGGCGTTCGCGGAAGACGTGGTCGACTGCCGTGTACGCGGGCAGCAGGACGAGATCGTGGAGCACGGCCGCCGCGAGGAACCACGCAGCGAAGTTCACCCACCGCTTCTCGCCGAGCAGCTGAACGAGCGCGTAGGCGGCGATCGCCAGTCCGATCACGTGGACGATCAGGTGGACCGGGTTCGCGCCGTAGCGGCTCTTGAAGCGAGCGCTCATTCGAACGACACCTTCCCGATCCATTTCGTGCAGTGCACGCCGGGGACGCCCGGCCCGATCGCCCGCGCCGGATAGCCGTGATCAGGCGAGAGGTCGACGCCGTTGACACGGAGCGCCAGCATCGAGCGGGGATCGCGTACCTGGTCGCTCGCGAAGGTGGCGCTGCCGTACAGGCCGCCCTGCTGCACCGACACGACTGTCGCCGTCGCGCCCTCGCCCGCACCGACGAGCGCCGCCAGGTCGGCGAGGCGCACGCCGGTCCAGGTCTGCGTCGTCGACCAGCCCTCGACGCACCCGATCGTCAGGTCGTGGGTGTGCTGCGTCATCGCGGTCAGCTGCTCTCGCGTGAGCGCAATGGTGCGGCCGGCGCTGCTCACCTGCAGGCGCCAGCCCGAGCCGATCAGCCGCGGCGTGATCCCGGCTGCGACCGCCGTCCGGTTCACCTGGAAGTCGTTCGGGCCCGACCCGAACACACGGCCCCGCGGTGCCAGCAGCGCCAGGCGCCGGAGCGGCCCGCCGATCGACTCCCCGATGTTCGCCACGAGGAGCGTCAGCGACGCCCCGCCGACCAGCCCGAGCAAGCCGCGGCGGCTGAGCGTCGGCGGCGCCGGCGCGACCGCGATCAGCGCGTCGGCCTCCGTCCCCGACGCCGGCTCCGGGCGCGTGTTCGAGAGGTCGTCACGGAGCGGCTTCAGGACGCCGCGCTCGCGGTAGGCGCGCACGACGACCGGCATCTTCACGGTCACGTGGATCAGGAACGCGCTGAAGAAGACCCACGCGCCGTAGTAGTGCGCGACGACAAAGTTGAAGTGCCACGGGTAGTAGTTCTGGATGTTGAGCACGCCGGTTGCGAACTCGAACAGCGCCCCGCCGACGAGCAGCAGCAGCGACATCCGCTCGATCGCGTTCGCGACGCTGCGGACCGCCGGCCACTGGAACAGCTTGGGGATCACCGACCACAGCTTCGCCAGCAGCAGCGGGATCGTGATCAGGCCGACGGTCACGTGGGCCCCTTGAGTCAGCGCGAAGATCCACGACGGCCACGAGGCGGGGAACTGGATCAGCACACCGATGTCGTGAGCCTGGTTGACGGGCGAGTTGCCCGCCAGCTCGGGGTGGTAGGCGTCGTGCGAGATCAGGCCGGTGAGGGCCATGATCAGGATCAGCGGCAGCAGCAGGGTGCCGAGCAGCGAGGTGAGCCACGGGCCGCGCAGTGGGCTGCGCCAGAACTCCGGGCGGAACGGGCCGGGGGGAGGCTCCTCGAGCCGCTGCCTCAGCTTCGTGACGGTGCTCATCTACAGTAGTGCGCCCATGTCGCGGATCGCCCTGATGGTGCCCGTGACGCTGCCGCTCACCTTCGACTGGCCGGCGGCACGGGCGCGATAGGTGACCGGAATCTCGCTGATCCGCCAGCCGGCGGCTGACGCCTTCAGCACCATCTCGAGCGGCCAGCCGAAGCGCCGATCGCAGAGCCCGAGCTCGAGCAGCTGGGTTCGGGACGCGGCCCGCATCGGGCCGATGTCGGTCAGCCGAGTCCGGTCGCCCGCCGGTGAGCGGCGGGTCAACTCGAGCGCGAGCGCGCGGTTGGCGAGGCGCGCGTGCCACGGCCACGCGCCCGGCGTCGTCGGCCGCCGGGCGCCGAGGACGAGGTCTCGGCTGCCGTCGGTGACTGGACCCGAGACACGCGGAAGCTCCCCCGGATCGAGCGAGCCGTCGCAGTCCATGAAGCAGACGACGTCGCTCGTCGCGGCGCTGAGCCCGGCGAAGCACGCAGCACCGAAGCCTCTCGTCGGCTCAACCACGACCCGTGCGCCGAGACGCCTGGCGAGCTCCGCGGAGCCGTCGGTCGAGCCGTTGTCGACGACGAGCGGCTCGTAACCGGGCGACGAACGCACCGAGCACCAGCGGGAGCGCCCCGGACTCGTTCAGCACCGGGAGAATCACGTCAATCGGCACTCGCGAAAGCCTGACAGCAACCTCTTACACCCCGAGAAACTCGGCCTTTGAGCCGGGCCGGCGGAACTAGAGTCCACGAGGTGCGCGTGCTCGTCACCGGCGGAGCCGGCTTCATCGGATCGCACATCGTCGACGCGCTCCTCGCGCGGGGTGACTGCGAAGTTGTGATCCTCGACTCGCTGTCCGAGGCGGTGCACCCGGTCGCGCCCGACTACCTCGACCCTCGGGCGGACCTGATCGTTGGCGACGTCACTGACGCTTCACGCGTGGCGTCGTGCGTGCGTGGCGTTGACGCGGTCTGCCACCAGGCGGCGAAGGTCGGGCTCGGGCTGGAGATCGCCGACATCGAAGCGTACGTCCGCGACAACGACCTCGGGACCGCCGTGCTGCTGCGCGAGCTCGCGGCATCGGGGTTCGCCGGGCGGTTCGTGCTCGCGAGCAGCATGGTCGTCTACGGCGAGGGTGGATACCGGTGCCCCGTCCACGGGCCCGTCGCGCCGCTTCCGCGCGCGGCGGCAGATCTCGATGCCGGGCGATTCGAGCCTGGATGCCCACGCTGCGGTTCGGCGTTGGAGGCGGTGGCAGTGCACGAGGACGCCCGGCTCGACCCCCGCAACGTCTACGCGGCGACCAAGCTCCAGCAGGAGCACCTGTGTCTGGCCTGGTCGCGCGAGACCGGGACGCCTGTGACCGCCCTGCGCTACCACAACGTCTACGGGCCCAGGATGCCGCGGGATACGCCGTACGCCGGGGTCGCGTCGATCTTTGCGAGCGCGCTCGCCGCCGGCCAGGCGCCACGCGTGTTCGAGGACGGACAGCAGCGACGTGACTTCGTTCACGTCCGTGACGTCGCTCGCGCGAATGTCCTCGCGCTCACCGCGCCCGGGCCAGTCGCGGGCGCGCTCAACATCTGCAGCGGAACCCCCCGAACGGTCGGCGAGATGGCCGCAGCACTATCCGCTGCGGCCGGACCGCGCGCACCGGAACCCGTCGTCACCGGCCAGTACCGGCTCGGCGACGTGCGGCACGTCTTCGCGAGCGCCGAGCGCGCCGCGGCCGAGCTCGGGTTTGTCGCAGAGGAGGAGTTCGCCGCCGGGATGGCAGAGTTCGCCAAAGCACCGTTACGCCACGCCACCGACTGACGTGGCCCGGGAAACGTCCGGAAGCCGGCGGGCGTCTCCCGGTCAGCTCTGACGCCATCATCGCCGGACCGGGTCGATCCCGTGTTTCCGATTTCGTAATTGGATTGTCGGCCGGACGAACGTAGCTTCCTGCGACGTGCGCAAGCCATCGCTCATCGTGATCGCCAAGCCGCCGCTCCCGGGGCGAGCAAAGACGCGACTGACGCCGCCGCTGACTCCCGTGCAGGCGGCCAGACTCGCGGAGGCCGCGCTGCTCGATACGCTCGACGTTGTCCGGGCGACGCCGTGTGAACGCCGAGTGCTCGTGTTCGACGGTGGCAAGTCAGCGGGGTGGCGCCCGGACGGATTCGAAGTGATCGCGCAGCGTGGAGTGGGGCTCGCGGCCCGGCTTGCGGCAGCGTTCGAAGACGTCGGCGGCCCCGCGCTGCTTGTCGGGATGGACACCCCGCAGCTGACGCCGGCGCTGCTTGGCGCCGGGATGCGCGCATTGATGCGCCCCGGCATCGACGCCGTGCTCGGACCGGCGGCCGACGGCGGCTACTGGAGCATCGGGCTGCGCCAGCAGCGCGCCGAAGTGTTCGCCGGTGTGCCGATGAGCGAACCGACGACGTGCGCGGCGCAACGCGCCCGGCTGGGGGATCTCGGGCTCGCTGTCTCCGAGCAGCCGGTGCTGCTCGACGTCGACACCTTCGACGACGCGCTGGCGGTGGCACGATCGGCCCCGCGGTCACGGTTCGCCGCCGCCGTCGCCGGCCTGACGGAGCGCGACGCAGCGTGACACCCCACCCGCTGCGGGTTTACGACGACGGCCTGCTCGGGTGGGGCGGCGGCGCGACCGGCGCGGCGGTGACGGTGCGGATGAGTGACGGCACCGTTGCCCCGCTCGCGCTCGAACGGTTCCTCGGCACAGCCGACGACACGGACGAATCGCTGCTGGGCTCAGCCCGAGGGCCCGTACTCGACATCGGCTGCGGCCCGGGCCGGATGCTCCATGCGCTCGCCCGCCGCGGCGTGTTCGCGCTCGGGGTCGACCTCTCCCCGGTCGCCGTCGCACTCGCCCGAGGCAAGGGCGCGCGCGCGATCGTTGCCTCGGTATTCGACGAGCTGCCCGGCGCCGGGAGCTGGCGGACGGCGCTCCTGCTCGACGGCAACATCGGGATCGGCGGCGCGCCTGAGCGCCTGCTCGCCCGAGTCACCAGCCTGCTGAGCGACGTTGGGGAAATCGTAGTCGAGCTCGAACGGCCCGATGCCGCGGGCGGCCGTCTGCGCGCCTGCCTGCAGTCCGGCGACGGAGACGTCAGCGCCTGGTTTCCGTGGGCGCGGGTACCGGTCGGGGAGATCGACGGCATCGCGGCCGTGAGCGGTCTCAGCGTCGCGGCGCGGTGGTCGACGAACGGGCGCTGGTTCGCGCGCCTGAGTCACTGAGTCGGCAGCGCATCAGCGCTCTCATTAGTGGCCCAACCAGTGAGTTAGACGGTGGGGGGCGCTTGTAGCTCGCCGGCTTGCTGTTGGCCACGGCTCGTGGCTTTCGATGGCCGGGACGCTGGTGGACGCGATGCGGTTTCGCCCGGCGCGCTTCGCGTCGTAGAGGGCGTTGTCGGCGGCGTTGAACAGGGTCGTGAGCTCGACTGCCGCACCCGCGGCTGCGCTGACCCCGGCCGACAGGGTCACATCCAGGCCGCCGGGGCGGCACGCAGCGACGGCGACGCGAACGCGCTCGGCGACTTCGCTGCCCTCAGCGAGCGTTGATCCGGGAAGGACGATCATGAACTCTTCGCCTCCGAAGCGGTACAGGAGCTCGAAAGTGCGCAGCGCCGCGCGCATGGCGCTGGCGGTGTCGCGGAGTACACGATCGCCTCGCTCGTGGCCGTAGGTGTCGTTGACCTTCTTGAAATGGTCCAGATCACAGACGATCATGACAACCGACGATCCGGAGATGAGGGCCTGGTGCGCGAGCTCGGCAAAGCGTACGTCCAGGGCGTTGCGGTTCAGCAGACCCGTGAGCGCGTCGGTCGCGGCCTCAGCCCGATGCTCGATCTCTGCGGCGGTGACCGCCGAGACCGTCGCCACGAGATTGACCAGGAGCGCGATCGAGGCGAGCAACAAGACCGGCCGATTCAATGTGCCGCTTGGGTCGACCGCGAAGGTCGCGCCGAGCATCATCAGGACAGTCAGGACGGCGCCGACGAGGACCACCCGGGGCCGAAAGCGACCTGCCGCGAGCGCTGCCGGGATCACCATCCATGGCAGGAGGGGGCTGGTTGGCCCGCCGGTGCTCGCCGCCGCTGCTCCGATCACCAGCGCCGTCCAGAGCAGGCTGGACGCGATCACCCGGTCGGGACGTCGCGCGCGCTCCAAGCGCCAATCGAGCGTCTGCAAATTCGCCGCGCTGAGCGCAAAGAAGCCCAGGACATACCACCCGAGCAGAGGCGCCGAGGCGACTAGCACCAGCCCGATGACGGCCGAGCCGAGCTCCCGCGCCCTGCGGACTCGGGTGCTCATGTCCAGCGCCCTTCGCAGGTCATCCTCGGTCGGGCATAGCCATGAGCCGTCCGCCTGAGGTGTGTAAAGCATCGTTGCTTGAAACCATCGTCGGCCGCACGCCGAGACTTGAGCGCACGCGCGCCAAACCAGCAACCGGCCATCGCATCGACAGAACGCGGTGGCCTCGTCACCACCTCGAGCACGGCCCGATCGGCCGACGCGGTGCGCGCTGAGCGCTGAGTGAATGGCCGTCGGCTTGCTCGTTTGCGCTCGCCGCGTGGATTGGACACTGGGTTCGCCGTGGCCGCGAGCAGGCGCTCGACGCGTTGCGAGACTCAGGGTCCGTCAGTTGGCAGCGTTGATTGGTTTGCTCTCCCAGCCGTGGGTCGCGGCGTCGGCGGCGATCAGGTCGAGCAGGGCGCGGTCACGTCGGGTGACCTGCTCGCGCACTTCGCCGGCCCAGTCCGCGTCGATGTCGAGCGCTAACAGCGGACCGGTGCGGTGCGCGAGCGCCGCGTGGGCGAGCCGGACCGCACGCGCGCCGGGGAGGCTGCGGGCACGGTTGGCGGCGAGCAGGAACTCGCGGAGGTCGACCCAGGCGGGGAGCAGCCGGAGGTGGTCCTCGTCGCGGACGACGATCTCACCCACGGCGCTGCGCAGCCGGGTGAGGACCTGTCGCAGCCGGTGGCGCGCGGACGACGCGGGGGCGTCTGGGAAGAAGGCCTCGAGCACGACGTCCACCGCCAGGCCGTGGTCCTGGACCGCGAGCATGCGGACGAGCTCTCCCGGTCGACCCGCCGGGAGCGGGACGGGCTCTCCGCCGGCGCGGGTGATGGTCGGCGCGCCGAACAGGCGGATGAGCAGCGAGCGGTCCCCGAGGAGCAGCGAGCGGGCGAGCCGGGACCCGGCGGCCTCGGCGATCGGCGCGAGCGCGTAGACGAGCTCCGGCTCGCCCGCGATCGCAACCTCAATGCCGCCACAGATCACCGCCTCCTCGACTGCGCGCGCCGCGAGCGCCCCGGCGCCGTCGCGTCCCGCACGGTGGGTCGCCCACGCCCTCAGAAGCGCATGGCGCCATGCCGACTGCGGATCTGCGGTCTCAGCCGGAGCGATCTCGTGGAGCGCCGCGAGTGCCCGGGCGGGGTGCCCGGACCGGGCGAGCAGCATCGCGTTCCCGCGCCGGACGGTCGGATCCGCCGCCCCGGCGCGCTCGCGGGCCCGCGCGAGAAAGCCCTCGGCCTCCGCCGGCAGTCCGAGGCGGTCGAGCTGCTCGGCGGCGTCGACGAGGAACGCGATGGCGGTCCCTGCATCGAAGCACCTCGTCGCGTCATGCTCCGCCTCCCGGAACAGGCGCTCGCTGAGGAGCGCATCGCCGCGCCCCGCGGCCACGCGCGCAAGCGACCACCGAACGCGAGCGCCCGCGGCGCGGTCTCCCGCCACGTGGGCGAGCTCGGCGGCGCCTGCAAGGAGTCGCTCGGCGGCGTCCCATTCGCCGCGCCAGAGCAGTCCCTCGGTGTCCCGGAGGGTCATCTCGAGCGCCGTCTCGTCGGCCCGCTCGGAGCGCGGCCGGGCGTCCGGCGTTGCTCCCGGCGTGCGCCCGATCACGTTGGGTACGGCTGGCGAGGAATCCTCGGGCGCCGGTGGTCCGAGCATGGCGAGATGCCGGGCGCGCGCGGCGCGACGCCGGTCGTCGTCGGGGTCGTGCTCGAGCGCGGCATCCAGCGCGGTCAACGCCTCCTGATGCGAGCCGCGAGCTGCGGCGTCGGCGGCGATCAGATCGAGCAGCGTGAGCTGGGAGTCGGCGATCTGCGCGCGGATCTCCTCGCTCCAGCTGGCGTATGGGTCGGTTGCCAGCAGCGGGCCGGTGCACACGGCGAGCGCGCCGTACGCGAGCCGTACCGCCCGCCGACCACGCGAACGCCGTACGCGCTCGGCGGCGGCGAGGAACTCGCGGACATCGACCCACGCTGGTAGGAGCACGAGCCGCTCACCGTCACGCACGACCAGCTCGCCGGCGGCGGACCGAAGCGAGGTCAGGAGCTGGCGGAGCCGGTGGCGGGCCGTCGCGGCGGACGCATCGGGGAAGAACGCGGCGAGCACGACGTCGACGGGCAGGCCGTGCGGGTGCACCGCGAGCATCCGGACGAGCTCCCCCCGTTGGCCCGCGGGGAGATCGATGGGGGTGCCGTCAGCGCGTACGGCGACCGGCGTCCCGAACAGGCGGATCAGCACGGGGCGTCCGTTGAGCATCAGCTCGCGCGCGTGGCTCGAGCCAGCCCGCTCGGCGAGCGGAGCGAGCGCGGCAGCGAGTTCGGGCTCGCCGGCCACCGCGACGCGAACACCGCCACACCCGACCGCCTGCTCGAACGCTCGCGCGGCGAGCTCGCCTGCACCGTCGCGGCCGGCGCGGAACGTTGCCCACGCCATCAGCAGCGTATGGCGCCACAGCAGCCGGCGCTCCAGCCAGTTCCCGCGCGCGACCCGCTGGAGCTCCTCGATCGCCAAGTGCGGGTCGCCCGACCGGGCGGTGATCGTGGCCCGGGTCTGCACGACCCATTCCTCGGGCCCGCGGGCCAGCGCGCGCGCGAAGTACGCCTCCGCTTCCCGCGTGCGTCCGAGTTGATCGAGCATCTCGGCGGCGTCGAGCTCGAACGTTCCGCCGCCATGCGCGTCCGCCCAGTCCCCCCAGTCCCGCTCGACCGCGTGCAGCATCCGTTCGACACCGGGGGCGTCCCCGCGTGCGGCAGCGAGCTTCGCGTGAGTCCAGGCGATGTACGACCTGGCCCTCCGGTCCCCCCGGAGCGTCGCGAGCTGTTCGCCCTCCACAATCGCGCGCTCCGCGGCATCGAGCTCCCCGAGTGCGAGGAGCGCGTCGGCGTGGAAGCTCAGCACCATCGGCCGCCGGGGGCTGCCAGGTCCGAGGATCTCCAGAGCCTGGCCGATCAGCGCCGCGGCACGTGGCAGGTCGCCGCTCAGGAAGCAGACGGCGTGCCCCTGCCAGAAGCAGGTGTAACCCCACCACTCGCTGCGGCCGAGCGCGGCAAAACGCTCGGCCGCCTCGCCGAGACAGAGATCTGCCTCTCGGGTTGCGGCGTCGGTGCCGATCCACGCCAGCGCGCGTCCCCTCGCCAGCGTCGCGCGTGCGATCGCGATCTCATTGTCCGGGGCGGCCTCGCGCCGGATCTCGTCGGCGAGCGCGATCGTCTCCTCCAGCAGTCCGGCCGACAGCTCCTGGGCGATCATCGGCGCGTCGAGCGCGCGCTCCGCCCGGAGTTCGAGTCCCCACGAGCGCCCCGCCGGCCCGGGCGGCGCCCCGCCCGCGGCCAGGACCCGCTCGAGGCGGTCCAGGATGGCGATCCGCTCAGCCGAGTGGCCTGTGGGCTCGAGCGCCCACGCGCGTTCTAGCAACGCCGCGGGATCGCTCAGCTGAGCGTACTCGCCATCCGACGAAGCCTGGACCGACACACCGGAATCATAGGTTTGCTCTTCGCGCTTCGCGGCGCGGTCGAGCCGGCCCGTCAACTCCGGTGTGACGTTGAGCTGACGCCTCCGGCCTAGCATGCGCGCCGCAACAACAATGCACGTGACGATTGGGGGAAGGACATGGGCATCCATGCATCGATGTCGAGCGGGCGAGGCGGATCGTGGCTGGCGCTCCTGCTGCTCGGAGTGGCACTCTGGGTTGGAGCCGTCGGCGCCGGTTCCGCTCGTGCGGCGACGAACAGCGCGCAGTCACCAGCGCGGGTCGTGGCGGGCCGCGCGACAGTGGCGGGTCCGGCGTGCACTGATACATGGGCAGGTGGGAGTGGGAGCTGGTTCGATGCCTCAAATTGGATTCCGGTGTCCCCGGCGAGCGATCATGTCCCCGGCGAGGGCGACGTCGCCTGTGTCGAGTCCGGGACGGTCACGGTCGGCCAGACCGGGGCCGGGGTCGGATCACTGGTCGTCAGCGGCGGCGCCGTCGACGTGTCAGGCACGTCGAGCCAGCCGATCGGACTGAGCACATACCCCAACGGTGCCGGCGGGAGCGTCATGATCGTCGAACCGGGCGCCGCGATCAGCGTCGGCGCGTACGGGTCGATCGGAACCTGGAACCTCCTGACGAACGCCGGAGACATCACGATCGGCGGCACCGGGAGCGCGATCTCCGGCGGCAACGTGACGAACCTCGGGACGATCGAGGTCACAGCTCCGGCATCGACGGGTGGCGGGGTGCAGCTTGACAATGAGGGGCTGTTGCAGCTTGACGACGGTGGCTGTTGACGGAGACTGGCGCCGGGGCGGCGGGGTTTGTCGATGATGTCGGTGGGACGATCGCGGCGACCGGATCGGGTCAGTTGCAGGTACAGGGGCTCTACACGCAGGGCGCCGGCACGACCAGCGATTCGACGCCCGGCGGCTTCGCCGTCGCGATCGCCACGGGCGGCGCGCTGAGCTACACCGGCTCCGGTGCCAGTTCGATCGAGGACATCTCGCAACCACCGCCCCGATGTACGGAGCGATCTCGTCCGGCCAGTCGCTGACGATCGCAGCAGGGAGCGGCAACGGCGTGTTCGCCCACAACTTCGCGAACGCCGGGTCGGTCACGCTCGACGGCGGCTACCTGTCACTCGATGGGAGCGGGACGAACACGGGGACGATCACCGCCCTGAGCGGTGCGGGCGACGTGGTGGAGGGGACGCTCACGAACACCGGCACGGTTGATGTGGACGCGCCGCTCCAATATACGTCGTCCGCGTATTCGCCGAACGCAGTCCTCGACAACGAGGGGGCGATCAACGTCGCCACGGGTCAGACACTCGCGAGCCAGGCACAGATCACCGATGACACCGGCGGCACGATCGCCGATACGGGCACCGGCGAGGTGCAGATGAGCGGTCTCTACGATCAGGGAGCGGGCACGGTCACCGGGACGCCGATCCAGGTCGTGACCCAGGGAGGCCTCGAGTACACGGGCACCGGCGCGAGCTCGGTCGACCTCGTGCCAACCGCACCTGCGCAGATCAGCGGCAACATCGCGGCCGATCAATCGCTCGAGATCGCGACGTCCAATCCGGGCGCCACGGTGTACTGGTCGGGAGCCCCCACGAATGCCGGCTCGGTCACCCTCGATGACAGCTCGTTGGTCCTGGACTCCGGGACGCTCTCGAACACCGGAACGTTCACGTCCACGGGAACCGGCCTGGCGAATTTCGATTCGAGCATGACGAACACCGGCACGGTCGTGCTCGACGCACCCTTGGCCCTCACGAACAGCATCCAGACCGCCTTCCCGACCGTCGACAACCGGGGGGTGATCGACATACCCGCCGGCGAGACACTGGACCTCAACTCGCACGTCACGCTGATCGACGACACAGGTGGGACGATCTCGCTCGACGGCGCCGGCGCGGAGGTCGGCGGCGGGTTCACGATCAACGCGGCCGGCATGTTGACAGGGGACGGGACGGTCGACGGCGGGCTGACGAACTCAGGGACCGTCTCCCCCGGCGTCACCACGCCCGGGACGATCACGGTCGATGGCAACTACAGCCAGACCGCCGGCGGCACGCTCGGGATCGGGATCACCCAGGCCGGCACGGACGCGCTCACGGTCACGGGCACGGCGACGCTCGCCGGCACGCTGGCGACGACCACGAGCGGGTTTGCGCCCACAGTCGGGCAGAGCTACGTGCCGGTCACGTTCGCCTCCGCGACCGGAACCTTCGCAACCGTGTCGCAGACCCCGTCCGGCCTCTACACGGTCACCTACACCCACGCCAGCGTCACGCTCGGGGTTGTCGGCGCGCCGACGATCACCGTCACCACCCCTCTGCAGAACGGCTCCTATCCCGAGGGATCGGTACCCGACTCCGGGTTTTCCTGCGCGGATGGGACCGGCGGCCCGGGGATCAGCTCGTGCACCGCGTCGGTTGACGGAGGCTCACCGTTCACGAGCGGCGCGCCGCTCGTGGGGGCGGTCGGGCCGCACACGATGATCGTGACCGCCGTCAGCTCAGACGGGCAGGAGACGACCGACACGATCAGCTACGCGGTCACTTCGACCGCCGCGCCGACGGCATTGAGCGCCTCCCCGCAGTTGGTGCTGCTCGGCTCCCCCGCGGGAATCGGGCTGCGGAAGTTCAGCGCCACCCTGACCAGCGAGGGCCAGCCCGTCGAAGGCCAGACCGTCTCGTTCACGGTCGGGTCGCTGCACCTCTGTACCGCGACGACCAGCCAGACCGGCGTGGCGGAATGTGAGGCCGGGATCGCACCGGAGATCGTCGTGATCCTCGCCAACCATTACACGGCGACCTACGCAGGCACGACCGACTACCAGCCCGCCACCGCCACCGCCGCCGCGATCGAGATCGGGCACGGCACGAAACTGGCGAAGGCCGGGAAGATCGCTGCGATCCACCTCCACCACAACCCCGGCGAGCACGCCCACACCTACAGGCTCACCGTCAAGCTCGCAGGCGGCAAGACCGTCCGAGAAACCGTAACCCGCCGAGAGCCGGCCACGGCGAACGCGAAGACGCTGGTCCGGCTGCGGCTTGCAGCATGAAACCCCGCGAACTGGAGCGCCATCTCACGCCGCACAGGGGCACGCGAGCGCGCAAAGATTCCGGCGGCGACGCTCGTCCCAAGGCCCCGTCGCAGCTGGTCGGTTCGACGCCGAGCGCTCGACCACCGTCCCGCGCGATCGCGAGATCGCGTGGCCACTCGCGCGGGCGGGCTCCGGGTCTTGAAGCGGACGCCGGATCCGGGCTGAGCGGCGCGGTGCGAGTGCAGGGGTTTCCCCGATGCGAACCTGCGCGGTTGAGTGTTGCCTTGTCGCAAGCGCCGAGCCTGCTGTTTTGGCGTTGCGCTTGCGTCGGTGTCAGTCAGAGGAGGGATGATGGGACTCTTGCGTTTGTTGCCTGCCAGCCACGGTGAGTGCCGGCGTTCTCCGAGATGGAGTGTGTTCGGCGCGATCGTCGTGGCCTGCGCAGGTGTGATGGGGTTGACGGCGGGACCATCGTTTGCAGCCGTATCGTCGGAGCGGGTGCTCCGGTTCCCATTCGCGAACATCAGGGCGATCGCTGTGGACCAAGCCGGTGATGTGTTTGCGACCAACGGCTACGTGATCGACGAATTGGCGGTGGGTAGCCGCAAGCCGGTCAGGCTCTTCGTCGGGCCGCTCTTCGGACCCGGCGCTGGAATTCACGGCCTTGCTGTCGATACTCACGGCGACGTGTTCTTCACGGTCGGAGGGAGCTGGCTCACCGGTCTGGGGTACCCGGCCTCCAGTTCCGTCGAGGAGGTGCCGGCCGGGAGTAAGAAGGCGATCCCAACGGCGGTTGGAGGTGGCTGGGAGTACTGGGGGGTGGCGGTCGATGGAGCTGGCGATATGTTTGCCACCGACTGGGGAGAGGGACTCGTCAAGGAGTACTCGGCGAGCACCAACAGTGTCGTGACGCTTCCGTTTCCACAGATTCCGGGGCCCACTCAGGTGCAGGACGCCGATGCGTACTTCTATCTTCCGGCTCGATGTCCATACGGCGTCACCGTCGATTCGGCCGGGGATGTGTTCGTCGCCGGCTACGGTGAGGTCGACGAGCTCGTTGCCGGGAGCGCCAGCGCGGTGGCTCTCCCGTTCCCGGGGGTGCCGGGTAACCTCGACCCGAACGGGATAGCGGTCGACGGTGCGGGTGATGTGTACGCGACCAGTACACCCAACAATGCCGTTTACGAGCTGCCCGCAGGCAGCACGAGCGCAGTGCAACTGAGTTTCCCGGGGCTGTCAAGCCCGTGGAGCCTCGCCATCGACGGCGCCGGCGATGTGTTCGCCGCCGGCGAAACCGGTGGCGAAGTGTACGAGCTGCCCGCCTGACGGGCCCTGGGAGGAAAGCGCCGCTCCTGGGTCTGAAATCCGGTCCCAGGAGCGGGCCCTGCCGCGCGCGGACTGGTCGCGCCCGAGCCTGAGGCGAGTTATCGTCCGTCTGAAACCGACGAGGAGGAGCCCAGATGGGGGGCCCAGATGGGGGGCCGGATCAGCTGCGTCGAGATCGCGCGACCACATTGCCAGTGGTGGAGATGGCGCACAGCGCGACCGAGCGGTCCCTGGCCGGGGACTTGGATACAGAAAGCGCCCTCCCAGGGCACTTTCTGTATCCAAGTGCGGCCGGCGGCTCGGCCGCCGAGCTGTACGACGCGGTGGGCGGCGGCGTTGTCCGCGGCGGGTGACCCGCAGATGAAGGCCGGACCTGAGGCCCCCGCCCCTGGGCGCCGGGGACCAGGGACAGGTGCGATTGTGTCGGCGCTGGCCGGGGTGGCCGCGGTCGCGTCGGCGGTCATCGCCGTGGTCGCGATTGTCAAGGCCGACCAGGCTTCTACGACTGCGGAGAACCTCGCTGCGCCGCTGCTCGCTCCGACCACTCCGCTCGGTGATCGCGGCAAGACGATCACGGTCGCGACGCAATACGCGTCGGTTCGAAAGAGGGCTGACTTCCTGTACTGGGACTCGCGCGCGGGGCGCTTCGTGGTCCCGGTCGAGAACGGAGGCGGTGGGATCGCGATGACCGTGGGCGTTCCAGTGATCGTCGAGGATTGTGCGAAGGAGCCCGATCTGCTTCCTCGCGCCGCCGTCGGGCTCCTCGGTACGTATGCGGTTCCGAGCGGCAGCACCGATCAGCTCGGATACGTGCACCCGAACGCGCACTTCTACCGGGCAGGGTACGTGACAGCCGATGGCCGGCGGCTGTGGTTCAACTTCGACTATGGCGCCTTCAGGCAGACGGCAGACCCGTTGCAGCCGGGGCTGCCTGCCGCCGCCAACCTGCTGATCTGGTACACGGACGGCGCGCTGCGCAAGCTCTACTCGACGTGCGTCAGCTACACGCAGGTGACGCTCCCGGTGACGGGTGTCAGCGAATGGGCCGTGTTAGCGCAGCGGTATGCGAGCCGTCCGTGGCCTGGCGGCCCGCCCAGCTGACCGTACAGAGGCCGCCGGCGCGAGCGACCAGCCTCAGATCGACGCGCCGGCGGCCATGCCGCCGAAGCGCGACGCCGTGGTCGGGCGCTTCACGCCTCCGAGGCACATCACCCTTCGGGGGCGGATCTGGCTTCTGGCGCGAGCCATTCACGCAGGCGCTCGTACACCTCAGGGTGGTTGAGCAGCGCGAAGTGGTGGGCCGGGCTGACGTGGTGGCCGTGCTCGGCGTGGAATGGGATCCGGCGGGTACGGCCGCGCCCGGTCGCGCTGGGGGTCAGAACAAGGATGTCGCCGAGTACACGGCCCAATGGATGCCGTGGGCTGCGGGTGATCGTGGCGGACACGAAGCAGTGCATCGCTCCCGGAAGCAGTGGCACTTCCTTGACTGCCGCTGAGCGGAGGGCGTTGGGATCCCGATCGCGCCAGTCTTCGTCGACGAGCGAGCCGTGTCGCAGGTCCCGGATCCCGGCCGAGCGCCTGCGTAGGAAGGCGCCGAGCATCCGCGTTTCGGGGAGGGTGTAGAGCGCTTCGGCCGCGACGTGAGCATACTGCTCGAGCGGCACCCCCAGGTGCGGCGTGCCGAGCGAGACGACGTGACGGACTTGCCCAGTCCAGCCCAGGCCGCTTTCCGAGCCCTGGTGGCACGCGCTACGGGCGATCAGGCCACCCATCGAATGGCCGACGAGCGCGATGTCCTGCACCTCCACTGGCCATGCTCGTACGAGATCCTCAAGCAGCGTGGCGACGGCCAGTCCGTTGGCCGAGATGTGCAGTCCCGTGTTGTAGCGGAGATAGACGGGGGTGCAGCCGAGATCGGAGGCCAGGCGCGAGCCGTAGGTATCGCCCGGATCGGCGCTGCTCCACTCCCAGTAGAACTCATTGCCCATCAGGCCGTGCAGGAACACGACGAGCCGCCCCGTCGCACCCGGGAAGGCGCTGGTCACCGAGGCCGTGTCGAGCGCCACGGCCTCGCCGTTGACCCGCACCGAGGCAGGCTCGTGCAGATCGCTCCCGGAGCGCTCGAGCCGGTCTCCGATCAGGCCGTTGATCGCTCCGATCAGGACACTTCCCCGGCGCGTTGTCGAGAGTGGAACGGCCTGCCCGACCGTGTGTGTCTCGATCGCCGTGTCAGCGGCCAGGCCCAGCCTCGCCGCGCCAGTGGAGATGGCGCTGTAGGCGCTGCGCGAAAGCGCGTCGTGGATCGTCTGCACGGGGCGGGCTGCCGGACCCACTCCCTGGAACGCGCGCTCGGCGATGCCGAGGTGCATGTCGCGGATCGCGCCGGGAAAGGCCCGCAGATCCTCGAACGCCAGCGCGATCAGCGCTCGCAGCTCGTTCGCTGGACGAGTTTCCGTCTGGGGTTCCGCGCCGGCGCTGGTGCCGGTCGATTGCGTGTCGAGCATCTGAGCCTCCAGCTGCGACGTGTTGTCCCGTGATCGAACGGGTTGGGATTGCCACCGGTTCGTTTGCCGAGCCACTCTCTTACCTGAGAGTAATATTACTGCCGGGTAGGCCAATTGCAAGAGCCGCTCGGGCGATGTCCGCAACGGCGATTCCCGCTTATGCTGGGCGCTATGTCCGCACAGACTCCCCGCCAGACCGGCTCACCACTCGCGGGTCGCAAGAAGGTCCCGCGTGTGGTCCGCGAGCGCGAGATGCTCGAAGTAGCCGGACGCGTGTTTGCGAAGCGTGGCTTTCACGCAGCCTCGATGGAGGAGATCGCAGCCGGCGCGGGCGTCTCGAAGCCGATGATCTACAGCTACTTCAGCTCCAAGGAAGGCCTGTATTTCGCGTATATCGAGCTGGCCGGCCAGCGCATGCTGATGCGTATGCGCAACGCCGTTGACGCAGCAAGCGAACTCCCCGAGGAACGACTTTGGGCCTCGGCGCTGGCATTCTTCGGCCACGTCGCCGACAACCGCAACGAGTGGTCGGTGCTGTTCAGCGAACTCGCCGCCCGGGGGGCCCCTTTCTCACGCGAGGCTTCAAGCATCCGTTCCCGCATCGCCGATGGCACCGCCGCGCTGTTCGACGACATCCTCGACCGCGCCGGCGTCACCCCTGAAACGATCGGCGGCACCGAACCACTCGCTCACGCCTTCGTCGGCGCCGGCGAGTCGTTGGCCAACTGGTGGCTGGATCACCCAGAGGAATCCCAGGCCGCGATGGCCGCGAGACTGATGAATGTCGCATGGGTCGGGCTCAGCGGACTCCTCCAGAGTCGCGCCAACCCCTGGCAGCCTCCCCCGGCGCTCGGATCCGCGATCCACGACTCCTCGGTGACGCGCGTACGCCGTCGAACGACGAACTCGACATAAGGGCCCGTAGGACAGTACGCGCCGTCGCGCATGGCTAGAGTGCGCTCCGAGTGCCAAGCGCGAACCGCTGTCCGGAGTGCCGGGAGACGATTCACCCGTTCGCCGCCACGTGCCCGTCGTGCGGTGCCGATCTCGACGCGCATCGTCGCCGCCAGGCTGCTTCCTCGCAGCGGCGCCTGCGGATCGCCCTTCCGCGCCTGCCCAGCGATGACATCGACCTCCTCGTGGTCACCGTCGTCTTGCTTCTGCTGGCGTTGTTCGCGCCGTTGTTCGGTGCGCTCCTCGCGTTGTTCGTCTTCTGGCACGGTCATCAGCATGGCTTGGTCGCGCGTCGCAACGTCGCGGCTGTCTGTGCGGCGCTGGCGATCTTCAACCTGGCGACACCCGGTGTTCTGTTGCCCCACTTGCTCTGAGATCACGTTCGTGTAGGGCAGGATCGTGAAGCACGATCCGCGATCATCGCCATGATCAGAGCGCGTGCGGGTCTGTCGACGACCGACTACGTGGTTGGGGTCGTCAGGTGAGTCGCTGGCGCCCGCTGTAACGATCTGGGGTGAAATCGACATTGGGTGTCGTGGCGACAGATGTGTAGAGCCTTTCTGACGGCCCGCCTCGCGGCTGTTGCTGCCGTGTGCGCCATCGCCGGGCCGGTGGCCGCGCGATCGCTGCGGCCGCCGCGGACACGCCCGTCGCCACTTCGCCGACGCTCACGGTGAGCGGCCCGACGGTGCTCACTCCCGCCTCCGAGGCGGCCGCCGCCCGCGGCAAGCCGCTCCGCGTGGATGAGATCAACGGCGTCTCGTGCGGGGGTGAGGCCGGGCTCTCCAACTCCTTCGCCGAGGCGCTGTGGGCGCTGAACGTGCTGCCGGCGCTGCGGCAGGCCGGCGTCCAGGGCGTCAACTTTCAGACGATCGACGGCGACCTCAACCAGATGATCACCGCCAAGCACTCCGCCTCGGGCTGGAGCGTCTCGGTCCAACCCGACCCTGTCCTCGCGCACGGGTCAGCTCGCCGGCACGCCGAGCCTGACGCTGGTCAGCCCGAACGCCAACGGTGTGTACGCAGTCCGGGTCCCCGCGCATACCGCCGCGATCCTGACGCTGTCGTCCTGATGGCGCCTGCTGCCGGCGGCTTTCGCCGTCTGTCACTGCGCCGCCCGGGGAGTCGCGGGCTGATCGCCGCAGGAGCGCGCGTCGCCTACGGATCCTGCGTGCCGGCGGGCTCGACGGCCGCGCGCTCCTCGACGGTTCGGTCGATCGCTCGCGAGACGTACGCGAACAGATCGGGCGCGATCCGGTACAGCTGCCTGCGGTCGTACCAGCTCGTCACGGCGAGCCCGAGGAGCGCCCAGAAGGCGAGCTCGCACACGATCACGATCAGCGCATGCGTCAGGCCCGCGTCGCCCCGGGCACCGAAGTACATGATCGCCCGCGTTCCCGTCAGGACCTGCCGCAGCGGCTCGACATGCCCGACGACGTTGAAGAAGCCGGGTAGCGCTTCGATCGGGACCGTACCGCCCGAGGATGCGAGCGACAGGTAGACCAGCAGGATCATCGCGAGCAGCTGCCCGATCGAGCCGAGGGTCGCCAGCAGGGTGAGTGTGCCGGCGCCGATCATCAGCGAGGCGAGTGCCGTCAACGCCCACAACAGCAGGACGTGAGGCGCGTACATGTGCAGCAGACCGGCCGATACGAGCATCAGGATCCCCGTGAGCACCGGCGCGGCGACGGCCGCGGCACACCATTTGACCAGCAGCGTCTGGCGACGGTTGATCGCCACCGGCCGGCGCTGGCGCCAGCGAGGCCCGAGCTCGGTTGCCCCGTAGCCGAGCGCCGAGTCGATCGAGGAGTTGATCAGCGTCGCGCTGAGAAAGCCGGACATGATCGCCAGCAGCGCGATATAGAAGTCCGATAGTCCGAGGGCCGAGTGGTCGGGCAGCGGCCGGTAGCTGGAGGTCGTCAGCGAGACCGGATCCGCGAGTTGCGCGGCCATGATCGGCTCAGACGCGACCGACGGGGTCGCCAGCGGCCTCAGCCGGGCCCCGATCTCAGGCGAGATCCTGGCGACGGCGGGAGTCAAGACACCGGCGACGAGGCCGACGGCGAGCGATCCCAGCCGCGAGTTCTCCAGCAGTTGGACGGTTGCGTCCGCCGGCACGCCGGCGTCCCGCCGGCCGGCTCCGGTCGCCAGCAGCACCGATCGGCTGAGCGTCGGTGGGATCACGAGCGTCGCATACGCGGCGGCCCGGTCCATCGCCGCCTCCGCTTGCCGGAGCCTGGCACCGCGGAGCGTGAGCCGGCTGGTGACCCCGGTCGACCGCTCGAGCGCGCGGACGATGTCGGCGCCGACATCGAGCCGCTGTCCATGCGTCGTCGCTCCGGAATCCTCATCGACCACCATCACCGGCAAGCCGTGCAGGTGACCGGTCGGGTTGACGACCGCGCCGAGGTAGATGACCGACATCAGGGCGACGAACACGGCTGCGATCGCGACGGGAATCAGCCAGATCTTGCGCACCCGCAGGATCTGGGAAGCGCGAACGTGCATCCTGGTGGGCGGGGGCGAGCTGCTCATTCGATCGTTCTCCGTGGTTGGGCAGGCCGCGGGTCGCAGCCGGGCTTCCGGGCACTGGGATCAGCGCCGCCGGTTCTGAGGGCACGGCCCCAGCATTGGACGTCAGTATGCGACTCGGCTGACTTCGCACGCTGCTCGCCACCGGTAAGATCGGTGTCGTGCGCAGGGCGCATCCGGTCCGCGGAAAGGGCAAAGCCCACCTGAGCTGATCAGCCGTGCTCATTTGGCCCGTCTCCTTTCCGGCCCGAGCATGCGGGCACCGGGCCAGTGCGAAAGGAGGCCGACGTGCCACCCCGCGGACTTCCCGGCAACGCCAACCTGGAGCAGTTGAAGAACGGCGCGAAGTCGTTCCAGCGTGCCGTCCGCGCCGGTGACGCCGGCGCCGCAGAGGTCGTGCGCGAGTTCCACCCGCGACTGGCGCACGCGGTGCCCGGCTCGCCGGAGCTCGCCGCGTTCTCGCATGCCGATGCGCTGCTCGTCGTCGCGCGCCGGTTCGGATTCTCGAGCTGGCCGAAGTTGAAGGCACATCTAGAGCTGGTGACGCCGCTTGCGCGCTCGCCCCATCACGTCGGCCCGAGCGACAGCCCGGCCGACGAGTTCCTGCGGCTCGCGTGTCTCACCTATGGTGATGACGAACCGGAGCGGTGGGCCAAGGCGGAGCGGATGCTCGCCGCGACCCCAGCGCTGGCGACCGCGAACCTCGCGACGATGGCTGCGGCCGGGGCTCTCGATGCCGCCCGCGAGTTGCTGCGTCGCGATCCGGGGAGTGTGCGGGCCCCGCTGGGCCCGCACAGCTGGCAGCCGCTCGTCTATCTGACCTACTCGCGGGTGCCGGCGCCGGCGGCGTTCGAGACCGCCGAGTTGCTGCTCGACCACGGAGCTGATCCGAATGCCGGCTACCTGTGGGAGGGGCTGTGCCCGCCGTTCACGGCGCTGACCGGCGCGTTTGGAAGCGGCGGGGGCAACAGCCCGGGCCACCCGGATGGCCTGCGGATCGCCCGGTTGCTGCTCGAGCGCGGCGCCGATCCGAACGATGGTCAGACCATCTACAACATGGGCGGCTTCGCGAGCGACGCGTGGCTCGAGCTGCTGCTCGAGTTCGGGCTCGGTCGCGGTGACGGCGGCCCCTGGCGGCGGCTGCTGGGAGAGCGGCAGGAGACTCCGCGGCAGATGCTCGAGGACGCGCTGATGGCGGCGGCGCGCAATGGCCGTACCGATCGGGTGCGGCTGCTGCTCGACCACGGAGCCGACCCCGACGGGACCGGCAGCCGTCATCCGATCTACGGGGGCCGCTCGCCGATCGAGGAGGCCGCGCTGTCGGGCAACCTGGAGATCGTCGCGATCCTCGAACTCGCCGGCGCGCGGGCCGGCCTCGACGACGTCCAGGCGTTCATGGCGGCCGCGACGGCCGGTGACCGCGACACGGTGGCGGTGTTGCGCGCCGGCGACCCGACGCTCGTCGCACGGGCGATCGCCTCGGAGCCGGGCCAGCTGATCCGCGCCGCGGCACAGGACAGCCTCGAGGGCGTCCGGCTGCTGCTCGAGCTCGGCTTCGACGTCGACGCGCGCGAGCGGATCGCGCCGCTCCACGAGGCGGCGATGCGCGGCAACATCGCGATCATCGAGCTGCTGCTCGACCACGGCGCTGACCCGAATCTCCGCGACACCGGCTACGACGCGACCCCGGGCGGGTGGGCTGAGCACCACGGTCAGACCGAAGCGCACCTCCTGTTGGCCGCTCGGGAGGAGCGCGTCGAGGAGACCATCACGACCGGGCTGGCGTATCGACCCGCTGATCCGGTCCGGGTGACGGTGACCCGCCGCGCGCAGCGGACGTCGGTGTCCGACGAGGGCGCGGCCGTGGGGCGGGCGGGCAAGCCGGACGGATGGCTGGCGATCGCGGAGCTGCTTGCGCGCGAGCGCGACGTCAACGTCACGCGCCAGGGAGTCGTCTGGCTGCCGGTCGTGGCCGCCGGCCCCGCCGAGCCGGTCGTCGTCGAGCGGATCGCGGCAGCTTCGCTCGCCCTCTACCAGGACCTGCTCGAACGCGGCCCCTGAGCCAGCAGATCATGGCTCGCTCGAAGCCGGCCCGACGAGGGCGACCGCCGCCGGCTGTGACCTTGTCGTGACCCGCGGCGTTCGGCGCGTCCCGACCTGCAAGGATTGGCGTCGTCAGCACGGTCTGAGAGGAGAGCCATGCCCCAGTACGCGCCCGGAACGCCGTCGTGGATCGACCTGGCGACGCCGGACATCGATGCCTCGGTCGGTTTCTACGGAGATCTGATGGGGTGGACGGCGACGGACCCGGAGCCCGAGACCGGTGGCTACCGGCGCTTTCAGCAGGACGGGGCGGACGTCGCGGGCGCGATGGCGCACATGCAAGCCGGGCAGCCGACGGCGTGGGCGACCTACGTGACGGTCGCTGACGCAGACGAGACCGCGGCGAAGGTCGCCGAGGCCGGCGGTGCGGCGATCGCCGGGCCGATGGACGTGACCGACCTTGGGCGGATGGCCGTCTTCAGCGACCCGACGGGAGCCGTGTTCGGGATCTGGCAGCCGAAGGCGTTCGCCGGTGCCGGTCTCGTCAACGAGCCGAACTCCCTGTGCTGGAATGAGGTCCGAACACGAGATCCCGAGGGTGCGAAGTCGTTCTACGCGGCCGTGTTCGGCTGGGCGGCCGGGGTGCCGCCGTTCGAGGGACCGGGGTACACGATCTGGGAGCTCGACGGTAAGGGCGTCGGCGGCATGATGGCGATGACCGACGAGTTCTTCCCAGCCGAGGTACCGCCGCACTGGAGCGTGTGCTTCGCGGTCGCCGACTGCGACGCGATCGTCGCCCGTGCGACCGAGCTGGGTGCGACGGTCGTCGCGCCCGCGATGGACATGCCGATCGGGCGCTTCGCCGGGTTCGTCGACCCTCAGGGGGCAGCGTTCACCGTGATGCAGCTGGCGGCCGGATAGCTCGCCGCGGCGGGCTGCGAACCCGGGACCGACCGATCACGATCACCATGCCCACGAATGCGGAACACGATCGGTTGGAGCAGGCCCGCACCGGGGTGCCGTGGCGACGCTGGGGGCCCTACGTGTCGGAGCGCGCGTGGGGGACGGTACGCGAGGACTACAGCGTCGCCGGCGATGCCTGGGACAGCTTTCCGCACGAACACGCGCGCTCGCGCGCCTATCGGTGGAACGAGGATGGGCTTGCGGGCATCTGCGACGACGGTCAGACGCTGTGCTTCGCGCTCGCCTTCTGGAACGGCAGCGATCCGATCCTGAAGGAGCGGATCTTCGGCCTGACCGGCAATGAGGGCAACCACGGCGAGGATGCCAAGGAGTACTGGTTCTACCTCGACTCGACGCCGACGCACTCGTGGATGCGGTGGCGCTACCTGTACCCCCAGTCCGAGTTCCCGTACGCCCGGCTGCTGGAGGAGAACCGCGCGCGGGGAAAGCTCGACCGCGAGTTCGAGCTCCTCGACACGGGGATCTTCGACGAGGATCGCTACTGGGAGATCACGGCCGACTACGCAAAGGCGGCCCCCGAAGAACTTCTCATCAGGGTGACGGTTCGCAACGCCGGCCCGGACGCCGCGACACTCGAGCTCCTGCCGACCCTGTGGTTCCGCAACACCTGGTCCTGGTGGCACGACGAGCCAAGGCCGACGATCGCCGTCGACGGCGGCGCGCTCCTCGCGACGCATGATGGCCTGGGCCGGCGGTTCCTGACCCCGTCCGGGTCACCCGAGCCGCTGTTCTGTGACAACGAGACGAACACCGAGCGACTGTGGGGTGTGCCCTCGAGCTCGCGATACCCCAAGGACGGGATCAACGATCACATCGTGCACGGTGCTGCCACGGTCAACCCCGACAGGGTGGGAACCAAAGCCGCGCTGCGCTACTCGCTCGCGCTCGCGCCAGGGGAAACCGTCAGCGTCGAGCTGAGGCTGGCTGAGGACGCCGGCCTGGCGCAGCCGAGGTTCGACTCCGTCATGTCCGACAGGGAGCGCGAAGCCGACGACTTCTACAAAGCGCTGACTCCCGCCGCCGCGAGCGCGGATCAGGCCCAGGTGCTGCGCCAGGCGCTCGCGGGAATGCTGTGGTGCAAGCAGTTCTACCACTACGACGTCGAGCGCTGGCTCGACGGGGACGCGGTCGGACCGCCACCGCCCGAGGCCCGCCGCACCGGGCGCAACTCGGGGTGGACGCATCTCAACAACCGCGACGTGATCTCGATGCCGGACAAGTGGGAGTACCCGTGGTACGCCTCCTGGGATCTTGCGTTTCACTGTGTCGCTCTCGCGCATGTGGACCCGGAGTTCGCGAAGGCGCAGATGCTGCTACTCGGCCGCGAGTGGTACATGCATCCGAACGGGCAGCTGCCCGCGTACGAGTGGGGCTTCGACGACGTCAACCCGCCGGTTCATGCGTGGGCGGCGCTGCGCGTGTGGGAGATCGCGGGGGATGGTGACTACGACTTCCTCGAGCGGGTCCTCCACAAGCTGCTTCTGAACTTCACCTGGTGGGTGAACCGTAAGGACGCCAACGGGAGCAACCTGTTCGAGGGCGGGTTCCTGGGCCTCGACAACGTCGGCCCCTTCGACCGTTCGGTGCTGCCCGTCCAGGGGGTTCTGGAACAGTCCGACGGCACGGCCTGGATGGCGATGTACTGCCAGCACCTGCTCGAGATGGCGCTGATCCTGGCAGAGCACGACCAGACCTACGAGCATCTCGCGACCAAATTCTTCGAGCACTTCGCGTTGATCGCCTCGGCGATCAACGACAAGGGCCTGTGGGACGAGGACGACGGCTTCTACTACGACGTGCTCCACCACGGCGGGACCGTGATGCCGTTGCGTGCCCGCTCCGTCGTCGGGCTGCTGCCACTTGCCGCGGTCACGACGCTGGGGCCGCAGACGATGGCCAGGCTGCCCGAATTCGCGACCCGCGTCGAGTGGTTCGAGAACAACCGGCGCGAGGGGCGCGCCGCCGTCCAGCACATGCAGTCGTGCGACCACGCGGGCTGGCGCCTGCTGTCGATCGTCGACGAGCACCGGCTGCGACGCCTCCTGTCGGCGATGCTCGACCCGGGCGAGTTCCTCTCCGACCACGGGCTTCGAGCGCTGTCCCGCCGCCACCTCGCCGAGCCACTCCGGTTCGACTTCGCAGGGGTGGCGGCGACGCTCGATTACGAGCCCGGAGAGTCGACCAGCGGCCTGTTCGGCGGCAACTCGAACTGGCGCGGCCCGGTGTGGTTTCCGATCAACTATCTGCTGATCGATGCGCTGCGCACGTACGAGCGCTACCTCGGCGACTCGTTCACGGTCGAGTATCCGACCGGCAGCGGTCAGCAGCTCAACCTCGCCGAGGTCGCCGAAGCCCTGACCGCACGGCTGGTCGGAATCTTCTGCCGCCGCCAGGACGGCTCCCGACCGGTGTTCGGCGACTACCAGAGGTTCAACGAGGACCCGGCTTGGAACGTTCTGATCCCGTTTCACGAGTACTTCCACGCCGACACCGGCGCCGGTCTCGGCGCTTCGCATCAGACCGGCTGGACCGGTCTCGTCGCCGACCTGATCGTCGGACGCGGGCGACGCTGACGAGAACTGACAATCGGCCCCAGGCTGGGGCCGGCGAGCGGTGGCAGCGACCCGCGCGGCGCCCGAGGCCGGCGGAGCGGTGTGCACTACGCTCGCGCCGTGAGCGGTTCCGCTGACGATGCCGTGATCCGACGGGCGCGCGCGGGTGAGGCGGAGACGCTCAGCGCCCTGGCGCTGCGATCGAAGGCCCACTGGGGCTACGACGCCGCCTTCCTGGAGACCGTGAGGCCGTTGCTGACGTTCACCGAGGGCGATCTGGCTGCCCACGCCGTGTTCGTGCTCGACATCGAGGCCGAGCAGCTCGGCATCTACCGGATCACCGGCAGCCCGCCGCACGGCGAGCTGGAGGACCTGTGGCTCGATCCGCGGCTGATCGGCCGAGGCTCGGGTCGGTTGCTGTTCGAGCACGCGCTGCGAACCGCGACCGAGCTCGGCTTCGCTTCGCTGGTGATCGAGGCCGACCCCAACGCTGAGGGGTTCTACCGAGCGATGGGTGCCGTTCGGATCGGCGAGCGACAGTCACCGTCCGGCCGCGTGCTGCCACTGCTGCGCATCGACACGCCGGCTGGCTGAAACGTCGAACCGAGGTCCGCACGGACAGAGGGCGACCGGCAGCTCACGCGCCGCGCCGAGCGAGCTCCTCCTCGACGGCAGCAGGGATCTGTCCCGGCCGCTCGAGCAGCGGCGAGGCTCCGGCGGCCGCCAGCTCCTCGCTCGTGCCGAATCCCCACAGGGCGCCGATGCACGGGATCCCGTTCTCGGCGGCACCGACGGCGTCGTAGGCCGTGTCACCGATCATCACCGCGCGGCCGGCGCCCGCATGCGTCAGGGCACGGGTGATCGTCACGCCCTTGGTCTCTCGCGTCCAGTCGGTTGCCGGCCCGAGCACGGCCGTGAACGCGTCGCCGACGCCGAGACCGCTCAGCAGCAGGTCCGCGAAACGCTGGGGCTTCGACGTCGCGACGAGCAGCTGCCGAGCGCCCCGGAGCTCGTCGAGCGCCTCGGGAATGCCGTCGTACAGGGAGGAGTCGCTGACCGCCACCTCCGCGTAGTGGCGGCGGTAGTCGCGAACGAACTCCGGCGCGAGCTGTGGGTCGCCGCCGCGCCTGATCAGCAGGTCGCGCACCCCCTGCCCCATCGGCGGTCCGATCATCGGACGCACGTCGTCGAGATAGTCCAGCGTCCAGCCGAGCCCGGCGTCGTCGACTGCCGCCTGCACCGAATGATGGATCGCGCGTCGCGAGTCGACGAGCACGCCGTCGAGGTCGAACAGCACGATCTCGGAACTCCGGGCGGACGCGGCCATAACTCCAGACTACGCGCCGGAGTCAGACGGCGGCGCTCAGGAGCGACCCGAGCGCGGCGGCCACGGCGGCCGGCTGCTCCAGCGCCGACATGTGACCGCACCGGACGATGATCGTCGTCTGCGCCCCCGGGATTCCGGCGGCGAGCTCCTCGCCGTGCTCGACGGCCAGCAGGCGATCGCCGGCGCCGTGGATCACGGCGGCCGGACATGCGATCGCCGCCAGCAACCCGCGCGAGTCGATCCGCGCACCGATCGCCTGCTGCTGAGTGCAGAAGACCTCCGCGCCGACCTCGGCGGCCATCGACCGCCAGACGGCGCGCAGCTCCCGGTCGTGCTCCACACCGTCGTCGACGAGGATCGGGAAGATGCTCTCGACGATCTCGTCGAGGCGTCCCGCCTGCGCGATCGCCGCCTGCTCGCGGCGAACCGCGCCCTGCGCGGGAGTGTCGGGGCGCGCCGAGGTGCTGATCAACCCCACGGCTCGCACCCGTTCGGGCGCGCGGCGGAGCACCTCGAGCGCGACGTAGCCGCCCATGCTGAGACCGATCAGCGCGAAGCGCTCCGGCGCGTCGGCGAGCAGCCGTTCGGCCATGCCGGCCAGCCTACGGCAGCCGGGCGCACCGACGAGCTGCACGCCCGCCCGGGCAGCCCGGTCGGCTTCACGGAACTACGCGCCTCACGTCGGCTCGGCCGTCATGCATGTGCGGGCGCCGACCGATGGTCCGGTGGGCCGTAACGGCGAGCCTTGTCAGCAGAAGACCGCTCAGCACCACGTGGAGA
The DNA here is from genome assembly GCA_963705995.1 of uncultured Solirubrobacterales bacterium. Lineage (GTDB taxonomy): Bacteria > Actinomycetota > Thermoleophilia > Solirubrobacterales > Solirubrobacteraceae > Palsa-465. Next base: position 47,665 of record CAVPLN010000020.1, read on the forward strand.
GGAGAAGCGATGACAGTTGTTCTCTGCTATGACGGCTCGCCCAGTGCGAAGCACGCAATCGACGTGGTCGCGAAGGTGATGCGCGACCAGGATGTCGCGCTCGTGCACGTGTGGAGCCCGCCGGCGCCATACCTCGCCGACTCCTTCAGCGACCCCGGACGCGACTCGGGGCCGACCCTGACCCAGCTCGAGGACAGCTCCCGCGAATTCGCCGAGGAGCGGCTGCGGGAGGGCGAGGAGGCCGCGCGTGCCGCCGGCCTGAACGTCTCGCCCCGGCTGGAGGCGAGCGACGTCAGCGTGGGGCGGGCCCTGCTCGAGGTCGCCGCGCGCCTCGACGCCACTGCGATCGTGATCGGGACGCACGGCCGCACCGCGGTCGAGGACAAGCTGCTCGGGAGCGTCTCGAGCGAGGTCCTGCACAGCGCCACCCGGCCCGTGCTCGTGATCCCCGCGGGCGACGGCGAAGCCGCCTGAGCCCGAGCGGGCGATGCGATGCGGTGCGTGGGGCGCCGCTTCAAGGTTTGCGCGGCGCGGACGAACACCGGGTCATGACAGCTGCTCGACCTTTGACGCCCGGTGCCGCCTACCGCCTCGTGACCCGCAGTGACTTCGATGGACTCGTGTGCGCTGCGCTGCTGAAGGAGCTGGGGCTCCTCAGCGACGTGCTCTTCGCCCACCCGAAGGACATCCAGGATGGGAAGTTGGAGCTGACCGCGTACGACATCACGACCAACCTGCCCTATCGCCCGGAGGTCGCCCTCTCCTTCGACCACCACTCCTCGGAGGTCGAGCGCGTCGCCGAGCCGGCCGCCAATCGCGTGATGGTGCCCCACGCCGCGTCTGCCGCCCGCGTCGTGTATGAGTACTTCGGCGGCGCCGAGCGCTTCCCGCGCGTCGGCCAGGAGATGATGGAGGCGGTCGATCGCGCCGACGCCGCGCAGCTCACCGAGCAGGAGATCCTCGACCCCCAGGGTTGGATCCTGTTGAGCTTCCTGATGGATCCGCGCACGGGCCTCGGGCGCTTCCGCGACTTCCGGATCTCCAACTATCAGCTGATGATGGAGTTGATCGATCACTGCCTCGAGATGACGATCGAGGAGATCCTCGCCACCCCCGACGTCGCCGAGCGACTGGCGCTCTACCGCCGGCACAGCGATGCGGCCGTCGACCAGATCCGCCGCTGCGCGACCGTGCACGGACGGGTGGTCGTCCTCGACCTGAGGGACGAAGAGGTCATCCACCCCGCCAACCGCTTCCTGATCTACGCGCTCTATCCCCACTGCACCGTCTCGATCCATGTGATCTGGGGCCTCAAGCAGCAGAACACGGTGTTCGCCGTCGGCCGTTCGATCATCGACCGCTCCTCGGAGCTCAACATCGGGGCGCTGATGCTCGGCTACGGCGGCGGCGGCCACGATGCCGCAGGCACCTGCCAGATCGACAACGACCGCGCGCAGCAGGTGCTGGCCGAACTGGTCGGCGCGATCTCGGGCGGCGAGCGCGAGCTCGTCGGCAGCTAGCCGGCGCCCAGGCAGGCGAAGCCGGCGAGTGGCAGGTCGCGGGCGGGTAGGCGCGCCTGAGCCCGAGCCAGCGCCACTGCCGGCGCATGCCCGGCGACGAGCTCGCGGTGGAACGCCGGCATCACCCGCCGGGCCGCCGCGTCCGGCACCGGTACGACGCTCGCGACGATCGTGCTCGAGCCCATGTCGAGGAGGGCCCCCGCGAAGCCGAGCAGCTCGTCACCGGGGCGTGCATCGGACACGGCGAGGTCGCAGGCGGACAGCACGATCAGCTCCGGGACGCGTCGCAGTTGCTGCAGCTCGTAGGCGCTGAGGCGCCCGTCGGCGAGCTCGAGCGAGGAGAACAGCGGGCTGTCCGCGCGGACGTGCCCGTGGCAGGCGAGGTGCGCGATGCGCGCGCCGGGCAGTGCGCGCAGCGTCGGGGCGACACCGGCGGCCGCGCCGCCGAGGACGAGCGCGCCGGGATGCAGCGCAGCGATGCTCCGCACCTCCGCACCGGCATGACGCAGTCGCGGTCCGGCGACGAGCAGGGCCGGCGCGTCGCGCTCGGCCGGCCAGTCGCGCCCGGCCGCCCCGTCGCGCCCGGCCGCACGCCCGCGGCCGTGTCCGCGCCGGGCGAGCGCCCACCAGACCGCGGCCGATGGCGCCACGCTCACCGGCCGCCCCCGCAACGACGGCAGCATCGCCCACGGCAGCGCGTGCAGCGCGCCGGTCGGCACGACGACCAGCTCGCGCCCGCCGATCACGTCGGCGACCGGACCGAGCAGAGCCTCCTCGACGGCCGCCGCGGAGGCGACGGCGCCGGCGGCGAGCGACTCGCGCTGGGGTGCCGTCGCGGGCAGGCGCGCGAGCCGCACGAGCCCGAATCGGAGCCACTCGAGCGCTTCGAGCACCGGTGCGCTGCGGCCGAGCGCGTGGCGGCGCAAGCGGCCGTCCGTGACCGTCAGCGCCCACAGCTCCCGATCGGACTCTGCGAACTCGACGAGCGCGCGGTCGCCGAGCGCCGCCGCGAGCGCAGTCCGATGCGGGCGCGCGCGTGACGGCAGCGTCTCGCCCGGGGCGTGCCTGGAGAGGCGGCGCACGCGCGTCTCGACCCGCGCCTGGCGGGCGAGCAGGCTCCGTGACGAGCGCCCCGCCTGCTCGGTCCGGGTGACCTCCGCCGTCAGCTGCCGCAGCTCGGTCAGCGCGGCGCGCAGCTCCGGATTGCGAGGCGGCGTCACGGGCGTCAGCCGCAACGCGCTCGCGCGCAGCGCCTCCGCCCACTCGAGCGTCGCCCCCGGCCGGTCGCCGGCGAGTGCGATCCGCAGTCCGAGCCCGGCCAGCTCGGACCCGATCGACGACGCCGTCGCGCGCAGGTCGGCGGCGCCGAGCGCGGCGCGATGCTCCTCCAGCACCTGCAGGCCGCGGCGCGCGGCACGCTGCGCCCCTGCCGGATCGCCCTCCGCGCGGCGGACCAGCGCCTCGACGTGCCACGCTTCGATCCGGTCATCGACCGGTCCGCGCCGGAACAGCGCTGCGCACGCCGCCAGCTCGCGCTTCGCCGTCCGGACGGCCCCGAGCTCGATCGCCGCCCGCGCGACGGCGAGCTGCACCCGCCGCGCCTCGGCCGACCAGCCCGCCGCGGCCAGCGTGGCGGCGGCGCGCCGTCCCGATGCGATCGCGCCGCGCGAGACGGCGCCGGTCGCGATCGCCGCCGCCAGCTCGAGGCCGCCCGCCCTGGCGGCGTGCAGGGCGCGACCCTGAGCCGCGAACGATCGTCGCGTCCGCGCTGCCAGCGCGAGCGCTCCGGCGGCGTCCCCGCCCAGCAACGTCAGCCGGATCGCCTCCAGCCGCCCCCCGTGATCGTCGCGAGCGTGGCGCGCCCACTGTGAGCGCGCGCGGGCCAGCGATTCGCGGGCCTCGCTCCACAGCTGCGCGGCGGCCAGGGCCTCGGCTCGCAGCAGCTCGAGTTCAGCGGCGTTCGCGGGCGACAGCTCGGGGCGATCGGCGGCGTCGAGCTGTGACATGCACGCCGGCAGGTCGCCGCGCAGCCAGGCGACCCGTGCCAGTTGCAGTTCGTGCGCGAGCACCGCGGCCGTGGCACCCTCGCTCGCGAACAGGTCACGGGCGCGGGCCAGCTCGCGCTCGGCCGCAGCCGCGTCGCCGCGCTCGGCGAGCAGGCCGCCGCGGTTGCCCAGCAGGCGCGCTTCCCAGAGCGTGTCGCCCGCCCGGCGCAGGGTCTCGAGCGCCGAGTCAGACTGCTCGAGGGAGTCGAGCGGTCGCCCCGAGTACCACAGCACGACGATCCGGAACACCTCCGAGCGGGCGCGCTCGAGCCCGTCGAGGGCCGCGCATGCGGCATCCAGCTCGCGCAGCGCGGGGCCGACGGCGCCGCGAGCGGCCAGGTCGAGCGCGAGGCGCCGCCGGGCGAGCGCCGTGCGCCGGCTGATGCCATGCCTCGTGCCGACCCTGATCGCCGCACGGATCGTCCGGATCGCGCGCGGGTCTCCAAGCTCGTGCTGCGCGAAGCTCAGCGCGTGCAGGGCGGCAACCTCGCCTTCGCGGTCGGCGGCCGCCCGCGCGCTGCGCAGTGCCCGGTCGGCGAGCGCGGCGCCGGCGCCGGCGTCGACCTCGACGCGGGCGAACGCGCGCTCTGCCAGCGCGACCGGGCTCTCGTTGTCCACGGCGATGATCACGCTCATGTATCAGGGATTCCGCGCCCGCATCTGTTTGACCATAGGATTCCGTCAACCTGCGCGCGAAAGGATCGGCCAATGAGCCCGAATATGTGCCTCCCGCCCGAGCATGGCCCGTCGAACGCGATCGCGTCGCGGGTGCTTGCCGATCCATACCTGACGTACGACGTATCCGACCGTGGGGTCGTGATCGCGATCCGGTCCGAGCTGCTCGTCTCCCGCCGTGCGGTCGCGGCGTCGCCGACCCTCGCGAAGGCGCTGGAGCGGGTCGCGGAGCCCGCCGGGGCGCTGACGGACGCCGGGCAGGGCGAGCCCTACCGCCCGCGGGGAGCGCGTGCGGTCGCCTTCCGGCAGCCGCCGTCCGGCGGGCCGGCGGCGGACGTCGAGCTCTGGAGGCTGCGGGACCCCGAACACGAGGATTCGATCGACCAGGCCCGGCGGCTGCGCCGGATCGCCGATGGCTGGCGGCCGGGCCAGCGCTGCGAGCCCCAGCCGCCGCGGCCACCCGCGGTCTCGCCCCATCACGTCGCGATCCTCGCGCCCAAGGGCAACGGCTGCCCGGCCGGGCCGCCATGGCCCGCCGGCTCGCAGCCGGCCGGGTTCATCACCCCGTTTCAGCATGCGCGAGCGCGTGTGACCGTCCTCGACAGCGGCTACCTGCCGGGCTTCCATCCCGAACTTGACGAGCGCGTCGGTTTCGTCGATGGGGCCTGGTTCGACTCGGAGAAGCGCGTCTGGGTGCCCGACGCGCGCACCGATCAGACCTACCTCGAGCAGGCCGAGGCCACCGGCGAACTCGATGGCCTGACCGGGCACGGCACGTTCATCGCCGGCCTGATCGCCCACATCTGCCCCGACGCGGAGCTGACGGTCGTCGGGCTGCGTGACCAGGAGCTGCCGCTGCCCGGCGGCCACATCTCGCCCGAACAGCAGCGGGGCCTCTATGCGAGCGAGTTCGCGATCGCCCATGCGATGCTCCTCTACGGCGACGCCGACGTGATCCAGTGCGGCTTCGCGTTCCCGACGCTCGACGACTATCCGTCGCTCCCATTCGCCGGCGTGATCGATCAGTTCAGGGAGGCGGATCGCGAGCCCATCATCGTCTCCCCGGCCGGCAACGAGTCATCGCGGCAGCGCTACTGGCCGGCCGCGCTGCCCGACGTGATCGGCGTCGCCGCGACGAACCGGTGCAACCGCGACCGCGCCCACTTCTCGAACTGGGGGGCTTGGTGCGACGCCTGCGCCCGGGGTGAGTACGTCCACTCGACCTTCTGCCGGTTCACGGGCGCGGTCGACGGGGAGGGAGCCGACATCGAGACGTTCGAGGGCTGGGCCCGATGGGATGGCACATCGTTCGCGGCGCCCGAGGTCTCAGGGCTGATCGCACGTCGCGTCGTCGATCGGGGCCTGACCCCGCGCGCGGCGTGGCTGGAGCTTCAGAGCGAGGCGCTCGAGCGAGGCGAGGTCGTCTGGGACTTCGAGCTGAATCCGGCCGGGGTCGGGCTTCCCCACCTGGGCTGAGGATCTGCGAGCGATGAGCCTGCGCGACTTGATCGAAGGTGCGGCCCGCGGTGAGGACGCGGCCTGGGGCGAGATCGTCGATCGCTTCTCGGGCCTCGTCTGGTCGACCGCCCGCGCTCACCGGTTGCCGCAGGCGGAGGCCGCGGACGTCGTGCAGACGACGTGGCTGCGCCTCGTCGAGAACCTCGACCGGATTCAGGACCCGGAGCGGCTGGGTGGCTGGCTGGCGACGACCGCCCGGCGCGAGTGCCTGCGTCACATCCGCCTGCGCGGGCGCGAGGTGATGGTCGACGACGACGCGAGCTTCGAGGCGCCGGGCGAGGAGAGCATCGACGAGCGCCTGATCGCGGGCGAGCGCGACGACGCGCTGCGCAGCGCGTTCGCGCGGATCGGCGAGCGCTGCCAGGCGCTGCTGCGGCTGCTGGCGGCGCCCGAGCCGCCCAGCTATGAGGAGGTCAGCGCGGCACTCGGGATGCCGGTCGGAGCGATCGGCCCGACGCGGGCGCGCTGCCTGGAGAAGCTCAGGCGGACTCCAGAGCTGGCCGCGCTCGGATATGGATAACCAACCGACTCACGGATGACCACCATGCACGACACACCTCATGACCAGCTGATCGACGACCTCCGGGCCCTGTTCGCCAACGACGACCCGGTGCCGCCGCTCGTCGTCGAGACCGCCAGGGCGAGCCTCGGCTGGCGACGGCTCGACGCTGACCTCGCCGAGCTGCTCAGCGACTCCGTGCTCGACCAGGCCGGGGAGCTCGCGCTCGCGCGCGGGCAGGCGCAGATGCGATCGGTGAGCTTCGCCGCAGGCCGGCTGACGATCGACATCGAGATCCAGGCCGAGGTGCCGGATCGCCGCCTGCTCGGGCAGATCTCGCCGCCGGCCGCGGGCACGATCGAGTTGCAGGTCGCCGGCGGCGGCGAGACGGCGCTCGTCGCGCAGGCCGACGCGCTCGGCCGCTTCCGCCTGGCGCTGCCCGAGGCGCGCTCCTTCCGCCTGCGCGTCAGGGTCGCCGAGCCCTCGGCGCCCGACGCCGTGACGATCACCGAGACGAGCTGGGTGCCGCTCTAGGCCCAGGACGGCGGTCGCGGAGCCGCGGCAGGCAACCTCAAGTTCCGGACCCCCCACCGCCGGGCAGGGGGGTCTTGAGCTCAGGGTTCTCAAAGAGCCACAACCTCCGGACCCCCCGGAATCGGACGGGGGCTCAGGAAGTTAGGGTTGCGCCCTTTACCGGTCCGTCCCCGGATACCAGATTTACGACAAATCTGGGTATCGGTCAGCTGGACAATCGGGTCCGCAGAACCCTAGCCCGATGGCTAAAGCCGGAATCGCGGACGGCCGACATCATGGTTACCCATAACCCTCCGACCCTCGGGAGGACGAATGAGCCCAGAACGCACAGCCTCTTACCGTCGTGTACTTCAGACCCTCGCCGACCTCGGGCCGAGCAAGCTGCAGCCCTTCGAGCAGGAGCGGATCCGGTTCGCCGTCGACACGCTGATCTTCAGCGCGGATCTCGATGACGAACCGGCTCGCGAGTCTCTCGCCGACACCGAGCAGCTCTGCCGCGCGCTCGTCGAGAGCGGGCGCTGGGAGCTGGTCACGGCCGAGCGGCTTGCCGACGACATCCGCGCCTGCGGGCCGGGCGTCGTGTTCGAGCTCGAAGCCGCCGCCTGAGCGAACGGGCCCGCGCGATCGCCCGGACGGGGCCGCGCCGCCCTGGGTCGCCGTGGCATCGCGGTCCGGCTGACGCGACTGATATACGAATGGTGTGCGGCCCACGCTCGAAGCAGCAGCGCGCAGGCGCAGGCGCCGGCGCCCCGCGCTCCAGCTGCCCGTAACCGGACCGCGGCCGCGCGAGGGGCGGCGGCAAGCGCGTCGCGCCCGTCGCCGAAGGCCCCCGCTCGCTGTGCTCGTGCTCGTGCTCGTCGCGGCGATCGTGTACGTCTGCTTCACGCTCGTCCGCTCGGTGCCGGCGCCGCGACTGATCGACCACCCGGTCGCGCGGTCATTCCCGGGACGCGCACCGGCGCTCGCGTGGCCGGGCGGGGGTGAGGCGGTGGTGGCGATTCCGGGGATCGGCGTGATCGGCGCGCACGACGCCACGCGCCCGGTTCCGATCGCGAGCGTCGCGAAGGTGATGACGGCGTACATCGTGCTGGCCGATCACCCGCTGACGGGCAGCGAGAGCGGCCCGAGCCTGAGGGTCACCGCCGCCGATGCCGCCGCGTACCGGCGCGACGCGGCCGCCGGCCAGTCGGTGCTTCCGGTCCGGGCCGGGGAGCGCCTGACCGAGCGCCAGGCGCTCGAGGGGCTGCTGCTTCCGTCGGGCAACAACGTCGCGGTGATGCTGGCCCGGTGGGACGACGGCAGCGAGCAGGCGTTCATCGAGCGGATGAACGCGACGGCGCACCGGCTCGGGCTCGCCGACACCCACTACACGAGCGCGAGCGGCTTCGCCACGGGCACGGTCAGCTCCGCGACCGATCAGGTCGTGCTCGCGACGGTCGCCTTCCGCCTCCCCGTCTTCCGGCAGATCGTGGGGATGCCCGCGGCCGTGTTCCCGATCGTGGGCACGCAGTTCAACGTCGACGCGCTCGTCGGTCACGACGGGATCGTCGGGATCAAGACCGGCTCCACGTCGGCTGCCGGCGGCTGCTTCGTGTTCGCCGCCCACGTCCGGGTCCACGGACGCACGGTGACGGCGATCGGGGCCGTGCTCGGCCAGCAGCCGAGCAGGGCCGCCCCGAGTCTCCTCGCCGCAGCCTTCAAGTCGACGACCGCCCTGCTGGCCGGCGTCCCGCGCGCGTTGCACCTGCGTACGGTGATCGGCCGCCGCGAGGTGCTGGCGACGATCGCGTCGCAGTGGCAGCACGTCGCCGTCGTGCCGGCGCACGCGGTTCGGGCCGTCGGCTGGGGCGGCCTGCCCGTCTCGGTCACCGTCGCGGCCGGCGCGCTTGCGGCCGAGGTCCACGCCGGGCTCAGGGTCGCGACGGCCACGGTGAGGATCGGGGCGCAGCGGACCCGGGTTCCGCTCGTCGCTGCAGATGACCTGACGGGCCCTTCGCTCCTCTGGCGTCTCACGCACCCTTGAGCGACGCCCTCCGGGCCGGCGGCCCGTACATGTACGAGCTGCGCCCCGATTCGAACGTCGGCGGCGAGGTCTACGAGCGGATGCTGCTCGAGCGCCTGCCGGCCCATGGGATCGACCTGATCCTCGGTGTGCCGCGCGATCTGCACGTGCCCCACCCGCCCGCGGCGTGGACGATCGATCCGCTCCCCGCGGCGCGTTCGCTGCGCTGGCCGGTGGCACCGGTCCGTTTCACACCGTATGCCCTGCGGCTCCTGCGTCAGCGGCGTGTCGAGCTCCTCCGCGGCCACTCCGTCCGCTACTGCGGACCGGCGTTGCTGCTCGCGGCGAGGATCGCGCGGACGCGCGTGCCGGTCGTCCTGCACCACCATCACCTGTCGGAGCGATGGGCGCGCCTCGAGGCGGCGATCCTCGCTGCGGCCGACGCCGTCGTCACCGTCTCCGAGCACGCGCGCGCTGAGCTGATCGACGCCGGCGTGGCCCCCGACCGGATCCGCGTCTCGATCCAGGGCGTGGCGCGACCGGCGCCCACGGGCGGCTGGCCGGAGGCGTGGCCGCAGGACGGGCTGCGCCTGCTCGCCGTCGGGCGGCTCGAGCCACGCAAGCGTCCCGAGCTCGCGATCGACGCGCTCGCCTCGCTGCGCGCCGCCGGAACCGCGGCGTCGCTCGTCGTCGCCGGTGACGGTCCACTCGCCGGCGGGCTCGCGTTGCGCGCGCACGCGCTCGGCGTCGGGGGTGCGGTTTGCTTCCTCGGGCGGGTCAGCGACGCCGACAAGTGGCGGCTGTACGACGGCGCCCAGGCGCTGCTCTTCACGTCGGCGCTCGAGGGATTCGGGATCGTCGTCGCGGAGGCGCAGTCGCGCGGGGTGCCGGTCGTGGCCGCCGCCGGGACCGCGACGGCTGAGGCGTTCGCTCCGGGGCGCAGCGGTGTGCTGGCCGAGGCCGGCGGCGGTGGCGCGGCCTTTGCCGCCGCGGTCGCCGTGCTCGCCGACGAGCCCGTGCGGCTTGCGATGGCGGCGGCGGCGCGGGAGTTCTCAGCGCGATTCAACTGGGATCGCTGCGCCGCCGAGGTGGCCGCGATCTACCGCGAGCTCGTGCAGCGTTCCGAGCGCCGCGCACCAGCCTGATCGTCCAGGAATCGACCTCCGTCCGCGCGCCGTGGCCGATTCGCGCCGATGAGTTCGCAGAGCGCCACGGACGGCGCGGATAGGGCGGTCCGAGTACCGCCCGCATACATCAGGGAAGTGGGGCAGGGCGGATCGAGCCTTCGCGCCGCGCGCGAGCGCAGCGCCACGCCCGAGTGGTCGCGGCGGCCGGCATGTCGAAGCCGGCCGCTGCGGCTCCCGCCCGCCAACAGGTGTCAGTCGAACGACAGCCGGCGCAGGTGCGGTCGAGAGCGTCGCGACTCGGACCCCGCTCCCCAGTCCCCGAACAGCGCATGGATGATTCGCTCGCGTGTGTGGGCGGGGTGGATCACCTCGTCGATCGCGCCGAGTTCGAGCGCGGCGTGGGCCGACAGGTGCCCCTCTGCGTATGTCTGCGCGAGGCGGTCGGCGAGCTCCGGGTCCTCCGGTGCCTCCGCGAGCTGGCGGCGGTGGATGATCTCGACGGCGCCGGTCGCGCTCATCACGCCGATCTCCGCGCCGGGCCAGCTGAAGTGCGCGTCGGCGCCGAGGCCCTTGGAGTTCATCGTGATGAAGGCGCCGCCGAACGCCTTGCGCAGGATCACGGTCGCGCGTGGCGCCGACGATCCCGCGAACGCGCGGACCAGCTCAGCGCCGTGCCGGATCACGCCGAGTCCTTCCTGGCGGGAGCCCGGCATGAATCCGGGCGTGTCGACGAGCACGACCATCGGGATCCCATAGCGGTCGCACGTGCGGACGAACTTCGCCCCCTTCTGGGAGGCGTCGACATCGATGATCCCGCCGAGGAAGGCGGCCTGATTGGCGATCACGCCGACGGCCTGGCCCTCGAGCCGCGCAAAGCCGACGACCATGTTGCGGGCCCAGCGCGGCGCCACCTCCAGGAACCGTCCTGCGTCGGAGAGCCGGCGGATCACGTCGCGGACGTCGTAGAAGGCGCGGCTGCGCTCGGGTAGCGCTTCGGCCGGGTCACCGTCGCCATGCGGCGGCTCGGACTCCAGCCCGGGGGCCGGATCGCCCGCCGCTGCCGGCAGGTAGGAGAGGAGGTCGCGGACGAGTTCGGCCGCCTCCGCGTCGCCGCGGGCGACGAAGTCGCAGACACCGTTGCGCTGGTGCACGCCGGGGCCGCCGAGGTCCTCGGTCGAGACGACCTCGCCGAGCGCATGCTTGACGATCTTCGGGCCGGTCAGGAACATGCTCGCGCTCTCGGCCATCACGACGAAGTCGGTCAGCGCCGGCGAGTAGCAGCCACCCCCCGCGGAGGTGCCGGTGATCACCGAGATCTGCGGCGAGCGCCCCGACAGCGCGACGTTCTCGTAGAAGATGCGGCCGAAGCCATCGAGTGCGCCGGCGCCGTCCTGGAGACGTGCGCCGCCGGACTCGATGAACCCGACGACGGGAATCTGCGCCTCGCGCGCATGGCGCAGGACGCTCACGATCACGTCGGCCTCGCGCTGGCCCACGGAGCCGCCGGAGATGCGCTGATCCTGCGCATAGGCGGCGACCGGGCGGCCGCCGACACGGCCTCGCGCGCCGATCACGTTCAGCTCGCGGCGGGCGTCAGCCGCCGCAATTGCCCGACCGTGGTCAGGCTCGATCAGTTCGATGTTGTCGTCGTCGAACAGCCACTCGAGTCGCTGCATCGGCTCGAGCCGCGACGAAACGTCAGGCATGGTGGACAAACCTGGCTACCCCCCAGATCAACTTCGATTGCGCCCCTACTGGCGGGCAGCTTGACATCCGCCCCGGCGCGCCGTCAACGGACGGCGCGCGACCTTTGCACTTTTGGGCAGACGTCCTTGACGCTTCACGGACCCGCCGCCACATTGGTTGCGAGACATCACGAACCGACTGGGGCGAGTCAATGTTCGAATTTATTGTTGTGGCTTCATCCGCCTGCGCGGATTGCGCGCCGGCGATCGCGGCCAGCCGAGCCGGAGCGCTTGGCGTCGCAGATCTGACTTTTGTCCGCGATCCCGCGGAGGCTCTTCAGCGGGTCAGCCGGCTCTCCACTCTGAGCCGTGGCCGCTGGAGCGCGCTCGTCGACGATCAGGCGCTTCTGACCGGCGTCATCGGCGCCGCTCCGGACGCGCTTGAGTCGATCCTGGTCGCCTCAACAGATGTCCAGACGCTCGGGCGGCTGGTCGCCCAGGTCGCCGCGAGCGGGCGCCGCGCCTACGCCGTCGCCACCTCGCTCGACCAGGCCGTCGCGGCGCACGCCGCCGGCGCCGCGGCCGTGATCGCCAAGGGCAACGAGGCGTCCGGCTGGATCGGCGACGAGGGTGCCTTCATCCTCCTGCAGCGGTTCGTGCACGAGCTTCCGATCCCGGTCTGGGTGCACGGGGGCATCGGGCTGCACACGGTCGCCGCGGCCTACGCCGGCGGCGCCGCCGGCGCCGTCCTCGACGCGCAGGTGCTGCTCGCCCGCGAGAGCACCCTCGCCGCCGCCGATCGCGCCGCGATCAGCTCGATGGACGGCAGCGAGACCGCGGTGCTCGGCGCCGAGTTCGGCGCCCGCGTGCGCCTCTACTCGCGTCCGGGCATGCCTCGCCTCGCGGCGCTCGCCGAAGCGGAGATCGGCCTCGGCGCCCGCGACGCCGCCTCGACCGCCGGCTGGCTCGAGGCCGTCCGCGACGCGGTCGGCAGCTCATCGCTCGAGGGCGGGCTGCTGCCGCTCGGCCAGGACGCCTGCTTCGCGAAGCCGTTGGCCGAGCGCTTCAACACGGTCTCGGGGATCATCGCCGCGCTCCGCGGCCAGATCTCGGATGCGTCGCGCGCGCTCGCGGCGAACGGAAACCCGCTGCGTGAGGGCAACGCGATCGCCGTCGCGCACCGCACGCGCTACCCGATCACCCAGGGTCCGATGACCCGGGTCAGCGACAGGGCCGAGTTCGCGGCCGCCGTCGCCGAGGCGGGCGCCCTTCCCTTCCTCGCACTCGCCCTGATGCGGGCGCCCGAGGTCGACACACTGCTCGAGCAGACGCGGCGCCTCGCGGGCGATCGCTCCTGGGGCGTCGGCGTCCTCGGCTTCGTCCCGGCCGAGCTGCGCCAGGAGCAGCTCGCCGTCGTCAAGGCCCACCGTCCGCCGTTCGCGCTGATCGCGGGCGGCCGGCCCGACCAGGCGGCCGAGCTCGAGGCCGAGGGGATCTCCACCTACCTGCACGTGCCGTCGCCGGGCCTGCTGCGGCTGTACCTGGCCGAGGGGGCGCGCAAGTTCATCTTCGAGGGCCGCGAATGCGGCGGGCATGTCGGCCCGCGCAGCTCCTTCGTGCTGTGGGAGTCGGTGCTCCAGATCCTCGCCGACGAGCTGCCGAAGGGCGTCGATCCGCGGGAGATCCAGATCCTCTTCGCCGGCGGCATCCACGATGCCCGCTCGGCCTCGATGGTCGCGGCCGCGGCGGCGCTCGCCGCCGAGCGCGGCATCGCCGTGGGCGTGCTCGCCGGCACCGTCTATCTCTTCACGCGCGAGGCGGTCGAGCACGGGGCGATCAACGACACGTTCCAGCAGGCTGCGGTGCTGGCGTCGGACACCGCCCTCGTCGAGTCCGGCCCCGGCCACGCGACTCGCTGCCTCGCGTCGCCGTTCGTCGACTTCTTCGAAGCCGAGAAGCGCCGCCTGCGGGCCGAGGGGATCACCGGCGAGCCGTTGCGCCAGGCGCTCGAGGAGCTGAACATCGGCCGCCTGCGGATCGCGTCCAAGGGCGTCGATCGCAATCCTGCGCACGAGTCGGACCCCGCGCAGCCGCGGATGCTCGAGCTGGACTCGGACGCGCAGTGGGACCAGGGGATGTACATGATCGGGCAGGTCGCCTCGATGCACCACCAGGTCGTCACGATGGCCGAGCTGCACGCCGACATCGCCTCCGGCAGCGGCGAGCTGCTCGCCGGCCTGACGGCCCCGGGCGAGGCCGAGTCGCAGGCGCCGGAGGTGCCGCCGCCGGCCGACGTCGCGATCATCGGCATGAGCTGCATCCTCCCGGGCGCGCCCGATCTCGAGACGCTGTGGGCGAACATCCTCGGCAAGGTCGACGCGGTCTCCGAGGTTCCGATCGAGCGCTGGAACCCGGACCTGATGTACGACGCGGATCCGTCGACCCCCGATCGCGTCTACTCGCGCTGGGGCGGGTTCATCGCGCCCGTCGCGTTCAACCCGATGGCGCTCGGGATCCCGCCGAAGGCGCTCGGCTCGATCGAGCCGTTCCAGCTGCTCGCGCTGCTGACCGCGCAGAACGCGCTCGCCGACGCGGGCTACGCGAACCGGCCGTTCGGCCGCGAGCGCACCTCCGTGATCCTCGGCGCCGGCGGCGGCGGCGGCGACAGGGCGGTCGGCTACACCGTCCGCTCGATGCTCCCCTCGCTGCTCGGGCGCAACCATCCGGAGCTCGAGCGCGAGCTCGGCGAGCGCCTCCCCGAGTGGACGGAGGACAGCTTCGCGGGCATCCTGATGAACGTCGCGGCCGGCCGCGTCGCCAACCGGCTCGACCTCGGCGGCACCAACTTCACCGTCGACGCGGCGTGTGCCTCGTCGCTCGCCGCGATCAGCCTGGCGGTCAAGGAGCTCCAGGCTGGCACGAGCGACATGGTCCTCGCGGGCGGCGTCGATGCCCTTCAGAACCCGTTCTCGTACCTGTGCTTCGCGAAGACCCGCGCGCTGTCGGCGCGCGGTCGCTGCCGGCCGCTCGATTCGAGCGCCGACGGGATTGCGATCAGCGAGGGGTTCGCCACGATCGTGCTCAAGCGCCGCGAGGACGCCGAGCGCGACGGCGATCGCATCTACGCGATCATCCGCGGCGTCGGCGCCTCCTCCGACGGGCGCGACAAGAGCCTGACGGCACCGCGGCCCGAGGGCCAGGTGCGCGCGCTCCGCCGCGCGTACGCCCAGGCACGCTTCTCGCCCGCGACCGTGGGGCTGATCGAGGCGCACGGCACCGGCACCGTCGCCGGCGACAGCGCCGAGATCAAGTCGCTCGGTCAGGTCTTCTCGGAGGCCGAAGCGGGCACGCAATCAGTCGCCGTCGGCTCGATCAAGTCGATGATCGGGCACACGAAGGCCACAGCCGGCGTCGCCGGGCTGATCAAGGTCGCGCTGTCGCTGCACCACGGCGTGCTGCCGCCGACGATCGGGGTCACCGAGCCGAACCCGCGCGCCGACTTCCCGAACAGCCCGTTCTACGTCTCCAGCGAGGCACGGCCGTGGATCCGGCAGCGAGCATCCGCGCCGCGCGGGCGTCAGCGCGTTCGGCTTCGGCGGCACGAACTTCCACATCGTCGTCGAGGAGTACGAGGACGGTTACATCGCGGCGCCCGCACCGACGGCCCAGCGCTGGCCGGCCGAGCTGCTCGTCTGGCGCGGCACGCCGGAGGCGATCGCGGCCTCGGTGCGTCAGATCGCCGATCAGCTCAAGGACGGAGCGGAGCCGGAGCTCGCCGGCCTGGCGTTGACGCTCGCGCTCGAGGCGCCCGCGGCGGACACGAGCCTCGCGACGCTCGCACTCGTCGCCGAGAGCATCGATGACCTGCGGATCAAGCTCGAGAAGGTGAGCCGCATGCTGGCCGGCGGCGAGGAGCGTCACCACGCCCCGCAGGGCGTGCACTACGCAGCGGCGCCGCTCGCCGCCGAGGGCACGGTCGCGTTCCTGTTCCCCGGTCAGGGGTCGCAGACGGTCGACATGGTCCGCGATCTCGCGATCGCCTTCCCCGCCGCGCGGGAGCCGTTCGAGCTCGCCGACGAAGTGCTCGCCGGGGCCTACCCGCAGCCACTCAGCCACTACGTCTTTCCGCCGCCGACCTTCACGGAGGAGGAGGCCCGCCGGCGGCACGCCGAGCTGACCGATACGCACGTCGCGCAGGCGGCCCTCGGCGCCGCGGAGCTCGCCTACCTGCGCGTGCTGTCCTCGCTCGGGGTGGAGGCGGGGATGACGGCCGGGCACTCGTACGGCGAGCTCGCGGCGCTGGCCGCCGCCGGCGGAATTGACGAGACGACGCTGCTCGAGCTCTCCGAGGCTCGCGGGCGCCTGATGAGCGAGGCCGCATCGGGTGAGGCGGGCGGCATGGCGGCGATCGACGCGGGACCCGAGCAGCTGCAGGCGCTGCTCGAGACCGATCAGGCGATCGTGATCGCGAACCTGAACGGCCCGACCCAGACCGTCATCTCCGGGCCGCGCGACTCGATCGCGGCCGCCGTCAAATGGTGTGCCGAGCGTGACCTGCGCGCCCGTGCGCTGCCGGTCGCCTGTGCCTTCCACTCGCCCCACGTTGCGGGGGCGCAGCGTCGTTTTGCGGCCGTCCTCAAGCAGGCCGAGATCGCGGCGCCGCGGATTCCCGTGTTCTCCAACACGACGGGCGAGGCGCACGCCGCGGACCCCAAGAAGATCGCGCAGGTGCTCGGCCGCCATCTCGCCAAGCCCGTGCAGTTCGTGACCGAGATCGAGGCGATGCACGACGCCGGCGCGCGGGTGTTCGTCGAGGTCGGGCCGCGCGGCGTCCTCACCGGGCTGACCGACCAGATTCTGCGCGACCGCGAGCACCTCGCGGTGTCGATCGACCGCCCGGGGCGCCCCGGTCTCGCGCAGTTGCTGCACAGCCTCGCGACGCTCGCCTCCGAGGGCGTTCCGGTCGCGGTTGAGCGCCTGTTCACGGGCCGGATCGTCGAGCGCGTCAACCTGCGCCGCCTCGGTGCGCCCAAGCCGCCGCCGGCCGCCGGCACCTGGCTGATCGACGGCGGCAACGCCCGTCCGGTCGACGCCCCCGTGCCGGTCCTCGAGCCGGTCCCGGCGCTCGCGCCGGCGCCTGCGCTCGCGCCGGCGTCCGCGGTAGCACCGGCTGCTGCCCTCCCGGCTCCGCCGGCGCTGGCGCCGGCGACGTCACCTTCCGGATCAACGGGGCCTTCCCCGGCGGCAGCCGCGGCGCTCGAGCGCGCCCGGACCACGAGACCGGCGCGAGTCCAAGCGGCCTCGCGCCCCCACACCATCCAACCATCGATTACGTCCGTTGAGGAGCAGACAACAGTGAACAATCCAGGTAACGGCCTGTACGCACCGCCCGGAGCCGACCGGGTGGCCGACGTGATGGCCCGCTATCAGCTGCTGATGCAGCAGTTCCTCGAGACCGAGCGGGCCGTGATGCTCGGCTATCTCGGCGCCGCCGGCGCGGGCACGTACTCCGCTCCGGCGCGGGCGCCCCTTCCGGCCCCGGCGCTCGCGCCGCTTCCGGCCCCGGCGCTCGCGCAGCCGGCACCCCTCGCGACGGCGCTTCTGGCGCCGGCCGGCGCGACTCCCGCGGTCGCCGTCACGGTCGCCGCGGCTCCGGTTGCTCCCGCTCCTCCCGCTCCGGTTGCCCCGGCGCCGGCAGCGATCGCCGTGACCCCGGCTGCCGCCGCTCCGGCCCCGGTCGCTCCCGCACCGGTCGCCGAGGCTCCGGCTCCCGCGGCTCCCGCCGCCTCCGGCGCGGTCATGAGCCGTGCCGAGATCGAGGCGAAGCTGCTCGATGTCGTCAGCGAGCGGACCGGCTATCCGACCGACATGCTCGAGCTCGACGCCGACCTCGAGGGCGACCTCGGGATCGACTCGATCAAGCGCGTCGAGGTCGCCGGGAGCTTCACCGCCGACCTCGGCGACGAGGTTCGCGCCGGGATCGACATGGAGCAGCTGACGGGCAGCCGCACGCTGCGCGAAGTCATCGAGGTGCTCGAACGCGGCCTGAACGGCGCTGCGAGCGAGGTGGTGGCAGCGCTCCCTTTTGATCTCCGACCGGCCGAGACGGAGCGCATCGGCCGGTTCGTCGTGGGGAATGCGAGCGCTCCCGCCACCACCGCTCCCGCCGGCCTCTGCCCGCGCGGGGCGGTGCTGATCGTGGACGACGGATCGGGCCTCGGCGCTGAGCTCGCCGAGCAGCTCGACGCTGCCGTCGTCGTCCCTCCGGACTCAGCCCCGCGCGACGAGCTCGAAGCGCAGGAGCTCGTGCGCGTCCTCGCCGCCGACCAGGGCGGGATCAAGGGCCTCGTGCATTTCGCCGGGGAGGAACCCTACGGCGGTCTCGAGGCGCTGTTCCTGCTTGCCCGGGCGGCCGAGCCGCAGCTGCGGGCCGCCGCGGCCGGCGGCGGTGCCGCCGTGCTCGGCGTCACGCGGCGAGGGGGGACCGCGACCGCGATCCACGGGTTCCTGAAATCGCTCGCGATCGAATGGCCGCTGGTTCGCGTCAAGGCGATCCGCGCAGACGGCGATCAGGCCGGCGCGCTCGTCTCGCAGCTGGTCGCGGAGCTGAACGCAGGCGACGGGCTCGTCGAGCTCTCGCTCGAGGGCGGCCAGCGGATCCGCCCGTCACTTGCCGCGGTGCCACTCGCGGAGCGGCCGGACGCCGAGCTGCTCGAGCGGGGCGGCGTCGTGCTCGTCACCGGGGGCGCTCGCGGGATCACCGCCGAGGCTGCCGTCGCGCTCGCCGAGCGCTACCAGCCGCGGCTCGTGCTCGTCGGTCGCACCGCGCTCGCGGACGAGCCGGCGGCGACGGCCGGGCTGGCCGGCCCGGCCGACCTCCGGCGGGCGCTGATCGAGGCGCGCCGCACCGCCGGCGAGCCGCTCACCCCAACGCTCGTCGAGGCTGACGTGCGCGCGATCATGCGCGTGCGCGAAGCGCGCGACTACATCGCGCAGATGGAGCGCGCCGGGGCCCAGGTCGAGTATCGCTCCTGCGACGTCGCCGACCCCGAGGCGTTCGGAGCCCTGATCGACGACGTCTACGCCCGCCACGGCCGGATCGACGGCGTGATCCACGGCGCCGGCGTGATCGAGGATCGCCTGATCGTCGACAAGTCGCTCGACTCGCTGCGGCGCGTGGTCGCCGCCAAGGCCGGCTCGGCGGTGACGCTCGCCGAGCGCCTGCGCCCCGAGGGCCTGCGCTTCCTGTGCCTGTTCAGCTCGGTCTCCGGGCGTTTCGGCAACCGCGGCCAGTCCGATTACGCCGCTGCGAGCGAGGCGCTCGCCGGGATCGCACGCGAACTCGACGCGGCCTGGCCGGCGCGCGTCGTCGCGATCGACTGGGGCCCCTGGTCCGAGGTCGGAATGGCCTCCTCGCTCGAGGACGAGTTCACCAAGCGCGGAGTCGCCCTGATCGACGTCGCCACCGGCACGCGGATGCTCGTCGAGGAGCTGGCGCGCGGCGTCGCGGGCGAGACCGAGGTGGTGATCGGCGCTGCCAAGGGGCTGAGCGCCGACGCCGACGCAGTGCACGTTGCGGCCGGACCGGCCGGGGCACCCGCCGGCAATGGCGCAGGACCCGCCCGGAACGGCGCCGGACCCGCCGTGAACGGCGCTGCCGCGGCGGCCAACGGCGCTGCAGCCGCGGCCAAAGCCGCTGCAGCCGCTGCAGCCGCGGGGGCGAGCCCGCAGGCCGCCCCGGCGGGGGATCCGTCTGAGCTTGCCCTGCTGCGCGGCGGGCGCGCGATCGCGACGGGCGCCGAGGTCACGTTCGAACGCAGCCTCAGCATCGCCCACGACCGCTACCTCGACGATCACCGGATCGACGGGAAGGCCGTGTTCCCGTTCGCCGGTGCGATGGAGTTGATGGCCGAGGCGGCGACGCTCGCGGGGTCGGGGCGGACGCTGACGGGCCTCGACGGGGTGCGGCTGCTGAAGGGCATCACCGTTCCGGACGGCGAGGAGTATCCGGTCAAGGTCACCGGACGGCCGACCGCCGACGGTGTCGAGATGATGGTCATCGGTGCGCGGCCGCACTACCGCGCGGTGGCCCGGTTCGCCCCCGCCGAGAGCATCGCCGCGCCGGCCGCGCTCGCCGACCTCGCCCCGTTCCCGATGCCGCTCGCCGACGCGTACCGCGAGCTGCTCTTCCACGGCCCGGTGTTCCAGGGGATCACCGAGATCGCGGGTCTCGATCGCCGCGGCGCGAGTGCGATCCTGACCCCATCGCAGACGAGCGCGTGCGTCGACGGCGGCGAGGGCGCGCGCTGGCTGCTCGATCCGGTCCTGATCGACAGCGCGCTGCAGCTGCAGGTGATCTGGGCGCGGCTGGAATGGGACGTGTTCCTGCTCCCCGCCGAGCTCGGCGACCTTCCGGGTGTTCGACACCCCGGCGGCCGGCGAGCAGGTCCGGCTCGAGCTGCGGATCCGGCCGGAGAGCACGAGCCCGATGAATCACGCCGATCACTGGCTGTTCGGTGCCGATGGCCGGCTGCTGGCGACCCTCACCGACATGGTCGGGGTGGGCTCGAAGGCGCTGAACCGTCTCGCAGGGGCCGGCGCGTGACCAGCGTCGCGATCGTCGGGATGGCGTGCCTGTACCCCGGCGCGCCGGATGTCGACGCCTACTGGGCCAACATCCTCGGCAAGGTCGACGCGATGTCCGACCCGCCGCCTGAGGCGTGGGATCCCGACGTCTACTGGGATCCCGAGTTCGCCGACGTCGACAAGACGCTACGTGCGCCGCGGCGGCTACCTCGGCTCGCTGGCGTCGTTCGCGCCGCTCAGCTACGGGATCCCGCCGGTCGCAGTCGGCGGCGAGCCCGACCAGTGGCTCTCGCTCCAGGTTGCGTCGGCCGCGATGGCCGACGCCGGCGCCACCGATCTCCCCGAGGAGATCCGCCGGCGCACCTCGATCATCCTCGGCAAGGGCACCTACCTGAACGGCGGCAACGCGCTCGCGATCCAGCGGACGCTCGTCGTCGGGCAGACGATCGAGCTGATCGCCAAGCTCCACCCCGAGCACAGCGAGGAGTACCTGACCGAACTGCGCACCGCGCTGCAGGCCCAGTTGCCCGCCGCTCGGACCCGAGACCGTCGCCGGGCTGATCCCGAACATCATCGTCGGGCGGATCGCCAACCGGCTCGACCTGATGGGCCCCGCCTACACCGTCGACGCCGCCTGTGCGTCATCGCTGGTCGCGCTCCGGCACGCCTGCGACGATCTGATCACAGGCGAGTGCGACCTCGTGCTGGCCGGCGGCGCGCAGGTGTGGATGCCGCTCGCGACGCTCAACCTCTTCTGCCGGCTCGGGGCGCTCTCCCGCACGGAGCGGCTGGCGGCGTTCGACGAGAGCGCCGACGGCACCCTGCTCGGCGAGGGGATCGGCATGGTCGTGCTCAAGCGGCTCGAGGACGCGGTCGCCGACGGCGACCGCATCTACGCGGTCGTGCGCGGCGTCGGGATCTCGAGCGACGGTCGTGGCATGGGCGTGATGGCTCCCCGGATCGAGGGCGAGGAGCTGGCACTGCGCCGCGCCTACGAGCGCGCCGGCGTCGACCCGCACAGCGTCGGGCTCGTGGAGGCGCACGGGACCGGCACGCCGGTCGGCGACGTCACCGAGGTGCAGGCGCTGACGCGCGTGTTCGGGGCTCGCGGCGGCGAGCTGCTGCCGCGCACGGCGCTCGGCTCCGTCAAGTCGATGATCAGCCACACGATTCCGGCGGCGGGCGTCGCGGGCGTGATCAAGACGGCGCTGGCCCTGCACCACAAGGTGCTGCCGCCGACGCTGAACGTGACGACGCCGAACCCGAAGCTCGAGATCGAGAAGACGCCCTTCTACCTGAACACCGAGACGCGACCGTGGATCCACGGCGGCTCGGCGCCGCGCCGCGCCGGGGTCAACGCGTTCGGCTTCGGGGGCATCAACGCCCACGCGGTGCTCGAGGAGTTCACCGGTCCGGCGCAGGGGCCGGTCGGTCACTCCGTCCCGTGGGAGTGCGAGGTGTTCCTGCTCGAGGCTGAGCTCGGCCGCCGAGCTCGCCGGACGTGCCCGCGAGCTCGCGGCGGTTCTCGCCGCCCCGGTCCTCGACGGCGAGCCGGCCTTCACGCTCGCGGAGCTGTCCGCCTCGCTCGCGGCCGAGCTCGGCGCGACCGGACCTGAGGAGACCCGGCGGCTTGCGATCGTCGCCGAGTCCTTCGAGGACCTGCGCGCGAAGCTCGAAGCGGCGATCGTCAAGCTCGAGGACCCGAACTGCAAGCGGATCAAGACCGCCAAGGGGACCTACTACGAGTCGAGCCCGCTCGGATCGCGACGGCAAGGTCGCGCTCGTCTTCCCGGGCGAGGGCTCGCAGTATCCGAACATGCTCGCCGACCTGTGCATGCACTTCCCCGAGGCGCGGGCGATGTTCGACCGCCTCGACCGGCTCTACGCCGAGCACCGCCGCGGCTTCGTGCTGAGCGACTACGTGTTCCCGCGCCCCGCCTTCACCGAGGAGGAGCGGGCAGTCGCGGAGGCGCGCCTGAGGAGCTCGACCTCGCCGTCGAGTCGGTGCTGACCGCGAACGCGGCCGTCCACGAAGTGCTGAGGCGGCTGGTCCCGAGGATCGACGCGCTCGTCGGCCACAGCACCGGCGAGCACTCCGCCGCGATGGCGGCCGGCGCGCTCGACCTCGCATGTCGACGCCGACCTCGCCGCCTTCTGCCACGGCCTGAACGACTCCTACGCCGCCGCCGACGATCGCCAGGACGTGCCCGCGCGCCGTGCTGCTGGCGGTCGGCGCGAGCACGCGAGGACGTCGCCGCGATCGTCGCGGAGGCCGGTGGCGAGCTGTTCCTGGCGATGGACAACTGCCCGCACCAGGTCGTGCTCGTCGGCGACGCCGCAGCGGCTGCCCGAGCCCGCGAGATCGCCGCCGCGCGGGGCTTCGTCTGCGAGATCCTGCCGTACGACCGCGCCGTGCACACGCCGCTGTTCGAGCCGATCGCCGACGACCTCCGCGGCGATCTTCGCGCTGCTGCCGGTCCGCCCGCCGTCGGTGCCGCTGTGGTCGTGCACGTCCGCCGCCCCGCACTCCGACGATCCGGCCGAGATCCGCGAGCTGCTCGTCGAGCACTGGACGAGCACCGGTGCGCTTCCGCGAGACGATCGAGGCGCTCCACGACGACGGCTTGCGCGTCTTCATCGAGAGCGGGGCCCGCGGCAACCTGACCTCGTTCATCGAGGACATCCTGCGCGGGCGCCCGTCGTGCGCCGTCGCCGGCCGACCTGCGCCGGCGCTCCGGTACCGCACAGCTCTGCCATCTCGTCGCGACAGCTCGCCGTCCACGGCGTCGAGCTGCGTCCCGGCTACCTGTTCGAGCACCGCGGCGTCGAGCCCGTCGACTGGCGCCGGCCGGCCGATCCGTCCACCGGCAAGGCCGAGCCGCGCATCTCGCTCTCGACGACCTGGCCGACGATGCGGGCGACGCCCGAGCTGATCGAGCGCGCGCACGAGGACGCGCTCGCCGGTTCGGCGCCGGCGAACGGCGCGGGCGTGAACGGCGCCGGTGCGCACGGGCTGCCTGCCGCGTCCGTCAACGGCAACGGCAACGGGCACACGCCTGACCCGGCCGCGGCGCTCGCCGCCGCCGAGGCTGCTCCGCCACAGGTGCCGCCGGCGCCGGCGCCCGGGCCGGAGCACGAGGCGCAGGCCGAGGTGGGGATGTTTCCAGCGACGCCGCTCGGGCTCGCCGCTGACGAAGCCTCCGGGGTCCTCAGCGGCCACCTCTCGTTGATGGAGCAGTTCATCCTCTCGGGCGCCGAGGTCATGCAGAGCTTTGTGACGCCGGCGGTGCCGGTGCGCCCGCGCACGTTTCCGCTGCTCGGGACGATCGTCAGCATCGAGCCTGGCGAAGCGCTCGTCGCCGAGCGTGTGATCGATCTGGACTCCGACTTCTACCTGCGCGACCATACGATCGGCCGCGCCGTCTCGCGTACCGACCCCGGGCTGACCGCGCTCGCCGTGATGCCGATGACGATGAGCCTGGAGATCCTCGCCGAGGCGGCGGCCGCGCTGATGCCGGATCTCGTCGTCACCGGGATGCTGGAGGTCCGCGCCCACCGCTGGCTGGTCGTCGGCGAGTCCCCAGCGATGGTCGAGATCACCGCCGTGCGGCTCGACTCGACCGCCGCGGGAACGACGGACGTGCACGTTCTGCTCGGTGAGCTCAACGAGGCGGCCGAGCTGATCCCCGTGATCGAGGGCATCGTCAGGCTCGACCGCGAGTATCCCGGCGCGACGGCGGCGGCGTCGACCGGGGTGCCCGTCGGGGCGCGCGCCTGCCGCTTCTCTTCGGAGGAGCTGTACGAGGAGCCGATGTTCCATGGCCCGATGTGGCGCGGGGTGCGTTCGGTCGACTGGGTCACCGCGGACGCCGCCGGTGCCACGCTGCAGGCGCTGCCGCGTGACGGGATGCTCGGGGTGGGCGGGGTCAGTGGGGTCGGCGGGGGCGGGGTTGAATTCGTGCTCGACCCCGT
Source organism: uncultured Solirubrobacterales bacterium (assembly GCA_963705995.1). Classification (GTDB taxonomy): domain Bacteria; phylum Actinomycetota; class Thermoleophilia; order Solirubrobacterales; family Solirubrobacteraceae; genus Palsa-465. The sequence continues at coordinate 71,828 of CAVPLN010000020.1, forward strand.
GCTGCTCGACGCCGCGGGGCAGCTGATCGGCTTCTGGGCGGCCGACCAGCTCGACCGCGCCCGCGTCGTGTTTCCGTTCCGGATGGCGTCGCTCGAGGTGCTGGCGCCGCCGCCTGCAGCGGGAGAGGCGTTCGAGTGCCGCGCCGCGATCGAGCTGCACGGTGAGCACCTCGTCAATTCCGACATCGAGGTGATCGGCGCCGACGGGCTTTGCCGGCTGCGCCTGCGCGGCTGGGAGGACAAGCGCTTCGACGTGCCGCCCGCCTTCCACGGCCTGACCGTCCCATCTCGTTACGAGCCGCTGTCCAGTGACTGGCCCGTCGCCGCCGAGGCGGCCGGACCCGGTCGCGTGGCCTG
>CAVPLN010000021.1:0-48452 GCA_963705995.1 uncultured Solirubrobacterales bacterium
GGTCTTGTTGATGCTGTCGACACTATCATCAGGTCAGCCGTCCTCCTTCATCGTGCGGCACATCTCGGCCCAGCGCCGCTCGCGGCGGATGTGGAGCTCCACCCACTCGACGTACTCCTCCTCGGGACAGCCGTCGATCGCCTTGACCTCCATCTCCATGTCGAGCATCTCGCGCGGCTCGAACCCTCGAGCTGCTGGAGGCGCTGGAACAGTCCCGGCGGATGGCAGCCGAGGCGCAGCTGGCGCCACGGCATCATGCCGCCCGGGACGACCGCGCCGTTGACCGGCGGCCCGGGAACATCAACGGGAAGTTCAGCGAGATGACCTTGCGGTCATGGTCGGAGGCGATGCTCCAGATGGTCGCGGTCCGGACGCTCTGCGAGGTCGCGAACGAGAAGTAGATGCTTCCCGGCTCGTCCTTCTGGAAGAAGTCGAAGACGCCGTGCTGGCCCGGGTGCTTACCGGTCACCAGCGAAGTCCACGCGGGGGGCGTCAGCGGCGGCATGATCGAGCGCAGGATCCCTCGCGTCCCTGAGCCGATCAGCTCGCCGAGGAACGGCATCGTCCCATCGGCGATGTACGGATCGAGCACCGTGAAGGTCGCGCCGTCGAGTCCAGCAGCACCGTCGGTGCGTCTGGCTTCATCTCATGCCTCCTGTGAAATCGCGGGGCGGTGCTCGCTGACGAACGCGACGACCTCGTACACCGTCACGTCTCGCTGCTCCGGCGGCCGCCGTCCGATCTCATCGAAAAAGGCCGGAAACGGCAGCTTCCCGTACTGCTGCTGGATCATCGTGGCGAGCACCACGATCTCGAGCGACTCGAGTCCGAGATCGGCGATGAAACGCGTCTGCGGATCGATCGCGTCCTCGTAGTCCCAGTCCTCCTTCAGCTCTCCCAGCACTGCCAGGACGCCGTCCAGGACGTCGGGGTCGAGCTCGGTCATGCGGTCCTCGCTTCCTCGGCGACAGCCGTCGCCACGATCAGTTTCTCCTCGCGCCGCGTCGGCACGAACATCCGGCGGCCACTCACCTCGACGTGCACACCCTCGAGTGCAAGATCGAGTTCGAGTGACCCTCGGCGCCTCGGGCGTTCCGGGAACGAGGCCGGTTCCGACCGCCTTCCCCGCCGCTTCCTTGGCGCACCAGCAGCGCAGCTGCCACTCCTCCACCAGGTCCTCCGCCAGCCCGACGAGCAGCGGGCGCTCGCGATCGGTCAGCACCGCATGGGCGAAGCCACCGGGGCGCACCGTCAGGCGCTCGAAGTCGATCCCGACGGTGACGCCGGACGCGACGCCCGGCGCCACGAGGGCGGCGAGCGCGGCGCCGTCACCGCCCGAGTGCGTCAGCGAGACGACGGGCACGAGCCCGCCGACCTCGACGCCGACGACCGTCGGGCGCCCGCCGTCATCCGGCAGGATCTCGATCTCGGCCGGCAGCAGCTCGACGCCGCTCGCATCGCGCACGAGCGCGGAGACGGCCTCCTTGGCCGCCGTGCGAGCGGCGAGCCATTCGAGCTGCCGGCGCGGCGGCACCGACAGCGCGTCGAACACCTCCCGCTCGCGGCGGCCGAGCACGCGGCACGCCCAGACCTGCTTCCAGAGGCCGACATCGGCGCCGAGCTCGGAACCCATCCGCCGGCAGGCCACGCGACCGGGTCCGGCCGCCTCGGCGGCGACGGGCCAGTCACTGGACAGCGGCTCGTAACGAGATGGGACGGTCAGGCCGTGGAAGGCGGGCGGCACGTCGAAGCGCTTGTCCTCCCAGCCGCGCAGGCGCAGCCGGCAAAGCCCGTCGGCGCCGATCACCTCGATGTCGGAATTGACGAGGTGCTCACCGTGCAGCTCGATCGCGGCGCGGCACTCGAACGCCTCTCCCGCTGCAGGCGGCGGCGCCAGCACCTCGAGCGACGCCATCCGGAACGGAAACACGACGCGGGCGCGGTCGAGCTGGTCGGCCGCCCAGAAGCCGATCAGCTGCCCCGCGGCGTCGAGCAGCACGGGGTCGAGCACGAATTCAACCCCGCCCCCGCCGACCCCACTGACCCCGCCCACCCCGAGCATCCCGTCACGCGGCAGCGCCTGCAGCGTGGCACCGGCGGCGTCCGCGGTGACCCAGTCGACCGAACGCACCCCGCGCCACATCGGGCCATGGAACATCGGCTCCTCGTACAGCTCCTCCGAAGAGAAGCGGCAGGCGCGCGCCCCGACGGGCACCCCGGTCGACGCCGCCGCCGTCGCGCCGGGATACTCGCGGTCGAGCCTGACGATGCCCTCGATCACGGGGATCAGCTCGGCCGCCTCGTTGAGCTCACCGAGCAGAACGTGCACGTCCGTCGTTCCCGCGGCGGTCGAGTCGAGCCGCACGGCGGTGATCTCGACCATCGCTGGGGACTCGCCGACGACCAGCCAGCGGTGGGCGCGGACCTCCAGCATCCCGGTGACGACGAGATCCGGCATCAGCGCGGCCGCCGCCTCGGCGAGGATCTCCAGGCTCATCGTCATCGGCATCACGGCGAGCGCGGTCAGCCCGGGGTCGGTACGCGAGACGGCGCGGCCGATCGTATGGTCGCGCAGGTAGAAGTCGGAGTCCAGATCGATCACACGCTCGGCGACGAGCGCTTCGCCAGGCTCGATGCTGACGATCGTCCCGAGCAGCGGAAACGTGCGCGGGCGCACCGGCACCGCCGGCGTCACAAAGCTCTGCATGACCTCGGCGCCCGAGAGGATGAACTGCTCCATCAACGAGAGGTGGCCGCTGAGGACCCCGGAGGCTTTGTCAGCGGCGAGCCCGAGCGGCGTCGCTGGAAACATCCCCACCTCGGCCTGCGCCTCGTGCTCCGGCCCGCCGGCGCCGGCGGCACCTGTGGCGGAGCAGCCTCGGCGGCGGCGAGCGCCGCGGCCGGGTCAGGCGTGTGCCCGTTGCCGTTGCCGTCGACGGACGCGGCAGGCAGCCCGGCGCACCGGCGCCGTTCACGCCCGCGCCGTTCGCGGCGCCGAACCGGCGAGCGCGTCCTCGTGCGCGCGCTCGATCAGCTCGGGCGTCGCCCGCATCGTCGGCCAGGTCGTCGAGAGCGAGAGCGCGCCGGCCTGCAGGTGGACGGATCGGCCGGCCGGCGCCGAGTCGACGGGCTCGACGCCGCGGTGCTCGAACAGGAGCCGGGACCAGCTCGACGCCGCGGACAGCGAGTGTCGCGACGAGATGGCAGAGCCGCGCGGTACCGAGCGCCGGCGCAGGCCGGCCGGGACGGCGACCGACGGGCGTCCGCGCAGGATGTCCTCGACGAACGAGGTCAGGTCGCCACGGCCCCGCTCTCGATGAAGACGCCGGCTTCCGCGTCTTCATCGAGAGCGGGGCCCGTGGCAACCTGACCTCGTTCGTCGAGGACATCCTGCGCGGACGCCCGTCGGTCGCCGTCCCGGCCGACCTGCGCCGGCGCTCCGGTACCGCACAGCTCTGCCATCTCGTCGCGACACTCGCTGTCCACGGCGTCGAGCTGCGTCCCGGCTACCTGTTCGAGCACCGCGGCGTCGAGCCCGTCGACTGGCGCGGGCCGGCCGATCCGTCCACCGGCAAGGCCGAGCCGCGGATCTCGCTCTCGACGACCTGGCCGACGATGCGGGCGACGCCCGAGCTGATCGAGCGCGCGCACGAGGACGCGCTCGCCGGTTCGGCGCCGGCGAACGCCGCGGGCGTGAACGGCGCCGGTGCGCACGGGCTGCCTGCCGCGTCCGTCAACGGCAACGGCAACGGGCACACGCCTGACCCGGCCGCGGCGCTCGCCGCCGCCGAGGCTGCTCCGCCACAGGTGCCGCCGGCGCCGGCGCCCGGGCCGGAGCACGAGGCGCAGGCCGAGGTGGGGATGTTTCCAGCGACGCCGCTCGGGCTCGCCGCTGACGAAGCCTCCGGGGTCCTCAGCGGCCACCTCTCGTTGATGGAGCAGTTCATCCTCTCGGCGCCGAGGTCATGCAGAGCTTTGTGACGCCGGCGGTGCCGGTGCGCCCGCGCACGATTCCGCTGCTCGGGACGATCGTCAGCATCGAGCCTGGCGAAGCGCTCGTCGCCGAGCGTGTGATCGATCTGGACTCCGACTTCTACCTGCGCGACCACACGATCGGCCGCGCCGTCTCGCGTACCGACCCGGGGCTGACCGCGCTCGCCGTGATGCCGATGACGATGAGCCTGGAGATCCTCGCCGAGGCGGCGGCCGCGCTGATGCCGGATCTCGTCGTCACCGGGATGCTGGAGGTCCGCGCCCACCGCTGGCTGGTCGTCGGCGAGTCCCCAGCGATGGTCGAGATCACCGCCGTGCGGCTCGACTCGACCGCCGCGGGAACGACCGACGTGCACGTTCTGCTCGGTGAGCTCAACGAGGCGGCCGAGCTGATCCCCGTGATCGAGGGCATCGTCAGGCTCGACCGCGAGTATCCCGGCGCGACGGCGGCGGCGTCGACCGGGGTGCCCGTCGGGCGCGCGCCTGCCGCTTCTCTTCGGAGCAGCTGTACGAGGAGCCGATGTTCCATGGCCCGATGTGGCGCGGGGTGCGTTCGGTCGACTGGGTCACCGCGGACGCCGCCGGTGCCACGCTGCAGGCGCTGCCGCGTGACGGGATGCTCGGGGTGGGCGGGGTCAGTGGGGTCGGCGGGGGCGGGGTTGAATTCGTGCTCGACCCCGTGCTGCTCGACGCCGCGGGGCAGCTGATCGGCTTCTGGGCGGCCGACCAGCTCGAGCGCGCCCGCGTCGTGTTTCCGTTCCGGATGGCGTCGCTCGAGGTGCTCGCGCCGCCGCCTGCAGCGGGAGAGGCGTTCGAGTGCCGCGCCGCGATCGAGCTGCACGGTGAGCAACTCGTCCATTCCGACATCGAGGTGATCGGCGCCGACGGGCTTTGCCGGCTGCGCCTGCGCGGCTGGGAGGACAAGCGCTTCGACGTGCCGCCCGCCTTCCGCGGCCTGACCGTCCCATCTCGTTACGAGCCGCTGTCCAGTGACTGGCCCGTCGCCGCCGAGGCGGCCGGACCCGGTCGCGTGGCCTGCCGGCGGATGGGTGTCGAGCTCGGCGCCGATGCCGGCCTCTGGAAGCAGGTCTGGGCGTGCCGCGTGCTCGGCCGCCGCGAGCGGGAGGTGTTCGACGCGCTGACGGTGCCGCCGCGCCGGCAGCTCGAATGGCTCGCCGCTCGCACGGCGGCCAAGGAGGCCGTCTCCGCGCTCGTGCGCGATGCGAGCGGCGTCGAGCTGCTGCCGGCCGAGATCGAGATCCTGCCGGATGACGGCGGGCGCCCGACGGTCGTCGGCGTCGAGGTCGGCGGGCTCGTGCCCGTCGTCTCGCTGACGCACTCGGGCGGTGACGGCGCGGCGCTCGCCGCCCTCGTGGCGCCGGGCGTCGCGTCCGGCGTCACCGTCGGGATCGACTTCGAGCGCCTGACGGTGCGCCCCGGTGGCTTCGCCCATGCGGTGCTGACCGATCGCGAGCGCCCGCTGCTCGTCGGGCTGGCGGAGGACCTGGTGGAGGAGTGGCAGCTGCGCTGCTGGTGCGCCAAGGAAGCGGCGGGGAAGGCGGTCGGAACCGGCCTCGTTCCCGGCACGCCCGAGGCGCCGAGGGTCAGTCGGACTCGATCTGGCGCTCGAGGGTGTGCACGTCGAGGTGAGTGGCCGCCGGATGTTCGTGCCGACGCGGCGCGAGGAGAAACTGATCGTGGCGACGGCTGTCGCCGAGGAAGCGAGGACCGCATGACCGAGCTCGACCCCGACGTCCTGGACGGCGTCCTGGCAGTGCTGGGAGAGCTGAAGGAGGACTGGGAGTACGAGGAGGCGATCGATCCGCAGACGCGTTTCATCGCCGATCTCGGACTCGAGTCGCTGGAGATCGTCGTGCTCGCCACGATGATCCAGCAGCAGTACGGGAAGCTGCCGTTCCCGGCCTTCTTCGACGAGATCGGACAGCGGCCGGTCGACGAGCGCGACGTGACGGTCGACGAGCTCGTCGCGTTCGTCAGCGAGCACCGCCCCGCGATTTCACAGGAGGCATGAGATGAAGCCAGACGCACCGACGGTGCTGCTCGGCCTCGACGGCGCGACCTTCTCGGTGCTCGATCCGTACATCGACGACGGGACGTCATGCCGTTCCTCGGCGAGCTGATCGGCTCAGGGACGCGCGGCGATCCTGCGCTCGATCATGCCGCCGCTGACGCCGCCCGCGTGGACTTCGCTGGTGACCGGTAAGCACCCGGGCCAGCACGGCGTCTTCGACTTCTTCCAGAAGGACGAGCCGGGAAGCATCTACTTCTCGTTCGCGACCTCGCAGAACGTCCGCACCGCGACCATCTGGAGCATCGCCTCCGACCAGGACCGCAAGGTCATCTCGCTGAACTTCCCGCTGATGTTCCCGGCGCCGCCGGTCAACGGCGCGGTCGTCCCGGGCGGCATGATGCCGTGGCGCCAGCTGCGCCTCGGCTGCCATCCGCCGGGACTGTTCCAGCGCCTCCAGCAGCTCGAGGCGTTCGAGCCGCGCGAGATGCTCGACATGGAGATGGAGGTCAAGGCGATCGACGGCTGTCCCGAGGAGGAGTACGTCGAGTGGGTGGAGCTCCACATCCGCCGCGAGCGGCGCTGGGCCGAGGTGCTGCCGCCACCTGATGAAGGAGGAGCAGGCCGACCTGATCGGGATCATGTTCGACGGCGTCGACAAGCTCCAGCACCTCTGCTGGCGGTTCATCGACCCCGCCTGCCGGCCGGAGCACCCGACCGCGTGGGAGCAGCAGCTGATCGACCTCTGCGCCGACTACTTCCGGTCGCTCGACGGGCTGCTCGCCGGCGATCGTCCACGACGCTGGACCCGACGCGACGGTCGTCGTCGCGTCCGACCACGGCTTCGGCCCGACCCAGGACGTCTTCCATGTCAACTCGTGGCTCGAGCAGCGAGGGCTACCTGTTCTGGGCGGACCCGGAGGAGGCGGCGAAGTCGCGCGAGGCCACCGATGTCGGCTTCGCGGAGATGACCCGCCACGTGCATGCGATCGACTGGTCGCGCACGGTCGCCTACGCGGCGACGCCGTCGAGCCAGGGGATCCACATCGTCGAGAAGATCCCGGGCACGTCCGCGCGGATGCCCGAGGAGGCGCGCGCGAAGATCGCCGTCGAGCTCGCGGCGGCGCTGATGGAGCTGCGCCGGCCGCATGACGACAGACCGCTCGTCGATGAGGTCTGGACGCGCGAGCAGGCGTTCGCCGGCCCGTTCGAGTCGATCGGCCCCGATCTGTCGATGGTGCTCGCCGACGGCGGCACGCTCTCGATCCTGCCGTCCGAGACGCTCGTCGCCCGGCGGGCCGTCCCCCGCGGCCATCATCGCTGGGAGGGCACGTTCATCGCGCGGGGTCCCGGCATCCGCGTCGGGCGCCGAGATCGAGGAGCTGTCGCTCGTCGACATCGCGCCGCTGCTGCTGCACCGGCTCGGGCTGCCGGTGCCCGAGGACATGGCGGGACGGCTGCCGGCCGAGATCTTCGAGCCCGGCGTGCTCGAGGACCGGCCGCTCGAGATGGCTCCCGCCAGCCCCGAGCCGGAGGCGCTCGTCAACGCCGCCGAGCGTCGAGCTCGAGCCCGAGGAGCAGGCGGCGCTCGTCGAGCGTCTGCGCGCGCTGGGGTACGTCGAGTGAGCGGTCGGATGCCGGCCGCCGGCCGGGACCGATAGGGCGCCGATGCCGAAGCTCACGCTCCCGAGCGGGGTGCGCCTGCACTACCAGCGGATCGGAACCGGCCCCGACCTCGTGATGATCCACGGGCTCACCGGCAACCTCGCCGTCTGGCACCTGCAGATCGTCTCCGAACTCTCGGACCACTTCCGGTGCTCACCTACGACCTGCGCGGGCACGGGATGAGCGATGCCCCGCCGACCGGCTACAGCCCGGACGAGATGGCCGCCGACCTGCTGGAGCTGCTGGACGCGCTCGAGATCGAGCGGCCCGTGATCGCCGGGCACAGCTACGGCGCCGACGTCGCGCTGTATCTCGCCGCCCGCGAGCCCGAGCGGGTGCGCGAGGTGATCGCGATCGAGGCGGCGCTGCCGGCGCTCGAGGGCGCGCCGCCGGGGCGAGGATTGGGTCGGCTGGAGCTACTGGGCGCGCGCGCTCGAGAATGCCGGCCACGTCGTGCCTCCCGGAGATGCGCAACGACCTGCGCTACATGATCCGCGCGACGATCGACCTGCCCAAGCAGTGGGGGCCGCTGCAGCGGGCTGCCGCGCAACCCCAAGCCGATGCTGCGTCTGCTCGACGAGACCACGATGCCCGAGGACTACCGCAAGGTCGGCACGCTGACGCTCGAGCGCGATCGGTCAGATCGACGTCCCGGTCGATCCTCATCTACCAGGAGGCCTCGGCGTTCATCGACACGCACGACTACCTGAAGGAACACCTGCCCAACGTCCAGTCGATCCTGCTGCCCTCGACGCAGTGGGGTCACTTCGGGCCGCTCGAGCAGCCCCGTGAGGTCGCCGATGCGATCGTCAGGCGCCTGCTCGAGCGAAGCCGGCGCCGACGGGGCTGCCGTCGGCCCGCGGACAGGATGGAGACTGATGCGAGGCGATCCCCCTGGTCGTCCGGGCTGGCCCGGCGACGCGGTCCTGATCACCGGCTCCTCGACCGGGCTCGGACTCGAGACGGCGCTCCACCTCGCGTCCGTCGGCTTCCGGGTGTTCGCATCGGTGCGTTCCGGGGAGTCGCGCGACGCCGTGCTGCAGGCGGCCGCGCAGCGCGGGGTCACGCTCGAGATCCTGCAGCTCGATCTCGACCGATCCGGCGAGCATCGCGGCCGGCGGTCGCCGCAGGTCGTGGCGCAGGCGGGCGGGCTGTACGCGCTGATCAACAACGGCGGGATCGGGCTGCGTGGCTGCCTCGAGGACTGCTCCGAGGCTGAGATCCGGCGGCTGTTCGACACGAACGTGATCGGAACGATCCTCGTCACCAAGGCGGTCCTGCCCGGTGATGCGGGCCGCCGGCTGCGGCCGCGTGATCACGATCACGTCGGTCGCGGGCCGGGTCTGCGGGTGGGGAGTGACGATGTACTGCTCCACGAAGTGGGCGCAGGAGGGGATCGGCGAGGGCCTCGCGCAGGAGTTGTGGCCGCTCGGGATCCAGTCGATCATCGTCGAACCGGGAATGATCAAGACGGAGCGCTGGCAGGAGCATCGCGGCACCGCCGCCGATGCGAGCGAGCCTTCGAGTCCGTACCACGACATGTTCTGGGCGAGCGAGGCGATCGCCGACAAGATCGTGGAACGGTCGCCGACCCGACCCGAGGATGTCGCGCGGGTGATCGCCGAGGCGCTGACCGCCGAGCAGCCGCGCCTGCGCTACGTCGTCGGTCGCGGCGCAGCGGTCGTGATCAGGCTGCGCCGCCATCTCCCGGACACGCTGTTCGAGCGGGTCTACTTCGGCGGGCACATCCGCCGCCTGCAGCGGCGGGTGCGGTCCGGCTCGGCGTCCGGGGGGCGCGTGGGGACGCCTCGTTGAGTCGCTTCCTCGTGACCCTGTGGCCGTTCACCGGCCATCTGCTGCCACAGGTGGCGATCGCCCAGTCGCTGCGCGAGCGCGGCCACGAGGTCGCGTTCTACAGCGGCGAGGCCGTCCGGCACCACATCGAGGGGCAGGGCTTCGCGCTTCTACCCCTTCCAGCGCGTCGACGAGGAGGTCGCGTTCCGCACGATGCGCACGGTCGACACCGGCGATCGCAGCAAGCGGCCGGGCGGCGGGCGGCTGGTGCCGCTGATGCGCGAGTGGCTCGTCGAGACGATCCCCGGTCAGGTCGCCGACATTCGCGAGGTGCTCGACGACTGGCACCCCGACGCGATCGCCACCGACCTGTCGCTGTGGGGGTCGGTCGCGGTGCTCCCGGACCTCGACGCGCCACCGGTGGCGCTGTCCTCGACGTTCATGGGACCGCTGATCCCCGGGCCCGACGCGCCGGCCTTCGGATTCGGCCTGCGCCCGCCGCGCGGGCCGGCGGGCCGGCTGATCCACACCGGCCTGACCGCCCTGACCGAGCTCGCGGGGTCACAGATCCGGCGGCGGCTGGACGAGGTCCGCGCCGACTTCGGCCTCGGGCCGCTCGGCGAGTCGATCAACCGCCACACATCGCGGCTCCCGCTGTACATCGTCGGCAACGTCCGCGAGCTCGATTACGGGCGTCACGACCTGCCGGCCCAGGTCCACTACGTCGGCAACTGCATCTGGTACCCCGACAGCGATCAGACCGACGGCGAGTCGACCGCGGCCTGGCTGGAGCGGATCCCGACCGGCCGCCCGTGGGTCCACGTGTGTGAGAGCACGCTCGCGTTCGGCGACCCATTCCTGCTGCGCTCCGCCGTCGAGGGGCTCGCCGGCCAGCCGGTCGAGCTGATTCTCACGGTGGGGGCGGGGCGGGATCCGCGCTCGCCGGGGTTCGACGTCTCCGCGCCCAACGTCCACGTCGCGCGCTGGCTGCATCACGGCACGCTGATGCCGCGCTGCGCCGCGCTGGTGACCGTCGGCGGCAAGGCGACCGTGCTCGCGGGCGCCGAGGCCGGCGTCCCGATGGTGATCGTGCCGACGACCTGGGACAAGCCCGACAATGCCCGCCGCGTGACCGAGGCGGGAGCGGGCGTGCGCCTCGCGCCGCGCCGCTGCAGCGGCGCGACGCTCCGAGCGGCGGTCCGGCTGGTGCTGATCGACCCGGCCTACCGCGAGGGGGCCGGTCGGCTCGCCGCGCTCCTCCGCGCGGCGCCCGGACCGGGCCGCGCCGCCGAACTGCTCGAGCAGCTCGCCGTTGCCGGCCGGCGGCCCGCCGGCGGCCCCGGCAACGGGGCGGCCGCCCGAGTCACACCGATCGAGGGAGCGGCGTGACCGTGCAGGCGCTGGCGGCCCCGCAGGCCATCCACGACCCGTTCGAGGGGGTCGCCGGCCCGCCGGCCGGCGACCGCGTGCGCCTCCTCTCATATCTCGGCCGCTGGGGCCGGGCGCGGCGCTGGCTTCCGGCCGACGCCCTGCGCATCCTCGACGTCGGCTGCTCGTACGGGTACGGCTCCGCCGCGATCGTCGCCCGCGGACCGGCGGGACGGGTGATCGTCGGGGTCGAGCGGGATCCGCTGCACCTGGCGAAGGCGCGTCGGGTCGTGCCGTGGTTGAAGATCCTCGACGCCGACGCGACAGCGCTCCCCTTCGACGACGGCTGCGCCGACGTCGTCGTGCTGCTCGACGTCGTCGAGCACATCTCGGCGCCCGAGCGCGTCCTGGCCGAGGTGCGCCGGGTGCTGAAGCCCGGCGGCACCGTGATCGTCAGCGTTCCGCACAAGGGCGCGACGCGCTGGCTCGACGCCCTCAATCTCTACCAGGCCGCCCGTCGCCGCTGGCCGTCGCTGCCGCCGCTGCACGAGGCGACCGATTCCGACGGCGGGCCCCACCAGCACTTCACGGCGGCTGAGCTGGAGGCGATCCTTGGTCACGGCTTCGAGATCGACCGCGTTGCGCGGACCGGGCTCGGCCTTCAGGAGCCAGTCACCGTCGTGATGCTGGCGATCGGCGCCGGCCTTCGAGCCGAACGGATCGCGGCCGCGCTTTCGCCGCTGCACTTCCTCGCGTACATGGTCGACGACCTGCTGCCGACCGGGCCGCTCGCCTATCACATCGCGGTGCGGGCGAAGTCGGTCTGAACGTGCGAAGTCGGAACCGTGGCGGAGCATCAGTGAAAGCAACGGGCGCCCCGGATCGTTGTTTGATTTGCAGGTTTCTGGTTGCAGGACTGGCATGTCATGAGCGCGAAACCGCTAGCTTGTTGAGGAAATGACCGTGAAAACGGCCGATCTGATGGACTGCGCGCAGCTCGGCTGGAGCGGGCAGGTCCGCTTCGAGGAGAACGCATGGTGACCCAAGCTGAGCTGACGCGGACGGATCCGTTCGTCGACCTGCCTCCGTCGCAGGTGCCGGACCGACCGCGGCTGCTCTCCTACGTCGGTCGCTGGGGCCGCACGCGGCGCTGGCTGCCGGCTGATGCGATGCGGATCCTCGACGTTGGCTGCTCGTACGGCTACGGGTCGGCGGCGATCGTGGCCCGCGGCCCCGCCGGCCGCACGGTGATCGGCATCGAACGGGATCCCGACCACCTCGCGCACGCGGCTCGATCCTTCCCGGGTCTCCAGATCATCACGGCCGATGCGACCGATCTGCCCGTGATCGACGGCTGCGCGGACGCCGCCGTGCTGAACGACGTCGTCGAGCACATCTCCGCCCCGGACCAGGTCCTCGCCGAAGTGTTCCGCGTGCTGCGCCCCGGGGGCACCGTGATCGTCAGCGTCCCGCACCGCGGCCCGACCCGGTGGCTCGACGGTCTCAACATCTACAGCGCCATGCGCGAGCGGTTCTCGAAGCTGCCGCCGCTGCCGGCGGCGAACGAGTCCGACGGCGGTCCCCACCGCCATTACACGGTCGCCGAACTCGCCGAACTGCTCGGCCCCGGGTTCGAGATCGACCGTGTCGCGCGGACCGGTGTCGGCCTTCAGGAGCTCGTCCTGATCGCGATCCTGCTGCTCGGGGCGCCGCTGCGCGCTCCGAAGCTCGCCGCCGTGGCGCTGGCCGTGCATTTCCTGATCTACATCGTCGACGATGCACTCCCGACCGGGCCGCTCGCATATCACCTCGCGGTCCGTGCCCGCAAGCAAGGGCAGGCCTGATCGATGTTCGCGCGTGTTCGACGGCTCGTAGGCAGGAAGACCGCGTCGGTGGGCGTGCTCGTTGCGCTCTCGGGTGGCGCCGTGCTCGCGGTCACAGAGGTTGCCAGCAGCGCGCCGATCGAGACCGGGAGCCCGGGGGTCTCGATCCTCGCCCAGAGGGGCTTCGGCGACACCAACAACAGCTTCGCCTGGTCGATGGGTTGGTTCAAGGGCAAGCTCTACGTCGGCACCGGCCGCGACGAGATCTGCGTCGAGGACGAGACGACGAACTTCTATTACCCGCATGAGGGGTACTACGGGGTGAACGCGGAGCCGAACGTGCACTGCGCCAGCAACCCCTACGACATGTCACTGCAGGCGGAGATCTGGCAGTACACGCCGCCCGCCTCGTCGACCAGTACGACCACGACCGTCTCGAAGACGACGACCACGTCGGGCGGGAAAACGACGACCACGACGTCGACGTCCGTGCCGGCGGGCGGTAAGTGGCTCCGGGTCTACCAGTCGCCGCTGATCGACAACCCGCTGGCGAAGGGCAAGAAGATCGCCGAGTCGATGGCGTTCCGCGGCATGATCGTACTGAAGGATCCGCAGGGCGACCGGGCGCTGTTCGCCGCGGGCGTCAGCCCCGACGAGTTCATCCCGCCGCTGCAGAAGAGCCATCCGCCGGTGCTGATGCGGTCGTTTGACGGGGTTCACTGGCAGGCGCTGCAGATGCCCTCGGTCGTCGATCAGTACCCCGGCGGCGACGACCGGCTGATGGGCTACCGGTCATTCGCCGTCTGGCGCGGTCACCTGTTCGTGACCGGGACGCCAGAGTTCACGGGCGACGGCTCGCTCTTCGAGGTGACCAACCCGTGGTCGAACCATCCCGGATTGCGCCAGGTCAGCGGCCCCGGTTACGACATCTTCGAGATCGAGACGTTCCACGGTGGGCTCTACATCGGGACCGGGGACCGCTCCTCGGGTTACGGCGTCTACCGGACCTTCACGTACACGCCGACCGGCTATCTCGATTTCCACCCGATCGTCACCGACGGCGCGGGCCGCGGTCACAGTGTCACTTCGGTCGTCTCGATGCAGGACTACCGCGGCCGCCTCTACGTCGGCTCGAGTGGCTGGTACAACAAGAACACCGTTCCCGCGTCCGAGCTGATCCGGATCGCCCCTGACGGATCCTGGCAGCTCGTCGTCGGCAATCCGCGCAACCTGCCCGACGGCGAGACGATGTACCCGACGAGCGGGCTCTACGACGGCTTCTTCAGCCCGTTCGCCGCTCACTTCTGGCGGATGGCCGACTGGGGCGGCGGGCTCTACCTGACGACCAACGACTGGGCCTACCTGGTGCAGGAGAACAAGCAGTTCGGTTGGTTGCAGGAGACGATCCTCGCCGGGGTGCTGGGCTTCAACGTGTGGGCGACCTGTGACGGCAACGACTGGTACAACGTCACGCGCGACGCGTTCACCGGCGACGAGTACAACTTCGGCGGCCGCACGATCGTCAACGGCGGCTCGCACGACCAGGATCTCTTCATCGGCAGTGCCAACCAGGCGCAGGGCACGTCGATCTTCGACGACACCTACAACACGTGCTCGTCGCTGGTGGGCAACAGCCGGCGGAGCGTGAGCCGCCCGGCCGCGCTGATGACCCAGTCGCTGCGGCACGGCACGCTGCTCTCCTGGGAGCGCTCGGCCGATGCGTCGAGCTACACGATCTATCAGGCCTCGTTTGCGAGCCTGACGGTCGGGCTGAAGGCCCCGGTGACCCTTCCGGACGGCTGGAACTTCGAGGATGCGATGCCGACGGTGACTGCGGTCGGTGCGCCCGGCAGCGTCACCACGACCCTCTCGGTTCCGGGCCAGTTCCAGGCGGTCGGCAGCACGGACAACTCCGATTTCATCGTCCCGCACGCCGGCCACTTCATCTATGAGGTGGTCGCGAACGCCGGCTCCGGCAAGAAGTCGCAGCCGTCGAACCTCGAGATCACGCCGTTCGGCGGGACGCCCGCGACGTTCAGCGAGCTGCGCTCGGTCCTCGGTGCGCAGGCGGCCTCGGCGGCGAGCGCCGGTGGCGCCGAGGACGGCGCCAGGCAGGCGCGGCTCGCGCGGCTCCTGCAGACCGCCGAGACGGCGGTCGCCCGGGGCCGGGACGGCGTCGCTCGCGGAGCCGTCGCGCAGATCGAGGCCGCCGCCGGCGACGACGACCAGCTCGCGCTCGTGGCCCAGCGGATCGCGCGCCGGTTGCAGTACGCGCGGATCGCGGGGAATCCGTGAGGCCGGAGCGGCGATGAAGCTGACGATGCTGACGATCGGCTCACGCGGTGACGTGCAGCCGATGCTCGCGCTCGCGCGCGAGCTGATCGGTGCCGGCCACGACGTCACGATCGCCACCCATCCCCGCTTTGCGCAGCTCGCGGAGCGGGCTGAGGTGCCGTTCGCCAGGATCGCCGAAGGTCGGGTCGGCGCCGGCGCGTCGACGCCCGAAGGCTGGCGATGGATCAACTCCGGTAGCCGCTACCTGCCAACCTGGGTTGCGTATGTGCAGGACGCGCGCACGGTCGTCCGTGAGCGGCTCGGGGACGCGCTGACCGCGGGCGCAGGAAGCGACGCCATCATCGCGGCCGATCTCGGCATCCTCGTCGGTTGGCAGGTTGCCCAGCATCTCAACTGTCCGCTGATCCGCGTGAATCTGAACCTGCCGGGCCCACTCCAGGAGCTCACGGGGCCGCTCGCTCAGGGTGCGCGCGCCGCATTGTGGCGCGCGATTCGGCTCGGGCTCAAAGGCCCCCGCAGGGATCTGGGGTTGCCGCCGCTCCCGCGTCGCGATCCGATGAGTGACCTCAACGCGCGGCACGCGCTTCTGCTCAAGGCCTACACCCGGGCGATCGTGCCTGACGCGACGGGTGGCCCCACGTGGGCCCATCCGACCGGCTTCTGGTTTCTGGAGCTGGCGGTCGATCCGGAGCCGTCGGCCGCCCTTGCGGAGTTCCTCGCGGCTGGAGCGCCGCCGGTCTGTGTCGACTTCGGCAGCATGGCCGATGCCGACCCCGACGCCACGATGCGCCTGCTCGTCGACGTCCTTCACCGCACCGGCCACCGAGGTGTGATCCTCACGGCGCCGCATCGGCGTTCGAACGTCGAGCTTCCCGCGAGCGTGATCGCCGTCGGCCCGACGTCGCACACGTGGCTCTTCCCTCAGTGCGTGGCGGCCGTGCACCACGGCGGCGCCGGTTCGACCGCTGGGGCGCTGCGCGCCGGCATCCCCTCGGTGCCCGTCGCGCACACGGAGGACCAGATGCGCCTGGCCCGCCGGATGCACAAGCTCGGGCTCGCGAGCGCGCCGATCCGCCGCCGGAGACTCACCGCCGACAGCCTCGAGGCCGCGATCACGGCCAGCGCGGCGATGAGAGATCGTGCGGCCGCATTGCGCCCGACGATTGAGAGTGAGCACGGCACCGTGCGCGCCCGCGAGTTGATCGAGGGCTACCTCGGTCACGCCCGTCCCAGCCAGGTGCCTCCTATGCTGAACGCCGACCTCGAAGTAGCCTGAGGAGACCAGCCGATGTTGCACAGAGTCGTTGTCCCGATCCTGATCTCGCTGGCGGCGGCCATCGGGGCGTTCGCGCTCCCGGCCGTGGCGACGGCGGACGTGACCCCGACGATCGCGCTCAACGAGAGCGCCGGGAGCGGCGGTGGGACCACGAGCGCGATCGGCTTCGACCTCGGCTTCAACAGCGCCCCCGCGAGCGATTCCGTCAAGTCGATCGCGCTCGACCTGCCGACCGGCGTCTGGATCAACGAGGAGATCGACGGGGGCGCATGCCTGGCGGCTCCGGCGCCTGCGCCCGCCTGCCAGATCGGCTCCGGGACCATGACGCTCGGCGGACCCTCGAGCGCACCGACACCGATGGCGGCGTACCTGATCAATCCGGAGCGGACCGGGGACATCGCCGGCGTCGAGTTCGTCGCCGGCGCGATGATCGCCGTCGGCGACCTGACGGTCAAGTCCTCGAGCTCGCTCGGGATCAACCCCTCCGTCGGGATCTTCGAGGAGATCACCTGGTCGGACCTCCCGGCGGCACCGGCGATCAGCGCCATGGATCTGACGCTGAGCGGGCTGACGATGCCGAGCTCATGCCTACCGGGCACGGCGGCGGTGTCGACCACCTCCCAGCAGCAGGACACGCTCCCGGCGAGGGCGACGTTCCCGTTCGTCGTCACCGCGTGCAACCTGCTCCAGTATTCGCCGACGATCACAACCGTGGCGGTCTCGCGCTACGTCGGGTCGGTCGCGGGGAGCTTCGAGGTCGTCCTCTCCAACCCGCCGGGGAACGCCGCGACCCAGGAGCTCAAGTTCTACGTCCCACCGAACATCCTGCCGAACCCGCAGTTGATCCCGTGCCTGAACGGCGTGTCGTGCACGCTCGGCACCGTCACGATGGCCTCGCCGATCCTGCCTGCCGGCCAGACGACCGGCACGATCGGGGTCGAGGGAACCGTTCGCTCGCTGACCTTTCCCGTCAAGTTCCCCGCGCTCGGGATCGAGATCGACGCCTCCTGGGGTACGTCGTTCGGCGGGCCGCTGATCACCCTCTCCAACCTCCCGGACCTGCCGATCACGACGCTGACGCTCGACTTCATCGGCAACAGCATCGGCGGAGCGTTCGCGATCGAGTGCTATCCGACGCAGGTGCAGGCAGGGGCAACCTCGTGGACGGGTCTGCCCGGCATCGACCTGAGCGCCACCACCTCGCTCTCCGGCTGCGCCCACTCGGGCAAGCTGACGCAGACGGCTCCGCAGGCGACCGCCTACGTCGCCGGTCTGAAGTCGGGTTCGCCCCGCATCTCGGTCGCCGCCGCGAAGGGCAAGAACGCGCCTCCGATCAAGTCGGTGGCGATCAGCCTGCCGCACGGGCTCCTCTTCTCCGACAAGGCGCTGCGCGGGTCCCGGGTCTCGAACAAGGCCCTCGCCGTGGCGGGCGCGACGATCGAGCGCGCGTCGCTCCACAAGGGCACACTCGTCCTCACCTTCTCCCAGGCGACGTCGAAGAGCACCCTGACCCTGGGTGGGCCGCTGCTCACCGAGAGCTCCGCGCTCCATCAGGAGATCAGCGCGAGGGTCGCCGGCTCCAGCCACCTGACGGTCCGGATCACCGACAGCTCGGGCAAGCAGACGGAGCTGACGGTCCAGCTCAAAGTCAAGTCCTGACGGCGGCCCCGCGCTCGGGCACTGCCCCCGTGCCCGACGGCTTCGACACTGCGTTCGCCGGGCTCGAGCAGGCCGAACGTGATGCGCTGCGCCGGCAGGCGATCCCGCGCCGCTACGGACGCGGGGACGTGCTGTTCCATCGTGGGGACGACTCCAGCGCGGCCCACGTTCTGCTCGAGGGCTTGGTCAAGATGTCGGCGCTTACGGGAGACGGTCGTGAGGTCGTGTTCGGGATCGCCGGACCGGGCACCGTGATCGGTGAGATCGCGGCCCTGACGAGGCGCCCCCGCCTGGTCGGCGTTCGTGCGCTCGAGCCGGTCGACTCGCTCGCGCTGCCCGCAGAGGTACTGCGTGAGGCGGTCCGGCGATCCCCTGCGCTCGCCCTGCTGCTGCTGGATCTGGCCGCCCGGCGTCTCGCCGCCGCCGACGAGCAGCGCCTCGAGCTCGCGGGGCTGGACGTACTGGCGCGCGTTGCGCGGCGACTGCTCGCGCTCGCTGGTGACCCGCAGCACAGCCTCGAGGGCGGGATCGTCCTCGAGCTGCTTCCGAGCCAGGAGGAGCTCGCGAGCTGGGTGGCCGCCTCACGCGAAGCTGTCAACCGGGCGCTCAGCCAGCTGCGTGACCTCGACTGCGTGAGCGTCGACGGCCGCCGGGCGGTCGTGGTGGACGTTGACGCGCTGCGGCGCTACGCCCGCTACTGACTGACCGTGAGCGCCGGCCGGTCCGTGACGCGGCAAGGGGGGCCCGGGCAAGCGAACGGGGGCGGCCTGACGGCCGCCCCCGGGCTTCCTGCGCAGGTCCCCGGCGAGCGGGCTATTGGCGCTCCACCGGATCGAGCAGGTGGTCGTTCAGGTAGTAACCGGGGCCGTCCGGACCGTTCTGCTCGTAGGAGTCGTATGGCGCCTCGTAGTACTCACCGTCGGTCGGGTCCTGGACGAGCTGCTGGCTGTTGAGGACGTCGTCGAAGTTCTCGACCTGCCCGGCGAAGTTCTGCTCCTGCTGGTTGATCTGTTGGATCTCCTGCAGGTCCTGGGTGAAGTTGTGCTGGATCGCACCCTCCATCTCCAGCATCGGGGCGTTGAGCGCGTTCCACGAGCCCGCGTCGGCGAACATCAGCCACACCGAGCCGTTCGAGATCCCGTCGCTGGCGGTATCGCTGGCGTTGATCAGGCCCTCGACCTGCTGGCCGCCCAGCGTCGCCGTGAACACCTCCACCTCGTCCGGGCCGTTCTGCGTGGACTGGGCGCTCTGCAGCACGCTGACCGACCCGAAGCTGTCCATGCCGAGGACCTCGTTGATCAGCGCCTGCGGCGTGGCGGTGTACGTCGAACCGAAGCCCATCGTCAGCTCGTAGGAGACATCGTCACCCTGGCCATCGGTCAGGACCAGGAAGTCCTGGCTTTCCTGCGCGACGCTCCAGCCGGTGGGCATCATGTAGGTGAAGGCGCTGTCCTGGTAGACGCCGAAGAGGCTGCCCTGCTCGGGCCCGTAGCAGTTCGCCACCGCGGTCAGCGTCGAGGAGTCGGTCGCGAACGACGACTGGGGTGCAAAGTAGGCCACGAACGCCAACTGGGTGCCGGAGGCCTGCGTGCTGTCCGGGATCGCGCGGACGCTCGCCTCGCCTTGGAGCGTCTCCCCGTCGAACTGCACGGTGAACGACTCGGTCGGCTCGTTGTCCTGCGTGCCGTTGCCGGTGACCGTGAACGAGGAGCCGACGGCGGACATCTGTGACTGGAAGCTCGAGGCTTCCGATTGGAAGTAGCTCGACGCGGTCATCCCGCTCGTCTGCATCGCCGGCGCCACCACCACTTCGTCCGTCCCGGCGGTGTTGCCCACGATGATCTCGCCGTGCACGGACTGCAGCGTCCAGCCGCTCGGCACGGCGATGTGGAATCCGTCGATCGTGTCGTGGGTGAGCCCGAGCGTGCACGCGGGCTGGGCGGGGGTGCTGGGGGCGCCCGATGAGCCACCGCCGCCGGTGGTGCCGGCGCTGCTCGACGGGCCTGCGCTGCTTGATGGGCCTGCGCTGCTTGACGGGCCTGCGCTGCTTGACGGGCCTGCGCTGCTCGGCGGGGTCACGCTCGAGGGCGGCGTCGATCCGGCCGGCCGCGTGATCACCGTGGCCGGCGCTGGAGAGAGGCGGCTCGCCAGCACGCTCGCGCATGCGCGATCAGCGATCACGGCGACGCGAAACCCACCGGACGTGGCTCCGTGAAGAGCGATCGTGAAGCGGCCCGACGAGCTGCTCGTGGTCGTCGCCTTGGTGAGCCAGCGGCCGTGCTCATGAACCTCGAGCCGCACGGTCCGGCGGCTGATGCACAGCACCCTGGTGGAGCTGAGGCTCCCGACCAGCGCATCCTTTGGCGCGGACTGGAGCGACACCGACGTCCGCGCGGGGGTGGCGGCGAGAGCGCTGGCGGGAACGAGTGCCCCCGAACCGGCGGCGACGGCCGCGATCGCTGCGGCAACCGGGAGACCGGCGCGCAGCGCGCCGGCGGAGCGCGTGCGACCTGCTGAGAGCGACCGACCGAGGCGAAGCATCTGAGACTCCTTTGCGGGGGTGCCAATGACCATGTAGCGAGACTAAGCTCGGTCTCCTGCCCCGTCAGTGACTCCGGCGACGCCTCCGTTGTGATCTGAATCACATCGCGATGGTCTGCTCGGCTCGCCGCCCGGGCGATCGGGCTGGACGCTCCGCGTTCGATGGCTGACGCTCCGCTGCCTGCGTTCAGCGTCGCCGACCTCGTTCGACGGAAAACCGGCGCAGCCCGCCGCCGCTGGGCTTTCGCGTTCGCGGGGCATGCGTCCAACGATCGTCGACGCGGACCGCCGTACGAATGTCGACGCAGGCGCCCGGAGCGAACTGGACGACACGACCAGGTCGATACCAGCAGGGACTCCCACTGCTGTTGACCCACATGTCGGCCTGACGCTCGAACACGCGTTTCACCGGGGCCGGCTGCCCACACCCGGAAAGCGATCGACCATGAACACGTTCACACATGCGCTTCGCGTCGCGGTTGCGACGATCATCGCCTGCTTCACCATCTTCGTGCCGGCGGCGTTTGCCGATGCCGGCAGCCAGGTCGCGAGTGTCACCACATGGATGCAGAACGCCTCGCCCGTCGGCTGGACCTCGAGCACCAACCGCATCGTCTACAACTCGCGCGGCGCCAACGGCTTCTACAACGCGTACAGCGCCAACCCCGACGGATCCGGGATCCAGTGCCTCACCTGCACGATCCCGAGCCTCGGCAGCTTCGGTACGACGACCAACCGCGGGGCGTCCGACGTATCGCCGAACGGACAGTACTTCCTCGCCACCGTCGCCACGAGCAACGGCTACGGCGCCCCGAACCTCACGGCTCCGGGGAACGGCGCCGCCAACAACATCTGGCTCTACTCGGTCGACGGCACGCACGCCTGGCAGCTGACCAACATCTACGGCAACGGTCCGACGCAAGGCCTGGCGGTCATCTGGCCTCGGTTCGACCGGACCGGCACCGAGATCGTGTGGGCCTCGTGCTACTCACCGGCGATCGGCAACCTCGGGTACTGGCAGCTGAAGGTCGCGAACATCGTCTGGACGAGCGGCGTTCCCAGCCTCGCGAACGTGCGCACGATCCAGCCTGTCGCCAACGCCTTCTACGAGCCGTACGGCTTCACCCCGGATGACCAGCACGTCATCTTCGCGACCAGCGCGGGCCAGACCTCCTGGATCAACGACCAGATCGACACGGTCGCCCTCGACGGCACGGGGCTCACCCAGCTCACGCAGATGACCGCGCAGCAGCCCAACTACAACGAGTTCGCGTTCTACACGCCGGACGGCAATCACATCATCTACGGCGGCACCCGGGATGCGACCAGCGGCGGCATGGACTACTGGGAGATGAATCCCGACGGAACCGCTCCGCATCGCCTGACGTACTTCAACGAGCGCTGGAGCACCGAGGGCATGGGCTACTCCGACGTCGAGTCGCTCGCCTTCAACCCGAACAATCCGAACCAGTTCGTCGCCGCGGTCTCCCCGAACATCACGAGCACAAACGTCAACGCCGAGATGGTGACGCTGACTCCGAACCCTGCGGGCCTCACGGGCCAGTACTACTCGGGCGTCAACTTCGGCCAGCAACTCGCGACCGACACGTCGAATCCGTCCGACAGCTTCTACTGGGACAGCGGGCCGGCGCCCGGGGTACCGGCGGCGAACAACTCCGCCCGCTGGATCGGCACAGTCACGCCACCCGTGTCGGGCACCTACAGCTTCTGCATCGTCGCCAATCCGAGCGGGCAGCTCTACGTGGGTGGCCAGGAGCTGATCAATGCATCCTGGTCCTATGGGGCGAACGACTGCGCGCAGGTGAGCGAGACGGCCGGTGTTCCGGTCCCGATCGAGTTCGACTTCGAGCATACCGTCGGGTACGCGTACGGGCAGCTCTCCTGGATCCTCCCGGGAAGCTCGACCGAGACCGTCATCCCGGGGGCTGACCTGGCGCCCGCGACGGCCGGTGCGGCTGCTTCGGTTCCGGCTGACGTACAGACGCTCGCCGGCGGCACCACGGGCGACGCGGGCGACCCCGGGACGGGGACGGACCCGACCGGCGCCGGTACGGTGGTGGGCTCCACGACGGGCTCCGGCTCCGGTTCCGGCTCGGGCTCTGGCGCTGGCGCTGGCTCCGGCTCCGGCCCCGCAGCGTCGGCCGGCTCGGCGCCTGCGTCCGGCACCCATCAGGCGACCTCGGGGAAGCCCGTCAAGCGCGCCAAGCGCGGCCGCAAGGGCACCCGGCGTCCGGCGCAGGCGACGATCGCCTCCGCGCGCGGCCATCATCACGCCACTGCGGCGCGGCGGTAAGCGCGGCCGCGCGCACAGGCCTCAGCGGCGAAACCGACTAGGCTTCGAGCGTGAGATCAGTCGCTGAGCGTGCGAGGTCCGCCCGCTGATGGCGCCGCGCGCCGACCGAGTCCGACTCGCCGACGTCGCGCGGCTCGCCGGCGTCTCGACGACGACTGCGTCGCGGGCGCTGAACGGCCGCGGCGAGCTGACCGACGACACCCGCCAGGCTGTCCTCGACGCGGCCCGCCGACTCGGCTTCCGTCCCTCTCCATTCGCGCAGTCGTTGCGGGCGCGCCGCTCGAACACGGTCGGCCTGATCGTGCCCCACGTCGACCATCCGTTCTACGCGTCGGTCGTTCAAGGGGCCCAGTCGGCGCTGCGAGCGGCCGGCTACCGGCTGATCCTGATGGACACCGGGGAGGACTCCGACAGCGTCGCCAAGGCGATCGACACCCTGCTCGACCACTGGGTCGACGGGATCATGATCGCGACGACGCCACTGACCGGCAGCGGTTTCGCCGACCTGCTTCAAGAGACCCCGTTCATCTTCATCGACGAGACGATCGAGGGGGTCGGCGCGGGCGCGGTCACCCTCGAGAATCACCGGGGGGTCGAGCTGCCTCGTCGAGCACCTCGCCGACGACCACGGCCACCGCTCGATCGCGTTCTTCGGTGGACCGCCCGACCAGACTGACGGTCGGGAGCGCCGCGAGGGGTTCTTCGCCGCGATGGCCGACCGCGACCTCGCGGTCGACCTCGCGGTCGTGCGCGCCGTCCAGTGGAGCGTCGCGAGTGCCGCGACCGAGATGTTCGCGCTGCTCGACGGCCCCTTCCACCCGACCGCGCTGATCGCCGCGAGCGCGGAGATCGCGCTCGGAGTGCTCGGCGCGGCGCGCAGCCGCGGACTGCGGCTCCCCGACGACCTCGCGCTCGCGAGTTTCGATGACCCGTACTTCGCGCCCCTGCTGGAGCCGGCGCTCACCGCCGTTGGCTACGACGCGCCGGACGTCGGTGCGCGCAGCGCGCGTCTGCTGCTGGACGCGATCTCGGGGGACAGTAGCGAGTACCGCCAGGTGCGGATCGACGTCCAGCTGATCCGCCGCCGCTCGTGCGGGTGCGAGTTCGCGTTCATGCCCGCGCTCGCCGGCGCTGCCTGAGCCGCGGCCCTGACTGGCCTCGGGCGCGGTGACTACTTACCGAGCCCGAGCGTGATCCCGCGGACCAGGTGCTTCTGGAACAGCAGGTAGACGACGATCGGCGGGATCACGCTCAGCACCGAGCCCGCCATCAGCACCGGGACACTCGCCACGCGCCCGGACGAGAGCAGCGCGATCCCCACGGTCACCGTGCGCTCGTTCGTGTTCTGCAGGAACAGCAGCGCGACGAGCAGGTCGTTCCAGATCTGGATGAACTGGAGGACCGCGACGGTGAACATCGCCGGCGTCGCGAGCGGGACGCCGATCCGCCACCACATGTGCCACGGCGAGACGCCGTCGATCGCGGCTGCCTCGAGCACCTCGTCGGGCAGACCGCGGAAGTAGGTGGTCATCAGGAATACCGAGAACGGGATGCCAAGCGCGACGTAGACGATCACCGCCCCGAAGTAGCCACCCAGCAGCCCCCAACCGGCGACGTTGACGTACTCCGGGATGACGATCGAGGGCAGCGGCACGAACATGCAGCCGACGACGGCCACGAACACAGGCGTCCGCCCGCGATAGCGACCCTTGGCGAACGAGAACCCGGCCGCGGTCGCGATCCCGACGATCAGGACGACCGAGATGCCTGAGACGATCAACGAGTTGAGCAGCTCGTGCAGGATCGGCTGGCTGGCGAACAGCTGGTTCCAGGTCGACAGCGACAGGCCTGACCGCAACCCCTCGTACTGCGCGACCGTCTGGAACGAGCTGCGCAGCATGTAGTAGAAGGGGTAGAGCATCGTCACCGCGGTCGCGGCCATCGTCAGGAACATGACGACGCGTGCGGGGCGGATCCGCCGGCGCGCCGCCGGGCGCGCCCAGGTGGCCGGCGCCTCGAGGCTGTCGCTGCTCACACCCTGCTCCGGAACAGCCGGACCTGAAGCGCGCTGACGCCACCGATGATCACGAACAGCAGCACGCCGAGCAGCGCTCCCGTCCCGAAGTTGTCCTGCACGAAGGCCTGCTGATAGACGTAGAACTCGAGCGTCGTCGACCCGTAGTCGGGGCCGCCGCCGGTCATCACGAAGATCAGGCTGAAGATCGCCGTGAAGGCGGTGATCAGCGTGATGATGAACGCGAACTGGATGAATGGGAGCATCTGCGGGACGATCACCTTGCGGTAGACCTGAAAGCCGTTGGCCCCGTCGACGCGAGCCGCCTCGGCGAGCGACGGATCGAGCGCCGCCAGACCGGTGATGAAGATGATCGTGTTCGTGCCGAGCTGTGACCAGACGAGTGTGATGCCGACCGCGATCAGCGCCTGGTTGGTATGGCCGAGCAGATCCGTCTTGATGAAGCCGAGCCCGATGTCACCGAGCAGACCGTTGAGGATGCCGTTGAACGCGTAGAAGCGGGCGGCGACGAGGCCGATCACGACCCACGAGATTGCGGTCGGGATGAACACGGCGGACCGGAAGAACTTCCACCCCCAGACCGCTTCGTGCAGCAGGAACGAGATCCCCAGCGGGACGACGATCGCGATCGGCATCACCAGCAGCAGCAAGCCGTTGTTCTCGAGGACGCGCAGGAAGGTCGGGTCCTCGAACAACGCGATGTACGTATGCGGGCCGACCCACTGGGTCGTGATCCCGTTCCAGTTCGTCATCGAGTAGTACACCGCCTGGCCGATCGGCCAGGCGAGCAGGACCGCGACGATCGCGAGCGCGGGCGCCGACAGGGCCCACCCGGCGAGTGTGTTGCCGGATGGGCCCTTGCGCCGGACCTGCAGCGCCGGTCTCGTGCTCACTGCACGAGACCGCGACTACTCAGTACTGCCCCCGATCGCGCCAGACGTGCACAACCGCGTCACTTGAAGTAGGCGCCGTACGAGCTGCGCTGGTTGGCCGGCAGTTCGTTGTGCTTCTGCTCGAGCGTCCCGAGCGCGCTCGCGACCGACGTCTGGCCGGCGAGCGCCGCAGGCAGCACCTGATAGCCGGCGTTCACGAGGTTCGGCTGGGTGACGTTGTCGAGCATCGGATAGACGGTGTAGTGATCCTTCTGCACGAACGCCAGCATCTCATCATTCAGCGCGTTCGTCGAGGTGTAATGGGAGATGTCGGGAATCAGGCCCGCGTTCGCGATCTGGACCGCTCCGGCCGGGGAATCCATGAAGGCGAGGAACGCGGCCGCCTGGGCGACGTGCGAGGACTGCTTCATGACGGAGATCGCGTCGCCCGGGAAGTACACGACTCCGTGCTGTGGCTTGGTCGAGAACGGCGGCACGATCGCGGCGACGTTCGAACCCATCTGCTGGGTGAACTGGGCAACGTCCCAGCTGCCGTCATCGAGCGTCATCGCGGCCTTGCCCGCGACGAACTGCGCGAGGTTGTCGGTCGCCGTCAGCGCGTCCGAGTTGACACAACCCTTGGTGTACAGCGTGTGCCACTCGGTCAGCTGACTCGTCAGTGCGGGCGAGGTCCACGGGATCGAGCCGCTGTAGAGGCCCGCCCATTGTGACGGCTGGTAGGCGCCGATCGCCAGGTAGCTCATCGAGTACCAGGGATTGAACTCACCCGTGTAGGCGGCGCTGCCCGAGCCGTAGGTGATCGGAGTGACGCCGATCGACTTGAGCTTCGTGCACGCGGCGAACAGCTGGCTCCAGTCCGTCGGCACCGACGTGATGCCGGCCTTGGCGAAATCCTTCTTGTTGTAGAACCCCATGTAGAACTGTGCATCGACTGGGGCGGCCAGGATCTGCGAGCCGGCGCTGAAGTCGAGCGCGCCCCATTGCAGGCCCTCGATGTTGGCGATCTCAGAACTCGAGAGATACGGCCGGATGTTGGCGAGGATGTCCGCGTACGGCGGCAGGTACAGGCCGGTCCACATGACCGCGAGGTCCGGACCCGTGTGCGAGATCGCCGACGCCTGCAGCAGCGCGAAGTAGTTGCTCGCGGGCTGGCTGACCATCTTGATCGTGACGTTCGGATGCAGTTTCTCGTACGCCGCGATCAGGTTCTTGGCCGTGCCGAGCAGCGTCTGCTGGGTTCCGTAGTTCTCCCAGAAGGTCAGCGTGACCTTCGACGCGCTCGCCGACGCGCCGGCTGTCACCGCCCACAGCACCGCGCTGGCCGCGAGCAGCGCCGGCAGCGCTGCCAGCGAGCGCCGGCGCGGCCGACCCCTCCTCGATCCGGTCGTCACGAACATCACTCCCCTTTCGATCGCACCAACTCGTCGATTGCGGGCTCGCGGTCTCTCCGGCAACGATTGCGCAATCGTTTTGGAAGGCGCACTCTCGCACGAGCCGGTGGTCGTGTCAAGGACCGAGCCGGGCCAGCCACGGTCCGGGTTTCCGCCCTGCGCAGTCGCCTTCAGAGACCCCGGACGGCCAGCCATTCGCGATTCGCCCGCTGGTCGGCCGTCGCCCGCTCGGCGAACCCCTCGCGGTCGGGGAAGATGTCCTGCTCGACGAGCAGCCATCCGTCGTAGTCCCGTCGCTTGACGCCGTCGATGAAGGCGTCGAGCTCGAGGTCGCCCTCCCCAAGCCGGCAGAACGCCTGACGGCTCCAGAGCGCAGTCGTCGGGGCTCGCTCGGCGAGGATCCCGGCGACGACCTCGCGCCTCACATCCTTGACGTGGAGGTGGTTGATCCGATCGCTCCAGTCGTTCAGCGCGGCCAGCGGATCCCCGCCGCCGACGACGATGTGGCCCGTGTCGAGGCACAGCCCGACATCACTCAACTCGAGCATCCGCTCGATCTCCCAGACCGCCTCGACCGCGGTCCCCGTGTGGTGATGAAAGGTCGGTTCGTATCCTCGCGCCCGGCAGCGGTCAGCGGCACGAGCGACCCCGTCGGCGAACCGCGCCCAGCCGGCGTCGTCGAACCCGAGCTCGGGACGTGCGGCGGCGGCGCCCGGGTTGGCCTGGCGCTCCGGTGACCCCGCTTCGGCGAGCGTCGGACGGGGCGCGACGCCGGGAGGGCAGCGGTCGAACACGTCGAGCAGGGCGTCGATGTAGGTGAGCTCGTCCGCCAACCGGCGCGGTTCGGCGAAGTGCAAGGGCACATAGCCGCCACAGAGTGACAGCTCCCTGAAGGCCAGCCGCCGAGCGAGCTGATCGCCCTCGCCGAGGTAGCCGACCGGGCCGAGATCGGCGCCCGAGTAGCCGGTGGCGGCGATCGCGTCGAGCACCGCCACGCCCTCGGGGACATTCGGATCGACGCCGATCGTCACCTCGAACGCGCCATAGCTACACGGAGCGCTGGCGACGGCGATGCTCATCGCACGGCGGGCTGCGCCGGTGCGGACTGCGACCACGACGGCAACTCGCTTGGCAACTCGACCGGCTCGCCGCTCATGTTCGAGCGAGCGATCGCGTGGCAGAGCGCGACGTCGTGAAGCCCGTCGATCCCGCTCGTGCGCGGCTCTCGGCCGGACGCGATCGCGTCCGCGAGCTCGATCAGCTCGCGCTTGAACGCCTCCTGGTAGGAGACGGTCTCGACGGTCCGCCATGAGTGCGGCGTTCCGGCCACGCCACCTTCGATCGTCAGCATGCTCGGCATGTCACGCAGATAGGGAGAGGGCAGCGTCAACGTCACGCGTCGATCGAGCGCGTAGAAGGCGAGCTCCTGCTTGTAGTGCGCGAGCCCCGGTAGGTCGACCCACGACATGTGGACCTCGGTCGGTCCGAACGCGAGCGCGATGTCGCAGACGGTCCGCCGCAGGCGCGCCTGGATGACGCGAGTCGGCTCGCCGAGCGCGCCCCTCAGCATGTTCAGCTCGTGGACGAGGTTGTCGAGCAGCATCCAGCGGTAGCAGTAGCGATCGTCAGGATCACCGTCGGGCAGCGCCGCTGCCAACCTGGCGTCGTCGTCGGCTTTCAGCGCCGCGAGCACGTCGGCCGGCGGTGGCTTCATCGCGGTCAGCGGATAGTGCTGAACGTACGGCTGGAACGGCGACTCGAGCGTTGTCACCGACACGAGCCGCAGGTCGTCGAGCGGCAACTGCTCGAGCAGGCGCTCGTACGCCGGGTCGTAGCGCTTCATCGTCCCGACCATCAGCCTCACATCGGCGTCGCGCGCCGCCGTCAGCATCTCCCGGCCCTCGTCGAGCGACAGGCACATCGGCTTCTCGACGAACACATGCGAGCCCGCCTGGGCTGCACCGACTGCGATTGGAGCGTGACTGCCGGAGGTCAAGACCATGACCACATCCAGCTGTTCGGCGACCAGGTCCTCCCAGGCGACGTGAACAGTCGGGACCCCGTACTGCTCCGCGCACGCCTCGGCGACGGGTCGCGAGATGTCGCACAACGCCGCGATCTCGTAGCGATCGCGAAGGTCTCGCAGGTGTGGCAGGTGCATGACCTGGGCGATCACCCCGCATCCCACTACGCCAACCCTGAGCGGCTTCGTCACTTCTGCCCGTCCTTGTCGTGTTCGTAGTACCGTGAACGTTTGCGCAATCGTTCCCGAGGCGGCGACATGTTGGCAGACTTGCCGGGCAGCGTCAATCGGACCCGCCCGACCGAGGGGCCGCGCCTGCGGCAATCGCGAGACACGTTTCAATGTCAGGACAAAGTCCGGCTGCAGGAGAGACCATGATCGAGACGCAGTTGACCGGCGCGGCGTCGTCGCTGCTCCGCGCCAGTCGTGAATTCCCAGCGACCGCGTTGTGGAATGACTCGGCGGACCCGCATGAGCTCGCCCAGTCGATCGGCTTCGGCGCCGTCGGCGCCACCTGCAACCCCGTGATCGCGTACACGGCCATCTCGAACAACCTCGAGCTCTGGCGTCCGCGGATCCGCCGGATCGCGAGCGATCACCCGACCTGGGGCGAATCGGCGATCGGCTGGTGCGCGGTCGAGGAACTGTCGATCGAGGCCGCGCGCCTGCTCGAGCCGGCCTTCCGCACGTCGGGCGGCCGCAACGGGCGCCTGTCGATCCAGACCGACCCACGCCATCACCGGGATGCAGCGGCGCTCGTCGAGCAGGCTGTGCGATTCTCCGGGCTGGCGGACAACATCATCGTCAAGCTGCCGGCGACGTCGGTGGGGATCGGCGCAATCGAGGAGGCGACCTACCGCGGCGTCAGCGTCAACGTCACCGTCTCGTTCACGGTCCCGCAGGCGGTGGCCGCGGCCGAGGCGATCGAGCGCGGGCTGGAGCGCCGCCACTCCGACGGACTGCCGGAGCGCGAATTCGGGTCGGTCGTGACGATCATGGGCGGACGCCTCGACGACTGGCTCAAGCAGGTGGCCGCACGCGATCGCCTGGTGATCGAGCCAGGCTACCTCGACTGGGCCGGCATCGCGGTGACCAAACGCGCCTACGAGATCTTCCGGGGGCGTGGCTTTCGCGCTCGGATCCTTGTCGCGGCGTTCCGGCACACCCTCCAATGGTCCGAGCTGCTCGGCGGTGAGCTGGTGATCTCGCCGCCGTTCGACTGGCAGCTCCGGATCAACGAGAACGAGCTGCCGGTGGAGCGCCGGATCGACGAGCCCGTCGACGAACGAATCATCGCCGACCTGTCGCGACAGCTCGACGACTTCCGGCGCGCTTACGAGCCCGATGGCATGACCATCGAGGAGTTCGACTCCTACGGTGCCACCCGCGCGACCCTGCGCCAGTTCCTCGACGCCGTCGCCAAGCTCGACGCACTCGTGCGGGACATCCTGATCCCCCTCCCGTGAACGGACAGCGGGTCCACTGCCGGCCGTGCTGAACGACTTCTTCTTCCCGCGAGGCTCGCTCTCCCGTGCAGGCTGGGAGTCCGTGGTCGACCGACGGATCCCGAGCTGGTTCTACACGGGTCTCAACGTGGCCCAACTGGACGGCGGCACGGTTGAGCTCCCAGCCGGCGACGTGGAGCGGATCGTCGTGCCCTTGGCCGGCACCTTCGAGGTCGCGCACGAGCGGACCGCAACGGTCCTGGACGGACGCGACAGCGTGTTCGACGGACCGACCGATGTCCTGTATGTCGGCGCTCGCCGGGCGCTCGCGATTTCAGGTCGGGGGCGCGTCGCAGTGACCTCGTCGCCGACCACCGTCGTGAAGGCCAGTCGTCACGTGGCTCGATCTGAGGTTCCCGTCGAGATCCGTGGCGCGGGTCAGGACACCCGTCAGGTCCACAATTTCGGAACGCCGGAGGCGCTCGACGCGGCGGCGCTGATCGTGTGCGAGGTGATCACGCCCGCCGGCAACTGGTCCTCCCATCCCGCTCACAAGCACGACGAGCTGGTCGCCGGAAGGGAGTCAAAGCTCGAGGAGATCTACTACTTCGAGGCCGCAGCGTCCCGGAGCAGTGGCGCGCCACCTGCGGCCGACGCGTTCGGTAGCTTCGCCACCTACTCCTCGAGCGCCGGCGAGATCGAGATCCGCGCACTGGTCCGGAGCGGGGACATCGCACTGGTGCCCTACGGCTACCACGGCCCGGCCGCCGCCGCGCCTGAGTACGACCTCTACTACCTGAACGTGATGGCCGGCCCTGGCCCCGGCCGCGTCTGGCAGTTCTCCGATGACCCGCGTCAGGCCTGGATCCGCGCGACGTGGGCGCACGTCGACCCCGATCGGCGGCTGCCGTACAAGCGCCTCGCTCCCACCGAACCCCTCGAGGAGAGGCTCCATTGAACACCCAACGACTGACCGTTGGTCAAGCTCTCGTCCAGTTCCTCGCCCATCAATGGACTGTCGACGGCGACCGTCGGGAACGGACGATCCCGGCCGTCCTGGGCATCTTCGGGCACGGCAACGTCGCCGGCATCGGGCAGGCGCTCAAGCAGGCGAACGTCTCCGACCCGACGCTGCTGCCCTACCACCAGGCGCGCAACGAGCAGGCGATGGTGCACCAGGCCGTCGGGTTCGCCCGCATCCACCGCCGGCGCGCGACGCTCGCCGCGACGGCCTCGGTCGGACCGGGCTCGGCCAACCTGCTGACCGGCGCGGCGCTGGCGACCGCCAACCGGCTACCGGCGCTGCTGCTCCCAAGCGACACGTTCGCAACGCGCGTCGCCGATCCGGTTCTGCAGCAGTTGGAGCATCCCCATGATCTCGCGCTCCAGGTCACCGACGCGTTCCGGCCGCTCTCGCGATTCTTCGATCGGGTGGAGCGCCCCGAGCAGCTGTACTCGATCGCGCTCGCCGCGATGCGTGTGCTGACCGATCCCGCCGACACCGGCGCGGTCACGATCGCCCTCCCGGAGGACGTTGCGGCGGAGGCGATCGAGGTCCCGCTCGGGTTCCTCGCCGACCGCGACTGGCACATCCGCCGGCCGCCGCCTGAGAGCTGGGCGCTGGACGCATCGGTCGCTGCGATCCGAGACGCGCAGCGACCCTTCATCGTGGCCGGCGGCGGCGTCATCTACTCCGAGGCGGAGGACGCCCTGCGCCGGTTCGTCGAGCTGACGGGCATCCCCGTCGGAACCACGCAGGCCGGTGGCGGCGCTCTGCGCTCCGATCACCCGCAGTGTCTCGGCGGCGTCGGGGTGACCGGTACGGCCGCTGCCAACCGTGCCGCGGCCGCCGCCGATCTCGTGCTCGGCATCGGGACGCGGTACAGCGATTTCACGACCGCGAGCCGCAGCGCCTTCCAGCACCCGGACGTGACCTTCCTGAACATCAACGTCGCGGCCTTCGATGCCTACAAGCACGGAACGCAGCTGCCGGTGATCGCAGACGCCCGCGAGACGCTGGTCGCCCTCGCGAGTCGTCTCCAGGGCAACCACGTGAGCGGCGCGTACGCGCAGGCGGTCGCCGACGAGAAGCGATCGTGGGACGCGATCGTCGACGCTGCGCTCGCGCCGACCGGCGCCGAGCTGCCGGGACAGCCCGAGATCATCGGCGCCGTGCACGCCGCCTGCGACCCGCGCGACGTGCTGGTCCAGGCCGCCGGATCCCTGCCGGGCGACCTGCACAAGCTCTGGCGCGTCCGTGACCCGCTCGGCTACCACGTCGAGTACGCCTTCTCGACGATGGGCTACGAGATCGCCGGCGGACTCGGCGTCAAGCGCGGTCTCGAGGCGCTCGGCGACGACCGCGACGTGATCGTGCTGGTCGGCGACGGTTCCTACCTGATGCTCCACTCAGAGCTCGCGACCGCGGTCGCCGAGGGTCTCAAGATCGTCGTCGTGCTGATCCAGAACGAGGGCTATGCCTCGATCGGTCACCTGTCCGAGCAGGTCGGCGCGGCCCGCTTCGGCACCCGGTATCGGTACTTCGATCGCGACGCGCGCAACTTCGAGTCCGGCGAGCTCCTGAGGGCTGTCGACCTGGCCGCCAACGCCCGCAGCTATGGGATCGAGGTGGTCGAGATCGCGTCGGCCCCGGGCGCGATGGCGCAGCTGCAGGCCGCCGTGGTGGCCGCGAAGGCTCGCGACGCCGCGACTTTGATCCACGTCCGGTCCGACCCGTTCGTCCACGCACCCGACGGTGAGGGTTGGTGGGACGTCCCGGTCGCCGAGGTGTCCGGGCTGGCGGTCACGAGCCAGGCCTACCAGGAGTACCGCGACCAGCGGCGCCGGCAGCGCCCGCTGCTCGGGTGAACCACCAGCCCCAACCCGGGTTCACCCTGCTTCGGATTGGCCCTCAGCGAAGGGTCACCATCACGGCTTGGACGTGCTGGGTCCCGAGATCGTGCGAGACGCCGGCGAGAAAGCGTCGCGGATCGTGCGGGTCGAACGCCACGGTGAGGCCGACCGAGTAGCCGAGGTACTGGCGGCTGCCCGGCTGGTTCATGAACGTGATCCGTTGTGGATCGGTGCCGTTGGCGTTCATCGTCCAGTAGTCCATCCCGTGGGTGGACGCACCGAACGTGCGCGCGACGAGCAGACGGTTGTGCTCGCCGGGGATGTAGAACGCGAACTCGTTGTAGTCAGAGAACATCCCGTGCAGGTTGTAGGCGGGACTGACGCGCTGCAGGTCATCGAGATGAGCGGCGTCGAGCGTGTAGATCTGTGCGTTGAACGCGCTGGGCGAGAGGAAGCCGCTCGCGACTCGCACGTCCCCGGCGAAGATGATCCGCTGGTCGTCGGGCGTGAAGCCGTAGGGTTCGAAGAAGTGCCCCTTGTTCGCGTCGTAGGTGCGGATCGCGGCGAGGTGCGGCGTGCCGTCGCTCCACACGAGCTGCGCGGTCCGCAGCTCCCACTCGCCCAGCGGGTGGAAGAACCCGCCACGGTTGTACATCTGCGCCCACACGATCTGGTGGCCGGTCCGGTCGAACCGGGGGAAGATGATGCCGTTGTCATCGGAGTTTGGGATATCCGTCAGCCGCCACATTCGCGACCCGCTGACCGTCGACAGCCAGATGTCGTTGAAGACGCCCTTGCCGGGCTGGGTTTTCGTTTCGCCGATCGTCCCCGCGTGCGCACCCTTCTCGACGACGAGCAGCAGGTAGCGTCCGTCGGGGGACAGGTCGCTGGCTCCGCGGTTCGTCGCGTTCCCGACGCCTGCGAACGCCGGTGCGTCACAGGTGATGCAGTGCAGCCCCCGGCGGTTCGGGAGGATCGAGTACGCGCCCCACATGCCGTCCGGCAGGCGGCGATTGATGATGATGCGGTTGTTGCGCGCGTCCCACGCCACCGGCTCGGCGTTCTGCAGCCAGCTCGCGATCGTCGATTGCCCCTGCGGCGCCACGGCCGTGCCGGCGAGTTCGCGGCCCGGCCGGAAGCGGATGCTGTGGAGGATCGCGACGATCGCGACGATCGCGACGATCAGCGCGACGAACAGCCGGCGCCGGCGACGCCGTCGCTTCGGAGGCCTGACTGCGGGCGCCTGAGGGGGTCTGGTCATGGTTCAGCGCTCCTACCGGGCCTAATCGTCGGCCCGCTCCAGCACTTGAGTGTGTCAGCCTCGGCACGGCGTCTCGCCGGGTCCGGTGCGGTCCCTCGGCGACGCGCCGGACGGCGCCGTTTCCGACCACCCAACTTCCGGAGTCCCGCTACGATCAGAGGGAACGGCCGCGATCACCTAGTCAAGGAGCACCTGTAGATGTCCTCGAGAGCCAGTCGCTGGGCGGCGACCGTCGCGACTGCGGTAACGATGCTGAGCATTGCGGTCGCGTACGCGTCCGCTGCCGCGGTCCCATTGAACAAACGCGCAGCGCTTGTTCCACGCGCGATCACCGCGCCGGCCCTGTCGGTCTCCTTCTCGCCGAACCAGCCTGGGAAGACCAGCGGGTTTTCATTCACGGCCTCCAGCCCGACGCAGCCCTCGACGGTGACCGTCACGCTTCCCGCCGGCGTCGCGCTGAACCTCGCGTCGGTCCCGGTGTGCGCGACCCCTCCGACGTGCGCCCCGGACAGCCAGGTCGGCACCGGGCAGGCCCAGCTCGCCTACAACGGCAGCGAGATCCCGGTCTCGTTCACGGTTTACAACATGACCGGTGGCGCCGCGATCGTGATCACCGTCCCGAACCGCTCGCCCGTCGTCGTCCTGCCGACGTGGTCGGGCAACGCGCTGACGGTCCCGTATCCAAACTCGGACTACAAGGGCTATCCGATCCAGATCCAGCAGCTGACGATCACGTTCAACACGCTCGGGACGGGGCGTAACGCCTTCATCCGCACGCCGGCGACCTGCACGAAGGCCGGCTGGTCGTCAACGGCGACGTTCAGCTTCGTCTCCGGCGCCGCGCCGGCGAGCGTCGAGGCCTCCGCGAAGTGTTCGAATCCGAAGAAGAAGCACAAGAAGAAGAAGAAGAAGAAGTAGCGGCGGCCGCGCGCCGGGCAGAGCCTGGCGCGCTCACCGCGCTCACCGCGGCTGGCGCCGGACGCGGCGAAGCAGGTGCTCAGTCGGCCGAGGTCAGCGTGCGGCCGCGCAGCGCCGGATCGGGGTCCAGACCGGCGGCGGCGAGGATCGTCGGCGCGATGTCGTAGATCGTCATGTCCTCGCGATGCTCGGCGGGCACGCCCGGACCGGAGATCACGCAGATCCCGTCGCGGTCGTGGTTGGCGTCGTCCGGCCCGGTGTCGTTGTCGAACGTCCAATACTGGCCGTGGCCGAGGCTGCCGTTGCTGCGCCAGCCGAGGTCGCCGAAATACACCAACAGGTCCGGCGGGGTGCCCTGCTGGTCGCGCCAGAGGTCCTCGGGCCGGTGCACGGTGGTCCCGATCGGATCTCCGTCGGGGCCGGGCAGCGCGATCAGCTTCTCGCCGATCTCGGTCCTGAGCGCCTCGAAGTCCTCGGCCGCCACGATCCCCTGCGGCTCGCGCCCGGCGACGTTCAGGCACAGGCGGCAGTAGTAACCGCCTTCGCCCCAGGCGCGCGTCCGGCTCCAGTCGACCTTCACGTCCTTGAACGGGGTCAGCCCGTTGCCCGCGGCCGGCGGTTCGTCGAGCACGAGGTACCCGTTCGCCACGAGCCATTCGTTGACGCAGATCGCGCCGAGCATCGGCCGCGCCCCATGGTCGGAGACGACCATCACCGTCGTCTCGTCGTCGAAGCGCTCGAGTAGTTCCCCGATCTGATCATCGAGGTACGCGTAGTAGTTGCGGATCGCGTCTCGGTAGCGATGTTCGGGCTCGAATCGCGGGTGGGTCGGGTCGAGGAAGCGCCAGAACGCGTGATGCATCCGGTCGAGGCCGATCTCGACGAGCATGAAGAAGTCCCACGGGCGCGTGTCGAGCAGGTGCCGGCAAACCTCGAAGCGCTGCTCCGTCATCTCGTAGATCTCGGCGAGGATGCGGTCGCGGTCGTCGCTGCGGAAGTTACGCACGTCGGTCCGGTAGGCGCCGACGAGGCGCTCGACCTCGGCGCGCAGCTGCTCGGGGTAGGTGAACGGCATCGAGCGGGGGTCCGGCGTCATGAAGCACGAGATCAGCTCGCCGTTGACCGCCACGGGCGGCGAGGTGCCGGGAACGCCGACGACCACGACGTGGCGGCCGGCCTGCGAGAACCGGTCCCAGACCCGCGGTAGCCGGATCGCGCTGGAGTCGGCGATGCCGAGCGAGCTGTAGTCGTACGCCGTGCGGTTGCGAAAGCCGTAGACCCCGAGCTCACCTGGATCCCGGCCACTCGCCATGCA
Organism: uncultured Solirubrobacterales bacterium; assembly: GCA_963705995.1. GTDB lineage: Bacteria > Actinomycetota > Thermoleophilia > Solirubrobacterales > Solirubrobacteraceae > Palsa-465. The sequence goes on from CAVPLN010000021.1 coordinate 36,892, forward strand.
GCTCCACGCGGGCACCGTGATCGGCGGATCGACGGTCCGCAACGGTCCCCAGGTTCCGGCGTCCATCAGCCGCTTCAGGTTCGGAAGCTCGTCCAGGAAGCGATCGAAGGCGAGGGTGGGCTCGGCACAGTCGAGCCCGATCACGGCAACGCGGCGGCCAGGCAAGCCGATCAGATCACTCCGTGTCGGGTCGCCAGCGCCACCGCGTGAGCCCGCGTCCTGCAACCGAGCTTCTCGAGCAGGTCATGGACGATGTTCTTGACGGTGCGCTCCGAGTAGCTCAGCGCCTCGGCGATCTCACGGGTCGTCAGACCGTCGGCGAGCATCCGCACGACCGCCAGCTCGCGTCCGGTCAGCTCCTCGGGCCGGAACCCCTCCGGATGATGGTCGGCCTCGGGGATCAGTTCGGCGAGCAGTTCGGGCGGGACCGAAGCGCCGCCCCGGGTCACGGCTCGCACGAACTGGAGCATGCGCGGGGGCGACAGCGCCCTGATCAGGAGCACCGCGGACATCTCGCTCCCCGCGGTCGCGTCACCGCCGCCGTCCGCTCCGTCGGACTTGCGGCCGGGGATGCTGCCGACAAGCCGGACCTCGCAGCGACGGGCCCGGTGCCCGTCGTCTCCTCGCTCGGCGGCATCGACCTCGAAGATCAGCGTCGGCGATGGGGACAGCTTCAGCCGCGAGACGACGCTCGGGACCGCCCCCGCGGCCCCGGCCGTGCCGGGCTGGATTCCGGCGGTCCCGGCCGTGCCCGCCTGTGCAACGGTGAGGCCCGCCTGCGGCTCGGGAGCCGCAGCGCGCCGTTCTGCTGCGGTCGGGCGCCTGGAGTTCCGCGCTCGGCCGGCGCGCTGACCCGCGCGGGGGCCGCCCGCGAGTCGCGGATCGACGGTCGCCGCCACGGGCTCAGCCGCCCCTCTCGGAGGGGCAAGCTCGAGTGCGCCCGTGTCCATGGCCCCTGGCCCGGCCTGCCAAGGCCGCTGTGGTGTGGACGAGCGCTGGCTTCAGTGCCGTGCTCACCAACCAAAAGATAGGGATATTGGATTCTCTGCGCATCTCGAAAGTCTGGGTCGCTACCGTTATCGGCGTGGAGCGCGGGCTGGTGGAGTCCACTGGACGCCGGGAACGGACCGATCTCGTGCGCGCGCGCAGGGCGCGCCTGCGTCTGCTCGCCGGCGTCGCAGCCCCCGTGATCGCATACATCGCGCTCGATCACGCGCTCCACAACGAACTCTTCGCGCTCGCGATCGTCGAGCTGATTCCGGTGTTCTGGGCGCTGGCGTACGGGTTCTCCAAGCGCCGGCTCGACCCGATCGCACTGATCGCGCTGATCGTCCTGCTGGTCGCCCTCGCGGTCGCGATCGCCGACGGCGGTAGCGTGATGCCGCTCAAGCTCAGGCGCGGGCTCGTCACCGGCACGCTCGGGATCGCCTGCCTGGTCTCCGTGATCGGCCGCCGGCCGCTCCTGCCGGTCGCGATCGGCTTCGTCGAGCGCGCCTGGCCGAGTTCGGCGCGACTGGCACGGGTCGCCCACATCTACGCGGGCGGCGAGCGAGCCGCCGTCCTGACCCTGATCGTCGGCGTCACGCTGCTGCTCGATGCGGTCGCCCAGGTCTCGCTCGCGCTGACCGTCTCGACGGCCGTCTTCCTCGTCGCGGCCAAACTGGCGCGCACCGGCATCCTCGTCGCGGGGGCCGCCGCGTGCTGGTACACCGCGCGGCGCGCACCGCGGGTCGCGCCGTCCACGGCCACGGCCGAGCTCCCGCGCCTACCTTGACGCCGGCCGGTGAGTGGATCGAGTGGCCGGCGGTCAGAGGATGTTGAAGCAGCCGTAGACGATGAACAGCGGGTTCGTCACGGTCCGGCCGTGGACGGCCTGCATCGTCGGGCCGCCGATGAACGCCGGTGGCGACGACGCCTTCCAGCAGCCGTTGTACTGAACGCTGACCTCGTACTCGACGTTCGTCTGCTGGAAGCGGATCGCCTTCGGCTGCGGGAGGTAGACGTAGAGGTTGCAGTTCCAGTCGCCCGGCCCGCTGTCGACGGCGCCGCGCTTGTTGCAGTTGGGCAGGACGGCGAGCCGGGCGCTCGGGGGGGCGTGCCGGCCGATCAGCGCCTGCTGGAGCAGCGTCGCGTTGTCGAAGGTCGGCCCGATCGACGCGGCCACCCGGTACCCCGTGACGCCGGTCGGTCCGAGGTTGCTGCAGAGCGCGATCACCGCGATCACCGCCGTCGTGATCAGCACGACCCGCACCGGTGTCGTCCAGCCGGCGCCGCGCGTCGCGTGACCGCCGAGGAAGTCGCGGGCGCTGAGGATCCGCCATGACGCGCTCAGGCAGCCCGCGATCCAGGCGACGCAGACACCCGCCGAGATCAGCAGCGGGCCGAAGAACGGGTGCGTGACGAACAGCCCGTGCCAGCCGTCGAACGCCGAGCCGATCAGCAGCATGTGGACGATCACGCCTTTCCCGATCAGGTCGAGCAGCTGCGTCACGAGCGCGATCATCAACGGGCCGAGTACGCCGAGGATCCCGTTGCGGGTTGCAACCGAGAAGAGGACCGCGAGGCTCGTGTAGGCGAGCACGGGCAGCAGGCAGTAGAACCAGGCGACGAGCGTCAGGGCGAACATTCGCCCGCCCGAGGTCAGCGCACCGCTGAGGTTGACGAGCGGGTGGGCGCCGACGAGCGCGGTCCCGGCGATCAGGCTCGAGGCGGCGAGCATCATCGAGATCCCGATCGCGAGCGTGCCGACCGCCAGTAGCTTGCCGGAGAACACCTCCTCCCGGCTGCAGGACCGCGTCAGGATCGTCTTCCAGGTGCCGTGCCGGTCCTCGGAGGCGAACAGATCACCGGCGAGCACGCCGGCGATGATCGGGAAGCCCCAGCTCCCGGCGAATCCGAGGATCACCAGCGAGACCGCGAAGCCGGAGGAGTGGACCCAGGCGCCGAAGAGTGCGTCGCCGGGGGTACCGCTCTGGACCTTGAGGATCACCGCGAACGCGAACGGCGCGAGCACCGCCACCAGTGCCAGCAGGCGGGTCGTGAGCTGCGCCAGCAGCTTCTCGAGCTCGGCGAGGTACGCATGCACGAACCCCTCCCGGCCCGAGGCCGTCGCGGACGGCGCCGGCGATGCGCCCGGTGCGACCGTTGTCATACGCTGGCCAGGACCCTCTCCGCCAGCTGGTGCGGCTCGAGCTCGCCGAGTGTCGCGTCGGCGCCGAGCGCGAAGAACATGCTCTCGAGCGGGCTCACGACGAGCTCCAGGCGCCGGACGGCCACTCGCGCCGCGGCGAGCGCGAGCACGAACGGATCGAGGCTGCCCGGCTGCGTGGTGAGCGTCAGGGCGCCTCGGGCGGCGCGCTGCACGCGGACGCCGCGGTGCTCTCCGGCGAGTTCGAGCGCCCGTTCGTCGTCGCTCGTCGCCAGCGCGTACGCCGAGACTGGCGCGTCGGCCTCGAGCTGGGCCGCGCTCCCGTCCCAGACCACGCGACCATCGCGCAGGAACGTGTAGCTCGTGCAGACGCGCTCGAGCTCGCCGATCTGGTGGCTCGAGAGCAGGATCGCGACACCGTCGTCGGCGAGCTCGCGCACGAGTCCGGCGACGGCCCGCGCCCCGGAAGGATCGAGGCCGCTGGTCGGCTCGTCGAGCAGCAGCAGGCGCGGAGCGCGAAGCAGCGCGGCTGCGATCCCGAGTCGCTGCCGCATTCCGGTCGAGTAGCCGCTGACACGATCGCCGGCCCGCTCGGCGAGGCCGACGCGCTCCAGTGCGTGCTCGATCCCGTCCGCTCCGACGGTGCCGCCGTCGAGCCGCGCCAGCAGCCTCAGGTTCCCGCGGCCGCTCAGGTACGGGTAGAAGCTCGGGTCCTCGACGAAGCCCCCGACGCCGTGCAGCGCGGTCGTCCCCGATCGGTCGAGCGGGCGGCCGAGCAGTTCGGCGGTCCCCGCATCGGGAGCGATCAGCCCGAACAGGATCCGCAGGAGCGTTGTCTTGCCCGCACCGTTGGGGCCCAGCAGGCCGCGAACCTCACCCGGCTCGACGCTCAGCTCGATGTGGTCGACGGCGAGCGTCGCGTCGAACTGCTTGACGAGTCCGGTGCAGCGAGCAGACGCCACGAGGGCGAAATATAGGCTGCTGGACGCGGACGCCGTCAACGACTTGTGAACACCGCCGTCGCGGTCGACTCCCGTGGTCGCCACCGACCTGATCGGTCACAACCGGGATACACGCTCGTAACACCGGCGGCTCCATATTTGTAAGGATTCCCGAAGAACGCGTCGAGGTTCTCGTCTCGCGCGGCCATAACGTCAATCGGAGGATCTGTGAGCTCCATCTCGTTCGGGCGGTCACGCGCGCCGCGGCGTGCGCGTACGGCGCTGATCGCCGCCGTCGTCACCCTCACCGCGGTTGTCGGGGTCGCGGCCGCGGCGGTCGGTGGCTTCAACCCGTTCGCCACCGAGCAGGTCGGCCAGACGTACGCGAACGGCGTCCTGCTCCCCAGCAACCAGTGGATCGCTCCGCTCGGCACCCGCATCCTCGACAACCAGGGCCGGCTCGTCTCCAGCGCGATCAGCCCGAACGGCGTCTACTTGGCCGCGCTCGGCTGGAACGAGTTCTCGGGCAACCTCACGATCATCGACCTGCAGACGAACGCGATCGTGTCGACGACCTGGCTGGCGACGGGCTCCGGCGGCTCGACCGACTACTCGGTCGCCGCGGACGGCCCGCTGTTCTCGCCGGACGGAAGCACCCTCTGGGTCCCGCAGTCGACCTACCTGCTGAAGTTCAGCTTCGACCAGTCCACCGGGCAGGCGACGCAGGAGGACTCGATCGCGCTGTGCGGCTCGCCGCTCAGCTCGGATGCGTGCAATCCCAACTACGGCCCGAGCAACGCTCAGGGTGCCGATCTTCCGTCCGGCATGGCGCTGTCCCCCGACGGCAGCAAGCTCTACGTCGCGCTCAACGGCGCCAACGCGCTGGGCGTGATCGACACGTCGACCGATCAGCTCGTCAGCCAGATCCCGGTCGGCAACGCGCCGCGCCAGGTGGTCCTGTCGCCAGACGGGACGACCGCCTACGTATCCAACGAGGGCGGCCGGCCGGCGACGCCGGGCGAGTTCACGAACCTCTCCGATGGGACGCCGATCGTGTCGAGCACGGTGACGGGCGCGGCGACGACGGGCACCGTGTCGGTCGTCAACCTGCTCACCGGCACGGAGGAGACCGAGATCCCGGTCGGCCTGCAGCCGACCGCGCTCTACCAGGACGGTTCGGCGCTGTTCGTCGCCAACTCCAACGACGACAGCCTGTCCGTGATCAACGAGCAGACCAACACGGTCAGCCAGACGGTCAAGACGAACCCCGTGCCGGGGGCGACGGTCGGCAGCTACGCGAACGCGATCAACATGTCGGACCCGAGTCACGTGCTCGTCAGCATCGGCCGCGACAACGCGATCGCCGTCTACAGCTACAGCGGCATCTCGACGCCGATGCGGTACCTCGGACTGCTCCCGACCGACTGGTACCCGGTTCAGGTCCAGCCCGATCCGGCGCTCGGCGCCGGCACGATCGTCGTCACCAACGACAAGGGGGTTGGAGCGCTCGGCCCCGAGTCGACGATCGACAAGGGCCCGGACACGGCGCCGGCGACCGGACACAACACCTACGACGACACGGGCAGCGTGACCGTCTTCCAGATGCCCGCCGACGGCCAGATCCCGGCCAACACCCAGTCGGTCTTCACCGACAACGACTGGGAGCAGATCAAACCGATCAACCAGGGCGACTACGACACGGTGCCGTCGGTGATCCCGACCCACCTCGGTGGCTACTCACCGATCAAGCACGTCGTCGTGATCATCCGGGAGAACCGGACCTACGACCAGGACCTCGGCGACCTCACGGACGCGAACGGCAACCCCGAGGGCAACGGGGACCCGGCCGACGCGCAGTTCGGCCTGGACGTCACGCCGAACGGCCATGCTCTGGCGCAGCGGTTCGGCGACCTCGACAACTTCTACGACGAGGGCACGCTCTCGGCCGACGGCCACAACTGGATCGTCCAGGCCGAGGCCAACGATTACGTCGAGAAGGAGTTCGGGGCGTTCTACCGCTCCTATCCGTCGCAGGGCGGCGACGCGCTCGCCTACCAGCGTGACGGCTTCCTCTGGAACGCGGCCGACAAGGCCGGACTGAGCGTCCGGAACTTCGGCGAGTACATCTACAACCCGTACAGCCTGCCGTCGGACGCTCCCTCGTGGGACACCTGGTACCTGGAATCCCGGTGGCTCGAGGACGGGCACCAGGGAGCTGAGCCGATCACCGATCCCTGCCAGTACACCAGGGACCAGTCGGACATCCCGTCCTTGCAGGCGATCAGCGATCTCTGCTTCCCGAACTTCCAGCTGACGATTCCCGGATCAGTACCGGGTCGACCAGTGGATGCCTGTGTTCAAGACCTGGGAGGCGACCGGGCAGATGCCGAGCCTGTCGTTCATGTGGCTGATGACCGATCACACGACCGGCTCTGGGACCCCGGATCCGGTCGCGCAGGTCGCCGACAACGACCTCGCAGTCGGCCGTGTGGTCGATGCGATCTCGCACAGCAAGTTCTGGCGCTCCACGGCGATCTTCATCCTCGAGGACGACACCCAGAACGGCGTCGACCACGTCGACGGGCACCGCGGGCCGGCGTTCGTGGTCAGCCCCTACTCGGCGACGGGCGTCGACGACCAGTACTACACCCAGCTCGACATGGTCAAGACGATCGAGCAGATCCTCGGGATCAAGCCGATGAACCAGGAGGACCTCGCCGCCGAGCCGATGTACTCGGCGTTCACGTCACATCCGGACTTCGCGCCGTACGACGTGGTGCCGAACCAGATCCCGCTGACGCTCGGCGCGCCCGGCTACCCGTCGACGCTGACCGCCGCGCCGAAGGACGCGACGGCAGCAGAGCGCAAGGCCTTCCGGCCGGAGGGGATCGTGCCGGCGAGCATGCGCAGCGTCGAGGGCGCCTGGGAGAAGTGGATCGGCCGGCAGGCCGCCGAGGGCCACTTCGATCACCAGGACATGGTCAACCCGGAGCAGCTCAACCGGTTCGACTGGTACTCGGCCCACAACTGGCGGGTCGCGTATCCAGGAGATTCGAGGATCTACACCCCGAATCAGGTGCCGGGACGGAACCTCCCGGCCGCGTTCATCGGCAACGACTGACCGTCGCCTGTGGCAACCGCTGGAGCGACGGCGGCCGCGCCCTTCGGGGCGCGGCCGACCGGAGCCGCTGGGACCGCCCCAAATCCGAGAAGGGCTCGCCGAGCCGGTCCATCCGAACACGCCTGTCTTTCAGCTGGCAGCGATGCCCGACGCGCTCGCCCCGGCAGGAAGCGACGTCGGCGAGGAGCTCAGCTCCGTGAGGAAGCCGCCCGAGAGGATCCGGAACGCTGCCACCTCGCTCGCTCCCTTGACGTACAGGTCGTTGCCGCTGACGGTGTCGTCGAGCGGATGCAGTGTCGAGCCCTCCCGAAAGGGAAACGACCCGACGAGCATCAGTGACCCGTCGGAGTCGATCGCGTACGAGGAGACACTCGGCGTCCCCGCGTTGACCGCGATCAGGTAGTGCCCGTTCGGGGTGACCGCGACCCAGCAGGGTGCCGTCTGGTAGTCGGCGAACGGTGAGGAGTCAATCGACGTCAGCGTCCCATCGGAGGCGACGTCGAACGCGGACACGGTGCCGAGCGCGGTCCCGTTGTGGGCATTGGAGACGAACAGCTGCGACGGGTTGATCGGATCGAACGCGCTCCCGAACGGACCTGCGCCCTGAGCGGCGACGGGCGAGTCCGGCGCGGGTGTCAAGAGCCCGGCGGAGGTGACCGTGTACGTGTAAACGACCGACAGCGCGACGTCCGGCACGACCATGTTGGTGGCGGTTGAGTTGAGGACCACGTCGTTGGGCTGCGCGCCGGTGGGCAGTGCAACGGTCGAGCCGGCGATCGGGGTAAGGGTCCCGGAGAAGCTCAACCTGAAGCCGGTGACGTTGGCCACGCCCGGGACTCGGGGCGGCGTTGGCGACATACACGAGGGTGCCGCTGACGCCGATGCTGACCGGGTTGGTGCCGCCGGATGAGATCGGGCTCCCCACAAGTGTGAGTGCGCCGCCAGGCCCGACCTTGAGGACCGAGATCTGGTTCGAGCCGTTGTCGACGGCGAGCATGAAGCGGCCGCCGTACGCGCGCGTGATCGACCCCTGTGAGGCGTTGCCGTGACCCGCGCCGGCGCCACCGGCCGAGAACGGCGAACCCGGCAGAGCCGTCAGGCTGCCGTCGAGTTGGCGGGCGAAGCCGGCGATCGTATTCGTCGTCGTCGTGTTGTCGTCCGTGTAGACGTAGCCGACGACGATCGGCGAAGTGCCAGTGGTGTGAGCGGTCTTGGCGACCGCGACGGCGGCGGGGCCGCCGAGTGCGACAGCGGTGACGCCGGCGCACGCGAGCAGACGCGGGAGGGTACGCATACGGTGATTCCTCTCGGAGTTGGTGGCCGGCGCCTTCAGTTTTGAAGGACAGGCGCTGAGGTGCCCCGCTGAGTGGCGGGGATACCTGTTAGTCCTCCCGCATCCGTGAGCGTTACATCATCGAGGCCAGTAGCGCCGCGCGCTGGAAGTAGGATGGGGCGCCGCCGCGGCGTCTCGCCGGCGACCGATATGCCCACTCCCTGGTCGACACGTCCCTCCCGAGTTCAGCCGCGCCCGAGTCAGGCGGAGCTGGACGAGGTGGCGCTGATCGCGGCACTTCGCCGTGGCGAGGAACTCGCGTTTGCGAGCCTGGTCAAGCGCCACCACGGTTCGCTCGTGCGGATTGCGCTCGGGCACGGGCTGGACAGGTCGGTCGCCGAGGAGGTCGCGCAGGAGACGTGGCTGAGCGTGCTGAACGGGATCGACGGCTTCGAGGGGCGTTCCTCGCTGAAGAGCTGGATCTTCGCGATCCTGATCAACCGGGCCAAGACGAGAGCTGAGCGCGAGCGGCGCTCGGTGCCGGTCTCGCCGCTGGCAGAGGGCGAAGAGCCTGAGGTTCCGCTGGATCGCTTCTTGGCGCCGGACGACCCACACCACCCGCTCGGCTGGGCGGTTCCGCCGCGAGCCTGGCCCGAGGAGCGATTGTTGGCGCGCGAGACCATGCGACGAGTGCGCGACGCGATCGCCGAGCTCCCACCCCGCCAGCAGGCGGTCCTCGTTCTCCGCGACGTCGAGGGCTGGAGCGCCGAGGAGGTCGCCGCCACCCTCGAGATCACTCCCGGCAACGCACGGGTTTTGCTGCACAGAGCCCGCTCGCGGCTGAGGCTCTCGCTCGAGGAGTACTTCGAGGCGTGATGCAGCTCCACACGATCCCACCGATGACGTGTCGCGAGTTGGTGATGCTGGTCACCGACTACCTCGAGGGCACCCTCCCGGCAGCTGACCGACGCCGCTTCGAGCGCCACCTGCGGGAGTGCGAGAACTGCCCGATCTACGTCGAGCAGATGCGCGAAACGATCCGGCTCGCGGGCTCGCTGCGCGAGCAGGATCTCCCGCCCGAGGTCCGCGACGAATTGCTCTCCGCGTTCCGGGACTGGAAGCGCAACCGCGAATGATCGTCGCAGGGCGCCCGGTCAGGCGCCCGCGACCGTCGTGCCGCGCCGCTGGATCCACTTCGAGCTGCAGGGGATCTTCGACCGGTCGCAGCGGTCGCGCGTACGCGCGGGCGATCTCCGTGACCTCGGTGAGGAGGTCGTCGGCGAGGCGGATCGGGTCGAGCCCGAGGTCGAGGAGCTGGCGGTTCTCGACGAACAGCTCGTTCTCGGCGGCTTCGTTGCGCGGGTTGTCGACGTAGTCGATCTCGGCGCCGGTCAGGCTCGAGACGAGCTTGGCGAGGTCCCGCACGCGGTGGCACTCGGTCATCTGGTTGAAGACGCGCACGCGCTCGCCCGACGTCGGGCGGGTTCTCGATCGCCAGCTGGATGCAGCGCACCGTGTCCTGGATGTGGATGAACGCGCGCGTCTGGCCGCCGGTGCCGTGCACGGTCAGCGGATAGCCGACCGCCGCCTGCATCAGGAAGCGGTTGAGCACCGTGCCGTAGTCGCCGTCGTAGTCGAAGCGGTTGATCAGCCGCTCGTCGAGCCGCGTCTCGGCGGTCTGCGTGCCCCACACGATGCCCTGGTGCAGGTCGGTGACGCGCGTCCCGTCGTTCTTGTTGTAGAACGCGAACAGCAGCTGATCCTGGGTCTTGGTCATGTGGTAGACGCTGCCCGGGTTGACCGGGTAGAGGATCTCCTGCTCGACCTCGTCGCCGTCGTCGGTGTCGATCCGGACCCGCAGATAGCCCTCGGGGATCTTGACGCCGGCGGTGCCGTAGCCGTAGACGCCCATCGTGCCGAGGTGGACGACGTGCGTGTCGAGCTCGGCCTCGACGAGCGCGGCGAGCAGGTTGTGCGTCGCGTTGACGTTGTTGTTGACCGTGTAGCGCTTGTGCCACGAGCTCTTCATCGAGTACGGCGCGGCGCGCTGCTCGGCGAAGTGCACGACCGCGTCGGGCTGATAGTCGACGAGCAGATCGAGCAGCTCGTGATAGTCCTCGGCGACGTTCGAGACGGTGGAACGGGATCTCGGCGCCCGTCAGCTCGCGCCACGCCGCCAGGCGCGTGCCGATCGGCTTGATCGGGGTCAGCGAGTCGGCCTCGAGCTCGATGTCGGCGTTGCGCCGCGCGAGGTTGTCGACGATCGCGACCTCGTGGCCGCAGGCTGAGAGGTGCAGCGAGGTCGGCCAGCCGCAGAACCCGTCTCCGCCGAGAATCAGAATACGCAACGAAACTCCAATGGTCGTTTAGTCGTGGGCCTAGTACCGTCGGGGCGGCTGCAGGTCCACGAACCGTTCCATAGTACGCGTCAGGTCTACGTAAGCGGTAGCCGGGTGCGCCGTGCGCGTGTTCCGCAGGGTCAGGCCGCGTCATCCCAGCCTCATCCACGCATCTTCCGGTAGCGACGGATCAGGGCGTTCGTCGAGCTGTCGTGGCGGAGATCCGGCTCCTCCGCGCTCTCCAGCTCCGGAATGATCCGCTGGGCGAGCGCCTTGCCCAGCTCCACGCCCCACTGATCGAACGAGTCGATCCCCCAGATCACGCCCTGCACGAACACGCTGTGCTCGTAGAGCGCGACCAGCGCTCCGAGCGTATGCGGCGTGAGCTGCTCGGCGAGGATCACGTTCGTCGGGCGGTTGCCCTCCATCACCCGGTGCGGCACGATCGCCGCCGGCGTGCCCTCCGTCGCCACCTCGTCCTCGGTCTTGCCGAACGCGAGCGCCTCGGCCTGTGCGAAGACGTTGCTCATCAACAGGTCGTGGTGATCGCCCAGCGGGTTCAGCGTCTTCGCGAAGCCGATCAGATCGACCGGGATCAGCTTCGTCCCCTGGTGGATCAGCTGGTAGAAGGAGTGCTGTCCGTTCGTGCCCGGCTCGCCCCAGTAGATCGCGCCCGTCTCGTAGTCGACGCGGCGGCCGTCGAGCGTGACGTGCTTGCCCGTTCGTTTCCGAGTCGTAA
>CAVPLN010000022.1:0-25395 GCA_963705995.1 uncultured Solirubrobacterales bacterium
AATGGAGCGACGAGATTCCCGGATCTTGGGTGGCCGCTTTCCGCCGAGAGCGGACACGTCCTCCGGCTCAGAGACGCGATGGCCCGTCTCTGCTTCTTCGTGGATCCGGAAGTGAGTTCCCGCGGCGCTGCCCGCAGTCGTCTGACGAGCGAGCGTCGGCTATGGCGCCGCGGGTGCTTCAGCGAGTGGCATGCGAGAGTCCAGCCGTCAGCACCACCGCTCGGTCCCTACTGGTGCTTGCTCGGGAGTCGCATGTCAGCTAATCCGCGCCGAAATGCCGTTACTCCCACGACGGAGCCACCTCGCTGAGTGCCCCCGGGCCACGTCTGCCTCCGGCGCCTGGCGCCGGCGGGGCGCAACATCAGCTAAGCAACCTGGAGAGCCCACTGAAACTCGCAAGAATGCACGCTGAGGTCGGGCTATGCCTGGCTCTTCGAGCCCTGACTGAGCGTGGGGGGATGTGGCTCGTGCGGGTTGACCGCGAGATGGAGGTGGCGCGGCGCGAGCGGCGCCCGGACAGGGAGATGCGCCGCTCGCGCCTGCTGCCATCGCGGGGAGCCTGTCCGGGCTTCCCCGGGTCGATCTCCAGGGGGCGCTGGGTGATCGACGTCAGCGCACGCCAAGGCGAGCGCAACGTAGGAGTTCTGATCGCTTCCGGTTGCTGGAGGCGTCGCGCACCGCGAACCTTGTCGGATGGTCCGGGTGAGCTGTAGCGGCCGTTGGGCAACGTGTGGTCCGTGCCGAAAGGACAGCTGGTCTCCCCGCCTGCTGGCGCGCCAGTGAACTCGGACGAGGGCGTCCAGACCGGGTGAGTCGATGAACTCAAGTCCGGTCAGGTCGACGATCAGACGCATCGTTCCGGTTGGTCGCGCGTCGAGTTCGCGGTCAAGCAGCGTGGCGGTCGCTCGGTCAAGCGAACCGCTGAGCCAGACGATCAACGTGGCTCGCCGGCGCTCCCAGCGAACCGCGAACTCCCCCGCAACAACCAGTTCGCGTGCCTCGGCGACCGGGTCGCCGCCGCTTCTGAGGTGCTCACCGTCAGGCTGCGCACAGGCCAGCCTGAGCGATCCCGGGGACGAGCGTAACACCGTGCCTTGGCCGCTCTGCGGCGCGGTATGCCCTGCTCTACTCCCGTCTATCGGTACGCCCCGGTGCCTGACGTGCATGCCGCTCCAGCCATCAACCGATCTCTACAAGACCGTCACCGGAGGCTGGGGTGACTCGAACAACTGCGTCGCCGGGGGCTCGGGCGACGCGGGTCAGCTCAATGTGAGCGCTGACGCCAATCACGGTACTCCTTCACAGCACCAGTTGGCAAACAAGATTGAGTCAGCCGCCCCTAGCGACCGCCTACGCAACCGCTGGGGGGAGTAAATCCGTCGCGTAGAGCGCGTCGGCTGGGAGCGCTGAGCTGAACAGCTCGACGGCGGTGCGAGTGCGCGCGACGCATCGCGGGCAGTGGCTGATAGCCAGCCAGCGCGTCCGTACCTCGATGCTCAAGCCGCATCGCGGGCAGATCAAGTACGACGCAACGGGGTGTGTGTCGGATCCCGGAACGGTCATCGTGACCGTCCCGGTTCGGCGCGACTCACGGTGAGCTGGTCCTCCCACGCGCGGCGTTTGGCCTTGTAGCTGGGCGGGATCTCCTCGCCGATCGCCTCGAGCACCCGGATCCAGTCGAGCGCGTCGGCGTGGTCGCCACGGTCCGCGGACTCCTGCGCCCACCGGAAGCTCCCTCTGACCGCAGCGACGTGCCGCTCCACTGGGTCAAGTCGTTCTTCGAGGACTGTTCGCACTGCTCGGCTCCTGACGCGTTCCGGGACGGCGCTGACCGACGAGGTCGACGCCCACGCCGGCCGAGTGTCGAAGCCGGAAAAGCGTTGGCGCGCCGAGGGTTGAGGCGGCACCGGTCCGGATTTTACTCCCTCCGTGGAGCGGCCCGCGGAGGCCCAGTCCGGACGATCCACGCTCTAGAATCGGCCGATGGCCCGGGGCAGTGACGATGGCGAGACCAAGCAGCTGCGGGTGCTGATCGCGAACGAGCGAAAGGACCGTCTTGCGCTTGTCGCCCCGGTCGTCATCGCGCTGGGGCACGAGGTCATCGCCCGCGAGATCAATGTCGAGGATGTCGGTGCCGTGACCGCCCGTGAACGTCCGGATGTGGCGCTCGTGGGGCTCGGCGAGAGCTCCGAGCACGCGCTCACGCTGATCGACAAGATCGTCAGGGAGGCCGCCTGCCCGGTGATCGCGCTGCTGCACGCGCCCGACCCCGATTTCGTCAAAGAGGCCTCGAAGCGCGGCGTGTTTGCGCACATCAACGATGCCGATGTCGAGGACTGGCAAAGCTCGATCGATATCGTGCTGCGCCGCTTCGCCGAGTATCACGACCTGCAAGGGGCGTTCGGGCGCCGCGCGACGATCGAGCGCGCCAAAGGGATCCTGATGGAACGCCACTCGATCAACGAAGACGCGGCATTTGAGATGCTCCGTGAGCAGTCCCGTACCGCCAACCGCAAGTTGATCGACCTCGCCACAGCGGTCGTCGATGGCCACCGACTGCTGCCCAGAAACCCGCCGGCCTCCGCACAGCCCTGACGCTCACGCGGCGCGGGCCGTGAGCAAAGCGGATCTGTCGGCTCGCCGGCACCCGGCGCAACTGGACCAACGACAAGGTACAGCTCGTGCTCGAGCGCTGTGAGCGGCTCCGGCGAGTCACCGCCGGGGCGCCGGTGGCAGGCCGGTTCAGAGTGCGAGGGCGGAGCTAATCGGGATGGGTCGGCCGATGTGGTAGCCCTGCGCGTAGTCAACTCCGTGTTCGGTGAGCGTCTCGATCGTCTCACGGTCGCCTGCGTATTCGGCGATTGTCTGTTTCCCGAGTCCTTTGCACATCCGCACGATCGAGTCGAGGATGAGCTGGTCGGTACTGGAGGCGGCGAGATGTTGGACGAACTCGCCGTCGATCTTGATGTAGTCGAACGGGATGTGCTTGAGGTAGTAGAACGAGCCGAATCCGGCGCCGAAGTCATCGAGCGCGAAGAGGCAGCCAATCGCAGTCAGCCGCGTCGCGAACTGGCGGGCTCGGTCCATGTTCGCGATCGCAGCCGTTTCGGTGACCTCGAGCACGAGGTTCGCCGGATCGATCCCAGCGTCGTCGAGGTGCTGTTCGATGAACGCGGGCAGCTCCGCCTCGGAGACCGAGCGGCCGGAGAGATTGACGTGCAGTCGCAGATGGTGCCCGGCCTGGTGGTGCTCGGCGATCAGTCCGATCGCGGTGCGCAGCACCCAGCGGTCGATCTCCAGGATCGTTCCGGATCGCTCCGCCGTGTAGAGAAACTGTGCGGGGAGGATCAACTCGCCGTGCTCGCCCGGCAGCCGGAGCAGCAGCTCGTATTGGGTGACCGTGTCGGTAGCGAGATCGATGATCGGCTGGCAATGCAGCTGAAAGCGATCCTCACCAAGGGCCTGACGGACCCGCTGCGCCCAGGTCATGCGCGAGCGCATTCGGTCCTGGTTGGCGACGGTGGCGACCGCGACGCGGTCCTTGCCGCCCTCCTTGGCCGCGTACATCGCCAGATCGGCCTCCACGAGAACGTCATCGGCCGTCAGCTCCGCCGGCGGGTCCTTGAGAGTTGTGACCCCGACGCTGACCGATACCCGCCGCCCACCGCCGAGCGACGTGAGCTCGGCGGCGCGGACCGCGTCGAGCACGCCGTGAGCGAGCGAGAGCGCGTCGGCCTCGGCGGCGCGCGGGAGCAACACCGCGAATTCATCGCCTCCGAGCCGGGCGAGCACGTCGGTCTGGCGCAGGCGTTCGAACACGATCCGAGAGATCTCGCTGAGCATCTCGTCCCCGACGCTGTGCCCGAGCGTGTCGTTGACGTTCTTGAAGTCATCGATGTCGAGGAACAGCACCGAAGTGGTGCCGCCGTAGCGGCGGACCTCGGCGATCTCCTGCCCGAGCGCGCGCACGAACCCGCGGCGGCTGAGCAGGCCCGTGAGCGCGTCGTGCTCGACCAGATAGCCCAGCTCACCCTCGTAGCGCTTGCGCTCCTCGATGTCCTGCACCTGCCGGATGCAGTAGAGGGGGCGACCGGACCGATCCCGCACCAGCGATGCGCTGACCATCACCCACACGACCTGCCGGCCCCGGTGAATCACGCGCTGCTCGAGCTGAAATCCCTCAGAGTCTCCCGCGGCCAATCTCGCCATCGCGATCCGATCCGGCTCGACATCATCCGGATGCAACAGCTCCCAGAGGACATGGCTCTCGAGCTCCGCCATCGAACAGCCGGTGAGCATGCACAGCGACCGGTTGACTCGCAGAAACCGCCCGGCGTCCTCCGGACCGAGCCCCACCAGCGCAATCCCGATCGGCGCGTCCTCGAACGCGCTGCGCATATACGACTCCACATCGGCAGCGCGATCGGGCGCGCTCACGCCAGACAGATGCTCGACTGTCGAGACCCCGACGATCTCATCGCTCGCGTCTCGGACCGGAGCGATCTGCACCGACACGTTGATCACCGCTCCGTCCTTGCGGATCCGCTTGGTCTCATACCGGCCGCTCAACCCATCGCCCAACGCGCCCTCAGCGACCCGCCGATCAGACGCCCGGCGCTCCCGCGGAACCAACACCTCATAGCCGCGACCGACAACCTCGTCCGCGACGTACCCGTACAACCCCTCCGCACCCGAACCCCAGGATTGGATCACCCCATCCGCCGCACGACCGATCACCGCGTCGTCGAGCAACTCGACGATCGGCTCAATCAGCCAATGCGCCCCCGGACGCAGAGAACCAGACAACTCACACCCCTCCGACGCACCAGCCTTGAGCCGCGAGCGCGTCACCCCGCCCAACATGCGCAGCAGACGAACGTCGGATCCAAAACGCACCGGGGGACGACGAGCGACGATCCGCCAGTCGGAAACGGATTCGAAGATCGTGTGACGCTCGTCTGCTCCGCGACGGCCGCGCTACGCGACCGCCGCCACGTTCAGCAGTCAGTCCACGCATAACAACCGACCCCAGGAGAGAATCAAAGATCCGCTGCGCCATCAGCGCCCGAGCTCACCTGAATCAGAGCGAATCGCACACGTGAGAAGCCAGGCCGCCCCTGCCGCCCTGAGCGCCGATGACAATCGTTGAAAGCGGTCAAGGTGGTTGGTCCGCCGCTCGAGCGTCGCGATCGCTGGTCGTCGCTTTCGCGGTCGCCGGGCGGAAGGCAGCATGTCGTTTGACCTGTGGCGCCTGGGCCGCGGGATCGCGTCAGCGGCGGGCGAGTCGTCGTCCGCTTTCGGTATCTGGCGGCGTGTAGTTCAGCTCATAGTGGTGGTAGAGCGCGGACTCGTCAGCCTGGGAGAGCTCGTCACCTTTCAGTTCGATGTTCGGCGCCGACTTGACCTGGGCCTTGGTTACGGCCACCTGTAGGTCATCGGGACCGACCGAGATGCCGCCCAGCGGCACGAAGGTCAGGTGGCGGCCGATGAAACCCTCCTTCACGGTCGCAAACTCTGGCTCGTCGTTTTCCACGTCGACGTAGACGTCCACGAGCTTTCCGATCCGCTCACGGTCGCAATCGACAATCATCTTGCCCTGCCAGTCAGCCGCGTTCCAACGAGCGCTGTCCTGGGGCTGGATCTCCTCCTGCTGCCCTGGGACGTCTTCCCGCTGCTCTGGGACGTCTTCCTGGTGTTGGATCTCGTCCTGATGCTCGGTCATCGCCGGAGCCTCCCGCTGTTCGTGATGGGTCGGCCGCTCACTTCGATGGACGGCTGTCGCGCGGCGCGGTGTGACCCGTTCGCTTGAGCGGGCGCTGGCTCGCGCGTGATGCATTCGACGGCATAGTTGCCGTCTGCGTCGCGTTCGACGCCGTGGATGTCGTGCTCGAAGCCGGGGAACCGCTTGTCGAACGCTTCGAGTGCTGCCAGGTACTCGAGCAGCGGTCCGTCGACGGGGCCGGCGCTCTCGCCTGGCATCAGGATCGGGATTCCGGGCGGGTAGGGGACGACCATCACCGTGGCGGTTCGCTGCGCCATCGCCGCGAGCGGGAGACGCTCGCTGCGACCGCGAACGAGCCGCCGGTAGGCATCGGCTGGCGTGAGCTGCGGTTCGGGTACCGCTTCGAAGGCGCTGTCGAGAAGTGCCGGCATGCGACCGTTGCGCAGGGCGTCGTGCATCTCGTCGCACAGGTCCATGAGCCCGAGATGGCCGTAGCGCTCTGGATGTGCGCCGGCGAGCTTGGGGAGCGCGATGCTCAGCGGCGTGTTGTCATCATAGGCGCGCTTGAAGCCGAGCAGGCCGTCGAGCAGGGTTCCCCATTTCCCCTTGGTCATGCCAATCGAGAACAGCACGAGCAGGATGTAGTCGCCGGTCTTCTCGATCTCGATCCGCTGCTCGTCGAGGTACAGCGTCACGATCTGCGCGGGGATTCCGCGCTCGGCGAAGGTGCCGGTGACGTCGATGCCCGGCATTGTGATCGTGACCTTGATCGGATCAAGCATGCAGAAGCCGCCCGTCATGGCGCCGAATCCGTGCCAGGCAGCGTCGGGCCCCAGTGTCCAGCATCCGGGCTCGGTGGCGAGCAGTTCGTCGGGAGCGTCGGCGAAGGCGTGGCGCACGCCCGTGGCCGGATCGGTGACCTGCTCGGGCTGCCACACGTCGAAGAACCATCCATCCAGCCCGTCACGTTCGGTGATCGCCCGCGCGAGCGAGCTGACGCGCTTGCGGAAGTCGATCGCCTCACGGATCGACTCCCCGGTCAGCGTCGTTCCGCTTGGCCCGTCCATCATCGCGGCGGCGACATCAAGCACGGCGATCATCGGATAGAACGGAGAGGTCGAGGCGTGCATCATGTAGGCCTCGTTGAAGCGCGCGGGCTCGACCGGGGCCCGCTCGCTCGAGCGGATGTGGATCATCGAGCCCTGCGAGAACGCCGCGAGCAGCTTGTGCGTGGACTGCGTCGCGTAGAGCGTCGGACCATCGTCGGCACCGAGTGGTGCGTGCATCGCATGCCGATCGCAGTACAGGGGATTGAACGCGGCGTAGGCGAACCATGCCTCGTCGTAATGGATGCGCGGGACGGTCTGACCGAGCAGCCTGGTCACCTCTCGTGCGTCATAGCACAGGCCGTCGTACGTAGAGTTGGTGAGCACCGCGTACACCGGTGCTCGGTCGGTGGCATGGCTGGCGAGTGGGTGCGCGGCGATCGAGTCGGCGATCGGTCCGGGTTCAAGCGCGCTCGCCGGGATCGGGCCGATGATCCCGTAGCCGTTTCGCGCGGGCTGCAGGTAAACCGGGATCGCGTCGGTGATCGCGAGCGCGTAGCTGAGCGACTTGTGGCAGTTGCGGTCGGCGAGCACGACGTCGCCGGCGACGATCGCGCTGTGCGCGACGATCTGGTTGGCAGTCGATGTGCCATTGAGCACGAAGTACGTCATGTCGGCCCCGAAGATCCGTGCGGCGTTGCGCTCCGATTCAGCGACCGGACCGGAATGGTCAAGCAGCGACCCGAGCTCCGCCACCGACACCGAGAGATCGGTGCGGAACAGATTCTCGCCGTAGTAGTCATAGAACGCCTTGCCGACCGGTGTCTTGCGAAACGCCGCGCCGCCCGCGTGCCCGGGAGTGTGCATCGAGTACTCGTAGGTGTTGGAGAACTGAGCGAGCGCACCGAAGAACGGCGGCAGCAGCGTCTCGACGTACCGGCGCCACGCGAAGTCGATCCGTCCGGCGATGAACGCGGGTGTGTCCTCGAGCACGAGCACGACTTCTCGGGCCTGTTCGAGAACGTCGAGCGAGAGGTTCGTCGCGTCGCCGTGGTCGAGCATCAGGAACACCGGGAGGTGGTCGTTTCGCAGTCGTGCCGCATCGAGCACCTCACGCGCGTCCACCTCGCCGTCGCCTGCGGTGACGTCCCAGTCCAGGACCACGGCACCAAACGATGGGTCTGAGTTCACGAGTGCCCGGCCGTCGGTCAGCGTCTGCGCCTCGACGACGCGGTGACCGAGCACGACCAACTCCTCAACGATCCGGCTGAGCGTCTGGCTGGCCGTCCGTCGGCGCTGCGTTCCGGCGACGAACAGCACCGGAAATTCGTTGCGCTCCAACATCGTGGGCTCCTAACGAGTTGAGGGGTTTGACGCGGCCATGGCAGCGACCCCGACCGGAGCCGGGGCGGGTGTAGCGGTGCGGTCATCGAGGTCGAGCAACACGGTGTCGGGGTGCCCGATCTTCCAGCCCGGCTTCTTGACCTTCTCGATGATGAACGGCGGCGCCGAGGCGATCACGATCAGTCCGAGCATCACCGCGATGTAGAGCGGCGTCGCGAAGTGGCTGACCCCGCTGGGCGGGACGAAGCCGATGATCAGCGAGAACGCCGACCCGAAGATCCCGATGCCAGCAACAATCCAGATCCCGGCTTTCCCGCCGGGGATCTTGTATGCGCGGGGGGTGTCAGGCTGGGTGTAGCGCAGCCGGATCGCTGAGGCGAAGATCAGGATGTACATCATCACGAGGATTTGCGTGGTCAACGCGGTCAGCATCCAGTAGCTGCTGTTGATGCTCGGCACGAGCAGGAACATCAGAGCGAACAGGGTGCTCAGGATGCCCTGCAGGAGCAGCACCGCCACTGGCACGTGACGCTTGTTGACGTAGTGCAACTCGGGCGGCAGATCGCCGGTGCGCTCGGATGCATATAGGCCTTTGGATGGCCCCATCAGCCAGGTACTGATCAACGCCAGTGTGCCGATCCCTACCAGTCCGGACATCAGCTTGGTCGCCCACGCCCCGACGCCGAGGGCCTTGAAGAAGTACGCGAACGCCTGTGGGATGCCGGCCACCAGGCTCAGCTTGGCTTGCGGCACGATGAACGCGATCGCCAGGGTGGCGAGAATCGAGACGCCGACGATCAGCACCGCCGCGAGGAAGATCGCGCGGGGGAAGTCGCGTTTGGGGTTGCGCGTTTCCTTAGCGTGGAACCCGGCCATCTCGATGCCGGCGTACCCGAGTACGACGCCGACGAAGAACACGAGGTGATTGACGCTGCTCAGATTTGGCTTGAGCTTGGACGCGCTGAACGGAATCTGAAGGTGCCTGCCCGCGAACAGCCAATACGCGCCAAGCGCGACCAGCACCGCAGCCGGGATCAGCGTGCCGATGATCACGGCAGGGTTATTCAGGCGAAGAATCCACTTCTCGCCAAAGAAGTTGAGGACCGTCAGACTCCAGAAAACGGCGAGCATGACAATCACCAGATAGACCTTCTCGTTAGCCAGGCGCGGCTCGATCACATACGCGACCGCCGCCGCGACGAACGACAGCACGGTCGGGAACCACACGACGTTCTCGACCCACTCGAACCAGATCGCGAGAAACCCGGAGCGGTCCCCAAACGCCTCCTTGACCCATGCGTACAGCCCGCCGGCTCGCGGCCACCCAGTCGCGAGCTCCGCCGCGACGAGCGCGAGCGGAATGAAAAACAGGACGGCGCCAAGCAGGTAGTACGCGATGCTCGACCAACCATCCTCGGCGATGCTCGGCAGGCTTCGCAACGTGAGCACCGCAGCGAGGCTGATCAGCGCGATTGATGACACCCCCAGCGTCCGAGCCGTGTTGCCCGTCGCCTCTGCCTTCAGGGCGCGGGTCACAGCCGGGTGCTCACTGCGACGCAGATGGCTAGCAGGCATCTCGACACCCACCAGACTGATGGGGTGGCTCCCAAAGATGGCGCATAACTCGGCTCCTGACGCGTTCGCAATGGCGCTGACCATCGAGGTCAGTGCGCCTGAGCCGGCCAAGTCGTTGAAGCCGGAAAGACCGAGCCCGCCGAAGCTTGAGGCGAAGCTACGCCCCTAATGCTACACCGATTCCCGAAAGCGACTCGTGACCGTCTCGTTGCGCGCGCAGGTCTTGTTAGGCCCACGGGGCGCGCGCATGTGCCCTTGGGCGAGGTACAGGCCGCGTATGGCTGCGCGCCTATTCGTCGCGCGAATCGTCGTCGACGTCGCGCGAACCGTCGTCGAGTCACAGACCGACTACCCGCGGTGTTCCGGTGCGGGTCTAGGACGGGAGTCGAGCTTGCGGTTGCTATGGGAGGAGGCGATGGCCGTCGACGACCGCGGCGGCGAGGTCGATCAGTTTGCGGTTCCTGGGCGTGAGCACTCGCGCAGCATCTCGAACGCCGTGTTCTCGTCGATGGAGTGGCGTTCCATGCGGCTGCGCTTTGCGTGGTTGATCCGAGCGCGGCGGCCGACCGCGCCTTGGAGGTCGTGGGATTCGGCGAAGCGGCGTAGGACGATGTCGATCGAGC
This sequence comes from uncultured Solirubrobacterales bacterium, assembly GCA_963705995.1. Lineage (GTDB taxonomy): Bacteria > Actinomycetota > Thermoleophilia > Solirubrobacterales > Solirubrobacteraceae > Palsa-465. The sequence continues at coordinate 10,311 of CAVPLN010000022.1, forward strand.
TTTGCCAGTCCTCGACATCATTGTCTGAGATGTGAGCGAACACGCCGCGCTCGGAGGCTTCCTTGACGAAACCGGGATCTGGGTCATGTAGCAGGGTAATGACGGGGCAGGCGGCCTCGCGCACGATCTTGTCGATCCGGTCGAGCGCATGCTGTGAGCCAGCGTCGAGTCCAACGAGCGCGACGTCAGCTCGTGCACGTGCGGTGACGGCGCCGACGTCCTCGACCTCGATCTCGCGGGCGACGAGCGCGAGACGATCCTTGCGCTCGTTGGCGATCAGGACGGGCAGATGATCCGGCCCGCCCCGGAGCAGTCCCACAAGCCAATCGAAGATCCTTCCGGCGGCTACCCAGACTGGAACAGCGCGAAGCCGCGCCCGGAGTACGATTAGTTCCAGCTTCGCCTCAACCTTCGGCGGGCCTCGTTTTTCCCGGCTTCAATGACACGGCCGGCGTGTTCGACGCCTCTTCGCGGCGATCGAGAGCCAACGCCTCAGGAGTCCGAGTCCATGAACCGTCTTTCTAAAGCGCCCGGTGGGCCCGACCGGTCGAGATACGCCCGCTGCCGGCTGCGGCCCTGCCAAGGAGCGCCAGCATGATGATCCTCCTCTGTTACGACGGGTCCGCTGACGCGCAGGCGGCGATCGACCAAGCTGGACTGTTGATGGCTGGCAGTGAGGCGACGGTGCTGGTGATCTGGGAGACGATCCTGGAGACGATGACCCGCCACGGCTCACTCGGCATGGGCTTTGGACTGCTCGGCCCTTACGGCGATGACGGGGCTGCTGATGCCGCGATCAAGCAGGCGGCGGTGGACACCGCCGCCGACGGCGTGCGACGGGCAGTGGCCGCCGGACTGCTCGCGCAGCCGCAGGTCGTGAATCGAGACGGCGACATCGCCGCTGCGATCCTGGCTGAAGCCACCGATCTGGACGCCGACGTGATCGTCTTGGGCACGCGCGGCCTCGGCGGCGTGAAATCGCTGATGCTCGGCAGCGTCTCGCACGCGGTCCTTCATCACGCAGACCGTGCGGTCTTGGTGATTCCCTCCCCGAGTCTGGCTGAGCAGCGCCATCACTGGGGCGAGCACGCTCAACTTGCCGGCGGCGTCACATGAGCGCTACGCGAAACGCCGGCGGCTCGCCGCTGACGCCCAACCCATTCCGCATCACCCCGGCCAGAAAGGCAAGCCCATGTTCGGAGCCTATGTCATCAAGCAGTACGAGCGCGCCGTCGTGTTCAAGCTCGGGAAGGTCAGGAGCGAGGCGCGCGAACCGGGGTTGATGTTCTGCGTGCCGTTGGTCAACCGCATTCATCGCGTGTCGTTGCGGATCGTGACGATGCCGATCCAGTCCCAAGGGATCATCACCAAGGACAACGTCAGTATCGACGTCTCCGCCGTCGCCTACTACCGGGTCAAGGATCCAATCCGGTCGGTGATCGCGATCGAGAACGTCGAAGCGGCGATCAACCAGATCGCTCAAACGACGTTGCGCGCCGTGGTGGGGCGTCACACGCTGGACGAGGCCTTGTCTGAAACCGACACGATCAACGAGAACATCAAGCGGATCCTTGATGTACAGACCGAGGAGTGGGGGATCGAGGTCACCGTCGTCGAGCTGCGGGATATTCAGCTGCCTGAGAGCATGCAGCGGGCGATGGCCCGCCAGGCCGAGGCCGAGCGGGAGAAGCGCGCGAAGATCATCGCGGCGCAAGGTGAGGCGCTGGCGGCGGGCGAGCTGGCCATAGCGTCGGATGTGATGATGGCCCATCCGCTGGCGCTGCAGCTGCGCAACCTCCAGACGCTCGTCGAGGTCGCGGTGGACAAGAACTCGACGGTCGTGTTCCCGGCGCCGTTGATGAGCACGATCGGGGAGCTCGGCGCGTTCTTGGCGCGCGAGAGCAAAGCCGCCGCAGAGCTCCCGACCCCACCAGCCGTGCCGACGCCATCCGCGAACGGAGAGCTGGTTCCGTCATGACGACCACACGGGAGCCACCGTCGCTGTCGGTGCTGGACCGCGAGCGGCTGGCCGCGGATCTGCCGACCGCGCCGGGTCCCGATCATCTGTCCGCGCATCTGCTGGATCGGATCGATCGCTATTGGCGGGCCGCGAACTATCTGTCGGTCGGTCAGCTGTACCTCTACGACAATCCGTTGTTGAAGCGGCCGTTGGAGCTCTCGGATGTGAAGCCGCTGGTGGTCGGGCATTGGGGGACGACGCCGGGGCAGAACTTCATCTACGTGCACCTCAACCGCGTGATCACGAAGTACGACCTCGACATGATCTATGTCGCGGGGCCGGGCCACGGCGGCCCGGCGCTGGTTGCCAACACCTACCTGGAGGGCAGCTACAGCGAGACGTATCCGAACATCAGCCAGGACGAGCCAGGGATGAAGCGGCTGTTTACGCAGTTCTCGTTTCCGGGTGGGATCTCGAGTCACGTCGCCCCAACGACCCCCGGGTCGATTCACGAGGGTGGCGAGCTGGGCTACTCGCTCAGCCATGCGTTCGGGGCGGCGTTCGACAACCCCGAGCTGATCGTCGCGTGCGTAATCGGGGACGGTGAGGCCGAAACCGGTCCTTTGGCGACCGCGTGGCAGTCGACCAAGTTCCTGAACCCGATCGGCGACGGTGCGGTGCTGCCGATCCTGCACCTCAACGGCTACAAGATCAGCAACCCGACCGTGCTGGCGCGGATCGAGCGAGACGAGCTCGATCAGTTCCTGCGCGGATGCGGGTGGACGCCCCACTTCGTCGAGGGCGACGACCCCGAAACGATGCACCAGCTGATGGCCGGCACGCTCGAGAAGGTCATCGAGGAGATCCTCGAGATCCAACGCACCGCGCGACAGGACGGCGATCCGACGCGGCCGCGGTGGCCGATGATCGTCCTGCGCTCACCGAAGGGGTGGACCGGACCGAAGCTGGTCGATGGGATTGCGATCGAGGGCACGTTCCGCGCCCACCAGGTGCCGCTGCTGGTCGACGAAGCGCATCCCGAGCATGTCGAGCAGCTCGAATCCTGGATGCAAAGCTACCGACCGGCCGAGCTGTTTGACGATGACGGCCAGCTGATGGCAGAGCTTGCCGACCTCGCTCCGAAGAGCGCGCGGCGGATGGGCGCCAACCCGCACGCCAACGGTGGTCTGTTGCTGCGCGATCTGCGCCTGCCGGATTTTCGCGCGCATGCGGTGGACGTTCCGTCGCCCGGTGCCGTCGATGCGCAGGACACGCTCGTGCTGGGGAGTTTCCTGCGGGACGTCGTCGCGCTCAACGAGGCAGACCGTAACTTCCGGCTGTTCGGTCCGGACGAGACGGTCTCCAACCTCCTCGGCGCGGTCTTCGAGGTGACCTCGCGCCAGTGGCAGGGCCGCATCGAACCGGGCGACGAGTTCCTCGCCCCGGCAGGACGAGTGCTCGACTCGATGCTCTCAGAACACCAGTGCCAGGGATGGCTCGAGGGATACCTGCTGACCGGGCGGCACGGACTGTTCAACTGCTACGAGGCGTTCATCCACATCGTCGACTCGATGTTCAACCAACACGCCAAATGGCTGAAGGTCACCAAAGAACTGCCCTGGCGACGGCCAATCGCCTCGCTGAACTACCTGCTCGCTTCCCATGTCTGGCAGCAGGACCACAACGGCTTCACCCACCAGGACCCCGGGTTCCTTGACCACGTCGTCAACAAGAAGGCCGACATCGTCCGCGTGTATCTGCCACCGGACGCCAACTGCCTGTTGTCGGTCGCCAACCACTGTCTGAACACCCGCGACTACGTCAACGTGATCGTCGCCGGCAAGCACCCCGCGCCGCAATGGCTCACGATCGATGAGGCGGTCGTGCACTGCACGCAGGGGATCGGCATCTGGCCGTGGGCCAGCAACGACCACGATGGCGAGCCGGACGTCGTGATGGCCTGCTGCGGCGATACCCCGACCCTTGAGGTTCTCGGCGCCGTCTCGATCCTGCGCGCCGAGCTGCCCGACCTGAAGGTCCGGGTCCTCAACGTCGTCGATCTGATGAAGCTGCAGTCCGAAAGCGAGCATCCGCACGGCCTCAGCGACAGCGACTACGACTCGCTGTTCACCACCGACAAGCACATCATCTTCGCTTTCCACGGCTACCCCTCGCTGATCCACCGCCTCACCTACCGCCGCCACAACCGCGACCTGCACGTCCGCGGCTACAACGAAGAGGGAACGATCACGACCCCGTTCGACATGCGCGTCCAGAACAAGCTCGACCGCTACCACCTCGTGCAGGACGTGATCGACCGCGTCCCCGGGCTCGGCGCGGCCGGCAGCTACCTCAAGCAGACGATGCAGGACAAGCTCGTCGAGCACACGCAGTACATCGACCAGCACGGGCAGGACCTCCCCGAGATCCGCAACTGGAAATGGGACCAGACCAGATGACGGTGCAAGCGCTGCTCAGCACCGCTGAAGAGATCCTCGCGGGCGACCGTAGAACCCTGGCGATGGCCCAGAGCACCGTGACCTGCATTAGTCCGCCGCCGCAGGCATCGGGCACGAGACCCGCGGGCCGGCACACGGCCACGTGGCTCGCCGCGGGGCCCACAGCGCCACAGTTGCGAGGACGGCAGCATGAGCACCACGAGCAGACCTAAGCCCGCTGGCAGGCGCGGCCGCGCACAATCCCACTCCCGCGCACCGCAGGCCACGGGTCCCGATGCGGGCAGTGGGCCTGCGATTGATGCGAGCGCGGATCTGAAGGAGCTGCCGCTGACGGAGGTCAAGCAGCGGCTGCAGTCCTCGCCGGACGGACTTGGTGGCGCCGAGGCGAAGACGCGTTTGGCGACGTACGGGCCGAACGAGATCCCGGAGGAGGCGAGCAGTGCGTTGCGGGCGTTGCTGGCGTACTTCTGGGGTCCGATCGCGTGGATGATCGAAGCGGCGGTGATTCTCTCGGCCGTGCTCGGTCACTGGGCGGACTTCTTCATCATTCTTCTGCTGTTGGTCGCGAACGCGGCCGTCGGGTTCTCCGAGGAGCATCAAGCGGGCAAGGCGATCGCCGCGTTAAAGGCGCAGCTGGCGATCAAGGCGCGCGTCCTGCGGGACGGGAAGTGGATCACCCCGCCGGCGTGCGAGCTGGTACCGGGCGATGTGATCCGGATGCGGACGGGGGACATCGTCCCCGCGGACGCGCGGTTGCTGGACGGCGACCCGGTGCAGGTCGATCAGTCGGCGTTGACGGGCGAGTCGCTGCCGGCGGAGAAGAAGCCGGGGGAGGCGGTGTTCTCCGGTTCGATCATTCGCCAGGGGGAGATCGGCGCGCTGGTCTATGCAACCGGCGCCAGCACGTATTTCGGCAAGACCGCGCAGCTCGTTGCGGAGGCAAGCACCGTCAGCCACTTCCAGCGCGCGGTCCTGAAGATCGGCACCTACCTGATCATCCTCGCGCTCGCGCTTGTCGCGCTGATCATCGCCGTCTCGCTCGTGCGCGGCGATCAGTTCTTGACCACGTTGCAGTTCGCGCTGGTGCTGACCGTCGCCGCGATCCCGGTCGCGATGCCGACCGTCCTGTCGGTCACGATGGCGGTCGGCGCGCGGCTGCTCGCCACCAAGCAGGCGATCGTCAGCCGGCTCGTCGCGATTGAGGAGCTCGCGGGCGTGGATGTGCTGTGTTCGGACAAGACCGGCACCCTGACCCAGAACAAGCTCACGCTCGGCGATCCGTTCGCCGTGAACGGCGTCACGGCCGAGGAGGTCATCCTCGATGCGGCGCTCGCGTCCCGCGGCGACGACGACGACACGATCGATCTCGCGGTCCTCGGCGGCGTCACAGACCCGGACGTCCTGTCGTCATATGAGGTCGCTCATTTTCAACCGTTTGACCCGGTCGGTAAGCGCACCGAGGCGACCGTCAACGCGCCCGACGGGACCACGTTCAAGGTGACCAAAGGCGCGCCGCAGGTCATCCTTGAGCTGTCCGCGAACGCAGCCGAGGTGAAGGGCAGCGTCGATCACGCGGTCAACGAGTTCGCGGCACGCGGCTTTCGGTCGTTGGGCGTCGCCCGCGCGCAGGGCGACGGCCCGTGGCAGCTGATCGGCGTGCTGCCGCTGTTTGACCCGCCACGCGACGACGCGAAGGCCACGCTCGCGACCGCCCGTCAGCTGGGCGTGACCGTCAAGATGGTCACCGGCGATGCGCTCGCAATCGCGCAGGAAACCGCCAAGAAGCTCGGGCTCGGCACCAACATCCTCGATGCCGCTGGTCTCGGCGACACACACCGCCAGGAGTCGCAGGCGGTGACCGCGTCGATCGAGGACGCCGATGGCTTTGCGCAAGTCTTCCCGGAGCACAAGTTCCACATCGTCGACGTTCTGCAGAAACAAGGGCACATCGTCGGGATGACCGGCGACGGCGTCAACGACGCGCCCGCGCTGAAGAAGGCCGACTGCGGGATCGCCGTGTCCGGCGCGACCGACGCCGCCCGCGCCGCCGCGTCGATCGTCCTGATGACCCCCGGCCTGTCGGTGATTATCGACGCGATCAAAGAGAGCCGCCGGATCGTTGCGCGGATGAACAGCTACGCGATCTACCGCATCGCCGAGACCCTGCGCGTGCTCGGGTTCGTCACCCTCGCGATCCTGCTGTTCAACTTCTTCCCGGTGACCGCGATCATGATCGTCCTGCTCGCCCTGCTCAACGACGGCTCGATCCTCTCGATCGCCTACGACAACGTCCAATACAAGAACCGGCCCGAGGCGTGGAACATGCGCCTCGTTCTCGGTATCGCCTCGGTGCTCGGCGGGGTCGGCCCTGTCGCCGCGCTTGGCCTGTTCTACCTCGGCGACAAGGTCATCGACCTCAGCCGACCACAACTCCAAACGATGATGTACCTGATGCTGTCCGTCGCCGGCAGCATGACGATCTACCTGACGCGCACACGCGGCCCGTTCTGGTCGATCCGCCCAGCACGCAAGCTGATGATCGCCGTGACCAGCGCCGAGATCATCGCCACCGTGATCTCCATCGCAGGCATCTTCGTCACCGCACTGCCCTGGGAATACGCGCTGCTCGTCTGGGGCTACGCGCTCGCCTGGTTCCTCCTCACAGACCGCGTGAAGCTACTCGCCTACCGAATCCTCGACCCTGTCAAGGACACCACCCCACCCGATCTGACCCCGCCACTCACCGACCGTTCCGCGGTCACAGCCCCCGTGTAGCTCCCGTGGATCGCGTACGCGACCACGCTGGACAGTCCGACGCGCTCGTGTTCTTCGGAGCGACCGGTGATCTCGCGCACAAGCAGATCTTTCCCGCCCTCTATGCGATGGTGAAGCGAGACGCGTTGACCATTCCCGTGATCGGTGTCGCGTACTCGAGCTGGGACCTTCAGGACCTTCACGCGCGGGTTCGCGACAGCATCGCGCACGACGCCGGCGGGATCGACGACAAGCGAGCGCTGGACCGGCTGATCGCGTTGCTCAGCTACGTCGATGGCGATTACCACGACCCGGCCACGTTCAAATCGCTCAAGCAAGCGCTCGGCAACGCCGAGCGCCCCGTGTTCTACCTCGCGATCCCGCCCTCGCTGTTCGGGATGGTGATCGAGGGCCTCCGCCGGGCCGGCATGGCCGACGGCGCGCGCGTGATCGTCGAGAAGCCGTTCGGACGCGACCTCCCGTCCGCGCGCGAGCTCAACGCTGTCGCGCGCTCCGCGTTCCCCGAGGACTCGATCTTCCGGATCGATCACTTCCTCGGCAAGGAGGAGATCATGAACCTCCTCTACTTTCGCTTCGCCAACTCATTCCTTGAGCCGATCTGGAACCGCAACTACATCGCCGGCGTCCAGATCACGCTGGCCGAGCAGTTCGGGATACAAGGCCGCGGCGGGTTCTACGAGACCGCCGGCTGCCTGCGCGATGTGATCCAGAACCACCTCTTCCAAATCGTCGCGCTACTCGCGATGGAACCGCCAACGTACCGCGGCTTCGGGGCCCTGCAGAGCGAGAAGCTCGACGTCTTCATGGCGATGCGGCCACCGAGCGCCGACGATGTCGTGCGTGGCCAGTTCGCCGGCTACCGGAACGAGCCCGACGTCGCCAACGACTCCGACGTCGAGACCTTCTGCGCCGTGCGGCTGTTCATCGACTCGTGGCGTTGGGCGGGGGTACCGTGGCACCTGCGCTCCGGCAAGTGCCTGCCCGAGACAGTGTCCGAGATCGTCGTCGAGCTGAAACCGCCGCCGCAGCAACTATTCGCCGACTCCTTCCCGACCGCCGGCCCGGCGAACTACGTGCGTTTCCGGCTCGCTCCGGACGCCGCGATCGCTCTCGCCGCCCGCGTCAAACGCGCCGGCGAAGAATTCATCGGCGACCAACGCGAACTGCTCCTGCTCGACACCCAGCCCAACCAAGAGGCCCCCTACGTGCGGCTCCTCGGCGACGCGATCGCCGGTGACGGCGCGCTGTTCACCCGCGAGGACTCGGTCGAGGCCGCGTGGGCCGTCGTCGATCCCATCCTCACAAACCACCACCCATGCCACCCCTACAAGCCCGGCACCTGGGGACCCCACCAGGCCGACAAGCTGATCGCCCCCTACGGTCGCTGGCACAACCCCTCGGCACCCGCCACAACACTCAAACAGCCGACACGCCGAATGCTGCCGGATGTCGATGGCGACCGCCGCTGAGATCACTAGCTGCCCCCAAAGAGCCCAGCCATACAGTCCCCGAGACCATCTCGAGCGACCACATCGACGGTCCCGACTCGCGCTGCGCGCCGGGTCACCGACCTAGCTTGCGGCCGCGTTCATCTCGCTCGCCGCCGGGGCCGTACTGACGGCCGTATTCGCCCCCCGGGCGTCTGCCAGGCGCGCCGGCTGAGGGCGGGCGGCTTGTGGGCCGCCCGCCTCATAGCCAGGGTCTGCCGTCCGGCGTTAGTGTTGGAGGTCGTGCCAGCTCCAGTCGCCGAGGCTGAGGCGACCGTTGATCTTCTGTCCGGCCGTCGTGGTGATCGCCACGTTGGTGAGGAGCAGACGGCGCACGCCGTTGGCGCGCATGTCGCTTTGTCCGGTGCTGTTGAGCTTGATGTTCTGGAAGCCGCCGGTGTTGGCGCTCTCCGTGAAGCTCCCGGTGCCGATCGTCGTCCCGTTGACGGTCACGTTGAACGAGCCGCTGCACGCGCTCGGTCCGAAGCACCCGACCTCGACACCGATCACCTGGCCCGGTGAGACGAAGCCCATGCGGCCGATCAGGTAGACGCTCGAGTTGACGATCGCCGCCGCGGAGGTGCTCAGCGTCTCATCGGCGCCGTCGCTCGTCCCACCGGCGCTGGTGGACACGAGCCGATAGTGATACGCGGACTTCGCCGTCAGCCCGGTCACGGTCCTGTCAACCGACACGGCTGCGGTCCCGTTGCCGGCGTTGGCCGGAGGGGTCTGCAGCCCGTAGGCCGCCGTCGCTCCGTACTGGAAGTAGTACGTGGTCGATTTGCCCTGGGGGTTCACGGTGCCGTTGAACGTTGCCGAGTCGCTCGTCACGCCGGTCGCCGCAGCTGAGGTGACGAGCGGCGCCAACGCCGTCGTGGCGAACGTCGCGTCGCTGGCGAGCGTCACCCCACCGGGGCTGAGCGCAACGACACGGTAGTGGTACGTCGTGCCCGAGGCGAGGTTGCTCACCGTCTCGCTGACCGGGCCCGACGACGCATTCGCAGCCGCCGCCCGCGGGCTCTGGAGGTCGTGCCAGCTCCAGTCGCCGAGGCTGAGGCGACCGTTGATCTTCTGTCCGGCCGTCGTGGTGATCGCCACGTTGGTGAGGAGCAGACGGCGCACGCCGTTGGCGCGCATGTCGCTTTGTCCGGTGCTGTTGAGCTTGATGTTCTGGAAGCCGCCGGTGTTGGCGCTCTCCGTGAAGCTCCCGGTGCCGATCGTCGTCCCGTTGACGGTCACGTTGAACGAGCCGCTGCACGCGCTCGGTCCGAAGCACCCGACCTCGACACCGATCACCTGGCCCGGTGAGACGAAGCCCATGCGGCCGATCAGGTAGACGCTCGAGTTGACGATCGCCGCCGCGGAGGTGCTCAGCGTCTCATCGGCGCCGTCGCTCGTCCCACCGGCGCTGGTGGACACGAGCCGATAGTGATACGCGGACTTCGCCGTCAGCCCGGTCACGGTCCTGTCAACCGACACGGCTGCGGTCCCGTTGCCGGCGTTGGCCGGAGGGGTCTGCAGCCCGTAGGCCGCCGTCGCTCCGTACTGGAAGTAGTACGTGGTCGATTTGCCCTGGGGGTTCACGGTGCCGTTGAACGTTGCCGAGTCGCTCGTCACGCCGGTCGCCGCAGCTGAGGTGACGAGCGGCGCCAACGCCGTCGTGGCGAACGTCGCGTCGCTGGCGAGCGTCACCCCACCGGGGCTGAGCGCAACGACACGGTAGTGGTACGTCGTGCCCGAGGCGAGGTTGCTCACCGTCTCGCTGACCGGGCCCGACGACGCATTCGCAGCCGCCGACTGCGGGCTCGTCTGATAGCCGTAGCCGCTGGTCTGGCCGTACTCGAAATAGTAGGTCGTTGTCTGCCCCTTCGGGCTGACGGTGCCGCCGAGCGTCGCTGCAGCCTGTCCGACCGATGAGGCCGAACCAGTCGTCGCCGTGGGCGCCGAGGAGGGTGCCGGAGCCGAGCCCGTGGTCGTGAACGATCGATCGCCGCTGACGGCGGTCCCGCCGGCGTTGATCGCGATCATCCGGAAGTGGTAGGTGGTGCCCGCGTGGAGACCAGTGAGCATCCCGCTGACAGTGCCGGCCGTGTTGCCGGACCCCGCTGAGGTGAGGGCCGTCTCCTCGCCATAGGACGACGTCGGCCCATACTGGAACGCGTACTCCGTCGCGGACGAGTTCGGGTCGACGGTACCACCGAGCGTCGCGCCGCTGGCCGTGATCGTGCTGGCGGCGGTGCTGGTGACACTCGGCGCACTGGTACTCTGCGCGAACGCGAGCGTCACCGGGATCGCGGCAACCGCGACCACGCAGCCCAGCAGCGCCAGCCGAGACCTGCGCCGGCCGCGTCCTCCCCCGAGTTTGGGTCTCCGATCGATCCGAACCCAGCGGCGTATGTCAAGGCTGCGGCGGCGGTCCGCCGCGCCGTTGGGGCGCTGACCCGGCATCCTCCTCGGGACCGTCGTTGCGGCATTTGGGTCGGCTGTTGCTTTGCCGAAGATACGCATGACTCAGCTCCTGACGCGGCTCAAAGATGCGCTCACCGCTTGCGGTTCGCGCCACGCCGGCCGAGTGTCGAAGCCGGAAAGCACAGCTCGCCGAGAGTTGGGACGAAGCTTTGACTACACCTTACTCCCATCGAGACGCAACACCAACCCGGGCAATAGAAGCAGCCGGCGCCCGGGAGTGAGCAAGACGAGACCGCTAGGTCGGTGGGGCGCAAATGCCCGCTCCTTTGTCGCCGACGCGGACACGCTGGCGAGACGTCTGCTTTCCCGACCTCGACGGCGAATGCAGCCACCAACGATCAAGCGACGCTCGTCGCCGCTATGCCGCTGCAGCGGTGCTCGTCGATCATGGCGGTCGCGTCCCAGAACTGCTGTAAATACGTGTCGGGTGCTGTCGGAGCGACGGCGTAGGTTCCCTCAAGTCCTGCAAGACGATGAAGGAGGCCTACGCCGTGAGACGCACCGTACCGCGGGTAGCGCCATCATCGGCGCGAAATCCAACGCTTAGTGTTTGTCGCCATTCGGCCCGAGCGTGTGAGGGGATTTGGCGTCTGGCAGCGCCAACCTTGAGGACCGCCGCGCACCCGGTTTCCGCGCAAGGCAGGTGCGGCGAGCCGGGCGCTGAAGATGCGCGTCCTGCGCCGAAGCGGGTGCCGGCGTGATCAAGATCGTGGCAATCAATTCGGGTTTCCTGCCGCTTCGCACGTGCTTGCGAGCGGCACCAAGGCAACCGGACGGTCGCGCCTGGATGGTCCAGGCGCGACCGTCTTGGGAAGGCATGCCGGACGGGCCGCCGAGCGCCCTTGCGCTATGCGCTCGGGGCTCGTCGACCAGTTCGGACAGCAAACCTGGCTGAGCGGTGGCTCAGCCAGGTTCAGTGGATCACGGGCACCGTCAGTTCGGTCACCGTGGCGCTTGGGTGTAGCTGTGCTACGTCGGGCATCGAAACCGATCCCGCGGGGAGTGTCTGATAGCTGCTGAACGTGGTCGTGACAGAGATCTTTGTGTTGTCGCTCCCGTAAGTAAGGCCGCTCAGGTATGTGACCACGAACTTCAGGGGTGTGTAGGTGCCGGCTTGTACGTACAGCACCTCATCGCCACTCTGACTGCTGATGCTGATCGCGTTCTGGCCGTTGACACTTGCGTTCTGATTCACCACCAGGCCGGGCAGCTTCAGCAGCGACGTGAGCAGGTCGCTGAATGTCTCTGGCGCCTGACCCTGCGACGGAGGAACGGTCAGTGTCAGGGGGTCAGCGGCGCCGTTCGTGTTCTGTGACTGCTGGAGCGTGAGCGCGGCGCGATACGCCGGATCGCTCAGCAGCGGAAACACTTGAGCTTGCTGCACTGTGAGGTGGCTTTCCGTGATCGTGTTTGCCTGGCTGTTGTACTCGTCGACGTCGCCACCGGCCACCGTTGTCGTGCCGATGAACGAGCTGCTTTGTGTGTTTGCCCAGTAGTCGTAGGGAGCGGTCTGCTGCATCCAGCTCTCGGTGGTGTACGTCTCGTTCGTCTCGCCACCGTCAATGGTCACGGTGCGCGCGACGTGCAAGATGCCATCGGTCGGTCCGGTTGCGGCCGCGGCCGCGTGAGCGATCACCCGCTTGGCGGCCCAGGCGTTGCCGACAGCGCCAGGCGTCGTTGAGGCGGGCAGCAGGTTCACCGCAGCGAAAGCGGCGCCGGCAGCCGTGGCCGCGACGCCGAGCGCGAGGCGCAGGCGCGTCGCGCGGATGCGGCGAGGTCGGGGTTCCGGTGCCTCGGGAAGCTGGGAGAGCAGGAGCTGAAGGGCCAGATCGACATCGGTGCTCGATGGCTCCGCCGTCAGTGGGTTCATCGATCGCATCAGCTCATCGATGTCCACGGGCTGATTGGTTCTAGACATTGGGGACCTCCTTGCAGATGTTGAGTTCGTCAAGATGCGTCGCCGGCGCCGGTGCCTGGACGGGCCGCTCGATCGCCCGAGCAAGTCGCCGCCTGGCCCGGTGCAGTCGCACGCGAAAGCTCGCGGGCCTCTCGCCGAGCACGACCGCAGCCTCGCTCGGTGAGAGGCCGTCCCAGCTCACGAGCATCAGAGCCTCCCGATCCTTCTCCGGCAACCCGGCCAGGGCAGCAGCCATCTCAGCGCCGTCGACCTCAGGTGGCGGCTGCGTCCAATCGACCTCGGTGACGGCCAGCCGGACGGCTAGTGCGCGGCTGCGCTGCGCTCCACGGATATGGGTTCCGATCGCATTTCGTGCCACCGCCAGCAGCCAGGCGCGCGGCTCAGCCGGGACTCGCTCGAGCCGCCGCCAGGCGACGAGAAAAACCTCGTTCACGAGGTCGTCGACCACATCCGGTTCGGCACGACGTCCGATGTAGACGGCCACCGCCCGATACTCCGCACGGAACAACGCTTCAAAGCGCCCCGTGCGGTTCTGCGATTCTGGTGTTCTTCGCATAATTACTCTGTTGCCGGCTCAGCACCGAGCGTTACAGAAGACGAAGCGAGCGCGGCCTCGGTCTGCGGAGAACGGGACACTGGACCCCGAAGCAATCGCAGCGAGAGCGCGCTACACCAAAGCGTCCCCACCAAAGGTCGACCGCTAACCTCGATCCTCGGTCAGGAAGTCTCGTTGAGGTTTAGCGGGGCGGGAAGGGAATCGGAGGGATTGTCAGAGGATCTGTGTAGGCACGAGCGAAAGAGATCGCTATGCCTACGAGTACGAGATCCAGGAACCAGCAGAGCATGATCGAGGTGGACCGGGCGGGGTTGGACGTGCCCGGGTCAGAGTGGGATGAGCGTTCCGCCGGCGGTGAGCGGAGTGAGCCCGTCGAGCGAGCGCAGCGAGCCGGCGGGCGAGTGCAGCGAGACGCTGGCGGAACGCTGCGCGCCTCCGGTCCGGGGGGTCTGGGCGGGGAGCTCTCCCCGGAGCTGATCGACGACGCGGTGAACCGTGCGCGGGTGCGGACGGCGGTCGGCGAGCTGCCCGATGGCGGCCGGCTCTCGGACGAGATGCTTGATGAGCTGCTGGCGGGCGCCAGGACCGAGGAGGAGCTCGCCGGGCCCGGCGGGGTGCTCGCCAGGTTGACCAAGCAGCTGATCGAGCGGGCGCTCGAGGTCGAGCTGACCGACCACGTCGGGTACGAGCCGCACCGCGAACCGCCCGGGGGCGCGGGTAACCAGCGCAATGGCACGAGCCCGAAGACGCTCTTGACCGAGCACGGGAAGGTCCGGATCGACGCGCCGCGGGACCGCGACGGAAGCTTTGAGCCGAAGATCGTGAGAAAGCGCCAGCGCCGGTTCGTTGGGTTCGACGACAAGATCCTCGCGCTCTATAGCCGTGGGCTCTCAACCCGGGATATTCGCGCGCACCTGGCGGAGATCTACGGCGTCGAGGTCAGTCCCGACCTGATCAGCCGCGTGACCGACGCGGTCATGGACGACGCCCGCGAGTGGGCCAAGAGGCCGCTGGAGGACATCTACCCGATCGTGTTCCTGGATTGCATGGTCCTGAAGATCCGCGATGGCGGCTCGGTGCAGCGCCGCGCGCTCTACTTGGCGCTCGGGGTCACCTTGGACGGCGACCGGGACGTGCTCGGCATGTGGTTCCAAGAGACCGAGGGCGCGAAGTTCTGGATGCAGGTCCTCAACGACCTCAAGCAGCGCGGTGTGCGCGACATCCTGATCGCGTGCGTCGACGGGCTGACCGGGTTCCCGGACGCGATCGAAGCTGTCTTCCCCAAGACGACGGTCCAGACATGCGTTGTGCACCTGATTCGCTCGTCACTGAAGTACGTGCCCCGACGCGAGCGCGAACAGGTCGCCCGCGACCTCAAACCGATCTACACCGCGATCGACGCCGACCACGCTCAGGCCGCGCTTGAGGCGTTCGACGAGACCTGGGGCGCCCGGTTCCCGC
>CAVPLN010000023.1:0-16946 GCA_963705995.1 uncultured Solirubrobacterales bacterium
ACAGTCGCACACCGCAGCTGGCTGACCAGCCTCGACCTCGGGCAGCGCGGCGCGCAGATCACGCTGCTGGACTATCTCGGCGGGATCGACACGCTCGAGCTCCGCCGCGGCAGCTGGAGGCGACGATCGCCGAGCTCGTGCCCGGCTCGCCGTACGCGCAGACCGTCGCGAGGCTGCGGTGCCTGCGCGGGATCGACACGCTCTCCGCCGTCGGCCTGGCCGCGGAGATCGGCGACTTCGCCCGGTTCGATCGGCCCGGGAAGCTGATGAGCTACATCGGGCTCGTGCCGTCAGAGACACAGCTCCGGCGAGACCCGCCGGCAGGGCAAGATCACCAAGACCGGCATCCAAGCACGCCCGCCGGCTGCTGGTGGAGGCGGCATGGCATTACCGCAAGACACCAGCCCGCGGTGTCACGCTGCAGCGCCGCCAGGACGGACAGACCGCGCAGGTCATCGCGATCTGCTGGCAGGCGCAACAGCGACTGCACCGCGTCTGGCGCGGCTGGCCGAGCAGCGCGGCAAGCGCCGCACGATCGTCGCGGTCGCCGTCGCGCGCGAACTCGCCGGGTTCTGCTGGGCGCTCGCCCGCGCCGACTGACCCCGGGCCCCTCCCACGCCACGTCGGTCGAGGAGCGGCGGGACACTGGCACACGCGCGAGAGCATCAGCGATCTAAGCTATGAGCAAGCCCGCACCCGGGCCACGCTCGATCTTAGACAGCCGGGCTCTCACGACGAAAACCGGTCCTGCGGCGGTAGCCAACCGTGCAACCGCGTATAAGAGTCTGACCGCGCGTCGCGCACCAGGCCAGCCCGCCGCCCCCCGACCGACAAGATGCCCGCCACCGCCGCGGGCATCCGGCGTTAACGCCCTTGACAAAACTCTCTCCATAAGAGCTTATCTTGAGCTGACAGGAGGCTGGCTACCTTGGCCGGTTGGATGTCCGAGCAGCTGATCGCAGCGCCCCCGACCCGCGACGCCGGCGGCAGGACTGGACCCGAGCGCGCGGGGGAGAACGGGTCCGGTCGGGCCGCGATTTGGGCGGCGGTCGCGGTCTGCGTGATCGCCGTTGCGGCGGCCTGGGTCGTGCTCACGCGGATGCGGCCGTCCTACGACGCGTTCGGGTGGCTGGTGTGGGGCAGGCAGGTGCTGCACTGGGATCTGAACACTGATGGGGCGCCGTCGTGGAAACCGCTCGCGTTCCTGTTCACGCTCCCGTATGCGCTCGCGGGGGCCAATCCGCAGGTATGGCTGTGGATGATCACCTCGACAGCCGCGGCGCTCGCGGGTGCGGTGTTCGGCGGTCGGATCGCCTACCGGTTGACCGGCCCCTGCCCGCGGCGCCCGTGGGCGCCGTTCGCCGCGGCGGTGTTCGCCGGGATCGGCGTGCTGGGGATCGACGGCTACTCGCAGCTGGTCCTGATCGCCAACTCGGACCCGATGGTCGTGACGCTCTGCCTGGCGGCGATCGACAGCCACCTCTCCGGTCGGCGCCGTGTCGCGTTCCTGCTGGTCGTGCTGGTGTCCTTCGGGCGCCCGGAGGGGTGGGCGTTCGCCGGTCTGTACGCGGTGTGGGCGTGGCGGGCGGTGCCGTCGATGCGGGTCATGGTGGGCATCGGTGCTGCGCTGATCCCGCTGGCGTGGTTCGTCGTGCCGGCGCTGACCTCGCACAGCTGGTTCATCTCGGGCGACCTGGCGCTGAACTCGCCGAACGTGATTCACGGCAGCAAGGTTCTGGGCGTGCTCGGCCGCCTCCGCGGCCTGTATGAGCTGCCGATGCAGCTGGCGGTGGCGTTCGCGCTCGTGCTGGCGGCCGTCCGCCGCGAGCGAGTGTGGTTGGCGCTCGCGGGCGCGGCCGGGCTGTGGGTGGCGATCGAGATCGTCTTCGCCTACCACGGCTGGTCGGCGGTTCCGCGCTACCTGATCGAGCCGGCGGCCGTGCTGGTCGTGCTTGCGGGCGGCGCTGTCGGGCGCGTCCTCGCCTACGAGCCGAGCCGGACCGGGGCGCTGCGGTGGGCGCCGATCGCGCCCGTCCTGATCCTCGTGCTCGCGCTCGTTCCCAGCGCCCGCTCGCGTGCGAGGGTCGCGCACGGGGAGATCGACGCCGCGCACCACGCCGCCACCGAGCTGACCCGCCTCGAGGCGGTGATCGCCAAGGATGGCGGCGCCGCGAGGATCAAGGCGTGCGGTCAACCGGTGACTCTGCTCGGTTACCAGAGCGAGCTTGCGTGGGCGGTCGGCCTCAACGTCGGAAACGTGGGCTATAAGCCTGGCGCGTCAATCGATCAGGGAATCCCGATCGTCCTCTTCAAGCCGTACGACGGCGGCTGGCAGGTACGGCCGATCCACATGCCGGCCGCCGAGGCGTCAAGTTGCGACGGGCTCAGGACCGATTCCGAGCTCGGTCCA
The DNA here is from genome assembly GCA_963705995.1 of uncultured Solirubrobacterales bacterium. GTDB lineage: Bacteria > Actinomycetota > Thermoleophilia > Solirubrobacterales > Solirubrobacteraceae > Palsa-465. The sequence continues at coordinate 2,411 of CAVPLN010000023.1, forward strand.
TAGGTCTCGCGTGGGCGTGCGAGCCGGAATCGACGAACGCGGGCTCGATCGGCCGGCGGCTGAGCCGTCGGGGTTGATTCTGCCCGCGGCGCGGGCGCATGGACTGGACCGGTTCGAGCTGGCGGTGTTGCTGGCGTTCTCGGCCGTGGCGGCGTGGGTTCTGGCGCTCGATCTGTGGCAGGTCGTGATCGACGGGCGGGTCTGGACCGGCACCGACGGGCTGTTCGTCACCGACCAGATGCAGTACCTGGCATGGATCCAGTCGTCATCGCGGCACGTGCTGGCATCGGACCTGTTCGTGCTGCACCCCACGGCCGCGGACTACCTCCAGCCGCTGCTCGCGATCTCGGGTGCGCTGACGGCGCTCGGCGTGGCCGCGTGGCTGGCGTTCCTGGTGTGGCAGCCGGTCGCGGTGATCGCGATCTTCTTCGCCGTCCGGGCGTACGCGAGAGACAGCCTGGCGGGACAGTCCGCGCGGCGCGCAGCGCTCGTGATCGGCCTGTTCGGCGGTTCGTTGCCGGCGATCGGGGACCTGTGGCCGGGCTTCTGGGCGTGGGGCTATCCGTACGCGCTGATCTCGATCGCGGCGATGGCCGCGGCTCTGGTCAGCTACGGGCGAGCGCACGTGGCCGGCAGGCTGTCGTTCACCGCGGCGGCGCTTGGCGCCCTGGCCGCATGGCTGCATCCCTGGCAGGGCGAAGCGCTGATCCTGATCGTGATCGGCGCCGAGTTCGTACTCCAGGCGGGCGCCGGGCCCCGCGTCGTGGCACCCCGACGGATCACTCAGCCGGCCGTGATGGTGATCGCGACCTCGCTGCCGCTGCTCTACTACCAGCTGCTCGCGCGGACCGACCCGCTCTGGGGCACGGCCCAGGCGCAGAGCAAGCACAGCTACTCGCTTGCGACGATCGTGCTGGCGCTGGCGCCGTTCCTCGCCGTCAGCGCGTTCGCGTACCGCAGTCGCCCGCGAAGCTTCATCGCTGCGGCGACGCGCGTCTGGCCGCCGGCAGCGCTCGTCGTGTTCGTCGTGTCCGAGACCGGGATCAGCGCCACGCCGCTGCACGCGTTCGCCGCGATCACGATCCCGCTGGGCGTCCTCAGCGTCGAAGGGTGGCAGTCCGCGCCGTGGCAGCGGATCCCCGGACGCCGAGCGCTCGGACCGCTCCTCCTCGCGGCCGCAACGATCCCGACCACCGCCGATGAGCTGAAAGGCGCCGCCCAGTACGCCGCACCGGCCGCGGGAAACGCCAACTTCGTCACTCGCGACGAGCAGCGCGCGCTCGACTACCTTGCCGCCGACCCGCAACCGGGCGGCGTCCTGACCCGCGCGTACCTCGGACTGATCACCCCCGCCGACACGGGCCGGAACACCTACCTCGGGGCCTGCCAGTGGTCACAACCAGACTGCAAGCAACGCGAGATACTGGTGAATCGAATCTTCCAGACACCAGGCATCGCGCCCCAGAACATCCGAGACGCAGTGCTCGGAACCGGCGCGCGGTTCGTGCTCAACTCCGACTGCACCCTCCGCGGTAAGAACCTCGACCTGATGCTCGCACCGATCGCAAGCTCGACACGACACTTCGGATGCGCCACCGTGTACGAGATCCGTCAACAACTCCGTGCAACACCCCGATAGCGGACACCCCGCGCTCCCAACGCGATCGAGAGACCCAGACCGTCTCCCGAGCCGCCCGCTCGGCGCCGGCAAGTGCCGTTGGTGATCACGACTTCCTCGACGCTGCGGCCGTGCAGGGCGGCGATCGCCGCGGCCGCTCCGTCCTCATCCGGGATCGTTGACGCTCATGCGCGAAGGCCTTCCCGTCTCTGAGCCGCGGCTGCCACGAACGCGAGCGGCAGCTGCGGATAGGCGGCCCAGTGGACATGCAGGTAGCCGGCCTGCACGGAGCCTGACACGAACCCGTCTGCTCGCTCCTGCCCTCCAGCGGCCAGCCGCCACGCCCGCGCGGGACCTGCGTCATCGTTTGCGTCCACCTGCGAGTAGTGGAACTCGTGTCCGCGGATACGCGTGCCGGCGGCCAGCCATGGCGTTGGGCTGAGCGCGGTCGCGTCGCGGTAGCCGAGCGTGAGCCGATCCGTGATCCGTCCGTGAATCGGAAGCACGCCGCACATCGTGTGCTCTCCGAGCCGCTCCGCGAGGTAGAGCAGGCCGCCGCACTCGGCGAGGATCGGATGGCCGGTGGCGGCAAACCGGCCGATCGCGGAGCGCAGGGGCGCGTTCGCGGCGAGTTCGTGCGCGAACGTCTCGGGGAAGCCGCCCGCAAGGATCAGCCCGTCGCTGCCGGCGGGAAGCGCGGTCTCCGCGGTGGGGTCGAACGGCACGAGCTCGGCGCCCGCGGCCGTCATCAGCTCGAGGTTCTCCTCGTAGTGAAACGAGAACGCGGGGCCGCGCGCGATCGCGATCCGCGCCGGTGTCCGAGCGGTGACGGCGGCCGCTGGGGACCAGGCGGGGCCGGTGTTCGCGGGCGCGCCGCGAGCAACTCTGACCACGGCATCGAGGTCGACCTGACCGGCGACCGCCTCGGCAAGTCCCGCCAATGCCTGTCGCGCGTGCGCCAGGCGCTCGCCGGCCGGCACCAGACCGAGGTGCCGCTCGGGAGTGCGCAACCGCGGGTCGGAGCGCACGGCGCCAAGTACCCGCAGCGGCGGTCCGGGCATGGTCGCGATCGCCTCGCGCAGCAACTGCTCGTGCGTCTCGGAGCCGACGCGGTTGAAGATCACCCCGGCCACATCGAGCTGAGCGTCGAAGGTACGGAAGCCGTGCACGAGCGCCGCGGCCGAGCGCGCCATCGCCGCTCCGTCGACGACGAGGACGACGGGCGCGGCGAGAAGCTTGGCGACGTGCGCGGTGGAGGCGAGATCGTTGCCGCCCGCGGCGCCGTCAAAGAGTCCCATCATGCCCTCGATCACGGCCAGGTCCGCGCCGCCACCGCCATGACGCGCGAGCGGCGCGATCAGCTCCGCTCCGCTCAGGAACACGTCGAGGTTGCGTCCGGGTCGCCCCGAAGCCAGAGCGTGGTAGCTCGGGTCAATGAAGTCGGGGCCCACCTTGAACGCCTGCACAACGTGGCCACGCGCACGCAGCGCGCCGATCAGCCCGCTTGCGACCGTCGTCTTCCCAGCGCTCGAACTGGCGCCGGCGATCACGACGCGCGCAGTCACCGCGGCTCGAATGTGACCGGCGCCTCGAAGTTCGCGCGCCGCGCCGCCCGGCGGAGCATCGGGAGGATGCCCGGCCCGAGCAGCAGAATGCAGATCAGATCGGTGACGGCGCGACCGGTGTCCCAGCCGAGCGAGGTTGTGGCGTCGAACACCAGGTAACGGTGCCACTGAACGGTGAAGGAGGCGCCGGGGAGGTAGGAGATGGAACTGCCCGGATCGACCGAGAAAGGCCAGAACTGCAGGTTGAGCATGAACCCGAAGAAGTAGCCCGCCACGACGCCATAGGCAGCCAGCATCAGGATCTCGAGCCTGCCCCGGCAGGGCGGGAGCAGCCCCGCGAACAGCCCCACCCAGGCGCAGCCGAACATCTGGTAGGGCATCCAGGGACCGACGCCGCCGGTGATGATCGCCGAGGCGAACAGCGAGGTGCAGCCGAGCGCGAATCCGAACCCGGGCCCGAACACCCGGCCGGCGAATACGAGCAGGAAGAACACCGTCTCGATTCCGGCCGTGCCGGCGCCGAGCGGTCGCAGGCCGGCGTTGATCGCCGACAGCACCCCGAGCATCGCGATCGCCTTGGCGTCGATGCCGCCGTCGGCCAGTTCGGCGAACACGACCGCGAGCACCAGCACCAGCACCAGCCCGAACATCAGCGGCGGCGTATAGGTCGTGCCGAAGCGGCCGGGCGCGAGCAGGAACGGCCACAGAAAGCAGACCAAGCCGATCAGGGTCGCGAGCGTCGCAGCGACGATCGAGCGCGCGTGCATCCGCACGGCGACGGGCCGCCGCGCGACGAGTGCCGCCGCCGTCGCGCTCATACCGTCGCCCGCTCGGCGATCGCGCCGGCGACCTCATCCACCGTGAGATACGCCAGCGGAGCCAGGATCTTCGCCACCTGCGGCGCGAACGCGGGCGAAGCGACGAGGATCTCGGCGGTGGGTCCATCGGCGACGATGTCGCCCTCGGCCATCACCACGACCCGGTCGCACCCCGCGGCCACGAACTCGACATCGTGGGTTGCGATCACGATCGCGTGACCGTCGGCGGCGAGCGTGCCGACGATCGCGATCAGCTCGCGCTTGGCGCCGTAATCAAGCCCGCGGGTCGGCTCGTCGAGCAGCATCACCCTGGGCGCCGCTCGGAGCTGGATCGCCAGCACCAGGCTGAGCCGCTGTCCCTCGGAGAGATCCCTCGGGTCGCCGGCACCCGGAATCCCCGGCGCCAACCGGTCCAGCAACTCACGCGCGGGGACCGATTCGATCCCCGCGGACTCGCGATCGGCCTGTTTGAGCTCGGCGTCAACCGTGTTCAGATAGAGGAGGTCACTCGGGGTCTGCGGTACGAGTCCAACCAGCGCTCGGGCACCACTCGCCGACAGCGTCTTCGGATCGCGGCCGTCCACCTCGACGGTACCCGCCTGCCTGCGCCCCGAGCCCTGGAGCGCCCACAGCAGCGACGACTTGCCGGAGCCGTTGCGTCCCATCAATGCCACGATCTCGCCCGCGCGCAGGGTGATATCGACGCCGCGCACCGCGGCGACGTCTCCGTAGCGCACGACCACGTTGCGGCCGCGCAGCAGGACCGCGCCGCGGAGACATGGCGCCGGTCTCGGCGGCGATTCGGCCGCGGCCAGCCGCTCGCGCAGTTCGGTCGCGTGACGCCGCGCGTCGCGGACCGACAGGGGCAGTGGCACCCAGCCGGCGAGGCGGCCGAGTTCGACGACCGGCGGCGCCACCGTGGCGCCGGCAAAAATCTCTGCCGGCGCTCCACCGGCCGCGGTGCCGTCGCCTGGGAGGTGGATCACCCGGTCCGCATACTGAACGACGCGCTCGAGCCGGTGCTCGGCGAGGACGACGGTCAGGCCGAGGTCGTGCACGAGCCGGGTGATCGTCGCCAGCACCTCCTCGGCCGCGGTCGGATCCAGCGCTGAGGTCGGCTCGTCGAGCACCAGAATGCGCGGATGCGTGGTGAGCACGGCGCCGATTGCAACCCGCTGCTGCTGCCCGCCGGAGATCTCGTGGAGCGGACTGTGGCGCAGTTCGGCCAGACCGAGCAGGTCAAGCGTCTCCTCGACGCGCTTGCGCATCACCTCGGACGGGATCGCAAGCTGTTCCATCCCGTACGCGAGTTCCTCCTCGACCGTGTCGGTCACGAACCCGGCCAGCGGGTCCTGGCTGACGACGCCGACGACGTCCGCCAGCTCCCGAGGGGGGTGGGTCGCCGTATCGCGACCGTCGACGGTCACCCTTCCGGCGAGCGTGCCGCCCGTGAAATGCGGCACCAGCCCGTTGATCGCGCGCAGCAGCGTCGACTTGCCGACACCGGTGCGGCCGACGACAAGACACAGCTCACCCTCCGGCACGCTGAGTGACAGATCGCGCAGGACGGGCTGGGCAGCCCCCGGATAGGTGATCGTCACACGGTCGAATTCGATCACGCCGGCACCTCTGTCCGGACGGTCTGGTCGGAGAGTCGCTGGGCCGACCTGGCCGGGGTCCCCGGCCGCCGGCGGTGGCGTTGCGGTGGCGGCGCGGCGAACGCCGCCACCGAGGCGAGCAGGATCGCGGCGGCGGGCACGAGCGGCAGCGGCGGAAAGCGCAGCGGGTCGAAGCTCGGGTCCAGGGCGTTCGCGTGGTAGCCGATGCCGAGGTACAGCATCACGGCGCTCACCAGCCCGCACCCGGCCACGGCCCATTCCGCCCCGCGCCAGGGGTCGGGGCGGTACTGAGTGCGCTTGACCCGCCGGCTCCCGGCCGCCAGGCCGCCACAGCACAGGGCCGCTCCCACCAGGATCGCCGGAATCCCGAGGAATCTCGGGCTCGTGCCGCCAAGCAGTCCGTAACAGCCCGCGCACAGTCCCGTCATCCCCAGCAGCATCAGCGCTGCGGTGACGCGCCGGGCGGCGGCGGTGGCAGGACCGGTGCGGCCGTATCCACGTGAGTCCATCGCGGCCGCGAGGAGCAGCGACCGCTCCAGAGCGTCAGCCAGCACCGGGATCGCGATGCTCCGCAGAACGCGCCAGCCCTTACCGTGACCGGCGCGGAGCCGCCGCGCCCGTGCGACCCGCTGAACGCTCTCGATCAACTGCGGGGCGAGGCTGATCGACACCACGACCGCCATCCCGAGCTCGTACAGCGCCCCCGGCAGCACCCGCAACGCCCGTTTCGGGTTCGCCAGGGCGTTCGCCGCCCCGATGCAGCAGAGCATCGTCCCCAACCGCAGTCCGTCGACCGTCGCCGACAGCGTCGCCTCCAGCGAGACCGGCCCGCCGATGTGGACGCCTGCGTACCACTTCGGGGTGGGGATCTGCGGCAGGCGGAAGAGGATGTGGTCGCCCGGTTCGATCCCTGATGCGAACAGTGCCCGGAACACCACTCGCAGCGCGATGATCACCCCCGCCATGATCAGGTAGTACTTGAACGCTCGCGCCCACGGTGCGTCGGTGCGGCGGTTGGCCACGACGAACGCGAGCACGGCCAGCGTCAGGATCAGCAGCAGCGGGTTTGTGGTGCGATTGACGGCGACGACCAGCCCGAGCGCCCAGATCCACCAGGCGACCGGGTGGAGCGCGCGCGGCACCCGCCGGCGATCGGGCAGGGCGTGGGCACGGAGGCGAGCGGTCATCGAGCGCTCACTCGTACCGGCGGCGCCGCCGCGCCGCCCAGGCCGCGCCGCCGCACAGCGCTCCGGCCAGGCAGATGGCGACGATCAGCGGTGCGGCCGATCCCGACGACGTTCGCACGGGCGTCGGCGTGGCCGCGACGATCATCGTTGCCCTGCCGGCGGGCGCTGAAGCGTCCGCCCGCAGGTTGTCCGGGCTGACGGCCGGCACGTCCGGTCCGCTCGTTGCGGCGCTGCTCGTCGCGCCGAATGTCCACAGCTCCACGTCTCCCGGCTTTGGCACGTCGGTCATCGCGCCGAGCTGGCTGTAGGTCCACCTGTTCTGGCCCGCGCGGGCCAGCCAGTAGGACCAGTACCCCGACGCCGGCGGCGTCAGGATGCACGCGTCAGCGCTCGGCGTCGGGTATTCCGTGCCGTCGTGAAAGGCCGCGTCGCCCAGCCGGCAGATGAATGCGGGGCCGTCGTGCTCGTCGCCGGCGGTCGTGAATCCAGCCGCGTGCAGCAGGTCATAGCCGGAGCGCTGGCCGATCCCACACCCCCGCACGATCGGCCCTCCCCAGTGAGCGAAGTCGGCGGCGACGATCGTACCGTGATGCGCGGTGCAGTCCGACAGCGGCGCGGCGAGCGCCGCGGCGGTCGAGACGGTCACCGCGCCGGCGGCGCCGGCACACGCGGCGGCGATCTGACACCAGCGACGGTTCATGCGACGTCGTCCAGGAGCCGGCCGAACGGGGTTCCGGCGATCCCGCTCACGACCTCGGCCGAGGCGCGCATGTCGGAGCGCGGCGGGCCACCGGCCGCAATCTCGAACCCGCCGTCGCGGTTCTGCTCGGAGGCGAGGAAGGCGAGCGCCCGTTCGACCCGGAGGGCGTAGCGCGGGCCGAGCAGCCGCATCGCCTGGATCGCGAGCGCCGCCGAGTTCGTCGAGTCCCCGGACGCCCCGGGGAAGCCGCCGGCCGGTTCCTGGCGGCCGGCGATCCACGCCGCGGCACGGCGAACGGCAGCCGTCGCGGTCCCGTCGTCGGTGATCAGCGCCAGCGCCATCGCCGCCATCGCCGTGCTGTCGACGTCCGAGCCTCCCGTGGCAGGGATCAGACTCGGCCAGGCGCCGTCCCGCTGCTGCTGGGACTCCAGGTAGGCGACCGCGGGCGCCGCCGGTCCGGACTGGCCGGCGCGGAGCTGGGCGATGATCGCGAGCGCCTGATCGAAGGTTGAGGTCGCGTTCCGGTAGGCGCCCCTTGACGCGCAGCCGGCGGCCCGGTCTCGGCGCATGCACACGAGGCCGGCGAGCGCGGCGATCAGGTTGCGACCGCCGAAGCTCCGCGGGTCGTAGCCGGTCACCTCCGCCAGCAGTGCCTCCTTGCCGATCGCCCCGCCGTCCGCGTACCGCGTCCCGATTTCCGTCCAGCTGTTGATCGTGCGGCCTGAGCGATCACGCCCGCCGCCGCGGATGAAGCTGACGATCGTGCGCAGGACGCCGTCGTCGCGGCGCGTGGCGGCGAGCGCGAACGCGCCGTCGAGCGTCAGGCCGAAGTCCGCGTATCCCGGCGCCGACTCGTAATAGCCGTCGGCCCGCAGGCTCGTGCCGTCCGCAACGTCGTTGGCGTCCGTGCTCGAGACGAGGTAGCGGACGGCGGCGGCGAGGTCCGGCATGTGGCCGGCGGCGGCAGTCCGGGGCCGCCCGGGCGCCTCCGTGCGATCACGGATCGAGGCGGGGCGAGCGGCGCGCGGCAGGGCGGCGGGCCGGGCGCGTCGCGGCGCGACGGCGGGGGCGCGTCGCGTCGTGAACCGGCGGTCGCGGCCGCGGGCGACGCCGTCCCTGCTCGAGGCGACCAGGCGGTAGTGGTAGCCGGCGTCGGCGGCCAGCCCGGAAAGCCTGACGCTGACAGCGGCCGCACGCTCACCTGCCCGCAATGACACCGCCCGCGTGCGCCTTCCGTACCGGGTGGTACGGCCGTACTGGAAGTAGTAGCTGGCGGCGGCGCTACCGGCGCTCACCGTTCCGGACAGCGTCGCCTTCGAGATCGCGAGGTGCGACACCCCGCGGGTCACCACCGAGGGCGGGACAGCCGGCGGCGACGACGGCGTCGGGGTGCTCCCAGGGCCCGCGCCGCCGCCGCCCGACCCCGAGCCGCCGCCCGACCCGGAGCCGCCGCCCGACCCCGAGCCGCCGCCCGACCCGGAGCCGCCGCCCGACCCGGAGCCGCCGCCCGACCCGGAGCCGCCGCCCGACCCCGAGCCGCCGCCCGACCCCGAGCCGCCGCCCGACCCCGAGCCGCCGCCCGACCCCGAGCCGCCGCCCGACCCCGAGCCGCCGCCCGACCCCGAGCCGCCACCGGACCCGGAGTTGACGCAGCCGGAGCTCGAGCCGCCGCCCGCATCGCCGCCGCCACCCGAGCCACCGGCGGCGGACTCCTGCGCGCGCACTTCACCGGGTGTGACGGTCGGCTGGCCCGTCGCGCCGGCGACACCGGTGCCGCCGTACACCCACGCCTCGATCTCGCCCGGCTCGGGCACATCGGTGCACACACCCTGCGGGCTGTAGGTCCAGGTGTCCTGGCCGGCCGGCGCGAGCCAGTACGACCAGTACGCGCTTGCCGCGGGCGTGGTGATGCACGCGTCCTGCGACGGCGTCGGGTACTGCGTCCCAGCGTCGACGAGTGGGCTGCCGATCCGACAGATGAGCCCCGGACCGTCGTGTTCGTCGCCCTCGGTCGTGAAGCCGGTGTCGTGCAGCAGGTCGATGCCGTGCGCCGGCCCCGACGTATCGCAGCCGAGCGCGACCGCGCCTCCCCACGCCCCGAAGTCGACGGCGACGACCGACCCGGTCGTCGCACTGCAGGCGCCGATCGACCCGACGAAATCCGGTGCCGCATCGGCGCGCGCGAGCGTTGGTGGTGCCAGCGCGACCGTGACCGCACCCACCAGCAGCAGCGCTCCACCGACCGCCACGGCCGCCGGGGCGACCAGGCCGAGCGGGCGCATGCGACCGAGCGCGAGAGCCCGGCGCGGTCGCCGTGTCCTGCTCATCGCCTGTGTCCTTCAGAGGGCTCGTGCAGGAAGCTCCTGCGCGGCACGTACGAACCACCCTTCCATCGAGGGCCGACCGTCTGACGCGCAAGCGAGGCGACCGGACTCGTCCCCCGTGCCGGCGGGGGCCTCACCGTTGCGGGACAGCGCCGGAATTCGACCGGACTTCGCTGCGCCGCGCGCCGTCCCCGCACTGTGCGGGGACGCCAGCAACATAACAGAGCTCTGGCTGCTCCTCTCTGTCAAGTGCCCTGGACCGCTGCGGGCGATTCGAGCAGGGCCCGCCGGCCGCGGGCCGGGTATAGTGGCGTTGCCCTCGACACGGGGGTGGCACATCGCCTCAGCGAAGTCCGGTGAGAGCCCGGCGCTGTCCCGCAACGGTCATGCCCCACGCGCAGGGGATGAGCCCGGTCGCCTGACGAGCGTGCCGGCGAGATCAGTCCACGGAGGAGGGGCATGGTTCGCGAGGGCTCGCACACCGCCCCGCCAGCCCTGGACCAGGCCTCCGGAGAATGAAGAGGAGGCAACGACGGCGACACAGCCACGATCTGGACGAGGACGCACCAGCCGTCTCGGGACATCGCCGGCAGCGTCGACGCTTGGTGCGCGTGACCTGTGGCGTGCGGTCTGTGCCCTGCTCGCCGGGGCGGCGCTGGCCGGCTCGCTCACCATTTCTGGCGCGACCGCCGCGGCCGCGACGGCGCCGGCCACGATCTCGGACATCACGGTCACCGCGGAGACGCCGACGACAGCGAACGTGTCCGCATCGGTCAGCGCGGGAACCCGTGCCCAGACGGTGACCGTCGACTACGGAACAGCCTCACTCAACAGCTCCACCTCGGCCGGAACCGTGCCGGCGGGCACCACCGAAACCGTCACCGCCGTGCTCGCGGACCTCTCCCCAGACACCACATACCACTACGAGGTGCAGGCACGGTCGATCGTCGGGACGACGGTCGCCAGCGAGCAGGAATCGTTCGTCACGCCAATCGCGACCACCCCGGGCACGACGCCGGACGTCGCCTCTGCAGTTGCCTATCTGACCAGTCCGACGACCCTGATCGACGGCGACCACTACGAGCCGGATGGGCCCGGATCCCCGGACATCGGCCTGACGATCGACGGAGCGCTCGCGCTGGCCGCCGCCGGCACGGCGAACGCTTCGCTCCAGAACATGGTCGCCTATGTCGCGGCGAACGGGGCCGGTTGGACCGGGATCGGCACCGAGGATCAGGCGGACGGTGCCGTCGCCAAGGAGGCGCTTCTCGCCGAGGCGGTCGGTGAGGACCCGCGGAACTTCGGCGGCGAGGACCTGATCGCCGCGCTCGACGCGACAGTGTGCACGGCGGCCTCGGTCGGTGCCAACGCAGGCTGCGCCGCGCCCGGGGCGTACGAGAATGGCAGTTCCACGTTCGACCAGACCCTCGCGATCATCGCGCAGATCCGCGCCGGCGACAGCGGCAACGCCGCCGCGCCGGTCGCGTACCTCGAGTCCCAGCAGCACCCGAGTGGAGCCTGGCCGAGCCTGATCCCCTCCAGTGGCGACTCCGATGTCGACTCAACCGCGATGGCGGTCATGGCCCTCGCGCTCGTGCCTGGTCAGACGACCGCGACCGCCGCGCAGAACGGGGACGCCTGGCTCGTCACCCAGCAGCAGTCCGACGGGGGCTTCCTCGGAGCCTCCGGGACGAACACGAGCTCCACCGCGCTGGCCGTGATGGCTCTGAAGCTCGCCGGCTCCACCTACGTCCCGCAGATCGCTGCCGGCCTCGCGTTCCTCGCCGCCCAGCAGAACAGCGACGGCGGCTTCAATATCGCCGACGGTCGCGACGAGGGGTCTGACCTGGCGAGCTCGGCCCAGGCGCTCAGTGGCGCGGTCGGGACGTCCTTCGGAACGCTGTCGGACCCTCTCACCAGCACGACGACGACCACGACCACGACGCCGACCACCCCAACGACGACGCCGACGACGTCATCGACCACCACGACCGCCACGGTCACCGCGCCGACGGCAACCACAACCACGACAGCGACCCCAGCGCCAGAACCGCAGGCAACGCTCGAGCCGACACTCGCCCGTGTGTCGGAGTCGCACTCCCGCTGGCGTGAGGGCCGTGACCTCGTATCGATCGCCAGCGCGGGGGCGCTACCGGTCGGCACGGTGTTCGGCTTCACGCTCAACGAGCAGGCGACCGTCACGCTCGCCTTCACTCGGACCGAGAGCGGACGCAAGGTCGGCGGGGAATGCTCCCCGGTGACCCGCTCGAACGGTGGTCGCCCCCATTGCACGCGTGCGGTCGCGGTCGCGAGGCTGTCGATGCACGGCCGCGCGGGCGCCGACCGGATCAGCTTCGACGGCCGGATCAGCCGCTCCGATTCGCTCCCGCCCGGACGCTACGTCGCCGTCGTCACCGCCACCGTGAAAGCTCACACCTCGTCACCCCACGCGCTGAGGTTCACGATCGCCACGCGATGACGCGGCAGACCGCGGACGCGCTCCCGGGTGCCACGGGTTGGCGTCGGTGGATGTGGTAGGCTCGCGACACAATTGCCGCCGAACGGGGAAGCCGGCGTAAATCCGGCGCGGACCCGCCACTGTAAGCGAGGATCACCCTCCGCACGCTGAAAGGCAGCCACTGGGCCGATTGCCGGCCTGGGAAGGCGCGGACGGTGCTTCGTAAGCCAGGAGACCCGGCAGCGGCTCGAACCGCGGTAGACGCCCTCGTGGAGTGGGGCAGGATGGGTTCAGGGTTTGCTTTGAGTTCAACGCTGGTCGAGGCTGTCGCCCGATGGCGCACGCGCCCTGCGCGCTGGCGTGAGGAAGGGATGCGACCTCGGCCCAGAGCAGAACTCCGCGAGAGCGACGATGGAGCTCCCCCACCTGATCTCGGTGCCGTTGTGTCACGGCACTTCGTGCTCGATCGCGTCAATTGCCGTATCAGGAAAGGGATGCACCATGATCGAAGACTCGCGTAGCGCGGGCATCTGCGCCCCAGTGGACTCGGCGGCGCAGCGATGAGGTACCTGACCACCAGGCTCGTGATCGTGCCGGCGTGCGCACTCGCATTTTCAGCGGTCGCCGTGACTGCGGCGGCGACCGCCGGCACCGGGGCGTCAGCAGTGTTGCGCGACGCGAGCGCGACGGCGTCGGCCACGGTGAGATCAGACGCGGCGATGCCGGGCGCTGCGCCGGCAACCGGGCTGCCGTCGGAGACGACCGCGCCATCGACCGTCGAGGTGCGTGTCGAGGGGGCCGATCAGACGTTGTTCGAAGGCCCGGTCGAGACCGAAGGCGGCTACATCGAGGCGAGCTCGGACACGCAGCCGCGCGAGTGCGACGGAACGAACGGTGCCGTCAATCCGACTCCGGGGGCCACGGAGACGAAGGCCGCGGTCGACGCGATGCAGATCATCGGTCAAACCTTCGACGGGGAGTGGGACGCCAGCTTCGGCGACTACTTCATCTCGCGCTTCGGTCCTGACTCGCAGAACACCACCTCCAACTACTACTGGGGCTCTCTCGACAACGACGTCTTCCTCCAGAACGGCGGCTGTCAGACCGAGGTCAGCACCGGCGACCAGGTCCTGTGGCAGTACAACGCGTTCAGTGACCTCCCGTTCCTGAAGCTCGAGCCCGTCGGTGACAGCATGTCCGCGGCGCCGCCGTTGACGGTCGACGTGGTCAGGGGCCGGACGCTGGCGCTGCAGGTCGACAGCTACACGGGGAACGCCGGCCAGAGCTACACGCCGGTCTCCGGTGCGGAGGTCGCACCGGTGACGACTGCCGCGTCCACCGGCTATCAGACGGTCGACACGACCTCGCGGCTGGCCGTCACGACGAACGGCAGCGGCGTTGCCGACCTGCGATTCCTGGCCCTGGGTTGGCATCGCCTCAAGGCCGCGGGCCAGAATGACACCCCGACCGGTACATACCTGCGCTCGAACCGGCTCGACGTCTGCGTGGAAAGGACCGCCGCAGCAGGCTGCGGGCAGCTCCCGGCGGACGACCAGGCGCGCTGCGTCGCGAGCGTCGCCTGCACCCCGGTCGTCAGCGGTGTGTTCCCCGCTGGTGGCTCGACGTCCGGCGGCAACACGGTCTTCATCACCGGGACGAACTTCGTCTCCGGGGCGACCGTCGACTTCGGAACCGTCGCTTCCAGCAAGGTCACCTACGTGTCTGACACCAGGCTCAGAGCCACAGCGCCGTCCGAAGGCACCGGAGCCGTCGACATCACGGTGACCACTGCTGGCGGAACCAGCGCGACCTCCACGAGTGACCACTACACCTATCGCGGCTGACGAGGTCCCAGCAGGCGACTAGCAGTCACCGGGAGTCCCGGCCGCGGCGGGGGCTCCCGGTGAGCCGTCCGTCGCGGCCGCGACGCGGCTGACGATCTGCCGGACCGCCTGGGGCACGGTGATCGTGTGATCGTCGACCGCCTGGGTGGCGGCGGCGAGCGCCTCGGCGAAGCCGGGACGCGCCCGGAACTGGCGCAGGATCGTCTCCTCGAGCAGCCGGTCGAGCCACCGCCGTTGCTGCGCGGCGCGGCGCTCGTCCAGCTGGCCGGTCGACTGGAGCACCGCCCGGTGACCTGCGATCGCCCCCCACAGCTCCGGCAGGCCGGTGCGATCCCGCGCGCTGTAGGTCAGCACCGGCGTGGTCCAGCCGGACGTCGACGGTGTCAGCATCCGGAGGGCGTGG
>CAVPLN010000024.1:0-23004 GCA_963705995.1 uncultured Solirubrobacterales bacterium
ACCTGGTCACCGATGTGTCGTGGAACTACGAGGTCAACAAGAAGATCCCGCCGTTCACGCCGCGGCCGGACGTCGACTGGCTGATCGGCCAGGAGGACGCGGACCGGATGGGCGAGTTCCGCAAGTGCATCGAATGCTTCATGTGCCAGGACGTCTGCCACGTGCTCCGCGACCATCACATGCATGACCGATATTACGGTCCGCGGTTCATGATCCGCCTCGCGAGCCTGCAGATGCACCCGCTCGATGCGCTCGATCGCATGGACCTGGTCGGCGACGACGCCGGGATCGGGATGTGCAACATCACGAAGTGCTGCACCGAGGTCTGCCCCGAGGGCATCCACATCACCGACAACGCGATCATCCCGCTGAAGGAACGGCTGGTCGACCATCGCTACGACCCGCTGTTCAAGCTGATGCGGCGCGGCAAGGCGAACGGGAGGCGCAAGCCGACCAAGGACGACCTCGGGCCCGACTCGCGCGCCGCCTGAGTGACTTCAGGAGCGGTCCGGCGCCGCGGCCATGACCGCGGCCGCTGAGCGCTCGTCCAGGCCCCAGCGAGCGAGCGCGGCGGCCGGATCCTGCTGGGCTGCGGTCGCCTGCGCGGGCGTGCGGCTGAAGCGCGGCGCCGGCCCCGGCTGCCGGATCCCGTCGACTTCGACGAAGGTCCCGCGCGCCGCCATGTGCGGATGCTCGTGTGCGTCGAACAGGCCGCGGACGACGGTCACGCAGGTCTCCTCGCCCTCGAGCAGATCGCGCCAGTGGCCGGCGTCCCGGGCGGCGAACACGCGCGCCAGCCGCTCCTTGAACTCGGGCCAGCGCGACCGGTCGTGCTGGGGCATCTCAGCGGCCGGGATCTCCAGCAGCTCCAGCAGCCGCGCATAGAACTGCGGCTCGAGCGCGCCGACGGCGACGTGGCCTCCGTCGGCGGTGCCGTAGACCTCGTAGAAGTGGGCCCCCGAATCGAGCAGGTTCGTGCCGGCCTCGACGTTCCAGGCGCCGACCGCGTGCATCGCGTGCATCAGCGTCGTCAGCAGCGCCGCCCCGTCGACCATGGCGGCGTCGACGACCTGCCCGCGCCCTGAGCTGCGAGCCTCGAGCAGTGCGCAGACGACGCCGAACGCGAGGAACATCGCCCCGCCGCCATAGTCGCCGACGAGGTTGAGCGCGAACATCGGGCGCTCCCCACGGCGCCGCGTCGCGCCCAGCGCACCGGTCAGAGAGATGTAGTTGATGTCATGTCCGGCGGTGAGCGCCAGCGGCCCGTCCTGGCCATACCCGGTCATCCGCCCGTAGACGAGACGCGGGTTGCGCGCGTGGAGATCGGCGGGGCCGAGACCGAGGCGTTCCATCACGCCCGGCCGGAAGCCCTCGATCAGCGCATCGGCCCGGTCGACCAGGGCCAGTACGCCGTCGCGGCCATCGGGGCGCTTGAGGTCGAGCGCGAGCGCCTGGCGGCTGCGGAGAGTCGGGTCGCCGTCACCCCCGAAGATAGAGCCGGCCGTACGATCGACGCGGAGGACGTCGGCGCCCATGTCGGCGAGCATCATCCCGGCGAACGGGTTGGGTCCAATCCCGCCGATCTCGAGTACGCGCACGCCAGCCAGAGGCCCCACTCACCGCCACGATACCCGGCCGCCGGTCCACACGCTCGGCCGCACCGGCCGGGGATCGGGGATCCTGCCCCGCAAGGCAGGATCCCCGCCAGACCCATTCGCGCCACTTTCCAACCTGCCGCGTGTTCATGCGTTTATCCATCAGCAAGCAAGCAAGCGCACTGATGCGCGAGAGGTAAGGCAAGGTGGGACATGATCGGCACGATCACGAGCACTGACGCAGAGACATTCACCAACGAGCTCGACGTCGTCCGCCGGCGCCGCGAGCAGCGCCTGCGCGACCGTTACCTGCTGCGGCACCTGCCGCTTGCTTTCGCGCTCGCGCGCCGGTACGCCCCCACCTATGGCACCGAGCAGGAGCTGATCGCGATCGCGCGGCTCGGCCTCGTGCGCGCGGTCCAGCAGTTCGATCCGGCGAGCGGCACCCCGTTCAGTGTGTTCGCCGAGCAGCTGATCGTCGCCGAGCTCGAGGACCACATCGATGACCACCACTTCACGACGCCGGACCACCGGGCCCGCGCGCGCGCAGCCGACGCGGAGCAGGCCCGCGGGTCGCTCGCCGAGGCGGTCGGCCGCCAGGAGCGGATCCACGACCTCGCGGGGTTCCTCGGCTGTGACGTCGGAGCCCTCGTCGACGGGTTGATGCGCGAAGTCGAGCACGATCCGCACCTGATCCCGAGCCCGGGAGCGCGAGCGCAACCGGCGCCGCCGGCACTGCGGGCGATCAGCGGCCTGTAGTCCCTCCCGCGCCGAGACGGGCGTCCGCCTGTCGCGGGCCGGCTGCAAGGCGCATATACTCGCCCGGTGGCACCGGGGACACGTCTCAGCACCTCCGCTCAGGCGCGCCATAACTCGGCCGAGTGGGTGCAGGGAAAGCACCTCGACATCTACGCGAACCGCGTGCTCTCGCCGGTCGAGGTCAAGATCCTGGTCAACTACCGCGAGGCCCTGTCCGGCCGGGTCCTCGACCTCGGCTGCGGTGCCGGGCGCATGCTCTTTTACCTGCTGATGCTCGGCGCGGACGCGCACGGCATCGACCTGTCGCCCAAGATGGTCGAGTACTGCCACCGAACGTTGCCGTCCGCGCATGTGGTGGTCGGCGACGTGACCGCGATCACGGAGTCCGTGACGGGTCCGTTCGATGTCGTGATGGCGCCCGACAACCTGATCGACGTGTTCGATGACGCGGAGCGGCGGAAGGTCCTCGCGAGCATCCGCGAGGTGCTCGCACCCACCGGGTTGCTGATCTTCTCGACCCACGATCTCGGGTGGGTCGAGGCGAACCCGGGCCCGCGCGAGTGGGAGGTCGAGTCGCGCCGGGCAGCGCTGGTCAAGCTGCTCGATCGCTCGCCTGTTCAGATCGTGAACGCGCTGCTCCGGCGCCGGCGGGCGGCGAGCAACCGTAAGCGGCTCGGGCCGATGGAAGAGCGGCACGGAGACTTCGCGATCCTCAACGACTTCCCCCACGACTACAGCCTGCTGCACTACTACATCCGGCGCGACGCGCAGGAGCGCCAGCTTGGCGAGCTCGGGTACGAGCTGGTCGAATGCCTCGACGGGCTCGGCGCGGTCGTCGACCCTGGCGGCCACGCTGGGTCCGATCACAGCGCGGACAACCTCCACTACATTGCCCGCCGCGCGACCGCCTGACCTTGAGCCATTGGTCAGAAGAACCGGGAGCCCACAGTCGTTCGTCGGTTATGGCGGTGAACACGGCGCCAACCGAGAGGTCCTTCGGACCTCTGGTCAGCACGGAGGAGCAGGCGGAGCAGGTCGTCCACATGCACAGTGGCCCTGAGATCCGGACGCACGACGCGGTCGGGCAGATGCGGACGTTCTACCTCCGCACCGCCCCCGACGCGACGATGGCGATCGCTCATCTGCCACCGGATCAGGCGCCGCGCAGCAATCGTGGCGTGATCCTCTGTCCGCCGCTGGCGTGGGACGATCTCTGCACCTATCGCGCCCGACGGGCGTGGGCGGCCTCGCTGGCGACGGGCGGGCACGCAGCCGTCAGGCTCGACCTGCCGGGCGTCGGTGACAGCGGCGGATCGCCGCGCTCGCCCCAGCGACTCGCCGCATGGATCGACGCGGTCACGGTCGCCGCGAAGTGGCTGCGCGAGGAGGCCGGCTGCGACCGCGTCGCGTCGATCGGCCTCGGGTTCGGCGGCGTGATCGCGTGGCTGGCGACGGCGCACGGCGCGGAGATCGACGATCTGGCGCTGTGGGCGGTTCCAATGCGCGGCCGGCAGCTGATTCGGGAGCTGCGAGCGGCCGCGATGATGACGATCGATCGACGGGTCTTTCTCGGGCCGGACGGAGCTGAGTCCACCGCGGAGCCGTCTGGCGATGACCTGCTCGACGAGGCCGGACAGGTGATCACCGCGGAGACGCTGGCCGATCTGTCGGCGATCGACCTCCGGAGCACGGCACTGCCGGATCCCGAGGGGCGTTCCGTGCTGCTGTTCGAGCGGACAGGCGCGAAACCGGACGCGGACCTGCGTGACCATCTCGCCTCGATGCGGGTGCGGCTGACGCTGGCCTCAGGTGACGAGTACGGGGCGATGATGCGCTACGTCCAGAAGTCAGCCACCCCGTGGGGCGCGATCCGCGCCTCGCTCGACTGGCTCGCGGCACCAGCGCCGAACGCGGCACCAGCGCCGGTCGCGGCACCCGCCCTGCTGCCGGCGCCCGCACCAGGCGGCGCGCGGGGCCCGGAAGCGATGACCTTGATCGAGGACGGCGTCACGATCCGGGAGCGGCCGATCACCCTGCAGCTGTCTGACGGTCCGATGTGCGGGATCCTGACCGAGCCGACCGGCGTGCCAAGCTCCGGGCTGACCGCGATCTTCTTCTGCGGCGGTGCCGATCGGCGGATCGGACCGAACCGCATGTGGGTCGACTGTGCTCGGAGATGGGCGGCGCAGGGCGTGACCGCGGTCCGCCTGGACGCTTCCGGAATCGGCGACGCGCCCGGTGACGAGCATGTCTGGGATCGCCTGGCCTCCCACTACGATCAGCGGAACGTCAAACGCGCGCTCGAGTTGCTCGACGCGCTCAGCGACATCGGACTGCCGCCACGATTCATCTTGACGGGCTTCTGCTCGGGGGCCTACCGTTCGATCCATACCGCGGCCCGGGATTGCCGCGTCGTAGCTGTGTGCGCCATCTCGATCCCGTTCCTCCGCTGGTCCTGGCTGACGGTCAACGTCCGCGACTCATGGCTTCCGGGGTGGGAACCCCGGCCCGGCGACCCCCGCGTGAAGATCATCACGGCGAAAGTTCTCCAAACGATCCTCAGGCCGGCACAACGGCTCCTGCACGACTACGAACGGCTTGCCGAGGGTCATCGCAACCGGGGCGAGCGACTGCTCGAGAAGCTCAACAGCCAGGGCACGGAGGTCACCCTGATCGCGCGCCGGAACTCCCTCGCCTACGAACAGCTGTACGCGCCCTCGCGTCACGCTCGGCTCCGACTGCTGGCGCATGTCGAACTCGCGGTGATGCCCAGCCTGGATGAGCGTTTCCGCCCACTCGGCGTCCAGAGTTGGATCAGGGAGCAAGCCGACGCGCTCGTTGCGCGGGTCCGCCTGGCGCAGGTCAGCGCCGGCGCACAGCGCAGCGCAGCCGATTGTGCTCCGGTCGAAGCGGATGCGAGACCGAGCCGCGGGCTGCGGGCCGATCGCCCCAGCGCGGAGAAATCGAGGCTCCCTCAGGCCGGGCGCCTCTCGAGACGAGGCTGAGAGGCGCGGCGGTCGGGGCGTGAGCCGCCGACCCGGCGTATAGTCCCGCAGGCGGGACACGCTTCTTGGCACGGACCGCCAGGTCCCGCGGCCACCCGAGTCTGGAGACGTATGCAGCCGCACTCAGCCCCGATCAGAGTCCTGGTCGTGGAAGATCACGACTTGTTCCGGACCGGCTTGGTGTCCTTTCTGGGTGCCGAACCTGACATCGAGGTCGTTGGGCAGGCGTCAGGCGGCCATGCCGGCGTCCGCTTGGCGTCTCAACTCCGACCGAGCGTCGTCCTGATGGATATCCGGATGCCGGACCTGGACGGCACGGACGCGACGCGTCTGATCCTCCAACTGCGACCGGAAACAAAGGTGGTGGCACTCACCGTCGCCAACACCGATGACGACATCGCGTCGGCGCTCAGGGCCGGATGCTGCGCATTCCTGGCCAAGGACACTCCGGTCCGCGACATCGCGACCGCAGTCCGAGCCGCGGCCAGCGGTGTCGCCTGGCTCTCGCCCCGGGCCGCCGATTCGGTGCTCGGTCGGATCCGGAATCAGACGCTCGTCGCGGATCGCGACCCGGCCATCGCAGAACTGTCGGAGCGCGAAGTTGAGGTACTGAGGCTGCTGGCGCGTGGACTCGGAAACTCAGAGATCGCGAGTGCGCTCAGCATCAGCCCGAGCACCGCGAAGAATCACGTCTCGAGCATCCTGACGAAGCTGGGGCTGCCGAACCGCATCCAGGCCGCGGTGTACGCGATCCGCAACGACATCGAGTGAACGCTGCCGCGGCTACCTACCAAGCCAAGCTCGAGGGCTCGTCGGCGTCATTGGACTCATCGTTGACGAAGCCGAGTGCCAGTGGACTGATCGGGCCCCGAGCGGTCTGCCGGCGTAGCTCCCGAATCGCAATGCGAACCTGCTCGATCGCACGCTCCTCAGCCCGCTGGGAGGTCGAACTGCTCAGATCCGCACTGTCGAGTTGGTCGTGTGCCTGTTCCAGCGCCAGGAGTGCCGCGCAACTCGCGTCGAGCGCCGCCTGAATGTGGTCGGGAATCTGGTCGGTCACCGAGTCCAACCTCGGCAGCCACAGACCGGGCTGCCCGTGCCGGACACGACGAAATGCGTTGGTGCCACAGTGCCGGCCACGCCTCCATGATTCCATCAATGGCTCGAGGGCAAATCACCCATCTGGCGCGACGTGGCGTTCAGTTCCTGATCGCCTGGAAGCGAGCTAGATGGTATCGGCGAGAAGCTCAGATCGGTCGACCACGCCGAACTTCCGAACGAGCTCCGAGATGTGGCGCCTGACTGTCACCGGCGCGATGTCGAGGCGCTTGGCGATCATGCCCGTCGAGTGTCCCCGGCGAAGGAGCGACAGAACCTGAGCCTCGCGACCTGTCAGACCGTCGAGCTCATGTGCTGACGATCGGACCTCCGTCATCAGATGATGGATCATCGCACGCGGAAGTACAGCCTCGCGGGCGGCGGCGGCCATCACGACCCTGACGAGCTGATCGGCGCTCAATCCTGCCGGGATGAATCCGACTGCGCCAAGTCGAATCGAGTCGAGCATTGCATCGGCGTCAGCATCATCGGCCAACACGATCACACGGGACCTCGGAGCGGCTCGTGTGACGCCACGCACGGCAGCGCTGCCGCTCCCCGGAAGGTCCCAACCAATCAGGCACACGTCGGGCTGTTCGCGCTTGGCCAGCCGGATCGCGTGTTCGCACGATTCGGCCTCGGCGCAGACTTCGACGCGCCCCTCGAGCGCAAGCCGAATGCCGAGCCGTGTTGGCGCGCGATCAGCGATGAGAATCCGAATCGTGCCGCTCACGGGACCATCACCACGACTTCGGTCCCGCCTCGCGGATGTTGCGAAACGGTCAGCCTGCCGCCCAGTGCGAGCGCCCTGTCACGCATGCTGCCCAGCCCGAAACCCTCCGTCACTCGCCGGCCGTCGCCGCCGAGGATTCCGCGACCATCGTCGCGGATGCGGAGCACGATGCCCGTCGCAGAGTGATCGATGCTGACGGTCACTCGCTCCGCCGAGCCGTGGCGAGCGGCGTTGGCGATCGCCTCACGGACGATCCGGAGCAGGTCGCTGCGAACGCGGGCTGGGGGATCGACGTCGCCACAAACCTCGATCCGGACCGACATCGAGAAGCGCTCGCTCGTCTCGGCTGCGATCACCGCCAGCGCCTCGGACAGCGGTCGCGCATCGAGGTCGGAGAGATCGCTGATGACTCCCCGCGAGACAGCCAGCGCGCGACGAGCCGCGGTTGCCAGTGGATGCTCGCCGATCTCGGCGTCATCGAAGCTCGCGCTATGGGCGGCGATGAAGGCGAGATCCTGCGCGATGCCGTCATGCAGGTCCCGGGCGACACGCTGCCGTTCGGCGATCACCGCGACTCGCACCGCCGCGCGACGGGCCTCCGATTCGCAGCGGAAGGCGACGGTGGCAAGCAGGGCGAAGCCGATCAGGTTGAGCACCTCGGGCGCCCCGACCCGGCCGGGATCGACAACCGCGATCGTGGCATGGCAATACTGCGCGGCCCCAACCGCCCCGAGTCCCCATGCCAGTGGGCGGTCGGCCGAACCGGGACGAGCGCGATGCCAGCACGCCGCGGCCGCGACCGCGAAGATCGCGGCGGAGCCGACGGCGAGCAACGTGGCCGCCCCAGATCCACCGTCGATCACGTACGACCCGCCGGCGCCGCCCCTCGTTGGCCCGAAGCCGAACAGCGCACCGAGGATGAAGGCGACGAGGAGAGCCGCGAGGCTGGCGCATACAGCGAGCAGCAGACCGGTCCGCGCCGGAGCGAGCCGGCCTGAAGGGAGTCCGGAGGCGACCGCGAACGCGGCCGCTGCGAACAGCACGCCCCAGGCGCCCGCCGCGGCGAGCAAACCGCCGTCGCGCGTGCCGAGCGTGGCCGGCACGGTGTAGGCGACGACCACCGCGAGGGTCAACGTCGCCATCGCGGCCGCCAGCACGAGCGAGCGCAGCTCCTCGGTCATCGAGAAGCGGAGAAAGAAGAGCAGGGCCCCACAGCTCCCGCCGATCGCGAGCACGCCCACAAGCGCAGCACGCAGGGTCGGAGCGTCGAGGCCGACCTGATGGGGGCCATCTGCCCCCAGCACGAGCGCAGCACAAGCACCCGCGATGGTTGCCAGCAGCACCTTGCGCGTCCGTACGCGTTGTGCGACCCCACTATGCGATTGTCGGCCCACGCCGATGACCAGCTCAACGGCGGCGTCGCCGTCAGCCCCCGGCACAATAACACCCCCTGGCGTTGCCGCGGTTGCGTCAAAGCCTACCTGAATTTCGCAGCGGAACAAGGGCTTACGCTCGACTGCATCGGCAATCTGCTCGACCGAAACGATCGGACCCGACGTTTCTGGACCTAGGAACAGATCCATCGGTACTCCGTTTCGAGCCGGCAGCTCAGCAGAGCGCGACCTCATCGCCGTCCCCGAGCCACAGGCGAAGGGCGCGCGGAAGTCCGAAATCCCGGAAGATTCGGGCGTCGCGGCCGACCAGGCTCGAGACGAGGCGCACACCGACGTGGGTGACGCTCGCTCCCGCCGCGACGATCGACCGCTCGATCTCCGCCCCTTCGATCCGTGCCCCACGGCCCACCGACGTGTACGGACCGATGTAGGACTGACTGACCGTTGCGTCCGCGCCAATCACCGTCGGTCCGATGATCACGCTGTCGCGCACCAGGGCGGTCGGATCGACCTCGACTCTCCCCTCGAACCGGTTGCCTCCATCCGTGGGGCCGCCAACCCGACCAACGAGCCGGTCGAGAGCGAAGCGGTTGAGCTCGAGCAGGTCGTGGCCGCCTCCACGGTACCGGCGCCATCCGCCGACCTCCTGCACGTGTACCGTCGCGCCGCGCGCCGCCATCCGCGCACCGGCGCTCGCGAGGTCGCTCCAGCCGCTCATCGAGTCTCGCGCCCGCGCGAGCGCTCCCGGCCCGAACAGCGCGACCTCTGCCAGCCGCTCGTCAGGCGGCAGCTCCCTGGGGAGTGTCCCGAGCGCGCGACCGATGGCCCGCGCGCCAACCTGGACCCGGTTCGGGACGAACAGGACGAGATCCGCAGACTCGGCGTCGAACGGATCGTCCGGACGCGATACGCGGCGCCCCAGTGGGCCGTCGATGAGGCCGTCGGCCGGATGGAAGAGACAGGATGCGTCGCCGACAAGCGGGGCGACCACGTCCACCGTCGCCTGAAAATCCATCCCATCACGGCAAAGGGCGTAGCCAACGTCCTCGAACCGGCGCTCGTGCTCGCGGACACTGGCGCGAACGTCGATCAGTGCGTCTGCCTGCCCGGCAACGATCACCCGGTCGACGCCGGCCTCGCGCAGCCCGTCGAGCACGTGGTGGACGATCGGCCGGTTCGCGACATGCTCAAGCGCGGTCAGCCGTGGCGCGCCGTGACGGCGGTCGCCGTCGCACTGAGCGGACTCGACGGTGAGTACGGCTGCGAGCTGCACACCCATACAACGGTCGCCGAGGCCTACAACTCGCGGCGCGATCGGTCGGTCGGCCGGCGAGCGGTCTTCAGGCGCCGGCCTCCCGGGACGGCTGATCCGCTCCGCCCGCGCGAGTATGCGGGCACTTCCGACGTTGGTCGACCGTGCAATGCACCGCGGTGATGATCGTCGAGCCGGCGCTTGGGACAGGCAGCCGGACCGGGATGGTGGCTGCACTCGAGCACGTCGCCAACCGCCCGATCCTGCACCACGCGCTGGAGGGACTCGCGGCTGCCGGCGTCGATGCGGTGATCGTGGCCGGCGAGGCCGACACGCTGATCGATGTTCGCGCCTCCCTCGAGGATCATCAGTCGGGTTGGCCGATCGACAAGCTCGATTACGCCGTCTGCCGTGGCGGCACAGGACTGGCGAGCGCGCTGCGTGCGGTCGCGCCGTTGGTCGCCGGGAGCGCCTGCCTGCTCCAGCCGGCCGACGGCCTGCACGACGGCCCGGTCCTACCGCTGCTCGAGGCTCTGGAGGAGGGGAGCTCCGAGCTGATCCTGTTCGAGACGTCGCCGCCTTCGGAAGATCGGCTCGGCGGCGCGTGGTACGAGGAGGCGGGCGCGGCCCACCGCTCGCGGTCGACGAATGTCGCCCTGTTCGCGCCCGGGACCCTGCTCGAAGCCTGCGAGGCGATGGCGCGGTACGGGGCCAGCGACCTGGCAACCGCGGGACGCCGACTGGCGGCCGGCGGCACCAGAGTGATGGTCCGTCCGCTCGACACCTGGCGCCGCTACGGCGGCGACCGCCGCGCGCTGCTGGACCTCAACCGAGTCGCGCTTGATCGGCTGGCGGTTCACTCATCCGCACCGAACAGACCGACGAATCGAATTGAGGGGCGCGTGCTGATCGACGACACGGCCGTGATCACGAACAGCGTCGTGATCGGCCCCACGGTGATCGGAGCCGGAGCGGTCGTCGACGAGGCGTACGTCGGACCGTACACGTCGATCGGGGCTCATGCGCGGATCGAGGGGGCGGAGATCGAGCGCTCAATCGTGCTCGAGCGCGCCAGCATCGTGCACGTTGGAGGCCGCCTGGCCAGCAGCCTCGTCGGCCGTGAGGCCAGGGTATTCCGTGACTTCTCGCTTCCGCGAGCGCTCCGCCTTGTGGCGGGCAGCGGAGACGAGATCGCCCTCTGCTGAGGAACACCGTTCGCCGACGCCGGCACGTCCAGCGTCCACGTGCCGATCGACACAACCGCGCCTCGAGTACTAGGACGCAGCGACTCAGGCCGAGGGTCTTCACACTCCGGAGTGCGTGTCACCGTCCGTTGCAGCTGGACGGTCGCGGCGTCGCGCTAAAGCACGACAAGTAGCGCGTTCACAGCGGATTTCTACGCTCAAGAGCGCCGCGGTCATACACACGTCCACGCCGGACTAGACGTTTGACCGGCTGCGCGTCAGCAAAACACGTCAGCTAAGTGTCCAAAAACCTTGCTTTGTCGGACCACGCATCCGATGAGACCGCTGGACACAAGCTCAACGCAAGTCCTCGACCCAACAACGACCCGAGGAGCCGCCTCCAATGCAGCGCCATGGATGGCAACGTACAGGATTGATCATTGGTATCGCTCTCATCGCGCTGTTCGCGATGGCCGGCGCCGGCCAGGCGGCCAGCTCCTCGAGCGGGCCGGCACACGAGCCGGCGACGTCCACTCGTTCGACGGCTCCGACCCACTCCTCGTCTGGGACGGCGACTCCTTCGAAGCGGAAGCGGAAGGCGCGCAACGAAGCCGGCCTGCTCGCTCAGGCTCCCGCAACGGCCGAGAAGCCGATCGAACTGCTGGCTCCGGTGCTCCGGGGGACGGCGGTCGTCGGGCAGACGCTCACCACGACCAACGGCGCGTGGCTCGGTAAGAGCATCGTGTACACCTATGCCTGGAAGCGGTGCAACTTCTGGGGCCTGGCCTGCACGTCGATCTCCGGTGCGACCCATCCGACTTACACGGTGCAGTCCAGCGACGTGGGTCACTCGCTCAGGTCATTCATCACCGCCACAGTCGAACTCGGCAGTGACCCCTCGGTGACGGTCGGATCCATACCGACAGCGCTCGTGACCGTCGCGGTGCCCGTCGTGACGAGCCCCCCGGCGATCTCCGGCGTCAGCCAGCAGGGCGAGACGCTGACCGCAGCCGCGGGCGAGTGGACGGGTAGTCCGACCAGTTACGCCTACCTCTGGGAAGACTGCGCCGGCGGAACCTGCACCCCGATCGCCGGAGCGAGCACGACCTCCGGCACCTACACCCTTCAGGCCAGCGACGTCGGCGCCACCATCGAGGTGGCCGTCGCCGCGAGCAACGCCGGCGGCGCGGGCACCCCGGCAAGCTCAGCTCCCACGCAGACCGTGCTCCCGGCCGTCCCGGCCGACGCCACGGCGCCGGCAATCAGCGGCACCGCTCAGCAGGGCGACACGCTCACCGCCGCCACCGGCACGTGGACCAACGACCCGACGAACGTCACCTTTGCGTGGGAAGACTGCGTCGGCGGGGCGTGCACCCCGATCGCCTCCGCGAGCACGACCTCCGGCACCTACACGCTCCAGACAAGCGACGTCGGCGCCACCGTCGACGTCGTCGTGACCGCGAGCAACGCCGGCGGCACCGGCGCCCCGGCAAGCTCGGCGCCGACCCAGACCGTGCTCCCGGCGATCCCGGTCGATGCCACGATCCCCGCGATCAGTGGCACCGCCCAGCAGGGCGATACGCTCACCGCCAACACCGGCCAGTGGCTCAACGATCCGCCCACATATCCGACGAGCTACACCTTCCTGTGGCAGGACTGCGTCGGCGGGGCGTGCACCCCGATCGCCGGGGCGAGCACGACGTCCGGCACCTACACGCTCCAGGCCAGCGACGTCGGCGCCACCGTCGAGGTCGTCGTGACCGCAAGCAACGCGGGCGGCACGGGCACCCCGGCAAGCTCGCCGGCGACCCAGACCGTGCTCCCGGCGATCCCGGTCGACGTAACGGTCCCCGCGATCAGCGGCACCGCCCAGCAGGGCGACACGCTCACCGCCACAACCGGCACGTGGCTCAACGATGCGACGAGCTTCACGTACACCTGGGAGGACTGCACGACGCTCGCGAACTGCTCCCCGATCCCCGGCGCGAGCAGCACTTCAGGCGCCTACACGCTCCAGGCAAGCGATGTCGGCGACGAGGTTCAAGTGCAGGTGGATGCCGGCAACGCGGGCGGTGAGGCGCTGGCGCCGGCCACCTCGGCACCGACCACGCCCGTGCTCGCGATCACGGTCGCCGCGCCGGCCGACGTCACCGCACCGGTTGTCACCGGCACCGCGCAGCAGGGTGACATGCTGACAGCCAGCAGCGGGACCTGGTCAGGCAGCCCGACCAGCTACGTCTACGCATGGAAGGACTGCAGCGGATCGATCTGCAGCGCGATCTCCGGTGCGACCTCCAACACCTACACCCTTCAGTCGGGCGACGTCGGTGACACCGTGGAGGTTGCGGTCACGGCGAGTAACGCCGGCGGCGCCGGTGCCCCGGCGAGCTCATCGCCCACGAGCACCGTGCTCCCGGCAGTCCCGGTGAACACGGCTGTGCCGGTGATCTCGGGCACGGCCCAGCAGGGCGACACGCTGACGGCCACCGCGGGCACGTGGACGGGCACCCCGAGCAGCTACGCGTACGCGTGGAAGCACTGCGCGAGTGGGACCTGCACGGCCATCTCCGGGGCCAGCAGCACGTCCGGCACCTATACGCTGCAGTCGGGCGATGTCGGCGACACGATCGAGGTCGCGGTCACCGCGACCAACGCGGGTGGCTCGGGCAGTCCCGCGACGTCGGCGGCGACCGGCACGGTGCTCCCAGCGCCTCCGGCCAACACGACGCTGCCGGCGATCACGGGCACCGCCCAGGTCGGCGACGCGCTGACCGCGAGCGCCGGCACGTGGACGGGATCCCCGTCGAGCTACGCGTATGCGTGGAAGGATTGCTCGGGCGGGAGTTGCTCGAGCATCTCGGGCGCGACGTCGAGCACGTACACGCTGCAGTCCAGTGATGCCGGCGACACGATCGAGGTGGTCGTGACGGCAACGAATGCCGGCGGTACCGGGGCGGCGACGTCAGCCGTGACCGCGACGGTGGTTGCCTCCGTTCCGGTGAACACGGCCGTGCCGGTGATCTCGGGCGTGACCCAGCAGGGCGACACGCTGACGGTCAGCACGGGCACGTGGACGGGATCCCCGTCCAGCTACGCCTACGCCTGGAAGCGTTGCTCCGGTGGCACCTGCTCGAGCATCTCGGGCGCGACCTCGAGCACGTACACGCTGCAGTCGGCCGACGTCGGCGACACGCTTGAAGCGGTCGTCACGGCCAGCAACTCGGGCGGGGCGGGGAGCGCGGCGACCTCGCCCGCAACCGGCACGATCGAACCGCCGGTTCCGGTCAACTCGGCCGTGCCGGTGATCTCGGGCACGGCCCAGCAGGGCGACACGCTGACGGCCGGCACGGGCACGTGGAGTAACAGCCCGTCCAGCTACGCGTACGCGTGGAAGCGTTGCTCCGGTGGCACCTGCACAGCCATCTCCGGCGCCAGCAGCACGTCCGGCGCCTATACGCTCCAGTCCGCCGATGTCGGCGATACGATCGAGGTCGCGGTCACCGCGACGAACGCGGGTGGCTCGGGCAGCCCCGCGACGTCAGCGCCGACCGGCACGGTGCTCCCGGCACCTCCGGCCAACACGGCCGCGCCGGCGATCACGGGCACGGCCCAGGTCGGCGACACGCTGACCGCGAGCACCGGGACGTGGACGGGATCCCCGTCCGGCTACACGTATGTGTGGAAGGATTGCTCGGGCGGCACCTGCTCGAGCATCTCGGGCGCGACGTCGAGCACCTATACGCTGCAGTCCGGCGATGCCGGGGACACGATCGAAGTGGTCGTGACGGCGACGAATGCCGCAGGTTCGGCGTCGGCGACGTCAGCCGCAACGGCGGCTGTGACGTCGTCTGGTGGGGGTGGAGTGGATGGCCTGCACGTGTCCGGCAACGCCCTGGCGACCGGGACCGGAACGTCCGGCACGCCGGTCGTGCTGCACGGGGTCGATCAGTCCGGCACGGAGTATTCGTGCACGAACGGGTACGGCATCTTCGACAACGGCGCGTCGTCGGTGGCGGCGTCGGCGTCGGATGCTTCGGATTTGTCGGTGATGCCGTCGTGGGGGATCAATTCGGTGTTCATCGGCTTGAACGAGGATTGCTGGTTGGGGATCAACGGATCCGGGATCGCGAATTGGTCCTCGGACAGCGGCCAGAACTACATCAACGCGATCAAGGCCGCCGTCACGGCCGCTGAAAGCGACGGGGTGTACCCCGTGATCGGGTTCTACTGGGGTGATCCGGGGACCGAGATCCCGAACGGAAGCGACCCGAACGGTGGCGGTCAGCCGCCGCTGCCGGACGCCAACCACGCACCCCTGTTCTGGGAAGAGGTCGCGAACACGTTCAAGAACGACCCGAACGTGATCTTCCGCCTCCAGGAGGAACCGCACCCGTCCGCGACCGGCGCATCCGGCGCGGGCGCGAACACCGGCGGCAACGCCGGCACGTCGCTGTACAACTGGCAGTGCTGGGCGCACGGATCGGTGCAGTACTCCACCAGCAGCGTCGCCTCTCCCTACAACACCGCCCCGACGCCAACCACATCAAACGACAACTGCGACGAATACGCCACGAACGCCACGACGCTCTACCAGACCGTCGGGATGCAGTCGCTGATCAACATCATCCGCGGAACCGGCGCCGACAACGTGATCCAGGTCCCGATGCTCGGATACGCGAACGTCTCTGACTGCAACTATCCAACCCAGGCGCCCGCCGCATGCGGGTTCCTGGACTCCGCTGACGGCGTCAAGCTGAGCGACCCGATCGCGGGCACAGACCCCGCCGGATCGCAGCTGATGGCCGACTGGGACATCTACCCCGACGGCAACCAGGCCTGCGGAACAGTCACCTGCTACAACGACACGATCGCCCCGATCGCCGCCGTCATGCCCGTCGACCTCGGCGAGGTCGGCCCGATCAACGGCACCCAGACCGGCGCGGTCACGCTCCTGAACTGGATGGACTCACGGAGCCCGCAGGGCAGCTACTACGCCTGGGCATGGGACACATGGTCCGACCTGATCGCCAACTACAGCGGCACCCCAGACTCACCCTGGGGCACCGCCTACAAGAACCTGATCTCCGCGACCGCAGCCCCGACCAACACGACCGCACCATCAGTCACAGGCACGATCGCCGACGGCGACGTGGTGACCGCCGCGAATGGCACCTGGACCCAGGGCGGGACCGCGAGCTACCAATGGCAGGACTGCACCTCGTCCAGCGGCGGTTGCTCGAACATCTCAGGCGCGACAGGCCAGACCTACACGCCCGTGTCATCCGATGTCGGTGACTACCTGGACGTGACCGTCACCTACACCAACAGCTACGGCTCGGCCAGCGCGTCCAGCGCCGAGGTCGGCCCGGTCCAAGGGCTCGCGCAGCCGACCGACGGGATCACCTTCGACCAGGTGGTCGCGTCATCCAACTCCAGCTGTGACCCGACATCGTCGACGCTGACGCTCAACCACGTCACCGCCGGGGACGACCTGTTCCTGGTCGCGGGAGGGCTCGGCTACACGGGTTCTGCGTCGACGGTCAACACCGTCTCGGACAACAAGAACGGCAGCTGGACCAGGGTCGAGAACAGCGGCAGCCAACTGGCCAACATCGGCAACGAGTACGCTTCCACCGCCGTCTACGAATACACCGGATCCGCCGCTGCTACGTCCAGCAGCCCGATCACGGTCACGGTCAGCAGCGCTTGGGGCCAGTCCGGGATGTGCTGTGTGGCGGTCGCGGTCAAGGGCGTCGCTTCCTTCTCCGAGGCTGCCGACACGACCATCCAGAACGCGTCGACAACGTTCACCAGCCCCGTGCTGTCCTCGGTTCCGGCGGGCGATGTGGTCATGGGCCTATTCAGTGCCTACAGCCACAGCGGCGACAACCCGTACGCCCCGACGGGCTGGAACAGCGGAGCGTCAGCTACTGGGATGACAGCCAGGCGATTGCGGCGATGGACTGGACGCAGACAGCTACAGCCGGCAGCCAGACCGCGTCGATCGACGTCAGCGGCACCCCGACCGGCGGCACCGGCGAGGTCAACTTCGCGACCGCAGTGGACCTGCACCCCTGATCGGCCCCATTCGAAGGCGGCACGAAGCAGCGCGTGCGCGGCCGCCTTGTGCGGCGCGCACGTGTTCTGGCTAGAGCTACCTGTCGCGCTGGACGAAGATGGTCTTCTCGCCCGACGTCCACACCCGCGCCACATCGGCGGCGTGCTGCCCAACCAATTCATGCAAGGTCTTGGTCACCTCTGTCAAATCCAGACCGTAGTCGTCGAAGGCCACCACACCTCCGGGCGAAAGGCGCGCCCACACGAGTTCAAAGTCGCTGCGGACATACTGGGCCGTATGATTGCCATCGACGTAGGCAAACGAGATCGCCTGTGTCGGAAGCTCAACCGACGCCGAGTCCCCGGCCAGCACGATGAGGTTCGTGCAATCACGTGTGATTTCATCGAACACGTCGCGCTGAGCCCGCCCACGCAGGGCCTCCGCATATAGTTGGGCCATGGTTCGGCCATCACCGGACACGGTGACGTCATAGTCCGGATCGAAGATATCCACGGCGATCACTCGCTTGGATGGAGCCACTCGCCCAAGTAGTGGCACAGCTTGTAGGTCCCTCCCCCGAGCAGCACGCCGATCTCGACAATGTCGCCCGGAACCTCAGCGAGCCTGTGACGCTTATTACCTTGAGGAAGTCTTCATAGCGTGACCAATCCGACCATGAGAGCGGCGGGAGATACCCCCATCGTGCGCGGTACATGCTGCCGTACACTCGCTTTGCGGCGCCCCGAGGGAGCCACCGAAGCGCTGCACGGCGCGCCAGCTCGAGGCTGCGGCAGCGCGGCGGGAATTATCCATTGAGTCGAAACATGGGCTCGCAGGTTTGATGGCATTCTATGACTTCAGTCCCCGGCGTGAATCGACGGTGGTCGCCGTTTCGTGCGTTCTGAGCTGAGCAGGCCCGTGGGACGGCGTGACTGCGGCCGGCCCAAAACGCCGGGCGAGGAGGCTCCCAGGTCGCCGCGCAAATCTTGCCGCCCGCTGTTCGTTGCTCCTGCGGTGCACTCCAAACGGCTCAACGTGCTCGTCGTCTCGGTCCAGTTCCCCTACCCGCCCCGGTCGGGGGTCAATATGCGCGTCTACCAGCTACTCAGACAGCTCGGGAGACGCCATCGGGTCACCCTGCTCACCTACGCACTCCCCGACGACGCCGAGGGGATCGCGGCGCTGCGCGAGCAACTGCCCGTGCACACGGTCGAACGCCGGACCCCGCCGCAGTGGGTGAAGCGCTTCGCCCAGCTGCGCTCGCTCGCATCGGGGAAGCCGTTCGCATCACGCGAGGTGGAATCACCGGAGCTGCAGGCCGCGGTCGACACCCTCTGCGCGGGCGAGGCGTTCGATGTGATCCAGCTCGAGGGAAGCCTCCTGTCCGGGTTGCGCTTCCCGGCCGGGCCGGCGCTGGTGCTCGACGAGCACAACATCGAGTGGGAGGTCTTCCGGCGGATGTGCGAGGGCGAGCGTTCGCTGTGCGCGCCGCTTCAACTGGCTCGAGTACGTGCGGTTCCGGAGGTTCGAGGAAGCCGCCTGGCAGCAGGTGCACGGATTCGTCGTGAATCCGCGCGCGAGGAGCCAGTCGTTCGGCGGTCGCGCCGGAGATCGCCACCGCGGTCGTTCCGAACGGCGTCGACGTCGAGCGCTTCTAGCTGTCGGCCTCCCCGTCGAGCCGCGCAGCGTGGTCTTCAACGGGGTGCTCGACTACCGGCCGAACCTCGACGCTGCGCTCCATCTCGTGCAGGACATCTGGCCGCGCGTCCGCGCCCGGTGTCCTGACGCCCGGCCTCGATCGTGGGCCGCGCGGGACGACGGACGTCAGCGGCCTCGCCGGCGAAGGGTGTCGCGGTCACGGGCGAGGTGCCCGGACGTGCGCCCCACTCAGGCGCGCGGCAGTCGTGACCGCGCCTGTCCGGATCGGCGGCGGGACGCGGCTGAAGGTCGTCGAGGGCCTCGCACTCGGGAAGGCGATCGTGTCGACTACGGTCGGATGCGAGGGGATCGACGTCAAGGATCGCGAACATCTGCTGGTGGCCGACGACGCTGAGACCTTCGCCGAGCGGATCGTCGAGTGCTTCGAGGACTCCGCGCTCGTACAGCGGCTGGGAGCGGCGGCAAGGCGTCTGGCGGAGGAGCGTTACACCTGGGAGATCTCGGGGGACAAGCTCGAGCTGCTCTACGGCCGGCTGGTCGGGCCGGCGGCCAGCCCACCCGAGCCGGACTCCCCGGCGACACGTACGATCCCGGCACGTCCCGCGTGACGACCCGATCCACGATGTCCGCCGGCGCGGTCGCACCCGCGGCGGTGGAGTCGGAAGATCCTCCCGACCCGCAGCGTTTGTTCTGAAATGAGCTTCCTCGCGACGTCTACCACGAGCCCCGCGGAGCCCACCCCACAGAGCGCCTTCGCCGGCCGAACGATGATCGTCGCGGGACCTGGCAAGCCCGACGAGCCAGAGCTCCGTCGCCGGATCGCGGCCGATCAGATGCCCGACGTCGTCTCGGCCGAAGATGCGCTCGGACCGACCCTCGTCGACGACCGGTACTTCGCCGCCCTGCCGGGCCTCACTGGACGGCTGCTCCGGCGGCTACCGCTGCTCGCCGCCCAGGCGATCGAGGTGCTGCGCCGGGGGAACGCCTACGATGCCGTGCTGACTTGGGGCGACCGTCCCGCGATCGTCGTCGGGGCGCTGCTGCGCCTGCGCCGGCGTCGCCCGGCTCACGTCGCGATTCTGATGTGGCCGTCGAAGACCAAGAAGGCGGCGCTGCTCCGGCTTGCGACGCCGGGGATCGACCGGTTCATCGTCTGGCCCCCGCTCCAACGGCGGTTCGTCGAGGAGCGGCTCCACGTTCCGCCCGGCCGATTCGTGGAAGCACGGGCGCCGGTCGACGTCGCCTTCTGGCGCCCGATGCAAGGAGCGGGCGACATGATCTGCAGCGTCGGCCAGGAAATGCGGGACTACGGCACGCTGGTGGAGGCGTTGCGCACGCTCGACGTGCCGTGCCACATCGCTGCCGGAAGCGGCCTGCTCGACACGCGCTTCCTCGAGCGGGAGTGGCAATCCAACGTCGGCGACCGAGCGCTCCCTGCAAACATCACGGTCGGTCGCAAATCCCACGCCGAGCTGCGCGAACTCTACGCCCGCTCCCGCTTCGTCGTGGTGCCGCTGCTGCCATCCGATATGGACAATGGGATCACGGTCATCCTGGAGGCGTTCGCGATGGGCAGGACGGTGATCTGCACCGAGACAGCGGGGCAGACCGGCGTGCTCGAGCATGGCGTCAACTGCCTGAGGGTGCCGCCGCACGATCCGGTCGCGATGCGCGACATGATCGTGCGCCTGTGGAACGACCCCGAGGAGTCCAGCCGGCTCGGTGCCGCCGGTCGCGACATGGTTGCGGCAGGCCACGGTCAAGAGGGCTGGCGGGCGACTCTCGTTCGCGCCGTGACGGAAGCGGTGGCGGCCCGCGGCGTCGCGTGACGCCGCGCCGCGCACCCTCCCTCCGCTGCGATCCTGCGACCGGGATCACGATGGCCAGATGAAGACACTCGTGTTCACCAGTCGCCAAGGGAAGCCGCCAGAGGCCGTGCTCCGCCAGGAGATCGCGGCAGGGCTCCTCCCGGATTCGACCTCCGCGGACGATGCGATCGGCGCGACGATCGTCGACGAACGCTACTTCGCCGCGGTCCGCGGGCTCAGGGGGCGGCTGCTGAAGCGGACGCCCCTGCTCGCCGCCCAGGCGTTCGAGCTCTGGCGTCTCGCCGGCCGCTTCGATGCGGTCGTCACCTGGGGCGAACGCCATTCCCTGATGGCGGCCGCCGTCCTCCGTCTTCGCCTCCGCCGGCCCGGTCACGTTGCGATCTTGATGTGGCCGTCGAAGCGCAACCCGCACCTGCTCCGTCTGCTCTTCCGCGGCATCGACCGGTTCCTCGTCTGGCCGCCGCTGCAACGCCGATACACCGAGGAACAGCTCGGCGTCCCCGCTGGACGGTTCGTCGAGGTCCGCGCACCCGTCGACACCGAATGGTGGCATCCGATGGATGGCGCCGGTGACCTGATCTGCAGTCCTGGACAGGAGATGCGGGACTACGGCACGCTGCTCGAGGCGCTCCGCGGAACTCGACATTCCCTGCCACATCGCCGCGGGTCAGGGCCTATTCGAAAAGCGCTTCCTGAGCGACGACTGGCAGGCGAACGTCGGCGACAGGTCGATCCCGCCGAACGTGACGCTCGGTCGCAAGTCTCATCCAGAGCTACGGGACCTGTACGCCCGCGCCCGCTTCGTCGTCGTTTCCCTGCTGCCGTCGGACATGGACAACGGGATCACGGTGATCACCGAGGCCTTCGCGATGGGCAGGGCCGTGATCTGCACAGACAGCCCCGGGCAAACGGGGCTGCTGGAGCCGGGCGTCAACTGCCTGCGGGTGCCGCCGTTCGACCCGCAGGCGTTCCGGGCCGCGATCGTGGAGCTGTGGGAGGACCCCGAGCGCTGCCGGCGGCTGGGCGCGGCGGGGCGCGCCGCCGTGGTTGAGCGCCACGGCCTCGAACAGTGGCGTGCGACGTTGCTGCGGGCCGTCGAGGAGGCCGCCCGCGGGCGCGGCTGACGCGCGCGGCGGGATCAGGCGGTCGCACACCGCAGATCAGGCGGTCGCCCGCCGCGGATCAGGCGGTCGCGCGCCGCGGATCAGGCGGTCGCGCGCCGCGGATCAGGCGGTCGCCCGCGAGCTCTCGTCACGCTCCCAGCCGGGCGCGAAGGCACGCCCGCGCCGGGCGCTGATCGCCATCGCAAGCCGCGCTCCGAGTGCGAAGGCGACGTAGACGGCTGCATCGGCGGCGCCGCGCGGGCCTGACGCCCCCAACCGCCGGAGGTCTGCAAGCGCCGAAGTGGTCGTCGCCACGGCGCGCTCGTCAACCCCCGACGACGGCGCGGTCTCGACCTTCCCTCGGTAGGTCCGGCGCAGCACTCGCAGCAGGTCGCGTGTCCGACGGGGGACCGCGACGACGACCGGGTCGCAGTCGACGATCTCGATCTCCTGGCGCTCGAACTGACGATCGATCCAGAGATCGTCAGCGCCGAAATCAGCGAATGTGTCAAACCGTGAACGGCCCTCGAAGGAGAGCCCGTAGACGCCGGCGCCCCAGAGCGCGTGCATTACAGCCGGCATGCGCGCACGCGCTCGGTAATAGCTGCGCACCGGTGTCGAGGCGCGACTCGTCTCGTAGAAGATCGGAGGGCGCGCCGCGACCGCGCCGGCGGCAAGCCGGCCGGCGACCGCGCACGCTGAGCGGCCCGGTAGCACCACATCGGCGTCGACGTACAGCCGCGGGAACGCTCGCGCGGCCACGTCACCGGCTCTAAGTGCAGCAGCCTTCGACGGCTGGGGGAGCTCCAGCACGCGGACGGGGTGGCCGGAGCCGCGCGCGACGGCGGCGGTCTCGTCCCGGCAACCATTGCAGACGACCACAACATCCAGGTCGTCGGGGCCGATGCCCGCGAACAGCGCGTCGAGGCAGCGCCCGATCACGCCCGCCTCGTTGTGGGCGGGGATCACGACCGAAGCCAGCGGAACCGCGGTCGGCGCCGTCACGTAATTTGATCCCGGGGGGCAACGACCCCGGGGTCCAGCTCTCGAACGAGCCGGACGTCCAGACACGCTGGTTCAGGACCTGGCGAACCGCTGCCACGTAGGTGGCCTGGCCCGCGTTCCCCCACGGGTACGGGCTGAACCAGGCGCCGACGCTGCTCCACGCCTGACACGGCCGGTAGCTGGGTCGTTCCACGCAGCGCGAGTCCCCTGCGGGTTGTGTAATAGAAGCGAAGCGTCGCCGCCTGGTAGTCGATGTTGAACGCGGTCGAGAGCCAGCGCAGCGGCTCGGTGCCGGGATGCAGGCTGCCGTCCGGGGCCCAGCGCACCTGG
>CAVPLN010000025.1:0-14048 GCA_963705995.1 uncultured Solirubrobacterales bacterium
GGAGCTGCCGAGCGCGTCGGTCCGCCGCAGCGCTCGCTCGGCCTGCAGGACCTGACCCAGCGTCATCGCGGCGCCGGGTCGCGGTGACAGGGTCACGCCCCGGGCGCTGATCGGGGCCGAGCTGACGGTGGTGCGGATCACGGAGTCACCCGCGGTGCGCAGATAGATCGGCCCCAGCACAGCTGCTCC
The DNA here is from genome assembly GCA_963705995.1 of uncultured Solirubrobacterales bacterium. Taxonomy (GTDB): domain Bacteria; phylum Actinomycetota; class Thermoleophilia; order Solirubrobacterales; family Solirubrobacteraceae; genus Palsa-465. The sequence goes on from CAVPLN010000025.1 coordinate 190, forward strand.
AGCCGCCGTCGCCGAGGTCAGCACCATCAGCAGCGAGGATCCCAACCGCCAGCGCACACCTCGCAGGAGAAGCGAGCGTCTCACTCTGGAAGCATACGTTTTCGCGCCGCACGCGCTACGGTTGACGGCGATGATCGTGGGCACGGACGTCGGCACGGACCTCTGACATGCGGATCGTCTCGGAGGACCGGATCAGGGATGCGATCGCGGAGCTCGGGTCGGTGTCGCGCCAAGCACGCGGTGACCGCTTCTCCGGCGCCGAGGAGCCGCGGCTCGTCGCGAGCGGCAACTTCGCGACCCCGCAGCACCTGCTCGAGATCGCCGATTCGGCGCTCGAGCGCTTCCGGCTGTTCATGCTCAACGCCCAGCTGAAGATCCCGGGCCGTGATGGCGTCATCCATGAGACCCCGTTCGTCGGGCCGTCGATGCGCGACAGCAACGCGCGGCTCGACTACGTGCCGATGCGGCTGTCGCTCGTGCCGCAGCTGTTCGAGCGCTCCCGGCCGCCGGACGCCGTCCTGCTCCACACCTCCACGATCCAGGCCGGGAAGGTGTCGCTCGGGATCGAGGTCAACATCCTCCCGCGGGCGATCGACCAGGCCCGCGCACGCGGCGGGCTCGTGATCGCCCAGATCAACCCGAACATGCCGTTCACGCTCGGAGACTCGGAGATCGAGTGCGACCTGATCGACCTCGGGATCGAGGTCGACGAGGAACTGCCCTCCCCCGGTCCACGCCAGACCAACGAGATCTCCGAACACATCGGACAGAACGTCGCGGCGCTCGTCAACGACGGGTCGACGCTCCAGCTCGGGATCGGAGGGGTGCCTGACGCGACGCTTGCGGCGATCACCGGGCGCCGCGGTCTCGCGGTGTGGTCCGAGATGATCAGTGACGGCGTGCTCAACCTGGAACACGTCGGCGCGATGGACCCGGCCCGTCCGATCGTCACCTCCTTCCTGTTCGGCTCGCCCGAGCTCTACAAGTGGGTCGACAACAACCCGCGGGTCAGCATGGCTCGAACCGAGACCTCGAATGACCCCGGGATGATCGCCCGCCAGCCGGGGATGGTCTCGATCAACGGCGCCCTCCAGGTCGATCTCTACGCGCAGGCGAACGCTTCCCGGGTGCGCGGCCGGATCTACTCAGGCTTCGGGGGGCAACCCGACTTCACGGCCGGCGCACTGCACTCGCGCGGTGGGAACGCCGTGATCGCGCTGCCGTCGTGGCACGAGAAGAGCGGCACCTCGACGGTCCGCGACGTGATCGGCGGTCAGGTCACCTCCTTCCAGCATTCGGCGCTCGTCACCGAGCAGGGCGTGGCGGAGATCTTTGGCCGCAGCCAGCGCGCCCAGGCCCGGTTGATCATCGAGCGGATCGCCCACCCGAACGCGCGCGAAGAGCTCCGCGACGCGGCAGCCCGACTCGGGCTGACCTGACGAGCCACACCGCTCGTAGCGGCTCCCGCTTGCTGTGGCGGTGGAGGTTGCCGCGGAGAGCTGCTGGTCGGTGATCCCGTCCCCCCGGTCTGAGCCCACCTCGTCGACGAGCGTGAGCGTTACACCACTACATCCGACTTGACTGGTTCCACTTCGGGGTGCCGGGCGTGGAACCGCCGATGCTCGGTCAGGTGCGGCGCCTCGACCGATCACGCTCAGCGATCGCGGCCTGATTGACGCTTCACCCGGACCCCCTGGGGACCACCCCACCGAGGCCACTCCCCTTTGACGGCGATGTCGCGACGACCCTAACCTTAACTTCCGGACCCCCCCGGCCGCGACGGGGGGGTCACGAAGTAAAGGGTCTCAAAGACCCCTGCGGTCCACACCCCCCTCGAAAGCGTGGGGGGTGTGGAACTTGAGGTTGCCCGAACGATCCCAAACCCGCACGCCCGGCGCCGCCGCCACGATCTGGGCTGCCTGAGCACCCTCACGGCGGCCCCTGGTTCTGCACCCACACCCCGGGAAACCTGCACCCGAGGGAGCGTCGCTCAATTGGGTGAGGGTGTGATGGTGTAGTTCGACTCGCCGTGGAACGTGTGGCGGTGGAGGTTGGCCGCGGCGAGTTGCTGGTCGGTAATCTCGAACTTGTTCGGGTAGGGCTCGTTGTGCAGGCATGCGTGGGCTTGGAGGCCGGTCACGCCGCTCCCCTAGTGGTCGGTTTCGAAAGTACGTGGACGGTTGGCGAGTGGCTGGGCGTGGATGGCGGGGGGCGGCGAACCAAGTCGTACTGGTGGTCCGGCGGGTTCGCCGCCGCCCGCCAGGCGCGTCCAGACGCCGCCAAACGCCGCGTAATTGCGAAACCATCCACTTAGGGACCGTCCATCAATTATGTGATGGGTTGATGGAGTAGTTCCATTCAGGATGGAAGGAGTGGCGGGTGATCTTGACGGCGGCGAGTTCGGCGTCGGTGACATCGATTGTGGGGTAGTCGTGCTGGTCGAGGCGGGCGTAGACCTCGAGCCCGGTGGCGGTGCTCGTCGCTGCGATCAGGTTGATGATCACCTCGTAGGAGACGAGGGGTTGTCCGCGCCAGTTCTTGGAGATGAAGCTGAACAGGCGGTGCTCGATTTTGTTCCACTTGCTCGTCCCGGGCGGGAAGTGGCAGACGACGATCCGCAGGCCGGTCTGGTTGGCGAGTTTCTGCAGCTCGGTCTTCCAGAGGCGGGTGCGGTTGCCGTTGGAGCCGCCGCAGTCAGCGGTGATCACAAGCTCTCGGGCTTCGGGGTAGCGCTCTCGGCCGAACTGTTCCCACCAAGCGCGAATTGCCGCGACGGAGAACTGGGCGGTGTCGCGGTCGATCCCGACTGAGACCATCGCCGAGTCATCGGCGATGTCGTACACGCCGTAGGGGATCGCCTTCCCGTCGGCCATGCTCGGGAAGTCATGCGTGTTGACCCGCGGCGGCTTGCCCTCGGGGTGCCACTCCCGGCCAGCGTTCTTGAACGCGCCGACCAGCTCCTTCTTCTTGGTATCGATACTGATCGCGGGCTGCCCAACCGCGATCGCGCCAGCGACGATCGTGTTGATGTGCCGGAACTGAGCGTCCCGATCAGGGTGCTGTTTGCCCTCCAGCGTCTTGCGCGCGGACTGCAAACTGAACCCCAGCTTGCGCAACAACTTCGGAACGGTCCGAAACCCGACCGGATGCCCCTGCTCGGTCAACTCCGCCGCGAGCTTCCGCGAGCTCTTCGACGTCCACAACAACACCCGCTCCGGATCCCCGCGCGTGTCGCTCTCCACCAACGCGCGCAGCGCGCCCAACAGCTCGGGGTCCGAGTCCTCAACCGCCGGACGGCCCGCCCCAGCCTTCCTCACCCGCCCCGGCTCCAACGGCTCCTCGTCCAGCTCACGCAGTCCTCTGCGGACCGTGTTCTCCGCCAAGCCGCACGCCCGCGCCGCCGCAGCGATCCCGCCCCACCCGAACGTCCGCGCCTCGGACGCCGCGAACGCTCGCCGCTGACGCTCGTTCAGCGCCGGCCCCAACAACCGAAACCGCTCCGCGATCTGAGCCTCAGCATCACACACGCACCACTTGTTCTACACCGACACCCCAAACCCTGCGCCTAATTTCTGCCCGCTGCCTTAGCCGACCTCGACCGGTAGCGACGGGTCGCTCGTCCACTCGGTCAGAGACCCGTCGTAGAGGCGGGCATCGTCGTCGCCGAGCAGGAACATCGCGAACAGGTCGACCGTCGCCGAGATGCCGCCGCCGCAGTAGGCGACGACGGCGCCCGCGTCGAGCACGCCGGCGGACGCGAGGGCGCGCCGGATCTCCTCGAGGTCGCGAAAGCGTCCCGAGCCGGGATCGATCAGATCGCCATACGGGGCATTGACACTGCCCGGAATGCGTCCGGGCCGGCTGTAGGAGGCCGGACCCTCGCCGCGGAAGGCTGGAGCAGGCAGCGCGTTGACAAGACAGGTGCCGGCCGCGCCGCCGGCGGCCACCAGCGCCTCCACGTCGTGCCTGCTCGCGACCCGAGCCGGCCGTGGTGCGGCCTTGAAACGTGCGGGCGGGTAGTGGGGCGAGTCCTCGGCGGTGACCTCGAGCCCGGCGGCCCGCCAGGCGGTCAGACCGCCGTCGAGCACGCTGACGGCATCGAACCCGAAGTAGCGGAGCAGCCACCACAGCCGGGTCGCCCACATCGGGGTTTCCTGGGCATAGGCGACGACGTGCGTTCCCGCACCGATCCCGAGACGGCCGGCGGCGTCGGCGAACCGCGCGGCCGTCGGCAGCGCGAACGGGAACGGCGAGTCCGGAGCTGAGAGCTCGCCGGCGAGATCGGCGAAGCCGGCGCCGGGGAGATGGGCCAGCTGGTATCCGGGCCGGCCGCTCTGGACCGTGTAGGGCCCGCCGCCCGGCGGCCTGATCAACTGAACCGTGGCATCGAACAGGCGCAGCCGCGGGTCCCCGAGCGCAGCGCTCAGCGTCTCGGCGTCGACCAGCGATGGCAACAGCACGACTGCTCGACCATACCTCGTTCGGTCACAGCTGAGCTCCGACGAGGCGTCCGAGTACGACCGCGGCGAGGCCCGCGAACACGCTGGCGCCGATGTTGAGCGCGGCCGGCGCGAACTCGGCGCCCTCGGCGAGGCGATGCGTTTCGAGCATCCATGTGGAGAAGGTCGTGTACGAGCCGACGGTGGCGGTTCCGATCAGCGTTTCGACCGTGCTCGTCACCGCGAGCCCGTTGAGCAGGCCGAGCACGAATGCGCCCGTCAGGTTGATGACGAACGTCCCGTAGGGAAACCCGCCGCTGAGGCGCCCCGAGAGAGCGCCGTCGAGGGCGAAGCGAGCGACCGCGCCCGCTCCGCCGAGCAGCACGACACCGATCCAGTCGAGCATGCTCATCGGATCATCCTGATCCTGCGGCTCAACGCAGTCGCGGCAAGGATCGCCGCCAGGCCACCGGCGATGCTGGCCGAGGCGTAGCCGAGGGCGAGCGCGTCGTGGTGGGCTCTGAGCATGTCGAGAAGCTCGAGCTGCATCGTCGAGAAGGTCGTGTAGGCGCCGCAGAAGCCCGTCCCGATCAGAGGCCGGCGATACGTCGACAGCGGCAGCCTCTCCTGCAACCGCGTGACGACGTGACCGAGGGCGAAGGCCCCCGTGAGATTGATCGCGAACACGGCCCAGGGCCAATCCGCAGGCCCTGACGCGAGCCATCGCGAGATCGCCGTCCGGAGCAGCGCACCGGCGGCGCCGCCGAGGAAGATCGCAGCGAGTTCGCGCCGATCGAACGAGGGCATCCGGGCAGTGTGCCGCCAGCCGCGGCTGCCACGCGGCTGCCACCAATTTGCGCGTCAGGGCATTAGCCTGATCGCCAAGGCGACCGGCACCGTCGCCGGATCCGGCCCGTCGAGCGAGAAGGAGTGGAGATGAGCGAGCACGAGCGCTTCGACGTGATCGTCGTCGGTGCGGGGTTCGCGGGCTTGTACATGATCCATCAGGCCCATCTGCTGGGGCTGACGGTCCGCTGCTACGAGGCCGGCGACGGCGTCGGCGGAACCTGGTACTGGAACCGCTACCCCGGGTGCCGCTGCGACGTCGAGAGTCTCGACTACTCGTACTCGTTCTCGCCCGAGCTCGAACAGGAGTGGGAGTGGACGGAGCGCTACCCACCGCAGGAGCAGGTCGAGCGCTACCTCAACCATGTCGCCGATCGGTTCGATCTGCGCCGGGAGGTCACGTGCGGCGCGCGCGTCACCTCCGCCCACTTCGACGATGGGGAGTCCCGCTGGACGGTCGTGACCGACACCGGCGAGGTGGTCTCGGCCGAATTCCTCGTGACCGCCGTCGGATGCCTGTCGCGTCCGAACACGCCCGCCATCCCGGGGATCGAGCGCTTCGCCGGGCGCGTGCTGCACACGTGCACGTGGCCCGCCGCCGAGGTCGACTTCGCCGGCCAGCGCGTCGGGGTGATCGGGACCGGCTCATCGGGGGTCCAGGTGATCCCGCTGATCGCCGCGCAGGCTGAACATCTCTACGTCTTTCAGCGCACGCCGCACTTTGTCGTGCCCGCCCGCAACCAGCCGCTCGAGGCCTCCGCGGTCAGTGAGCGCAAGGCGGGCTATGCCGAGCATCGAGCGATCCTCCGTCAGGGGTTCTTCGGGTTCACGCTCGAGCTCGGGGAGGGCTCGGCGCTCGCCGCCTCACCGGATCAGCGCGAGCGCGAATACGAGCGGCGGTGGCAGATCGGAGGTCCGGCGATCATGGGCTCCTACAACGATCTGATCGTCGACGAAGCCGCCAACGCCACGCTCGCCGACTTCTTCCGGCGCAAGCTCGCCGAGACGGTCCGCGACCCCGCCGTGGCGAGGGCGCTGACGCCGACCGGCTATCCGATCGGCAGCAAGCGCCTGTGCCAGGGCACCGGCTACTACGAGACGTTCAACCGCCCCGACGTCACGCTTGTCGACCTGCTGACGACACCATTCACGAAAGCCGGTGCGGCCGGCCTGACGACGACGGCGCAGACGTTCGAGCTCGACGCGATCGTGTTTGCGACCGGCTTCGACGCGGTCACAGGCGCACTCGATGCGATCGACATCCGTGGCCGGCACGGCATCTCATTGCGCGACAAATGGGCAAACGGCCCGCGCGCCTACCTGGGCGTCGCCAGCGCCGGCTTTCCGAACCTGTTCATGATCACCGGCCCGGGCAGCCCCTCGGTCGTCAGCAACGTCGTCCTCTCGATCGAGCAGCACGTCGAATGGATCGGCGCCTGCATCGAGCACATGCGCAGCTCCGGCGTGACGCAGATCGAACCGCTCCCCGACGCCGAGGACGAATGGGTCGCCCACATCGGCGAACTGGCGGGCGCGACGCTGTTCCCGCACGCGAACTCCTGGTATCTCGGTGCCAACATCCCCGGCAAGCCGAGGGTGTTCCTCGCCTACCTGGGCGGCGTCGGGCCCTACCGCGACCGCTGCTACGAGGTCGCCACCAACGGATATGAGGGGTTCGCGCTGACGGAATCGCCGGGCGGCACCCGCGGGGCTGCGATCGCCGACTGAGCCGCAGCGACTCTGGCGATCGGCACCCGGAAGGGCGAGCAGCTCACATAGTCGAGCCCGATCGAGTGGAAGAAGCGAACCGACGACGGGTCGCCGCCGTGCTCGCCGCAGACACCCAGCTCGATCTCGGGCGAGGTCGAGCGTCCGCGCTCGACGGCCATCTTCACGAGCTGGCCGACCCCGTCCTCGTCGATCGTCTCGAACGGTGATACATCGAGGATCTTGTCCTCGATGTACCGCGGGATGATGCGACCCTCGACGTCGTCGCGGGAGAAGCCGATTCCGGCCTGCGTCAGGTCGTTGGTGCCGAACGAGAAGAAGTCCGCGGACGCGGCGATGCGATCGGCGATGATGCACGCGCGCGGCAGCTCGATCATCGTCCCGATCAGGTAGTCGGTGCCGTACGTCAGGCCCTCCTCGCTCGCGACCGCGAGCACTCGCTCGCGCGAGAGCTCCAGCTCGTGCTCGTAGGCGACCAGCGGAATCATGATCTCGAGCTTCGGCGCGCGACCGGCGCGCGCGGCGACCGCGCGCGCAGCCTGACAGATCGCCCGAACCTGCATCTCGTAGATCTCGGGATGGATCATCCCGAGCCTGACACCGCGTGTTCCGAGCATCGGATTCGTCTCGGCGAGCGACCGCGCGAGTTCTTCAGCGTGCTCGAGCTCGGCGAGCAACGGACTGTTCGCGGTCCGAGCGGCGACGATCTGCTCGTGCAGCTCGTGGCGATCCGGAAGGAACTCGTGCAGCGGCGGGTCGAGCAGCCTGATCGTGACCGGCTGGTCGACCATCGCCTCGAACAGCCCCTCGAAGTCCCCACGCTGGAGCGGGAGGAGCTCGTCGAGCGCGGCCCGGCGCCCTTCCTCGTCGTCCGCCATGATCATCGCCCGCATCTTCGGCATCCGATCTGCGGCCATGAACATGTGCTCGGTCCGGCAGAGCCCGATTCCCTCGGCGCCATACCGGCGCGCGCGGATCGCGTCCTCGGGCGTGTCGGCGTTCGCGCGGACACCGATCTCGCGCAGCTCGTCGCACCAGCGCAGCACCGTCTCGAACAGCTCGTCCATGCGTGCCTCGACGAGCGGCACGTCGTCGGTCGTCACCTGGCCGGTGCTGCCGTCGATCGCGATCATGTCGCCGCGGTGCAGGATCAGGCCATTGACGCGCAGCTCACCGGCACGCACATCGATGTGCAGCTCGGCGGCTCCGGTCACCGCGGGCCGGCCCATGCCGCGGGCGACGAGGGCCGCGTGGGACGCCTTGCCACCCTCCGAGGTGAGGATCCCGGCGGCGGCGTAGAAGCCGGCGACGTCATCGGCCTCGGTGAAGGGGCGCACGAGGATCACCTGGCCACCGTCGGCGGCCCGCTCGACGGCCTCGTGAGCCGTGAACACGATCTCGCCCTTGGCGGCACCCGGCGACGCGGCGACGCCGCGCGCGATCACGTTGTAGTGCACGTTCGGGTCGAACCCCGGATGGAGCAACGCGTCGAGCGTGTCCGCGTCGATCGTCGCGATCGCCTCGGCCTTGGTCAGGAGCTTCTCGGCGACGGCGTCGACCGCAAAGCGGACCGCGGCTTGAGCCGGGCGCTTGGCCGCACGGGTCTGGAGCATGAACAGCCGGCCGTTCTCGACGGTGAACTCCGTGTCCTGCATGTCCTTGTAGTGGTGCTCGAGCCGCCTCAGGATCTCCTTCAGATCCGTGGCCACCTGTGGCATCCAGTCGCCGAGCTCGTCGAGGTTGCGCGGCGTGCGCACGCCCGAGACGACGTCCTCACCCTGAGCGCCGACGAGGAAGTCACCTGAGGGCTCGGGGCTGCCGGTCACCTCGTCACGACTGAACGCGACACCGGAGCACGAGGTCTCGCCCAGGTTCCCGTACACCATCTGCTGCACGTTCGCGGCCGTCCCCCAATCGTCAGGGAAGCGGTTGATGCGCCGGTACGAGATCGCACGCTCGCCCATCCATGAACCGAACACGGCGGTGATCGCCTGCAGGAGCTGCTGGCGGGGCTCAGCGGGAAAGTCGTAGAACGAGCGGAAGCTTGTGATCAGCTCGCGGAGAGCTTCGATGTCGAGCTCGTTGTCGAGCTTGACCCCTCGCGACTGCTTGACGCGCGCGATCTCGTCCTCGAAGCGCTCGCCGGGGACGCCGCAGACGACGTTGCCGAACATCTGCACCAGCCGCCGGTAGCAGTCCAGTGCAAAGCGCTCGTCTCCGGCGGCGGCCGCCAGGCCGGCGACCGAGTCGTCGTTCAAGCCGAGGTTGAGGACGGTGTCCATCATGCCGGGCATCGACACGCGGGCTCCGGAGCGCACGGATACGAGCAGCGGATCCCGGGCATCCCCGAACCGCTTCCCGACGTGCTGCTCGAGCCTCGCGAGCGCCGCATCGACTTCGTCGTCGAGGCCGTCGGGGACGCTGCCCCCGCTGAGCATGTATTCCACGCACGCCTCGGTTGTGATCGTGAACCCCGCCGGCACGAGCTCGGGGCCGAGGATCCGGGTCATCTCCGCGATGCCGGCACCCTTCCCCCCGAGCAGTTCGCGCTGGTCGCGCGAACCCTCTGAGAAATCAAGAACCCATTTGGACACGAGTTGGAGGCTAGACCGCGGTGGGTGCCCGATCACCAGCCATACCACCCATCCTCGATGTGGAAAAACCGAAAGGGACGTTCTGCTAGCCCGCGTCGCCGCCGGCCTGTCGGGCCGGCGCCGCGCGCCTGAGGGCCGCCCGGGAGAGAGTCAAGCGCGACCACGCAGCGCGTCGATGTCGAGTCGCTGGTCCGCCACGAGCCGGCGCAGTCGGGCGTTCTCGCTCTCGAGCTGATCGAGTCTGACCGCGGCGACCGCGCTCGCGCGGCGTCCCGTGATGCGCTTGGCATCGAAGGCGGACGGGGTCGTGACTCCGCGCTGCAGAGCCGCGCGGCGGAGTTCGAGCAGGACCTCGTCGCAGGAGCGGCCGCGGGCGCGGACGAGCTCACGGAACTCGCGGTGCGAGAGCTCACCGCGGAGACCTTCGGCGCCTCCGCCGACGCTGGCGATCACGGCGGCGACCAGGGGGGAGCTCGGCTCCGGCTGGGTCTTGGCGGCTGGGAAAGAGGGGATGCGTTTGAGCAGCGCAGGCACGGGCATGTACCTCCGACAGGATCGAGGTTGGTTCTCGCCGGATGGGCATCTCCGGCTGTGCTCGAAACGTTCGGCACGAGCACGTCGATCTTGAGATCCGGGCGCTCCGCAGCGCCCGGCGGCGAATCGGCACACGCTCCTCGCACGCGCTTAGAGTTGCACTCGATGCCGCCCGCCCGCCGTGTCGAGCTCCACTCACCGACCGCTGCGGATCGCGAGGAGTTCCTCGTCGCGATGCGAGCCAGCGAGGCATTCCACCGTCCGTGGAACTATCCGCCCACAACGGATCACGCGTTCGCGCGCCTGCTCGCCCGCGTGGCCGACGAGCGGTACGAGTCGCTGTTCGTGCGCCGGCTCAGCGACACCGCGCTCGTCGGCTACTTCAACATCAGCGAGATCATCCGCGGTTCGTTCCAGAGCGCATTCGTCGGCTACGGCGCGGTCTCCGAGCATGCAGGGCGGGGCTACATGACCGAGGGTCTGGAGCTCGTGCTCGAGCACGCCTTCGGGGCTCTCGCGCTGCACCGGCTCGAGGCCAACATCCAGCCTGCGAACGTGAGATCGATCGCGCTCGTACGGCGGTGCGGCTTCACGCACGAGGGCTTCGCGCCGTCGTTCCTGAAGATCGACGGTCGCTGGCGCGACCACGAGCGCTACGCGATCAGAGCGGAGCGGTGGCGTGCGCTGACGGCGCACGCCACCGCTCCCGCCGGTAGCTGACCCGATCCAGACGTCAGCCGAGCGTCGCCGCGAGCTGCTCGCGCTTGCCGGCGACGCCGTCGATCAGCTCACGGAACGATGCCGTGAACTTCTGCACGCCTTCCCGCTCCAGGGTCTCGACGATGTCGTCGTAGTCGATCCCGGCCTTCGCGAACGCCTCGAACGTGTGGTGGGCGGCATCGACGTCGCGCTCGAGCGTGTTCTCGACGCGGCCATGGTCGAGGAACGCCTTGACCGTTGCCGGCGGCATCGTGTTGACGGTGTCGGGGCCGATCAGCTCCTCCACGTAGATGACGTCGCGGTAGGCGGGATTCTTGGTCGAGGTGGATGCCCAGAGGCATCGCTGAGCGGAGGCGCCGGCGGCCTTCAGTGCTTCCCACTCGGACCCGGAGAAGACGGTCTTATAGGTCTGGTAGGCGAGTTTCGCGTTCGCGATCGCCAGCGTCCCCTTGAGCTCGTCGTGACCGCCGAGCTGATCGAGGCGATGGTCGGCCTCGCTGTCGACGCGGGACACGAAGAACGACGCTACGGACGCGACCGTGGATAGGTCGCCACCGGCCTCGTGCAGTCGCTGCAGGCCCCGGATGTAGGCCTCCGCGGCTTCGCGATGGCGCGCGAGCGAGAACAGCAGGGTGACGTTGACCGGGATCCCCGCAGCAATCGTGTCCTCGATCGCCGGCAGGCCGGCGCGGGTCCCGGGGATCTTCACGAACAGGTTCGGACGCTCGACGAGTGCGTGCAGCCGCTTGGCTTCCGACGCGGTCGCCGCGGAATCGTCCGCGAGGTCCGGGTCGACCTCGAGCGAGACCCACCCGTCGCGGGTCTCGTCGCCCCGATCGAACACCGGCCGGAACTCGTCGCAGGCCCCGCGCACGTCCTCGCGCGCAAGCGCCAAGAACACCTCACGTGGATCGGAGGTCGAGCTCAGCTCGCCGATCTGCTGGTCATACGCGTCGCCCTGGGAGATCGCCACTTGGAAGATCGTCGGGTTCGAGGTGAGCCCGACGATGCCGTCGCTGATCAGCCCGGCGAGCTCACCGTCACGTACGAACTCGCGCGTGATGAAGTCGATCCACGGACTCTGTCCGTGTTCCCTCAGGTTCTGCAGCGGGTTGCTCATCTTGTCTCCTGTCTTGTCCACGCTGGTGTGGCTACCCGTAATGCTCGCCTACACGATCTCACATGCATGCCGCGGCCATCGCGCCTTGAGCCGAAGCCGAGCCGCGACGCGGGCCCTCAAGGCCTGGCGGCCGCCGCCGATCACTCTGATGATGGGCCTCGACGCTGCTATTGGACGGATCGAACAGATCCTGCAGCTGCAGCAGCAGTTGTTCGGAACGGCCGCCTCTTCGTCGACCGGCGCGGTGACCGGCGGTGCGGCGATCGCCTCGGGTTCGGCGGCGGGGGCGGGGACGTCGAGCGCGCAGCCGGCGTCATCGGCGTCATCGGCGACATCGACGAACGCGAACTTCGCGGCCGCACTCGCAAGCGCGCAGGCGGCCTCGGCGAGCGACGCGCTCACGAGCGACGGGCTCACGAGCGACGGGCTCACGAACGATGCGCTCGCCAGCCCGTCGGACACGTTGGCGGACATGCAGACCGACATGGTCGGTGGCACCGATCCACTCTCCTCCGGACTGCTCGATTCGCTCGGCCAGACCGCCCTCACAGCAGCGCAGACCGCCCCCGCCGCCGCGACCACGGGGATCGGCACCGGGCTGCCGACCGCCGTCGACGCGATGATCGACCAGGCCAACGCGCTCGTCGGCAAGCCGTACGTCTGGGGAGGCGGGCACTCCGGCTGGGCGCCCACCTCGGGCTATGACTGCTCTGGCTTCGTCTCCGCGGTGCTCCATGCGGGCGGCTACCTGAGCTCGCCACAGGACACGCAGTCGCTGCCGAGCGCCGCCGGAATCGAGTCCGGACCCGGCCAGTACGTGACGATCTACGACCGTACGGACGGCGGCGGCGCCGAGGACGATCACGTGATCATCGATCTCGGCGGCCAGTTCTACGAGTCGGGCGGCGAGTCCGGATCCTGGGGCGGCGGCGGAGGCGTCGAGCGGATCGCGACTCCGACGGCCGCCTACCTCTCGACTTTCAACCAGATGCTCCACCCCGCCGGCCTCTGATCCGCGCTCAGAGTCGATCGACAGCGCCGATGGTTGGCGTTGCTTGTGAACGGGAATACCCGTCTCATGGGTTACCCGCAAACGATCAGGCTGTTCGACTCCGAACCAGATCTGATCCGGTTCCTCGGACCTGACGATGCCGAGCAGGCCCGCACCACCCAGCTGCCCGTTGTCTCGCTTCCGGCCGGACCGGTCGACGTCCGCTCGCTGCTCGAGCAGCACGCCGCGTTCGGCGCGCTCGTGCTCGACGGGACGCTGCTGCAGTCACTGCGCCTCGGCAGCCACGCCGGCCTGAGGATGATCGGGCCGGGCGATCTCCTGCCGCTGACTCACGCCCCTCGCTCGGTCCTCGTCGTCGAGTCTCAGTACCGGGCGACGACGCCGACCCGGCTCGCGCTGCTCGAGCGCGAGATGCTGTTCGCCGTGCGCCGCTGGCCCCGATCGCCGCCGGCCTGCATGCGCGGCTCGGCGAGCAGTGCGAGCGGCTGACCACCCAGCTGATGATCTGTCAGCTGCCGCGCGTCGATGACCGGCTGCTCGCGGTCATGTGGCTGCTCGCCGAGTCCTGGGGCCAGGTGACCCCGGCGGGCACGCTGTTGCCGATCGGGCTGACGCACGCCGCGCTTGGCGGCCTCGTCGGCGCCCGGCGGCCGACGGTGACGCTCGCACTCGGCAGCCTCACGGCCGACGGCGCCCTGCGTCGCGAGGAGCGCGGCTGGCTGCTGCTCCGCTCGCCGAACGGGCTCGCCGGCCGGCGCCCGCGGCCGGCGGTCTGACCGGCGCCCGCCGGCCCTCGATCAGCGCGCGGCGGACGCGACCGTCGGGCCCGAGTCCGTGAGCAATACCAACCGACGAAGCGGCGACAG
>CAVPLN010000026.1:0-66663 GCA_963705995.1 uncultured Solirubrobacterales bacterium
CTACGGTGGCTCAATCGCGACAGCTCTGACCGGCGTCGGCCTGCTCGGGCCGGGATCCTCGCCGCTGCATTCGGAGCTGTTCTGGAGGACGGGGATCTGCCGCGTGCTGCGTTTCCGTGAGGGCAGCTGCGTCCTTGGCGCCGGGGACGTCGTCATCAGTGCCCGCAGTGCCGACGAGCTTGGAATCTCGCTCGGTGCGGCGCTGCCCGTGAACGTCGCCGGGGCGCGCCGGCCGGAGCGTCTCCGGGTGACCGGCATCTACGCGGTTCCCAACCTGGAGCTTCCCTACTGGTGGGGAAACGGCCCGGGCTACTTCTCCTACGGGCAGACGACCGGGCCCTCGAAGATTCCCGATCTCGACCCGCTGGTCGCCTCGGCGGCGACCGCGCGCGACGTGCCGGCGCTCGCGTCGCCCGAGCTGCTCGACCAGCTCCCGCTCCGCACCGGCGTCGTCGGCGTCGACAGCGAGGCGGCGCTGGAGCACGGCCTCGCGAATGCCACGGTCCGTCTCGGGGCCGGCGGGATCGCCGTCAGCACCGGACTCCCGGCGCTGCTGTCCGATGCCGCGCACCAGCGGCAGGTGATGGGGACGATCGTGATCGTCGCCGCCGTCCAGCTGGTGCTGCTCGCGATCTGGGCGCTCGGCAGCATGTTGCTGCGCAGCGCCGACGCCCGCCGTGCCGAGCTCCGGGTCGCGCGGCTGAGGGGCTTTCCGGCGACGAGCATCCTCGTCGTGGCGGCCGCCGAACCCGCGATCCTATGCCTGCTCGGCGCTGTCCTGGGCGCGGGCGGCGCGTGGGGGGCCGTCGAGTTGACCCGGAGCAGATTCCTTGATCCGGCGGCCACGATCTCCCTCGACGGCTGGGCGTTCGCGGCCCTCGGGGTGACCGCGGCGGTGATCGCGGGCACGCTCGCGTTCGCGACGCTGCGATTGGTCCGCAGCACCGACCTACGTGCACGAGGCGCCGGAGGGGCGGGCGCGGGCCGCGGGCGAATGGTTGCGGATGTGGCGCTCCTCGTTCTCTCGGTGGTCGCGCTCATCGCGCTCGCGACCAGTGGTGCTCTGGCTCAGAGGAGCGATTCGCTCGCGTCGGCCGCTCCCGGCCTGATCGCCCTCGGCACCGCGGTCGTGGCCGTGCAGGTGGTGCTGTTCGCATGCCGGCTCGGAGTGTCGGCCACGGTCCACTCCCGGCACATCGAGGCATTCCTCGCCGTGCGGCAGATCGTCCGCCGCCCCGCCACGCTGCGTGAGGCGCAGGTCCTGATCATCGCCCTGTGCCTGGCGTGCTTCGCGGCCTCGGCATGGTCGGTCGCGAGAGCGAACCGCATGGTCACGGCGCGGTTCACGGTGGGAAGCGCGATCGTCGCGACCGTGTCCCCGCGAGGGGTCGGGCTCGAGCAGGCAGTCGAGCGCGTCGATCCGCACGGCCGCTTCGCGATGGCCGCCGTCGCCGTCGTCACCCCGAGCTCCGATCTGCTCGCCGTCGATGCGCAGCGGCTGCCGGCCGTCGCGGTCTGGCCGCACGGCATCGCGAACGAGGCGATCACGGCGACCAGCCGGGCGCTCGATCCGCCGACGGCGCCCGAGGTCGTCCTGCCACCGGAGCAGGTTCGCCTCGCGGCCACGGTCGTCGCCGACTCGCAGTCCGCAGGGTCCCTGCACGACGTCGACCTCGGCCTCTGGGTCTTCAACTCCGGCATCGGGACCAGCCTCGTGAGCCTGGGTCCGCTGCGCCCGGGCCCGGCCTCCTACGATGCCTCACTCGCGGCCGCCTGTCCGAGCGGATGCCGGCTCGCGGGCGTCGGTCTGGTGCCGGCGCCGAGTCGGCCCGGGCCGGCCGCGGGCACGATCCGCGTCACCCTCACGGGAATCTCGATCCGCCACCCGTCCGGGGGAACCGAGCCGGTCGATGCTGACCTGTTCGCGGGCGGATGGCGATCGACCGCCTCCGGGGTGCTCGTCGACGCTCCTCGGGCGGGCGCGCTCGGCCTCTCGGTGCCCGCGTCCGCGATCGACGTCTATGAGGGTGCGGTGGCGGCGGTGATCCCGCCGATGGCGTCGGTCGCCGATCACCCCGCCGTGTTGCCGGGCGCGGTCACCTCGACCGTCGAGTCGTTCAATGGCGGCGGCCTGCCGGGAAGCGTGGTTCCCGGCGAGGGCCTCGACGGCAACACGATCTCGATCGTCCCCCGGGTGACGGCGTCGGCACTGCCAGAGGCGGGGAGCAACGCGGCGATGGTCGACCTCGATCTGCTGCGGCGCTCGCAGACCGCGCCGACCGGCCCGGACGCGACCGATCAGGTCTGGCTCGGGGCCGCGGCGCCTGCAGATGCGCTCGCTCGCCTGCGCGCCGCCGGTCTCCAGGTCGATGCGGTCGAGCGGTCATCGACCGTGTTCGCGCGGATTGCGCACAGCGGCCCCGCGCTCGCTGACGACTTCCTCGTGCTCGCGACGCTCGTCGCACTGGTCGTTGCCGTCGCAAGCACGCTGGGCGCTCTCGGTGCGACCGTTCGTCAACGGGCGATCGAGCTCACCGCGCTCGAGGTCGGCGGGATCCAGCGTCGCGTGCTGGCGCGCACGCTCGTCCTCGAGTCAGCCATCCAGGCCCTGACGGCGCTGTTCGGGGTGCTGGCGGGAGTTGTCGGAGCGCTGATGGCGATCCCCTCGTTGCCCGAGCTCGCGGGCCCGAGCGTCGTTCCACTCCAGTATGGATTGCCGGTCGCGGTCGTCACCACTGTGGCGTTGGCCGTGATGTTCACGGTGCTGTTGGCGGCCGCGGCGGTCGGCTCCGTCCTGATCCGTCGGATGTCCCCGATCCTGCTCCGAACGGCCCCGAATGACACGCTCGGTTGAGGCGCCGGACACGCGTGCGGGCGCAGAGGTGATCTGCGCCGGCCTGGTGCATGTGTACGCGGGGGAGACCGAGCCGATCGTCGCGCTCCGCAACGTCGATCTGGAGGTTCGCCCGGGAGAGATGCTCGGGATCGTCGGGCCGTCCGGCTCCGGGAAGACGACCTTGCTGTCGCTGCTCAGTGGCCTGCTGACGCCGACGGCCGGCCGTGTGATCGTCGCGGGTAAGGACATCGCCCGCCTGGACGAGCGCGGCCTCGGCGCGCTGCGCGCGACCGAACTCGCGCTCCTGCTGCAAGACCCGCTCGACAACCTGATCCCCTATGCCAGCGCGCTCGACAACGTCGGCTTCGCGCAGCGCGGCTCGCGCCGCCGGCGCTGGCCACTGCGCTGGTCGCCGGCGGAGCTCGTCGAGCGGCTCGGTCTCGGCCAGGTGGCTCGACGTCCGGTGCACCAGCTCTCTGCCGGTGAACAGAAGCGCGTCGCGATCGCGAGCGCCCTGGCGACTTCGCCGCGGGTCCTGCTGGCAGACGAGCCCACTGCGCAGCTCGACGGCGCCGGCCGCGACGCCGTGATCGACAGCCTGCGCGAGGCCCACGAGTTAAGCGGTGCGACCGTGATCGTGGTCACCCACGACGGCGCGGTCGCACAGGCACTGCCGCGCTCGCTGACGATCTCGCACGGGGTGATCGGATCGGAGGGCCGCGCCGGCCGCCGCTTTGCGATCGTCGGACGCGACGGCACGATTCAGCTTCCCGCTGAGATCGTCGCCGTCTATCCGCCTGGCACCCTGCTCGAGGTCGCGCTCGACGGCGCGGTGGTCGAGCTCCGTCACGAGCCCGCCGACGACGGCACTCCGCACGACGCCGGACCGGGAGCGCAGTGAGCGTCGCCGAGCTGACGGCCGAAGGGATCACCGTCGCCCTCGGCGAGACGGTGCTCGTCGGCGACCTCGACTTCCACGCACGCTCGGGCGAGGTCGTGGGGCTGGCGGGCGAGTCCGGCTCGGGCAAGACCGCCCTGCTGTACACCCTCGGCGGGCTGCTCCCTGCGACCAGAGGTCGCGTCCTGATGAACGGGCGCCCAGCGGTGCCATGGCGCGAGGCATCCGTCGGGCTGATCCTGCAGAACCTCTGTCTGATCCCGATGCTGAGCGCTGACGAGACGGTGTCGCTGCCATTGCAGGCACGAGGAACGCCTCGATCGGAGGTCTCCGAACTGTCCCGGACCGCGCTGGCGTCGCTCGGCCTCGGCGACCATGGCGCACAGCTCGTGGGGAACCTGTCCGGCGGGCAGCGGCAGCGGGTCGCCGTCGCCCGGGCGCTCGTCTGCGAGCCCGAGCTGATCCTCGCCGACGAGCCGACGTCGGCACTCGACCCGCACTGGCGCCAGGTCGTGATCGAACGGATCGCAGCCGAAGCCGAGCGCGGGGCGATCGTGTTGCTGGCCTCGAGCGACTCCGAGGTGACTTCGATCTGTGACCGGGTGCTCACGCTCGGCTGAGCGACCTCCACTGCCGCGGCCGACCCGGGTCAGGCGTCGCGGTCCGCTCGGAGGCCGGCCAGCGCCGCGCACAGGATCGGCTCGAGGTAGCCGGGATCGCCCGGGATCCTGGCGATCGCGACGACCATGTCGAGGATCTGGTCGAGGCTGAGGTCGACGCGGACCTCACTGGATCCCTGTGCGGCCAGAAGGAGCGGTTGGCCCGCCGCGAGCACGCGCAGGCGGCCCGCCCCGAACACCGGGTTGTCCGTGTCCGTGTGTTCGAGCAGCTCGGCGGCGACGGGGCGCTTGCGCGTGAAGTAGATGAAGAACCGACGCAGCCAGGCTGCGAAGATCGCTCCGGCGGTGCCGCCCTCGACGCTCTCGGCGGCCTCGCAGACGGCATCGACCTCGTCCAGGTACAGAGCCTCGAGCAGCTCGCGTCGGCTCGAGAAATTGCGGTACAGAGTCGCCATTCCAACGCCGGCACGACGCGAGACCTCGGCCATCGACACCTCGGCCCCGGGATCGGCGAAGGCGGCGCGCGCGGCCGCGAGGATCTTCTCGCGGTTGCGCTCCGCGTCTGCCCGCCTGACGGGCGGTGGAGCGGTCCGGTCGGTTGTCACGTGATCACTTGAACAAGTGCCCGGTAGAGTGAACGGACATCGTCTCCGTTTTGACAGCGGAGTCTACTCGGCCCCTCCACGGTTCCCACCCGGGAGGAAGCGGTTCGGGTTCATGCGTAGGCGGTTGGTCGGAGATTCCCGATCCCACGGGGTGGCGTGGGAGGTAGGGTCAAGGTGGCGCGGTCGGATGACCGGCATTCCAGGAAACGTTCTGATGAAGAGGAAATGGCGATGAGCGCGATTGAACAGGTCCACGCGAGGCAGATTCTTGACAGTCGGGGCAATCCGACCGTCGAGGTCGACGTGCAGCTGGCCTCCGGTGCGACGGGTCGTGCTGCCGTCCCGTCGGGGGCGTCAACCGGGACGCGGGAGGCCCTCGAGCTGCGGGACGGCGAGAAGGCGTTCGGCGGCAAGGGCGTGACGCGCGCTGTCGGGCACGTGAACGGCGAGATCGCCGAGGCGGTCAAGGGTCGCGATGCGGGCGACCAGCGAGGCCTCGATGAGTCGCTGATCGCGCTGGACGGGACGGACGGCAAGCGGCGGCTCGGGGCAAACGCGATCCTCGGGGTGTCGATGGCGAGCGCGCGCGCCGCGGCTGCCGACGCCGGGATCCCCCTGTGGCGCCATCTCGGCGGCGAGGAGGCCGGCGTGCTGCCCGTTCCGACGATGAACGTCATGAACGGCGGCGTCCACGCGGACAACCCGGTGGATTTCCAGGAGTTCATGATCGCCCCGGTCGGGGCGGCCTCGTTCGCCGACGCGGTTCGGATGGGGGCCGAGGTCTATCAGGAGCTCAAACGCACGCTCAAGGCCAAGGGCCTGTCGACGGCGATCGGCGACGAGGGCGGGTTCGCGCCGGCGCTGGAATCCAACGAGGCTCCGCTCGAGCTGCTGGTCGCCGCGATCTCCGCCGCCGGATACCGGCCGGGTGAGGATCTCGCGATCTGTCTGGACCCGGCGGCGAGCGAGTTCTACAAGGATGGTCGTTACGAGCTGGCGGGCGAGGGGCGGTCGTTGACCTCGGCGGAGATGGTGGACTACTGGGCCGGGATTCCGGACCGCTACCCGGTGCTCTCGCTCGAGGATGGGATGGCCGAACAGGACTGGGATGGCTGGAAGCTGCTCACGGACAGGCTCGGAGGGCGGCTACAGCTGGTCGGCGATGACATCTTCGTCACGAACCCGGCGATCCTGCGCGAGGGGATCGAGAAGGGGATCGCGAACTCGATCCTGATCAAGCTCAATCAGATCGGGACGCTGACCGAGACGCTCGACACGATCAGCATTGCGCATGCAGCCGGCTACCGAGCGGTGATTTCGCATCGCTCCGGCGAGACCGAGGACACGTTCATCGCCGATCTGGTCGTCGCGACCGGTGTGGGCCAGATCAAGACCGGCGCGCCGGCGCGCTCCGAGCGAGTCGCGAAGTACAACCAGCTGCTGCGGATCGAGGAGCAGCTCGGGTCTCAGGCGCGGTACGCAGGACGCGCGGCGGTCGCGCTCGACTGACCTGATCGGCGAGCGTGAACCCCGGGGGGCTGACGCCCCCCGGGGCCATCACGGACGGGCGAGCAGCGGCGGCCGGGCCTGCAGTGGGCGCTGGGAGGCCGGCTGGATACGATTGAGGCCTGGGAGAACCCGTCAAGGCCGGGGAGAATCGCTGATCACGTGGCGGGCCGGATGGTGCAGTTTCAGGAGGGAGGGCGATCGCCGGGGGTGCGCGCGTGCCGCGCGGCGGCGGCATCCGGTGGGGTCGTCCGGTGACCGAGACTGATCGAGCCCGCGTCCAGCCACAGCCGGCGGACACGCAGCTCGGACCCGAGGACTACCGAGCGATGTATGACTTCAGCCCCGAAGGCGCGCTGTTCACCTCGCCCGACGGGCGGATCTTCGCGGCGAATCCCGCGGCGTGCGAGATCCTCGGTCGCACCGAGCGCGAGATCCGCAGGCTCGGGCGGCAAGGGCTGATGGATCACGACGACGGCCGTTGGGACGGCTTGCTGGCGGAGCGGAAGCGAACCGGCCGGGTGCGCGGGATCGCGCGGATGGTCCGCGGAGACGGGGTCACGATCGAGGTCGAGATGAGCGCCCGGGTCTTCACCGACGCCCTCGGGCAGGAGCGCACGTGCACGATCATCAACGACGTCTCTGAGCGGATCCGGATGGAACACGAGCTCGTCGAGCTGAGCCGGCGGTTACAGACGCTGACGGTGACAGATGAACTGACCGGCCTGCACAATCGACGCGGATTCATCACGATCGCCCGGCAGGTGCTCGAGATCGCATCGCAGCAGGGCACCCGGGTGGCGATCCTGTTCGTCGACATCGACGACCTGAAGCTGATCAACGATCGGTACGGACACGATACCGGCGATGCGGCGATCCGCGCGGTCGCGGAGGCGCTCCGCGAGGAGCTGCGCAGTGCCGACACCGTGGCGCGGATCGGCGGTGACGAGTTCGCGGCACTCGTGCTCAACCTCGACGAGCCCGAGCTCGGTGCGGTCGAGCAGCGGATCCGCCACCGCCTGCGGCGCGTGCGGCCGGACCGCGCGGGCGAGATTGGCGTGTCGGTCGGCTGGAGCATCCATCCCGTCATGGCGAGGCGGACGATCGAGCAGCTGTTGGCCGATGCGGACGACGCCATGTATCACGGGAAGGCCGCCAAGCGGCAGCGTCTCTGATCGCTCGAGCTGTCAGGGCATCCCGAATCTCGCCCCGCGGTCGCTGCCCAGGGGCTACGTTGTCGCGGTCGATCGGGCTGCTCCGGACTCCGGCCGGATGTTCAGCAGCCAGTTGAGCACCGGCAACGCGAACAGGATCACTCCGAAGATGATCAGCAGGATCCCCGCGAGGATCGCGATGCTGCCGATCTGGGCCCAGCCCCAGGCGTTGAGCAGCAGGCCCTTCAGCGTCTCTCCCGTGAAGAGCGTCGTGCGCTCTCCGGCGAGCGTCGCGCTCTTCATGCCTCCCGCGATCCACGCCGTACTGACCTGGGCGTAGGTCTGTCCGCCCGCGACCTTGTTGAGATCAGGACCCAGCTGGTCATTCGCGTAGAGCTTCGCCTGCGTACCACTGACGACCTGCTGCCCGGCGTAGGGCTTGAGGCTTGCGTACTCCGCCGGCTTGGGGAAGAAGATCTTCTGCGGCCCCAGCTGGTCACGAACCACCGAGTGGGCGTAGCTCCCACCGACGATCGCGACGACGCCGAGCACAACCATCGCCGCCGCCGCACCCGCGGCGATCGGTGTGAGGCTCGTGATCTTGCTCAGAAACGTGCGCATGGCACCTCCATTGCGGGTTCGGCTCTGTCGGCCGATCCCACAGTGTTGCCTCGGTTTTCCCCCGCGACGTCCGGTCCCGACTGCAGCGATGCCGGGGTAAGACCCCCTGGACGGTTGCGGATTTCTACGGAGTCGGGTGAGCATTGGGGCACGGGGCCGGGTGACGGGGCGGCGGTCCCGGGCGGTCACGGATCGGTTATCGTTCGGGCCGCGCCAGATGAGGTCCTGGCGGGGGACGGCAGGTCTCCCGAACCGCCCGACGCGGGCTGATGGCTTCTTTCGCCGTTGACATGGATCGCCGCGAAAGGAGCCGTGGGTCGTCGTGCCGGTGTTGCCCGACTGGCTGGTGCAGGTGCTGCAGGTGGTCGTGGTGCTCGCGCTCGCGCCGCTGATCACCGGCGTGATCGCGCGGGGTGAGGCGATCGTGCAACAGCGGCGTGGCCCGCGGCTGCTGCAGCCCTATCACGACATCGCAAAGCTGTTCGTGAAGGAGACGGTGCTGCCGGCGCCGGCGGGGCCGGTGTTCCGCGCGGCTCCGTACGTGAGCTTCGCCGGGTACGCGACGGTGCCGCTGCTGATCCCGGTGCTGACGAGTTTCGGCCTTCCGCTCGGGTACATGGGCGACATCCTCGCGGGCGGGCTGATCCTCGGGATGGCGGGGTTCGTGATCTCGCTCGCGGCGATCGACAGCGGGTCCCCGTACGCGCAGCTCGGGTCGAGCCGTCTGCGGAGCTTCGGGGCGCTGAACGAGCCGACGGTGATCTTCGTGGTGTTCGTCGTCGCGCTGACGACGCACACGGATCTCCCGTATGTCCTGGGCGCGACCCTGCGCTCATCGACGGTGGAGGTGGTCCGTCCCAGCCACCTGCTGATCGTGGCGGCGTTCTTCATGCTCGTGCTGAACGAGTCCGGCCGGATCCCGATCGGGAGTCACGGGGGGACGCTCGAGTTCGGTCAGATCGAGGAGGGGCGGGTCTTCGAGCACTCGGGACCGGGGCTGGCGCTGCTGCGGTGGGGCTCGTCCGTCAAACAGCTCGTGCTCTACACGATCTTCGCCAACGTGCTGCTCGTCCCGTGGGGCCTCGCCGGCAGCGGTCGCCTGGGTGCCGTGGCCCTGGCGATCGTGCTGCTGGCGGCCAAGGCGCTCGGCATCGGGGTGGCGGTGATCGTGATCGAGTCGAGCTTCGCCAAGCTGCGCCTGTACAAGATCCCGGAATTCACGGTGGCGAGCTTCATGCTGGCCGTACTGGCGGTCGTGATCTTCCTGTTCGAGCCGCGCTTCGGGAACGTGCGGCTGTCGGTGTTCGGAGCGGCGGCGACCGTCACGGCGGTCGTCGTGCTCCTGCTGGAGCTGATGATGCTGCGTTCCCAGGATGTGTGGGAGCAGTTGCGGCTCTACGCGCTGGGGTCGGTCATGGTCGCGGGCCTCGCGATCGCGACCGCGGCCACCGGCCACGGGAACGGATCGCTGTACGGGCTCGGCGGAGCAACGATCGCGCTCAAGGCGCTCCTGTTCCCGCTCGGGATCCGATTCGTCCTACGCCGGCTCGAAGCCGATCCGCGGGTGCCCTCGACAATCGGCGTGCCGAGTTCGATCCTGATCGCGATCGCCCTGACCGCACTCGCGTTCGTCGTGATGCGCCCGATCAGGCTCGGGGGCGTGTCCGAGCTGCCGCTGTCGGCGCTGCCGATCGCAGTCGGCGGCATGCTCGTCGCGTTCCTGTTGATGGTCGTCCGTCCGTACGCGCCGTCGCAGCTGCTCGGGTTCCTGGTCCTCGAGAACGCAGTGTCGGTCGGGACCCTGGTGATCGCTCCCGGTCTGCCGATCATCCTCGCGTTGCTGCTGCTGTTCGACGTCCTGATCGGAGTGCTGGTGTTCGTGGTGCTGGTCCAGTATCTCGCGACCACGCAGACCGCGGTCCGGACCGACGTGCTGGACCGGTTGACCGGATGAGCTGGACCGGTTGACCGGATGAGCTGGGCTCTGGTCGCACTCGGCGTGGTCCCGCTCGTGGCCGTGGCGTTCAGCCTCGCGCCGGACTGGCGACTCGCGCGCAACGCGACGGCGGTGGCGGGACCGGTGTCGCTGGGGTTGGCGATCTGGTCGGCGGACACGGTGGCGCACGGACGGACGCTCGTGACCGCGCATGGCTGGCTGCGGTTGGACTCCCTCGGGGCGGTGTTCCTCCTCGCGACGGGGCTGCTCTACGCGATCGCGGCCGTGTATTCGATCGGCTATCTGCAGGTCGATCAAGGGGGTGAGAGCTTCGGGCGGTTCGCCCGGCGGTACTTCGCGCTGATGAACCTGTTCGGCTGGAGCATGTTGCTGGTGCCGCTCGCGGCCGATTTCGGGACGCTGTGGGTGGCGGTCGAGCTGACGACGATCATCTCGGCGCTGCTGGTCGCGATCGACCGCACCGACGCGGCCCTGGAGGCTTCCTGGAAGTACGTCCTGATCGCCTCCAGCGGTCTGGGGATCGCGCTTCTGTCGATCATCGTGCTGTACGCCACCGGCACGCACGCGCTCGGAGACGCGTACGTGCCGCGCTTCGTGCATCTGATCGCGCACGCCCGCGGCTTCTCGATCGACGCGGTCCAGCTCTCGTTCGTCCTGGCCGTGGTCGGATTCGGCACGAAGGTGGGGTTCGTGCCGATGCACACGTGGCTCCCGGACGCCCATAGCGAAGCGCCGGCGCCCGTCTCGGCACTGCTGTCCGGCGCGCTGCTCTCGGGAGCGTTCTACGCGATCCTGCGCTTCTTCCAGGTCGCGGTGGCCGCTGGTGAGCGATCGTTCGCGGAGCACGTGCTGATCGTGTTCGGCGCAATCTCGCTCGTCACTGCGAGCCTGTTCGTGCTGCGGCAGCGCAACTTCAAGCGGCTGCTGGCGTACTCGTCGATCGAGCACATGGGGGTGATCGCGCTCGGCATCGGGTTCGGCGCTCCGCTGGCCGTCGCCGGCGCGCTCCTGCACGTCCTGACCCATGCATCGGCCAAGGGCCTGGCGTTCTTCGGCGCGGGCTCGCTCCTGCGGGGGTACGACACGAAGGAGATCGACGGGATCACGGGCGCCGGGACCTCGATGCCGTGGACCGGGCCGATGTTCCTGGCCGGCGCGCTGGCACTGTGCGGCCTCCCACTGTCCGGGGTGTTCCGCAGCGAGTTCCAGATCGTCGCGGGCGGGTTCGCCGAGCCTCAATATGTCGGGGTGACGCTCCTGATCGTGTTCGTGAACCTCGCGTTCTTCGGGCTCCTGTGGCATGCCGGCCGGATGGTCCTGTCACCGAACGCAGGCGAGGTCACGGTTTGCGGCGAGTACAGCCGCTGGATCGTGGCCGCGATGCTCGGCTGCCTGTTCGTCGTGATCGCACTCGGCGTGCACCTGCCCGGCGAGCTCGTCAGCCTCCTGCACAACGCGACTGCCCGCCTCGCCTCCCCAGCCCGATGAAAGCCCGGGAGCGACACGATGACCTCCCTGACTACCTGCCGCGGCACCTCCACGCCGAACGCGAGGCCGGGCCGGCGGGCGAGGTCAGGCTGCGCGTGGACCTGTTGGGCTTCGAACGCGCAACACGATTGCTCAGAGACGTCGGAGCTCGGTTCATCACGGTGTTCGTGGCCGGCACGCCCGAGCGGTCACTCGTCGCCGCGCTCGCCCTGCGCGGCGAGCTGATCGTGCTTCGAGCGCCGGCCGGAGCCTCGAGCCCCGTCGTCTACGGGTCGATCGGTGCAGCCTGGCCGGCGGCTCGCTGGGCTGAGCAGGAGCTCGTCGAACGCCACCGCGTCCAGCCGGTGGGTCACACGGGGGCGTACGGGCTGACGGCTCCCGACGGCGACCGTCTGGACGGCGCGCTGACCGGGCTCGACGTCTTCAGCCTGCCCTACGGTCCGGTGCGATCGGGGATCTTCGAGGCGATCCAGTTCCTGATCGAGACCGGGGGGGAGGACGTCCCAAGCCTCCAGACGCGCCCATTCTTCAAGCACCGAGGGATGGAGGCGAGGTTTGTGGGACTCGACCCCGGCACCGCCGTCCATGTCGCCGAGCGGGTGGCGGGCATCGCCAGCGTGGCCTACGCCTGCGCGTTCTGCCAGGCCGTCGAGCGTGCGCTGGGGGTCGAGCCGCCCGCGAGCGCGGAGCGCTGGCGGGCGGTCCATGCCGAGCTTGAACGGATCGCGTGCCATCTCGACGCGATCGCCAAGGAGGCCGAGACCGCGGCGCTGTCCGTCGGACACGCCCGCTTTCAGATCCTCAAGGAGCAGGTGATGCGGCTGCGCTGCGGGCTCACCGGCAGCCGCTTCGGACGCGGGATCGTCAGCCCCGGTGGGGTTCGGTGTGCAGGGCTGCTCACGCTCGACGAGCTCGCGCGAGAGCTCGGGCGCTTCGAGGGCGAATTCGACCGTGACCGCCGGCTGTTCGTCGAAACCTCGTCAATGGCCGACCGGCTGATCGGCTCAGGACAGCTGCCGAGGTCGCTCGTCGAGGAATACGGAGCGGTCGGGCCGGTCGCGAGAGGGTCGGGGGTCTCGGTCGATGCCCGCCATGAGCGCCCCTACGGCGAGTACAGGCGGCTCGGGCTGCGGGTCATGACCTCTCGCAACGGCGACGCGATGGCCCGGATCGACGTCAGGTTCAACGAGATCGGCGAATCCCTGCGGATTCTCCGCCAGGCGATCGACCACCTCGCGCGCCGCAACGGAGAGCTGAGCGTGGAACTGCCGGCCAGCACCAGCGGCACGGCGTTCGGATGGTCAGAGGCTCCTCAGGGAGAGCTGCTCGTCTGGGTGGACGTTCGGGACGGACTGCTTGCGCACGTCAAGATCGCCTCGCCGTCGCTGCGGAACTGGGCGCTGTTCGACCACGCGTTCCCGAAGGATGTGTTGACGGACTTCGCGTTCATCGAGCACAGCTTCGGGCTCACACCGGCGGGGGCCGACCGCTGATGCTCCCTTGGATCGCCAGGGGCTTGCGGGCGGAGCGGGTCACGACCGGTTACCCAAAGCGTCCCGAGCAGCCGCCAGACGGATATCAGGGGCCGGTCGTCCTGACCGACGCGGACGGAGCGCCGGCCGAGTTGGTGCTCGTCTGCCCGACGGGCGCGATCGCCGACACGGGTGGTTCGCTGACGCTCGACCGTGGACGGTGCATCGGCTGCGGCGAATGCGTCCGGGCCGCGCCCGGCCGGTTCGCGTTCGCCCGCCGGTACGAGACAGCATCCCGGCGGCGAGAAGGCCTGATCGAATCCGCGGACGCTGGAGGTGAGGAGGTCGATCACGTTCGCGGGACGCTTGGTGAGCAGGCGAGGGCACTCCGTCGTTCGATTCACGTGCGCCACATCGACACGGGATCCGACGGTGCCGAGGAGTGGGAGATCCAGGCGCTGTGGAACCCGTACTACGACATTCAAAGGCTCGGGTTCTTCCTCACCTCCTCACCGCGGCACGCGGACATCCTGATCGTCACCGGGGGCGTGACGGAGCCGATGCGCGAGCCGCTCGAGCTGACCTGGCGGCTGATGCCCGCGCCGAAGGCACTGATCGCGGCGGGAACGGACGCCTGCTCCGGCGGGCTGTCCGCGAGCGCCGGACTGACTGCCGGAGGCGTCGACCGGGTCCTGGCGGTCGACGTGTACGTGCCGGGATCCCCACCCGCTCCGATCGCGCTGCTCGACGGCCTGCTGCAGGCCGTCGGGCTTCTGCGCGCCAAGGCGGTCTGGTGAGCGTCGTGTTCGCGATCGCGATGGGAGCCCTCGTGCTCGCGCCGCTGGCGGCCGCCCGTGTGCAGCGCGCCGCGGCGCTGCTCACCGCCGCCGGATGCCTGCTCCTCGTGATCATCGGCATCGACGCCGCGCTCGGCGGGTCCCACCCGGTCCTGGATCTCGGTGGCTGGATCGGCTTCGGGCAGAGCGCGCTGCGAGTCGACGGGGTGGCGGGCGTCTTCCTGACGCTGGTTGCCCTCACGGGCGCCGCCAGCTCGCTCGCGTACGCGGAGCGGCCCCCGGGGCGGTGGCTCACGGCGCTCGGCGGTGTCCTCGTGCTGGCTGTGGCCGTCGTGGTCGGCACGGACAACGGCTTTCTGTTCGTCCTCGCCTGGGAGGCGCTCACCGTCTGCATCTTCCTGATCACCAGCGGCGATCGCGCAGATCCTGCCGCCCAGATCGCCGGCTACTTCACGACCGGACTGAGCAAGGTCGGAGGCGCCGCCCTGCTCGCGGCGGTCGGGCTGCTCTACGGGCACACGCACAGCCTCTCGCTCGCCGTGTGGGCCCAAGCGTCGATTCCCGGCGGAACGCGCGGCCTGCTGTTCGTCCTGTTCCTCGTGGCGTTCGGAAGCAAGGTCGGGATCCTCCCGATCCAGGGGGGGATCCCGGCGGGCTACGGCGCCGCGCCCCGCCTCGGTGCCGCCTCGCTGTCGGTTGCCCTGTCCGCCGGCTTCTACGGTCTGTGGCGCTTTCTGCTCGGGATCCTGTCGCCGCTGCCGGTCTGGTGCGGCGACACGCTCCTGATCCTCGGCGCCCTGACGGCGATCACCGGCATCGTCTACGCGATCACCCAGGACGATCTGCGCCGGTTCCTCGGTTACTCCACGATCGAGCAGACCGGGATCGTCCTGCTCGGCCTCGGGGTCGCCGTACTCGGCCAGGCCGGGCACAACCGTGACCTGGCGGCCGCCGGGCTCCTGGCCGCCTCGCTTCAGGTCTGTGCGAGCACGCTCGCGAAGACGCTGGCCCTGATCGGGGTCGACCAGATCGAAGCGACCACGGGTCGGCGGGGCATCGACTCCCTCGGCGGCCTGGCCCGGGGCGCGCCCGGTACGGCGGCCGCTCTCGGCGTGGCCTGCCTGACCCTGGCCGCGATCCCGCCACTCGGCGGGTTCGTGAGCGAATGGTTCACCTTCGAGGCGCTGCTGCAGGGCTTCCGGATGCCGACGCTGCTGTCCCAGCTGCTGTGCGCCCTCGCTGCCGCGGGCCTCGCCCTGACCGCGGGTGTCGGCCTGCTGGCCTTCGCGAAGTACTACGGGTTCATGTTCCTCGGCCCGCCCCGGGGCGAGTCGCCGCCGCCGTCCTCGGGTGGCCTCCGGCTCAGCCTGTCGGGCCTCGGGCTCGTACTCCTGTTCCTGGGCACGATCGCGCCGTGGGAGATCCACGCGCTCGGCTCCGGTTTCGCGCCCCTGCTCGGTTTCAACCCGGCGAGCTCCACGATCTCCCACCCGCTCGTGCTCGGACCGGTCTTTCGCAACTTCTCGGTCCTCGCCCCAACGTGGCTCACGATCGTGCTCCCGGCCTACGCGCTCGTCGCATTCGGCCTCGCCCGCGCCACCGGTCGGCGTGGTGTCCGCCGCGAGCCGGTCTGGATCAGCGGTACCGCGGCGGCGCTGCGCTCGGTCCAGTACCGGCCGTCGGCCTACTCGAACCCGATCCGCGTCGTCCTGCGCGGACCGCTCGGCTTCCGCACCGTGGTCACACCCGCCGAGGAATCCCCGACCGGGGCGCCGGTGCTCGACTCGAGCGTCGTGCCGGCCTTCGACCGCTTCCTCTATGAGCCGCTGTCGAATCTCGCCCTCGCGGCGAGCCGGCGCGTCCGCCGGCTGCAGTCTGGGCGTCTCTCCGCGTACCTTCTGTACATGATGATCGCGCTCGTCCTCGCGCTCGCCCTGATCCCCATCCTTCACTGATGTTCCAGCGGATCATGCTCACCTGGGACGGCTCTGACCTCGCTCGGCACGCGTTCGATATCGCCATCGACCTTGCACGCCGCTACGAGGGAGAGCTTGTCGCGGTGTCCGTGGCGCACTCGCCGTCGCACGCCGAGACCCGCGCCGACCGCCACGAGTCGACCGAGGCGGCGCGTCGCTACCTGGCCGAAACATTTCGCGAGATCGAGGACCGCGCCCACCGCGCCGGCGTCTCCGTCGAACACGAGATCATCGAGGGCGAGGACCCGGTCCGTGCGCTCCTCGAGCAAGCCCACCGGCACGGGTTCGACCTGATCATCTGCGGTCACCACCACACTCGCCGAGCCGGACGGCTTCTGCTCCACGACATCGCCGACGAGCTCGTCCGCGAGGCCCGTACACCGGTGCTCGTCGTCGGCGAGAACTTCACACGGTGAACGACGACTGCCTGAAGCTCACGACGTACTTCGGCGAGCGCGATCGGAACGACGGTCGACTCCTCGCCGACGACCTGCTCGACCTCTACGAGCAGCGCGAGATCGAGAGCAGCATCCTGCTCCGCGGCATCGAGGGCTTCGGTCGAGAGCACGGAATCCACACCGACATGCTGCTGACGCTCTCGGAGGACCTCCCGGTCGTCTCCGTTGCCGTCGACACGCGCGCGAAAATCGACGCGCTGCTCCCCGAGATCCAGGCGATGAATCACCCCGGCCTCCTGACGCTCGAGCGCGCGCGGATGCTCACAGGCGAGATCCAGCCGATCGAGCTCCCGGAGGAGCTCGCAGAAGCGACCAAGTTGACGATCTACGTCGGCCGTCAGGAGCGCGCCGGACGCACGCCGATGTTCGTTGAGATCTGCGAGCTGCTGCACCGGCGCGGCCTCGCCGGAGCGACGGTCCTGCTCGGCGTCGACGGAACCCGGCACGGCCGGCGCGAGCGAGCGCGCCTGTTCGGCCGCAACGCCGAGGTACCGATGATGATCATCTCGGTCGGACCGGGCGAGCAGATCGCCGGCGTGCTCCCCCAGCTCGGCGAGCTGATCGAGCAGCCGCTGATGACGCTCGAGCGTGTTCGCGTCTGCAAGCGCGACGGCCGGGTGCTGCACCGACCCAGCGAGCTCCCGGGAACCGACGAACACGGCCTCGCGCTCTGGCAGAAGCTGATGATTCACAGCTCGGAGCGAGCGCGATACGACGGGCACCCGCTCCACCGCGCGCTCGTTCAGCGCCTCCGGGCCGCAGGGGTCGCGGGCGCGACCACGCTTCGCGGCATCTGGGGCTTTCACGGCGCCCACCGACCCCACGGCGACAAGCTGCTCCAGCTCCATCGTCACGTCCCCACCGTCACGATCATCGTCGACCGACCGGAACGGATCGCCACAGCGTTCGACCTGGTCGATGAGGTCACCGGCGAGCACGGCCTGGTCACCAGCGAGATCGTTCCCGCTGCCGCGTCGATCACCGAGGAGAAGCAACGCGGCGGCTTCCGTCTCGCCCACCATCGGCACTAGCGAAGTGAGCCAGCGCGCCGGCACGAACCGGCGCCCTCGGCCGAGTCCGCTGTCCGTGGAAAGCCGCGTGCGCGCTGCATGCTAAGGACGATGCGGATGCGGCAGTGCTGACCTATGTTCGAGATCATGGCTATCAAATTCGATGTTGGAGAGCTCGAGCATGAACTTGCCGCGCTCCGCTCGCATCCGCATCTCCACGCGATTGCGGTCGTGCTTCCGCTCGTTGCGGGCACGCGGGATGTCGCGCAGGCGATCATCGAGGAGGAGCCGCCGTTCGACATCGAGGCACTGGGACTCGTCCGGCACGAGGTGCTGCTGACCGACCGTGAGGCGATCTTCG
The DNA here is from genome assembly GCA_963705995.1 of uncultured Solirubrobacterales bacterium. Taxonomy (GTDB): domain Bacteria; phylum Actinomycetota; class Thermoleophilia; order Solirubrobacterales; family Solirubrobacteraceae; genus Palsa-465. Next base: position 17,760 of record CAVPLN010000026.1, read on the forward strand.
TGTTTGAGACAAGGGCGGAGCTCCCGACGCTGGAGAAGATCCTCAGCGAAGAGGACTTCTGGCTCCTCGTTCGCTCGTGGGAGAAGATCGCGTCAGATCGACCGCGCCTCGCGGAGATCGCATACAGCTGGCGGTCCACCGAGGCCTGAGCGGTTGCGCTGCGCCCGCGGCTACGGCCAGTCGATCCGGCCGGCGAGCTCGCTGGGCCCGGTGTCGACCAGCCGGCTGCGCTTGAGGTGCTGGTAGTTGCCGGCTTCGAGCCCGAGCCAGCTGACCGTCCGCTCCTGCGGGTCGACGATCAGGAGCTCATCGACGCCGCGCGCCGCATAGAACGGGAGCTTCTCCCACGACTCGTCGCCCGGCGAGACGATCTCGATCACGAGCGCGGCGGTGGGTAGGTAGACCGCGTCGGGTCCGGGACGGAGCAAGCCTCCGTCTGGCACGCGGTAGTCCTCGGCGCCCCCGAGGTTGAAGATGCCCAACGGCAGCAGCCCGGCCGTCCGCGCCAGCGGGTCCAGCAGGACGGCCAACTGCTGCTGGACATTCGCATGGCGGCTGTGTGGCGCAGGGTTCATGTGCAACACACCCTCCCAGACTTCGTCGAGCAGATCCTGCCCGAGTCGGCGGCGCCTGTCGATCAGATGCGCGACCTCGATCGGCGGGGGGTCAAGGACAAGCGTCGGCACGGGCCTAAGGCTACCGCCGCAATCGTCCGCTCCCGCAAGGCGGGCTCGCGGCCCACGGACGGTTGCAGGGCAGTGCATGGACCGTCGCGCGCGGCGGCTGGCGGCGGGATTTCGATGCCGGCTGACGGATCTACGGTGTCAGAACCGCGTGACCGTCTGCAGTTGGTTGAGCTGGGCCGTCGGCGTTGTCGCCGACCGAGAGGCTGTCCTGTGAATCCAGGTCGTTGTGCGAATGGGATGACCGCCCGCGGGACGAGTCGCACAGCTCCGGCGCAGCGAACGCTGTGAACCGGGTTCGCAGAACTCTGTCCAGGGGGAGGATGGGGCCCTTTGTTCAATGATTCAACACTTCGCCCCAGGCTGGGTCCCGGTCGAGGCTCAACCGACGCGCAGCCCCGGACCGGGGGATCTCAAGAAGTGACAATCCGAGCCAGCCAGCCAAAGCCCATTTGCACGACAGCATCCCGAGGGGGCGAAAACCGGCCGCCCCGGGCCTCTTAACGGTATGACCGAACCCATCCACATCACCATTCCGGGCGCGCCGGACGATCCGCGATCACGCGTACCACCGCCGCCAGGAGTGCGGATTCATCACGTCCCCGCACTCCATCCGGACGATGTCGTCATGGTCGACGGACTGCCGGTGACCTCGGTGTCACGGACGCTGATCGATTGCGCGGAGGACGCAAATCGCGACCAGCTTCGAGCCATGTTTCGCCGCGCGTTCGAACTCGGGATTCTCGACATGGATGCCGTCCACGCCTCCCGCGCCCGAGTCGAATGGCGGCCTTCGCTGGCGATGCTCGACGAGGTGATCGCCGAGTTCGACTGAAACGCGCGCGGACGCTCCGCCAGACTGCACCAGGTCGCGTGACTCGTTGCCTTCGGTGACTCACCAGGTGATACACTTGGGGCATGCCGACGAAACGTCACCGTCTGCTCGTCACGGAGACTGATGAGCTCGCTGCCGCATTGGACGAGGCGGCGCGGCGTTGGCCAGACTTGAGCCGAGCGCGACTGCTGGCCCGATTGGCCGCCGAGGGACAGCGCGTCCTTAACGACGAGCAGGCCTCGCAGCGACGTGTGGCCGGCGTGCGGCAGAGCGCTGGTTCTGTCGTCGGTGTGTGGCCACCGGATGCCCGTCAGCGGCTGCGCGACGAGTGGCCTGAATGACCGCTGCCGACGTCCCTCCGTCCCGACCGACCCTGTTGGACGCGGACGTGCTGATTGCGCATCTGAATCCCGACGACGCTCAGCATTCGCGTGCCGCGGACAGGCTGGAGCTGGCGGCTGCGCAGGGACCGCTGGCGGCCAGTGTGCTGACCGTGGCGGAGGTGCTTGTTCACCCGTCCGCCGGCGGGCTGGGAGAGCAGGCGTACGCGGCGCTCAGGGCGATGGACGTGACGGTGCTCGACATCCCTGCAGATGCCGCCGTGCAGCTGGCGTCGCTCAGGGCGAGGACCGGGCGTCGGATGCCGGCCTGCTGTGTCCTGCTTGCGGCCGCCCGCACAGGTGGTGCCGTGCTGACGTTCGATGAGAAGCTTCGCGGCTCAGCTGCGGAACTGGGTATCAGCGTCTGCTGACGCGATGATCTCCCCCGTGAGGATCGTCCGAGCCAGAATCATCAGGGGAGGGCAATAGACTCGGTTGATGGGCGCAAAAAATGGGCGTCAGGGGCCGACTGACCGGGGGCAGCAAAGCCGTGCTGCGATCATGGAGGCCGCGATCCCGCTGCTTGCCGAGCAGGGCTATCGCGGGGCGTCGCTCGCCTCGATCGCTTCGGCTGCGAACCTGACACAGCAGGGCCTCCTGCATCACTTTGGGTCCAAGCAGGAGTTGCTGATGGCGGTGCTCGAAGCGCGAGACGATGCTGATCGTAGGCGGGTCGCGTCGCTCCGGGCCGAGGGTCTCGGCACTTTCGACGCGTTGGAGTCGCTGGTTGAGCACAACGCGCAGACTCCGGAGCAGGTCAGGTTCTTCACGACGCTCGTTGCGGAGGGAGCGGCGCCCGATCATCCGGCGCACGAGTACTTCGTCAACCGCTACGAACGGGTACGCGGGGGCATCCTCAGCGGCTTGCTGGACGAGCAGCTCGCCGGTGAGATCCGCCAGGACGCGAATCTCGAGTCGCTCGTGTCTGTGATCGTCGCTGTCATGGACGGCCTGCAGATCCAATGGTTACTGACCCCGGAGATCGACATGGTCGCCCTTTTCGAGAGCTTCGTGCGCGTAGCGCGCGCGGTTGTCGCTGCGCCTGGCGCAGGCCGATAGCAAGTCGGTTGGCAGACCGACAGGTCGGATTGACAAACCTACCGAGTACTCGGTAGGGTCGATGGGAAGGACCATCGTCGATCCGCCGTCGACGGCGGGAGGAGGGTTGGCGTGACCTCGCATCGCTCTGTCATGTATCTGGCAAGCTGGGTGGGTCGGTGTTCGCGTTGGGTCAGGCTTGCGGTGGCGGCGGCCGGCATCGGTGCGGCGATGCTGATGTCCGTCGCGGTCTCAGCGGCGAGTTCGTCCGGTGCGTCGGATGTTCCGTACGTGTTGCCGGTGACGAGCCTGCCGAGCCCGACGGCGTCGCCGCCGGTGGCGGCGGATGCTCCGTACACGCCGGCGGTGCTGAATATCATCGCTCAGCTCGAGCCGGAGAGTCCGCCGACGCTTGCAGAGTTGACGAACGCGGATCTGACGTTCTTCGGGGGGACGAACAGCACGTGTCCGGGGACGGGGCCTGTTGGGGTGCCGAGCCAGACGGCGTCTGCGACCGATCCGAGCATCATGGATGAGTGTTGGGCGGATGCTCAGGGCGTGAATCTCACCAGCGGCCCGAACGCCGCTGATGATGCGACGCAGGAGGGTAATACGACCGGGCCGATGAACCTGATGGGTCTGGGTGCGACGTTCGATCGGACGATGGCGAACGTGTGGGGCCAGACTGCCGGGACTGAGGCTCGGGAGGAGATGATCACGGGGTTGTTCGGTCCGCAGACTGATATCGATCGGCTTCCGAACTGGGGGCGGAATCTGACGACGACCGGTGCGGATCCGTATCTGAGCGGGCAGATGGTCGCGGCTCAGATCAACGGGATTCAGGGTGCCGGAGCGATGTCGGAGATGAAGCATTTCGCCGCGTACAACGGCGAGGACGACAGCACTGCTGCCGAGCTGCAGGATCAGGCGCTGCATCAGATCTATCTGACGCCGTATGAGGCGGGCTTCGTTCAGGCCGGCGCGGCCGCGACGATGTGCTCGTACCAGTTGTGGCAGGACACCGCGACGACGCTTCCCGCGTCGGAATCGACGCTGGCCGCCACGTATCCGCTCAGCCCGTACGGGACCTCGAGCGAGCAGACCTGGCCGCTGGATGAGCTCCATCAGTCGTGCGAGCAGCCGCTGACCTTGACGTATGCCTTGCGTGACCTGTGGGGTTCGAAGGCGATGGTCGGCAGCGACTACGGCGCCGCCTACAGTGGCGCGGGGATCAACCAGGGTGAGGATCAGGAGATGCCGTTCGCGGTCGCGTTCAACGCGTCGAACAGCCCGGGTGGAGGCTTCGGCTTCGGGCCTCCCGGAGACCCGACCGGCGACACGTGCGTGGATGCGAGCGGCAATGCTGAGTCGTGCAGCACGCCCGGCGCGACCCACGTCGCTGGGTTCCCGGGCGCGAACTGCCCGCCGTCGACCGGGTGCACGCTGGTGCAGGCGGTCTACTACGGCTATGAGCCGCTATCGGTGTTCAACCAGGATCTCGCGACGCAGCTCTACCAGGAGCAGCGTATGGGGATGCTCGGTTGTGATCAGACCCCGGTGCTGTCGACATGCACTGACCCGGGCGGGGTCGACGGTGTCCGGACGGGCGATGAGACGCTGCCGACGGGTCCGTCGTCGGGGGCGACTCCGGCGGCCGATCTCGGCACCAAGACGGGTGATGAGGCGGTCGTGGAGCGGGAGTCCGAGGAGGGCGGCGTGCTGCTGAAGAACTCCGGCGGCGCGTTGCCGATCACCTCGGCCGACCTGAGGCGCGGCGTGTTCGTGACCGGCGCGACGGCGCAGTATCTGATCGCGGACCCGACAACGGAGGCGTCGCTGGGATTCACCGATCGCGATGACATCAGCCCGCTGCAGCAGCTGGAGGCGCTGAGCGGCGACGCGAGCGCGTTCACCTACCAGCCGGCGCTTGACCCGGTCGGCGAGCCCGTGCCCTCGAGCGCGCTGTCGACCTCGAACGCGAGCGTGACCGGGAATCTGGCGTTGACGAGCACGACGAGCGGCGGCACGACGACCTCGACGGTCAGCTCGGTGGACAACACCGCGGTCTCGCCGGCCGGCCAGCTCGGACCGGGCAGCTACACGTATAGCGGCTACCTGTACGTGCCGACGACGGACACCTACAGCCTGGACTTCCAGCTCAGCAGCACGCTGCCGCAGCCGACATCGGATCCCGTGACCGGGCAGTCCTGGTCGAGCGGGACGGCGACGCTGACGGTGCCGAGCGGAACGCCTGCCGGAGTCGGATCGCAGGTCGTGGTGTCCGGAGCGTGCGCAGCGGGCTACAACGGATCGTTCACGGTCACCGCATCGACGGCGACGTCGGTGTCCTACGCGTTGGCGACGGACCCGGGCAGCTGTAATGCCATCAACCTGGCTGTGACCGGCGCGAGCTATCAGCCGGGCTTCAGCTTCGGGTCATTCAGCATCCCGGGAACGGTGACGCTGTCGTTCGCGAGCACGACCACGATCCCGTCGGTCGGCTCGCAGGTCACCGTGACCGGCATCAGCCCGTCCGGGTATGACGGCACCTACACGGTGAGCGCATCGACGGCCACGTCGGTCAGCTACAACCTGGCGACGAACCCCGGCACCTACTCCGCCGGGGGCACGGTCGCGGTGTCCGCGACCGGCAGCGCATCGCTCGGTGCTCTGCAGGTGAGCTTCGACGGTTCCCCGGTGACGCTGCACACACCGCCGGAGATCAACGACACGGGCACCGGCACACCGTCGTCGCCGACGAACGCCGGCTATACCGAGGCTGGTCTGGCGAACCTCCAGTACGCCGCCGGAAATCTGACCGGCGGGGCGTATTACCCGATCACGATCAGCTACTACAACACCTCCTCCGGTCCGGCGAGCCTGCGGTTCGGCTACAACCGGGCCAACGGGGACATTGCCGACGCCGCTTCGGCGGCGAAGGGGAAGGCGCTCGCGATCGTCTTCCTCGACGATACCGGCGCCGCGAGCGAGTTCGGGACGTCGGGCGCCAGTTCGAGTTCGACGACCGAGGAGATCAACAACCCGGAGTACAACTCCTCGGAGCCGATCAGCGATTCCAACGTGCCGTACATCTCCTCAATCGAGGCGTTGCCGGCCAACCAGACCGCGCTAGTCGAGGCGGTCGCAGCTGCGAACCCGAACACGGTCGTGGTCATCAACAGCGAGAACCCGGTGCTGATGCCATGGATCGGGAACGTCAAGAGCGTGCTCGAGATGTGGTACGCCGGTGAGGAGGGCGGCACCTCAACCGCTCGCCTGCTACTCGGCCAGGCAGACCCCAGCGGCCATCTGCCGATCACGTTCCCCGCGAACCCGACGGACACGATCTGGGGCTATGACGAGACCGTTCCGCTGTACTCCGGCGACACGCTCGGCCAGCACCCCGAGCGCCTGAACGGCAATGGTGGCTGCAGTGGCACCGGCTGCCCGGCGGACACCGCGACGCAGGAGACGGAGGGCATCTATACCGACTACCGCTTCTTTGACAAGGAGGGAATCAATCCGCTGTTCCCGTTCGGCTGGGGCCTGTCGTATACGACGTTCGCGTACTCGGGGCTCAGCGTCGTGCGGGCAAGTGACGGCGGCCTGGACGTGAGCCTTCGCGTGACCAACGACGGCCGCGTCGCGGGAACCGTGGTGCCACAGGTGTACCTCGGCGCGCCGAGCAACCCACCCGCGGGCATCCAATTCGCGGTGCGGCAGCTCGTCCAGTTCACCCGGGTCACGCTCCAAGCCCACGAGAGTCAGGAGGTCACGCTGCATGTGACGCTACGCCAGCTGCAGTACTGGGACCCGGCCACCCAGCAGTGGCTGGTGGCGAGCGGGTTCCGCACCGTGTATGCCGGCGATGCCGATGCGCTGTATGGACCTGTCGGCGACCCCGGAGCAGCGAGCAGCCTCCCTCTCAAGACCACGATCTATGTCCCGAGCGCTGCCAACACCCAGTTGGCGAGCGCGGGCTCCAAGAGCGCGACGCTCACCTCCGTGCGCCTCGCCGCTGCCAGCGGCACGAGCCTGACGTGTGATGACGAGCAGCTGAGCGCGACGCTCGTCTCGGGCAGCCTGACCGTGCCGAAGGGCAACTGGTGCGACATCATCGACACCACGATCAAGGGGAACCTCGTGATCGCCGGCAGCACCGGCGTGAGGGTCGAGGACTCCTCGGTCGGTGGCAGCATCATCGCGCTCGCCAATGACGTAGCGGCCGACCCGCTGAGCTCGGATGAGGACGTGATCTGCAGCACGACGGTCAGTGGCAATCTCGCGATCCTCGACAGCGGCGCCGGGGTCCCATGGAACCTCGGGCTGTGCGGCGCAAACGCGGTCCACGGGAACCTCGCATTCACCGGCAACCGGGCGACCGGCAGCTCGATCCAAGGCAACACGATCGACGGCGTTCTGACCGTGAGCCACAACGCAACCGTGACCACGGGGCGCAACACCGTGAAAGGGGTGACGTCTGCGCGATAGCACTCACGGAACGACTGATCAACCATGATCGCTGCGCGGCAAGGGCTGTGATGCCCAGCCAGCGGCATGCAGAGGCCGTGGCGAGCGAAACGCGCCCGCCACGGTCGCCGTGGCTCCCCCGTCCGCAGATGACGACCAGCCGGCCGATGGTGGCGTCCGGCGCCCTGATGCTCGCGCTCGCCGTCTCAGGCTGTGGCGGCGCGTCGGCCAACGACCCGCCGACACACAGCACCACCGAACCCGCGGTACGGACCGCCGCCGTGGCGGGCACGGCTCCGCCTGCCAGCAGCGCGAGCGGGCCGGCGCTCGCGATCGGCAGCAGATCCGCATCGGCGGCGGCGTTGGGCCGAAATATCGACCGCCTCTACCAGAGTCATCCCCAACTGTCGACGTACGTGGTGCAGGGCACGACCTACACGACACACTCCCGTCACGTCGTGTTCCGTGCCTGCACCGCTGGGGGCGACGCCGCGACCAGTGAGGAGATCGAATCCGGCAGGCTCGTCGCGTGTGCTCCGCTGATCTTCTACCTCTACAGCTATGGCACGCAGCGGAACACCGCGGCGGCGATCGGCGTTGCCGATCAGCTCTTCACGTTCGTCGCACACGACATCCGTGGACCGATCGACGCGACCAGCGAGCTCGCGGGACTCCTGCGCGCCTGGGGGATCAAGGTCAATACCGCTGACGCGCCGGCGATCACGAGCGCGCTGACCCGAACACAGGAGACGCTGCTCGCCCGGATCGAGCAAGCGATCCTGTCGAAGGGGAGCGTCCGCGTCACGATCTCGGGTTACCAGCAGAACGGAGCGGCGCTGGTGGAACACATCGTCGCCGATCTCAGCAAGGCGATCTCGAAGGAGACGATCACCGAGCCGTCGGCGCACGCCGAAATCGCGCTCACCTCGACAGCCGCGCTGCTATCCGGAAATGCCGGCGGGCTCACGAAACTGCTCGGCCTGCCAGGCGCCGCGGCACGACGAGCCGGCTCACGCTGGATCGAGGTCACAAAGGGCTCGCAGGAATACTCCGACCTCGAGGCCGAGGACACGATCACCGCATTGCCGTCAACCATCCTGCCGAGCGCCTCGAACTCCGTAACGCTGACACGCACCAGCCGACAGGGTCGCCCCATCGACATCCTCACCTGGACAGTTCCGGAGAGCAGCTCCACGGAGACGCTCACCGAACACCTTGACGTCACGAACGGCGCAAACCCCCTCCCGATCGCCGAGACCACGACCGCCGGCACAGACCTGCAGACCGTCTCATTCTCCAAATGGGGCGAGCCCATCGCCGCGCTCGTCCCCCAGCGCTCCAACGTCGTCCCCTACACGCAGATCATCGGCAAATAGGCCGCGCGAGAACCAAATGAACGACGCCACGTCAGTCGGCCCGAAACCTTTGGGACGCACAGGGTGTGGAGGTCGTGATCAGCGCAGAGGGGAGCATCCGCGGTGTGGGAAGGGGGCGGCGCGTTGCGCTGGAGGTGCGGTTGCAGCGGACCGGCGGGCGGACGACCGAGGCCGGATGTGTCTCCCACGCTCGCTCAGGCCGTCCATCCCGCGGTCGTGATCGCGACGACGGTCGCGACCTGGATCAGGCTGTCGAGGTCGACCCACTCGTCGGTTCCGTGGGCGTTGCCGGCAACCGCGCCGTAGCAGTAGCCGGGGACCGTTTCGACGTAGCGTGTGTCGACCGTTCCCGTGTTGACGAGCGGCTGCAGCGGAGTCCCGACCACATGCTCGTGCGAGGCTTCGAGGAGGTCGACCAGCGGGCCGGTCTTCGGATGGTTGTGGGCACGGGCCCTGAACCCCTCGAACTCGATCCTCACGTTCGGCGTCGCCGACGCGACTGCGGCGAGCATTCGCGCCTGGATCTCCTCGGGGAGCGTCTCCGGGCCGAAGCCGAAGCGCACATAGGCGGTCAGCTCGTACGGGATCGAGGCTGTCCAGACGCCACCCTCGATCCGGCCAACGCTCATCCCGTACGGCCGATCGCGGGTCGTCGCGAAATCAGGATCCGCGACGGTGGCGTTGATCTCCGTCTCGACCGTTCGCAGCGCGGTCACGGCGTGCGCGAGTGCCTCGAACGCGCCCGCACCTGTCGTCAGCATCGAGTGGCCGGTGCCGCCGGTGGCAATCAGCCGGCACCAGACGACGCCGGTCGCCGCGTGGGCCAGACGCAGCCCGGTCGACTCGCCGACCAGCACCGCATCGCCACTGTGACCGGCACGGAGCACCGACCACATGCCGTTGCCGGTGCATTCCTCCTCGATCACCGTCGAGAAGATCAGCTCGCCGCGGCGCTCGGGACAGACCGCTGCGACCGCCTCGGCCGCGATCAGGTAGGCGGCGACCCCGCCCTTCATATCGCCGGACGCGCGCCCGTAGACGCGTCCCCCGGACAGCTCTCCGGCCCAGGGATCGTGCGTCCACAGCTCCGGATGCTCGACCGGAACGACGTCGACATGCCCGGATAGATGCATCGAGCGGCCCCCGCCTCGGCCAGGCAGGCGGCCGACCAGCGACGAGCGTCCGTCGTAGCTGAGCAGCGGTTGCCCGGCGTAAGGGTCGGCCAGCGCCGCTTCGGCGTCGATCCCGACGCGCTGGGTCGCGAAGCCGAGCTCCCGCAGGTGGGCCTCGACGATCCGCTGAACCGGCTCCTCCTTGCCGAGCACGCTCTGCTGCGCGACCAGTGCTCGCAGCAGCTCAAGCAGCTGGTCGCGGCTGGCGGCGACGTGGTCGGCGAGTGCCCGCGCGACCGCCGCAGGGATGGCGTTCGTTCCTGCGACGGCACGCACCGCTCAGGAGCCGACGGCACCCGACGTGCCAGGGCCGGGCTCGGCCAGGCCCGCCCAGGCGCCACGAGTGTGCTCCAGGTGCGCGACCATCACCCGCTCGCCCTCGGCAGCGTCGCGCGCCCTCAGCGCCTCGAGAATCGGGCGGTGCTCGTCGGCGGTCGCCTGCAGCGCCCCCTCGTCCGCGAGCGACCGCAGGCCGACGATGCGTGTTTGGTCGCGCAGGCCGGAGATGATCTCGACCAACCGGCGGTTGCCGGCAAGCGCCAGCAGTGCGAGGTGAAACCTACGGTCTGCGACGAGGAAGCCGGCAACGTCGTTGCGCCCTGCGGCCGACTCGAGCTCCTCCAGGGGTTCGTAGAGCCCCTCGAGCCCCTCGTCGGTTGCGCGAGCGATCACGAGCTCGACCGCCGGGACCTCCAGCAGCATCCGCAGCTCGTAGATCTCATCCAGATCCTGGTTGTCGACCACGGTGACGCGGAAGCCGCGATTGGGGAGCACCTCGACGAGGCCCGAGTTCGCGAGCTCGAGCATCGCTTCGCGCACCGGGGTCGGCGAGACGCCGAGTCGCTCCGCAAGGCCGACGGCGGAGTGGATCGACCCGGGCTCGAGCTCGCCGCCGAGGATCGCCGCACGCAGCACCGCGACCGCCTCCTCGCGGAGGTTGGTCCGGCGCGACCGTAGGTTGCGATCCAGCGAGCTCATACTCGTCCGCGTGATCCTACCTCGAACTAGTCGTGTGACGCGTTCCACGTAGCATGGTATATGGAAGATGCCGGTGACTGACTTCCGCAAACGAGCCGGTGCCGGAACTCTGCGGCTCTCAGGCTGCCAGCGCCTCGGCCGCGGCGCGGGCGACGATCAGATCCTCGACCGCCAGCCCGACGGATTTGAAAACCGTGATCTGGTGCTCGTCGGCGCGGCCGGCGCCGCCGCCCAGCAGCTCCTGCAGCTCGAACGCAAAGCCGGTCGCCGGCAGGACGCCGCTGTCGATCGCGCTGACCACATCGCCGGCCTCCGCCAGCGCCGCGGCGGTGCTCTCGACGACCAGCAGCGCCCGCGCCAGCGTCTCAACCGGCAGCTCGCGCATGTCGAGCCGGTAGGCGCCAACGGCATTCACGTGCGTACCCGACTGCAGGTAGCTGTCCGCGAACACCGGCGTCACGCTGGTCGTGCAGGTGCAGACGACGTCGGCGTCGGCGACGGAACGAGCGTCGCCGACGCTCGCCTCGACTCCACCGCCGGCGCGTAGCTCCGCGACGAGCGCCACTGCCCGCGGGCTCGCACTCGAGCGGCCGACCACCGTCACGCGCTCGATCGGCAGCACAGCGCGCATCGCATCGATATGGGCCGCGGCCTGCGCGCCGGCTCCGAACACGACCAGGCGAGCGCTGTCGGGCCGCGCCAGGCGCCTGGTCGCAAGCGCCGACACGGCGGCCGTCCGCAGACTGGTCAACGCGGCGCCGTCGATCACCAGCTCGGGCGTCAGCGAGTCCGGCGCGAGCAGCAGGTAGCTGCCCTGGATCAGCGGGAGGCCGCGAGCGGGATTGCCGCGGACGACCGAGACGAGCTTGAGACCGGCCCCCTCGGGTCCGTGCGCCGGCATCAGCAGCATCTCGGCCTCGTCGCCGGCGCCCCGACCCGGAATCGGGATCACCGTCCGCGGGATGCCCTCGAGCTCGGCCGGGGTGCCCGTCACGAACCGGCGCGCGAGCGCCTCGACCGCGAGCTCGATCGGGAGGGCCGCCCGCAGCTCATCGCTCGAGAGGAACCGCAGACCAGTCGTCGTGGGAAGCTCGGTCACCGTTGTATAGCGTGCATCGACAGGAAAGCCTACCGGTACTATGGTACACACTACATAGAACTATGCGAGAATGTGGGACGTGAGACAGCGTGCCCGCCGCCACTACACCCAAACCTCCCAGGAGACGGCGTGAGATTCGAGCAGATCCTGCACACCGTCGATGCCCACTGCGAGGGCGAGGCAACGCGAGTCGTGGTGGGCGGCGTGCTCGAGATTCCGGGAGCGACGATGCTCGAGCGAAAGCAGCACCTGGAGCGCCACCGCGACGAGCTTCGCCAGCAGCTCCTGTTCGAGCCCCGGGGACAGCCGGCGCTGTCCGCCGTGCTGCTGACGCCGCCGGCCGATCCACGAGCGGACCTCGGGATCGTGATCATGGAGGGCGCCGACTACCCGCCGATGTCCGGCACCAACACGATCAATTCGGTGACCGTGGCGCTCGAAACCGGGATCCTGGCGATGCGCGAGCCGGTGACCGAGCTGGTGCTCGACACCCCGGCGGGGCTCGTGCGGGTCGCCGCCGCCTGCCGGGACGGCAAGTGCGAGTCGGTCACCTTCGAGAACGTCCCCTGCTTCTGCACCGGTCTCGACGTCCCGGTCGAGGTTCCGGAGCTGGGCACCGTTGCACTCGATGTCGCCTACGGCGGCCATTTCTTTGCGTTGCTGTCGGCAGCCGACTATGGCTTTGCGATCGTGCCCGAGGAGGCCGGACGACTCGCCGAGCTAGGCGAGCGGATCAAGAGCGCTGCCGCCGAGCAGCTCGCATTTCACCACCCGACGCTGCCGGCTGCGGATCAGCTCGGCTTCGTGGTGTGGACGGCGCCCGCGCGTGTCGGCGGCGACGGGCGCAACGGGACGATCGTCAGTCCCGGCAGGCTCGACCGGTCGCCGTGCGGCACCGCGACCGCCGCCCGGCTGGCGATCCTCGCCGAGCGCGGCGAGCTCGCCGACGGTCAGCCATACATTCACGAGGGCATCCTGTCGACGACCTTTCTGTCGGAGATCGTCGGACGCACTCGCGTTGGCGACCACGAGGCCGTGATTCCCCGGATCACCGGCCGCAGCTGGATCTACGCGATGTCACAGATCGGCGTCGATCCGACGGACCCGCTGCCGACCGGCTTCACGCTCCCCGACGCCTGGGGCAGCGGGCCCACCCGCCGCTTCTGACATGTGCACAACATCGCGTCCCAGAGCTCGGCTGCGGACTTCGCTGAGGTCGCTTCCACTACCCGATACAACTGAGACCGGCCGGTCGGGCTCGGTATAGTTTGTCTGTGTCTCTCCAGCGTCTGGCGCGGCATCGGCGATCGTCTGCGGACGTTGATCGCGACGAGGGCACAGCCACCAGTTCGTCGAAGCTGTTGGAGGTCCGGGATCTATCGGTCTCATTTGTCACGAGTAAGAGTGAAGCAACCGCCGTCAATGGCGTCAGCCTGTCGCTCGAGCGCGGGCGCACACTGGCGATCGTTGGTGAGTCGGGCAGCGGCAAGAGCGTGATGGGGAAGGCGATCCTTGGCCTCCACCCGCCCACCGGTTACCGGTTGTCGGGTCAGGTCTGGGTCCAGGGCGAACAGCTGATTGGTCAACCTCAGCGTCGACTTCGCCATTTGCGCGGCACCACGATGGCGATGGTGTTTCAAGACCCGCTGGCGGCGCTCCATCCGTACTATCGCGTTGGCTGGCAGATCATGGAGAGCATGCGGTCGACGGAGTCAGGGGTCCCGCGCAAGGCCGCCCATGACCGCGCCGTTGAAATGTTCCGTCGAGTCGGTTTCTCGGACCCGGAGAACCGCCTGCGCGATTATCCTCATCAGCTCTCCGGCGGTATGCGTCAACGGGCGATGATCGCGATGGCGCTCGTTCGAGAGCCGAAGTTGTTGATCGCCGACGAGCCGACGACTGCGCTCGACGTGACTGTGCAGGCACAGATCCTGACGCTGATCAAGGATCTGCAGACCGAATACAACACCGGTGTGATTCTGATCACTCACGACCTCGGAGTGGCCGCGGAGGTCGCCGACGATGTCGTCGTGATGTACGGCGGGCAGGTGATGGAACGCGGTCCGATCGCCGACGTGCTGACGCGACCGGAGCATCCGTACACATGGGGGCTTCTCAAGTCAGTCACTCGGCTCGACCGGGTGCGGCAGCCGCGCCTGCAGCCGATCCCGGGCCAGCCAGCACGGGCGGGGCAGGTTCCCTCCGGATGCCCGTTCCACCCTCGCTGCAGCTATGCCCAGCTGCTGGATGGACGATGTGCGACCGAGCGCCCTGCTTTCACCGAGGCCGCCCAAGACCATGAGATCGCCTGCCATCTGCCCAGCGAGCGCCGCGACGCGATCCTCGCCGGCGAGGTCATCCCGTGGCTGGCGGGCTAGACACCGGTACCGGCGGACCTGACCGCGCGACGGACGCCGGCGGCCCGCTGCTCGAGGTGACAAACCTCGAGAAGGTCTTTCCGGTTACGCACGGGGTCGTGCTCCGACGGCAAGCAGGGGCGGTTCGAGCGGTCGATGGTGTGTCGTTCGAGATCCAGCGCGGTGCGGTCGTCGCATTGGTCGGAGAGACCGGCTGTGGAAAGTCCACCACTGGAAAGATGGTCGCCGGCTACCTGTCGCCGACGAGTGGCGCGATCTCGATCAACGGGGAACCCGCTGACGCGCGGGCGCTCAGGAAGAGCGTTCAGCTGATTTCACAAGACCCGTTCTCGTCCCTGAACCCACGCCACACGATCGGCACGATCCTTGCGGCACCGTTTCACTACCAGGGCGGTCACTCGAAGGCGGACACTCGTCAGGCCGTCCGGACGCTGATCGAGCAAGTGGGTCTCGCTCGCGACGATTTGCACCGCTATCCGGCGGAGTTCTCCGGCGGGCAGCGGCAACGCGTGGCGATCGCCCGAGCGATCGCACTCGGCCCGAGGCTGATCGTCGCCGACGAGCCGGTGTCGGCTCTCGATGTATCGATTCGCGCGCAGATCATCAATCTGCTCGAGGATCTTCGCCAGGAGTCCGAGACGACGTACCTGTTCATCTCGCACGATCTGTCTGTTGTGCGTCATATCGCAGATCAGATCGCGGTCATGTACCTCGGCAAGGTCGTGGAGATTGCCCCGCGTGACGCCCTCTACTCGAGCCCGCGCCACCCGTATACGAAGGCGCTGATGTCAGCGGCACCTGTGCCCGATGCTCTGTCCAAGGGTCGCGAGCGGATCGCCCTCGGCGGGGAAGTCCCGAGCCCCCTGAACCCGCCGTCGGCGTGCCGCTTCCACACGCGCTGCTGGAAGGCGACGGAGCTGTGCCGGACAGTCGAGCCGCTGCTGGAGGGGCAGGGCTCGACGCATCTCGTTGCCTGTCATTTTCCTGAGGCAGCCGCCAGCTGATGCGGGCGCCCCGGCTGGGCCTGCTGCTCAACGTCGGCCCATTCTGCCGTCGAGCTTGCCGGGACGCCCGCTGAGGTCATTTCGCTGCCAGGGTCAGGCCATTATCGACCTTCGTCTGTCGTATCGACATCTCCCCGGACCATGGGTCCTCGACGTAGATCTTCACGTCTGGCGCCGTGATTGCGACTGATCGACCCCAGATGTACGGCGCCCACGCCGCCACCTGGGTCATCATCGTTTCGTCGAGCTTCTCGTAGCAGTTGTTCTGCGTGTCCCCCGACAAGAGCAAGCATTGGTTGATGATGTTGTCAACGCTCGGAATCCCACCGGCGGGATACGGGACTCCCAGCTGGCTCGCCTGCTTCTTGGTCATGCTCACGAGCGAGTAGTTACAGCACGACGACGGTCCCGTGATCGCGCTCGAACCGAAGTTCGGCCCGGCGAAGCTGTTCGCTCCGGTGTAGTCCGTGCCGCCACCACCCAGTGCGGACATCGGGTTGCGCGCCTTCACGTTGAAGAGCGCGAGGAACGCCTGCGACTCAGCCAGAACCCGGGGGGTGATGTCGATCCCGATCTCCGCAAGATCGTTCTGCACGATCGGATCGATCGCCTCGTACGTCGGCATGTTGATGAAGATGATGCCCTTGCAGACCGCGACATCGCACTTCCCATCATGATTCGGATCGAACGCCGACAGGCGCATCTCCGCCTTGGCCTTTGCGAGACTGCCCGCGTTCCCGGGCGTCGCATACGGGTTATAGGAGGCCGGCAGGCTCCCCGGGTAGCCGGCCGGGTTGATGTGTCCGGCAGACGTCACGACATATGCCCCGCCGAGTGCTTTCGCCATCTCGGCTTTGTCGAGGACCCACTCGACGGCCTTTCGGACGTGCACATCGGTGAACGGCGGCACCGTCAGGTTCATGGTGATCGACTCCGACTGGTACTCCGGATCGGAGTGCAAGCTCGGCTTGCCGACATTCGCGGCGACGACTGCCGCCGGCGGCGGGTCGGAGAATGACCCGTCGAGGTCGCCTCTCTGAACCTTGTCAAAGATGTCCGAGACGTTCGGATCGACGGTCATCTCGAACCCGCTCAGATAGTCGGGCGGATCGCCGGCGTCGCGAATGTAATTGGGGTTGCGGACGAGCGTGATCTCGGTCGTCTGATCAAACCCGGACATCGGCTTGATCGAGGCGCAACTGGAGATGTCGACCGCCGAGGAGCCCTGGATCATGTACGGGCCGCTGGAGATCAGATCGCGCCCGTAGGTCCCCGGCTTCGTGAAGCACTTGCCCACCTCGGGCGGAATCGGCGCCGTCGCAGGCTCCGCCATCAGGTTCAGAAAGTCGCCCTGAGGGTGGGTGAGGTGGAACACGATCGTCGTGTCGTTCGGAGTCGAGATCCCGGAGATCGGCGTGTTCTCGCTGGTCGCCGTACCGGTCATGCCCTTGATCAGGCCGTCGTAGTAGTAGCCGTACGCCGGCACCAACGCCTTGTCGTTGATGCGCTGGAATGCATACGCGACGTCATGCGACGTCACGGCACGACTCACCGGGGGGCCAAACATCACCTTCCGCAGATGGAAGGTGTAGGTGAGCCCGCCATCCGTCGGCTTGGGGATTGACGACGCCAGGAGTGGCATCATCACTTCGCCGGCGGCGCCCTGCGCGCCATTGAAGCCGATCAGCGGCTTCTGCAAGGCGGAGAGCAATTGGAAGCCGACGCCGACCTGATCCTCACCGGTTGGATCGAGGTTGTCCGTCAGACCCATCTCCGAGATCGATGTCCTGTAGACGCCGCTCCCAGTGGCGGCCCGGGCGGTCGCCGCACTGGCGCTGGCCGACCGCTCGATCCCCCACGCGATCCCGAACGCCGCGATCACCGCGACGCCGATCAGCACAACTGCTCTGCGGGAATGCAGCTCCGCGAGCGTTGCATGTGTACGTCTTCCGCTCATCGACAGTTCCTCTCTTGAGCTCTCATTGCAGTTCCTCCATCTGCTTTGGTGAAATTGGCCCGTTAGGCGAAATCGGCCCGGGTTCCACGGGACGTCCGGAGACGCGGGTCGACATAGACATATAGGACATCGATGATCAGGTTGCCGATCGTCACGGCAAACGCCCCAATCAGGGTCACCGCCAGAACCGACGGAATGTCGTCGTTCAATACGGAATTGAGCGCAAATTCGCCGAGGCCGTTGAGGTTGAAAACGTATTCAACGACGACCGTTCCACTGATCAGGCCGGCCAGGTCCATCCCGACCATCGTCAGCATCGGTGTCAGCGCGGCTCGCAGCACATGGAAGAACAGGACCCGACGCTCCGTGAGTCCTTTGCCGCGAGCCGTCAGAACGAAGTCACGGTCCAACACGTCAAGCACGGCACCCCGAGTCATCCGCGCATACCACGCCGCATAGAGCAGCGCGAGAACCAGCCACGGCAGGATCATGTGCGACAGCCAGGTACCGAAGCCGTATTGGCCAATCGAGTAATAGCCGCTGCCGGGCGCGATTCCGAGCTTGAACCAGAACAGCCACAGGAAGACGAGCGCAAGCCAGAACGGTGGCGCCGAGAGCAGGAACATCGACACGACGAGCGAGACGCGATCCCAACCCGATCCGCGCCTGACCGCCGCGACGGTGCCGACGCCGATGCCGAGCGTAAGCCAGAGGACCATGGCCCCGATCCCGAGCGTGATCGTGACGACGAGCCGCGGCCCGATCAGCGACAGGACCGACTGCCGGCTCGTGAACGAAAAGCCCAGCCCTGGCCATCCGTACTGATCACCGAGGACGAGATGCTTGACAAATAGGAAGTACTGAACTGGCGCTGAGTGGTTCAGCCCGAGACTGATCTTGGCCTGTGTGATCTGGGACGGCGTCGCGGACTTCCCGGCGAACAGCAACGCGGGGCTCACCGGTGGCAACACGAAGTAGAGGATGAAGGCGAAGACGCTGATGAAGAACATCACGACGACGCACCAACCGAGACGGCGAGCGATCAGGGTGAGCAAGTCTTACCGCGCCTCAGACGTTCGACGAATGCAGGGCGTCGCGGAGGCCGTCGGCGACGATGAAGAAGCCAAGCGTGATCAGGAGCACGATCGCGCCGGGGAACACCATCATCCACCACGCCGTCTGATAGAGGTTGTTGTTCGTCGCGTCGCTGAGAATCCCGCCGAGCGATGGGGTGCTCTGCGGGATCCCGACGCCGAGATAGCTGAGCGTGGCCTCGAAGATGATGTTGGTCGGGATCATCAGGGCGATGAACACGGTGATCTGGGAGGTCAGGTTTGGCAGGATCTCCCGAAACATCACCTGCCACGAAGATGCCCCGAGAGCGCGGGCTGTTGGGACGAACTCATGCTCGCGGATGATGATCGTCTGGCCACGGATGATGCGAGCGATGTAGGGCCAGCTCGGCCCGATCAAGATCAGGATGACAAGGGCCGGGCCGGGCTGGATGAGTCCGCCAAGGCAGCCCGTCGCCGTCACCGAGCAGACCGATGACAGGCTGATGGCGATCAGGACGATCGGCGCCGACAGAAAGACGTCGGCGCCGCGCGCGATCAGCGTGTCGATCCAGCCACCGAAGTAGCCCGCGAATAGGCCCGTGATCACACCGATGAGCGTCGCGAGCCCCGTTGCGATCAGCGACACGGCCAGCGACGTGCGCAGGCCGTACACGCATCTGACGAGCACGTCGCGACCCTCCTGGTCGGCGCCGAACAGGAACTGGCCGTTGGGGCCGATCGGGAGGCCGAAGGAGTTCGTCGCGTTCGGGAAGATCTGATTGGGCCCATGACCAACGAGCGTTGCCACCAGCGGCGCTGCGAGGGCCAGGAGGCTGAGGACAAGGACGATGGCCAGCCCGGCGGCGCTGACCCGGTTGCTCCAGAAGCGGGCGAAGACCGGTCGCCAAGACCCCCCCTCCGTCGCGGGGCTCTCGCTCGCCGTCCACTGCAGGTCCTCGACAAGTCCGGAACTCATTCATACGTCTCCTGCTGCCGAGCGCCGTCGGAGCTCGGCAGTGCAGCGGTAGCGAAGACGACCTGCGGCGAACCGCAAAACCCATCGCCAAGCGAAGCCTATATGACGTGTACGATGTTGACGGTACCATGTTACCTGCCCAGACGTCAAAGACCTAGGGGAATCAGATGAGCACTTCGCCCAAGACCTTCGACATCCGGCTGCAGAGCGCCTGGCCGCAGCTCGAGGCGCTGCTCAACGCGGATCAGGACTCTGAGCCGCGGTACCAGGCCGCGCAGGTGACGGTCTCCACCCATCGGGTCCCGATGCGCGACGGCGCCAGGCTCGCGACCGATGTCTACATGCCTCCGGTGGCCTCCGGACCGGTGTTACTCACCCGCACCCCGTACGGGCGTAAGACCTTCGAGAAGGGCTGGAGCGCCTACGCGCAGCGCGGCTGGGTCCTGGTCGCACAGGACTGCCGCGCGACCGGCGACAGCGAGCCCGACTACTGGGATTACATGGTGTTCGAGGAGGAGGACAGCCTCGACTGCGTCACCTGGATCGGCGAGCAACCGTTCTTCGAGGGCTTTCTTGGGGCGCTCGGCGGTTCCTACGTTGGGGACGTGCAGTTCTGCATCGGGGCCCACGAGCTGACAACGTCGATCGCGCCGGAGGTCGCCGGCCTCGGTCTGGCGCCCGAGACCTGGCCGCGGCTCCACATGTTCATCAACTCGTACACGCGGTCGATGGGCAACGGCGCCGACCAACCTGACATCTCACATGAAGATCTGGAGCGAGTGATCCTCGACGAGACCTTGGCCACCGGGTACTACAACGAGCCGCTGTACCGGCCATTCTCGGCGCCGCTGCGGGAGCGCTACCCCGAGATCGGACAGTTGCCGCCGCACGAAGCGCAGGCATGGTTGCGGGACACGTACGGCAACCAGGGATGCGAGGAGCGCGCGGAGCTTCTGCGGCTTGCGTTCGACACGGACCGCTTCACGTTCAGCGACTCGATCCGGATTGGAGACATCTTCGGCCCGCAGATCTGGAGCGACAGCCTGTCGCTTCCGCGCGTTGACAAGGTGGCCCAGGTCAAGTCGCCGGCGTTGTTCGTCACCGGTTGGTACGACTGGTTCTTGAACGACGCACTGGCCACGTGGGAGATCTTTCGTCGGGAGGCGGATGAGGCGGTCAGGGAAGGGAGCCGGCTGCTGATCGCGCCCAGTGCTCACGACCGGCCCGGCTACCACGAGCGCGCCGACAGTCACCCGGAGCTGCGAAAGGGCTATCGCACGCCCGGCAACATGGATGTTCTGATCGACTGGTACACGGCGGTTCGCGACGGGCGAACCGACGAATGGCCGCGGGTCGTCTATTACCTGATGGGCGCAAACGAGTGGCGGGCCGCGTCCGACTGGCCGCGACCAGACACGGAGACACGGACGTTGTACCTGGGTCCGGGCGGCCGTCTCGGTGATCAGGCCCCGAGCGGTGGGATCGCGCCGTCCGGCTACGTCTACGACCCCGCGGATCCGACCCCGACGGTCGGCGGCAGCATCCTCTCGAGCGTGTACCCCGCCGGCAGCTGCGACGTCAGCGCCGTGCAGGCGCGGGCGGACGTGCTGACCTTCGACACCGAGCCGCTGGCCGCCGATCTCGACGTGGTCGGCAACATCGTCCTGACCGCATGGATCAGCTCATCCGCCGTCGACACCGACCTGCTGGTGCGGATCAGCGACGTCTTCCCCGACGGACGCGCAATCCAGTTGCAATCCGCAGCCCGTCACGCTCGCCACCGCACGCTCGACGGTCCGGCGGAGCTGCTGGAACCGGGCGAGGTGTACCTGTTCGAGATCGATTTGCCTGCGACCGCCAACCGGTTCCTGGAGGGTCACCGGATCCGGCTCGACATCTGCGGCGCCGACTTCCCCAAGTTCGAGCGCCATTCGAACCGTGCGGACGGCGTCAGCGATCCGGTGGCCGCCGAGATCCGCATCGAGCACGACGAATCGCGGCCGTCCCGAATCACACTCCCGATCGTGCCGGGAGAGCCACGGTGAGCGCCATCGTGGACGCTCACCTCGATCTTGCGTGGAACGCTCTGTTCAACGGACGTGACCTGCGCGACACGGTCTCCGACATCCGTGGCCGTGAGCCGGCCGATTCGCCGGGCGTGGCGATGACGAGCCTGCCCTCACTCGCCGCCGCCGGCGTGGGCGTCGTCTTCGCGACGCTGTACGCCACGCCTGCTCAGTCGTGGCTTGATCTGCCGGAGCCTCGGATGGTGCGCCGCCCAGCGCCCTACGAAACGCACGAGCAGGCCGAGCTTGCTGCGCTGGAGATGCTCGAGGTCTACGAGCAATGGGAGCGCGAGGGTCATGCGCGCATCATCCGTGACGCTTCGTCCCTGCGCCACCACCTCGAGCGATTCCCCAACGACCGGATCCTCGGGCTGCTGGTACTGATGGAGGGCGCTGATCCGATTCGCGATCCGAAGCAGCTGTCGTGGTGGTTTGAGCGCGGCGTGCGAATGATCGGACTGGCCTGGCAGACGACGCGCTACGCGGGAGGCACCGGCTCAAGCCAAGGCCTGACGACGCTGGGTCGCGAACTGATCTGCGGCATGGCGGAGATCGGAATCGTCCACGACGGAGCGCATCTCTCGGAGGAGGCCTTTTGGGAGGCGGTCGGACTGCCGCACCACGCACTGTGCGTCACCCATACCTCAGCTCGCTCTCTGATGCAGGCGCGCGGCGTGCATCCGGCGATCCCGTTGAACCGGTTCCTATCCGATGACCAGATCGTCGAGGCCTGTCGCCCCCGCGGCGCCAGCTCTCGGGGCGTGATCGGGCTGGCGCTGCTCAACGACTTCCTGGAGCCGCAGTGGCGCTTCGGCGCCGGCCCCGACCAGCCCGATGTCACGGTCGTGACGCAGGTTTCGGCGCACCTTGAGCACATCGCCAATCTCGTCGGGTGGCAGAGCGTGGCGATCGGTTCCGACGTCGACACGGTGCACGGACGCGACGAAACCCCGTTGGGGCTTGACAGCGTGGACGACTGGCGGAAGGTGGGCGGCTCCGCGCCGGCGACGGAGCGGGATGCCGTGCTGGGCGGCAACTGGCTGCGCTTCCTCAGCGAGGTGCTCCCGTAGGTCTGCTCCGCACAACACCAACGGAGCTATCGGCATGAAGCTGCTCGGTCGTCCTCCGCGTACGTGCTCGGCGGATCGTTGAAGGATGCGCCCGGGCTGACGCGAAAGCCCCGTGAAGTCGGGTTCCCTACCGGCGGCCGCGCTTGCCGGCGGCGATCCGAACGGTGCACGACCGCCAGGTCGACCGCTCCGCACCGAGCCTTGACCGAGCGCTCCCACAGGTAGATCCAGGGTCAG
Organism: uncultured Solirubrobacterales bacterium; assembly: GCA_963705995.1. Taxonomy (GTDB): domain Bacteria; phylum Actinomycetota; class Thermoleophilia; order Solirubrobacterales; family Solirubrobacteraceae; genus Palsa-465. The sequence goes on from CAVPLN010000026.1 coordinate 40,534, forward strand.
CGGAATGTCGAAAGGCGCCTCGGTCGGCGGCCCGCAAGCGACGGCTGAACTGGGTGCTGACGGCGATCGGCTGACGCGTCGCATGTAACGGGTTGGGGCGAGCGGCGCAAGTACAGAATGTGAGCATCGTGCACCACGGCCGACCGGCTGGACACCCACGGGCAGTCGCGCAGTTCGAGGAGCTCTACCGTGAGAACGTGGCTGGCATCACCGGCTACTTCGCACGCCGGTGCGGTGAGCCTCAGGCGGTCGCAGACCTCACATCGGAGACGTTCGTCCAAGCGATCGCCTCGCTGCGGACGTTCGATCCGCGTCGGGGGAGCGCCCGGGCATGGCTGTTCGGGATCGCCCGCAAGGTGTACGCGCGGCATTGTGAGGAGGCGGTGAGCGCCCGGCGGGCGTTCGCCGAGGTGGCCGGCCGCCGCGAGCTCGACGACGACACGACCGAGGAGCTGGCAGCGAAGATCGACGCTGAGCGCCGCGGTCGGGAGCTCCTGGCCTCGATGCGGCGATTGCCGGCGCTCGAGCGAGCCGCGCTCGAGTTCGTCGACATCGCCGGGCTGACCCCGCGCGAGGCCGCACAGGCACTACAGATCTCCCCGGGAGCGCTGCGCGTGCGTCTGTTCCGGGCACGAACACGGCTGCGCGCGAGCAAGGAGCGAACATGACGACGTTCGAAGACCAGCTGTGGAACGACCTCGTCGCCGAGCACGGCGACCAGATGACCACGGCATCACTCGCAGCGCCTGATCCCGGCGCGGGCGGCGCGCGCCCGGCCCGGCGCGGGCTGCGCCGGCCCGCGATCCTGACCGGCGGCATGCTCGGCACGGCCGGGGCCGCGACCGCCGCCGTGCTCGCGTTCGGGGCCGCATCAACGCCCCCGGCATTTGCTGTGACCGACAACGCCGATGGCAGCGTCACCGTCACGCTCAACGAGATCTCCGGGATCACCGCGCTGAACGCTGAGCTTGCCGCCGACGGGATCCCCGCAAAGGCGATCCCGCTGACGGCTGACTGCGCAACGCGCGGCTTCCCGAATGCGATGCCCTCAGGAACCGATCCGAACACGTACACGATCACGATCGTTCCTCAAGACATCCCATCGGGCGACACGGGGATCGTCGCGGTCAGCCAGAACAGCTCCGGCCAGATCCAACTCGCGATCGGCGCGTGGCCCTCGCCTGGACCAAGTTGCCTGAACAGCACACCGATCACAACGCCCACCCAACCATAACGAGCGGCAGCAACGACGAACCACGAGCCGATCCGGAGAGCCTGACCGATCCGTCGGACTGCCGCACAGATCGGCGTCATCTTCAACCGCCACCTCGGCGACTATCCAGGTTGACGCGAGGAGTACAGGTCAATCGTTGTGGCCCTCGGCGTGGAGTCGGTGATGAGCGGCCCGGTAGCTACGCAGGGCCGTAACGCTCGCGACTCGCTGCCGACCAACCGTGCCAAGCACATCCGCCGGCCAGTCGTGGCGAACACGGCCCCAGAACAGCGTGTGCGGTCCCCGGTCGTCTCGGCGGAGCAGGAACATCTCGACCACCACGCCATCCAGAACGACCGCGCGTTTATGAGCCGAGCGCTTCGCGCGGATCTCGAGGAGGCCGTCCCGCCGGATCAGCCAGTCGAGCGCCGCGAAGCTGTCGCCCGGGTACAGCAGGTCGATATCAGCGTGCGCGCGCGGACGGGTCAGCCGCCGGATCTCCTCGCCCCACCCGCCGCACACCCACATCGCGATCGCGTTCGCCTCAAAGTAGCCCAACACGTCGCGGAGCATCTGCGGGCTGCAGCTCACGGCACCTATTCTGCTCTCGCCCGCCGCGCCGGCCGGAGCAACGGGCTCACCGCGCCCGTGTGCCGCTTCCGCATCGTCGCCAACGCGGCCACGAGGCTCAGGGCTTCGGTCGCTCCTGGTCGGCGCAGTTACCTCTTGCGCGGAAGTGTGCTGGCGAACTCGACGCCGCGTTTGACCCAGACGCCGAGCTGGCGCTTTGTCTTCAGTCCTTCGGGGGCTACGAGGATCCATCCCTTCATCGGCCGCCCGGTCATGTCGAAAAGCCGCGTGTGCGGGCGGGCGAGCGCGTCATCGGTGGCGTCCGGTCCGACGCGGACCATCAGCTCCCCACCGTTCGACAGGCCCACGGCCACATTCCCGTGCAGCAGAAACGCAAGCCCTCCGAACATCGCCTTCTCGGTCACTCCGGCTTCGTCGCCGAGCTGCTCGCGGATCCGGTAGGCAAAGTCCTCGTCGTAGGCCATCGCGGCAGAGAGCGTACAACCCGGCGACGCTTGAACGTGAGCCGCGTCCTGCCGTCGACCGGGTCGGCTCGACCTCACGCTGTGCCTCGAACGCGAGCGTCGGCATCGCTGCTGCCCGACGCGCGCCACCGCGTCCCAAGCCGCGCCGGTGTCGGTGATCCCCGCTTGCACACGGTCGCCGGCGTGGTCGTGATCGCCCCGGTCCGCATCACCGCTCTCCTGACAAGAAACAGAAGGCGTCCCGCATCGGTCGGCCGGGCCCCTGGTCTTCGCGAATGCGGTCTGTCTCGGTTCCCGCCGGACGGGGGTAGGGGATGCTTTGGGAAGATCGTGTGGTGGAGAGCTTTGAGGAGTTGATCGCGCTTGGTGAGGCTGCGGATGTCACTGGCTGGGACTTCGCGTGGTTGGCGGGTCGAGCGACCGAGGAACGACCTCCGTGGGGCTACGCAGCTCAGCTTGCCGACCGGCTCGCGCATGCACAGGCCTCACTTGACATTCAGACCGGCGGCGGCGAGGTCCTCGCCGAGGCTCCGTCGTTTCCACCGACGGCAGCGGCAACCGAGTCCTGGCCGCCAAACGTTCTGGCCGCGACTCGGCTCTTGCATCCCCGCGGTGTCGTCGTGGTCGCCCACCCGGATGAGCCGCCCCTGCCGTTCGCTGATGCGGCGTTCGATCTCGTGAGCAGTCGGCATCCGGCAACTGTCTGGTGGGACGAGATCGCCCGCGTGCTGCGGCCGCACGCCACGTACTTCGCCCAGCACGTCGGGCCCGGCAGCGCGTTCGAGCTGATCGAGTTCTTCCTCGGGCTACAGCAAGAGCCTCGCGACCGGCGTCCCGATGACGAAACTGCTGCCGCGCAGGCGGCCGGGCTCGAGATCGTTGATCTCCAGACCGCCCGAACGCGGATCGTCATCCATGATGTCGCCGCCGTTGTCTACCTGCTGCGCAAGGTCATCTGGTGGGTACCTGGGTTCGCAGTCGAAAAGCACCGCGCGCGGCTCCGAGACCTGCACGACCTCATCGAACGCGACGGGCCGTTCATCACGTACTCAACGCGGCACCTGATCGAGGCACGACGTCGATAGCTCGGCGACGAACTCGAGCGAGACGCTCGGCGTTCACGGTCGATCGGTCAGCCCGCGCTTGCGGATCGTCGCCCAAGCGGACGTCTACCGTCCGCGTCCGCTTCCGCGATGCACGTCCACCGGAATGTCGCCGACGCGGACATGGCGTCGTGCTGCCGCTTCGAGTGCCGACCCGCGCGAAGCGGAAGCGGGACCTCGCGCTAGCAGTCGGATGGCGCGAGCCGCTCGAGCAGCTGGATGACGTTGCCCTCGGGGTCGACGGCGTCACACCGACGGTAGCCGGCGAACTCCCAGCTAGCCGTCGCAACCGAGCCGCCGAGGGCCGCGATCGCGCAGCGAGCTTGTTCGATGCTACCCACGTCGAAGGCGAGCTTCACGGGGACCTCGGACCGCCGTCTTGCTGACGCGTCGCGGTCGGCGCCGTCGCCCGGCAGCTCCTGCGCTCGGACAAGCCACAATCTCAGGTCGTCGGCTCGCAGTCCGCAGTAGCCATCCCCGGTCTCGACAGGCCTGAGTCCGATGCACTGGCCGTAAAACGCGACCATGGCCTCCAGACCGCGCACGTAGAGGACCGCCTCGGTCGCCACAGGCGCAAGCCTAGAACGCGGCCGCGGACCTTAGCTCCCGCGCCCAGGTTGGCCACCTCTGGTGGCACATCCGCCGTGTCCGCGATGTCGCCCAGACGGCACGATTCCGTAATCCTGTCCTCTCGCGATGCGGACGCCATCCGGTGGATCGAAGGTCGGACGATCCGGGTTTCTGGCAGGATCGCGACATCGAACGCGTCCTTGGAATCGGCGGGCACTTCCTGCGAGCCAGCGATCCGGTGGCCCTGAGCGGGTGGTACCGCGAGTGCCTCGGACTTGACGTCGACGCGAATGGTCTCTGGCGCCAAGAGCCCGGGCCGACGGTCTTCGCAACATTTGACTCCGAGACCGACTACTTCGGATCGCGCACCCAGCAGACCATGCTGAACTTCAGAGTTCGCGACCTGGACGCGATCCTGACGCAGCTCCGCGCCGCCGGAGCGGACGTTGCCGAGGAGATACAGGAGGCGGAGGGAATCGGTCGATTTGGGTGGGTCACCGATCCGGAGGGCAATCGGATCGAGCTGTGGCAGGCCGCCTGATCCCCCGCCGGCGACGGCGGCGTGAGCCCGTCCCGTGGGCAGCCCACCCTCGCCGACGTCGCCTGAGCGGCACAGTTAAGGCGCTCCCGCTCCTGGCCCGGGTCGGAGGAAGCGAAAGCGGGGCACCGGCCGGGCTGCGGCCGCAGCCGCAGCCGCGGAATGTCACGTAGGGTTTGTGTGGGGGGCCGGGCGGTCGGTCACGTCTTTCGAGGATTGAGGCCACCCCAAGGGTTGTGGAAGAGCTTCTGACGTCCGCAGACGCGTTCTGGATCTGGCGGCGGAGACGTCCGCGCAGGCGTTCGCGTCGCGGCGTATGTTTCTTGGGGCGGGCGAGGATGATCAGGCGTCGTGGCGGTTTGCGATCGCCCGCTGTCAGCTCGCCCGATATTTCGAAGCCGGCGTGGTGCGGCGGCGGTGAAGTCCGCGGCTCGTGGGCGGCGTGCCCGTCGCGAGTCAGATGGATGCGGAGCGGATTGAGGAGCTCGCGTCGCTTGGGGAGGGGAGCGGCGTGCGGCGTGAGCAGCTGCAGGCGCTCGATGTCGGTCAGCGTGAGGCGCTATGGCTGCGGGCGGTCGAAGAGCAACCTGGCCGTCCATGTCCTGCGCGGCCGTGGAGAATCGGGCTGCGATGAGGCGTGCTGAGTCGCCCCCGACCCGGCGGGAGCCCCGCACCCAGCACTGCAACCGGCGGACCGATGCCGCCAGCCCCGTAGCGACCACGGCGCTGAGAGCTCGTCGCACGGGCCCATCGTCCGGCCCGACACAATCGCGGATGCAGGCCGTCACGGACCCGGTCCGCGAGGATTTACCGATGCCGCCGGCGACCACGCGCGCTACGACTGAGATTGCCAATCAACAGGAAGGGACCACGTGGGATACCCCGTTACGTTCTCAGTCGACTACGTCGAGCACCGCAGCCGCCTGACGACCTTCTTCAGGCTTCTGCTTGCGATCCCGATCGCTATCTGGATCTATATCTACGGACTGTTCGCGACTGTTGCGACCGTGCTTGCCTGGTTCTCGCTGGTCATCGCGGCACGCTATCCCAGGCCCTTGTATGACTTCGTGGCGGGATACGTCAGGCTGCTGGCGCTCACAACCGCCTACACCGCTCTGCTGTGCGATCCGTATCCGCCCTTCGTCGGCCGCGGCGACGGCTATCCGGTGCAGATGACGTTCGCCGGCCCGCTGCCGCGCTACAGCCGACTCAAGGCTCTGTTTCGCTTGATCCTTGCGATTCCGCTGGCGCTGCTGCGCTACGTGATGCAATTGCTGCTCGAGGTCGGAGCCGTCTTTGCATGGTTCGTAATCGTGATCGCGGGCAAGCTCCCCCGCGGCCTGTTCGACATGATGGTGCTCGCAAACTCCTACACCGCGCGGTCGGACGCGTATCTGTTCTTGCTGACGGAGACCTATCCGCCGTTCCAGGACGAGGTGACCCGCTCGGCAGGAATCGCCGCGTAGCCGCACCGGTCCACGACGCCTACAGGGTATTCGCCCAGCTCACACTCAATGGATTGAGTCTTTGGCGGGTTCGCTTGGACCGACTCGCTGATGCGCGTCAGGGATCGCCCGTGGGACCCCCAGCGATCGGAAGCGCGCGACCGATCGTCGTTGTGCTCGACGACGCCCTCCGCCGTGGCGCCAACTGTCGCAATGGAGCGCAGTGAGCTCCGCACTGTCGCCGTTGCAGGCGGCAGGTACGGACGGTTTCGGGCGATCAGGGTCACGATGGTAGGCTCGGGCCGATGACTGGGGCGTCTGCCGACGCGCGTGTCGATCCCGACGAGCTCGGGGCTTTGCTTGTGCTCCTGCATGACGTCAGCCCGCCCACGGGTCCGCTTGAGGTGAGCTATCGCATCTGGCGCCACGGCGAGCGTGCGCGCGCGGCGTTCGTCGCCGACGCTGAGGAGCGCAAGCGGGGCGGGGCGTCGATCAGCCTGTTCGGCGCGAGCAGCAGTGATCCTGATCCGGTCGAACTCGAGGAGACCGTCCGGATCTGGCGTGAGGGCGAGCGTTCCCGCGTCGAGCATCACGGCGGTTCTCGAGATGGCTACTACGCCGTCACAGATGGACCGCTGTGGTGGATGTGGGACGAGCGCAACGGTGCGCACAGCAACCAAGACGATCCAAGCGTGGGCAGCAACATCGGGACCGAGCTCCAGATCATGTTCAACCCGGTCCCGCTGCTGAGCTCGCTGCGGTTCGCCCCCACGGGGAGCGCCGAGATCGCCGGCAGGCCGACGATCAGCGCGCAGGGGGTCCCGCGACAGACCGACGCCCGGCACGGGCCGGCGTTCGAGCTGCACGAACTCGGCACAGGCGCCGACTCGTACGCGCTTGAGATCGATCGGCAGTCTGGTGCCCTTCTTGCCGTGACCGCGATCCGCGACGAGCAGCCATTCCAAATGATCACGATGCTCGCGGCCGCGTTCGACCGGCCGATTGCCGACGCAACCTTTCGATTCAAACCGCCGGCCGGCGAGCAGATCCAGTCGAGGTTCGGTCAGGAGCGCGTCCGCAACGTCACGCTCGTAGAAGCGCAGCAACAGGCCCCGTTCACCGTCCTGATGCCCGACACCGTTCCCGCCAACTGGCAGGTGCGATGCCGGCTCATCCTGCCCTCCGAGCGCCCGCCCTCACCAACGCAGGTCGGGCTGATCTACACCTCGATCGATGGCCACGAAAGCATCTCGCTCAGCCAATTCCCGGCGGGAGGACCCAACCCGTACCGCGAGCTGGGCGCCGGAGAGGGCTGGGAGACCGTCACGCGCGACGGCCTCGAGCTGAAGACCCGACCGGCCCGATGGGGCCAAGCCCAGGTAGAACTCGAACGCGACGGCACGTTCGTGCACCTCATGTCCGACAACCTCACACGAGATCAAGTCGTCGCGATCGCGGCGAGCCTGCGACCCGCACCCACTTATGCTGGCCGCCCTCGGTTTGATGGGGCTGCGGTAACTCGATTTGAGCGCTGATCCTGGATCCCTCCCGCCCCTGCAATCCGGGCTCTCGCTGCCGCCGCCGGTGGCGTTCGTGCTCGGCGGCGGGGCGAGTTTCGGCGCGGTCCAGGTCGGGATGCTCCAGGCGCTGTCCGAGGTCGGCATCGCGCCCGACCTCGTTGTGGGGACCTCGGTCGGGTCTGTCAACGGCGCGGTGCTCGCCGAGGACCGGCGGGCCGCCGCCAACCGCCTGACCCATATGTGGCTCGGGATCACGCGCGAGATGGTGTTTCCCGGTCACGCGCTCGATCGCGTCCGCACCTGGCACGAGCACCGGACCTACCTTGTGCCTGCTGACAGTCTGCGCGATCTGCTGACACGCACGCTGTCGGTGCAGAGGATCGAGGATCTCCCGATCCCGTTTGCGGCAACCGCGATGGATCTGATCACCGGGGAAGCCGTGCACCTTGAGTCCGGACCGCTCGTTCCAGCGCTCTTGGCGAGTGCCGCCGTTCCCGGCCTGTATCCGCCCGTCCGGATCAACGGCCGCGAGCTCGTCGACGGCGGGGTCGTGAGCAACGTCCCGGTCGACCACGCGTTGCGCATGGGCGCCCGCAGCGTGGTCGTGCTGGATTGCGGCCCGTTCGGGTTGCGTCCCAAGGCGCCGAGTTCGCTGCCTGAGACTGTCGCGCACGTGGTGGCGATCATGATCCGCCAGCAGGTCGTGCGGGACATTCCCGAGGTCGCGCGTCAGGTGCCCGTCCTGTACCTGCCGGGGCCGTTCCCGCTCGTCACCTCGCCGCTCGAGTTTCTCTCGACCGAGACGCTCATGGCCGAGGCGTATGAAGCCAGCCGTGCTTTCCTGGTCGAAGTCACACCAGCCGGCCCCGGCCTCTACGGAGACGCTCCACTCGTGACCGCGCATCGCAAGCCAGGACCGCCCGACCCGCGGCCGTAGGAGCTCAAGCAGACCGGAAACCGCCCGTCACTGCACGACGGCGTCGACCCAGCACTGCCTGCCGCAGCACGGCGCGAACCGGCAGCGTGCGGGCGCGCTGTGAAAGCGGAAGTGCGTGGTGCCCGAGCCTGCGCAGCTGAGCTCGCCGGCAACCCGCGACATCGCGGCGGGGACGGCGGTGGCCAGGGCGGCGGCTGCGGATATCGAGCCCGTCGCGAAGCCGTGGACAGGTACGCATAGCGGCTCGCTCAGTGCCAGTCACGGCGTCTGCCGCGCTCGCCTGTTCGTGATCGGCGCGGCGGGCGGTCCATGATGGGCTACGCGGCCGGCGGGCCCGAGACGGTGGGTCGGGGAGGCTCGCCGTTCGAGGCCGCTGTCATCGGCGAGGGATGTTCCCCCGCAGGAGGATCTCACCAGGCGCCATGGAGCCGTGGTGGGGCTGCTGGGTGATGAGCAGGTTGCGGTAGCTGTGGTAGTTGCGCGGCAGCACTGCTTGGGCTATTTCATCGGTCTTCGGCCAGATCACCGGGGCCAGGAATCCAAGGAAGTGCTCGTGGGTGAGGGTGCTGTACAGCCAGACGCCGTAGACGTTCCGGTGGCTTGTCGTGACGTGTGCGGCGAGGATCCGGATCGAGGTCACCCTGCGCGTCCTGAACGGCGCGTCGCGTTGAATGATCGCAGTTGCGGTTTCGTTGCTTGCGGATGCGGGCCGTTTGAGTCGAATCTGTGCCAGCGGGACGGCGACCTCGGCGAGCTCGCGCGAGCCCGCGTACAACGTCACGCCCCAGGAGCCGAGAGGGTACGGTCCATAGTCGATGTTGTGGTGTGGGCGTGTGCTGATCAGGGTGCCGAGATCGCTGCGCCAGATGACACGAGTGACCGAGTCGGGCACGAATGCCAGGCTTCTGCGCCCCAGCTGCCAGATCGCAGGCGTTGCACCTCGGGTCGGGAAGAGCTTGAAGCTGCCTTCGCCCGCGCCTGTGCCCTGCAGCGTGATCACGTAGCCAGTGAGCTGAAACCGATGGCCCGTGATGTCGGTGAACTCGCCGTGCCCATCGCGGGTGCCGATGCGGCGCATCAGCACGGGGTGATCGGTGACGGCGACGAAGACACGGTGCCCGTCAAAGGTCCCGAGCAGCCGTGTCAGCTGCGGCAGCACGTGTCCTGACGGAGCAAGCCCGAGCGGGAGGGCGCGGTCCGCGACGGTCTGTGCGCGTCGGAGGATCGCGTAATCCGCCACGACGCGCTCCACCACGGCGGCCTCCTGAGCCCCGGGATGTGCGACCGGGCTGTGGCGAGCGCCGAGCAGCGCGAGGGCGCCGACGCCGATCACGAGAGCCACGATCACGGACACCGCGGCCGGCGCCGCGCGCAGCAGGCGACGCGAGACCGCGATCGCGGCATCGGAGCGTCGCGCCGCAAGGCCGCGCGCAGCTCGGCTACGGGCCGCGTGGAGCAGTTCCTGTTCGAGCTGGTCAGCGAAGTCGCTCACGATCCTCTCCTCTGTAATTCGGTCCGGAGCCGCGCCAGGCCCCTGCTGACCCGCTTGCGAGCGCCGGCTTCGGAGATCCCGAGCGTCGCTGCGACCTCCGCGTAGGGGCGCTCCTCGACCACCCGCTGCTGGACGGCGGCTCGCTGATCGGACGGCAGCCGCGCCAACAACGCGATCACGTCGGGGCCGTCGAGCTCCGAGCTCAGCAGTCGATCAAACTCGGCGACGCTCAGGACCGGGGTCTCGAGCTCCAGCCGGCGGCGCGCCCGCTCCTCGACCGCACCCCGCCGTCGTAGGCCGGCGAGCTTCTTGAGCAAGATCCCATACAGCCAGTTGTTCGCCGGTCCCGCGTCCGGGCGGTAGCGGCCGCTGGCAAGCAACGCCGCCGCGAACACCTCAGCGGCCAGATCGGCCGCATGCTCCGGGCTGCCCGTCTGCCGAACCGCGACGCGCAGCACCCAGTCGAGATGCCGGCGGTAAAAAACCGCGAACGCCTCCGGCTCCCTGGCAGCTGCCGCCAGCAGCTGCGCATCCGTCCGATCATCGACCACACGACATATTCGCGGCATCTGCCGGCCCTGTGACCGGACTCGGCTCTGTTAGGAGCAGGTCGGCGTCGCCCTGCTGTGCAGAATTGTCGCCGTTGGGGACACGCGGCGTTCGCTTCCGCCTCTGTCGAGCGCTCCGGCGAAGCGGACGCTGGGTCCACGGATCCGGCGTCGGCGGCCGCAGGCTTCGTGAGGGGAACGCGCGCGCTGGTGTGCCGGTCGTCGGCACGTCGCCGTCCTTCCCTGTTTGGGCGAAGACGTGGACGCTCAAGCTCACCGGTCAGAGTCTGGGGGACAGATCGCAGCCTGGCGGCGTAACGACCGCGAGCTTCGGCCCAACCCAGCAGATCATCAGAGCGTCGTCAGCAACTCGACGTCGTGTCCGCGGGCGAGTACGTGGACCGCTGCATCGAACGTGACCAGCCGCATGCCGCGCCGGCGTGCGAGCGTCAAGAGGTGCGCGTCGGTCACCTGCCGGCAACCGCTGATGCCCGGCACGTCGCTGTCGGTCAGTGAGACGTCATCGGTGAGGAAGCGGTGGGCAGGAGCAGCGCGTGGCACTGCGAGGACCGTGCACGCGGCGTCGATGCCGATCGGGCTCGGGAGCACCTTCGGGTTTGACGACACCCGCACGAAACCGCTCTCGGTGATCGGGCAGGTCGCCCATCCGCCGGCGTGATGGTGGCGAACCAGGCGCGCATCGGTGCGTGGTGCACGTGCGAGTCCCATGCCAGCGGTACGAGCGCGTTGACGTCGAGCAGCGCCACGGGTGCAGCTCAGTCCTCGTCGAGCGCGCGCCGCACCATCTCAGGTGTGACGGCGGGTGTACCGGCCGGCACCCGGATCACGGGCAGACCATCTTCAGCCTCGACGCGAGCGGGCGTCAGCCCACGCCGCGAGCTCCGAGATCACGGACCCGAGCAAGCGTCGTTCTGCAGCGGCGAGCTCCTTCGCGGCGGCCACCACGTCATCTGCGATGTCAAGCGTCGTCCGCACAGTTTGATGCTCGCGCATCAACGCATCAAGTGGAAGTGCCCAGCCGTTCTCGTTCGCCTGCCCCGATTGGGTGGGCGGCCTCGATGCCCGGCATCGATCGAGCAGTTCAGTCGCGCCATGCCTGTCGGCGGCCACTCCGCTCAGTCTGTTTCGTGGCCGGAATGTGACGCTACCGAGGGGCCGGCCGAGGGGCGCCTTCGCTGTCGTGAGCGTGTCGTAGGGCGCAAACCGCTGGTAGACGGTATGCACCCGGCGAGCGGTCCGCAGGGTTTGTCCGTGTGATGGTGTGGTCGCGAGGCCGAGCGAGCCGCTTGCTGTTGGGACTGTGGGGGGTGAGATGGGCGTGATTCTGCCGGTGGTCGGGTTGATCGCGTATTGCGCCACCTGACCGTCGTTTTCGCTGGTGACGTAGGCGCTCTCGCCGTTTGCGGCGAGAGCGAGCGCCTCGGGGTGCAGCACCGTGGCGGCGCTCGCCACGGACTTAGAGCCGAGGCCGCCGGCTCGGTCTCGGGCGCGAGCTCGGCGGGCACCTGCATTGTCACCGACGCTCAACTCCCTCCAGCGGTGCCGGCAACGTCGTCGATCGCGGTCGTCTACCAGCCCTCGGTGACTCGGATGATCGTCTTCCCGGACACACGCGGAGCGTCGGGGCCGAACGCGGCGGGAGCTTCGACCAACGGCCGCACGGCCCCGACATTCGAAGTCAGCCGTCCGTCGCGCAGCCGCTGGCCGAGCTCGGCGAGCTGGGAGCGATCGGCCTCAACGACGAAGAAGATCGCCCGCCCGTTCTCGGGCTGGATCGTGGACGGTTCGGCAATCGTGACGAGCGTGCCGCCGGCGCGCACAAGCGCGATCGAACGCTGCAAGATCTCCCCGCCGATCACATCGAACACCACATCGACCTCGCCGGCATCCTCCACGCGCTGGGTCTCCAAGTCCATAAACTCATCGACGCCGAGACCGAGCGCACGATCCCTGTCGGCCGCCCGGCCGGTCCCGATCACCCGGGAGCCGATCTCGACGGGCAAGCTGCACGGCGATCGAGCCGACACCACCCGCGGCGCCATGGATCAGCACGGTCTGCCCGGCGCGGAGGTGAGCGTGGTCAAACAGCGCCTGCCATGCCGTCAGTCCGGAGATCACCGCACCAGCGGCGACAGCATGCTCGACGCCCGCCGGCAGCGGCGCGAGATTGCGCGCCTCCACCGCCACGTACTCCGCCAAGCTGCCGTTACGGGTCCAATCGGCCAGCCCGAACACTCGCTGCCCGACGGTCAGGCCGGTGGTCCCGTAGCCCAACTCGGCGACGACACCCGACACCTCATGCCCGGGCACACTCGGCGTCCGGTCCCAGCCGCCACGATCAGTCCACGTCCCCGCCCAAGCCAGTTCCCCAGGGGTAAACCCAGCGGCATACACGCGCACGATGACATCGTTCTCGGCGGCGTGCGGATACGGCAACTCCGTCAGGGACAGCCCAGCCAGACCAGCGTCACGGTCGCGGACGGCGATAGCTTGCATAGCACCTTCCTCTCTGATGGCAGAGCTTCCGTGCCGATGGGTCCAGTACTCGCGGCAGCACTCCGAGAGTGTGACGCTCCCTCGGGCAACAGCACTCTTACACGGGGAGTGTCCGACCCCAGCTCGGCGCGCCCGCCGGCGACCCCCCGCGATTGGCGGGCGGGGTGGTTGATGAGGCGACCAGCGACAGCGGCCTCCCCCGGAGGGTGTGTCTTCCGCTCCGTCGCCCCTGGAGCGGCAGGTTGAATGCTTCTGCATCTCCGGTGCCGCGGGTCAAAGCGGAGGATGGACAACTCCCCCCGGGTGTACGCAATAGAGTACACTTGGCCGATGGCAAAGACTGTTCCCGTTCGGGAATTCCGTAGCAAGCTCAGCGAACTCTTGAGCGACGTTGCCGACCGGCGTGACCACGTGCTCGTCACGCGCAACGGCAAGCCGGCCGCCGCTCTCGTCCCGATCGACGAGTATGAAGCCCTCGAGGAAACCGCCGAGATCCTCTCGGACTCGGTGACGCTCGCAGCGATCGAAGCCGGCCTTGACGAGCTCGCGCGCGGCGACGCGATCCCGCTCGAGGGCTTGCGCGCAGAACTCGCCGAGCGCCGCTCCGCCCGCTGAGCAGTGGCGAAGGTCGTCCTCGCCCGACGAGCCCGACAGGAGCTCCTCGACCTCAACTGGCCGCTGATCGACGCCGTCGAAGACGCGCTCGGACTGCTCGAGCGCGAACCCTGCACCGGACACCAGCTACGCGGCCGACTCCAGGGACTGCGCTCGTTACGGGTCGGCACCTACCGCATCATCTACCAGCTCGCTGAAGATCAACAGACCGTCCGGGTGGCCGCAATCCGCCACCGCGCGATCGCCTACCGGACGGACCCCCGCTAACCGACCGCTAACCGTCCGTTCCGCACCCGCGGACTCGCTTCCGGACCGTCGCCGCTGCGGCCACGAGACCGTGGCGTCCGCTCTCGCGGCTCGGCGCCCGCAAGGGGAAGTCGGGCCTAGCGATCTGTCCCGAACACCTACTACTTCTATATCCGCGATCCGAACTGGGGTCCGGCGTTCATCAAGACCGTCGCGTACGCGCCGTTCTCGGCGTGGATCTACCTGAAGGGCAACGAGTGGGCCAAGCAGCACCCGCCCATCACGGGATCGCGTTCGAGCCGCTGGATAACGGGTTTCGCTGCTGCGCGGACCCTGGCGCGCTGGCCGGCTCGGGTCGCCCCGCTCGCCCGGGGCTACCGGACGGCCGGCCGGTGATGATGGACCCCGCGGGGATCGTGCGGACGTAGCCGGCACCTGGGGTGGCGCATCGTGGGGCGAGCGCGGCAGGCGGTCGGGCGGGGAGGGCGTCGATCAGCCGGGAGGTGAAGTAAACCGTCCACCCGCTCAGTCCCGGAAGCGTGCTTGTCGTCTGCATGCCCATCAGCGCGGCGGTATGCCGGTTGAAGCTGAGCTCTTCGCGCTCTTCGCGGGTGCTGATCGCGACGCCGAGCCCGCGCCGTCCCCTGCGGTCGCGGACGCTGCCGAGCACCTGCACCCCGGGGATCAGCGCAGCGGCGCGGTAGACCGCGGCGCGCAGCGCCGGGCTCGCGCCTGTCTCCTGCAACAGGCTCCCGCGCCGGTCGAACAGCTGCGCCGGCTTCCACGAGCTGCCGCCGAGGCGGCGAAGCTCTCGCAAGAGAATCCGCGGGTTGGTCGACAGGTCCTGCCAGCCCGGGACGGGAGCCAGCGGGAAGCAGTTAGCTGCAAATCACGTGTTGCTCGTCTCGGTCGCCGTCGCGGCCTGGATGTGCATCGATCGGCACACCGACTGGTCGCCGTTTGAGGTGTAGGAGCCCGGGCCGGTCGTGTCGCGCAGCAGCCCGGACCCGTCGGCCGCTTTCCACACCTGCCGGTGGTCGAGCAAGTAGGTGATGCAGTCGATGCCGCCGCGTCCGATCACGTTGGCCGAGTAGTAGTCGACCGAGGCCACGTACAGGTATTGCCCTTGCCCGGGCACCAGCGACGGGCCGCCCACCGCGATCTTCGCCAGCCGCTGGAGCGTTGCCGCGAGGGCTGGGGACGGTCCCGGCCCGGCGCCCGTAGTCGCGAGCACGAGCACCAGCACGATCACGGCGGCCGCGCCAGCGACCGTTCCGGTCTGCGACAGACGTCGCCGACCGATCCACCCCGGCTGGATCCGCACGCGCTTCGCTGGACGTCCGACAGGGGCGGAGGGGTGCAGAGCGCGAGCGGCGACGCCGGCGCGCAGCTGCCACTCGACCTCCTCAAGAGCGTTCATGCGGGTTCCTCCTCCAACATTCGGCGCAGCCGTCGCAACGCCCGATGCACCCGCTGGCGCACGAGCATCTCCGAGCATTCCATCTCCGCGGCGATCTCCGCATAGTCACGCTCGCCGAGCACCCGCTCAACCAGCGCCGCGCGCTGCTCGTCGGGCAGCCGCGCGAGCAGCCGATCCAACTCACCGCTGCCGCACGAGGCGATCTCCTCGACACGCTCAAGATCCTCATCGACAACAACGATGCCCACCCAGCCGAGCGCCCTCCGCGAAGACGCCTCGACCAGCGCCCGCCGGAAGCTGTCGTGCAGCTTGCGTCGCGCGATCGCGAACAACCACAACGACCCCGACCCGCGCCCTGGATCAAACGTATCGGCCGAGGAAATCACCGCCGCGAACGTCTCCGCGGTCAAATCCAGCGCCAGCTCCGCCGAGCCAGTCGCGCGCCAGTGATAGCTCATCACTGCCGGCATCCACCGCCGATAGAACTCCGCAAACGACGCGACATCCCCTCGAACCGTCCCAGCCAGGAGATCCTCATCAACAATCTGGCGCACCATCCAGCCTTCTATTCGCCCCCCCAACGATCCTTGTGACAGCGAGACCCCAAATCCGGCCGACCGAGCGTAACGACTACCAGCCGGCAGCGAAGGCGCTGCTGCTTGGTCGCCCCAGCATGGTGAGGCGTGGCGCTTCTCCTCCAGGTGCCGGTTGGCTGGGGGCAGAAGCCGTGCCCCAATCTCGAGCGCTGAGATGACGGCCAACGTCGTCCGTACGACGCCGCGCTTTGCCGAGGTAGTTGCACCCGATGTCGGGGCCGCTGGCCGCGCCATAGCCTTGGCTGGACACCCGTGGGTCGCGCGCGAGCGGCCTGGTGTGAGCTTGCTCACGTGCGGCGCAACCGAAGGAGGCACGTGATGCGAACATCCAAACTGCGCTCACCGACCCCGGCGCTACTTGTCTCGATAATTGCGCTTCTCGTGGCGATGGGTGGGACGGGCTACGCCGCGGTCACGCTGGCAAAGAACAGCGTCGGCACCAGTCAGCTCAAGAACAACGCTGTCACCTCCGAAAAGATCAAGAACGCTGCGGTGACCGGCACCAAACTGAACCTGTCGGGCTTCACGGTCCCGAATGCGCTGCACGCCAACGCAGCCGACACGGCCGCCAGCGCGACAAACGCCGCCACTGCAACGAACGCGACCCACGCTGCGAGCGCAGACACCGCCACGAACGCGGCCAACGCCAGCCACGCCACGAACGCGGACGACGCGACCACTGCGACCAACGCGGTAAATGCGACTAATGCCACGAATGCGACCAACGCCAGCGAACTCGGAGGCCTGTTGCCGAGCAGCTTTGTCCAAGGCGGCGGGACCGTGTTCGGCGCGCACGCTGTGCTCAGCAGCTCAGGCAGTGGCTCAGGAGTTTCGATTCCAGGCCTCGGCGAACTCCAAGCGACCCTCGTTGGAGGTCCAGCTGTCGCGTGGCAACTGACGAACGGGACGAACGGGACAGGAGAAGCTGTCGATCAGGCCGTCGGATACGGCACCAACTTCGAAGACGAAACGGTTGGTCCAGGAAGCCGATGGAATTCGTATTTCGGAGGTGGAACGGTTTCCCTGAGTGGGCCTCTAACGCTCACGGTTCAGTTCGCGTGGGGCTCGGGCGAGACTGCCCACGAGGTAACGCTCACCGCCTCCGAGTTTGCCTCCAGCAGTGACTACGACGTGATCATCCAGGGAATCGCCCAATGAAGGCCCTCCGCGACCGCGCGCGGAGCGACCGATGTCTCTCTCGGAACCGCACGCACTGACCGCGGGATAGCCCCCGCGAGAAGCACCGCCGATTGGGAGTCGCTCGTTCTCGAGATCCCCGCTCAGTCGTATTTGCTTTCTACGCGGATCGCTGGGTCGACGCGCTGGACAACTCATCGCCCGAGTGGAGCGGCGGTTCGCACACCGATCACGCCCACGAGGACGCGACCGAGCACGTCGCTCTGTTGATCACCGAGGAGTCCGTGACAAGGCGCGGAACGGTGGTGATGCTCGACGCCGACAGCAAGAGGTCCCGAGTCATTCCGATCTTCCGGGCATCGACTGAGGCGTTGGCGGCTTCCCCTCCGTCGCCGCAGCGGACACGAGGCGTGCGCTTGTGCTCTGGGCGCGACGCGGGCCATTGCGGAAGCCAGGCGCGTTGCGTGAGGAAGTGTCAACGATTCGCCGGAAGTCCCGAGCTTACGGCAGCTCCAGAGTGCGGCGCATGTCGCTGATCTTGCGAAACAGACGGCGCGGGTTCTCAGGCAGGTCAATGGGCCCCAGCGACGGTAGAGACCGGCTGCCCGATCGTCGATCGTGTCTACCACATCCAACCTCGCTGCTGCTGTGTCGCCGGCGTGCACGCGAGCCGGAGCGCCTTGGCGAGCAGACGGGCTAGCGAGCCCGTGGGCTGTGTGGCCATCTCTGCTCCGATAGGCGGCATCCAGCAAGCCTCCAAACGCGCCTGCACAGCCGGTGGCTGGTTGGACCGACGAGCGCGGGCCGGTTTCTGACGATCGTCGTTGATCGCGACCACACCGATCACGGTCGGTGGCACGTCATGACGGCTCGGGACTCAACTGAGGCGCAGATGCGTCTCTACCGTAAAGCCCGCTGACCCGCCAGAATGCGAGACATGTCCGATCCGCACGATCATCAGCCAGACGCCTTCGACGATCGGCTTGCTGAATCCGAAGTCCATGTCGAGGCCGGCAACCCCGAAGTTGAGATCACCATCGTCGTGCCGATGGCCGCGGCGACCCTCGCGGCAATGACCGAGCGGGCAAAGCGAGAGGGTCGCAAGGTCGGAGCCGTCATCGCTGACGCGCTTCAAGCTGCCGCGTAGCTCGCGCGTGCGGCAGGCGCAGTTTTGTCGAGGCCAGACCGCGCACAAGCTTGGGTGCGGCGACCGACGTGGTGTCGCAGTTCCGCGGCACCGCCTATAGCGCGGACTAACGACAGGGTGACGGGCTGGCGTTGATGGCCGGCGGCGTTCAAGAGGGCTTGCTGCATGACGCACCTCCATGCTGTTGACAACGTGGCACACTGTAGTGCGTGTCCGTCAATATCTCCGTGCGCTTGGACGATCGTCTGGCCCAGAAGCTGAAGCTGTCCGCGAGCGCTGCCGGCGAGACCGTGTCTGATCGCCTGCGCCGGTACGCCGAGGAGGGAGCGCGCCGCGACGAGCATCCGATGATCACCTTCCGCGACGGACCGACCGGCCGTCGCGCCGGGCTGATCAACGGACCAGATGTCTGGGAGATCGCGATGTGGATCGATGACCTCGCCAGCGTCAAAGACCCCGCGAAATCACTCGCTCGCGAACGGGTCGTGACCCGCGCGCAGATCGACGCAGCGCTTCGCTACCGGGCCGCCTACCCCGAAGAAATCCACGCGCGGATCGATCTGCACCGAAGCCACACCATCGCCGCGTCCGCTTGAAGCTCCTTCTCGACGAGATGTACCCGCCCGCGCTCGCGCGAGCGCTCCAACCCGTGGGGATCGACGCGATCACGATCATCGAGCTCGACATGGCCGGAACCCCTGACCCCGACGTGTTCGCCTACGCCGTCGCCGAGAACCGTCAGCTGCTGACCGAGAACGTCGCTGACTTCGTGACGATCGCCGCCCAGCATTCCAGCACCGGCGCGCTTCATCCGGGGGTGCTGATCGCGCTCTCCAGCCGATTCTCGCGCCGAGCGTCCGGCCGCCCGGCGATCGTCAAAGCGATCCAAGCTCACGGAGCCGAACAGCTGAGCGACCGCATCGTTTATCTCGAGATGCCAAGGCGCTGATCGGGCCGAACGCGTGACAGAGCATCACCGATACCGGCGAAGGCGCCGAGGCGTCGCGGACCCCTCCGAAGCTCGCGTTCGCAGCTACGGGCGATTCATCTGCGCGAATGCAGCGCGGACCCGCCAGCTGATCGGCTTCTAACCGGGCGACACGGCGCTCTTAGCGCCGGCTCGCGGAGCGGTTGTGTCTCACTCGAGGGGTGGTGTTGCCGGGGCGGGAAGCCGTTGCGCTGGTGGCTCTCGACGTTGCTGGTCGGCTCGGGGCGCCGCGATGATCCGCGGCGCCCCCAGCCGTGTGGCTATCGCACGCGGAAGGCGAGTCGCAGCACCGTGCGGCGGTGGTGCAGTGGCCCGCTTGTGAGGAGCAGCGAGTAGCGGCCGCGGCTCAGGCGACCGAGCTTGCGGAGGATGACCGCGTGTGTGTTCGTGAGCCGCAGCGGTTCGGTGTGCACGACGCGGTCGCCGTGCATGATCGTGATCTTCGCGTGGGATCGGACCGCCGCCGAGAAGCTCCCGGGCACGAATTCGAGCGTGCACAGCGTCCGCGCGATCAGCGTCTTGCGGCAGACGATCGTGCCGGCCGGTCCGGCGGGTCCCTGTGGGCCGGTCGCGCCTGCGGGGCCGGCTGGGCCCGCGGGGCCGGTGGCGCCTGTCGGTCCGGCTGGGCCCGCGGGGCCGGTGGCGCCTGTCGGTCCGGCCGGTCCGGCTGGGCCTGCGGGGCCGGCTGGTCCGGTGGCGGGTGCGGTGCCGGTGCCCGAGACGTCGACCGCCAGCGTGCTGGTCGAGTTGCTCACGATTGTCAGCGTCGCTGAACTGTCGCCGGTTGCCTGGGGCGCGAAGCGCACCCCGATCGTGCAGCTGGCACTCGGGTCAACCGGGGCGACGCATCCGTCGATGATCAGGTAGTCGCCGGGGTCAGCGCCGCCCGGCTGCACGCCGGTGACGTCAAGCTCCACGTTGCCGTTG
The DNA here is from genome assembly GCA_963705995.1 of uncultured Solirubrobacterales bacterium. GTDB lineage: Bacteria > Actinomycetota > Thermoleophilia > Solirubrobacterales > Solirubrobacteraceae > Palsa-465. Next base: position 60,548 of record CAVPLN010000026.1, read on the forward strand.
TTGGTGACGGTGACTGTCTGCTCTGCGGCGACCGAACCCGAGGGCTCGGACCCGAGGCTGAGCGAGGTCTGGTCAAGGCTCGCCGGCGGGCCGGGCGCCGGATTGATCGTGATCGACAGCGGCTGGTCGACCGCTCTCCCGATGATGTCGGTCAGCTCGAGCACAAAGTTGTAGGTCCCGGCGGTGGTGGGCGTCCCCGAAATCGGGTCGACGAAGAAACCGGTCTGGGCTTGGATGGACAAACCGGGTGGCAACGAACCGGACACCACGGAAAACATGAACGGCGGCAGCGTGCCAAACAGCTGCACGTCCTGGTTATACGGCGTGCCCACGGTGCCAGAGGGCAAGCTGGTCGAACAGATCGACGGATCAGCCCCGCAGGCATTCGCCGCCAACGAGGCCTGACCGACCGCGGGCTTCGCAAGCGCCGGAGCCGCGCCGACGGTTGCCAGAACAATGGCCAGCACCGCCGCGCACGCCAGCGCTACGACCCTCGATACCCTGAATGAGTTTGGCAGCGCCGAACGGGGCAGCAACTTCAGGCCAGGTTGGAATCTAGTGAGCATCGGTGCTCCTCCTCACAGCGCTCTGTCCCCAGGTCGCAAAGCACGCGCCGCCGGCACCGCCGAGCACCGTCGCCGTGATCGCCGACCTGCCCGCCGGCACCGCAGGTGAGCACTCGCCCGGCATGGTGAAGCTCGCGCTGCCCATCGTCGGCGCCGCCGCCAGCGCTATACCCGGAACGCCGAGACAGCCTCCCGCCGCTAGCGTTCCCCCACCAGCACGCTCCGCCCATCTCAGACCCTGTCTGAACAACATCTTCATCTCCGATTCGCTCGCAAACGCCGTACAGCTACCAAGACTCGGTTCGCCCGGCATCTATTCCATCGCTCGCCGCGATCGGCCCACCCCAACCGCCGACCGGATCCCAGGCCTCCCCTGGCCCGACGACCGCTGCACGACAAACAGCGATCCAAGCCACGATCAGCAAACCGCAGACCCAACTCGCCGGCAAGCCCGCGCTCGCGCCAAAGCGCATCGCCGTAAGCAGGGCGGAGGAGCGGCGTGCACGTTCCGCCGAATTCCTAGGCAGAGCCGGTCGGTGACTCCAACACGAGCCCATCGCCGAGGCGGCGTGAAACGTCTCGGCGGAGCCTACGCCGTGCCTCCCTTCCACCAAGAGCAGCGACCTGCGCGTGACGCTTCAGGTCGCTCCTGTAGCGGCATAGGGGCCACCAGCTTCGGCGGATCGCGCGTGCCTGCTCCGGCGGAGAGCAGGTTTGCCTAACTGCGCGAGCGCTTGCGTGGTGCCGAGGTTGTCGCCGAGCTGGCGAAACCACGACAGGCTCTCGTCCAGCAGCGGTCGCGTTGAGACCAAGTCCTCCGCATCGCGCGCCACGGCCGCAAGGTCGCAAAGTGCGCAAGCCATGGCCCCAGCCGGCCTCACATGGCGGGCGGTCACGAACGTCCGCTCCATGAACCGACCGTGGCGGGCGGTCGCTTGCTCTGGGCAAGCGCCCGTAACCGAGCGCCACCGGAAGCGAGAGCGGCTCGTGTTGCTCCGGCAACGCGCAGGAGCTCGAGGCCCTCGCGATCAGATCGCGCCCGGTCGCCGTGTCGTGGCGGCGGGCAGCGATTACACCCAGCGTGTGGACGACCGAGGCGACGATCGCCGGCGCGCCCTCCTGCTCAGCGGTCATCCGGCTCTCCTCGCGCCAGCGCTCGGCTCCGTCGTAGTCGGACATGACCCACGCCATCGTGCCCCGGGTGGTGGAGTTCCTCGGCGAGCGCTCGGCAGTCGCCTGAGGCTCGGAAGACGGCGATCGCCTCCCCGGCGGCGGACAGCGCGCGGTGGCGGTCGTTGGTGCGTAGCGCAAGAACCGACAGTCCGTGGAGCGCCCGAGCGCGCAGCGTCGATGGCTCGGGCACGGCGTTCGGCGTCTCCTCGAGCCAGCGGACACCCTCGATGAGGTCTCCGCGATGTGCCAGAACCGCCATAGGGCGCCAGCGAGCCGCAGCGCCCCGTCGGGCTCCGCGCGCAGTGCCGTGCGGGTGTCTGATCTTAGGATCGTGGAGAGCGGTACGAGCAGTTCACGTCAGGACTGTTTCCGGCCGGCGTCGAGTGCGTCCGCGATGACCTGGCACCAATCTGCAGGCGCTTCTCCTGCCGACAGGGCAATCAGCGCCTGCGTCAGATCGTGTCCCCGGCCTTCGTTTTCGCGCCCCACCTCGGATACGAGCCAGTCGGCGCGTCCGAGCCGGTAAACGTGCAACGGTCGCTCGCGGCGGTCGACAGTGACGATCCACTCGCCCGGGCCGCGTATGTCGACGAGGACCTCATAGTCGGGTGAGAGTCGGAAGTCGTGGCTGCGAGGGCATGGCGGCACGAGTGGGTCCGTGCCGGCCAGGTTTCCCCGGCTCAACCGCCTCGAACTGTACCGACCGTCGTCTGTTCGGGGGAGGGCTAGGCGAGTGAAGCGTTCACAGATTCTTGATGCGCGCGGGGCGAATCTGCACGAATTCGCGACATCCGGGAAGGACGCTGGATCGTGAACGAGATGGAACGAAGGAGGAATCGATGACGCCTTTTGAAACCACATTCGGTTGCGGTCTGGCTGCCCGATGACCTATGCCTCATGCAGGCCGCTCCCGCTGTTCGCACCGGTCGCTGAGCGGGAGGACACCCCGGACCGTCTGGTCGAGCTGTTGGAGTGCTTGGCCGACCTCCGGATCGAGCTCGGGCGGCCGCGCGCCGCGATCGCCGAGCGCCGTGACGGCAACGATCCGCGTGTGCACGATGCGATCGAGCGAGTGGCCGCCCTGGAGCGCTCACTGCAAACCGTGGGCGGTGACGCGGCGGCTGCCCACCAGTGGCTTCGGCACGTTCGCCTGATCTGAGCGAAGGGACCTGACAAGGTGAGCAACGACCAGCGAATCGAACTGCTCGAGCATCGCGTCCGCGAGCTGCAGACCGCCGTGGTAGCGATCGTCCAGCACCTCGGGCTGCAGCCTGAGATTGCCGCGCTGGAGCGCGTGCGACTCGAGGAGATCCGGCTGACGGGTCAGCCCGACGTGCCGCGCGAGCGCCTGCTCGGTCTGTACAGCAAGCCGGAGCCTTCCTAGACGACGTCCCAGTCGGGATCGAGTCGGGATGATGAACCGGACTCGGCTTCACCAGCGCGCACCACTGGCGTTAGACCTCGGCGGCTCCACGTCGCGGTCGCCGCTGCGTCTGCGGCTGCGGGTGGGGCTGCATCGCCGGCGGCTGGATCGCGAGATCGCCGAAGGCCGTGACTTCGCCGGTTCGCCCGAACCTGCCCTGCGCGCCACGCAGCTCACCAATTTCGCTGCACGATCGCGCCTAGCGCGCGCACTGCGCCGGGCGGTCGCCGATGCAGACCCGTCGCGCCCGCCGCAACTCGGCGTGGCCGTGCCCGTGTGTCGCCCGGCGGTGTTGGCATGGGGTGAGGGGCTGCTCGGCCTGGCCGAGACGCTCGAGCGGTTCGGCCCGCTCAACCCGTGCGGCGTCGCGCGCACGCTCGAACTGATCACCGACGGGACCGGCCCGCTATATAACCGGGCGCCGCAACGGTCCCTCGGCGAGCTGCTCTGGTGGATCGCGGACGGGTTGCAACCGTGCCCCCCGCATGCCTGGGCGTCGCCGGTGATCATGAAGACCGATCCCGAGCATGTCGCCTGGACATGCGCTCGGTGTGGGACGATCGCGCTCACCGACGACCTCGCTGTGAAACCCGCGTAACGCCGGCGATGCGATGACCGGCGCCGCTCGCGTTCTCCAACGACCGAACGAGCGCAGGCCGCGATGACGTTCAACGGTTGGCTTCAGATCGCCCTGCTGGTGGGGGTACTGACCGCGCTGACGCCGCTGCTGGGCGGCTACATGGCGCGGGTCTACCAGGGTGAGCGGCTGGCGTTGACGGCGATTCTCGGGCCGGTGGAACGGTTCGTCTATCGCCTGCTGCGAGTCGACCGATTAGACGAGCAGGGGTGGAAGGCATATGCGGGCTCGGTGCTGATGTTCAGCGCCGCGAGTTGGCTGCTGCTCTACCTGGTGCTGCGCACTCAGGGGATCGGGTTCCTGAACCCGCAGGGGTTCACGCACTCCGGGCCGTGGGACCTGTCGTTCAACACGGCCTCGTCATTCGTGTCGAACACGAGCTGGCAGTATTACGGGGGCGAGACGACGCTGTCGGACCTCGCGCAGATGGCCGGGATCACGGTTGCGAGCTTCACCTCGTGCGCGGCCGGGATGGCGGTAGCCGCGGCGATGATCCGTGGCCTCGGCCGTCGCGGAACCGATCGGCTCGGGAACTTCTGGGCCGACATGACCCGCTCGCTGCTGTACGTGCTGCTGCCGATCGCCGCCGTCGCCTCGATCGCGCTCGTCGCGACCGGCGTCCCCAGACGATCGGGCACTACCTGCACGGTCACGGTCCGACCGGGCTGGCGCAGACGATCGCGATCGGACCGGTCGCCTCGCAGGAGTCGATCAAGCTGATGTCGGGCGACGGCGGCGGCTTCTTCAACACCAACTCGGCGCACCCGTTCGAGAACCCGACCGGCGTCTCGAACTTCATCGAGATCCTGCTGATGCTGCTGATCCCAGCGGCGTTCACGGCAACGTTCGGACGGATGATCGGCCGGCGCCGGCAGGGCTGGGCGCTGTACGCGGCGATGCTCGTGATGTTCATCGGCGGCACCGCCGTCATCTACGCCGCCGAGGCGCACGGCACCCCCGCCCAGCATGCCGCCGGACTGCACACGGCGCGGCGCGCCGGCTCGACCGGCGGCAACATGGAAGGCAAGGAGCAGCGCTTCGGCGTAGCGGGCTCGGCGCTGTTCGTCTCGGCGGGGACGGCGAGCGGCGACGGCGGGGTCAACAGCGCCGCCGAGTCCTACACGGGCCTCGGCGCCGGCGTGGCAATGGCCAACATGATGACCGGCGAGGTGATCTTCGGCGGACCCGGATCCGGCACGTACGGGATGCTGCTCCTCGTCGTGCTCGCCGTCTTCATCGCGGGGCTGATGGTCGGGCGAACCCCGGAGTTCCTCGGCAAGCAGATCCAGGCCCGCGAGGTCAAGCTCGCGTCGATCGGAACCCTGTTCGTACCCCTGCTGGTGCTCGTGTTCGCCGGAATCGCGGTCGCCACACCGGTCGGGCGCTCATCGATGACGACCCATGGACCGCAAGGCTTCGCCGAAGCCGCCTACGCGTACCTGAGCCAGGCACAGAACAACGGCTCGGCCTTCGCCGGATACACCGGCTTCTTCCAACCGGTCGCCGGCAACGTCGGCGCACACGGGTACACGTTTGCCGATCTCGCCGGCGGCTTCGTGATGACCTTCGGACGATTCGTGCCGATCCTCGCCGCGCTCGCGCTCGCCGGCTCGCTCGGCCCGCGGCGAATCGCACCGATCGGTCTGGGCACGCTGCGCACCGACACACCGAGCTTCGTCATCTTCCTGATCGGGTTCGTGATCATCTTCGCCGTGCTCACGTTCCTGACCGTGCTCATCATCGCCCCGTTCGCACACGCGCTCAGCTCGCACATACTCGCCTGACTCGCGGCCGCGGCAGCACGAAGCGCGCCGGCGCCTGGCGACATGGCCGCTTCGGCGAGTCAAAGCTCAAGAGCAGCCACCAGACCTCGCATCTCGTAGGGCGGCGACGCTGGCGCGGGCGTCCGGCTGTTGCTTGTAGACCTCCTGTGTCAACCTCCGCTGGCGATGAGGCGTTGGAGGGCGGTGTGTCGGTGGGGGTCGTAGGTGTCGTGGTCGTGCCAGAGGCGCCAGATGATTTGGCTCCAGGCGCGGCCGAGGATGCGGCTGGCGTGGGCGTGGCTGGCGCCGCGGGCGCGCTTGTAGATGTCGGCGGCCCAGGGGTTGTGGTGTCGGCTTGCGTCGGCGAGGGTTTCGAACGCGTCGCGGAGGCGATGGTCACACGCCCAGCGGAACTGCGCGCGTTTGGCTTTGCCTGATTCGACGGCGACCGGGGCTTGGCCGGCGTCGGCGGCGAGAGCGCGGTAGCTGGGGTAGCGCTCGCGGCAGTCGCCGATCTCGGCGAGCATCGAGGCGGCACACAGCCACGAGCCCGG
>CAVPLN010000027.1:0-10142 GCA_963705995.1 uncultured Solirubrobacterales bacterium
TCTTCTTCTTCTTGTCCTTCATTCGTCGTATTGCCGATCTTCGTCAGCCGCGGCGCGAGCCCCGGATGCAGGCGAGCCGCGTCCTCGTCGGGCAGGAACCGCCCCGAGTGATCGAGCAGCCCGCAGTGGACGAGTTCGGCGACCGCGTCGACGAGCCCCGAACCGCAGATGCCGATCGGGTCGGTATCGCCGATGACCTGCAGCACGAGCCCGTCGTCCTCGATCCGCACCCCCTCGATCGCGCCGTCGGCCGCGCGCACACCGCAGCGGATCTGGGCCGCCTCGAAGGCCGGGCCGGCGGGTGCCGCGCAGGCGAGCACGCGCTCCGAGGAGCCGAGCGCGATCTCGCTGTTGGTGCCGACATCGATGAACAGGCGCACGCGCCGGTCACGGGTCAGGCCGGTCGCGAGGATCCCGGCGACGATGTCGCCCCCGACGTACGCGCCGAGCGACGGGAACACGAACGCCGGCGCTCGCGGGTGGACCTCGATGCCGAACTCCCGGGCGCGGACCTCGGGCAGAGTGTGCGTCGAGACGACGAAGGGGGCCATCGACAGGGGCTCTGGATCGATCCCGAGCGCCAGCTGGACCATCGTGACGTTGCCGCAGACGGTGATCTCGTAGACCTCCCGAGGTTCGACGGCCGCCTCCTCGCAGACCTCCGCGGTCAGCTCGGCCAGCGTCTCGCACGCGCGAGCGCGCAGCATCCCGAGGGCGTTCGGGTCGAGCATCGTCGCCGAGATCCGCGTGATCACATCGGCGCCGAACGGCTGCTGGCGGTTGAGGATCGAGCGGACCGCGAGCGGCTGCCCGGAGTCGAGGTCGAGCAGGGTCGCGACGACGGTCGTCGTGCCGAGGTCGAACGCGATCGCGTAGCGGCGCGCTGTCGTGTCGCCCGGCTCGACGTCGAGCAGTTCCTCGTCGACGACCACCGCGGTCACATCGAACCCGGAGCTCCGGAGCGTCCCGGACAGGGTGCGCAGCAGCTCGAGCGACGGCCGGGGCGCGAGGTCATCGATCGCGTCGAGCACGCGCTCGACGTCGGAACGCTGATCCTCGAGCGTCGGCTCCTCGAGCACGAGATGGCGCTTCTGCACCGAGGGCCGCAGGATCACGTGCCGCCCGACCCCGGCGAGCGCCGCCTTCGGGCGCGTCTGCAGGGGCGGCACCTCGACGACCATGTCCGACCGGGCCGCCGCGCGGCACGCCAGGCGCCAGCCGTCCGCGAGCTCCGCAGGGGTGAACGCCCGGGGATCGATGTCGGTGACCGGGGCGTCTCCGGACAGCACCCGCACCTTGCACTTCTTGCACGTCCCGTAGCCGCCGCACGTGGAATCGATCGCGATTCCGTTCCAGCGTCGCCGCGTCGAACACCGGTGTCCCGCTCGGGACGCGCACCTCGGCGCCGTCGGGGAGGAAGCGCAACCGGACCCGCCCGGTGCCATCGGCCGCATCGGCCGCGGCCTCGCGGGCCGCGCCGGGGGAGACGCGCTCGAGTCGCCGGGCGGGGTCGGCGCTCACGACGTCGCCGCCGCCTGCGCCTGCTGCGCCGCGGCCTGGCGGGCGCGGTGAGCGGCGATCCAGCTCGTGCCCCACGGATCGTGCCCGAGCAGCAGGTCCGAGGCGCGCACGGCCTGCACGCACACCTCGGCGGTCGACATGATCGCGCTCGTCAGGCCCGCCGCGATCGCCATCGGCAGGAAGGCGGCATTGAGCGCGTGTCGCTGCGGCAGCCCGAACGACACGTTGGAGGCGCCGAGGCACATGTTCACGCCGAGTTCGTCGCGGATCAGCCGGATCGCCTCGAGCGTCGTCGTGACGGCCTCGGTGTCGGCGCCGACCGTCATCGCCAGCGGGTCGATCACAACGTCCTCGGGACCGATGCCGTACTCGCCCGCCGCCGCCACGATCGTGCGCGCGTGCGTCAGGCGCTCGGCGGCCGTCGCCGGGATCCCGGTCTCGTCGTTCGCCAGGCCGATCACGGCGGCGCCGTGGCGCGCGACGAGCGGCAGGATCAGCTCGAGCCGGTCGGTCTCGGCCGTGACCGAGTTGACCAGCGCCTTGCCCCCGTACACCGACAGCCCCGCCTCGAGCGCCTCGATCACCGACGAGTCGATGCAGATCGGCGCGTCGACGGCCTCCTGCACGGCGCCGAGCATCGCCTGCAGCAGCTCGGGCTCGTCGACGAGCGGGATGCCGGCGTTGACGTCCAGGACGTTGGCGCCCGCCTCCACCTGCGCGACCGCGTCGGCCGTGACGGTCGAGAGGTCGCCGCCGCGGAGCTCCTCGGCGAACTTCTTGCGCCCGGTCGGGTTGATCCGCTCGCCGATGATGCAGAACGGGTTCTGCCCGCCGATCGCGACCGTCCGCGAGGCTGATCGCAGGACGGTCTCGTAACGGCTCACGCCGGCACCTGCGACCGCTTCAGTTCGATCAGCTGCTTGGCCTTCTTGACCGCCGAGGACGCGTCGGCGGAGTAGCCGTCGGCGCCGACCGCGTCGGCGTATTCCTGGGTCACGGGCGCCCCGCCGACCATCACGATCACCTTGTCGCGCAGGCCGGCCTTCTGGAGCGCGTTGATGTTCGCCTTGAACATCGGCATCGTCGTCGTCAGGAACGCCGAGAAGCCGACGACGTCGGGCTCATGCTGCTCGATCTGCTCGATGAACTTCTCCGGCGGCACGTTGACGCCGAGGTCGATCACGGTGAAGCCGGCGCCCTCGAGCATGATGTTGCAGAGGTTCTTGCCGATGTCGTGGACGTCGCCCTTGACCGTGCCCATCAGGAACGTGCCGATGCCCGTGTTGCCGCCTTCGGCGAGCAGCGGGCGGAGGATGTCGAGCGCTCCCTGCATCGCGCGGGCCGCGATCAGCATCTCGGGCACGAAGTAGTCGCCGCGCTCGAAGCGGGCGCCGACCTCCTCCAGCGACGGGATCAGCGCGTCGTAGAGCAGCGTCTCCGGCTCGATGCCGTCGCTGAGGCCCTGGTTGACGCCGTCGGCGACCGCCGGCGCGTTACCGACGAGCGTCTCGTCGTAGAGCAGCTTGAGGATCTCCGCCTCGGTCATGCGGCGTTCACTCCTTGGTGGTAGCCGAGCCGCGTGCTGAGCGCCAGCGCCTCGTCGATCAACACGTCCTTCAGCTGCCGGATGCGCTCCGGCGTCATCCGCAGCGTCGGCCCCGAGATGCTGAGCGCCGCGACGACATCGCCCCGCTCGCCCCGGACCGGTGCCGCGATCGCCGCCAGCCCGAGCTCGAGCTCGTCGACGGCGGTGGCGAACCCGCCTCGTCGGACCACCGCCAGCGAGCTGGTCAGAGCTGCTGGGTCGGTCACGGTGAAGTCCGTGTACGCCGTCAGCGGCGGCGCCGGGAGCGGGGCGCGGCCGAACGCGAGAAACACCTTGCCGTTCGCCGAGCAGTGGTACTCGACGGGGCGTCCGAGCCACTGCCCGGCGCCGAGGAAGTGCGTGCTCTCGACCTGCGCGACGTGCTCGACCCCCGAGCGGCCGGGGACCGCGAGGTTGATCGTCTCGCCGCTCGCCTGCGACAGCGCGTCGAGCGTGGGGTGGGCGAGCTCGACGATGTTGCGCTCCAGCATGCTCCGCTCGGCGACCCGCAGGATCGCCGGTCCGGGCCGCAGCCGCCCGCGCTCGCCGTCCTGCTCCACGAGGCCGCGACGCTCGAGTGCGCTCAGCAGCCTCGACGCGGTGCTCTTCGGGATGCCGGTCACCAGCGCCAGCTCGGTGACGCTGACGGGCTCCTCTGATTCGAGCACCCGCAGCAGCAGGTCCGCTCCCCGGTCGACGGCCGTCGTTCCGGCCGCGACTTGAAACTGTTGTTCCACGAGGTATAGATTACGCCGTGTTCCATGTTCGTCAACGCTCTTCCCCGCTACGAGATCCTCTCCGAAGAGGCGCTCGACGTCCTCGACCGCGGCTGGCGTCGGATCGTCTCCGAGCTCGGCATCGAGTTTCTCCTGCCCGAGGCCGTCGAACTGCTCCGCGGAGCCGGGCAGACGGTCGTCGGCGAGAACTGCGTCAGGTTCGACCCCGACTTCATCCTCGAGCAGATCGCCAAGGCGCCCCGCCAGTTCGAGCTGCAGGCGCGCAACCCCGCGCACAGCATCACGATCGGCGGCGACAACATGGCGTTCGCGCCCGTCTACGGCTGTCCGTTCATCCGCGAGGGCAGCGTCCGTCGCGACGCCAAGATGGCCGACTTCGAGAACCTCGTGAAGCTGTCGCAGTGCTTCGACGAGCTCGACTCCCCGGGCGGAACGATCTGCGAGCCGGAGGACCGACCGCTCGATTCGCGCCATCTCGACATGGTGTACGCGCTCCAGACGCTGACCGACAAGCCGTACATGGGCTCGGTCACCTCCGGCCCGAACGCCGCTGACACGATCCGGATGGGGGAGATCCTGTTCGGCGGCCGCGACGCGCTCGAGCGCGCACCGGTCTCGATCTCCCTGATCAACGTCAACTCGCCGCTGCGCTACGACGACCGCATGCTCGCCGCGATGTTCGAGTATGTGAGGGCCGGGCAGGCGGTCGTGATCACGCCCTTCCTGCTGATGGGCGCGATGTCCCCGGTCTCGCTGCCCGCGACGCTCGTCCAGCAGATCGCCGAGGCGCTGGCGGGGATCGCGCTGGCGCAGGTGATCCGGCCGGGAACGCCGGTCGTGTTCGGCTCATTCCTGTCGAACACCGACATGCAGTCCGGGTCGCCGTCGTTCGGTACCCCGGAGTCCGGCCTCGGCGTCCTCTGCACCGGCCAGATCGCCCGACACTTCGGCCTGCCCTGGCGCGGCGGCGGGGCGCTGAACGCCTCGCAGACGGTCGATGCCCAGGCGGCGTACGAGTCGCTGATGACGCTGCTGCCGACGTTCCTGGCCGGCTGCAACTTCGTGATGCACTCGGCGGGCTGGCTCGAGGGCGGTCTCGTCTCCTGCTACGAGAAGTTCATCGTCGACATCGAGCTGCTGCGCGAGCTGCGCCACGAGTTCACGCCGATCGAGTTCGACGAGGCCTCGCTCGCCTACGGCGCCCACGTCGAGGTCGGCGCCGGCGGCCACTTCCTCGGCGCCGCCCACACACTCGAGCGCTTCCGCGAGTGCTTCTACCGGCCCCTGCTGTCCTCGACGGAGAACTTCGATCGGTGGACGCGCAACGGCAGCCGCGACGCCACGGCCCGCGCCGGCGAGCTCTGGCGCAAGACGCTGGAGGGGTATCAGCAGCCGCCGCTCGATGACGCTGTGCGCGAGCAGCTGCAGGAGTTCGTCGTTCGCCGCCGGGCCGAGCTCGGCGACTAGGACTTTGTGCGAGGCGCAACGAGTCGAGGTAGGCTCACCGTGCGCTCAACCGCTAGGAAAGGATGCGCCATGAGCCATGACTTCATCATCGTCGGCGGCGGCTCCGCCGGCTGCGCGCTCGCCCGGCGGCTCACAGAGGACCCGGCGACCCGTGTGCTCGTCCTCGAAGCCGGCCGCGCCGACTACATCGTCGATTTCAACATCCACATGCCGGCGGCGCTCTCGTTCCCGATCGGCAGCCGCTTCTACGACTGGAAGTACGAGTCCGAGCCCGAGCCGGCGATGAACGGACGGCGGATCTATCACGCCCGCGGCAAGGTCCTCGGCGGCTCGAGCTCGATCAACGGCATGATCTTCCAGCGCGGCAACCCGCTGGACTACGAACGCTGGGCCGCCGACCCCGGCATGGAGTCGTGGGACTACGCCCACTGCCTGCCCTACTTCAAGAAGATGGAGACCTGCACGGCGGGATCCGACGACTTCCGCGGCGCCGACGGACCGCTCGTGCTCGAGCGCGGTCCCGCGACGAGCCCGCTGTTCCAGGCGTTCTTCAAGGCCGTCCAGGAGGCCGGGTATCCGCTCACGACCGACGTCAACGGCTACCGCCAGGAGGGCTTCGCGGCGTTTGACCGCAACATCAACCACGGCCGGCGCTGGAGCGCCGCGCGCGCGTACCTGCATCCGGTCATGGACCGCCCCAACCTCGAGGTGCGGACGCACACGTTCGTCTCAAAGGTCCTGTTCGACGGCAAGCGCGCGATCGGCGTCGAGGCTCGCGGCCTGCGCGGCGGCACCGAGCAGCTGTACGCGGGCGAGGTGATCCTCTGCGGCGGCGCGATCAATTCGCCGCAGCTGCTCCAGCTCTCGGGGATCGGCAACGCCGACGAGCTGCGCCGGCTCGGGATCGACGTCGTCGAGCATGTTCCCGCGGTCGGCGAGAACCTCCAGGACCACCTCGAGGTCTACGTCCAGTACGCCTCGACGCAGCCGGTCTCGGTCGCCCCGGCGCTCGAGTGGAAGAACCGGCCGGGCGTCGGCGCCCAGTGGCTGTTCCTGCGCAAGGGACCGGGCGCGACCAACCACTTCGAAGCGGGTGGCTTCATCCGCTCGAACGAGGACGTCGCCTACCCCAACCTGATGTTCCACTTCCTGCCGCTCGCGATCCGCTATGACGGCTCCGCGCCCCAGGGACACGGCTACCAGGTCCACGTCGGGCCGATGTACTCCGACGCCCGCGGCACGGTCAAGATCACCTCGACCGACCCGCGCAAGCATCCGGCGCTGCGCTTCAACTACCTGACGACCGATCAGGATCACCGTGAGTGGATCGAGGCGGTCCACTGCGCCCGCAAGATCCTCACCCAGCCCGCCTTCGACCAGTACAACGGCGGTGAGCTCTCGCCCGGTGAGTCGGTCTCGAGCGACGAGGAGATCCTCGCCTGGGTCGCCCGCGACGCCGAGACGGCGCTGCACCCGTCCTGCACCTGCCGGATGGGCGTGGGGGAGGACTCGGTCACCGACCCGCAGAGCCTGCGCGTCCATGGGGTCGAGGGGCTGCGCGTCGTCGACGCCTCGGTCCTGCGGTACGTCACCAACGGGAACATCTACGCCCCGACGATGATGGTCGCCGAGAAGGCGGCCGACCTGATCCGCGGCCTGACCCCGCTCCCGGCCCAGCCGATCCCGTTCTACAGGCACCAGAAGCAGGTTGCCGTCGGGGCCGCCGGCTAGCCGGCTCGGCGGCCCCGGCCCGAGGCGCCGGTCGGGGGTCGATGCCATCCCACGAAGTGCGCTTCGACCTGCGGGACGGACCTCAGGCCCTCACAACACCGCCCGGATCTCCCGCGCGAACGTCTCGATGTGCTCGGCGATCGTCGCCCGGGCCCGCTCCGCATCGCCGTCGACGATCGCCAGCAGCAGCTCCTCGTGCTCCTGGATCCGGGCGCCGAGGTCGGGCAGGCGCTCGATCGCGAGGTACCAGATCCGCATCGACAGGTTGAAGTACCGGCCGAGCGTCTCCTCCATGTAGGGGTTGCCCGCCGCCCGATGGATGAACCGGTGGATGCGCGCGTCGAGCGACATCAGGGTCTGCAGATCGGCCCCGCCGGCGGTCGCCCTGAGCTCGCGGAGCAGTGCGATCAGCTCGTCGCGCTGCTCGGTCGTGAGCCGCTGAGCGGCGCGGTAGGCGGCGTGGCCCTCGAGCTGCACGCGCACGTCGCAGACGTCGGCGAGGTCGGTGATGTTGATCTCGGAGGCGAATGTCCCGCGCCGCGGGAACACGGTTACGAGGTTCTCGAGGGCGAGCCGCTTGATCGCCTCGCGAACCGGCGTGCGCCCCATCCCGAGCTCGGCTCCGATCCCGTCCTCGTCGATCGGCGACCCCGGTGAAATCTCCAGAGTGACGATCCGGTCGCGCAGCTCGTTGTAGGCGCGATCGGCGAGCAGCTCGTGGGTGCTGTGCGCAGGGGTGCTCAACTCCGGCCGGGTCGCGGGGTCAGGACGACGGTCTGCGTCTCCGTGAAGCTGTCCATCACGTGCGCGCCGCCGACGCGGCCGATGCCGCTGTCGGTCCCGGCGCGGCCGCCAAAGGGGAGGTGGGCCTCCCAGTAGTTGGTCGACTCGTTGATGTTCACCCAGCCCGTGCGGGCGCGTTCGGCGAACTCGAGGCCCGCCGCCAGGTCCGCGGTGAAGATCGCCGCGAGCAGCCCGTAGGGCGAGGCGTTCGTCAGCTCAATCGCCTGCTCGAGCGAGTCGATCGCGACGACGGGCGCGACCGGGCCGAACGTCTCCTCGACGGCGACGCGCGCGTCCGTGGGCACGCCGGTGATCACGGTCGGCTGCCAGTAGAGCGAGGTCGGCCAGGCCGGCGGCCCGCTGGCCGCCGGTCACGACGGTGGCCCCGCGTGCCACCGCGTCGGCGACGTGCTCGTCCATCTTCGCGGCGACCGGCTCGTTGTTCAGCGGACCCATCGTCGTCGCCACGTCGAACGGGTCGCCGAGCCGCACCCGCTCGCTCACCCCGCGCGCCAGCAGCTCGACGAACTCGTCGCGCACGGCGCGGTGCACGAGCAGCCGCTCGCCGGCGGTGCAGCTCTGGCCGGCGCACAGGAAGCAGGCGGCGAGCGCCGCCTCGGCCGCGGCCTCCAGATCGGCGTCGTCCATCACGACGAGCGGCCCGTTGCCGCCCATCTCGAGCAGCGCCGCCTTGCCGGCCGCCGCCTGGGCGACGAGGCGGCCGGTCGCGGTCGAGCCGATGAAACCGACCCCGTCAGTACCCGCGTTGCGCGCGAGCTCGTCGCCGACGACGGGCCCGGGCCCGGTCACGAGGTTGAGCACGCCCGGCGGCAGGTCCGCCTCCGCGATGCACTCGGCGAGCGCGACGGCGCAGACCGCGGTCGACGGCGCCGGCGTCCAGACGACCGTGTTGCCGCACGCGAGCGCGGGCGCGATCAGCTCGGCCGGCATCGTGTACGGCCAGTTCCACGGGCTGATCACGGCGACCACCCCGCGGGGCCGGCGGAGCAGCATCACCCGCTTGCCGGGCGAGAACGAGTTCGGGAGCTCGCCGCCGAGCCGCTTCGCGTCCTCGGCCGCCATCCGCCAGTACTCGACGAGCTCCTCGACCTCGCCGTAGGCCTCGGCGTGCAGCGGCTTGCCCTGGTCGAGCGTCAGCGTCCGCGCGAGCGCCTCGCGCCGCGACTCGATCGACGTCGCCGACCGCGTGCATCTTCGCCGCCCGCTCGAAGGCCGTCATCCGCGCCCACCGCTCGGCTGCGTCGCGAGCCGCCGCGATCGCCGCGCCGGGCGTCCTCACGGTCGCCCTCCGGGACCGTCCCGATCGTCTCACCGGTCGCGGGGCTGGTCGCCTCGAACGTCGCCCCGGTGCGGCTCGCGCGCCACTCCCCGTCGACGAACATCTCCCTCGCGGTGCCGGTGTTCACGGCCGCCCACCCCTCGTTGACACAGTTGGACAACTGATATATAACAGGCCGATCAGCAGTTGGTCAACGGTCAGTAGCCGGCTGAAAAATGCCTGCAAGGAACGGCAAGACGCCGCGACCTCTGGTCACGCAAGCGGCCGGCGTCGCGAGACCTGGGGAGGTTGATTGATGGCAACGGCAGTCAAAGGCACGGCGACCGAAGGGGCCGACCAGCACGAGCTGGCGGGGTTCGGTTACAAGCAGGAACTCGACCGCTCGCTCGGGTTCTTCTCGTCGTTCGCGGCGGGCTTCAGCTACATCTCGATCCTGACCGGCGTCTTCGAGCTGTTCGGCTTCGGCTTCAGCAATGCAGGGCCGGCGGTCTGGTGGACGTGGCTCGTCGTTCTCGCCGGGCAGATGTGCGTTGCACTGTGCTTCGCCGAGATGGCCGGGCAGTTCCCGCTCGCCGGGTCCGTCTATCAATGGTCGAAGCGGATCGGCACCGACTTCGTCTCATGGATGACGGGCTGGATCCTGATCATCGGCTCGATCGTCACCGTCGCTGCCGTCGCCGTCGCCTGGCAGGTCGTCCTGCCGCAGGTCACGACGTCGTTCCAGTTCATCGGCACGGCTGCATCGCGAACGCCGGCACCTACAGCACCCCCGACGGCGCCAAGAACGCCCTGATCCTCGGCGCGATTCTCACCGTCTTCGCCACCGTGATCAACATGCTGGGCGTCAAGGTCATGGCCCGGATCAACAACTTCGGCGTGCTGGCCGAACTGATCGGCGCCTCGATCCTCGTCGTCCTGCTGATCTTCCACTTCCACCGTGGGCCCGGGATCGTGGACCACACTCTCGGCACGGGCGCCGGGCACGCGTGGGGCGTCCTCGGAGCGCTGCTGGTCGGCG
>CAVPLN010000028.1:0-64503 GCA_963705995.1 uncultured Solirubrobacterales bacterium
CCCGTACATTCGCGAAGATCTCGTCGTGTGGCACTCCTGCGCTCTGCCGGAGTTGGGGTCAGCGAACGCGTTCTCGGCGTTGCGGTCGCAGGCGACGCCGGCGTTGCGGTCCCCGGTTCGGTGTCTCGAATTCCACGCCCACGGGAGTCAGCTCGAGGGCGCGCATGGCTCCTACGACGAGCTCGCTGACGGCGGGACACTGCGCGAGCACTTCAGCTGCCACCACGCCTGATTGAGGCCGTGTCGACTCGAGGAGTGGCAGCCGTCCTGGGACACACTCCGAGCCGCAGACCGAGGTACCGCTGGTCGTCGATGGACCTCCCGAACTCGGCACCGAGATCTTCGATACCGAGCGCTTCCGGGGCCCCAGACTGGGTGCTGCTGTCCGATCAAGCCCGCTCGACGAGAACCGCCGGGACGACCTGCCCGGGGCCTTGCAGCTTCTTCAGCGCCCCGCGAGATTGCCGACAGCGGCGATGAGGAGCCGGACAAGCTCAAAGCGAACGGCCATGACGTCGGCGGCCACGACCGACGTGATGGCCAGGTGGTTCCAAACCGCGTAGGCTTCCAGCCCATGGTGGCCGTCGATGCGAACGCCGCGGCAGGGCTGTCGCGCCACGATTCGGGCGCCTGAGCGGCATGTCAGATGGGGATCAAGAGACCTGGGGCTCTCAGCCGCGCGTTGTCGGTCGATACCAGATCGTGCGCGAGATCGGACGCGGCGGGATGGCAATCGTGTACGCGGCGATTCAGCCGGACCTCGATCGCCAGGTCGCGCTCAAGGAGCTAAGCCGGTTTCACGCCGGCTCAGCCGAGTTCGCACATCGGTTCTTGCGCGAGTCCCGGCTCGCCGGATCGCTGAACCACCCCAACATCGTCACCGTTCACGAATACTTCGAGCACGCGGGGACCCCGTATATCGCGATGGAGTACGTGCCGCGGGGCTCGCTGCGACGCTACGTCAAACGGATGTCGTTGACTCAGATCGTCGGCGTCCTGGAAGGCGTACTTGCCGGCCTCGCCCACGCGGAGAGCGCAGGCATCGTCCACCGTGACCTCAAGCCCGAGAACATCATGGTCACCGCCGACGGACGCGTGAAGATCACTGACTTCGGCATCGCCCGCGCGACCGAGCGCGCCGGGACGCAGTTCATGACGGCAACCGGTATGACGGTCGGCACGCCCACCTATATGGCGCCCGAGCAGGCCATGGCGGGAGAGATTGGACCGTGGACGGATCTCTACTCGGTCGGCGTCATGACCTACGAGCTCGTGGTCGGGCACGTTCCGTTCTACGACACGCAAGCCCCGATGGTGATCCTCATGCGACACGTCAACGAGGACATCCCGTCGCCGATCACGGTCCGCGCCGACATCGACCGCGGCCTGTCGGAATGGATCGATTCGCTGCTGACCAAAGATCCGCGCGACCGCTTCCGCCACGCTACGGACGCCTGGGAGTCGTTGGAGGACATCGTCGTTGGGCTGAGGGGCCCTCTCTGGAGACGCAACGCCCGTCTGCTGGAGGACCAGTTGGCGGTTCTCGAGGCGGAGCCGCTCACGCCGGCGCCATTTGAGAGTCAAGGGCCTGTGCGGACGCCCACGCCAGGGCCTTCCCCGGTGCCAGACGAATTCGTCACATTCGCGCCCGGGTCGTCGCCCCCTTCGGACACTCCGTCGCCGGAACCGGCCTCCCCGCCGCCGGAACCGCCCCCCGCGTCGCCGGAACCAGCCTCGGCGTCGCCGGAACCAGCCTCGTCCTTGTCCCTGCACCCCGCAGCGCCAGATGAAATCGCGGTGGGACCACCGGTGGTAACGACCGGGTTCATCCAGCTGGGATCCGAACCTCCGCCGGCGCAGGAGGCCGAGGTGTCCCTTTCCGGGCTCGCAAGCGAGGCCCCGCTGACGGTCGAGGAGCCGCCGAGGGTCGAGGAGGCGGAACCCGGTACGGCTGGGGTGCAGGCCGGCGACCACGCGCCAACTGAGGTGGGACCACCGGACGAGCTGGTTGACGAACCCCCGCCGGCTGCGGTCGACGAATTCGTGACTTTTGGACGGCAGGTCAAACCCGCGAGCCCATCACCTGCCAAGCTGCCGGCCGCCGCGCCCCCGGCGCCCGCCGCGGCGACCCCATCGGATGTCACGCCGGAGTCCGTGCCGGCTGCGGCCGAGCCCGAGCCAGAGCCGATCGCCGAACTGCCACCGCTCGCCGAGCCATCGACCGCGACCGAGCCAGGGGAAGGTTCGCCGAGTCAGCCGCCACCCGAGCCGCAGGCTTCGGCGACGGGCGAGCGGATCAGCGCGGTGTTCCCCATCGAGCCGGCCGCGATCGCGACCGCAGAGGCGGCGCGACCGGCCCGGAAGGCGCCGATCGGCATCCTCGCAGCCATCGTCGGCGTCGCCGCTGCGGTGGTGGGCTTCGTGGTCGCGCCGAGTTCGGGCGGAGGACGGAGTCGACCGGTGGCGCTGACGCAGTCAGCCACGGCAGGCCCGCTCAGGGTCCTGTTCCCCGCCGGCTGGCGGACGTCCACGACGATCCCGTCGGGCGTTGCTCCGCTCCGGCTGTCTGACGCAGTGACGCTCAGCGCCGGCGCCTCCGCGCCCGGGGGCGAACTCGTGCTCGGCACCATGACCGCGCAGGGTGAGCCCGTACTTCCAACCACCTTCACTGCCTCGCTCACGGCTTCGCCCCAGGGTTACCCGGTCAAGCTTGGGTCGCCGTCGCAGACTTTCATGCGCTATCCGGACCTCCATCCCAAGGGAGCAGCCCCGGCGGAGTCGGTCTACGCACTACCGACCGAGAGCGGAACCGCGACTGCGGTCTGCATCCTGCCGCAATCGAATGCGACTGCGTTCGCAGCTACGTGCGAACAGGTCGTCGGGTCGCTCACCACAACCGGCAAGGTGCTACCGCTGACTGCCAACCTTGCGTACGCGCAGGCGCTCGATGCGATCGTTGCGAAACTGAACGCCGCTGTGGCCGCATCGAGCGAGAAGCTCGCCACGGCGACCGATCAGCGGAGCCAGGCGGCCGCCGCCATCGCCCTTGGTCACGCGTACAGGCAAACCGCCTCTGCAGCTGAAAAGCTCACGCCGGGTCCGTCGGCCGGCGCCGCAAACGCGGCGATTGTCTCCGCGAGCCGGCGGTTGGCAGCCGCTTACACTCGACTCTCGAGCGGTGCGGCACACAATGATGCGCGCGCTTACGTCGGCGCCCGAGCTACGATCAAGCGGGAAGAGTCAGCCCTCGGCGCAGCTTACCGACGGTTGGCCGAGAACGGCTACACGGTCGGCTGATCGGTGGTCGTCTGACAGGCCGCCACTGGTGGCCGGTTCACCGATCAGCCGCCGCCGCTCGAGACGCCGGTGCCACCGCCTTTGGAGACACCGCCGCCGGACGAGGTGTGGCTGCCGGACGAGGCCCCGCCGCCGGATGAGCTCCCGCCGCCGGACGAGGCGGGCTGCTTAGCAGGCGTTGAAGCGACCGTCTGTGCGGGTGTGCTCGGTTTGACGGGCGTGACCGGGTGCGCAGTCACGATCGGCTGGACCGGCTGCACGGGGACGCTCGGCCGAACCGGCGTAACAGGTTGCGTGACCGTCGCGGTCGACGTGGCCACGGTCGACGACGGCCGGGTCGCTCGCTTCGGGGCCGCCTTCATCGGCGGGACGGCGGCGCCCGGCCGTAGCGCCGTGACCGGAACGTAGCTGTGCGGCAGTGACACCGCCGGCGCGAGCCTGGTGCTCGGTGGGGAGACCGGCTTTGACTTGGTGCCCGTCCCGAGTGCGAATGCGATCCCAAACCCGAGCACAACAGCCGCGAGCGGCAGCAGCAGGCGACGATGAACCACGCCCGAACCTGTACCAACGCCCTGGACTACGCCTTCACGAGGTGCCGCTGCGCTGCTTTCCATATCCCCTGCCCTTGCCCTTGCCCTTGCCCTCGCTTTCGCGGGTCCAAATCGTAGACCAGCTGTCCAGCAGCCGCAAGGACGGGCGCCCGCGGTCAGATCATCCGCTCTCGCACAGCCATCGCGACAGCTTGCGATCTGCTCTTGACCCCCAGCTTCATGGTGACGTCGTGCAGCACCGTCTTGATCGTCCGCTCGCTGTAGGAAAGACGCTGAGCTATCTCGCGATTCGACAGCCCGGCGGCGACGAGGCTCAGCACCGTGTGCTCTCGCGCTGTGAACGGCCCGGGAACCAGGGCAACCCGCGGCGTCTCCCAAGCGGGCGCAGCGGCGCCAGTCAGCATTCGCAGAATCCCGGCGTCGAGGGCAAAGATGCCGGCGGCGACCGCCCGCACAGCCGGGACGAGCGTGTCAGGCGTCAGTTGAGCTCGTACCAGAGCGCCGCTGGCGCCGTTACCGAGCGCTTCGAGTAGACCGGCGGTTGTGGCTTCCTGGAGGCAGAGCAGCACTCGCGCGCTGCTTCCAGCCGTGACCTCGCGGACAAACGCCGAAGCACCACCCAGATCGTTGTCCAGCAGGATGACGTCTGCCTCCGCAAGCCCTTCGTCCTCCCAGGCGAGGGCAATCGAGGATGCATGAGCCACCGATTCGAATCCCGCGACGACGGACAGCGTCGTCTGCAAGCCACTTGCGTAGATCGTGTCGCGGAATACGATGAAGATCCGCACGCCTACCTCCCCTTCCCACAAGGGACCGCACCGACGCCGAGGCCGCCATCATATCTTCCGGCGCGACTTCGCGCCTCGTGTCGTCAGAATCCCTCCGGGTGGAGCACGTTTCCGAAAGTGGCCAGATAGGCGTCCGATGGGCGGCCGATCTTCTCCACACCGCCGCCGCCGCCCCACGCTCCATGCTCCCCGCCGGACTCGTAGAACTGCCCGTTGATGCAGATGATGACGTGGCCCTCCTGGCCTCCGGTCGGATCAGCGCGATCGTAGATCGTCACGATTTTTCCGGGCCCGTTCAAGATTCCTGGCTGACCTGGCAGGTCGCTCGTCACACACGGCTCCTTGAGAAACCCGCCGGCGTGCAGCACGGCTGACACAAAACCGGAGCAGTCGTAACCCTGCTGGGGCCCCCAGCCGTCGTGACCGCCTCCGAAGATATAAGGCTTGCCCAAGATCGAGTCGGCCTCCTTCACCATCGCATTGAGCTTCTCGATCGCGTCGGGGCTGATCGACAGGCCCGGTTGCGCCTCGGCGCCGGCGCTGGCAAGTTGCTCGACCTGACCCGCAGACCCAGGCGCCCCCGCGGCGGGATCCAGCGCCACCGGGTACTCGGCTTGGGACTGGACGGCCGGGGTGACAGCTTGATACTGCCCGGCCGGGGCGACAGCTTGATACTGCCCGGCCTCGTACTGGGCGCCTGGATACTGCCCGACATCGTTCGGGGTGGCCGGGGACACAGCCCGGTAGACGACAGCTTGCTCCACGGCTTGCGACCCGGAGCTCGGCTCGACAGCCTGATACTCGGCTGCTGGAGCTTGCGGGGCCTCGCTCGAGAAACCGAACTGCGGCTGCCCCGAGGCGCCACCAGCCCCACCGGAATTGACGATCTCCACCTTCATGTCGCCCAACTCGTCGTAAGTGCCCCGCAGACTCGAGCCGCCGTAGTAGTGCGTGCTCGCCCAGTCGCTATTGGCGATCGCGGAGATCTGATGCTGAGAGGCCTGGCCCGCGCTCGAAAGGATCGCGCGGATGCTTTCGCTCGCTCCTCCCCATGTTCCCTTGAGGAACCGGGCGGTCTGCTCTGCCGCGGTGACCGGATCGCTGAAAGCGTCGTTGAACGCGATCTGGCCGGGCCCGCTATCGAAGTAGCCGATGTTCAGCCAGTTGAAGTTCGACGCACCCTGACGCGCCTGCGCCGCCGGGCCGGACTCCTCCGCCAGCTCCCAAGCGGCGATGACGCGGGGGCTGAGTCCCGTCAGCTGAGCCAGATGAGCCGCAAAGATCTCCTGTCCGCTCGTCAGCTCCGGCGAGCTGACCGAGATCATCCCGTCGACTGGCAGTACCTCGGCGGCCTGCCCGCCGACTTGCTCCGACATCGACGGGGAACCCGGCTCGACGACCTGCGGGCTCGTTCCGACAGGCTCCACGACCTGCGGGCTCGTTCCGACCGGCTCCACGACCTGCGGGCTCGTTCCGACCGGCTCGACGACGGGCGAGGCCCCCTCGCTCTGGCCGATCCCTGACGCTTCAGTCCCACTGTTGATCTGATCGACCGGCACCTGCCCGGCCGGGGGCGCAGCCCCGTCCGCCTGAGACGCGAGCTGAGAGCCCGGTGCGGGCCGAACGGCTTGCAGGAACTGGACGGTGTGGCGTTGCGAGGCAGGCCCGAGCGGGACGGCCTTCAAGGCAGCGGTTCCGGGCGCCTGTGCACCCGACACAGCAGCAGTCCGCTCTGCAACCGCGAATCCCGAGCCTGCCATCTGTTCATTCGGCCCCACGGACAGCTCGGAAGCCCCCGGGGTGGTGACCACGGGCGTCGCTCCGCCAGGGGCAACCGCCGCATCCGGGGTGGTGACCACGGGCGTCGCTCCGGCGGGGGCAACCGCCGCATCCGGGGTGGTGACCACGGGCGTCGCTCCGGCGGGGGCAACCGCCGCATCCGGGGTGGTGACCACGGGCGTCGCTCCGGCGGGGGCAACCGCCGCATCCGGGGTTGCAGGCGGCGCAGCGAGTGGGACGATCTGGCGAGCTCCCGCGAACCGCTGTGCCCAGTAGGGGTCGTTCAGGCTGGCGTATTGGACGTTCTGACCAGTTGCCGGAGCCTCGATGAACTCGTTGTTCCCCACGTACATCCCGACGTGGTCGACAGCGCCGCCGCTGATCCTGAAGAAGACGAGGTCGCCCTCCTTCAGGTCGCTCAGACTGACCGGTGTGCCGACGTTGAACTGGTCCGCGGCGACGCGGGGAATGTCGACACCAGCCTGATGGTATGCCCACTGCGTCAGCCCGGAGCAGTCGAACCCGGACTGTGGGCTCTCGTCGCCATACCGATATGGCTCACCGAGTTCCCCTTTGGCCGCCTCGAACGCGGCGTGCGCGGTTGGCGACCCATAGGACGGGTCGCTGGCGATCGAGGTCGCCGAGGGAAGGTTGCCGACGTCGACCGCGCCCCCGGCGGATTCGGAAGCACTGCCGGCGCTATCGCCGATGGCAGGCTGACCGCCGGCAGTGGGCGGTATGGCCTGCTCCTGAGCCGCGCCGGAGGTCGGGATCTCGGCAACAGGGGTGGCAGGGGATTGCGCGCCGGCTGCGGCTTCGAGTGGTGTCCCGGGTGCCGAAGCTGGTTGGGCTCCGATCGCGTAATTCATGGATTGCGGGGCGGACGCGCTGTCCGCCGCATTCGAATACCCGTCTGCTCCAGACGGCTCGGCTCCACTCGAATAACCCGCCGCCTCCGCGGCCGATGCATTCGTCCCTGGCATCTCGAACGCGAGGTGCACGCTCCCCGTCGAGCTCGCGTCCGAGAAGAAGCCGGGCGACTGAATCGGCCACGGCGTGCCGATCTCGTCCGGGCGCACACCCGAGTCCATCCCAGCGATCTCAGCGACCAACTCTCGCGCGGCGAAATTGTCGGGTCCAACCGGCTGACCATCGACGGACACGATGTCCAGCGATTGCACGTGAACGGGCGAGCTCATCAACTCCACGTTCGCCACCCCGATCGAGAAATGCCCGACCGTCGAGTCCAGGACCGACAGCATCCGCGGATCCACGCCACCAGAGGCCAACCACTCGCGCACGCCCGGGCTCGCCGTCAGATTCGGGCTATCCAGCAAGCCTGATAGCCCCGCCCCAGCCGATGACACACTGTCAACCGCCCCACCACCAGAGCCGCCCTGTGACAGCTGCTCGACCGCGGGCACCCCGGCGGCAGCAGATGACCCACCGGCTGACGACGACTGTTCGATCGCATTGCTGACCACTCCAGAGCCGCTGGACGGGGCTGCGGAAACCACGTCGGCCGACCCGCCGGTGGGCACCGACGACGCGGCCTCGACGCCGCTTGTCCCGGCCCCCGTCCCGCCGGTGGGCACGGACGACGCGGCCTCGACGCCGCTTGTCCCGGCCCCCGTCCCGCCGGTGGGCACGGACGATGCCGCCTCGACGCCGCTTGTCCCGGCCCCCGTCCCGCCGGTGGGCACGGACGATGCCGCCTCGACGCCGCTTGTCCCGGCCCCCGTCCCGCCGGTGGGCACGGACGATGCCGCCTCGACGCCGCTTGTCCCGGCCCCCGTCCCGCCGGTGGGCACGGACGATGCCGCCTCGACGCCGCTCGTGCCGGCCCCCGTCCCGGTCGGAGCAGTCGCCGCCGCCGCTGTCGCACCGCCAGCCTCAGGGGTTGTCGCGGCTGCAGCAGTGCCGCCGGCGGGAGGAGTTGTCGCGCCCGCCGCACTGCCGCCCGCGGGAGCGCTCGTTGCCGCCGTCCCCCCGGCGCCCGCCGGAGCATCCGTCGGATGCCCTGGCTCGGCAACTCGGGCCGCCTCATGCAGCCGCTTCACCGACGTGCCGGACACCCCCGCCTTTCGCTCCAGCCGACGCTCCATGGCGGCGGGCGACGCATTGCGCTCCAGCTTCTGCAAACCCCGCGGCAGCTTCACGCCATGCAGCAGCTTGCCGAGGCCCGGCAGATCGTGCAGATGACCGGCGAGATGCTGCATCTCCTCCAGTGCCACGCCCTCCGTGGCTATCGCCATCACGACGCCGGCCAGGCTCGATCGCGACTCGCGCATCTCGAGCGTGTGCATCGCCTTGCCGGAACCACCCAGCTCGGCTGCGAGCTCTGGCAACCCCGTCTCCACACACGCAGCGGATGGATCGCTGCGAAACCGCGCCCGAAACGCCGGATCGACCAGCAAACGCTCGATCAGCTTCCCAACCCGTTCGGTTTCATCGTCAACGGATGACACGATTGACCTCCGGCGCGCCGTACCTGGCTCGATAGACGAGCGGTGAGATCAGGGCCATCGGGATCGGCAGGAGGAGCAGCGCTCCGAACAGAATGAACCCGGCGAGCACCACGCTGTGCGGCGCCAGTGCGCTCAGGCGGCTGTAGTAGCGCAGTGAGAGAACCAGCACGAACCCGGCGCCGATCACAGACCACACCAAGCCGGCGACGGCGTAGCGCCCGAGCACCGGCGACGTCTTCTCTGGTGGCGTCCGGCCGGATAGGCGCTGGCGAAGCTGCTGGCGCGCTCGCTGCTTGAGATTCGGCTCGCGCAGCCATTCGCAGAGGATCTGGTATCCGTCGCGATCGAGGAACGGGTTGACGTTGAAGAACGCGCCCACGTAGCCGGCGAACGCAAGCTGAAAGAACACGTCGCGCACGTTCCCACGCGGCGCCACCGCGCAGGCAACCGAGAACAGCGCCGCCAGCGAGAAGTCCGAGAGCGGCCCCGCAGCGCTGATCGCGATCCGGTGGATGCGTGACTCGAAGTAGGCCTCGCTGCTGTCCACGAACGCATACGGGAAGATGAACAGCAGTCGCAGACCTGCCCGGTTCGTGGTCCGGCCGTAGTGCGCCAGCGTGAGTCCGTGCGCGAGCTCGTGCACCATGACGATCGCGAAGCGGCCCACGACGAAGACGGCTCCGCCGATCAGCAGACGGTGCG
Organism: uncultured Solirubrobacterales bacterium; assembly: GCA_963705995.1. GTDB lineage: Bacteria > Actinomycetota > Thermoleophilia > Solirubrobacterales > Solirubrobacteraceae > Palsa-465. The sequence continues at coordinate 9,586 of CAVPLN010000028.1, forward strand.
CGACGACCAGCGGCGTCCCGTAGCGAGCGCCCACAAGATACGAGAACACGACCAGGCCCGCCATCGAGAGTAGGACCAGGCCGGTCACCGGAAGCGGTGAGAAGTACAGCCGTCCCCAGTGACGGTACGCGGACTGGAAGTAGCTCGGGATCCAGTCGAATGTCCGCTCGCGCTTTTTGAACGCGCGCGCAAGCAGACCGGGTTCCGGCAGCGGCTGCGGAGTCGGCGCGACTCCGTCGAGCATGCCGCGTTCGCCGAGATCGGCGATCATGCGAGCCAGTCTGCTTGGTCCCGTCGGACCAAGCAGCTTGTTTGCCTCGACGAGCAGCTCGGCGGTCGTTCGCTTGCCGTCGATCAGCTGAACCAGTTCGGCATCGTGCGTGTCGATCCGCAGGAACGAACCGCCACGCAGATCACGCAGGACGTAGCCGTCCTCGCCAGCATTGCCTTCGATCCGCTTGAGCGCCCATCCGGAGCGCAGCCGCGGCCGCATTGCGCCATCGTGCGAGGGGGCCGCGGGCGAGCGGAGGCCCATCTCCGTCGCTCCCACAGGGACCACGATCGTCGCGTTTGGCCTCGCCGCACCCGCTTCCGCCGCAGCCGCAGCCGCCCCGGCTGGCACCGCATCGATCCCGGACGCGTGCGCAGTTCGTCCCGGGGGGGTGATCGCCGCAACCCGCTCGACTCTCAACACCGTGTTCCCCAGCCGTATGTCATGACCGGGCAGCAGCCGGCGAGGCTCAGACACCAGCTGTCCGGAGACCTTCACACCGAAGCGTGAGCCCGCGTCCTCGATCAACGGACCGTCGGGCCCCTGCGTGATCCGCGCGTGCAGGCGCGAGACCGAATGGTCCTCGAGCTTGACGGTCACATCGTCTCCGCGCCCGATCGTCATCGTGTGCTCGATCGCAAACCGGGTCCCGCCCGGGAGCACCAAGACGAGCGGCTCAGGTCCCGTTGGCTGGATCGGGGGCACGGGCTTCAGCCGCTCGCCGGCACGGGTTGCCAGGCAGGATGGGCGGCATCGGTCGCAAGGGGTGTTAAATCGTGCAGGTCCGCGAGGTCCACCCCGAGGATCGTCCCTGTCGCGTCCGGTCCGCACAGTCCGTCGGGCTGCATCACAGCAAGCTCCTTGCCATCTGACCGCCAGGCGACCTGGCAGGCCTCCCCGATCTGCAGTTCCTGCGCGGCGGTCGGAGCAAAATCCCCGGCCCGGACGATGTACAAGTTGAAGCCCTGGCTGACACTGCCTGCGACGAGCGCCATCTTCTTACCATTGGGTGAGAACTCGCCTGCGAAAACACCCGTACCCGCGACCGAGTCGTCGGTTTGCAATGTGCCGTGTCCCCAGTTGGAGGCCTGCGTGGAGAACGGCACATTGCTCGTGAAGGCGAGTAGGCCGAAGTTCGCCCCGCCGTTCGTTGTGCCGAGAACGAGTATCGTCGAACCATCGGGTGACCAGTCGACCTCCCCGCCGAGGTCCCACCCGGTTGGCGGGCTTGTGCAATCCGCGTTCAACGCGAACTTGCCAATCGTCGCGAAGCACAGCTGCGTGCCCGTCGCGGTCTGCTGGATGAACGCGATGATCTGCGCTGTCAGCGTTGGTGCAAACGCTGGATTCAGATCTGTGACGCCACTTTGGGGCGCGGTCAGCTGCGTGGGGACCGCACCCTTCACGTTCGGCTGGACCGTCACCAGCTGGCCGTTCTGGGAGTAGATCAGTTCTGTGCCATCCGGGCTCCAGGAGGCCTCTACCTGAGGACCGGCGCCAGGCGGCACGGTGCCCGAGCGCTTGAGCGTTGATGGGTTGATCACGCGGACCGACGACCCGTTGTTGTAGCTGAGCTGGGGCGAGCCATCTGAGATCAGCAGGTCGATCTGGGCCCCCTTTGCGACCTTCGCGCCGGCCGCCGGAACGGTTCCTGCGACGTCGCCCGCCGGAACGGTCGCGAGCTCGGTGACCGGGTGCGGCGAGAGCCCGAGCTGCGAGAGCTGGGCCGCCGCGGCCGTCGGATCGCCGGTCAGGGCCGGGATCGCGATCGGCCCCTTGCCCGCCTCCGCCGCCACGACCGCCAGCGAGGCGACGGCGCCCGCCGCCGCTGGTCCGGCCCCGGCCGTCGGACCCGCACCGGTCGTGCTGGTCGTGGTCGTGGTCGTGTTGTCGGCCGAGGTGGTCGTGGTTGTGGTCGTGTTGTCGGCTGACGTGGTCGTGGTTGCCGGTGTCGTCGAGGTGCCCGATCCGGTCGTTGTGGAAGCGGTTGTCGTGTTGGCCGAGGTCGTCGTTGTGGAAGCGGTTGTCGTGGTGGCCGAGGTCGTCGTTGTCGGCGTGGTCGTCGTGCCGGTTGTCGTCGCTACGGTCGGCGCGGCGAGGAAGACCGCAACGGCGGTGCCGGCCGGCACGGTCGCACCGGCGAGCGGTATCTGCGAGTAGATCTTCCCGTTCGGATTCAGGGGCTGGGGTGAGACGGCACCGAGCGCAAGCGACACTGAGCGCAGCGCTTGGTCGGCCTCCCCTGGCTCGTCGCCGACGACAGACGGCACCGTCACCCTGCCGGTTCCGGCGTACACGACCACGGTCACGGTAGCCCCCCGCTTCGCTTTCGTCCCCGCCGCCGGGATCTGAGCGGCGATGCTCCCGGCTGGCTTGCTCGGATCGACTTCCGTGGCGGGCTTGCTCGGCGCGAGCTTCAGCCCGACCTTGCTGAGCTTCAGCTCTGCGGCGAAAACGCTCGGCTGGCCCTTCAGATTCGGGACCAGGGTCTGCTTGGGGAGCAGCTTGATCGCGACGACGGCCAGCGCGAGCGCGGCCGCCCCGACCACGGCGAGCCAACCAGGGAGCCACGACCGTTGCCGGTAGACCGCGGTCCGTGGCGGCTGCTCGACATCGACGCCGATCGGGGCGACGGTGACCTGGAAGCGGCGATCCAACGACTTTCCGAGCCAGATCTGCCGAGGTGGGAAGACCGTGAACGGGCACTCCATCGCGTTGCCCGGCTCGATCGCGACCCTCGGCTCCGCGAACCGGAACTGACACTCGGCATCGGTGTCCTCGGCGCTGATCGCGACTTCCGTCCGCGCATTGGCCTTGTTGCGGACGATCAAGCGGTATCGCGCCTTGAGCCGGCCGGTCGCCCGCTCGGGCCGCAACTCAGTTGTCACGTCGAAATATGGCCTGATCGTGACGCTCGCAGGCGCGGAGGCGACTTCACCGCCATAGGCTCGGGACACAGCGACCACGAGGAACGACCACGGCCGCGCCTGCGCCTGCGGGCTCCGCGGGGGGTGGATGTGGATCTGGAACTCCTGCTCGTATGTGCCGCTCGTCCCGTATGGGACCAGATAGGCCGTTGCCGGAGTGATCGTGAACCAGTCCTCCGGCAACCCACGGAGGGACAGGTCAAGGTTGTCCACGACCTCCGACTGGTTGCGGATCAGCCCGAGGATCGTCGCCCGCTGGCCCGGCTCGACCGAGACCGACACGATCCCTCTCGACGGCCCATCCTCGTCAGGCAGCCGCAGCATCAGCGCGGCCGCACCCGGAGGGGCGTCCCCGGAGCCGGGCATGCCTGGTGCTGGGGCACCCGTTCCAGCCGTCGCTTCAGCCCACGCACGGCCCGGCGCGACGGCATCGGGCGCGACCGTCATGCTCGGATCGGGGTTCGCGGGCGCTGTCGCCCGGTCTCCCGCGGCCGGCTCCGAAGTCGGGCCTTTGACCGACGGCAAGTAGTTCGTCGGGTCCCACCGCAGGTACTCGCCGCAGGTGCAGAAGTCCGCGTCGTCCGGGCTCTCGCGCCCGCAGCTGCGGCAGGTTCTCATGATTCGGCTCCGGGCGGTTGCCTTGGCGTTCGGACGCGCAGGCGGTAGCTCACATGTGCCGGCTTCGCCTGCTCGATCATCCGTGCGACTGCCGCGAGCCGCGCCTCTGGCAGCGGCTCGTCGCAGTAGACGACGAACGCCGGTCCCCCGGCCGGCTCGGATCCGGTGTCGGTCGGATTCAGTGACCACGTCACGGAGCCACCGTCCTCGACTCGCAGTGGAAAGGTTGGAAACGCAAGCTTGAGGGCCAACTCCAGTCCCGCAGCGGTTCCACGCCTGCGGATCAGCTCGGGCGCAAGCCGCACGATCTCGCGTCGCTCCTCGCCGGACCGCGCCTCGTCGTGCTCGAGCCCGAGCCATGCGGTCAGCAGATCGAGCACGTCCCGAGGTGCATACACGGGGTCGAAGTGCTCCGGCAGGTTGTCGAGCGCCGCCACGAGCGGATCGAGCAACGTCTCGAACACGCCGACGAAGCGCATGCCGAAGTCGCCCTCTTCGTAGATCCCTGGGAGATTGTCGCGCAGGTACCGGCGCCCGGACACCGCGGCGGGAGAAGGGTCGCTGCCGACCGCCGGCTCGATCTGGATCGTCCCGAAGCCCGCGCCTGCGAAGGTCGCGAACGATCCAGCGGCTCCGTTCTCGTCCTCTCCCCGGTGTTCCATCGCGATTACTCCCTGTACATCGCTTTGACGATGTGCTTGCCGGACGCGATCAGCTCGTCGGACTCGAGCACCATGTGGCTCTCGGTCGGCTGTGCCGCCTGCTGACCTGTCCCGATGTCGGTCTCGTACATGCGCAGGATGTTGACGAACTCGACGCCGCCAATCGCGTACACGATGCCGAACAGCTCGCCCTGATTCAACACCCGTCCGCGCGGCCACCCATCGCCGGCGCCGTCCGGCGAGCCACCGATGAGCGGGTTGAGGTAGACGTACAGCGCGTGCTCGACGTCGTGCTGGACTCGTTCGAGGTCGGCGAGCGGCGAGGCGCGCACGTCGACCACCACGCTCACCGCCCTGAGGCGGACGGGCAAAAGCCGGATGCTCGTGCCGAGCAGACGCCCCTCGTCGAGTGCGGTCGCCAGTCCTTGCATCAACGCCTCGTCGGGTGTCAGCTCCGCCAACTCGAGCTTGCGATCGGCTGGCGTCACGCGCGGCAGCACATGGACGCGGATCGGACCGCCGTCGTCCGGGGCAACGCAGACGACGCGCGCCACGTCGGGCGATGCGGCAAGCGTCAGGCGCTCGAAGTCCTCAGCGGTCACTGCACGCGAGGGGCTGCGAAGCGCGAGGCGTGCACGGTCTCGGGCGCGCTCGAGCGACTCTCCATCGACCCCGCCGGCGGCAGCTCGCGGGTTCGTCACGCTCGCGATCGCTGGAATCGGAGCCGGCATGATGCTGAGCGCCCGGGGCGCGACGTTGCCTGCGCGCCCGCCACCGTGGCGATAGCGACTGAAGCGCATCGCGGCACCGGCCGCCGGAACCGCACCGTAGCGGCGCCACCCGCCGTCCGGTTGGCGGATCGCGGGACCGAAGCGGATCTCGCCGGCGGCTCGGTCGAGGTGAAAGTAGCGGTTCGACGGTCCACTCAGCGCGAACGAGTCGACGTGCTGCCATGGAACCCATTGATCCGATCCACGGTCACGCACCTCGAGTGTCTCTCCCTCCTGTAGCTCCAGCACCGGTCGCTCTAAGAGCGAGTAGCACGACCCGGAAATACCATCGCTGGTGCCGATCATCTCGTTTCTCAAGGTCGCGGCATGGTGGGCCGGGACGGTCGCCCCGACCACGGCAGCGCTGAGCGAGGCGATCTCGGGCGGCCCGGCGTAGGCACGGCGAGCGCCGCTCCGAGTCTGCTCGGTGACCCGGCAGCGAAGCCAGTTGAGCTCGCGACCGTCGATCTCGGCGGTCGCGGCCTGCGCCGGCACCTCGAGCGTGACCTGACCGCCGCCGAGCACGAACCCGCCCGTCTCGTCCGCGATCACCTCGGCCTCGTGCCATTCGCCGCGCGAGCCCGAGGCCTCCCAGACCAGCGGCGGGTCAGTCGGGTCGATCTCCGGACCTTCGGCGCGCGAACTGTCGACGGTCAGGCGAATGACGAGCCGTGCAATGGGCAGCTCGAAGCCCAGCAGCAGTGCATCTCCCGGCGCAGGGGGGCGGCCGAAGGCCGGCTGTTCCCCGGAGGATGGCTCGGCCGTGCCGCCCGTCATCGCGACGGTGGTGAGCCGCCCGGCGCGCTGCACCGCGTACGCCTCGAGGCGACCGACGGGGATCGCGAGCGGCTCGGTCGTCTGGAAGACGACCGAGCGACTTCCGGCGGTTCGCGGCGACGCGACCTCCGTTCCGGCCGGGACCGCCGCCCCGCCGGCGCCGTCGAGCAGGAACCGCAGATCGACCGTCGCGAGCTCGGGCGGAGCGGCCCTGACGCCGACGAGCTCCAGCAGCACATGGTGGAGGCGGTCGGGGATCCGGTTGATGCGGTAGACGAGGATGTCGATCAACCAGGCGTACAGCTCGATCAGCGTGATCCCAGGGTCAGAGACGTTGTGGTCGGTCCAATCGGGGGAATGGCGAACGATCCGGGTGCGCGCTTCGCTGACCAGCTCCTGGAAGCGGACGTCGTCGAGGCAGATCTCCGGGAGCACATCGGGAAACTTACCTCCGTCGAGGGCGACGCTCCAATGCCGCACGCCACCGTCGAGCATTTGAATCTCCTCAGGCGGGCGCGTACAGTCGCGCCATGCCACCGCTCGTGAGCGACGGAGCGATGATCAGCTGCTCGATGGCGATGCCGCCCGCTCCTGTGCCTCTTGCCGTCGTCCCGATGGGAACACCGGTCACAGCCAGCACGCCCGCCGCCAACGTCCAGGCGTTCGCACCAATGGTCAACATCCCGACCTTCGGGATGTGCGGCACGCCGTCGAATCCGGTCGTTGCCGCCGCGACCGCGGCCGCAATGGGCGTGTTGACGCCCGCTCCCTGCATACCAGCGACGAGTTCCCCGTGGATTCCGGGCGCGGCGATTGTGATGATCAACGATCAGCCGGCGCTGCACGCGGCCTGCACGGCCGCGTGCATGTGGGGAGGCGTGATCTCGATCTCCGATCCGGGCAACGCAGGGACGGTCTCGGTCAGCTGAGACCAGCCCCGCGACCGGCCGCTGCGGCTCTTGGTTTGGGAACGTGGCACCGCGGGACCACTGGCAGCGTCAATGCATCGGCATTGACGCCGTCACCACCGGAAGCAGAGCCGACGCGCGGCGGCCCGACACCCTCGATCCAGAACGTGGAGCACCTCCTGGATCGACTGAGTCCGCTTGCGCGCTGGGCGGTTCGGCGCTTATGCTGGCGCCGTGGATCCGCACGAGGTTCCCTCGCAGGTCGAACAGCTCCCGGCACACCACCGTTTCACGCCGGTTGACGAGCGGCAGCATGCCTCATCTGCGATCCCGACCTCGCCACTCGCGCAGCTCGCCGGCGGTGTGGGGAACCGGAACTTCACGCGCGCCGTTGCGCGAATGCGTGACGGCGAGGGCATCCTGCCGGGCGGTGTCGTCCATCCCGAAGTCGAAGCGGCGATCGCGGCCGCGAGCGGCCGCGGTCGCGCGCTCGATCGCGGTGTCGCCACGGCCATCGGCGGAGCGTTCGGCGACTCGTTCTCGGACGTCCGTGTGCACCACGACGATCACGCGGCAGCACTCAGTCGTGCTGTCTCGGCCCGTGCCTTCACGGTTGGGCAGGACATCTTCTTCGCAGCGGGCGAGTACAACCCCAGGACTGCGGGCGGGCGCGAGCTGCTCACGCATGAGCTCGCGCATGTCGTTCAGCAGCGCGGCGCCCCGATGAGCGGCCCGCTGACCGTGTCGCAGCCCGGCGATGCGCTCGAGCGCGAGGCCGACGCCGCCGCTCGCGACCTCAGCTGACCAATGACGTCGCAGACCAAGCCTCAGCTCGACTGGTTCGAGTTTCTTGACGCTCGCGTCCAGGCAGCCGTCCAGGCTGCGGTGGCGGCCGGCAATGACCCCAACGACGCGCTCCGCGGACTCTACATATCCGACGAGCAGGCGCTCGCACTCGCCGGCGGCGGGGTAGCGGATGACGCTCAGCGCCTCGGGCTGGCAGCCGGGCGCCTCGAGGACGCGGTCCACCGGCTCGGGCTCGACGCGCTCGACAGCTCTCTGCTCGCGCTGTGCGCCGCACCGGAGCTGCACCCCCGCTTCGGCCGCCTGTTTGCCTACCTTCAAGACGATGTCACGCGCCGGCTTGCGAGCCCGCGGCTGGCGGCCGATCTCCTGACCGGGGATGGGATCGAGCGCAGCGACGTGCTCGCCTGCTTCGGACCTGACCAGCCGCTTTCGCGGAGCGGCGCGATCCGGATGCCCGCGGCCGACCCGACCGCCACGCTCGCCGACCGCCCGGTGAAGGTCGCCGATCGCCTCGCGGCCTTCCTCCACGGCGCGGACGATCTCGCCGATGCGGCCGCAGCGATCAGACTACGACGGTTGCACCCACAGGCCGTCGCGGGCCGCGATGAATCGGTCCAGCGGATCGAACTCCTGCTGTCGGCCCGAACCCGGCTCCCATTGGTCGTCTGTGGCCCGGATGCTGGGGTGATCCTCGCGTCCGCCGCCCGGAGGTCGCTGGTGCTGCTCGGTGTCCGTGAGCTCGGCGGTCCGGACGCGATCCTCGACGCGCGGCTGGCTGCTGCGCTCGAGCAAAGGCTGCTGTGCCTCGACGGGCTCGAGGATCTGACACCCGCTGAACGGGCCCGCCTACTCCGCACGATCGATGAGAGCCCTGTGCGGATCGTGCTGCTTGCAGCCCGGCGCCGCGACGCGATCGCGTTGAGCGATCGGGCGGCGCTGCTGGTGGAGGTGCCGCACCCCAGCTTCGGCGAGCGCAGTCACGCATGGGAGGAGTTCACGGGTTCCGCAGACACGCGCGACGTTGCCGCGAAATTTCGCCTGTCGATCGAGCAGATCCAGGCCGCCGCGGAGGTGAGCCTGATCTCGGCCCAGACTCGTCAGGCGCCGGCGCCGGGGCCGGCGGACCTGGACCTTGGCGCCCGGCAGGCATCGTCGTCACGGCTTGGCGAGCTCGCCTCGCACCTCGATTCCGCCTATGCATGGAAGGACCTCGTCCTCCCGGCACGTCAACTCGACCTGCTGCAATCGATCTCGGCCTATCTGCGCCACCGCGACCGCGTGCTGTCGGAGTGGGGCTATGAGCAGACGGTCTCCCGCACGCAGGGGCTGAAGGTCCTCTTCGCTGGCGAGTCGGGGACGGGCAAGACGATGGCCGCTCAGGTGCTGGGCGCCGAACTGGGTCTGGATCTGTTCCGGATCGACCTCGCGACGATCATCTCGAAGTACATCGGGGAGACCGAGAAGAACCTCGAGCGAGTCTTCACCGCCGCCGACGGCTCGAACGCGATCCTGTTCTTCGACGAAGCCGATGCGCTGTTCGGCAAGCGCTCGGAAGTCTCGGATTCCCACGACCGCTACGCCAACATCGAGGTCGCCTACCTGTTGCAGCGGATGGAGGCCTACCCCGGGGCGGTGATCCTTGCGACCAACTTCCGCCGCAACATCGACGACGCGTTCATCCGCCGCCTCGACTTCGTGATCGACTTCCCGTTCCCGGAGGCGGAGGACCGACGCCGCATCTGGCAACTCGTCCTGCCGGCCGCGGCGCCGCTCGCCGACGACCTCGACCTCGACTTTCTCGCCAACCAGTTCAAGCTCTCAGGCGGCGCGATCCGTAACTGCTCGCTCGTCGCGGCCTTTCGAGCGGCTGACGAAGGCTCCGAGATCGAAATGCGACACCTCGTGCGAGCCGTGGCGCAGGAATACGGAAAGCAGGGCCGCCTGACGCTCGAGGCCGACTTCGAGCGCTTCCACGCCGTGGTCCGAGGCGAGTCCGGAGAGGTGCGCGCGTGACGCCGGGAGCCGCGTATCAGCCGCGCCGCAACCCGCTCTCAGTCGGGGAACTCGCCCCAACCATGCCCTCCGGTCGGCCGGCCACTCGACCGGCACGCCGGCTGAACATGCCTCGCGCCAGCTACCGGATCACGTGTCTCGCAACGCTCGCGCTGTTCGGCCTCGTCTGCGCTCCGGCGCGCGCCGACACCACGTTCAATGTCACACCGACGTCGTCGTGCTCGCTGACCGACGCGGTCAACTACGCGAGCGGGACGCCCGAGTCGAACTGCACCGGTAGCTCGACGCAGACGCCGTCTGGGACGACGACCATCGATCTCGCCGCCGGCACCTACAGCACATGGGTCCAGGTCAGCGGCACACTGACGACCGACATCGCCGGGCAAGGACCATCGAGCACCATCATCGACGATGCGGGCCTCGGCCGTTCCGTCCTCATCAACAACGCCGGCGCGACCACCACGGTCTCGGGCGTCGAGCTCACAGGCGGCTCCGGAAACGACTCTCCCTTCGTTAGCGGACCAGAGGGCGGGGGTGGTGTGTGGAATGCGGGGACGCTCACTCTTGAGAACGACGTCATCGCAGCGAACAACGGCGGTGTCATCGCCATCGACAGTCCACAGCCGCCGCCGGCTTCCGGTGCTCCGGGTGGGGGGATCTTGAACGACGGGACCCTGATTCTGACGAATTCTGAGGTTACCGGCAATGCGACCAGCAACGGCCAGAACGGCTATTTCAACGGCATAGGAACTCCGCAGCCAGGTGGGTCGGGCGGGGACGGAGGAGGGCTCTTCAACGCCCCCGATGCCACCGGGACGATCGTCGACTCGACGATCAGCGGTAACCAGACCGGAATGGGCGGAGCCGGACTCGGTGGTGGAGTGGCGAGCATCACGACAGCGTCGCCAGGCGGCGCTGGAGGTGCGGGCGGAGGGATCGAGAACGAGGGGACGCTCACTGTGTCCGATTCGGCGATCACAGGTAACACCACCGGGATGGGCGGAGCCGGCGGCAACGCCAGCCTCGGAGCGTCCAACCAAGCGGGCGGCGCCGGCGCCGCCGGTGGGAACGGTGGCGGGATCGACAGCAGCGGAACCCTGTCGGTCACGAACTCGACGTTCGCGCACAACGCCACCCAGATCGGAGGGGTGGGTGGTACGAGCATCGGTTTGGGTGCTCCGGGTGCCGGTGGATCGCCCGGGCTCGGCGGCGGCATCAGCACGTCTGCGGGGCTCGCCTCCCTCGATCAGGTGACGGTCGCGTTCAACAGCTCGGCAGCCAGCGGCGGCGGCCTGTACGCGACCACCGGCGGCGTGATCACCGAAGCGAACTCGATCGTCTCCGACAACACCGGCGTCAGCGACCTCAACTGCGCGTCGGCGTCCTCCGGCGTGATCGCCAACGCTGGCAGCGACATCGTGTTCGGCGACAACGCGGCGTCGCTGTGTCCCGGGGTCGACAAAGACCCGCTGCTCGACTCGACGCTGGCTTTCAACGGCGGCCCCACCGAGACGCTCGCGATCCGGACCCAGAGCCCGGCGATCGACCTGGTCGCCTCGAGCTCCTGCTCAGGTGCGGACCAGCGCGGGATTCCGCGACCGCAACCAGAGGGCTGCAGCGCTGGCGCATACCAGTACGCACCACCGCTGATCACCTCGACCGCGGCGAGCGCGAGCTCGACCACCAGCGCGACAGTGACGGCCAGCATCACGCCGAACTTGAGCGCCCAGCCCACGATGGTGACGGTCAACTACGGGACCGGCACGAGCTTCGGCTCGAGCACCGCCGCGCAGAACATCGGCGATGGCAGCTCAGACAACAATGCGGCCGTCGCGTTCAGCGCCGGCCTGACGGGACTTGCGGCTGGCACGACCTATCACTACGACATCGTTGCGACCAACGGCGACGGGCCGACGACAAGCGGCGACGGCACGTTCACGACGCCGGCGGCGTCTGTGACGTCCACCGGCACGACGACGACCGCCGGCACGACGACCACGATCAGCGGATCGAGCACCGCGCAGGCATCCGCTGCGATCTTGGGAGCAGCGGCCGCCGGTGACGAGCTGTCGCTGACGGTCGCATGCCGTGGCGGCGTGTCCACGGCGGTCTGCGGGGGGCCCGTGCTCGTGACATCGAAGGTGACCACGCAGGACCGTAAGCCGGTCGAGGTCGCTGCGCTCGCGCAGGGTGGGAAGGGAAAGAAGGGCAAGCCGAAGCCATCCGGAAAGACGACCGCCGTCGTTACGGTGGCCACGGGCTCCTACTCGGTCGCGACTGGACAGCGCGCCACGCTGAGGCTGACACTCACCACCGCCGGCCAGAAGCTGCTCGACCGGTTCTACCGGGTGCCGGCCCTCGTTACCCTCGAAGACGCCCCCGCTGAGACCGAACAGGTCACCTTCCGTTACGCCCGGATCAGTTCACCGATCGCCTATACGTGGCTGTTCACGCCTCACTACAGCCTCGCGCAGGCCCTCACGCTCAGCGGGCTCCCTTCGAAGCCCACGGTCGACGTGATCTGCCGTGGGGGAGGCTGCCCGTTTGCCAAGCGCGCGATCTCCCCCCACACGAGCCGCCTGGCGCTCGCGCCGATCCTGGCCGGCAGCCATCTGCAGCCCGGAGCCACGCTGGAGATCGAGATCACGGCTCACGACGAGGTGGGCAAGGTCGCGATCTTCACGATCAGGAGCGGAGAGGAGCCGACCCTCGCTGAGAGCTGCCTGGTCCCCGGCGCGCGAGCACCCGCAGCCTGCGCATGAGTCGCGACGCCGGCGGCGCCCGTCGCCGGCAACGCCTTGCCGCTCGACAGCGCCCGCACCGCCGGATCTGGGCAAACGGCGAGTTGCTTTGGCGCCAGCCTCGGGCTATGCTGCAGCGGCTGTTCGGGAGGGCGGCACAATCAGACCGAGCACCGACTTCTTTCAGGGCAACTGTTGCGGCTGGCTCGCCTTGCGGGACTTCACTGTTGGCGCGTTTTGCCGGATGCTGGCCGGCAGGCATCGGTCGGTCATCGTGATCTGGGCGGCTGGAGCAGGACCGGGAAGAGGCCCGTGGGCGCCGCTGGTCCTCGATGTATCAGGGACGCACCCGACGCGCTCTTCAGGAAGACCAAGAGGAAGAACGATCTAGGAGGCGGCGGTCGTGGCCTGGACCCCAATAGCTGGCCTGACGTATCCACGGCGAGGACTGGCACTTGTAACCACGCTCGCTCCGGGGCCCGGGACCGACCTGGTTCTGTACGCCGTCGGGGGGGACGACAACGGCCCCCTCGTTTCCCAGGTCGAAATCTACGATCCGACCTCTAACACGTGGGACGACACCACAGTCCCGGCACTGGCCCACGCGGTGACGAACCTGGCGGCCGTCGCCTACCCATTCTGGGACCAACAGACGACGACCCTGCACTCGCAGGTCCGGGCGATCGGCGGGCGGGACGCAGGCGGCGCTGCGGCGCTGCACGGTTATCACCAGTTCTACGACCTGTCGAACACCGGTGCCGGCTGGCAGCAGGCGCAGCCGCTCAACACGCCGCGACAGAACCTCGGGGCCGCGGTGGGCCCGGACGGGTTGATCTACGCGATCGGCGGACTTGACAGCTCGGGCACAGCCCAGAAGATCGTCGAGGTGTACGATCCGGCCAGCGATCAGTGGAGCAACGGGCCGCAACTGAATCAAGCACGGGCTGGGCTGGCAGTCTGCGTGCTCGGCGGCTATATCTACGCGATTGGTGGCATTGGGCCGGGCGTGACAGGCCTTCTCCCGTCGGTCGAAGTCCTCGACCCGCTGGCCCAGAACCCAACCTGGACAGCCCTCACGACAGGCCTTCCTGGCGCGTGCAGCGCTCTCGCCGCCGCGGTCGGACCCGAAGGGATTTACGCCATCGGCGGCTTCACCGACCCCCAACAGACACAGCCCCAATCAGCCCTCTCGACGTTCCCGGGGTACGATCCTCCCGCGGCGGCGCCGAATTGGACCTCGCAGCCACCGTCGCCCGTGCTCCCGGCACTTGCACTACTCGGGGCGGCCCTCGGCCCGGACGGGATCGTCTACGCGGTCGGCGGTCAGGGCGCCAACGCGAGTATCACCGGTGCCGCTTACCAGTACGCTGCGCCCGTCAACTGGACCGCGCCCGAGCCGTACATAACCAATGGCACGTATCAGAGCCCCGACATCCTTCTGTGGCCACCGAACACACTCGCGGGCAATCAGATTCTGTCGACGGCTCTCTCCACAGGCGGCGACTACGCGCTTCTCGCGGGACAGTCGTACCCGCTCGCGGCCCAGATCCACAACGCCTCGGGCACTGACGCCCCGTTCACGGCAGTCCGGTTCTGGAGCGCTCCGGGCGGCGTCGCACTCAGCGCCGTCCCGCTCGGGCCTGTTCAGTACGTGACAGTTCCCGCAAATGGCCAGATCTTGGTTCCGTCGGCAGTCCCATTTCAGGCTCCCGTCGCGGGAACGCACGAGTGCCTCATCGTCAGCGTGTCGAACTACCTCGCGGAGTACATCAACGCCGACGCGCTAAACGCGGGCGAGATCGCCGCGCCGACCGATCAGATGCCGGCGAACTCGGGCCAGTATGCGTCGGCCTGGCACAACACGAACTCGTACAGCATGCTGCCAGGGGGCGATTTCCGCTTCCCGTTCACGGCGATCCCGCTCGCCCGCGGCCCGATCTCCGTCAGGATCGAGGTACGGACCGCCAGGGTCCCGGCGGACTGGGAGCGCCTGCACGAGGCGGCTCGGCTGCGCGCGGACATGCGATACCTGGGCGTTGCCCCGAGGGTCGCGCTGTTTCTGCTCCCCAGCATTCGACGCAGCCTCGAGCCAGCCGATGCCCTTGGCGTCCATATCGAGGCGCACGAGGACGGTCGCGGCCCGCTGCCGTGCCGCGAGCATCCGGGCGTGGAGGTCGGGCCTGGCCGCTTGGGCCGGTTCACGGTCACCGGCGTGATCCCCATGGATGCTGAGCCGGGCTCGGTCTACCTGGTCGAGGTCACGGCTCGCTACCCGCCGGCCGGTGGGCGGGATGAGCGGACCGTCGAATTCCTCGAGGTGATCTATGTCAAGTCCGCCTGGGCCGATGTCGCAAAGTAACGTCGCGGCCAAGGCTGGGCGCGCGGCTCTGGTCACGACGATTGCCTCGGGTTGGAAGATCGTGGTGCTCGCGGCGGCCGTGGCGATGCTCGCTGCCTCGCCCGCGGTGGCGGCGACGACGTTCACGGTCTCGAGCACCTCCGATGGGATCGGCAGCTGTAGCGGCACGAACTGCACGACACTGCGAGCAGCCGTCAGCGCCGCCAACGGGGCGATGGGGGCCGTGATCGAGCTTGGGGTTGGCACCTACACACTGAATAACGGGGTCTGCGGCGGGGCCAGCGATCTCGGAGAGCTTGACGTCGAGGCGCCGATGACGATCGAGGGCAAGGGCCCGGGCGGCGCCGGGGGGACGACCATCAAGCAGACCGACGGCTGCGACCGGGTGTTGGAGATTGCGCCTAGCTCCGGGGGGGGTGTGGTGACGGTCTCGGATCTGGAGGTCACCGGTGGCGATGCCTTTGCGAACGACTCCACCGACGGCGGCGGGATCCTGATCGATCCGCCTGCGAGCGCTGTGAGCGTCGGGCTCCAGGATGCGCTGGTGACGAACAACCGCGCGGACGGAGGCCAGGGGGGCCAAGGAGGTGGCGAGGGCGGCGGGATTGCCGTGACCACAACCGCAACGCTGATACTGTCCGCGTCAACTGCGGTCTCGGACAACACCGCCACCGCTGCCGCTGGCGTTCCCAACGCCAGTGGCGATACCGCCATTGGCGGCGGCATCTTCTGCGGGGGCACGGGTACTGTCACGATCGATGACAGCACGATCACGGACAATACGGCAGCCGGAGGTGCCGGCGGCGCTGCCGCAATGGGCTTTGCCGGAAATGGTGGAGAGGGCCAGGGTGGGGGGTTGGCAGCGGAGGGTTGCGCGGTCAGCGTGAGCGCCAGTTCCATCACCGGCAATCACGCGACCGGTGCGACCGGGGGCGAGGGTTCGTTAGCCGAAGCATCGGGCCAGGGCGGATTCGCGTTGGGCGGTGGGATCTTTACCGAGGACACACCATCGCCGCCGGCGCTGGCGGGCGACACGGTGAGCGGTAACGACGCGACCGGCGGCGCCGCAGGCTCTCCTTTCCCGGGCGGGGCTGCGGGCATAGGCGGGCAGGGTTTTGGCGGTGGTTTGGCGGCACAGCTTGGCGGCGGAACCGCTCCCGTCACGGTCGACTCGACGACGCTCGCGGGGAACTCGGCGACCGGCGGTAGCCCAGACGGCGGGGCCGTCGGCGGAGCTCTTGCCAGCGACACGGGAGTGGAGGTGGTGAACTCGACCGTGCTGGGGAACGCCGCAACGGGCCCCGGCGCCGATCAGGGAGGTGGCGTGTTCGCTGCGGGTGAGGACTTGGATGACATATTCGCGAGCGACACAATCGACGCCAACTCCGTCCCGGTCAGCGGCGCCGGCGGGAACCTCTACACCGACGGCGCACCCGTCAGCGCGACAGACACGATCGTCGCCGGCGGGGTCGGGCCGGCCGCGTCCAACAACTGCGCCGCGTTCGGCGCCACGATCGGCGATCTGACTCCAGGTCACAACCTGGAGGACGACCCGGGCCCGACGCCGCAGTGCAACTTCTCAGCCATCACGGGAGACATCGTCGGCCAGAGCCCAGAGCTCGCCTCCGCACTGGCGGGGTCGCCGCCGCAGACGCTGGCGTTACAGGCGGGCAGCCCGGCACTCGGAGCAGGTGGGGCGTGCGTCAATCCGCTTCAGGCCGGCGAGCCGCTGTTGGACGTCGACGAGCGCGGCGAACCGCGCGGCTCGACGTGCGACATCGGCGCGTTCCAATCTCAGCCGCCGGCGAACACGATGCCTCCCGCGGTGAGCGGCACGCTTCAGCCCGGGCAGACATTGACGTGCGCGCCTGGCACCTGGTCGGGCGATGGGCCGTTCAACTACACCTTCGCCTGGCTGCGTGGTGGTTCGACGATCAGCGGCGCGACCGGGTCGACATTCGTGACATCGGCGGCAGATGTCGGTCAACAGCTTGCCTGTCGGGTGACCGCGACCGGGCCCGCTGGCGGCGCCACCGCAACGAGTGCCACCGTCACTGTCGCGGCGGCGACGACAACGACGACGACCACGACCACAACGACGCCCACGACGGCAACGTCGACGACGAGCACGCCGAGCACACCTGGCCCGGGAACTGCGGCGGCACTGCGACCGCTGTCGGCCTCGCTGGCGAAGGCATCGTCCGCGGGCGCCGAGCTGACGATGACCGTCGGCTGCACCGGGGGAGCGGCCACCAGCGTGTGCTCGGGCTCGATCACCGTCAAGGGCAAGGTGATCGTCCGCGGCGGCAAGGCGGTCGCCCCCGCGATCGACGCACTGGCGAAGAAGCCCAAGCCGCCGCAGGGGAGGTCAACCAGCCTGACCGTGGCGAGCGGCTTCTACTCCGTCGCGACCGGCAAGCGGGCTACGGTGACCCTTACGCTCAATGCGGCCGCGCAGAGATTGCTGAGCCAGTTCTACGAGCTGCCGGCGACCGTCGCGATCAACGGCAGCACTCAGCTGACGAGGGCCGTGACGTTCCGCTACGCCGTGATCAACTCATTCATCTCATTCACCTGGGAGTTCAACGACAGCTACACGACCGATGAGGACCTCGCCGTCAGCGGTCTCCCGTCAAAGCCGCGGGTGCTCCTGACCTGCCGCGGCGGCGGATGTCCGTTCGGCAAGCGGGTGCTCAAGCCACGCTCCCGAACGATCTCGTTGGCGTCCAACTTCGCTGACGCCCACCTCGCCCCCGGCACCACCGTCGAGATCGCGATCACCGCCGCCGACGACGTCGGGAAGGTTGGGATCATGCTGATGCGAAGGGGCCAGCAGCCGCTCTTCACGGTCCTGTGCCTGCCGCCAGGTGCGAGCCATCCGCTTGCCTGCGTCAAACCGCATGGGTGAGCCCGCTGGTCGCAGGACGGCGCTAGCATGCCAGCCTTAGTCGCCGTGGGAACGAGGAGAAGACACGTCTGGACCGGCCGATCGCGGCCTGGGGGCGGGTGGGCCGGCAGCTTGCGCACGGTCGGCCTGGCCCTGCTCGCCGTGGTTGCCGCGTTCGGTTTCGTTGGCGGCGCGCAGGGAGCCTCGCTTGGACAGTTCGGCGAGTTCGCGACGCCGACAGGCTCGAGCGGGCCTGAGGGCATCGCCGCCGGCTCGGACGGCAACCTGTGGTTCGTCGAGTTCGACGCCGACAAGGTCGGCGAGATCAACCCCACCACTCACGCCATCACCGAGTTTTCGCTCCCCACGGCCAACGCGGGGCCGTCCGGGATCGGATTGGGGCCGGACGGCAATATCTGGTTCACGGAGTTCGGCGCCAACAAGATCGGTGAGATCAACCCGACCACCCACGTGATCAACGAGTTCGCCACGCCCACCCTGAACAGCGGACCGGTCGCGATCGCCGCCGGATCGGACGGGAACATGTGGTTCACCGAGTCCAAGGTCAACAAGATCGGCGAAATCAGTCCGTCGACCAAGGCGATCACCGAGTACTCGGCTCCCGCGGCGAGCGGGCCGTTCGGGATCACCACAGGCCCCGACGGCAACATCTGGTTCACCGAGAAGACCACCGGCATGATCGGGGAGCTCAGTCCGTCCAACCCCACCGTGATCACGCAGTACGCTCCCCCGACACCGTCGAGTGCGCCCAACGAGATCGCAACCGGACCGGATGGCAGCCTCTGGTTCACCGAAAGTGCGAGCGGCGTCAGCAAGATCGGCGAGCTTGCCGCGTCCGATCCGAGCGTGATCAGCGAGATCCCGCTCACGAACACGTCGAGCGACCCGTTCGTGCTCGTCACGGGGCCAGACGGCAACATCTGGTTCACCGAAGGCGGTACGGGCGCGATCGGCGAGATCGACCCAGTCACCCGAACGGTGATAAACACGTTTGACACGCCGACCGGATCGAGCGCCCCGATCGGGATCGCGGTCGGCCAAGACGGGAATCTGTGGTTCACCGAAGGCGCGGCAAGCAAGATCGGGTTCGTCGGCGCGGGCGTGCCGGCGGCGTCAATCAACGCGCCGACCATCAGCGGCATCGCCACGCCCGGGTCGACTCTGACCTGCGTGGGAGGCGAGTGGTCGACGTGGGCCGGGTCGCAGCCGTCGCTGAGCGCCTTCGGCTTCGACGGGTACGAGTGGCTGCTGAACGGAAGTCCGGTCAACGGCGCGACGTCGCAGACGTTCACGCCGGTGGCTGCCGACGCCGGCCAGCCTCTTTCGTGCCGACTCACAGCGACCTACGCACTGCAATCGACGGTCGCGCTGAGCACCAGCGCGACCGTCGAAGTCGGGTTGCCCCCATCCAGCAGCGCGCCGCCGACGATCACGGGAACAGCGGTCGCCGGGAGCACACTGACCGAAGCCCACGGAACCTGGGCGAACTCACCACAGAGCTTCAGCTACCAGTGGAGCCTGTGCAGCGCCGGCGGCAGCGACTGCTCGGCGATCGCCGGCGCCACAGGTCAGGCCTTCACGATCCCCATCACCGACGCGGGGCAGGGCGTGGAGGTCTCCGAGACCGCCTCAAACCAATACGGGACGGGTACCGCGACGACCTCGGCGACGACCTCGATCGCCTCTCTGCCACAGCCTGCGGTCGTGACGACGAGCTTCAAGGGCACCAAGACCGCGCTTTCGATCGACTGCGCCGGGGCAGCTGGGCAGACGTGTACCGGCACATACGGCATCACGACCGTCGAGCGCGTCGAGCACGGGTCCGTCGTGGCGGTGGCCGCCGGCACCAAGACCACGAGCAAGACGGTGACGATCGCCAGTGGCTCCTACACGCTGCCGTCGGATCAGACGACGGCGCTGCAGGTCTCGCTCGACAAGACCGGCGCGAATCTCCTCTCGAGGTTCTACAAGCTGCCCGCCTCGCTGAGCTTGATCGAGGCGACCGGGCAAGCCCCTCCAACCCCACACGTCACCGCAAATATCGAGTTCAGCTACTCGCAGGTCCGCTCGCCAGTCAGTTTCACCTGGCTGTTCAGTCCGGGGTTCTCCACGGCCGAGCAGCTCACCGTCACCGGCGTCCCGACCGGCGGTGCGGTCGAGGTGCTCTGCCACGGGGGCGGCTGCCCGTTCGCCAAGCGACACTTCGCGCCCAAGCGCCGTGCGGTTGGACTCACGTCCGCTTTCGCTCACAGCCGACTCAGCCCAGGCACAGAGGTCGATGTCGAGATCACGGCACCTGACGAAGTCGGCAAGGTCACCGAGTTCACGATCCGGCGCGGCAAGGCACCGCAGGTCGCAAAGCTGTGCCTTCCACCGGGAGACTCCAAGCCGGCCCGTTGCGCCTGATCGCCCGGCACGGGCCCTGCAGCGGGTGCTAAGACGCTTGCGGGGGCGTTTGCAGCAGGCCCCGGAGGTGCTCGGGCCGCACGCGCAACCGCAGCTCACCCTCAATCCATTGATCCTCGCCCAGCAGCAGCGCAGTTGCCGCGAGGAGTCCAAGGGATTCGGCCGCAGCCGCCCGGGCATCCACGGCGATCGCCGCCGACCGCACCTGGGCGAACGCCTCCTCGAGTGCCAGGTCACCTGAGAGCGGAAGCACCTCGAACAGCCTGCGCGCCGCGATTGCCACCTCGGCGAGGAGGCGTTCCCTGCCGGTCCCTTCGGCTCTGGCCCGCAGTTGCGCGTTCTCGATCCCCACGATCAGCCTGCGCTCGATCAGGTAGCTGTCGCGAATCCGGTCCTCCGGGATTCGGTGCCCGACGGTGGCACCAGGGACGTACAGAGTGCCCCCGATTCCACGGCTGTGCAGCTGCCACGCGACCGCGACCTCTGCCCCGCCGGTCCGCCGGTCCGGCGCATAGCCGAGACCCGAGTCGAATCCACCGGCGGCCCACAACGCCTCGCGCCGGATCCCCCAGTTCGCGCAGTACACGACCTCAGGAGGCACGAACAGCCGCTGTTCGTCCCCACCGTCGAGCACGCTCAGGGTGCCCTCCAGCCCCGGAGGCGGCCAGCCCGGCGGCCTTGTCGCCGGCCAGAGCGCACAGATCGGGCCGCCGGCGGCCGCGATTCCGGGGCGGCTGAGCGCCCAGGCGATGCTCTCGCGCCAACCCGGAGCGGGGCGTGCGTCGTCGTCCAGATAGCAGAGCGCGCCATTGCGAGCCGCAGCCGCGCCCGTGTTGCGCGCATGAGATACCCCGTCGGTCGAGTCGCGAATGAGGCGGACGCCCTGATGGCGAGACGCAAGCTCGGTCGCAAGCGTGGGGGTGTGATCAGTGGAACCGTTGTCGACAATGATCACCTCTCCGCCGCCGAGGGTCACTCCGTGGGCGACCAGCAGGCGCACGACACCGGGCAGCTCCTCGGCACGATTGCGAGTCGCGACGATCACACTGATCGGACCCGCGTCGAACCGGCGCACGATCGCGTCGTGGCAGCTGACAAGTGGACCGTGCGAGATCGCCCACTGCGCGAACTGGCGTTCGGGGTGACCCTCGCGCATCGGCAGCACGTGCGGCGCCTCCATCCAGATCTCCCGCCGCGCCGCCAGACAGTCGAATGCGAGCGCCTGCACGATTCCGTCGTGCTCTGACCCGCGCGGCCACAGGCTCCCGTCCTCGGCGACATGCAGACCGTGGGCCCCGTCGACGGTCGCGCCCGCAAACGAGGCACCCGCCGACACCGCTCCGCGCAGCGGCTCCAGCAGACCCGGCTGGGGGAGGGCGAGCGGCCCGAGCGTGACGAGCATCGGCGCGCTCGTCGCTTCGACCGCGAGAGCACGCGCGAGTCCTGTACCGGGCACGCGGTCGCATCGGAGGACCCGAGCACCATGTCCGTCGGCGAGCAGCGCCGAGCTTTCGGCATCGTGGCCGAATGCGACGATCACGAGCTCAACGCCCTCCCGTGGCAGCGCGCGCTCGAGCGCGTCGAGCTGCGCTCGCAACGCCGGAGCATCGTCCGCCGCTTGCACCACGATCGCGACCTGGGGCCTGGTGCGCTCGGCAGCCGGTGGCACCGATGTGACCATGGCGGCCGGCGAGTGAGCCGGTGAGGCGGCACGAAGGAGCTGCCGGAGCTCGGACCGCTCCGCACCATCCGCCGCCAAGGTGGCCGGCTCGGTCTCCGCGCCGACAGACGGAGCTGTGAATGACACCACGTGGACCGGCACGTCCGGTGCAAGTTCGCGGGCCACCATGGCGTCCCCAGGGCTGACGACGACATTGACATCGGCGGCGCGGCAGGTGCTGCCGCGTTCACCCGACCACTGGATGTCGGTCGCATCGACGACGACACGCGTCCGATGTGAGTGCTGCCGGATGATTGGCTCGTATCGGACCGCTATGTCGCACGTCGACAGCCACGCGACATCAAACTCACCACGCTTCAGCAGCCCGGCGAGATCCAGCATCGGCACGCTCCAACCCGTCTCCGGATGGGCGAGGTTGAGCGCCGGGAGTTCCGCGACGATCGGGAAGACCTCCAGCACTCCCAGACGCAGCAGGCGGGCCGTGCTGGGCTCCTGAAGCGCCTCGCTGCGCCCGACGAACGTGATCCGGTGTCCGTCCAGCACCAGCGACTCGAGAATCGCGAACAGCCGCAGCCATCGCGCATCGCGCCCCTCCAGGCGGGCATCGCCGTATACGACGAGCATGCTCAGCGGTTGGTCGCAAGAAGGCGGATCCACTGGTCGGCGACACCTTCATCGAGCGCGCTGGCACGATGACATGCTGCGATCGAGACGAGGCGCGCGTGCCGCGAGTGCGACGAGGCGCTCGCAGTAGCGCACGGCAACCGTGTCCCAGGACAGCCAGAGCGAAGCTTCGCGAGCGGCGCGGCCCCGCGCCTCAAGCTCACGCGGGCTGGAAGCGGCGACAGCCTGCAGGATCTCGACCAGATGGTCGGCGTCCGGCTCGAGCACCCACGGGCGACCGACCGTCTCGAGCGTGTCGACCCGGTCGTCCGGGAAGAACGCCATCTGCGCTCGGATCCGCCAGCTCGCCTCGGCCGGGCAGAACTCGTCCGTCGGCGCTCCACCGGTGACAATCACGGGCAGCCCGCAGGCCATCGCCTCGAGGACCGGCATCGCGAACCCCTCGGCGCGGTAGGGGTGGACGAGCACGTCGCACGAGCGATAGAGCGTCGCCATCTCAGCTGGCGTGAGGTCGTCCTCGATCAGCTCGATGCGCGGTATCCCGCTCGACCGCGCAAGCTCACGGTAGAGGCTGCGGTCGGCGTCCTCGTAGATCGTGCCGGCACCGTAGTCCTTGAGCACGAGCGTGACGTCGTCGCGACCGGCAAAGGCTCGTCGCCACGCCTCGACGAGGATGTCCGGTCCCTTGCGCCAGATCAGCCCCCCGACGAACAGGAAGCGCAGACCACCAGCCTGGGACGGCGGCGACTCACCGGCCGTGGCCCAGCGTCGGCTCGCGGCAGGCGCGAACACGTCCAGGTCGACGCCGTTGGGGATCACGACCACCCGGTCAGGGTCCGCGCCAGAGTGGAGATACATGCGGCGCACGTGCTCACTCGGCACCCACACCTCGTCGACGTTCCGCTCGATCGCCTCCATCCACGCGCGCGGAACCGCTCCGAACTCCCACGCGAGGATCACCGCGAGTCGCCCGGCGGCCGGCGCCCGCAGGTCGGGAGGCCACTCGTGGTTGCGGACCTCGACGTCGACTCCGTGCGGGAGCGGCCGGTCGAGTCGAGTTCCGTCACGCGCCACGCGCTCAACGGCGCCGGGAAGTCGCTCGGTGATCCGATCGTTGATGATCGAAAGGCTGATCCCGAGTCCGTAGTCGCCCTGCCACCGAACGGCCAGTCCTGAGGCTGCCGGCGCTCGCGCCCTCAGCAACGCACTGGAACGGACCAGAGGTGCCAAGCCGATTACTTACTCATCGGCGGGTTGAAGCGGTTCCATTCGGCAGCGTTCTCATCCGTCATGAACTGGCCCTTCTTGTCCTTGTCCGGATGCGCTGCCCAGCGGGTCAGGACGCGAGCCGTGGCGCGGTTACCAACCTGACGCTGGAGTTCGAGCGCCGCGGCCGGCGAAGGGCTGGCACTGCGTGGCTGGGCGCCCGGCAGCGGCGCCGCCCGCGTCGTTGCGGGCTCCTCACGGCTGGTTGTCGTGCTGACGCGGACTCCGCGCGTGACGGCATCTGACACCTGCGCAATCGTAGTGGCGTGCAGGGCCAAGCGCTAGAGTACGCGAGCATTCCGATGATGGCGATCGGACCAACGATCAGGCGTGCGGCGGACGGGGTCGAGGACTTCCGCGGCGACTTCGACCGGCTGGCAGCGCTGATCGACGCATCGGGCGCCGGCAGTCCGACGCCGCCCTACCTGTACTCAGCACAGCTGCTGGCCGACTACTTCCGCTATCCGGGCTCGAGCTGGTCGCTCGCGCCGACGATCTACGACGGCGCTGAACCGGTCGCGTTCGCCGTCGGCCTTCCGCGCCGCGTCCTGCTCGACGGCGTTGAGCGGCGCCTCCTGATCTCGACGCTACTGCATGTCGCGCCGGCGTTACGATCCTCCGGGTACGGGATCGTCGTCTGGAGCGAGCTGATGCAGCGGGCGGCGGCGGCCGGGTTCGATGGCGTCATCAGCTACTGCGTTGCCGGCGATGGAATGGACCGGATGGTCTTGGGTGCCTGCCGCCGGCTCGGGCTGGCGACGCTCAAGGTCGCGACGTTCTCCTACCTGGCGAGATCCATGTGGCTCCCCGAGCCGTGGCCCGATCACACTCCGGCGCAGCCGACGATCGGAGACCTGGTCGAGATGGCGACGGCGATGCCCGAGCATGCCGAGCTCTCGCGGCTGTGGACCGAGCCAGAGGCGGCATGGGAACTCGCCCGGCACGGCGTCGTCGCGGTGAAGGCCGGCTCGAGCCGGGGCTCCGCCGTCCTTACGGGTTACGTCATGACCGTGGCGGATGCAATCCGGAGCCGGTGCCTCGTCGTGCAAGAGATTCTGTGGGGTTCACTGTCCGACGCGGCCGAGCGCAAGCTGCTCGTACAGGCCCTGCTCGCGCGAGCGGTCGCCGCCGGCGCCCAGATCGCCTGCGTACCGGACCTCGGACACAGCGACATGAATCCGTTCTTGGCCGCCGGCTTCAAGGCGACCGAGCACCGGGCGAACGCCTATCTGACGTCCTGGTCGGAGCCCGGGCCGAGCCGACCGCCGGCCGGCTGGTACCTGGACGTCATCTGAGCCGGCGCGCCACGACGCGACGTTCGCGAGCGCGCTGGGCACAGCGGCCGCACCGGGCGTTCGGGCGCTCAATTGATGAGGGGTCCGGCTGTTACAGTCGGGCGCATGGGCGGCGTCGATGGCAGGCTGATTCGCTGCTTCGAGGTCGCATTCGAGGGGCTCGCAGTCGAAGATATCCCCAGCGCGAGCATCGAGACCGTGTCGGACTGGGACTCGCTTCAGGCGTTGCTTCTGTTCGCGCTGCTGGAGGAGGAGTTCGAGCTTCGGATCCCGCTCCAAGCGTTCGCCGAGCTGCGCTCGTTCGACTCGGTGCGCGACTACGTGCGTCGTGCCATCGACCGCTAGAGTCCCAGCCCATGGCCCGTGTCGTCGACGTTCCGCTGAACACGGCGATCGCGGATCTCGATGAGTCACTCCGGACGCTGCTCAAACGTGAGCTCGCCAGACACGGCTTCGAGAGCGTCGAGATCGCGTTCGACGCTCCGTCCAAGGACTGGTCGGGGAAGCTGACCGGTCCGACCGTCGACCTGTTCCTTTACGACCTTCGTGAAGCGGTCGACCGGGCCGAGGGCGCCCCGTTCGAGCGTCGCGTCAACGGCACGGCGGTGACGGTCAGCCCACCACTGCACCTCGAGCTGACTTATGCCGTGACGGCATGGACGAAGGCGGTCGAGGACGAACATCGGCTCCTGTCGCAGGTGCTCTCGATTCTCTTCTCCTACTCCGAGGTCCCCGAAGACGTGATCGCCGCCAGTTCGACGCGGACGCTGGCAAGTGCCGAGACATCGGTCGGTCGACCGCGAGAGGAAAAGGCTGATTTCTGGACGTCGGTCGGAGGTCAGTACAAGGCGTCGATCGACTACGTGGTCCACATCGTGGTCGAGTCCGGTGCTGGCTACGTCCGGGGGCCCGAGGTTCGCGCGACAAGGATCCGCGCGAGACTCGCTGACGCCGGCCGGCCCACGATCGAGGAGTTCCACAACTGCGGCGGCACAGTCACCGACGACGACGGCAAGCCGCTCGCCGGGGCGTGGGTGGCGCTTCTGGACGAGGGCCGGGTGGTGGTGAGCGACACCGCTGGGCGCTGGCGGGTCAACCGGGTTGCCGGCGGCCAGTACCGCGTGCAGGCCCGGACCACGGACGGGCGCGGCGCCGAAGGCACACTGGCGGTGCCCGGGCCGCCGTGTGACCTCCGCGTTGCGGCGTCGCGCGCGCGATCGCGCTGAGTGTCCGATCGGGCAGCCCATTTGGGCAGCCCGATCCCTCGTCTTGCTCCCGAAGGGCCGCACTTCCGGACCGACCTGCGCCAATAGGATGTCGGCCATCGGCGGCATGGACGGGCAACGGGGAAATCGGGGTTGGAGCTTCGCCACCTTCGCACGCGGGGATGGGGATCCTGAGCGCTCTGTGCGTCTGAAGGGAACCTTGCCCGCGCCCGCAGCCCTGTCTTCGTCATCGGCGGCTTCTAAGGCTTCTAAGGAGTGATATGCCCACGTACCTGACCCCGGGTGTCTACGTCGAGGAAGTGTCGTCTGGGAACAAGCCGATCGAGGGCGTGAGCACCTCGGTGGCCGCGTTCATCGGTCTGCTTCCCGGTGGCCCGATCAACAAGCCGATGCGGATCTCGAACTGGACCCAGTTCGCCACGATCTTCGGCGACCGGGAGAATCCGGAGAACGGACCATTCATGGAGGGCGCCTTCCTCGCCCACTCGGTGTACGGGTTCTTCCAGAACGGCGGCTCCCTCGCGTGGATCATCAGGGTCGGAAACGAGAAGGCGTCGCCAGCCGCGCGCGCAGCGCTTCCGTCGGCAACCGACAAGGACGTGGAGACATTCACAGCTGTCGCGCTGAGAGGGGTCGACGACACGATCAAGGTCGAGATCGCGGAGGAGCCACCGGTTGAGGGGAAGGAGCCGGGGGACAACACCTACAAGGTGGTCGTCAGCGCCGGCTCAGCGCGTGAGGAGTATCCGGGCATCTCGCTCAAGAAAGGCCGCAACTACATCGTCACCAAGGTCAACGCGGCCTCGAAGTTGATCAAGATCGAGGAGACTGGCGCGTCGCTGCCCGACGTTCGAGTCGCCGCCGGAACCTATACGCTGGCTGTTCCATCGGTGGCCCTCGACAAGGTCGATGCCAGCGATTTCGAGGGCGACGTGGCGTCCCGCAAGGGGATGGGCAACGCCAACGCGCTCGACGAGGTGACGATGCTGCTGATGCCGGACATCGTCAACCTCAACGGTGACGGCGCGCAGATGCGTGACCTTCAGGGCAAGATGATTGCCCACGCAGAGCTGATGGGCGATCGGATGGCGATCCTTGACACGCCGGACGGCCTGATCCCCCAGGAGGTGCTCGATTGGCGGATGAACGTCGCCGGGTACGACTCGAAGATGGCAGCGCTCTATTGGCCCTGGATCGAGGTCATGGACCCGCTTACGAGGCGGCCGATGCGGATGCCGCCGTCTGGCCACATTGCAGGCGTGTGGGCTCGTGTTGACAGCACCCGTGGGGTCCACAAGGCACCGGCGAACGAGGTGATCCGCGGGGCCAATGGGCTCGCGTTCCACATCACGCATGTCGAGCAGGGCGAGCTCAACCGGAACGGCATCAACTGCATCCGAGCATTCCCCGGGCGCGGGATCCGGATCTGGGGGGCGCGCACGCTCTCGAGCGATCCCGAGTGGCGTTACATCAACGTCCGGCGCCTCTTCAACTTCGTGTCCGAGTCGATCATGCTCGGCACCCAGTGGAGCGTGTTCGAACCCAACGACGCCCAGCTGTGGTCGGCGCTGACGATCAACGTCATCAACTTTCTGACCCGCGTCTACAGGACCGGCGCGTTGTTCGGCGGGGCCCCCACGGATGCGTTCTTCGTCAAGTGCGACGCGGAGACCAACCCCCCCGAGAACATCGAGGCGGGCATGGTCACGTGCGAGATCGGGATCTGTCCCGTGAAGCCGGCGGAGTTCGTGATCTTCCGTTTGAGCCAGTTCACCGGTGGCGGGGGAGCGGGTGGCGGGGGCGAAGGCGGCGAGTGACGGCGATCATTCTCGACTGAGACTGAGGAGAACGAATGTCTAATCCAGCGGCGCCGGTTGTTTACACCGTCGCGCACATCAATGTGACAATCCAGACGATCGCTGAGCAGGGGGCGATGAACCCGCTGTTGTTCAAGTCCTGCACACCTCCGACCTGGTCGGTCCAGGCACCGAAGGAGATGTTCCACGGTAGCCAGGGGGCTATCCAGCCGATCATCACGGCGGTCCAGAACCCAACGTGGACTCCGATGACGCTGACCCAGGGTTGGGACACGACGTTCATCTTTGCCCAGTGGGCCTACCTGATGGCGGACCCGAAGTCGACGATCGCCCAAAAGCAGAAGAAAGTCCAGGTTGACTTCTGCGACAACACGGGGACAACGCTGTACTCATGGCAGACAGCCACCGGCCTACTGGTGTCACTGTCGACCGGCGGGTCGGATCCCTCCTCACACTCACCGTTGATCAACACCGCGACGATTGACGCGAACAGTTGGGACATGCTCAACGCTCAGGGCCAACCGATCTCCGCTGCAGCTCAGTCGTAGTCGTGCAGGATGCGGACCGAGATCGAGTTCACGCTCCCACGGGGCTATGTCGACGGCAACGGTGCGCTGCATCAAACGGGAACGATGCGACTGGCGACCGCGCGCGACGAGATCGAGCCGATGCGCGAAATCGAGGTGCGCCAGAACGCCGCGTATCTGACGGTGCTTTTGCTGGCACGAACGATCACGAGGCTGGGGACGATCACGGAGATCACGCCGAAGCTCGTCGAAGCGCTCTACGCCGCGGATTTCGATCATCTCCAGAAGCTCTATGAGCGCGTCAACAGTGACGGCGACTCGGTCGGCGTCGTCAGCTGTCCGGAGTGCGCTCATCGCTTCGAGGTCGACCTGACCGACATCGAGGACGGTCGATTGGGGGAATGACAAGGCCGTCTCCCGAGGAACTGCTCGGTGAGGCGGCCCGCCTCGCGTATCACTTCCACTGGCAGCTGGACACGATTCTCGACCTCGAGCATTGCGACCGGCGGCGCTTTCTCGCTGAGGCCAACGCCTTGGCGTCGCCTCAAGAATAGGAAACCTGAGTGGACGATCGGACAGTGCGACGGGATTCGGTACAGCCCACCTCGGTGCGCCGGCTCTTGCGGATGGGGCGGCGACTGACCGCGCGGTCAGGATCCCGGAGGCCTGTCGGTTTGGCAGTTGCGGCGGCGCGGGAGCCGAAGCTCCTGCGAGCCGCGACCAGGCTCGCCCCAGGCGCGCTTCGCCACATCACGCAGTTCCCGGCGCCCGTGATGACAGAGCCGGTGGTCGATCAGGTCAATACCTCTGCTGTTCAGACCCGGCTCGACTCCGCTCGAGCGTACATGCGTGAGCGTTACGGCTTGGACGACGCCGGCTTTGCGTGGATGTTCGGCGATCAGATGGCTGAGTTGGCGATTCCAGCATTCGACCAGCCGGCGAGTTACCCGGTGGGGCAGCCGCAGATCCTCGCGACGCCGCCCCAGCACGAGCCCGAAGGTCCACGCCAACGTCCGCCTCGCGGAGCGCGGATCGTCGAGGGGACGACAGAGCGCAGCGAAGGGCAGCACACGGCGCAACCGAACCGCCTGTCGAGCCGGCCGCCGGTCCCCCCGGCGGACCCAACCGACACAACCGACACAACCGAGCAGCGCGCGTCTGGCGGGCTTGCAAGCCCGCCAGGCGACTCGCCGGCGTCGGTCGAAGCCCCGCCGAGCCGCCCCGCCGCTGCGCCGGCGCCGTTCCGCCACCCCGCCGCCCCCCAGGATGCTCGGGATCTGGGTCCGGACGAGCCGGGGTCGGACCTGTCGCAGACGCCGCAGATTCCAGCAGGCACCGATGCCGCCTCGGCCAACCCACCGCCCGCGCGGCCGCCCCTCATGCCGCCGTTGCCCGCGCCCGCGGCACCGATCGAGCCAGCGTCTCCCGCCTCGCCCGCGCCGTCGGGCGCCTCGCCCGCCCCGGTCGCCGAGTCGGCCCCGGCCGTGATCCCGGTCCAAGCCGTCGCAGCCGTGCCCGCCTCGACCTCGGCGACGGCCATCCCGGCGACACCGGCACCGAACGCTTCGGCTCAGGCTGCGCGGCCTTTGCTTCGCCGACCGACGCCGCGGGCGGAAGTGGCCGCACCGCCGGCCGCCGCGCGTCGGCCGCGGCTGGCACGCGCGCCCCAGCCTTCGCCTCCGGTGGCCCCGCCGGTTGCAGCACTGAGCGTCCCAGACAAGCCGCGATCCTTCGCGCGCCGAGTCGCCGACGCGGTCGGGCGGCGCTTGACGCGAGCCCCGTCGACGACCGCCGCCGAGCCGTCATCGCCGCTTGGTCAGGGCTCGACCGGCGCCGGCACTGCACGCCCACTGCCGGCGGCGTCCCGCGCCCACGAGAGCCCGGCAGCCGCTCGGACCGCCCCTGCTCGACGCACCGGCCAGCCTCCGCCGACTCTGCGCGCGCCTGAGCCGGCGGCCGTCGCACTGCCGGCCCAGCCGGAGCCTACGGCCCAGCCGGAGCCTACGGCCCAGCCGGAGGCTCTGCCGGCAGGCTCACCACCAAGCCCGGGCGCCAGTGCGGAGCCGCCGACCCCGTCCCAAGGCTCGGCCCGCCCGACCCGGGCTCAATCCTGGATGTCCGAACCCGCTGCGAGCCCGGCGCCGGGACTGGCCCAGCCGCGCGGGCCCGAGTCGGCCACGACGAGCCCGCCGCCATCCGCGATGCCCACCTCGCCGGCCACGGCGTCTCCAGGGGCGGCGAACCCCGCCGTCGACCGGCCCGAGGGGGTCGAGCCCCGGCCTTCGGCCTCTGGGCCGGCCGCTCTGGGGCCGATCGCTCCAGTGGACGCCAGTCCCGCGCCTCCTGCAAGCCTCCGGCGGCAGTCCGCCGCGGACAGCAACCCTGCTCGCGGTGCCGCGGACGACGCCGAGCAGTCCCCTTCGATCACCTCCGGTGGCACGGAGGCGGAGTTGGTCGCAGGCCGCCGAGCGAGCGTCCGGCAGGCCCCAGTGCCGCTGCAGACCGTCCGCCGAACGGCCACACCGCCCCCTGTCGGCGAGTCCGCAGAGGTGCCTCGAGACACCGATCGCAACCCGCCCACGCTCGCGGCGCCCCCACCGGGCTTGCAGTCCGGTGCGGCCGGGCATCCAAGTCCGAGCTTCGAGCAGGAGCCACCCCGCGCGTCGTCACCACCACCCTCCGCAGCGGCTCCGGCGGCGCCCGGACCGGCACCCTCCCCGCGACGGACCGCATCACGCTTGACGACATCCCCTCCGACGGGATCGGCACCGGTCGCGTCCGCTCCTGGCGCGCCGGTCGCGCCCGCCCCGGGCGCGCCGGTCGAACAGACCCCGGCCGGTCCGCTGACACCGGGACCGTCCCCGGAAGCCGAGCATGGCCCCGCAACGCAGGCGGTGGCGACGCCGCCGAGCCCCGGTCCACCTGCCGTCCTGCCTGACCGCGCGGCAGCTGTCGGGCCATCGCCGGCTGGCACTGACACTGCCGCAACGAGAGCCGATCCACCGGGGGGCGACGCACGCTTGCCGACCAGTCGGGCCTCTGCGACCGACCCCGCCCCGCTCCCCGCTCCTGTTCGTGTGTCACGACGGACAACCGCGGCTCCGGCGATCGGGACGAGCGTGTCGCCTGACCAGCCGTCGTCGTTGGCGCTCGGCTCCGCGGCGACGCCTGGCACGCGGCCGGTTGGTCAGGGGCTCGGCGCCGCCGCGCGCGTCCCCATGCTGCGAAGCTCGCGGCAAGCGACGGCCGAGCCGACCGCGTCCAGCGGTGCCGCCCGAGCGGTTGGCGAGGATCGAACGCCACCGGATCGTCGTCGCGGACCTGGCGGCCGCCTCGCAGCTGCGCTGCGGGCCGGGTTCCGGTCCGCGGAGTACCGATCTCGGCCATCGACGGCGCGAATCGGCGGGCAGGCCGTTGACTCGCCGGGCGGGCCTGACGCGACGCCTCCGCCACCGACTGCCGCGCCTGCGCACCCGGCGTCCGCATTGGGACCCGCGTCCGCACCCGCTCGACCGGCGTCGGCAGCGGCACCGTTGCCCGCATCCGCACGGCCTCTGGTGCGACAGGTGTCTGCACCAGCAGCCGATCGTGCGGTACTGGCGATCCGGCGACGCCAGACAGAGCGGACGGGACGGGGACGGCCATCAGCTGCGCCGACGGCGGCAACGCACCAACCCTCGCCAACCCCGCCGTTGCGGACGCCCTGGCCGGCGCCGGCGACCGTCAACGCCGACCCCTTCGCACCGATCGCCCTTCCGTCGACCGCGTCGGACTTGCCGGTGCATCGGACGTCGATCGCGCCGCCCGCCCAAGCGCAGATGGGGCCGGCACCCGCGGCGGCACGCCCCCTTCAGGGTCGGCCGGCATCGGCGCCGTCCCCTTCTACCGCCGGCGCTCCACGCCCTCTCGCCCGTGCGGCCGCATCGCTACCGCGTCCGTCCGGCAGCCCGGGACTCTCTCGATCGGGCGGGTTGGTGCTCAGCAGGCAGGGGTCCGCCGGCGGTGGCAGCGGCTCCGGTGGCGGCGGCTCCGGTGGTGGCGGCTCCGGTGGTGGCGGTGGTGGAGGAGGATCCCAGGATTCCGACCTGATCTACAGCCAGATGATGAGCCGGGTCCGTGAGGAGCAGGAGCAACTCGGCCAGCTGATCAGCCACCCTTTCTGATCCGATGGCTAACCCATTCGTCTATTACGTGACACTCGACGTTCCGGGCATCAGCTCAGCCTCATCGTTCATCGGGATCTTCAAGGGCCTGTCCGGGCTCGAGGTCAATTTCGAAGTGCTCGAGTATAAGGAAGGCGGAAACAACGACTTCGTCCACCGCCTTCCGGGACGGATCAGCTATCCGAACCTTGTGCTGTCCTGGGGACTGGTCGCAAACGATGAGACGCTGCTGAAGTGGTTCGCCGCGACCCAGCAGAGTGCGCAGCTCAAGGACATCAACGTGACACTCAGCGCCACCAGCGACACGACGCAGAACGTGCGCACGTTCGTGTTCGGCGACGCGTTCCCGGTCCGCTGGTCGGGCCCTGTCCTCCAGGCGAACTCGGTCGATCCGTCAACCTGGGGCGAAACGCTCGAAATCGCCCACTCCGGGCTGAAGCTCCCGAGCTGACGCAATGCCGGTACCCCAAGGGTTTCAGAACGCGAAGCTGAACGTCGGCGGGAAGGACGTGCAGTGCGCATTCAACCCGGAGACGTACACGGTCTCAAAGACGAACATCTGGACGGTCAAGCCCGTCCAAAGCGACGACACGCCGAAGCCGGAGTTCGGTGGCGGAATGCCGATGGTGTTCACACTCCAACTGCTGCTGGATGTGTCGCTCCAAGGCTCGGGGCAGAGCATCAAGGATCAGGCGAACACCCTGATGGTGGGGTTCCATGGCAAACCGCCGACGCCGATCAAATTCAGCTGGGGCGCGAACACGCTGCCCGATTGCGCCCCGCTCTCGATTTCGATCCATTACGTTCTGTTCGCGCCGAATGGCGATCCGACGAGGGCGTTCGTCGATCTCGAACTGCTCCAGTTCGCGCCCACGGCTCCGCCCGGTCAGGCGCAGAACCCGACAACGCGCGGCACCGCGGGCCTGCGCTCCCACATCGTCCAGGATGGGGACTCGCTGCACTCGATCGCCTACGAGTCCTACGGCGACGCAACACGCTGGCGCAAGATCGCGGAGGCCAACGGGATCGATAATCCGCTGCGGCTCGGGCGGGGCACTTCGCTGACCATCCCGAGGCTCGACACTTGAGCATCGGAGGCCCAGACCCGAGCGCCAGCGGGGCGGATTCGGCCGTCGCGATCTACACGATCCTTGTCGGCGGCCAGCCGATCGATGACGACATCGCCAAGAAGCTCCGCGAGATCAAGATCCAGAGCTACTTGCGCCTGCCCGACATGTGTACATTCGCCGTCGGATTCGACAAGGGGGAGCCCGGTCAGGACCAGCCGATCGACTCCAATCCGTTCGACATCGGGTCGACGCTCGAGGTCAAGCTCGGCGCGGCCGACGACACCACGCCGACATCCCTGTTCAAGGGTCAGATCGTGTCGCTCGATCTCAACTTCGGGCCCGGCGGGGTCGAACTCGTGTGCCGCGGTTTCGACCGCTCGCACGCTCTGATCCGCTCGCGCCAGGCGCAGACATTCCAGAACATGACCTCGAGCGACATCGTCGCCAAGATCGTTCAGGCTGCCGGCTTCAGCGCCGACTGCGACGATAGCGGCGATCCCCACGACTTCATGCAGCAGGACAATGAGACAGACTGGGACTTCATCTGGCGGCTGGCCGAGCGGGTCGGCTTCGAGTTCGTCGTCGAGGACACCGTTGCGCACTTCCGCAAGCCGATCGGCGACGACCCGCTCCAGCTCGAGTGGCCGACCACCCTCCATTCGTTCAGCCCGCGTGTGACGGCCACGCAGCAGGCCAACACGGTCACGCTCGCAATTCAGGACCCGAAGACCAAGCAGGTGATCTCGTCGACCGCCGACACCGCCAACCAGATCGCCGAGATCGGCGTCGACCGCGAGACCATCGCGGGCGCGTTCCCCGCACTCGAGATGCACGTCGCGACAGAGCCCGTCAAGTCCCCCTCCGAGGGAGACGCCTTGGCGCAGGCCTTGCTCGACAAACTCGCCAACGGTTACATCGCCGCCGACGGCGTGTGCCCCGGCAATCCGGACATCAAAGCCGGAATCGCAGTCCAGGTCACCGGAATCGGCAACAAATACAGCGGCACCTATCGCGTCGCCGCCGTCACGCACGTCCTCCGCGGTGGCAGCACATACGAGACACGGTTCGCCAACTCGGCGGCACACACGCTGCTCGGCTCAGTCGGAGGCGACCGCGGGAGCAGTGCTCCGAACTTTGGTTCCCAGCTCGTCCTTGGGATCGTGACCAACAACGCCGATCCCGACGGTCTGGGTCGGGTCCGAGTCCAGTACCCGTCGCTGGGCGGCGACGTGGAGGGGGCGTGGGCACGGATCGCGTCGTTGAGCGCCGGAAATGCGCGGGGGGTGATGATGCTGCCCGTGGTCGGTGAGGAGGTGCTGGTCGGCTTCGAACACGACGACACCACCCGCCCCTACGTATTGGGCTCGCTGTTCAACGGGGTCGACATCCCCGGCGATGACCTCACGCAGGGGCAGGACGGCTCGTTCGCTTTGCTCAGCGACCAGAAGATGATCGCCACATCGAAGCAGGACATGCAGCTGACCACTCAGGGCGCGCTCACGATCAACGTCCAGAACGGCACCACGCACAACGACCAGGGACAGGTGCAGATCACCGGCCAAGGGGTGACGATCCAGTCCAACGGCGACCTCACGATTCAGGGCCAGTCGTCCGTGACGATCAGTTGCGGGGGATCGCAGATTCAGGTCAGCCCGAGCGGGGTCACCGTCAGCGGCGCAACGATCAGCCTAGGATGAGCTGCGGACCGGCGCGACGATGACTGACCTGATCGGATCCGGCCTGTCGTTCCCCCTCCAGGCTGATCAGCGCGGAGCCCTCGCGCTCGCGCATGGCGTGACGGACATCGAGCAGGCGATCGGCCTGATCCTCGGCACGGCGCTGGGCGAACGGCCAATGCGTCCAGAATTCGGCTGCGCGGTCCACGATTTCGTGTTTGACACGATCGATGCCGAGCTCGTCGGCCGGGTCGAGACCGCCGTCCACCGAGCCCTGGCGCGCTGGGAGCCGAGGATCGAGGTGATCGGGCTTGAGTTCGACCTGTCCGAGGCGGGCCGCGGCAAGCTCGGGGTCACGATCAACTACCGAGTGCTGGCTACCAGCCGTTTGTACAACCTTGTGTACCCCTTCTATGTGATTCCGGCTGAGGAGACCGAGTGACGCTGGCCAGCGTGTCGCTCGACCAGCGCGACCACGCCGAGCTCGTCGCCGAGGCGCGCCGGCGCCTGGCGCTGGTCTGTCCGGAGCTGACGGTCGACGGCGGACCCGACCCCGCTGTGACGCTGATCCAGCTGTTCGCGTGGATGACCGGCCTGGCGGCCGATCGCCTGAGCCGCGTCCCCGAAAAGCTGCAGCTGGCTCTGCTCGACCTCCTCGGGATCGAGCTCGAGGGCCCCGCTGCCGCCCGCGCCGGTTTGCGTCTCCGCCTCTCCGCGCCCGCCTCCGAGCCGCTCGAGATCCGAGCGGGAACCGAGGTCGCCACCCTCCGAACGGCCACGCAGGAGTCGATCGTGTTCACGATCGACTCTGACTACACGATCATGCCGCTGCGGCCCGCGGCGTACGTCGTGCAACGCGGCGGAGCGCTCAAGGAGATCGGCATTGCCGACGGGGTCGCCCATCCGCCCGGCCTCGATCAGTTCCCGTTTGGCCGCCCCCCTCAGACCGGGGATGCGCTCTACCTCGGGTTTGAGGAGAGCCTGGCGCATCTGCTGATGAAGGTTTGGATCGAGGGGCAGATGGCCCGCGGCGCGGGGGTCAGACCCGAGGATCCGCCGCTGCGTTGGGAGCTCAGCCAGGGAGAGGGCGAGTGGGCCGAGGTCGAGGTCCTGGACGATCTGACCGGCGGCTTCAACTATGGATCCGGCACCGTTGAGGTCCAGTGTCCCGCGACCTCCGCTGTGGAGCCGATCGCTGGCCGGCGCCTGCATTGGCTCCGCTGCCGGATCGCCGACACGACACGAATCAGTGGCGAGCCCGCGGTCTACACGCAGCCGCCCGAGATCCACGAGATCACCGCCGCCCCCACCGGCGCGCTGCTGACGGCTGAGAACTCGGCGATCGAGTGCGGCGAGCGTCTGGGAGTCAGCGACGGCTCGCCAGGTCAGACGTTCGCCACCCGCTTCAGTCCCCTTGTCGGGCTGGCGCCGCCGGAGACGCTGGAGGTGCAGACGCCGAGCGGGGATTGGGAGGAGTGGGAGCAGCGTGAGTCGTTCGCGGACGCGCGTGCCCACGATCGGTATTTCACCGTCGATCTCGTACACGGGCTGATCCGCCTCGGACCCGAGCTGCGCGACCCGAATGGCGGTAGCAGTCAGCAATGTGGCGCGATCCCACCGAAGGGTGCTGCTCTGCGGATGTCCTGCTACCGCTATGGCGGCGGACGCGCCGGCAATGTCGCGGCGCGGACGTTGACGACGCTGCGCAGCGCCATCCCCGGCGTCGCGTCGGTGACCAACCCCCAGCCGGCGCACGGGGGCGTTGATCCGCAGTCAGTCGAGTCAGTGCGCGCACGCTCGGCGCTCGCGATCCGCACTCGCTGGCGCGCGGTGACCACTGAGGACTATGAGTTCCTCGCGACGGAGGCGACGCCGCGTGTGGCGCGCGCGCGGCGCGTCGCCGACGGTCAATCAGGCGTCACCCTGCGGATCCTGCCGCAGGTCGACCCGGCCGATCGCCGGCTCACGATCGAGGAGCTGACCCCCGATGAGCTGTTGCTGGAGGAGGTCGGGCGCTACCTCGACGCACGCAAGCTGGTCGGGACGCCCCTGCGGCTGCTGCCGATGCGCTTCCGGGGGGTGGCGGTCGTGGTCAACGTCGAAGCCTCGCCCCGCGCCGATGTGCAGCGGATCGAGCGGGATGTCCGGCGGGCGCTGTACACCTATCTGAATCCGCTCATCGGTGGCATCGCGAGCGGGTCGGGGCCGGGCTGGCCCGCCGGGCGCTCGCTCAATCAGGGCGAGCTGTACGCGATCGTGCACGCCTTCGAGGGCGTTGAGCTGGTTCGCGTCCTGCGCCTCTACGAGGTCGACCTTCTGACTGGCGAGCAGTCGCGGAAGGCAGCCGGCCGCCAGATCGTGATCGAGAGCGACGAGGTGATCGCGTCTGCAGAGCACCTCGTGCGCGTCACCCGACGCGAGACTTAGCATCATCGGCGTGCGGCCCTGGCGCTCGCCGTGCAGCGGTGGCGATCGCGTACGAATGGTTCGTGTTGTGCCGGACACCCGCTCGGACGGCCGAGCTCCTACAGCAATCCCTTCTTGAACGAGCCGACGACATAACTGAAGACCACGTTCGCAAATGTCGTTCCGTTCATCGGATAGCTCAAAGTGCGTGGAGAGCCCCAGGTGAAAATCTCGATCTCTGCGCTGTCATGCGCTCCCCACACCACTGGCTTGAGAAGCCGAACCCAGTGATTCGGGAGATTGACGGCATTGCTTTCGCCCTCCATGCGGCCGGCGTTGACCAGCATTGACACGACGATATCGTCGGGATGATTCGCCAGCAGCTTGTTGACCTTCTCCGTTTGATGATGAACCGACAGAAATCCTCCGGTCACGACGCTGCAGGGATAGTGAACTGTCTCTACGCATCCGAGATCCTTTTCCATCATCCCCTCCTGCTCCCACGGGGTTGTCATCGCGCTCATCGCCTCGTTCGGTGACCCGTGAAAGTCGAGAACCTTGTTCTCAGCATCGCGCATTGCCGACGCCACCATCCAGTCAACGCTTGACATGCCCGCGGGCGGACTGCTCGCAAGCAGGCCGTCGTTGACTCGCTTGCCCTGCGCCACGCCTCGCTCGAAGATGGCTCGCACCTCGTTCGCATAGCGAACCGGATTGAGCTCTGCCTCCGCGTTGAGCACTGCGGCGGGACCGCAGACGTTCAGCTGTCCCTGGTCGATGTCAGCGGGATTGATGATCCGGTCGATCGCGCCTGTGGCGACGCCGGCGTACACCACCTTCGAGGCCGGGGGCACGCCCGGGCTGGTGGCTTGCCCGGCAGGCAGGAGCGGATTCGGGTCGGAGGCAACTGTCCACCACAGACAGGGCCAAGCCATGTCGGACGGCGGAGCGGTGAGAATTCGGATCGCCCCCTGCTGGACGGGGCTGAGGTTCTGCGCATTTCCGTACTGGGCGCGACTGAGTATCTGTTGCACCGCGCGATTTCCGGCTGCTCTCTGCAGCTCCGCAATCGCGCTTCTCGAGACGAACGCCTCTCTCTCGCGAGAGAGGCGAGTGAGCGCGCCCGCGCTCTGAGACGTGATCACGGACACTCCTGCGACGGCGAGGCGCTGCGTCGCAGGCGGCTGGCCGGCCTGATCGGCGACCGACAGCAATTGTCGCTCCGATGACGAGATGGGCGTCATTCTACCGCGCCTCCTGGTGCCGGTCGGTCGTCCCGGGCCGTGAGGCCAGGCCACCGGTGCGGGCGTCGGCGAGTCTCCGGCCGCAGACGACGCCGAGCACCGTGCGCTCCCGTAAGGGCGCACCGGCGACCGTCAATCGTGCGGACGAGTGCGCGAGTCGCGTGGCACCATTACTGGCCGCAGGGGGTCGCGCGCGACCGCGGTCGGGACTGCCCCGGGCGGTCCGCTCAACGGGTGCACCTCGGCCACCGCCGCTCGCACGCAAACCTGCCATCCAACCCCCTCTTATGAATCCGTACCGTCACGGACTGCGGTGCCACCGATCACCGCGCCGTGATATCGACATCCAACGCCGAACGATGTGACAGTTCGTTCGTAAGTCCTAACAACCTCTGCCGAGCTGCGCCGAGCCGGGCGCAAGGCATGAGGTCCGCCACGTCGGCGGTCGGCCGGCAAGAATGGTGAAGATGTAGACTTTGGCGATCACGTCCGGCTGCAGGATGCTCACGGTGATCGTCGTCCCGGGGTCAAGACGAGCGCCGCGGAACAGCCCGGTCAGACTGACCTTTGTGGGGTGGCGCACCCTCCCCGCGACACGGTGTAGCGTGCGAGATACGAACGAACATCCGTACCCCGCGCAATGGACGTTGATCTGCGCTGCGACTGGGACGCCGGCGACGACGAGAGAAAGCACCTTCGTGTAAGACCGGTTCCAGCGAAACGTCCACGCCATCGTCGACGTGATCCGGGGCGTCGCCAATGGCAGGTCTACGACGCTCGTTGGTGCTGACGTCGCGACTGCTCCGGTCCCGTACGAGTTCGATGCCGATTCCAGCACACGGATCGTCGCACCGACGTCGGCCCCCGACAGCACATACGTCTGACCGGTGGCGTCCGGGATCGGGGCGCACACACCCCCGGTGCACCTCTGCCACGCGTATTCGTATTGGGTTGGCGCATTGGTCCACGAAGCATGGCTCTCGACCAGCGTCTGTCCCTGACGCGCTTCGCCGTTGATTGTTGGCGGGGCGGTCGCGGTTGGTGGCGCGCCGATCACGCCGGTCGGTTCAGAGGTCGCAGGGACGCCCGAGCCGTACGCGTCCAGGGCGGTCTCTTGAACAACGATCGAGGAGCCAATGTCCGCGGTGCTCGTCGCGTACGTTTGGCCCGTCGCCCCGGCGATCGCCGAACACGCGGCCCCGCCTGGTTGGCATCGCAGCCATTGATATGCGTACGCGGATGGGGTGGGCGACCAACTGCCGTGTTGCTCACTGAGTGTCTGCCCCTCCACGACCGGGCCGCTGACCCCGGGCCCTGAGCTTGACACCGGAACCGGAGCCGTGATCGTCACCTCCGGAGTGCCCGTCGTATCGAGCCCGAACGTGACGTTCTCCGCCTGCGAGACCACGTAGTCGAAGCCACCGCCTCCCCCGCCGCCTTCCAGGGCGCACGCGCCCATCCCGTCCCACACCCCGCCGCCCGAGCCGCCGCCGTAGAAGCCACCGCCGCCGCCTCCCCACAGGCCGGTGCCACCGGCACCGATCGAGCCGGGAGCACCGTCACAGGCTGCGTTTCCATCGCCAACACCACCCAGTCCGCCTCCGCTCGCGGTTCCAGGTTGACCGGCGAACGGACTTGGGGCCGCTTCGTTGGCGGCGCCGCCCGCCGCGTCGAGGTAGTATCCGGCGCCACCACCACCGGCAGCGACGAGGAGCCGCGAGTCGGCTGACGCGGAGATCGGCGTTGTCCGCGACACCGTGCGCACATCGGAGGCACCGCCACCATTTCCGGCGAACGGGGTATCACCACTCGCTCCACCTCCGTTGAACCCGCCGGACGCGCCATTTCCTCCCACTTCCACATACAGCGTCTCGCCTGGGCTGACGGGCACGTCGGCAGTCACGACGCCGCCCGCGCCTCCCTCATTTGTCAGGTCTCCCCAGACCCCGCTTCCTCCCGTGCCGCCGACAGCCACGACATGCACGGCTGTGACGCCTGAGGGCACCGTGTAGGTCTGCTCGGCGCCGCCATACGTGAACAGAGCTGCGAGGGCAGCATGGGCAGTGACAAGCACGGTCATGACCACCGCAACCGCGACAGCGGCGACGACGGGCCCGCGCGACTTCGGAATGCGATCGACCGTCATAACGAGTATCCCGTGACGCGCACCACGCGATCGTCGCATTCAGCCCATCCTCCGTCTGAGATCCGGCACGGACGGTCAGCTTCCCGTGATCGGATGATAGTCCCCGTGGCAACACGGTGGGCGGTGGGCTTCGCCTGAAGCGGCCTGGTGAGGAGCTCGACTCGCCGGACACGCTATCCGCCCGTGGCTGCGCTTGACGCCGCGGATCGGCATCACGAACACGCTGGCGCCGTTCGCGCTGGTCGCCGAGTTCACGGTTCGGCGCGCGACCTGGTCGCGAGGCGTTCGGCACAGTGACGGTCCGATCTCGACCGAGGCGGAACCAGTCGGACTTCGTCGAGCCGAAGGTTCTCGCGCTCGATGTGGGCGGGCGGGAGCCGCTGTACGCGCGCCGGCGGCCCGTCGACTCGTGAATCGCCGGCACCAGAAGTCGTGCGGCCGGGATGCTGGTGGATCCCGTTGTCGGCTGGGCAGACGACCGCCTACATCCGCAGGTGAGACGCTCCGTTGATGTCGAGGACCGCGCCGCTCGTCATGACGGCTTGATCCGAGGCCAGAAAGACGACTGTCGCGGCGACTTCCTCGGGCGTGGCGATCCGCCCGAGAGGGCTCTCCGCGCGCCTGCGCTCGCCGCGTTCACCGGCAAGAGCCTCGGCGGCCATGTCGGTCTGGACGAACCCTGGCGCGACTGACGTCACCGAGATCCCGTGCGGTCCAAGCGCACGAGCGAGGGACTGCCCGAGGGCAACGAGTGCAGCCTTGCTGGCTCCGTACGCAGGTTGCTCGGGCTCGCCGCGAAACGCGCCGCGAGACGAGACGTTCACGATGCTGCCGCCACCCCCACGGATCATGTGCTGCGCGGCGCACCAAGACACGTTTGCCGCGCCTAGGAGGTTGATGCGAAGGGTTTCCTCCCATGCGTGCTGCCAGTCCTCATAGCTGGTC
Organism: uncultured Solirubrobacterales bacterium; assembly: GCA_963705995.1. Lineage (GTDB taxonomy): Bacteria > Actinomycetota > Thermoleophilia > Solirubrobacterales > Solirubrobacteraceae > Palsa-465. The sequence goes on from CAVPLN010000028.1 coordinate 51,839, forward strand.
TCCGCAATCGGATGCGGCCGGAACACGCCGGCATTATTGACGAGCACGTCCAGGCCGCCGAGCTGATCGGCCGCATCGTCGACCATCCGCCTGATCGCTGCAGCGTCAGCGAGATCGGCGCCGACCACGCAGTGCCCGTGCCCCGCCAGCGACGCGGCAACTCGCTCAGCGCCGTCACCGCTGTGCCCGAAATGCACCGCAACCCGATCGCCGCTCGCCGCGAACGCACGGGCGATCGCTGCTCCGATCCCGCGCGATGCGCCGGTGACGAGCACCGCACGACCGTTACCGACTCTCATCGACCAGATCCTACGAACCCGGGCTAGCTCGGCCGCTTCTGCGCCCGGCCGGCAGGTCTGCCGACGAGGCCGATGGCCTGCCTCACCCGGCTGCGTTGGCAATCTGATGCCATGCGGGTTGCCATTGATTCGGTGGGTCGTCTTGTGGTGCCGAAGGTGCTGCGGGATGAGCTCGGGATCACCGGCGCGACCGAGCTCGAGGTCGAGGCTCGGGATGGCGTGATCGAGCTTGCTGTTGCCGATGTGCCGGCTCGGGTCGAGGAGTGGACCGGGGGGGTGGTGATCGCGACGGATGCCACGATGGCGCCGTTGACGGTCGAGGATGTGCGGGCGGCGATCGATCGCTCGCGGCGGTGATCGCCCCGGACTCGAGCGTGACGATCGCGGCCGCCGTGCCGTGGCATGTCGCGCATGACGCTGCGGTGGCGGCGCTGGCGTGCGAGCCGGCGTCGCTGATCGGGCATGTGGCGTTTGAGATGACCGCTGCGCTGAGTCGGATGCCCGAGCGGCAGCGGCTCGCGCCCGGGGTCGTCGTCGAGTGGCTCGAGCGCCGGTTCCCCAAGCCTTGGTTGACGCTGCCCGAAGACGCTCTGGGGGATGTGCTTCGCGACGCGGTCGGGGCGGGGGTTCGTGGCGGCGGGCTCTACGACGCGCTGATTGCCGCGACCGCCGCGTTTCACTCGCGTCGGCTGGTCAGCGCCGACCGGCGGGCCGCGGCGACCTACGCGGCCGTCGGCGTCGAGGTCGTCTACCTCGCAATCTGATCGATCCTCGCACCCGTCGTCCGAGCCATGACCGTCAGCGTCTCGTGCCACGAGCCGTCCCAAGTCAGACGCGTTCGACCAAGCTCCGGGCCGTGTCGCGGTCCTGGGTCTGCGAGGCACCGAACGCCGGCAAGATCCCCTCGGTGTGGCTTCCAGGAAGCGACGGACCGCTGTGCTTCATCGCTTCTGAGATCCATCAGTGGCACACCGAATCACGGGCGGGCTGGCTTCCCGGTCGCCAGCGGCGCCGCGAGCCGTCGGTCAGCGACGCCACCGCATCGGCCGCCTCAGGCCATCGCCGACACCGCTGATGACGACAGCGACTGCTGCGGCGGGCGGGGGGAGATCTCCAGTGCGCCCGAGAGGACTCGAACCTCCACGAGCTATTAGCTCACAGGCCGTCAACCAGAACCGCCCCGTGTCGATCGGCTTCTGGCGGCCGGATCCGCCCAAATTGCGGGTTTCCGTGGGCGCGTTGGACGTCGTGGAACGACCGGATGTTGTCACGAGTGTTGTCAGGCCCAACCGTGCGGGCCTGATCCTCGGATGCCGGTTTGCGCGGCCCTCGCCCGGCTCTTCATTGGCCTTCTGGGTGGGCGGTCTCGAGGCTGTCGAGGTCCAGGAGGTCTTGTGGCCTGCCGGCTGCGCGTTTCATTACGCGGAGCATGGGGAGGGAGCAGACGCGGATCTGGATGCCGAACGCGTTCGCGATCTCGGCGTCAGCCGCCAGGCTGGCGTACGCGTGGTCGGCGTCGATGCCGGGGATCCACTGCATGAGGTCGAGCACGCCGAGATCGGTCTGGAGGCGAAAGTTGCCGCCGTGCGCGAGGTCCACGTCTCGCGTCGGGTCGAACGGAAGTTCGTCTTCCACGAATCCGTCCTCGCCGACTCCGAGCTGGGTGGCGTGGAGCTGCTCGAGAAGCCGTGCGAGGCGTGCGAGGTTCGCCTGGTCTGGGGAGGGGCAGATGTCGATGTCTTTGGTGGAGCGGATCACGCCGTGGGCGTTCACGGCCAGGCCGCCGATCAGAACGTAGTCAACCCCGGCCGTATGCAGGGCGCGAAGCAGTTCGCCCGGATTGAGCGTGGGCGTCACCGATGGATGTGCTGAAGACCGTTGGCGAGCTCGAATGCGGCTCGGATCAGCGCGTCCGCCTGCTCCAGGTTCTCTCCGAGGCTGCGAGCGCCGTCTTGGCGTAGCGTCTCCGCCCGTGCGGCGGCGTTCTCAGCTGAATCACGTTCGCGCGCATTCATACGGGTGCCGGGACGAATCTGGCTCACAGTTTCATCATCTCATGGGCCTGGCTGACCTTCCAGCAGCGGTCAGGACCTCGCCGGACCGCGGCCAACGGTGCCGAGGTCCGCGTCGCCGCCGGCCGCTGTCGAAATTGGTGCCCCAGCCAGTGGAGCGAGACGTTGAGCGCGATGGCGAGCCTGACGGCGCGCGACAGGGGCAGGCTGCCACACCCGCGGCGGGCCAGCCGGTCGCGTTCCTCGGTGCTGATGCCGAGGAACGCGAGCGTGTTGGCGTCGAGGGCGGACGCGACGGTGCGGGGTGCATCCTCGCGGCGTCCGGGTCGCGTGCCGGCTGAAAGCGCACCGGCTCCGCTTCCGGCGCGGTGAAGGGCTTGCGTTCGCTACCGAAACCGTCGCCGACCGGCGCGCTACCGGTGGGCGATTGCCTACCGACGAGGTCGGTCGCGCGCTACCGATTGCCTACCGACCGCGCCGCGAACGCACGCGAAACGCCGAAATCGGTTTGCATTCCCGCGCACTCGCAAAAGGCGAAACCGCCCGCAAACGGGACGATTTCACATTCCTTCGCTCTGAACCAACCCATGCGCCCGAGAGGACTCGAACCTCCACGGACTATTAGTCCACAAGGCCCTCAACCCGAATCAGCCCGTGTCGATGGTTTTTCGGGGTTCCGTAGCCCGCAAACCGAGGGGATTTCTGAGCGACCTGGACCTTCTGGACGGGGTGGATGTTGCCACGAGCGTTGTCACGGATCCGGGTTCGGCCGCCGATACGATGTGGGCATGTCGTTCGATCTTGAAGATGGATTAGACCCCGCGGAGTTGTGGGCGGAGAAGCAGCGCTCGCGCGATGAGGATCGGCGCGCGCTCGAGTCGGGCGAGAAGACGATCGCGCAGCTGCGCGAGGAGAACGAGGTGTTCGCGAAGCTCGCACCGATCACCCGCGTGAACCTCGCCGTGTCCAAGTCGCTGGGCTGAGTCGTGGCGGCGCCGCCGCCTTTGCGATCGCACGAGGTCATCCGGGTCCTGCAGATGTTGGGGCCGGTGACCGCTGACCCTTCGGTCGTCTTGGTGGGCGGTCAGGCCGTCGCCTACTGGGCGCGGATCCTCGGGCTCATCCGCGATCCGGCAACTGACGATCTCCTCGCCAGCAAGGACATCGACTTCGAGGGCGGCGCCGAAGCGGCTCGTGCAGCGGCCGAACGCGTACACGGGCGGGCGCGCGTCGATCGTTTGACCATCACACCCCGCTGACGGGTGTCGTCTTCTTCGACGACACCGACGGGATCGAGCGCCGGATCGACTTCCTCGTCTCACCGCTCGGTCTCGACGCCCGTGACGTGCGAGCGACTGCGGTCGAGCTCGACATCGGCGCCGACGTGCCGAGCGCGTCCTTGTGGGCGATGCACCCAGAACGGGTCTTGGAAAGCCGGATCGCGAACATTCAAATTCTTGGCAACGACGATCCGCACGCGATGGCCCAGCTGCGAATGTCGATCACCATCGCCCGCGAGTGGTCGCGGTTCCTACTTGACGACGAGTCGATCGCGGAGCGGGATCGCGTCCGTGCCGTCCTGCGGCTCAACGAGCGGGTCTTCCGGAAGTGCGTTGGCGACCACCGCCTCCGGCAGCTCTTCGCCGAGCGCGGGATCGACCCGTTCGACGCGGTCCTCGCCGATGACGACCGGATCACCGAGCAGTTCCGCCACCGCCGCTACTCGCAGATGGTCGATCAGCTCGCTGACCGCCAGCACCGGCTCGATCCCTGAGCCGCTTCCGCAGCCCGAACTTCCGCGATGAAGGCGCCCGGGCTCGTGACCTGGACGAAAGGCGCGCGATGGAGACCGCTTCGCTCCGCAATGACCTCGCTTCGCTCGGTGAGGTTGGCGCGGCCGATCCAGTGGTTCCGACGCGACCGGCGTTCTACACCAGCGCGGGCAGCACGCCGACGGCTCGTCAAGGGCCGCTGGCTCGTAGCGCGCGGCGCCATCGAAAAGCGGTGCGTTGCCCCTCTCCGCCGATAGGGGCAACGCGCTTCGGGTCGCCGTTTGTGGCTGCGGTTGTCCGACACCGGCAATCTCACGGCCCTGAGTGCGGTGGCCGCTTCAGCGGCATTGCGGTTGTCTCAGCCGACTGTTCATGGAAGGCTGCTTCCTGCCGAATCCAGTCGTCTGCCGAGCCAGCCGTCGTGGCCGATCGGCACGGTAACTTGCCGCTCTCGCGGTAGCGCGGTTCGAAGCTGTGGAATGCTAAAGGCGATTGTGGGCGCCGGTGGAGAGGTAGAGCGCGATGTTCCTGGGAGTCGTCTGTGACGGCTGGTTCGCTGTGGTCGTCAACTGCCGCTCTCTTGAGGGGGCTTGACCCGGGGGAGCTTGCGCGGGCGTGGCGCCGTTACGAGCTTGAGCGCACAGTGGAGGTCCGCGATGAGCTCGTGGCGTTGCACCGGCCTCTGGTTCGGTTCGTCGGGCGGCGGCTGAGCGTGGTCCTGCCGGCTCACGCATCCTGGGGACCCCTCTTGATCTTCGGCGAGGACGGACTTACCGCAGCGATCGAGGCGTTTGACCGGGCGGGCGGGATCCGGTTTGAGACCTACGCGATGACCCGAATCCGCGCCGCGATGATCGACCAGCTGCGAGCGCTGGGCGAGTTGCCGTGCTCGTGGTTTTGGCTTGAGCACCTCGCCAGACGCAGCCTCGAGACCCGGCTCGGTCGCTCACCGGACTATGGGGAGGTGAGGGCTGAAGCCGAGATGCTGCGAGACGGCCCACAGGATCCGGTGCAAATCCCGCAGTCAACGATCCCATCCTTCGATGAGCTGTGGAACGTGTCCGACACGGACATCGACCGCATGTCGCTGCTTGACTCGTTCCCAGAAGGCCACGGCGACAGCGCGCGGACCCGAAGCGACGACGGGCGCGACGCGCTGACGGTGCTGACCGACGCGCTCAGCGACGGTGGAGTTGCTCTGCGCGCGCTGGGCGAGCAGGCTGGGCGGCGGGATTGGATCGCCGAAGCGATCATGATGCTCGAAGTGCGCGACCGGGTGCTGGCCTACCTGTACTACTACGAGAACATGCGGGTCCTGGATATCGGCGGACTCATCTCGATCGCGTCGGGACGAATCCCCCAGCGGGTCGGACTGGCGGTGTTGCGTCTGCGGTCCAGACTGGAGAGCCTGCCCGGGACACTGTGGAGCTTCGCTGGCGAGCCTGCGTACACGCTGACGCTCTATCCGTGACGGCAGAACTGGGCACACGGAGCGCAGCTAACTCCTGTCAGCCGGGAGCAGCGATCGACAGCGATCTGGACTTCGTGCCTGGATCGCTGGGCCAGTCGCCTGGCGATCACCAACTGCATTTGGGTCCGACAACGAGGCAAGGGCCACGAGCCGTCGTAGCCCAGCCAGCGGCGGAGCGGGCACGCGAGTCGCGACGGCACGGAGGAGCCGTCGTGGCTGCTCGTGGCCGGGAGCGGCCATCTACTCGACGCGGGCCGGGTGGCCCGGTCACGCCTCGAGGGGCGCGACTGGTTGGTGACTGCTCTGTTGGCTGAGCAGTAGCGCGCCGCAACGTCGCCGAACCTTCTCACTGAGGGCGAGGAGGCGGGAGCTGACGGAGTACCTCGCTCGCACCTGCTTCCCTGAGATCGTGGTACCTCAGCCGGCAGCCGACGTGGTCGGTGTCGCGACCACGGCGGCGCGTGGCTGTCGCCGCTCTCGAGCGCCTGATTCAGCAGCTCTCGTAGGCCGGCTCGCCGGCCCGCACCGTCGCCGCCGCGGCGCGCTCTCGGACTGAACGACCACCGCGGCGACCACGATCGCGGCAACGATCAGGCCGGCGGCGATCAGGAACGCCAGATGGTAGCCGCTGGTCAGCGCCTGTGCGTGCGCGATCCCGGCGTGCGCCAGATGATTGCTACGCGAGCTGGACACGGTCTCGAGGACCGCGAGGCCCAGCGCTCCGCCGACCTGCGCGGCGGTGTTGACGAGGCCCGATGCGAGGCCGGCGTCGTTCGGCGTCGCGCCTGACATCGCCAGCCCCATCAGGGCGGGGAAGCAGAGGCCGACGCCGGAGCCGGTCAAGAGCAGCGCGGGCAGAACGTCGCGCAGGTAGGAGCCCTCGACCGGCGTCTGGGCGAACAGGACCATGCCGGCGGCGATCAGAACGCGAGGCCGATCTGCAGCGCGTCATAGCCGAGCACCCGCTGCAGGTAGAGCGAGCCGAGGAAGAACATCCCGAACATTCCGGCCACGGTCAGCAGCTGGATCAGGTTCGCGCCGGTCACGTTTCGCGAGCGGAAGATCCGCAGCGGCATCAGCGGCGTCGCGGCCGTCGCCTCGCGGGCGACGAACGCGGCCAGCAACGCGACCGAGACGGCGCCGAGGATCAGGGTCGTCGAGGCGCCCCAGCCGTCCTCGGCCGCGGGCTTGACGATCGTGTACACGCCGAGCATCAGCGCGCCCGTGATCAGCGCGGCGCCCGGCGGGTCGGCGCCGGTGCGCAGTCCGATGCCCTACTCGGCGGCCAGCAGCCGGCGGGCGAAGATCGCGGTCGCGAGGCCGATCGGGAGGTTGACGAAGAAGATCCAGTGCCAGTCGATCGCCTGGGTGATGAGCCCGCCGGCGAGCAGCCCGACCGCGCCGCCCGCCGAGGCGACGAACGCGTAGACGCCGATCGCCTTCGCCTGCTCGCGGGGCTCGGGGAAGATCGTCACGATCATGCCGAGGATGACTGCCGAGGTCATCGCGCCGCCGATGCCCTGCACGAACCGCGCCGCGACCAGCCACAGCTCGCTCTGCGCGAGGTCGCACAGCGCCGAGGCGCCGGTGAACAGCGCGATCCCCGCCAGGAAGATCCTCCGGCGACCGAGCAGGTCACCAAGGCGCCCGGCGAGCAGCAGCAGCCCACCGAACTAACGCGAAGCTCCCGGCGGGCGGCGATCGATCTTTGGTTGAGCCGAACGGAGCCGCTGATGGAGCGGATCGTGAGTCACCTGGTGTGCTCGTCTCCCCGGTCGAAAGACCGCCGTCAAGGACACGCAGTGGCCCTCTGAGCTACTCGAGGCCGGGAGGCTCAACGAGCAGCCGCGCGGATGCTCGGATTTGCTTGCGTACCTCGTTATGGCTATCATCGGGTGGTCCGCAACGACGGACAGCAGATTCAGCGGGTCTTTGAGGCCAGCCCGTCGCCGGGCGGCGGGAGGGGTGTGGGCTGTGATCGCGGGGCGGATTGCAGGTCTTGTGGCCCGGACGCTCGGCGCCGATGCGCTCGGTGGGCGGGTGCTCGGTATCTTGGTGGTCGTCGCTGGTGTTGGGGCTTTGTCCGCCACGACGGCGTCGGCTGGCGAGGCAGTACCGAACCTTTCCGGGTCGTGGGCGATCGTGTCTAAGTCGGGCGGCGCTACTGGGTACGACACCGTCACGTTCAAGCGCACGGCACCACACACCTATACTGTCGCCGTCGGGTCCGGGGGCGCGACGAGCAACGTACGTATTTCGAAAAGTTCGTTCGTCTTGTGGTCGTGTGGAGCGAGCGCGAGCGGCGCTACCTACAGCAATACTGCACGGTCGAAGTGCCCTGTTACGAGCGGCCATTGGTTGGAGGATTGGCACTTCAACTTCAGTCATCATCCCTTCACAGCACGAGGCTCCTTTCAGCAGTACGCCGCAGACGGATCCACCACGGACGAGTCGCACGGGACGTTTACGGCTACCGGGCCGCGCAGCCGTTGACGCGGGACCTGCGATAACCTCGGAATAGTGACTGGAGCAGCAGGCTTGCTGTGCGGTCGGGAGTGGTGAGCGTGACCTTGTCGGGCGTGATCCTGGCCCAGGTGGCTGGTTCCGCGGAGCCGTGACGTTGTGGGCTCCCTGTCCGTTTTGGGGGGGTGACTCACCGGTGAGGAAGCTCGATCTGAATGCCGATGTCGACCCGGCCCGCGGGTCGGTGCTCATCAGGCACGGCAAAGGTGATCGCCGTCGCGAGGTCGGGATGGATGACTGGCGGTTTGGACATCTGCATCATCGACGGCGCGACCCGCGGCAGAGTGTGGTCGTCGACCGCCGTCCGCGGGGAGTTCCGCAGCCTGGCCGCCAAGGCCGGGGTGCGCCGGCGTCTGGCCCCGCACCAGCTCAGGCATGCGCACGCTGTCGAGCTCGCCCGCGCGGGGGTGCCGATCAACATCATCCAGCGCCAACTCGGGCACACCGACCTGGGCACCACGAGCACGTACCTGCAGGGGATCGATCCGAGTGAGATTGTCACCGCGGTCCACTCGCGTCGGCCGCCGATGATGCCCGCCAGCGCAGCGCTGGGCCGATGAGCACCCGGGCGTCGTGCTCAACCGGCGCGGCGCCCGAAGCTTGTGGCCGCTTCCGGCCCGGCGCCGGCCGGAGCAGCCACGTCACCAAGTGTCCGGTCGAGCGGCATTCCAGTCATCTCGCTGGCCGAGATGAGATGCCTGCTTTCACCGTTGTGCTTGCCGCGCGACACGGTCCCAGCTAACACTCCGCCGACCTCCGGTGGCGACGAGCAGGGCGCCCTCGGCCCGGTGACTCGGGCCTCCTGATCGCCGAAATCAGGGCGCGCGAGACAGCGCGCACGCCTCAGCGACTGCGTCGGCAGAAGCCGAACCGCAGCGTGCACGTTGCTGCGCTGTGAGCGTGGCGCGGCCCGCGGGCGGACTGTCGACGTAGCGGTCGTCCGGTCTGGGACCGTCCGGACGAGTCCTCTCGCGGAATGCGTCGCCGCGACCGCTGGCGCGGTTCCGCGGAACCGTGCCGCTGGGTCTGGGCGAATGCGATCGTCCGCGGAGTGCCGCCGGCCCTTGTCCTGGGCGACTCCACGGCGCTGCGCGCGATGGCGCCGAGCGGTCACACTGTCGGGTGTCGTGATCGGGTGGCAAGGAACGATGGCCGCGACCTTGGCGTCGCGAGACCGAGGGGGTTGAGACATGGACAAGTTCCAGATGTGCGTGCTCCGGGGGCGTTTGCGCCTTGTGATGGGCGTGCTGGTGATGGTCGCCGGGACAGGGACCGCGTCGGCGCAGGCGGCGGTTCTCGGGCACAACGGTCAACTGCACGGGTGCGTCGCGCGCAGCGGGGTGCTGCGGGTGATCGGGTCGAACGTGCAATGCCGGCGTCATGAGCAGTCGATCGAGTTCGGCATGCAGGGAAACCCGGGCGCCGCGGGCGAACGCGGGCCGGCCGGGACTGTTGGCCCGGCAGGAGCGATAGGGCCGCAGGGGCCCGCGGGCACGCCAGCCGACGCAACTGCGGTCTCAACGCTCGAGAGCGAGGTCTCAACGCTGCAGAGTCAGGTGGCGGCGTTGAAGGCGACGTTGAGTGGCGTCAGTAATGACGGCACGACGCTGCTGCTCAAGGGCTTGAACCTACAGATCGAGAGTGGCGCCGGCAGCACGAACGCGCCCGTCAATGGGCTCGGCAATCTGATCATCGGATACAACGGCAACCCCGGAACGCAGACCGGATCGCACAATCTGGTCCTTGGTGACGGCCAGGCGTTCACGAGCTATGGTGGGATCCTCGCCGGATCGGGCAACAGCATCACCGCACCGGATGACAGCGTGATCGGTGGCTCTGATAACTCCGCCACCGCGCAGGACGCTGTCGTGGCCGGCGGGGACGACAACCTCGCCACCGCTCCCGGGGCGAGCGTGAGCGGCGGCTGTAATAACCTCGCCGGTCCGGGCACGCCGCCGAGCGGCGGCTGCAACGGCGATGGGCTCGAGACGGTCAGTGGCGGCTACGCCAACCAAGCCAGCGGCCAGTTCAGCGCGATCAGCGGTGGGGACCAAAACAAGGCCGAAGGCCAGTACAGCTCGGCAAGTGGCGGATTCTTCAACCAAGCCAGCGGTATCGCCGGCTGGGTGAGCGGGGGCGCGGGCAACACTGCCCAGGCGCAGGGATCGGTCAGCGGCGGCTTTGACAACGTCGCCTCCGGCCTCTACGCCTCAGTCAGCGGCGGCGAGTACAACACGGCCAGCGGCGCGAGCGGTTCGATCAGCGGCGGTGAGTACAACGCCGCGACCGATCTCAGCGACGCGGTCAGCGGCGGCTGCGACAACGTCGCGGGCGAGGGCGCGTTCCCACTCAGCGAGCCCCTGCTCTCACCCATGGACGGCGGCTGTCCGACCAACGGGTCGTCGGACACGATCGACTGGATCGGCGGTGGCGTGGCCGACCAGACCGCCGGGATCGTGCAGTCCACCATTGGCGGCAACAGCCTGCGCCTGCCCAACGGCAGCGACGAGTTCGACGCGCTCATCGGACCCACGTGACCCAGACCCCCGGGGGGGCCCGGCGCGGTAACAGGGGCCAACCCGCGAGCACCCGCGGCGCGTCTCAGCCGGCGCGATGCGCACGCACGCGACCTCGCTGCTCACAGAGATGATGCGACCAGATCAGCTCGCAAAGCCCAACCGATCCCTCGACGGTCGACGGGGCGTACATAGTCAGATCGAGGAGCCTACGTGCGTCTTGCGGGCCTGGATCCGGCGATCACCGCGGGTGACCTGGGGGAACCCGGCGCACCCTAATCGACGCCGGCGGAGCGGGGCGAAGCGGCTGACCGCGGCCGCGTCGGCTGGCACGCACAAAGCGAAAATGGGCACCTCCGCTCCCCCGGCGAGGTCGCTTCTTCGCCGCTCGCGCAGTCGTGCTGGGAGGTGCCCGCTTTCGCCGGTCCGCCGCCAGAAGCGGCCACGAGCCTCGGGCGCCGCGCCCGGTTGAGCACGGCGCCCGGTCGCTCATTGACCGAGGGCTGCGCTGGCCGGCATCATCGGCGGTCGGCGCGAATGGACCGCGTTGACAATCTCGCTCGGATCGATCCCCTGCAAGTACGTGCTGGTCGTCCCGAGGTCGCTGTGCCCGAGCTGGCGCTGGATGATGTTGACCGGCACCCCCTCCCGGGCGAGCTCGACAGCGTGCCCATGCCTCAACTGATGCGGGGCAAAGCGGCGCCGGACACCAGCCTGGGCGGCGAGGTTGCGGAGCTCTCGACGGACGGCGGTCGCCGGCCATGCCCGGCCGCGGGTCGGGCCGTCAATGATGCAGAACAGCGGCCCGACCGGGAGCTCGACACGCTGCTCAGCCCAGCGGTTCAAATGCTCAAACCGCCAATCATCCATCCCCACCTCGCGGCGCCGATCACCCTTCCCATGACGGATCAGAATTGATCCGCGTCTCGGGTCGACGTCCGTCTCGCTCAGCGCCAATGCCTCGGAGATCCGAAGCCCTCCGCGCCATAGCACCGCGATCACCGCCCGGACGCGTAGGCCGTGGCGGTCCTCCCCGGCCTGGCGCATGACCGCGATGATCTCCTCAACCCGCGGCGGATCGGCGGGATATCTCATCCCCTTGTTGTGGGGCGCGCGGCCGGCGAGGTAGCCGGGCAGCGTCACCTTCGAGCGTCGCCGTCCGACCGCGTCGATCAGGACCATGTCTGACATGACCTCCTCCTTTGAAGGAGCGATCCTCGATCCGGACCACCCGGACCCATGGAAGAGATCGTCCCGCCGAGCCACCGTCCCGTCCAGCCGTCGCAGCCCGAGTAAGCCCGCTTTCACGCCCCAACCCCATAAAGCAGCCACCCGCGCAGATCCCTGATCCAGCGGCATTTCGGCGAGGTGCTTCGCTTGATCGTTGGTGGCTGCTTCTGCCGTCGTGATCGGAAGAGCAGGTGTGTCGCCAGCGTGTCGGTATCGGCGACAAGCCGGCAGTGGTCGCCGCCGGCATCGCTCGTGTTTCGCGGTTATCGCCCTGTGAGCGATTGATGTGGGTTAGGGTCGGTGGGGAGCCGGGTGACCGGAGGCCCTTTGGAGGTGTGTGATGCATCGTGTGCTGCGTTTGCGGTTATCGCCGGCGTTGGTGGTCTCGTTTGTCGCGCTGTTCGTGGCGGCGGGTGGGGCGGCGTTCGCGGCGTCCCCGTCGTCGGGGGGGTCGAGCGCTCAGGTCGCGGCCTTGACGAAGCAGGTCGCGTCGCTGCGCCGTCTGCTGGCGGGCGTGTCGCGGGTGGCTGGCGGGCGGACGTTGCGGATCAGCGGCGTGAACGTCCAGATCGTGAACGGGACGGGCAAGACCGCCTCGGCGAACGGGGTGGGGAATCTGATCGTTGGGTACGACGAATCGCCCGGGACGCAGACGGGCTCGCATAACCTTGTCCTCGGGGGCCATCAGTCGTTCACGAGCTACGGCGGGATTGTCGCTGGCACCGGGAACCGGATCAGTGGTCCGTTCGCGTCGATCACCGGCGGTGCGCATAACGTCGCCGCAGGACGGATCGCGTCGATCAGCGGCGGCAACGACAATATAAGGCACTCAGTCTCTCCGC
>CAVPLN010000029.1:0-160620 GCA_963705995.1 uncultured Solirubrobacterales bacterium
CCTCTTCGTTGCGGAAGATCCCGACGCCCTCGCCCATCACCGTCTGCAGCTCGCGATGGAGCTTGTACGGATCCTCTGTGCCGCCGCCGCTCAGATGACCGCCATCCTCGGCCATCGCCGCGGCCAGCTCGTCCTCCGGGAGGCTCGGCGCCGCCGCCGCGTTCGCGTATTCGGCGGCACTGATGCCGGCCCGCCTGCCGAACACGAGCAGATCCGACAGCGAGTTGCCGCCGAGGCGGTTGGCGCCGTTCATCCCGCCCGAGGCCTCTCCGGTCGCGAACAGGCCCGGGACGATCGTCTCACCGGTCTCGCCGTCGACTTTGATCCCGCCCATGAAGTAGTGGCACGTCGGCCCGACCTCCATCGGCGCCTTCGTGATGTCGACACCGGCGAGCTCGTAGAACTGGTCGTACATGCTCGGCAGCTTCTTCTTGACGTACTCGGAGTCCAGATGGGAGACGTCGAGGAAGACCCCGCCGTGCGGTGACCCGCGCCCCTCCTTGACCTCGGTGTAGATCGAGCGCGCGACCACGTCGCGGGTCGAGAGCTCCATCCGCTTCGGGTCGTAGCGCTCCATGAACCGCTCGCCCTGCGAGTTGCGCAACAGACCCCCTTCGCCGCGCACCGCTTCGGTGACGAGCAGGCCGACGACCCCCGGCGGCCACACCATCCCGGTCGGGTGGAACTGGACGAACTCCATGTCGACGAGCTCCGCGCCGGCCTCGTAGGCGAGCGCCTGGCCGTCACCCGTGCAATCCTGCGAGTTGGAGGTCACCCGGAAGATCCGCCCGGCGCCGCCGGTCGCGAGCACCAGGGTCTTGCAGGAGAAGGCGAGGAACTCGCCGGTCGCGTAGCGGTAGCCGAACACGCCGACCACCTGCGCGTCGTCCTTGATCACGCGGGTGATGATCGTTTCCATGAACACGTCGACGCCGCTGTGCACCGTCTTGTCCTGAAGGGTGCGGATCATCTCGAGGCCGGTGCGGTCTCCGATGTGGACGAGCCGCTTATACGTATGGCCGCCGAACGCCCGCTGCGACATCTTGTGCTCGGGCGTGCGGTCGAACACGGCGCCCCACTGCTCCAGTTCGCGGACGCGATCGGGAGCCTCCTTGGCGTGCAATTCCGCCATGTGCCAGTTGTTCAGGTACTTGCCGCCGAACATCGTGTCCTGGAAGTGGGTCTCCCAGCCGTCCTCCGGCTGGACGTTGCCGAGCGACGCCGCGACGCCGCCCTCGGCCATGACCGTATGGGCCTTGCCGAGCAGGCACTTGCAGATCACCGCGGTCCGTGCGCCTGCCTCCGCGGCGGCGATCGCCGCCCGCAGCCCCGAGCCGCCGGTGCCGATCACGATCACGTCGTAGTCGTGCCGTTCGATCGCCATCAGAAGATGTGGTGGGGGTCGGTGAACACGCCGGCGCTCGACAGCCGGATGTACAGGTCCGTGAGCCAGACGCTGCCCATGCTGATCCAGGCGTAGAACTGGTGGCGGCCGTTGAGGATCGAGACCTTCTGCCAGGCCTTGTGTCGCGCCCGGGCGCTCGCCGTACACGTGAAGCAGTCGAGCCTGCCGCCGATCAGGTGGCGGAACGAGTTGCAGCCGAACGTGAACGCCGACAGCAGCACGACGTTGGCGAACATGATCACGCTCCCGAGGCTGATCCCGAACTTGGTCCCGGTGCTCGTCGTGTAGAAGAGCGAGTGGATCGCGTCGTAGGTGAGGAATCCGACGACGAGCACCGCGAAGTAGAAGAACACGCGGTGGACGTTGTTGAGGATGAACGGCAGCCTGGTCTCACCCTTGTACTTACCGACCGCCTGCGGCCGGCCGGCGACGGCGCAGCCCGGCGGCGCCATGAAGTACGAGCGGTAGTACGCCTTGCGGTAGTAGTAGCACGAGGCCCGCAGGCCGAGCGGGACCCAGATCACGAAGAACGCGTACGTGAAGGCGATGTGGAGGCCGAACAGCGTGCGCAGGTCAGGTGAGTAGAACGGCGACAGCAGGTGAGCGCCATCCTTCGTGATCTCGTAGTCGGTGTTCATCGCTGCGACGACGATCGAGTAGATCCCGAAGATCGTCAGGACGACGACGGTCGCAACCGGCGCGTGCCACCAGCGATCGCGCCGCGACGTCGTGCCGAGCGGTGGCCGGGGTGGGGCTTTCGGCGGCGCCGATGGGGAAACGGTGGTCATTGGCTGGAGAAGGGGTCGAGAGTCGGGTAGGAGCCTTGAGCCATTATCGGCAACTGCGCGGACCACCGTCGTGTGCCTACGCGCGGGCGGCGCCTCGGATCCCGCCCGCGCGCGGCCCGCTCGAGCATCCCTACGGTGCTCTTACGGCAGTCAGCCGGTCCGCTTATCCGTGGGCGCGAGGCTCCTGCCATGTCCGTCATCACCAGCCCCATTGACCGTCGGGCGGCCCGTGTGGGCTCGTCGCCGACGCCTCCCGCTGCCGCTGCGCAGCGGCGCCTGCCGCGGATCACACCGGCCCGTGCCGGCCTCGCGGCCCTCCTCCTGCTGACCGCCGTCGCCTATCTCTGGAATCTCTCCGAGTCGGGCTACGCCAACAGCTTCTACGCGGCTGCGGTACAGGCCGGCACGAAGAGCTGGAAGGCGTTCCTGTTCGGCTCGATCGACTCATCCAACTTCATCACCGTCGACAAACCGCCCGCGTCGTTGTGGGTGATGGAGCTGTCGGGCCGGATCTTCGGCTTCAGCAGCTGGAGCATGCTCGTCCCCGAGGCGCTCGCCGGCGTCGGCTCGGTCTGGCTCCTGTACGCGGCGGTGCGGCGCTGGTTCGGCTCAGGCGCCGGCCTTGCTGCCGGCGCGATCCTCGCGACCGCGCCGGTGGCGGCGCTGATGTTCCGCTTCAACAACCCGGACGCGCTGCTCGTGCTGCTGATGGTCGCTGCCGCTTACTGCCTCACCCGGGCGCTCGAGCACGCCGGCACGCGCTGGCTCGTCGGCTGCGGCGCCCTGCTCGGCTTCGCCTTCCTGACGAAGATGCTGCAGGCGTTCCTGGTGCTGCCGGCATTCTCGCTGGTCTACCTCGTGGCGGCGCCGGCGCCGCTTCGCCGCCGCGTCACCGGGCTGCTCGCCGGCGGGCTTGCGCTCGTCGTGTCGGCGGGCTGGTGGGTCACCCTCGTCGAGCTCTGGCCGGCGGGCTCGCGCCCGTTCATCGACGGCTCGCCGGATAACAGCATCCTCAATCTGATCTTCGGCTACAACGGCCTCGAGCGCGTGTTCGCGAGCAGCGGCGCGGGCGGCGGAGGCGGCGCCGGAGGCAATTTCAGCGGCTCGACCGGGCTTCTGCGCCTCTTCAACGATCTGATGGGCGCCCAGGCTTCGTGGCTGCTCCCGGCCGCTCTGATCGCGCTTGGGCTGGGGCTCTGGGTGACGCGGCGGGCGCCGCGCACCGATCGCCGGCGGGCCGGCCTGATCCTGTGGGGCGGGTGGTTGCTCGTGACGGCGGCCGTCTTCAGCCTCGGGCAGGGAGTCATCCACACCTACTACACGGTTGCGCTCGTCCCTGCGATCGGCGCGCTCGTCGCGATCGGCGGTGCGCTCCTGTGGGAACGGCGGGCGAGCCTCCCGGCCCGCGCGGTCGCCGCCGTCGCCGTTCTCGGGACCGCGATCTGGGCGGACCTGCTCCTCGGGCGTGACGGCACCTGGGAGCCCTGGCTGCGGCCGCTGGTGCTGACCTGCGGAGGCCTCTCGGCGGCAGGTCTGCTGGCAGCGTCGGCGCGCGGACAGGTGCGCCGCCGTCTGCTCGGCGGCGCCGCGGCGCTCGGCGCCGTGGCCATGCTCGCCGGGCCGGCCGCCTACGCGGCGCAGACGATCTCGACGGCGCACACCGGTTCGGTGCCGTCCGCGGGACCGGCGGCCGGCGGCGGTTTCGGCGGGGGCCAGCGGTCGTTCAGCGCCTCGGGCGGTGTGCCAGGTGGGTCGAGCACCGGTTCACGGGGCTTCCCGGGCGGGTCGGAGACACGTGGCTCGAGCGGGCCCGTCAGCAGCCTCTTCGGCTCTGGCTCTGGCTCTGGCTCTGGCTCTGGCCCGGGCGCCGGCTCGCGCTCGCGCCTCGGCTCGGGGTCGGGTTCGGCGCCGCCCGGCGCTCCGACGGGCGGGTCCGGGCGTGGGTTCGCCGGCGCCGCTGGTGGTGGCGCTCAGGCTGGCTCCAGCGTCAGCAGCGCCCTGAAGACGGCGCTTGCGCGCGACTCGAGCCACTACCGCTGGGTCGCGGCAACCTCGGGCTCGGAGAACGCCGCGAGCATCGAGCTCGCGACGGGCGGCCTGCCCGTGATGGCGATCGGCGGCTTCAACGGCAACGGCGGCGAGCTGACCCTGGCCCAGTTCGAGCGCTACGTGAAGGCCGGCGAGATTCACTACTACATCGCCGGCAACGGCGGCGGCCCGGGCGGCCAGGGATCGTCAAGCGCGATCGCGTCGTGGGTGGAGTCGCACTTCCGGTCGGTGACGATCGGAGGTGAGACCGTCTACGACCTCGCCTCGGCGGTCAGGTGAGCGGGTCCGGAGCGATACCCTCGAAGCTGAGTTCAACAGGATCGGCCGGCGCCTGCGAGCGCCGGCCGGCCGCTGCTGATCACGCAGCGATCCCATCGGAGGAAACGCATGACCCCACCCGTGACCCCCTCGGACCTGCACGTCAAGGCGACCTGGAAGGGGCAGGTGCTCGCCGACAGCGACCACACGATTCTTGTCGAGGGCAACCACTACTTCCCGCCGGACGCGATCAGCCGAGAGCTGTTCGCCGAGTCGAGCCAGCACACGGTCTGCCCGTGGAAGGGCACCGCGAGCTACTACGACGTCAGGATCGACGGCGACACGAACCCCGGAGCCGCCTGGTACTACCCCGAGCCCAAGGCGGCCGCGGCGCCGATCCGCGGCTATGTCGCGTTCTGGCGGGGCGTCGAGGTCGCGCCGGCCTGATCGGCGCAGCTTCCGGTTAGCGCTCGAACACGCGGTCTGCCGGCGCAGAAACTTGCGCCTGGGAGATGTGTCTCACCGTGAACGAGATCCTCCAGTGCGGTGAACTTCAGTCGAACTCTCGGCTGATGCCTGGCATGCCCCGATTCCGATCATCAGTCCACGCCGGCCTGCGCCCGCGCTCCGCGCGCGCGGCGCTGCTGGCGCTTGCCCTCGTCCTCGCCGTGCTGTCTGGAGCGGGTGAGGCGAGGGCCGCGCTCCCGCAGGCGCTCAAGTCCGTCGTCTACCGCGGCTACCGGCTGAGGATCCCGGCCGCCTGGCCGGTGTACCGGGTCTCCGCGCGCTCGTCGGAGTGCGTCCGCTTCAACCGCCACGCGGTCTACCTCGGGGAGCCCGGCGACGCGCAGTTGTGCCCGCCCGCCGCCGCCGGTCGCACCGAGGCGATCCTCGTCGAGCCGCTCGGAGCGAGCCCGCCCAGCGGCATCGACGCCGGGGCGGAGGCCCGCGTCGTCGACCGCGCCGCCGGGGTCGTCGTGACCGCGACCTGGGGTGCCCGCCCCGCCGTGATCCGCCGAGCCCTCGGGGTGGCGTCGCTCGCGCCCTACGCGCGCCTGGCGCGGGCCACGCCGCGACCGGCAATCGGACTGCTGCGCCGCTCCGTGCCGCGCCGCCGCTCGGCGAGCGAGCGGGCCGCGGTCGCCTCCCCGCTCGCGCCGGCGACGCCGGGTGGGGTCTTCTCGGGCGCGGGGTTCGACGCCTGCTCGGCCCCGAGCCTGGCCGCGCTGGCGGCCTGGTCGACCTCGCCGTTCGGAGCCGTCGGCGTCTACATCGGCGGCGCGAACGCCGCCTGCGCCCAGCCGAACCTGACCGCCGCCTGGGTCAGCGCGGCGTCGGCCGCCGGATGGCACCTGCTGCCGCTGTACGTCGGCCTCCAGGCGCCGGGCAACTCGTGTGGCTGCGCGGCGATCGCGCCGGCCGGCGCGGCCGCCGATGGGACGGCCGCTGCGGTCGACGCCGTCGCGCAGGCTCAGTCGCTGGGGATCGGCTCGGGCAACCCGATCTACTTCGACATGGAGGCCTACCAGCGGAGCGCGTCGGCGTCTCCGACCGTGCTCGCGTTCCTCGCGGCGTGGACGGCCCAGCTGCACGCTGACGGGTATCTGTCCGGCGTCTACTCGAGCGATGACTCCGGCGTCGCCGACCTCGTCGCCCAGGTCGGGACGGGCTACACCGAGCCCGATGAGCTGTGGAACGCCAACTGGAACGGCTCGCCGACGACGTCGGACCCGGCGGTGCCGGCCGGCGATTGGGTCGGCCAGCGCCTCCACCAGTACCTCGGCGCCGCCGACCAGACGTACGGCGGGGTCACGATCAACGTCGATCAGGACGAGGTCGGGGCGGCGACGGCAGCCGCGGGTACGGCGGCGGGCAGCGGCTCACCCGCCGGCTCCACCGGCGGCACAGCGGGCAGCGCACCGGCCGTCGCAACGGTCGCGCAGGCGCCTCCCGCGGCGACGACGGCTCCGACGATCACAGGTGCCGCGCTGCTCGGCCAGACGCTGACCGAGGCCCACGCAGCCTGGTCCGGCAGCCCGACCAGCTACAGCGACCAGTGGGAGGCGTGCGGTCTCGCCGCCGGCGCGTGTCTCCCGATCGCCGGGGCGACCGCTTCCACCTACACGGTCGTGGCCGCGAACGTCGGCGAGCAGATCCGGGTGCTCGAGACCGCCGCGAACTCGGGCGGCGTGGGCGCGCCCACGCTGTCGGCTGCGACGGGCGCCGTCCGCTCCACCCCGGCGTCCGGCTACTGGCTGCTGTCGTCGTCGGGCAACGTGGCCCAGAGTCCCGGTGCCAGCTGGTTCGGATCGGCCGTCCGCGCTCAGGTCACCTCCTTTACGGGGATGGCTCCGACCCCGACGCGGCGCGGCTACTGGCTCGTCGACGCGGCCGGCCGGGTCTTCGCCTACGGCAACGCCCGGTCCGTCGCTGCGGGACGCTACGGTCACCCGATCATCGGGATCGCCGGATCGTTCCGCGGCGCCTGGCTCTACACCGCCGCGGGCAATGTCTTCAGCATTGCCGGCGCGCCATGGTACGGCTCGGCCCTGCACGAGCGCCAGGCACCGATCGTCGGCATGGCCTCCACGCGCAACGGGCGCGGGTACTGGCTGATCGACGCGAGCGGGCGGATCTATGCCTTTGGCAACGCCCCCCAGATCGCCGCAGTCGCGGCGCAGGGCCCGGTCCGCGGCATCGTCCCGGCTCCCGGGGGCGGAGTCTGGGTGTTCACGGCTGCGGGCGACATCGTCGGCGCCGGCGGCGCGACGGCGTTCGGCTCCCCGCTCACGTCCGGCCTCGCCGGGGTCGGCGTGGTCGGCATCACGCCGACCCCGGGCGGCGCCGGGTACTGGGTGCTCGACAGCGCCGGCCAGGTCCTGGCCTACGGGAACGCGCCGACGTTCGCGGTGGCCGCTCGCGCGCGCCCGATCGTGGGCATCTCCTCGTGACCGAGGTGGCCGCGGGTGACCCGCACGAT
This sequence comes from uncultured Solirubrobacterales bacterium, assembly GCA_963705995.1. Taxonomy (GTDB): domain Bacteria; phylum Actinomycetota; class Thermoleophilia; order Solirubrobacterales; family Solirubrobacteraceae; genus Palsa-465. Next base: position 7,481 of record CAVPLN010000029.1, read on the forward strand.
CTCGGACGCTTCGTCGCTGCACAGGATGCGGGCGCCGTCCACGAGTCCGCGCTGGCCGAGTTGCGCGCGGGCGGCAAGCGCGGTCACTGGATCTGGTTCGTCTTCCCGCAGTTGTCCGGACTCGGCCACAGCGCGACCTCCCGCCACTTCGCGATCGCTTCGCTGCCGGAGGCGAGGGCCTACCTGCTCCACCCGGTGCTCGGCCCGCGCCTGCGTGCAAGCGCGGAGGCTCTGCTCGTGCACCAGTCGATGCCCGCTCGGCAACTGCTCGGTGACGTCGATGCGCTCAAGCTCCGTTCGTCGATGACGCTCTTCGCCCGGGCCGACCCGACCGAGGCGCTGTTCACGCGCGTACTCGAGGTCTTCTTCGACGGTGAGCCCGACCCGGTCACCGAGCGTCTGCTGGACCGCGGATGAGCTGGGGCCGGGCTCCGCAAGGTACTGGTCTTCGCGCCCGCGATGGGCGGGCACCGTACCGTCCGACAACATGTCTCCGATGATCGGCATCGACGCTCCCGAGCCCGATCCCGCCTGCGATCTTCCGCTGAGCGGGGCGCGGACCGCTGCCATGCCGCGGATGCGGGTGCCCAAGACCGTGCGGTCGCTGATCACCGTGGTGATCGGAATCGGCGCGTTCGCTGCGCTGCTGTGGGTCGCCCCGCCCGACACGGTGATCGACCAGATCACGCAGATGCGACTTCCTTGGGTCCTCGCGGCGATCGGCTTCGAGCTGGCCTCGTGCCTCTGCTATCCGGTGATCTTCCGGCGCTTCTTCCCGGAGCCGTCGGCGGGCGTCAGCCGGCAGGTGGCGTGGATCTCGATGGGGGCCGGCGCTGTGCTCCCGGGCGGCAACATCTCCTCGGCGGCGGCGACGGGCTGGCTGCTGCGCGGCCACAACCTGCCCGCGGGCCGGCTGTTCGCGCGCTGTGGAGCGCTGCTCTGCCTGCTGACCCTGTTCGGCTTCTTCGTCAACGGCGCAGCGGCGGTGTTCCTGGCGTTCGGCCTTCCCGGAGGGCCGCACGATTTCCTCCACGTGACGGGGCCGATCGTCGTCTCCGTCGCGGTGCTCGGCGCGGCCTGGATGCTGAGCGCGCTCTCGCGCCGGCTCGGGCGGCGCTCCCCGGCGGCTCTGCGCGGGCTCGCGATCGCGCTCGATGGCGCCTTCGCCGCCGCCCGCAGCGGGCACTGGCGGCTGCTCGGCGGCGCCGGCTTCCTGCTGCTCGACATGGGGGCGCTGCTGGCGGCCTGCCACGCGACCGGACACCCGATCGGCGTGCCCGCGCTGATCATCGGCTACTGCATCGGCTACCTCGCGACGATCGTGCCGATGCCGGCCGGGCTGGGCGTGCTCGATTCCGGCCTGGCCGCGTCACTCGTCCTGTACGGGATGAAGCCGGCGGCCTCGATCGGCGCGGTGCTCGTCTACCACGCGATCTCGATCTGGGTGCCGGGACTCGGCGGCCTGATCGCGTGGTTTCCGACCCGGCACGCGAGCCTCAAGGGACGGCGTCGCCGGCCGCCGACGGCGCTGCGTGACTTCGCCGTGGTCGCGGTCTCGGAGATCCCGGCCGTCCCGGCGCCACCCGTCGCCGAAGTCGACGCCTGACGGTTCTGGCTCGGCGCCGCGTAGGCTACGTGGCGTGTCAACGACTACTTCACGGATCAAGACGAGCCTCGTCGGCTCCTATCCCCAACCCGACTGGCTGATCGATCGCGGGGCGCTCGGTGCTCGCCTGCCACCGCGGGTGCGCGCCCGCGAGCTCTGGCGGGTCGATCTTGAGTGGCTGCGCGCCGCGCAGGACGACGCCGTGATCCTGGCGATCCGTGACCAGGAGCGAGCGGGCCTCGACATCGTCACCGACGGCGAGATTCGCCGTGAGAGCTACTCCAACCAGTTCGCCACCGCGCTCGACGGGCTCGACCTCGACAATCCGGCGACGATCGCGAGCCGCGCCGGAACGCCGGCGCTCGTGCCCCGAGTCGTCGGGCCGATCTCCAGGCGCCATCCGGTCCACGTCGAGGAGCTCACGTTCCTGCGGGCGAACACCGACCGGCAGGTGAAGGTGACGCTTCCGGGTCCGTTCACGATGTCGCAGCAGGTCGCCAACGAGTTCTACGAGCATGAGGAGGAGCTCGCGTTCGCGTACGCAGATGCCGTGCGCGAGGAGCTGGTCGACCTGTTCGCCGCCGGCGCCGACATCGTGCAGCTCGACGAGCCGTGGCTCGAGGCGCGGCCCGAGGCGGCGCGACGATTTGCGCTCGCGGCCCTCGAGCGGGCTCTCGATGGCGTCCGGGGAACGACCGCGCTGCACGTCTGCTTCGGGTATGCCGCGTTCGTGGCCGACCGTCCGCCTGCCTACGCGTTCCTGCCCGAGCTCGCCCGCTGCCCGGTCGCGCAGGTCTCGATCGAATCCGCGCAGCCTCGGATCGACCCGTCGATCGTCGCGCAGCTGCCCGGCAAGACGGTGATCCTCGGCGTGGTCGCGCTCGACGGCGACGCGGTCGAGACCCCGGAGGCGATCGCCGACCGGCTGCGGGGCGCGCTCGCGCACACAACCGCTGACATGCTCGTCGCCGCTCCCGATTGCGGCATGAAGTACCTGTCGAGGGCGACGGCCTACGCGAAACTCGAGGCGATGGTCGCGGGGGCGGCAGCGGCGAGCGCGGGGCCCTGACCACGGCCCGGCGCTGGTCCGCGAACTGCGGCCGTGATCACGGCCGGACGCTGGTCCGCGAGCTGATGCTGGTTCGGCTCAGGTCTCAGCCTGAACCGACCACCAGCCCTCGCAGCTCGGCTCGAGCACATCCGCGACGAGCGCCTGGTGGCGTTCGTGCGCGAGGTATTCGTGGAACGCCTCGGGAGTCTCGAACGGGACCTCGATCAGCACGTCGGCCGTCCGCGGCGAGTCGCCCCGCAGACCGAGGCTGTCCCGAACCTCGGCGCGACCCGCCGCGCACGGCGGATCCGTGGCGAACTCGCGCATCGCCTGGACGAACAGCCGCCGTTCCTCGGGGGAGACCGGACGCTTGAGGCGGAACAGCACCGTATGGGTGATCATCGGCCAGGTATAGCAATCGGCACCTGGCGCTGATGAAAGGTGGTTGATTGCCGGAGCCGGCGCTGCAAAGATCAGCGCTTGTCAACCCAGACTTCAACTCGTCAATCGCCACTTGACAAGACAGGAGGAGAGCGGTGCCGAAGACGGGCGTGATCAGAGGGACGCATCACCTGACGTTCTGCGTCGGGGGAGCGCAGGAGGACTACGACTTCCATGTGCGGACGCTCGGCCTCAAGAGCGTCAAGAAGACCGTGCTGTTCGACGGCGAGATTCCGATCTATCACCTGTATTACGGCAACGAGCACGGCGACGGCTCGACGCTGTTGACAGCCTTCCCCTACCACCAGGCCGGATGGGTCGGCAAGCGCGGGACCAATGCGGCACGGTCGCTCAATCTGACGGTCCCGGCCGCCTCGATCGGCTACTGGGCCGACCGGCTGCGCGCCGCCGGAATCGCCGTTCAGGAGCTGTCGCTGTTCGGCACCGACCGGCTCGCCTTCGAACACCCGTGCGGGATCCCGTACCAGATGGTCGGCGATCCCGAGGATGACGGGCGCGTCCCGTACGAGCAGGGCGGCGTGCCCGGCGAGCACGGGATTCGGGGCGCAGCCGGCACGACCACCTCGGTCCGTGAGGTGGGGGAGATGGACTTCTTCATCGTCCAGGGCATGCGCGGCGAACTCGTCGCCTCCGAAGGGCCCAACCACCAGTACCGGATCGGGACCGATGACGGCTACGGCCGCTATCTGGAGCTCGTCGAGGAGCCGAACCTCCCGCAGGGGACGTGGCATTTCGGCGAGGGCACGATCCACCACCACGCGTTCGACGTGATCTCCGCCGAGAACCAGCAGGAGGTCAAGGACTGGATCGTCGGGCTCGGTTTCACCGACGTCTCGGAGGCCAAGGACCGCGGTTACTTCTTCTCGATGTACTGCCGCAGCCCCGGCGGTCTGCTGGTCGAGCTCGCGTGGTCGCACGAGCAGGGTTTCCTGATCGACGAGAAGGTCTCCGAGCTCGGGACCCACATGTGCATCCCGCCCCATTGGGAGGATCGCCGCGGCGAGATCTCCCAGCTCGAGCACCTGAACACCGTGGAGACGATGGTCGGCTGACGGCAGGATTCGGGGCGGTCGCAAAGCGGCGGCGCCGCTCAGCGACCGCCGTCAGTTCCCGATCGTCTCGAGCACGGCTGCGGCGCTCTTGTCGAGCTCGATCAGGCCACTCAGGCCGCTGCGGGCCGCCTGATTGACGTGGTGCTCGCAGGCCGCCGCCATCGCGTTCTCGTCGCGGGCCTCGGCGGCCGCGACGATCGCACCGATCTCGGCGACCGTTCCGGGGAGCCGGCCCGGTTGCGAGAGCGAGGTCGCCCGCATGAAGCGGACGCGGGCCCGCAGGCCGTCGAGCGTGTCGCGGATCGCCTGGTTGCCGGCCCCCGCGAGCAGCACGTCGTAGAAGTCGTCCTTCGCCGTCAACAGCGCTTGCGTGTCAGGCTCGCGTCGCTTGGCGAGGCGCTCGAGCTCTCGGAAGCACTTGCGCAGCGCCTTGACCTGTTCGCCGGAGGCGTGACGCACGAAGCGCCGCCCGGCGAGGGCTTCGAGTGCGGCTCTGACCTCGTAGAGATCGGCGGCCTCCTGGGCCGACGGGACGACCACGATCGCGCCCCTCTGGGGGATCGTCGTGACCAGGCCCTCGGCGGCGAGTTGGCGCAGCACCTCGCGGATCGTCGTGCGGGACACGCCGGTCTGCTCGATCAGCTCGCGCTCGATCAGGCGCTGCCCCGGCTTCAGCCGGAAGTCGAGAATCGCCTGGCGCAGAATATCGAGCACCTGCTCGCGCAGGGGCGCGGCGACCCGCCCGACCCGCATCGAGACCGGCGCAACCTGATCTGCGGAGTCGCCCGAGCTCACCGGGCGTTCCCGTCATCGCCGGGACGAGCTCGCAGCGCGGCCGTCGCCTCGGCATCGATCTGCAGCCCCTCGGGATCCTCGTCGGGGTCGCCGAGCACGACGACGCCGTAGTCACGGGCTGCCCCGGCGATCGTCACATAGCCGTCGCGGACGTCGATCAGAACGCGGTGCGGATCGCGCAGCAGCGGCTCGCCCCAGCCTCCCCCGCCGCGGTTGATGTAGCGCAGCACCGCGAGTGGATCGGTGTGCCAGCTCGGCTGCCGGTAGGGATAGTGGAACTCCCCGGCCGGATCGGGAGCGCCGGTTTCGGGGTTCAGGCGGCCCGCGAGCCGCGTCGCCGTCCGGTAGGCGTCTGGGCCGGTCGCCGGGAGCGCGGGTGCCGGCCCGTCCGGCGGCCACACCCACACGCCCCCGTTCGCCCCGTCCCCGCCGCCGCCGACCCCGAAGCCCGCCGGACGCTTGTAATGCAGCGACATCAGATTGTGCTCGGCGGCCTCGAGCCACAGCGAGTCGCGCAGTACCGCCAGACCACCGCGATTGGTGCCCGGTCCGCCCGAGTCGGGGACCGGCTCCTCGCGCAGCACGACGGCTGGCACGTCAGCTTCGATCGCCTCGACGGCCCCGGCGACACCGTTCGCCTGGTAGGACAGCATCCAGGTCTCGCCGTCGCCGTGCTCGGTCCCCCCGAACGGCCCCAGCTCGCCGCCGAGCTGCGCCGCGGACACCCACGGGACGCCGTTCGGGCGCGCGCCGCTGGCACAGTGGATGTCGGTCGTGCCGCGATCTCCGGCGATCGCTCCCCGACCCACGGCCGGTGCCAGCGCGCGCAGCAACGCGCCGAGCATCACCTGGCTCATCTCGTAGTACAGGAACACGGCGCCGTCCGGCGGGCGCGCGCTGATCACCGTCCCCTCGGGGAGGACGACGTCGAGCGAGCGCCACGTGCCCGAGCTGAAGGGCGTCCGCGGATCGAATAAGTATTTGAACGCAACCCCAACCGTCGACTTGACGTCGAGGGAAGTCGCGTTGATGCACGTCCGTGCCTGCCGAGAAGTCCCGCTGAAGTCGATTTCGGCTCGCTTGCCGCGCTTCGTCACCTTGACGTGGACGCGGTACTCCTCGGTGTCGTCGACCCCGTCGCAGTCGGCCGCGTCCTCACCCTCCCACTCGCCGTCGGGGATCGACTCCAGCGCCAGCTCCATCCGCTCGGCGGCCGCGTCGCAGACGTAGCGCATCGCGCCGAGCACCGCACCGGCTCCATAGCGCCCGACCGTGTCGTTCAGCAGCCGATCGCCGAGCGCGAGGCCGGCGCAGACCGTCTGCATGTCCGGGAACAGGATCTCGCCGAAGCGGACGTTGTCGAAGATCATGCTCCACGTCTCGCGCACGGGCTCGCCGCCGCGGTACAGCGCGCGCGGCGAGATCACGAGACCCGTCTCGTAGACGTTGTGCTTCATCAGGCTGAAGCCGCCGGGGATCATGCCGCCCATGTCGAGCTGATGGGCCTTCAGGTTGATGAAGCCGATCAGCGCGCCCGCGTGGAAGACCGGGCGGCAGAACAGGAGGTCGTTGACGTGGGTGCCCGTCCGGTAGGGGTCGTTGGCGACGACCACATCCCCGGGGCGCAGGCGCTCCGGCCCGTACTCCTCGACCGTGTTGCGGACCGAGTCGGTCATCGTCCCGGTGAACAGCACGATGCTGTTGCTCATCGCCGGCGTCGGATAGTTGTCCGCGGGCGGTCCGGCGAGGGTCCCCGCGAAGTCGTAGAAGTCGCGCAGGATCGGCGAGAAGGCCGCGGTCAGCAGCCGGCCGCAGACGTGCTCGACGATGTACCTGTAGCGGTTGGCGAGCACCGTCGCGGTGAAGCGGTCGCAGTTGTAGCGCGACTCGAACTCCGGGGTCGGCAGGTCGCGGATCTGCGGGGAGCGGGCGCTTGTGGACGTCGCGATCGGAATCAACCCTTCGCTAACGACCGTCGACGGGTTCGATCGCGATCTCGCCCAGGCGCCCGATCGTCGCTCGCTGCCCGCGGCAGACGAACGTCGTCGACAGGCCCTCGCGGATCACTGCCGGGCCCGTGATCCTCGCGCCCGCCGCAAGCGCGGCGCGGTCGTACTCGGGCGCCTCGAACGGCTCGGGCTCGAGGTGGCGCAGCTGCACCGTGCGCGTCGGCTGCGGACGGGCGCCCGCAGCCTCCGGCACGCGCTCGTACTGCACCTTGTCGATCGGGACGATCAGCTGCACGCGGTAGGTGACACCCTGCACGGGCATGATCGGGAAGCGATTGCCGTAGCGGCGCTCGTAGGCGTCGTGGAAGCGCTCGATCATCGCGGGGACGGTGTCGGCTCCGACGGGCCCCTCGGGCAGGTCGATCAGCGGCGTCTCCCAGCTCTGCCCGAGCAGCCGGCCGTCGAAGGTCCGGCGGATCACGACGTCGTCCACGCCGGCTGGGATCCGGTCGCGCAGGCTGGCCTCCATCCCCTCGAACATCTCGGCGATCCGGGGTGCGCTGTCTGGGGTGAGGAGCATGTAGGCGCTCCGGCTCTCGTAGTACACGAGGTCGGTTGCGAGCAGTCCGAGCGCCGAGAACAGGCCCGGGTGCGGCGGGATCAGCACCCGCCTCGCGTGCAGCTCCGCGAGCGCCGCCGGCAGGAGCATCGGCCCGGCCGCGCCGTACGCCAGCAGCGTGAAATCGCGCAGGTCGACGCCGTGCCGGATCGCGACGTTGGTGATCTCCTCGGCGATGTTCTGGACGGCGATCCGGTAGGCGTAGGCGATCCGGTCGCCGACGGGCAGCGGCGAGTCCAGCGCGGCGAATGCCTCCCGCGCGCGACTGGCGTCGAGGCGCATCTCGCCGCCCGCGAACCCATCGGCGTCGAGGATCCCCATCAGCAGGCACGCGTCGGTGATCGTCGGCGCGGTGCCGCCGCGGCCGTAGCAGGCGGGGCCGGGCTCGGCGCCCGCGCTCGCCGGGCCGACGAGCACGTCGCCGGCGGGTGAGATCGAGACGATGCTGCCGCCGCCGGCGCCGACGCTCGAGATCTCCGTCGACAGCGCATTGATGATCAGGTCGTGCTCGAGCGAGAACGTATCGTTGACGAACGGCTCCCCGTCGGCGACCAGCGAGACGTCGGTCGACGTGCCCCCGACGTCGCAGCAGACGAGGTTCTCCTCGCCGAGCGCGGCTCCGAGCCGCGCGCTCGACATCGTGCCGGCCGCAGGACCGGCGAACACGATCCGGAAGGGCTGCTCGAGCGCGTCGCGCCACGGCATCAGCGTCGCCGCGCAGTCGGCGAAGTTGAGATCACCGCTGAAGCCGAGCTCCATGAGCTGGGCATCGAGGTCCTGCGCGTAGCCGGTGAACATCAGCTTCATCATCACGTCGATGACCGTCGTCGAGGCGCGCGCGTACTCCTTCGCGAGCGGCGAGGTCTCCGCGGAGATCGACACCGGTACGTCCCCGAGCTGCTCGAGCGTGAGCTCCCGGAGCCGCTCCTCGTGGCTCCTGTTCACGTATGAGTTGAGCAGGCAGATCGCGACTCCCTGCACCTCGCAGCGCCGCAGCACGGCCAGTTGCCGGCGGGCGTGATCCTCATCCAGTGGCGTCATCACGCTTCCATCTGCGAGGACGCGCTCGGTCACCCCGCGGCGGAGGTAGCGCGGGATCAGCGGCCGGGCCGTATCGCTGAACGATCGCCGCCACGCCGGATCGGTGTGCGCCTCGAACGGTCGCCAGAGCCGCCCCTTGACGAGGATGTCGCGAAACCCGTCGGTCGTCAGGAACGCGACCTTGGGAAGTCGCCGTGTGATCACGGCGTTGAGGCCGGCGGTGCTCGCGTGGTTGAAGACCGTGCTGCCCTGCACGCCGAGCCGGCGCGCGCCCTCGATCACCGGTGCGGCCGGGGCGGCGGGTTCACTGGGCACCTTCGTGACCGTGATCCGCCCGTCGCGGACGGCGACCACATCGGTGAATGTTCCCCCGATGTCGACGCCGAGCATCGCGCTCAGATCTCCAGTCCCAGCGGACGGTAGGACCCGAACGCGGGCGCCGCCTCGCGGCTCAGCGACGCCAGGCAGCGCTGGCACTTGCGGACCTGCCACCAGCCGCCCTCGCTGAGCACGCGGTACTCCGCCAGGTCGTGACCGCCACACTCAGGGCAGGTCCCCTGCACCGGCACCCGCTCGGCAGTGAGATGATGCTGCTGAGGTCGTGGGAACGAATGCACCTGTCCTCCGTGGTGCCGACGCCGGGCGAGGGTGGAGAGACTACCACGGATTGTATGACGGGCAGGCCGTAGGATGCTAGGGTGCTGCTCCCGAAGCGAGGAAGGAGACGCGATGCCCGCAGATGTCACCGCCCCAGGCCGCGCCACCCCGCCGGTGGCGCCTCCCGAACCCGGGCTGACGCCGAGCGAGATGGTGGCGCGCGCGACGGCGCTGCGACCGCTGTTGCGGGCCCAGCAGGCCGAGACCGAGGCCAGCACCCATCCGAGCGACGAGATCCACCGGGCCTGTCTCGACGCCGGCTTCTACCGCTGCTACGTCCCGCGCCGCTATGGCGGCTACGAGTTCGACCCGGTGACGTACATGCGGGTCGTGCAGGAGCTGTCGCGTGGGTGCCTGAACACCGGCTGGTGCGTCGGTCTGGCGGCGGCGCACGCGCTCCAGGTCGGTTCCTGGTTCGCCAAGCGGGCCCAGGACGAGATCTTCGGCGACGGTGACTTCCGCGCTGCTGCGGTCGCCGCGCCGATCGGGGCAGCGGCGCGAATCGGCGAGGAGTGGGACCTGACCGGCCGTGTCGCCTACTGCTCGGGCATTCCGGTCTCGACGCACTACATGGGGCAGGCGCTGATCGCCGACGGCGAGGGCCGGCCGACCGAGCGGATGCTCCTGTTCGTCGCGCCGCGCAGCGAGTTCGAGATCCTCGACGACTGGGGCAACCTGATGGGGCTCAAGGGGACCGGCTCCAACACGATCGCCTTCGACCACGGACGGATTCCCGCGCACTGGGCGATCGAGGACGCGCTGATGGTCGATTTCGACGTCAGCGGCGGCACCCCGGGCTACGAGCTGCACGGAAACCCGATGTACGCCGGGCGCGCCATGGCTCCCTTCACGCTGACGCTCGCGGCGGCCGGCATCGGCGGCGCCTATCAGGCGCTCGACCTCTACGAGGAGATGCTCGGCAGCAGGCTGACGCCGCTGCCGCCGATGGTGCCGCGGCGCGGCGACGCGACCTACCAGCGGTGGTTCGGGTCGGCGCTGGTCAAGATCGCGACTGCCGAAGCGGCTCTCTACAACGCGACAGAGCAGCACATGGAGGCCTGCCGCCGGGCTGCGGAGGACGGGATCCCGCACACCTACGGCGAGGACATGCGGATCGGCGCGATCGCGCGTGAGGTCATCGTCCAGACCTGGGAGGTCGTCCAGGCCGAGATCTATCGGACCGCCGGCTCCAGCGCGACCGTCGACGGCAATCAGTTCGAACGCCTCTACCGGGACATGTCCCAGCTCAACAGCCACCGCAACACGCTGCTGCGCGAGTGGGCGTTCGGTGAAGTCGCGCGCGAGCACCTCGGCCTCCCGCGCGTCGGGGCCGGAAACGTCCAGGCGCCGCGCTGAGCGGATCGTGGCCGGCGCCCTCGGGCCGGTGTCGCGCGCAGACCGGCGGTGAGCAGGGGAGAGTGCCGGTCCTCCGGTCTCGGTTGAGGGATCGGCGGGTCACGGGCGGGGACTTCGCGCCTTCCGACGAGCGGAACTTCCCGACCCCCCGAGTCCGGCGAGGGGGTTGGACCGTGGCAGCCGCTGGGTGCGCGCCCAGGTACAACCCCCCGAGCAACCAGGGGGGCTCGGGAAGTTTCAGCCACTCGCCCGCGGCCGGCCGGACCCCAGCCGCCATCGCCGCTGCGCGTCACCGCGCGGCCGTCCACGAGTGTCAACTCGACCCCGGTGCCGTGCTCTCCTCCCCGACCGGCCGAGCCCGCCTCGTAACTTGGTCAGCTGGGTATATAGTCCGACAATCCTACGATGGCGGGGGTCGAGGGGAGAGCCAGGCAGCATGAACGACAGGACAACGCTCGAGATCGGCCTCCAGACACGCCGGGAGGTGCTCGGCCACGAACACGTCGACCGGTCGCTGGCGCAGGCCAGCGCCTTCTCGCGCCCGATGCAGGAGCTCGTGACCGAATACTGCTGGGGCGCCGTCTGGTCGCGCCCGGGGCTCGACCGCCGGACCCGGAGCCTGCTCAACATCGCGATGCTGACCGCGCTCGGTCGCAGCCACGAGCTGGCGATCCATGTCCGTGGCGCGCTCCGCAACGGGGTCACCGCCGATGAGATCCAGGAGACGCTCCTCCAGGCCGCGATCTACTGCGGCGTCCCCGCGGCCCTCGAGGCCCAGCGGACGGCGGAGCGGGTCCTCGAGGAGTCCGCTGAGGCATGAGCGGCGCCGGCGCTCCGAGCTACCGGGTGCTCGCGGTGCACTACGCCGAACGCGAGATGACCTTCGAGCACGCGTACTACCGCTGGTTCAGCTACGGCGACCCGGACGGACCGCTGATGCTCAGCTACTACTTCTGGCTGCTCGAGCCGCTGCACGCTCCCGGAGCGCCGTCGATCGTCGTCGACTGTGGTTTCGATCCCGCGGTCTGGGAGCGGATGGGGCGGATCACGGCACTGACACCGGCGGGGGCGTTCGCGCGGCTGGGGGTCGACGGCGCCGCCGTCGAGCGCCTCGTGATCAGCCACCTGCACTACGACCACATCGGCAACATCGGCCTCTTCCCGAACGCACGGATCAGCGTGCCGCGGATCGAGTTCGACTTCTGGGGCTCGGATCCGGTCGCGCACAACGCGCAGTTCGCCCACCACACGGACGCGAACGCCGTCGCCGCTCTGACAGCCGCGCACCGCGACGGGCGCGTCGAGCTGTTCGATGATGGCGCCGAGCTCGCTCCCGGCCTGACCGCCCGCCACGTCGGCGGCCACTCTCCCGGCCAGGTCGTGCTCGAGGTCGCCGGCGAGCATGGAACGGTCGTGCTCGCCTCCGACGCGGCGCACTACGACGACGAGCTCCAGCGTCGCCGTCCGTTCGGCGTGTTCAGCGACCTCGCCGGCGTGTACCGCGGCTACGACCTGCTGAGTTCGCTGGCGAGTGCCGGCATGACCGTCGTGCCCGGTCACGAACCGGCTGTGATGCACCGCTTCGCCCCGCTCGACGGCGACGCCGCGGGCCTTGCGGTCTGCCTCACGCAGCCGAGGACCGGCGCGTGACTGGGACAACCCACGGCCCAGCCGGAGCCGACGCGCTCCGCCGGGCGTGGACCGAGGTCCACGGTCCGCTGAACGCAGCCGCCGAGGACCTCCTCGAGCAGAACCCGGGGTACTTCGAGCGGGTCCTCGACTTCACCGGACACGCCTGGCGCCACGGCCCGCTCGAGCCCAAGGTCAAGGCGCTGATCTTGCTCTGCGTCGACAGCGCCGCCTCGCATCTGAACGGCCCCGGGACCGCCGATGACGTGCGCCGCGCCCTCGCCCTCGGTGCAACGCCGGCCGAGATCCTGGAGACGCTCGAGCTGACGAGCACGATGGGCATCCACGCCGCCAACACCGGCGTTCCGATCCTGCTGGAGGAGCTGGCGGCGGCCGGCCGGCCGCTCGACATGGAGTCTCCGCTGACGCCGCGCCAGGAGGAGATCAAGGCCGAGTTCACCGCCAAGCGGGGCTATTGGAACAGCTTCTGGGACGGATTCCTGCGACTCGACGCCGAGTTCTTCGCGACATATACGGCGATGTCCGCGCACTCGTGGGAGCACGGGACGCTCGAGCCGAAGCTGAAGGAGTTCATGTACTGCGCGTTCGATGCCTCGGCGACCCACATGTTCGCCCCCGGCCTGCGCCAGCACATCGCCAACGCGATCCGGTACGGAGCGACCAAGGAGGAGCTGATGGAGGTCTTCGAGCTCGCGAGCGGGATCGGCGTGGAGTCGTTCGCGCTCGCGCTCCCGACCCTGCGCGAGGCGCTCGGGGAGGGCCGGTGACCCGCCTCCAGGGCAGGCTCGCGCTCGTTTCCGGAGGCGCCCGCGGGATCGGTGCCGCGCACGTGCGCGCGCTGGCCGGCGAGGGGGCCCACGTCGTGATCGGCGATGTGCTCGCCGACGACGCCGCGGCGCTCGCACAGACCCTTGGCGACCGCGTCCGCGCGGTGCCGCTCGACGTCACCAGCGAAGCCGACTGGGAGCAGGCCGTCAGCGCCGCCGAGGCCGAGGGCTGGGCCCCCGGGCCCGTCACGATCCTCGTCAACAACGCCGGGATCCTCGACCCGGAACCGATCGATCGCCTCTCGGCCGAGCGCTGGCGGCGCACGATCGACGTCAACCTCACGGGGCATTTCCTCGGGATCCGGGCGGTGATCCCGTCGATGCGCCGCGCAGGCGGCGGCGTGATCGTCAACACCTCCTCGATGACCTCCGAGATCGCGGTCTCGACGATCGCGCATTACACGGCGTCGAAGCACGCGATCGCAGGTCTGACGAAGGCGGCCGCGCTCGAACTGGGCGCAGACAACATCCGCGTCAATTCGCTCCATCCCGGGGTGATTCGCACTGCGATGACCGACGGCGCCCCGGAGCAGCAGATGTCGGCGAAGTACCCGCTGCGCCGCTTCGGCACGCCCGAGGAGGTGGCGGCGACGATGCTGTTCATCGTCTGCGACGCCACCTACGCGACCGGCGGCGCCTTCCCCGTCGACGGCGGGATCATGGCCGGCATCAAGATGGGGGAGTGATCGTGCGGCTGGCCGGACGAGTCGCGATCGTGACCGGCGCCGGCGGCGGGCTCGGCGGCGGCGCGGCCCGGCGGCTCGCGCGCGAGGGCGCGCGCGTCGTCGCCGTCGACCTCGATGGCGACGCGGCCGAGCGCGTGGCCCGCGACCTCGGCGGCGATGCGATCGCCGTCGCCGCCGACGTCTCGCGCGAGGATGACGTCGACCGCTACCTCGCAGCGGCCGTCGACCGTTTCGGCGCCGTCGACCTGCATCACCTCAACGCCGGCATCCCGGGGCCGCTCGACCCGCTGCCCGAGCTCGACCTCGCGGGCTTCGAGCGCGTCATGGCGGTCAACGTCACCGGCACCTTCCTCGGCCTCCGCGGCGCCTTCCGTCAGTATGCCCGCCAGCAGAGCGGCGGCGCGATCGTCGTCACCGGCTCGATCGCCAGCCTCCGGGGCAGCGCCGATCTGTTCGCCTACCACACCTCCAAGCACGCCGTCCTCGGGTTGGCGCGGTGCGCCGCGGTGTACGGCGGCCCGCTCGGGGTCCGGGTCAACGTGGTCGCGCCCGGGATCGTCCCGACCGATCTGTTCGCGGCCGCGGGCGCCGCGACGGGCGGTGGCGGCGACATGGCCCAGCGCGCGACGACGACGCCGCTCAGACGGCCCGGAACTCCCGAGGAGATCGCGGCGGTCGTCGCCTTCCTGCTCAGCGACGACGCGGCGTACATGACCGGCGAGGTCGTCTCGGTCGACGGCGGCGCGACGACGACGAACACACTGCGCCCATCCGGCGGTGCCGGCCGCTGGGACCCGGCCGAGCTCGACGGGCGGTAGCGGATGCGGCCTCCCTTCATCTCGCAGGCCGGCGCCACGACCTCCCGCCGCGGCTCCTTCTGGGTGGGCATCGATCCCGTCCCGGGACCCCTCGGCACGGTCATGCGCGGCCCCATGTACGTCGAGTGGGAGGCCCCGGCCCCCGGGCGCCAAGCTCCCGGCCCGCCGTGGGTGCTCGTCCACGGCGGCGGCGGCCAGGGGACCGATTACACGACGACCCCGGACGGGCGCCCCGGCTGGTCGCGGCTACTGGTCGCTCAGGGGCATACCGTCTACGTCGTCGACCGGCCGGGCCACGGACGCTCGCCGCACCATCCGGACGTCCTCGGGCCGATGGCTCCGCAGCTCGGCTACGAGTTCCTGCGCCCGATCTTCGTCCCTCCGCCCGAGGGCCCCGACAGCAACCCGGCGGCCCACCTGCACACCGAGTGGCCGGGCGGCCGCGAGCCGGGCGACTGGCTTCTCGACCACTGGCTCTGCAACGGCGGCCCGATGCTCGCCGACCCGGCCGCGATGCATGCGATCGAGCGGGTGCGGCTTGCCGAGCTGCTCGAGCTCGTCGGTCCCGCGGTCCTCGT
Organism: uncultured Solirubrobacterales bacterium; assembly: GCA_963705995.1. Classification (GTDB taxonomy): domain Bacteria; phylum Actinomycetota; class Thermoleophilia; order Solirubrobacterales; family Solirubrobacteraceae; genus Palsa-465. Next base: position 22,628 of record CAVPLN010000029.1, read on the forward strand.
CACCCACTCGGCGGGCGGTCCCGGGACATTCGCCGCCGCCGACGCGGCGCCCGATCAGGTCGCCGCCCTGGTCGCGATCGAGGTGCTCGGGCCGCCCTTCCTCAACCGGCCGGAGCTGGGCCTCGACCTCGCCTACGGCGTCGCCTGCACGCCGCTTGCCTACGACCCGCCCGTCGGCGACCCGAGCGAGCTGCTGACGAGCACCGCGGACCGGCCCGAGTGGGGTCCGGTCCCCGTCACCCTGCAGCGCGAACCCGCGCGGCGCCTCGCCCATCTCAGCCGCTTCCCGATCGCGGTCGTGACGGCCGAGGCGTCGATGTTCCTCGCCTTCGACCGCCACCTGGTCGCGTTCCTGGAGCAGGCGGGCTGCGACGTCGAGCTGGTCCGGCTCGGCGACCACGGGGTCCATGGCAACGGCCACGGAATGATGCTCGAGCGCAACCACGCGCAGGCGCTCGAACCGATCACGGACTGGGTCGCGCGCCGGGTCGTCGCCGGGAGCTGACGCCGTGGCGCCGCCCGCCGGCTTGCGGGCCGGCGGGCGGCGAGCAGACCGCAGGCTTCAATGGGTCAGCGGCTGCCCGAGCAGCGCGCGGCCCGTCGAACCGTGGACGACGTCGTACTGGGCGCCGATGTGGGTTCGGAACATCGCCGCGTCCCGGAACGAGCGCTCCAGTCGCGAGCCGCGTCGCGCGGCGCTCGAGCCGCCGGTCGCGAACATCAGGTCGACCGCCTGCCACGCGAGCTTGCCGCACTGCGCGATCACGTCCCGCAGCGAGGCGTCGTCGACCGCGGTGAACGGCACGCCATCGGAGGCGAACGCCGCGGCCTTCGCGCGGTAGCGCTCGACCGCCGCGAAGAACGCGAGCTCAGCCGTGTCGACGAGGCTCGCCGCCTCGCCGTACCAGCGCTGGTAGTCGGGCGACTGCGACCGCGGCATCGGCGGCGGGAAGCTCGTCGGCCGGCTCGCCATCATCTCGGCGTACACCTCCAGGGCGCCGCGGGCGTTGCCGATCTGGGTCGCGTTCAGCGAGGCGTAGAAGAAGCTCAGCGCCCGGCTCAGATAGAGCGGTGTCCCGTGCAGGCGGTACCCGGTGGTACCGCCCTCCGGCATCTCGAAGTCCTTCCAGTCGTAGACGACGGCACGGTCGGCCGGGACGAACACGTCCTCGGCGGCGATCGTGTTCGACGCGGTCGCCCCGAGGCCGATCGTCGCGCCGCCGCCCCAGTCGTCGAGGATCGTGTAGTCGACCCTCGGAATCGCGACCATCACGCGCGCGCCGGTCGGGGCGCCGCCGGCGTCGGTCACGAGTGCGAGCGCGATCAGAAAGGTCGAGTACGTCGAACCCGAGCAGTAGTCCCAGCGGCCGCTGACCCGGTACCCCCCGGCGACGGGCGTCGCCGTCCCGCGCGGGATCGCCCGCGACGGGCCGACGAAGTGACCGTCAGCGCCGAACAGCTCGGCCTGGGCGTGCTCGGGGAAGAACGCGCCGACCTGCAGCGCGTGCGCGGCCCCGAGGGCGAGGTTCCAGCCGATCCCGGCGTCCGCGCTCGAGATCGCGATGATCACGCGGTAGAACGTCTCGAGCTCGAAGGCGTAGCCCCCGAACATCCGCGGCTGCAGCATCCGGTAGAAGCCGGCGCTAGTGAACCGCTCGTGGAGCTCGCGGGAATAGGTCCCGCGCTCCTCCGCGGCCGCCGCCTCGGCGAGCACCTGCGGGCGCAGCCGCTCCGCTCGCGAGATCACCTCCTCCGCCGTCAGTCCGGGCTCGGGCGCGCGGACGGCCACGGTCAGGCCGGCAGGCTCGGGACGATCACGCCGCTCAGGTCGCGCTGCTCGGCCGAGGCCCGCAGCGCATCGTCGATCCGCGCCAGCGGGTAGCGGCTCGTGATGATCGGCTCCGGATCGAGCAGCCCGTCCTCCATCATCCGAATGAACCGCGGCAGGTCGCTGCGCATCCGCACCCGCCCGTTCTGCGCGCCCTCGATCGTGCGGCCCTCGACAGACAGCGCCAGCTGCGGGACCGTGACCTCCGAGAGGCCGGTCTCGACGCTCGTCAGGACGACCGTCCCGGCTCGGCGAGCGGCCCGGATCGTCGGCGCGTAGACCGACGCGAGCGTCGCCGCCTCCATCGTCACGTCGGCACCACGCCCGTCGGTCAGCGCCTTGACGGCCGCGACGGGATCCTCGGCCTCGGGGTCGACGACGTGGGTGGCGCCGAACCGCCCCGCCAGCTCGCGGCGCCAGGAGATCGGGTCGACCGCGATGATCCGGCGGGCTCCCGCGATCCGGGCGGCCTGCACCATCCACTGGCCGAGATGCCCGAGCCCGAAGATCGCGATGCTCGAGCCCGGCTGCACGCGCGCGATGTTGAGCACGCAGCCGACGCCGGTCGTGATGCCGCAGCCGAGCAGGCTGAGCCACTCGTCGGGGAGGTCGGTCCGGACCGGGAACACCTGGCTGGCGGTGACGTTCATCACCTCCGCGTAGCCGCCGACGTTGCCCGCGGCGCTGACCGGTTCGCCGCTGTGGCGATTGGCGACGTGCGGCCAGATCCCGCCGCGATCGCACGTCTCCGAACACTGGTCGGGGCGGCCGATCGAGCAGTAGAAGCAGACGCCGCATTCCGAGGTGCCGGGCACGATCACCCGGTCGCCGGCGGCGATCTGGGCGACCCCCGGGCCGACCTCGAGGACCTCGCCCATCGACGCGTGCCCGAGGATCGTCGGCGGGATCTTGAACAGCTCGCCGCGCCAGTTGACACAGTCGGTGGAGCAGAACGGGGAGGCGCCCGTGCGCACCAGGACGCGGCCCGGGGCGGGGTCGAGGAAATCGATGTCCTCGACGACGAACGGCTGTCTGATCGCTGCCAGGAGTGCTGCCTTCATCCTCGTCCTCTCCGCAGGGCTCCGCTCCGCAGGACGATAACCGACCAGCGGTCCGTCTGTATGCTTGTCATACGAACGGCAGGTGTGGGCGCAGGCTTGACGGGAGGAGGGCAATGAGCGATCGGATCCTGACCACTCACGTCGGCAGCTTGCCCCGGCCCCAGGATGTCGTCGACGTCGTGTTCGCGGCCGACCGCGGTGAGCCGGTCGACGGCGACCAGTACGAGCGCGTGATCGCCGCCGCCGTCCTCGACCGCGTGCGGCGCCAGGTCGAGTCCCGCGTCGACTTCGTCTCCGATGGGGAGATGAGCAAGATCGGGTACGCGACCTATATCCGGCACCGGCTGTCCGGGTTCGAGATCGGCGAGGTCCCGAGAGCGACGCCGGCTGACCTCGATGCCTATCCGCGCTACCGCGACCGGCTCGCCGCGGAGGGGGGGAGTGCCAAGTATCTGCGCCCGATCTGCCGCGCGCCGATCACCTACGAGCACCGTCAGCCGCTCGAGCGCGACCTCGCGCGGCTGGCCGCCGCGACCGCCGGTCAGCCGATCGCCGGAGCCTTCATGAACGCCCCATCGCCGGGGATCATCGCGCTGTTCCAGCCCAACGAGCATTACGCGAGCCTCGACGAGTACCTCGAGGCGATCGGTGAGGCGATGCGCGTCGAATACGAGGCGATCGTCGACGCTGGGCTGATCCTCCAGATCGATGCCCCGGACCTCGCGATGGGCCGGCACATCATGTATCGCAACGAGCCGGACGAGGCCTTCGTCGCCAGCGTCGTCCGCCACGTCGAGGCGATCAACTCGGCGCTCCGCAACGTGCCGGCGGAGCGCGTGCGGCTGCATGTCTGCTGGGGTAACTACGAGGGCCCCCACCACCTCGACGTCCCGCTCGAGCAGATCATCGACGTGATCCTCGCCGCCAAGCCGCAGACCCTGCTGTTCGAGGCGGCCAACCCGCGCCACGAGCACGAATGGATCGTCTGGCGCGAGGCGGCGATCCCCGACGACACGATCCTCGTGCCGGGCGTGATCGACTCGACGAGCAACTACATCGAGCACCCGATGCTCGTCGCCCAGCGGCTGCTGACGTTCGCCGGGATCGTCGGCCCGGAGCGGGTGATCGCGGGCAGTGACTGTGGGTTCGGCACCTGGGCGGGGTTCGGCGCCGTCGATCCCGACATCTGCTGGGCGAAGCTGCGCTCGCTCGCCGACGGCGCCGAGCTTGCCTCGCGCGGCGCCGGTCGCACCGTGATCCGCTGACGGCGTTACGGCTGGCCGTAGTACGCGTGCGGCCCGTGCTTGCGCTCGTAGTGCTTGTGCCGCAGCACGGAGTCGAGCGCGGTCAGCCGCGGCTCGACCATCGCCGTCAGCGCTGCCAGCCGAGCGACCTCTTCGAGCGTGATCGCGCAGGCGAGCGCCGCCTCCACGTCCCGGCCCCAGCAGAACGGGCCGTGCTGGCGGACGAGCGCGCACGGCAGCTCCTCCGGGCCATGGACGATGATCGCCTCGGTCAGCGCGGTCCCGGTTGCCGCCTCGTAGTCGTCCTGCACTTCGGCGGCCGTGAGTTGGCGCGTCAGCGGGATCGCATGCGGCGACAGGTCCGCGTGGGTCGTGCCGAGCAGCGGGATCTCTCGCTCGGCCTGTGCCCACGCGGTCGCCCAGCTCGAGTGGGTGTGCACGACGCCGCCGACCGCCGGGAAGGCGCGGTAGAGCGCGAGATGTGTGGGCGTGTCCGTCGACGGCCGGCGCGTGCCGCTGACGATGGTGCCCTGCAGGTCGAGCACGACGAGGTCGGCTGCGGTCATCGCGTCGTAGTCGACACCGCTGGCCTTGATCGCGACGAGCCCGAGACTGCGATCGATCCCGCTCGCGTTGCCCCAGGTCAGTGTCACGAGTCCGCTCGCCGGCAGCGCGCGGTTGACCTGGAGCACGGTTTCCCGCAGCCGAGTGAGTGCCTCGGAGTCGGTGATCACGAGTCGCGGGGCGCGGTGCGGATCCGCTTGAGATCGTGGAGCCAGTCGACGCGGGAGCGTCCGAGCAGCTCGTAGAGGTCGCGGTAGATCGCGTACACGCGGTCGTAGACGGCGGTCGCTTCGGGTTGCGGCGTGTAGGTGCGCGCCGTCGGCGGGCGGGTCGCGTCGACCGCGGCGTTGATGTCCGCGAACGCCCCGCCGGCGACGGCGCCGAACAGGGCTGCGCCGCGTGCGGGGATCTCGCTTGAAGCGGGCACTGAGACCGGCCTGCCGCTCGTGTCGGCGAGCAGTTGCATCGTCAGCGGGCTCTTCTCGGCGATCCCGCCGCACGCGACGATCCGGTCGAGCGTCAATCCGTGTTCGGTGAAGTTGTCCATGATCCGGCGGTTGCCGAATGCGATCGATTCCAGCAGCGCGCGGTAGATCTCGGCGGGCGAGGACTGGATCGTGAGGCCGAGGATGACGCCGGTCAGGTCGGCATCGGCGAGGATCGTGCGGTTGCCGTTCCACCAGTCGAGCGCGACCAGTCCGGTCGCGCCGGGCGCGATCGTCGCTGCTTTCGTCTCGAGTTGCTCGTACAGTCCGGCACCCCCGCCGAGCGTGCCGACGTACCAGGCGAGCATGTCGCCGACGGCGGCCTGCCCGGCTTCGTAGCCGTACAGTCCGGGGAGGATCCCGTCGCGCAGGACGCCGGTGATCCCGGGCAGTCGGATCTCCTGATCGTGGACGACCATGTCGCAGATCGAGGTGCCGACGACCATCACGAACGTCCCCGGCTGATCGACCCCGGCGCCCGGCACCGACACGAACGAATCGACGTTGCCGACCGCGACCGCGACACCCTCGGGCAGGCCGAGCCTGGGTGCGAGGTCCGGCCTGAGGTGGCCGGCGCGCGTCCCGAGCGCGACAAAGCTCTCGCCGAGCTTGGCGGTCGGATCGGAGAACCCCGGGAACGCGGCCGCGAAGTAGTCGGCGCTCGGAAATCCCTCCTCGGGCGACCACATCGCCTTGTAGCCGGCCGTGCACGTCTGGCGCAATTGGACGCCCGTCAGCCACGAGATGATCCAGTCGGTCGCCTCGAAGAACCCGGCGGTCGCGTCGTACACCTCGCGATCCTCGAGCCACAGCTCGATCAGCTTCGGGAAGTACCACTCGGACGAGATCCGGCCGCCGTAACGGGACAGGAACGACTCGCCGCGGGCGATCGCGGTCTCGTTGAGACGGTCCGCTACCGGCTGGGCCGCGTGGTGCTTCCACAGCTTCGGCCACGCGTGCCGCCGCGCCCGCCACCTCTGATCCGTGCAGAGCGGGCGCCCGTCGGGGCCGACGGGCAGCACCGTGCACGACGTGAAGTCGACTCCGAGCCCGACCACCTCGCCCGGGTTGACGCCCGCCCGCGCGAGCGCGTCGGGCACGCCTGTCTCGATCACGCGGGTCCAGTCATCGGGATCCTGCAGCGCCCAGTCATGCGGAAGCGCCTCGCCCGTCCCGGGCAGCGTCTCGTCGATCACGGCGCTCGGGTACGGCACGACGCTGCGGGCGAGCTCCGCTCCGCTCGCCAGATCGAGCACCAGCACCCGGCCGGACTCGGTCCCGAAGTCGATCCCGATCGCTACCGGCATCGGACCTGATGGTAGACGTCGTTCCACCGCAGCTCGTTCACGAGCTCCCGCATCCGGGTCGATGCGTCGATCACGACAAGCTCGATCCCGGCGATCGCCGCCAGATCGCTGATCGCATCGATCCCGAGCGCCGCCGTCAGCACGCTGTGATGCGGGCCACCGCATGCCAACCACGCCTCGGTCGCGGTGAAGAAATCAGGCTTCAAACGCCACAACGCCCGCGCCACCGGCAGCCTCGGGAGATCTTCGTCCGGCGCGACCACCTCGATCTCGCTCGCGATCAGCCGGAAACGGTCCCCCAGATCGAGCATCGCGACCAGCACCGCCGGACCCGGCTCGGCACCGAACACAAGCCGGACCGGATCGCCCTTCCCGCCGATCCCGAGCGGATGGATCTCGCACGACGGCCGCGCCGCCGCGATCGACGGGCACACCTCGAGCATGTGCGAGCCCAGCACACGCTCGTTCCCGCTCGTCAGATCGTACGTGTAGTCCTCGATGAACGACGTCCCGCCGCGAAGGCCACGCGCCATCACCTTCAACACCCGCACCAGCGTCGCGGTCTTCCAATCACCCTCCGCGCCGAACCCGTAGCCATCGGCCATCAACCGCTGGACCGCGAGCCCCGGCAACTGCGCGATCCCATGAAGATCCTCGAACGTGTCCGTGAACGCGCCATACCCGCCCGCACCCAGAAAACCGCGCAGGCCCGCCTCGATCCGGGCCGCCTCAACCAGCGACCCGCGCCGCTCCCCGCCCGCCCGCAACTCCAAGGCAACGTCGTACTCCCGGTCACACGCCGCCACGATCTCATCGACCGCCTCCGCCGGAGCGCCCACGATCGCATCGACAAGATCACCCACGCCATACCCATCGACCGACACCCCAAGACGCATCTGCGCCTCAACCTTGTCCCCCTCCGTGACCGCGACACGACGCATGTTGTCCCCAAACCGCGCGAGCCGCAGACCACGAGCCTCCCTCCACCCACACGCCGCGCGACTCCACACACCGATCCGCGCGAGCGTCCGCGGATCACGCCAGAACCCCACGACCGTCTTACGCGCCACGCGCATCCGCGTCGCCATAAACGCAAACTCGCGGTCCCCATGCGCCGACTGATTGAGATTCATGAAATCCATGTCGATCTCAGACCACGGCAACGGCCGATTGAACTGCGTATGCAGATGCAGCAACGGCTTCTCCAACGCCGCCAACCCCGCGATCCAATTCCGCGCCGGCGAGAACGTGTGCATCCACACGATCAACCCCACACACTCAGACGCCGCGTTCGCCTCACGCACCAGCGCCACCAAGCCCTCAGCACTCGTCACAACAGCCTTCGGGACAACACGAACCGGGATCACGCTCGAACCATCGAGCCCCTCACACACCTCACGCCACTGCGCCCCCACCCGCTCGAGCGCTTCGGGCCCGTACATCTCCTGACTCCCCGCCAGCATCCACAACTCAAGATCCGGGAACGCCTTGGCTCCGATCGCATCCATCGGTCGATTGTAAGCATTCGTATGCAGTCTGGGTAACAAGGTTGACCTCCGCGGCCCCACGGCGAGCGTGGTCCGCGCTCACCAGCGGCCGCAGGGCTAGTGGCGCGGAGCCGCTGTCGAGTCGCGTACGACGAGGCTCGGTTGCAGCACTTCGTGCGGGGCCGGCCCGTCGCCTGACCACGCCGACTCGCCGACGCACAGCTCGACGGACCTCGCGACGATCTGGGCGACCGGCATCCTCACGGTGGTCAACGCCGGCACGCTGGCCGACGCCATCGGGACGTCGTCGAATCCCACGATCGAGAGGTCGTCCGGCACGCGGAGGCCGCGCTTGTACGCCGCGTGCAGGAGCGCGAGCGCGAGCGTGTCGGTCGAGGCCACGATCGCCGTTACGGCCGGGCGCTGACGGAGCAGCGGCGCCAGCGCCTCCTCACCGCTGAAGACGGTATTCGGGATCGTGCGGACGTATCCGGAGGGTGGGGTCCCCCAGCGCCGCGTGATCAGGTCGAGGTAGGCGGCGGCCCGCTCCTTCTGGTCCCCGAGCGAGGGGCCACCGACGTAGCCGATGCGCGTGTGGCCGAGTTCGGCGAGGTGGCTGACCGCGGCGAGTACGCCCGCGTGGTTGTCGACGCCGACCGTCGGGAACGGCAGCGCCGCCGCGGCACCGTGCCAGACCCCCACGACGCGCGCGTGGGCCCCGTGCAGATCGTCGACCAGGCGCTGCTCGGCCGTGAAGTCGCCGAGCAGTGCGATCGCATCGCACTGGCGCGCTTCGAGCACAGCCGTCAACCTCAGGGCCTCGTCCTCGGTCGCGCGGGCGTGCCCGAGCACGACCGAGTAGCCGCGGGCCTTGCACTCGAGCGACAGCGCCTCGATCGCGCCCGCGAAGAAGTGATCGGTGATGTCGCGCACGATCGCGCCGAGCAGCATCGTCGGGGCGCCTCTCAGGGCCCTGGCGATCGGGTGCGGGCGGTAGCCGAGCTCGCGCGCGATCCTGCGCACGCGCTCGCGCGTCTCGTCGGAGACCGAGATCGGCGCTGGGGTGTCGTTGAGGATCCGCGACACCGTGCTCTGCGCAACCCCCGCAGCCGCGGCGACGTCGCTCATCGTCACGGGGCGGCGCGTCGGAGCCCGCGTGCCGCTGTGCGACGGAGTCATCTCGGGGTCGGGTCCACCGACGCGTGCACAGCTTTGATGGTAGACCCGGCTTCGGGCCCGCAGTGGTCAGGCGAGCTTCTTTGTGGTCCCGTACTGACGTGCGGTCCGTGCGTCGGCAACTGCGGCGAGCGCGTGCTCGTCCAGCGTCCGCGGCGATCCGATCGCTGCCGCGCGCCAGTACAGCGTGCAGAGCCACTCGAGCAGCTCGGCGCCGTCGACCGCGCGCTCGGCGTCGTCGGCGTGCACGACCGAGCCGTGATTGGCCATCAACGCGGCGCGGCGGCCGTCGAGCGCGTCGACGGTGACCTGGGCGAGCTCGGGCGTTCCGAACGTGCGGTATGGCGCGACCCGCACGGCGCCGCCGAGTTCGAGCATCGCGTAGTGCACGCATGGGAGCTCGTCGAGCACGCACGACAGCGCGCAGCCCATCGGCGCATGGGTGTGGACGACGGCTGCGGTCTCGAAGCGGCGATAGATCCCGAGGTGCAGCGCGAGCTCGGAAGTGGGCTCGAGCTCACCCGCGACGACGCGGCCGTCGAGGTCCACGATCGTCACCTCGCCGGGATCGAGGCGGTCGAGCCAGGCGCCGGTCGCGGTGATCGCGACGTGCTCGCCGGAGCGCTCCGAGACGTTCCCGGCCGATCCGATCACCAGGCCCGCCGCGGCGAGCCGGCGGGAGGCGCGGACGACTCGCGCGCGGGCCGCCTCGTACTTGCCGCTGATTCCCATCGGGCGGCGACCATAACCGAAATAATGGCCTGCGTCGACGGACACCCGAGTTTCCGCATCACGACCCCGAGGGAGACGCACGTGACGAGACGTGTCAACAGCCGGCTGCTGCTGGTCGGAAGCCTGCCCACCGATACGACCGAGGAGGCGTTCAGGCTCGGTGCCGATCAGTTCGGAGACATGGTCTTCGCCCTCCCCGACGGAGAGACGGGACCGCGGTCGGGCTGGGTCGGCTACGAGCGCGAGTGTCTTGTGCGCCCGGCCTCCGGGGTGGTTGTCGTCGAGGAGACGCCGTCGCCGACGGGGATCCCGCGTCACGCCTACGAGACGCCGATCTTCGCCGTGCGCGAGGGCGCAGGTGGCCTGCAGTTCGGGTCGTGGCCGCGGATCGACGACGCAATTGCGTCGTATCAGACGTTCTGCGCGCTGCGCGAGGAGGGGGTGATTCCGTCCGGCCTGCGCTTTCAGGTCGGGCTTCCGTTCCCCGCGAGCGCGATGAACGGCTTCAAGGCCGACTTCGCCCGCGACTATCCGATCGCCGAGCGCGCGTATGAGGAGCTCGTCGCGCGCGAGCTCGGCCGCCTGCTCGCGGCCGTCCCGGCCGCGGACCTCGCGATCCAGTGGGACTGCGCCTACGAGACGCAGGACATCGAGGGCGTGCTGGCGTGGGCGTCGGAGGGGGGCTGGGAGCGCTTCGCGGGGCCCGTCACGCGCCTGACGCGGCTGATTCCCGACGAGACGCTCGTCGGCTATCACCTCTGTTACGGCACCTTCCCGGAGTGGCCGATGTATGAGGCTCGGGATTACGCGGTGCTCGTCCGCATGGCGAACTTCGCGGTCGCCAACTCCGGACGCGCCGTCGACTGGCTGCACATGGCCGGCCCGCGCTACCTGCGCAGCGAGGATCGCAGCTTCTTCCGGCCGCTCGTCGATCTCGAGCCCGGTGGCGCCCGCGTGTTCCTGGGCATCGTGCTGCCGATCGACGGCGCCCCGGGGCTGCGGCGGCGCTACGCGACCGCCGCGCGCTACCTGGACGACTTCGGCGTCGCGATGTATTGCGGCTTCGGGCGTCAGCCCGGCCGGGGCGGGCTCGAGACGCTGCGCGAACACCGGTCGGTTGTGAGCTCGCTCTACGACAGCCTGTGACCGGCCTCGCAGCCTCTGACGCCCCGCAGCTGTGACGCCCCCGCAGCCTGTGACGCCCCCGCAGCAGCTGACCGACCTCGCACAGCTCGGCGCAGGCGCCACGGTACGTCTGACTCAGTAGTCTTGCGAAGCTGGCTCTCCGTGTCTCACCGATGCCGGCCGTTTGTGCGCGTCCTAGATTTGCTGTGGAGGTGGGAACCATGGCGCGTAAACCGAAGAAGAAGGACATCCCCGCGTCCAATGCACTGCCCGTCGGGACGGTGATCGAGGCTCGCGGAGTCGCGGGGAGCGTTCGGCAGGGTGAGATCCGGGCCGTGCTCGGTCAGCCCCCCCTCGAGTATTACCGGGTCCGCTGGCACGACCAGCACGAGTCGATCATCGAAGTGGCCGACGACGTCGTCGCCGTTGGTTAGGGCTCACGACAGACCCCTTAGCCTGAAGTTCCACAGCGAACTTTGTTTGGCTGGCCGCCGCTCTGCAGGCGGGCGGGCGCGTCGCGCAGGGAGGGTGTGCAGCTGGCCGTCGGCGTGCAGCCGGCTCAGTGGCCTCGCAGGCCGGCCAGCGCAACCCGCACCGGCACGCTGTAGCGTGCACCGAACGCTTCGGGCGTCATGCCGAGCCGTGTGATCTCGGACGCATACTTCTCGAGGTAGGCGGGGTTGTCCGGGGCCGGCGGTGCATCCTCGTCGGTCGCGGCCGCTCCCGCTAGGACGACGATGTCGCCGCCCCGGCCGTCGCCGTCGAAGTTGAAGGTGACGCGGGGATTCGCCTCGATATTGCGCACCCGAGCACCGGGAAGGCTGTAGATCAGGACGGTCGTCCCACCGTCCCACAGGAACCAGACCGGGCTGGGGAGCGGCGCGCCCGCGCCGGTGACTGTCGTCAGCCACACGACGAGGTCCTCACGGAGATGCCGCGCGGCCCGCGCGCCGAACTCGGTCGTTTCGTCGATCATCGACGCCAACTGTACGCCCGCCGGTCGCGCCCGGTCGGGCTCGAGCGCCGGATGGTGACAGCATGGTGCCATCGACATCGAACTCGAGAGGGGCGTGGTCAATGCAAGTCGGCGCGGTGTATCCGCAGATCGAGCTTCGAGGGGATCCGCTTGCGGTGAAACGGATCGGGACGGCGGTCGAGGAGCTCGGCTTTGACCACCTGCTGGCGTATGACCACGTCCTCGGAGCAGTGCACGCGGACAGAACTCCGGTGCTCACCGGGCCGTACACGGAGCGCGACCCGTTCCACGACCCGTTCGTGATGTTCGCGTACCTGGCCGCCGTCACCACACGACTCCAGTTCGTCACCGGAGTCCTGATCGTGCCGCAGCGCCAGACGGCGCTCGTAGCCCGCCAGGCGGCCGACCTCGACCTTCTCTCCGGCGGCCGGCTGCGCCTCGGTGTCGGGATCGGCTGGAATCACGTCGAGTACCAGGCGCTCGGGCAGCAGTTCCGGACCCGCGGGGCGCGGCAGGAGGAGCAGATCGACCTGCTTCGCCGGCTGTTCACCGAGCCGGTTGTCGACTTCTCCGGGCGCTTTGACCGCATCGACCGGGCGGCGCTCGTGCCCAGGCCGGTGCGGCCCGTCCCGATCTGGCTGGGTGGATCCTCGGAGGCCGCATTCGATCGGGCGGCCCGGATCGCCGATGGCTTCATCTTCATCGGCGGCGACGTCGACCGCACTGTCGCCGCGCTGGCGCGGATGCGCGAACGCGTGCGCGAGCTCGGCCGGCCGGTCGAGGGATTCGGCGCGGAATACGTCATCCGTCTCCAGGGCGACCGGCGAGACCTCAGCGCCGAGATCGAGACCTGGCGCGAGGCAGGTGGCACCCACATCTCGGTGATCACGATGGGCCTCGGTCTGGACACCGTCGAGGGCCACATCGATCAGTTCGCTTCGGTCGCCGCCGCGCTCGGCCTGTCCTGACAATCCCCAGGTGCCTCCCAGGGGCTGCCGCGTAAATCCAGATCGTTGTGCGAATGTGATATCGCCCGCGGGACGATTCGAACAGCTCCGGCGCAGCGAACGCTGTCAACCGCGTTCGCGGAACCCTGTCTCGGGGGAGGCTGGGGCCTTTTGCTCAATAATTCAACGCTTCGCCCCAGGCTGGGTTCGGGTCGAGGATCAACCGACCCGCAGGCCCGGACCGAGGGCTATCAAAATGTGACAATCCGAGCCAACCCAAGCCGATTCGCGCGACAGCCTCCCCAGGGCACCTTTTGTGTCCACGTGGGGCGGGCGGCCCGACCGCCGAGCTCTGCGAGGCCATCAACGGCGCGGTGGCGTTGTCAGATTGTGAGAACGCGGCGCCCTTCACGGGCCGTTCGGGGACACCATCCCACCCGCGTCACCTGTGATACCTTACCAGATAGTAAGGTATCAACCCGTGGAGATATGACCATGCCCGAAGTCGTTCGTTCGATCGAGATCAGCGCCCCACCCAGCGCGACCTGGCGATGGATGGCCTCCGAGGAGGCGCTCCGGGGCTGGCTCGGCGCCAGCCTCGAGATCGAGCTACAGGTCGGCGGCGCGTACCGGCTGCGCGGACCCGACGAGAAGTCGTGGATCAGCGGCAGGGTGCTCCAGATCGTGCCCGAGGGTCGTCTTGTCCTATCGTGGTTGGAGGAGGGCGGGGATTGGGTGTATCCGGCCAGGCTCGTGATCACGCTCACGCCCACATCCGCTGGGACGCGGGTGACACTCAGCCACGATGGGCTGGCGGGTATCGGCAAGGCGGGTTGGCCCGACACGGTGCAGGCCTATGAACGCGGTGCCGACCGCCACCGGATCTTGGAGCGGCTTGCCGACCTCGTTGTCGCCGGCAGTGACTAGTGCCACCGACGACCTGTTCCGGGCGCTGGCGGACCCAACCCGCAGGCGCATCCTCGATCTCCTCGCCGAGCACGGCACGCTGACCGTCGGCGAGCTCGCAGCGGCGTTCCCTGAACTGATCCCGTCGGGCATCTCGAAGCATCTCATGCACCTGCGCGCGGCTGGATTCGTGAGTGCCACGCGCGCTGGGCGGCGGCAGTTCTACCGCATCGAACCGACCGCGATCTCGGACGCGCTGTCGCCGTGGCTGGCGAGATACGAGCCGTTCCTGACGTCCGCGCTCGACCGGCTGCGCGATCTCGCGGAGCAGCAGCCACACCAGTCCTAAGAACCAGCCTGGGCATCGCGCCGAACGGGACGGCCTCGTGGGCGCCTCCAGCTGACCGGACCGGCACAGGGCCTCCACGCGACCGATAAGCCGCGAGCATCGATTCCGATTGGGAATCATGGTTGGACCCGAACGGCATTGTGCTCTATGTTGATCGAGTAGCTGGACTTTGCCCCGCCTTCGTGTGCTCGATGGCCGGCGGCTTCGACGCTGCCGCCGTTGACGAACCCGGGTTCGTCCGACGTTTCGGCACGACCGAGTCATAGAACATCGTTGACGCTCCTCACAGATCACTAAGGAATCCGTACTCAGACATGGAACGCAGTCGCACTCTCAAGCCCTCCGGTGTCGCCGTGCTCTTGACGCTGGTCGCCCTCTTGGCGGCCGGCCTCGGCTGGTCGCGCTGGTCAACCAACGCATCAGCCAAGCCCATCACCTCAAAGACCGCCTCGCCTGTCCGCGGGGGAAACCTGACGATCGGCTTCGATCTCAACGTCGAGAACTGCATCGACCCCAACCAGGACTTCGGTCTCGAGAACCGTGACCTCGACCGCAACCTGGTCGACTCGCTCCTCGATCAGAACCCCACTACCGGAGCGCTTGTGCCGTGGCTGGCGACGTCCTACTCGTCGAACAAGACCTCCACGGTCTTCACGTTCAATCTGCGTCACGGCGTCACCTTCAGTGACGGCGAGAAGTTCAACGCCGAAGCCGTCAAGACGGCGTACGACAATGTCTTCAAGCTCGGGCCGCTGTCGCTGCTCGGGATCACCTACGTCGCCGGCTACGTTGGCACCAAGGTCGTCAACAACTACGAGGTGAAGGTCGCCTTCTCACAGCCGAACGCCCAGTTCCTGCAGGCGGCTGCCACGACCGTGATGGGGATCCTCTCGCCGAAGTCATATGACAACACGCCGGCGCAGCGCTGCCTCGGGCAGTTCTGGGCCTCGGGTCCGTTCACGCTCCAGTCGTTCACCCCGGGTGTCGGGGCGGTTCTCGTGCGCCGGCCCGGCTACGCCTGGCCGTCGTCGATCGAGAGCAATCAGGGGGCGGCCTACCTGAGCACGATCACCGCAAAGTGGATCCCAGAGGACAGCGTCCTGATCGGCAGCCTCAATTCCGGGCAGCTCAACCTTGCCTGGCCGCGCGTGGCGCTCAGTGCAGCCAACCGTAGCCTGATCGAGTCCGCAGGCGGGGACATCTTCTCGCGGCCCTATCCGGGCATCACCGACCTCCTGCTGGACAACCAGACGCCCGGCAGGATCCTGGCGGATCCGACCGTGCGTCAGGCGCTGCAGGAGTCGATCAACCGGGCTCAGATCGCCTCCACCGTGTTCTCTCCCGACTATCCGGTCGTCAGCAGCGTGCTCGAGAACACGACTCCTGACTACACGGACGAGTCGTCCCTGCTGGGCTATGACCCGAAGGCGGCCGAGGCGCTGCTGACGAAGGATGGTTGGGTCCCCGGTCCGGGCGGGATCCGTGTGAAGGACGGCCGCAAGCTCGTTCTGATCGAACCGATCACCCAGGACAGTCCGATCGTCGACCTGCTCCAGTCGCAGCTCGCGAAGGTCGGCATCCAGCTCCAGGAGGATCTGGTGACGACCGCCGAGGAGGAGTCACTGATCGACCAGCCGAACGGGAATTACGACCTCGCTGAGACGTACTACACGCGAGGTGACCCGGACGTGCTCGCGTCGGTCCTCGACACGGCGATCGTCTCGTCTGCGTACGTCAAGCAGTCGCAGTCGCCGGCCCAGCAGGCGAAGCTGGCTGCGCTGTTCGCTGCCGGTAACAGGGCGATCGTGCCGGCGACGCGTCAGCAGGTCTACTCGGAGATCCAGAACTACCTGATCAGCCAGGACATCGCGTTCCCGGTCGACGAGCGGCTGGAGGTAACCGGCGTATCCGCCAAGGTGCACGGTCTCGCCGTCACCGACGAGGGCCTCACCGTCTTCAACAACGTCTGGCTCTCCCACTAGTGCACCGAGCCGCCACCCCAGGCGCGATTCCGTTCGGATCGACCTGACAGGAAGCCGGAGATGGTCAGATACATCATCGGAAGGGTCGCCCAGGCACTGCTCGTGCTCTGGGCGGCCTTCACCGTCACCTGGATCGTGCTGTATGAGCTGCCCGGCAATCCGGTGCAGTTGCTCCTCGGCGGCGGGCTGGGCGGCGTCTCGGCGGCGTCGCCCGCTCAGATCGCCGCGGTCAAGAAGCAGTACGGCCTCGACAAGCCGCTGCCGGTGCAGTACCTGCACGAGCTCTGGAACGTGCTGCACCTGAACTTCGGCACCTCGATCAGCCAGGGTGGTCGGGCGGTCTCGAACATCCTGTCCGAGAACCTGCCGCCCACCATGGCCCTGGCCGGACTCGCGGTTCTCATCACGATCGTGTTCGCCGTCGCGCTGGCCTTCGTCGCGACCTACGTCCGCGCCAGGTGGCTCCGGTCGCTGCTGGTGCGGCTGCCGGCGTTCGGGCGTGCGTTCCCCGCGTTCTGGATCGGGATCCTCTTGATCCAGGTGTTCTCGTTCGACTGGGCGCTCCTGCCCGCGGTCGGCGACCATGGCTTCGACAGCCTGATCCTGCCGTCGATCACGATGGCAGGGCCGTCGGCCTTCTACCTCGCGCAGATTCTGATCCGGGGCATGGACGACGTCCTGCACGAGCCGTATATCGTCACCGCTCGCGCGCGTGGCCAGAGTCGCCTCAAGATCCATCTGCGGCATGTCCTCCCGAACGCGGCGCTGCCGACGCTGACGATGCTCGGCCTGATCGTCTGCTGGACGGTCACGGACGCGGTCATCGCGGAGACCGTCTTCGGTCGCCCGGGCCTCGGCAGCGCCATTCAGCAGGCGGTGCAGTGGCAGGACATCCCGACGGTGCAGGCCGTGGTGCTGCTCGCGGCACTGCTGTTCGTCGTCGTCAACCTGATCGTCGATCTGCTGTACCCGCTGTTGGATCCACGCGTCACACACGTTCCGACGACCCTGTGATGGAGACGAGTCAGTGAGCACTGTCGGATCCGAGGGATATCTCGTCGAACTCGAGCTCGACCACGAGCATGCGCTGGCAGCTGAGGAGTCTCGCAGCGCGCGTCTACGCGACCCACGCGGCCGTGTCACCTCCCTGATTCGCGGGGCCGCAAAGCGTCCCGGTGCGGTCATCGCGGGGGGGTACGTATTGGTGGTGCTGCTCTGCGCCGTCGCACCCTCGCTGCTCGCAGGCTACGGCGGCAACCAGATCGACGCGACCGACTTCCTCAAGGGGATGAGCATCGCCCATCCGTTCGGTACCGACAACCTGGGGCGCGACCTGCTCTCGCGCATGATCTACTCGTGTGGGCCGTCCGTGGTCGGGATGCTCGTCGCGGTCGGGATCGCTACCGTGGTCGGCCTCAGCCTCGGGGTCGTGAGCGGCTTCTTGGGCGGCTGGATCGACGCCGTGCTGATGCGCGCGGTCGACGTGATGCTGGCGATCCCCGGGCTGCTGCTGGCGCTCGCGATCGTCACGGCGATCGGGTTCGGCACGGTGCACGTGTCGATCGCCGTGGGCGTCGGGATCATTCCCGGCTTCGCGCGCATCACCCGCGCGCAGGTACTCCAGGTCCGCAGCCTGCCGTACGTCGAGGCATCCCGCACCTCGGGCGCAACGCTCAGCCGTGTGCTGTGGCGGCATGTGCTGCCCAACTCCTGGCAGCCGGTGGCCGTCCTGATCGTGCTCGACTTCGGGACCGCGATCCTCTCGATCGCGGCGCTCAGCTTCCTCGGCTTCGGTCCACAGCCGCCGTCAACCGATCTCGGGACCCTCGTGTCCAACGGCCGGAACTACCTGGAGACCGCTCCCTGGCTGGCCCTATGGCCGGGTGTGGCGGTCGGCCTGCTGGTGTTCGCGATGAACCACCTTGCCAAGACGATGGAGGAGGTGCAGCGGTGATCGGAGCACGCCGAGGGCCCCGCCCGACCAGCGGGCTCGCCTCACGACCCGCGGGCGATCCCGCCGATGGCCCGATCGTGACCGTTGAGCACGTCTCGATCGTGTACACGCAGGGCGACCGGCAGCGGACCGCGGTCGACGACGTGAGCCTGTCATTGCGGGCCGGGGAGATCCTGGCGCTGGTCGGCGAGTCCGGTTCGGGCAAGACGACGCTCGCCAACGCGATCCTCGGCCTCCTGCCGTCCGCCGGCCGCGTCGTCGAGGGACACATCTCCATCCTCGGCCACGACATCGTCGGCCAGTCCGAACGGGCGCTGCGAGCGATCCGCGGAAGCGTGGTCGGGCTGATCCCCCAGGACCCGATGGTCAGCTTGAACCCGACCATGCGGATCGGCCAGCAGATCGGCGAGACCGTGCGCCTGCGCGGCGTCCCGCGTCGCAGCGTGCCGGCGGAGGTCTTCGAGTTTTTGGACCGAGCCGGCTTGGAGGAGCCACGCCTCCGTGCGCGCCAGTACCCGCATGAGCTCTCCGGCGGTATCCGCCAGCGTGCGCTGATCGCGAACGCGCTCGCGGGGCACCCGCGGGCGATCGTGGCCGACGAGCCGACGAGCGCGCTGGACGTGACCGTGCAGCGGCGCATGCTCGACCACCTGGACCGGCTGGTCAAGGAGGAGGGGATCGCGATGATCCTGATCACCCACGACCTGGCGATTGCATCTGACCGAGCTGACCGCGTGATCGTGATGAAGCAGGGACGTGTGGTCGAGGCGGGAGCCTCAAGGGACGTTCTCGATCATCCGCGAGATCCGTACACCCGGCGTCTCCTCGAGGTCGCGCCCGGGTTCGTGTTTCGCCACACCCTCGAGCTGGGCGGCGAACCGTCGCTCGCCGCGCACGCGCGTTTCGGCGCCGGCTCGGCTGAGAGCTCCCGAGATCCTGCGCGGGGACGGGCATCGACGCCTGTGCTGGCGCTCGAGGACGTCGTCAAGGATTTCCCCCGTCGCGGCGCCGGCGACGGTGAGGAGAAGGTCCATCGCGTGCTGGACGGCGTCTCATTTGAAGTCCCGCCCCATCAGACGCTGGCGCTGGTCGGCGAGTCGGGCCGTGGCAAGACCACGCTGATGCGGATCGCGATGCGGCTCGCGACCCCCACCGCCGGGCGCGTGATCTTCGACGGTGAGGACATCACCAACCTCTCGTGGTCCGCGCTGCGGCCGTTCAGGAAGCGCTTCCAGTTGGTTCACCAGGATCCGTTCTCCTCACTGGATCCCAAGTTCACGGTGGAGCAGAGCATCGTCGAGCCACTGGTTGCCTACAGGGTCGGTGACCGCAGGAGCCGGCATGCCCGCGCGGTGGAGCTGCTCGATCAGGTCGCGCTTCCAGGCTCATATCTGGACCGACAGCCGGCCGAGCTCTCCGGCGGACAGCGCCAGCGCGTGGCGATCGCTCGCGCGCTCAGCCTCCAGCCTGACCTCGTGATGTTGGACGAGCCGGTATCAGCGCTGGACGTTTCCGTCCAAGCGCAGATTCTCGATCTGCTGGCCTCGCTCCAGCAAGAGCTCGGCGTCGCCTACCTGTTCATCACCCATGATCTGGCCGTCGTCGCCCAGGTCGCGCACCGGATCGCCGTTCTCGGGACGGGCAAGCTCGCCGAGGTCGGATTCACGCATGAGGTGTTCGAGAACCCGCAGTCCGATTACACGCGGCAGCTGCTTGATGCGATTCCCGGCCGCCGCTGGCTCGACGCCCGCGATGCTGCGCCGGTCGCGGCCGCCGGAGCCTGACCGGGGGATCGGGAATGGCGGTTGAGCTCGCAACGGCGGAGGCGACACGCGGGTCGGCTGAGCGATCGGACAAGGCGGTCCGGCTCGGGTTCAACACCCGCGTCTCGTTCGTCGGCGGGCCCGGCGGCCCCGCTCGTGGACTCCGCGACGGGATCGAGCTGTTCAAGGCCGCTGAGCGGCTCGGCTACCAGTCCGGCTGGGCCTACCAGCGGCACTTCGACAACTACCTCTCCTCCCCGCTCCCGTTCTTCGCGGCCGCCGGCCAGCACACCGAGCGGATCACGTTCGGCAGCGCCGTGATCCCAATGCGATATCAGGACCCGATCCTGCTCGCCGAGGCCGCCGGGACGACCGATCTGCTGATCGGCGGCCGTCTCAACCTTGCGCTCAGCAGTGGCAGGATCGGCTTTGAGCGCGTCTTCGGGCAGCAGCGGGTCGACGCCCGCCGCGAGGGCGAGCGAAGGCTGGACCGCTTCCTCGCGGGCGTCGCCGGAGATACGCTCCACACCGTCAGGGACTCCGACGAGGCGATGATCGCAGCCGGAACCGAGCTCAAGGTCACTCCGCACAGCGACGGGCTCCGCGACCGGATCTGGTACGGATCCGGTCACATCGCCTCCGCGACGCACGCCGCGGGCAGGCGTCTGCGGCTGATCACCGGCACGATTCTCCACTCGGTCGAGCCGGAGCTGTCCTTCTCCGAGTATCAGGCGCGCCTGATCGCCGCCTACCGCGCCGCGTGGCCAGGTCCGGACGGGCCTCCGCCGGTCGCCGTCTCCGCATCCGTGCTGCCCGCCACCACGACCGACCTGCGCGAGAAGTACGCCGCCTACGACCGCGAACGCCGCACACAGGGCCCCGCCGCCTCACGGCCCGCCGGCGCCCTCGAGCACACGATCAGCGCCTCGTTGCCGCCGGGCATGTTGATGAGCCCGGTCTTCCATGGATCCCCCGATGCGGTCGCGGCGGCTGTCGCGCAGGACCCGGGCATCGCCGCGGCGGACGAGTTGGTGCTGTTCCTGCCGCCGGCCTTCAGGCTCGAGGAGAACATCCGCCTGCTTTCAGACGTGGCGGCGACCGTCGGGCCGGCGCTCGGCTGGCGACCGGCCGGGTGAGCCGGGCTGCGATCAGCGGCGGCCGGGCAGACGCCGCCGGGACGGCCTCGCCAGTGCCTCCGTCCGTGATCGCGGCTGAGCTGGCGGGAATCGTCGGTGACGCTCAGGTCGAACGCGACGTCTGGTTGACTGACGCCAGCGGGCTCGGTGGACATGCGCCGGTGCTGGTCCGCCCCGCCGATGCCGAGGAGGTCCGCCGCACGGTGGCATGGGCCTACCAACGCAGCGTGGCGATCGTTCCGGTCGGCGGGAGAACCGGCTATTCCGGCGGGATCGCGCCCGAGGCCGGCCGTCCGGTCGTGGCCGTGGCGCTTGACCGGCTCAACCGGATCCGGTCGTTCGACCCGCTGCTCTGGCGGATCGAGGTCGAGGCCGGCGTCACGACCGCGACGGTCCACCGTCTCGCGCGGGAGAACGGCCTGCTGTTCCCGCCCGACCCCGGTGCCGCTGAGCAGTCGCAGATCGGAGGCAACCTGGCGACCAACGCCGGCGGCCCGCACGCCTTCAAGTACGGAGTGACCTCGCACTGGGTCACCGGCGTCGAGGCAGTGCTCGCGCCGGGCGAGTTGGTCCGCTTCGGCGGGCCGATCCGCAAGGACGTGGCCGGGTACGACCTGCGTGGATTGCTGATCGGCAGCGAGGGGACGCTCGGGATCATCACCGCCGCGTGGCTGCGACTGACGCCGGCGCCCTCGATGGCGATTCCGGTCGTCGCGGGTTACCGGACGACCGCCGAGGGCGTCGAGGCGATCGAGGCGGCGCTCGCCTCGGACGTCGTGCCGGCGGCCATCGAGTACCTCCACGGCGACGCGCTGCTGCACGCGCCACCGCCATTCCTGGACGCAACGGGTATTCGCTTCCTGGTGATCTGCGAGGCCGAGTCCGAGCCCGAGCGGGACGCGCTGATCGCGGCGCTCGGGCCCGGCGCCGCGACCTTTGACTCCGCCGAGGTCTGGCGCTGGCGCTCGGGTGTCTCCCTTGTTGTCCGGAGCGTCAAGGGCGAGAAGCTTGCCGAGGACATCGCGGTTCCACTCGATCGCCTGGGCGAGGCGATCGAACGGACGCTGGAGATCGGCGACCGCAACGGCCTCGAGGCCTGCTCCTGGGGCCACGCGGGTGACGGCAACATCCATTCCACATTCCTGTTCGATCCCGATGACGGCGCCGATCGGGCCAGAGCCGGCGCTGCCGCCGACGATCTGTTCGCGCTCGCGCGAGAGCTCGGCGGCACGGTCAGCGGAGAGCACGGCATCGGCAAGCTCAAGCGAGGCCAGCTGAGCGCGCAGTGGAACCCTGCCGCCGTCGCCGCCCACGAGGCGATCAAACGGGCGCTCGATCCGGCGGGGTTGTTCAACCCCGGCACCAAGGATCCATGAATGCTGCTGGCGATCAGCCGGCGGCGAGCGCCTGCTTGCCGAGCGCGATCAGCGCGGCGTCGTCCTGTGGCGGGTGAATCCGCGAGCAGAGTACGTCTCGCAGGTGCCGCTCCAGCGGGTTTGCCCGCGTCAGAGCAGGGTTGCCGAGCGCCGCGACCGCCTTCTCCACCGCCGTGATCGCGTTGCGGGTCGCCAGCAGCTTCGCGAACGGTGCCCGCCTCAGCGCGGTCTCCTCGCCCGCATCCGCGCGGGCGGCCAAGCCGTAGATGACCTCTTCGGCTCCGATCAGCTGTGCCTCGATCTCCCCCGCGATCGACTGGATCCGCTCGGTCGTCGCGATCGGCTTGCCGAGCGCGGTCGGAACCCGCTCGTTCGCGTACCGGACGAAGAATTCCTGCGCTGCCCGCGCGACCCCCACGTAGAGAGCGCTGATCGCCAATCCCACCGCCGGGACGACGGCGCCGGTGCGGGGCGGCCCGCCGCCCGCCAGTCCGCCGGGTACCAGCGGCGTTCCCGTGAAGTTCTCGAGCGGAACCTCGATGTCGCGGTAGATGACGTCGTGCGTGCTCGAGGCCCGCATGCCGAGGTGGTCCCACGTCTTCACGACCTCGATCCCGGGGTCGTCGCCGGGGACGATCACGTGGCCTTGGAGCGGCTCCTCGTCCTCCGTCGCCGCCCACACCAGGTGGTATGAGAGCCCCTCCGCGCCTGTGCCCCAGCCCTTGTGGCCGTTGAGCAGCCAGCCGTTCTCGGTCCGGGTGACCTTGGTCGCGGGGAGCCCGCCCCGCGCCGGAGCACCGAGCTCCGGTTCGGCGCGGACCGCGTTGGTCAGCACCGGGCGCTCCAGCGAGTCGGCGACGGCCTGCCGGTACAGATCATCCGGCCACCAGGCTGCCTCCCCCTGGAACACGTTCATCATGATCGTCATCGCCGCGATCAGCGCGACCGACGGATCCCCCTTGCCGAGGGCCTGCAGGATCCGCGCGGTGTCGGTGACCGTCGGCGTGCTGCCGCCGTACCGAGCCCCGACGCCGTAGCGGAGCAGCCCCGCTTCGTGGACGACGTTGATCGGCTCCCATGGGAACTCCGCGGTCCGGTCGTAGTGCCCGGCAGTCTCGGCCAGCCGGGCCGAGACTGCCGCCAGGGCAACGTCTGAGATGTCGATCGCCGGAAGCTGCGCGGTCTCCAGGGACTGGATGCTCATACGGCGACCGCCTCGCGCGAATCAGGATTGAGGACAGGTGCGTTGCCGGTGGCCTCGCGGTGGGCCAGTTCCTGGCGGACCAGCGGCAGGACGTGGCGGGCGTAGTCGACCGCGTCGTTGTAGACGTCCCAGCCACGGATCGAGAGCAGGTCGCAGCCGATCTCGGTGTAGTCGATGAGTGCCGCGGCGACCGTCTCGTAGCTGCCCACCAGAGCGGTCGTGGAACCGCCACCCTTCAGCGCCCTGGCCAGCGGCGTCCACAGCGCGCGGTCATGCAGGTCGCCCTTGTCCGCCACCTTGCGCAGGCGGATCGACCCGACGTTGGTCGGCTCACTGCCGGTGAAGCGCCGCAGCGCCTCGCCGCCCGCTTTGGCGAGCGCCGCTTCGGTCTGTGCGAGGATCGCGTGGGCCTTGTCCCACGCAAGCTCGTCGGTGGGGGCGACGATCGGCCGGAACGAGTTCCAGATCCGCGGCCGCGGCCGCCCGGCCGCGTCGGCTACGGCGTTGACCGCGGCGATCTGTTCCCTGGTCTCCGCGAGCGGCTCGCCCCAGAGACCGAAGATGTCGCCCAGCCGGCCGCCGACGTCGTATGCCTCCTGGGAGGAGCCACCAACGGAGACCGCGATGTTGTCCTGGACCGGCTTGACATCGGTCTCGAAGTCCTCGAAGCGGTAGTACTTGCCTTCGAAGCTGAGCGGGCCGTCCTCGTACCAGACCTTGCGCAGGATCTGGATGAACTCGTCCGAGCGCGCGTAGCGCTCCTCCTTGGTCGTGTAATCGCCCTCGCGGCGCTGCTCGATGTCGCTCCCGCCGGAGATGATGTGGATTCCGACGCGCCCATCTGAGATCCGATCGAGGCCTGCGAATGCCTTCGCGACCTGCGTTGGGAACTGAAAACCGGGGCGGTGGGCGATGATCGGCTTGATGCGGTCGGAGTTGCTGGCCACGAACTGGCCCAGCTGAAGCGAGTCAGGCGACGGTGACCCGTAGGCGACGAGCGTCCAGTCAAAGCCGCCGTCGTCCAGCGCGTGAACGAAGCGGCGCGTGTAATCGGGGTCGAAGCCGCCGAAGCCGGTGCCGACCTTGCGATGGTCGTCGGAGATGTGAGTGGCGCTGATGAATTCGACTGGCATTCCTTGTGAGCTCCTGTCAGGGGAAGAGGTCTCGGTCTCAGGCGCCGACCAGCGCCGCCTTCGGCCGGGAATCCGGGTTCAGAACGGGTGCGTTGCCGGTGGCCTCACGGTGAGCAAGCTCCTGGCGGACCAGCGGCAGGACGTGTCGGGCGTAGTCCTGGGCGTCGTTGTAGACGTCCCAGCCGCGGATCGACAGCAGGTCGCAGCCGATCTCGGTGTAGTCGACCAGTGCCGCCGCGACCGTCTCGTAGCTGCCGACGAGCGCGGTCGTCGATCCCTGGCCCTTGAGCTCCTTGGCAAGCGGCGTCCACAACGCCCTGTCGTGGAGGTCGCCCCTCTCGGCGACCTTACGCAGGCGGATCGCACCGACGTTCGTGGGCTCTCGCTTCGAGCTCAGGAACCGCTTCGAGAAGGCGTCGAGTTTCTCGGGGTTGGCGAGCAGCGCCTTGGTGTGCGCAAGGACCGCGTGGGCCTTCTCCCAGGCCAGCTCGTCGGTCGGCGCGACGATCGGCCGGAACGAGTTCCAGATCCTCGGACGCCGTCGTCCGGCGGCGTCGGCGACCGCGTTGACGGCGTCGATCTGTTCCGCGGTCTCCTTCAGCGGCTCGCCCCAGAGCCCGAAGATGTCGCCCTGGCGGCCGCCGACTTCGTACGCCTGTTGCGAGGAGCCGCCGACGGAGACCGGAATCGCATCCTGCACGGGACGGACGTCGGTCTGGAAGTCCTCAAAGCGGTAGAACTCTCCCTCGTGGCTGATCGGGCCGTCCTCGGTCCAGACCCGCCGGAGGATCTCGATGAACTCCTCGGAGCGCCGGTAGCGCTGCTCCTTGGTCGTGTAGTCGCCCTCCCGGCGCTGCTCCTCGTCCGAGCCGCCGGTGATGATGTGGATGCCGACCCGGCCGCCGGAGATCCGATCGAGGCCCGCGAACGCCTTGGCGACCTGGGTCGGGAATTGGAAGCCCGGGCGGTGGGCGATGATCGGCTTGATCCGCTCGGAGTTCTCGGCGACGAACTGACCGAGCTGCAGCGAATCCGGGGCAGGTGACCCGTAGGCGACGAGCGTCCAGTCGAAGCCGCCGTCGTCCAGCAGCCGGACGAACCTGCGCGTGTACTCCGGATCGAATCCAGCGAGGTTGTGACCGCCGGCGCTGGGCGCCGGAGTTATGTGCGTTGCGCTGATGAATTCAACTGGCATTGGTGATGCTCCTTGGCGACGGATCAGCTGGGAAGGGCTCCGACGGCGACCGGCCTGTGAGGGTCCGAGGACCAGGCCGACCACGAGCCGGGGAACAGCGCGGCGTCGATGCCCGCGATTCGCAGAGCCGCGATCTCGTGGGCCGCGGTTACCCCGGAGCCGCAGTAGACCCCGATCTCACGGTCGGGCCGGGCGCCCAGCGCGGCGAACCGCGTGCGCAGCTCCTCGGCGTCTCGGAAGCGGCCGTCGCCGTCCAGGTTGTCGCTCGTCGGGCTGCTGACCGCGCCCGGAATGTGGCCGGCGCGTGGGTCGACCGGCTCGTGTTCGCCTCGGTAGCGCTCCGGTGCGCGGGCATCCAGCAAGATGCCGCGCTCGGCAAGCTCGGCTGCGCGGTCGGGATCGAGGACCGGCAGATGGCCTGCCTCGAGGTGGACGTCGCCGGCGGGAATGCGGAGCTCGCCGGACTCGGTCGGAAGCTGCGAGGACACCCAGGCACCCAGGGACCCGTCGAGGATCCGGACGTCCTTGACGCCGGCCCAGCGGAGCAGCCACCACGCCCGCGCTGCGGACATGCCACCGTTGTCGTCATAGACCACGACGGCTTGGCCGTCTGACAGCCCCCAGCGGCGCGCCGACTCCTGCAGCGCGTCGAGCTCCGGCAGGGGATGGCGCCCCAGCTTGGCGGAGGGACCGGAGGCGAGTTCCGTGTCGAGGTCGACGTACACCGCGGTTGGGATGTGGGAGTGCCGGTAGTGCAGCCGGCCCTCCGGGTCGCCCAGCTTCCAGCGGACGTCCAGGACCAGCGGCGGCAGCAGTCCGCGAAGGCGCCGGTGCAGCGACACCGGATCGATCAGGACGTCGTTCGTCTGCGCCGGTGGATCCGACAGCTGCGGGAACGTGGCCGCCAGGTCGGCGTCGCCCAACTGTCCGGGCGCGATGCCCTCAGCGGCGGCGACCTGAATCCTCCTGGTTACAGCCTCATTGGCGGGCGCGGCCAGGCCGGCGAGACGGGCCTGGAGGACCACCTCGCCGTTGAGGTAGTCGGTCTCGATCGACCCGGCGCGGGCCAGGCTCTGCCGGGTCGATGTGCCGGCGTGCTCGTAGCCGGCCACCGGGCGGATCTCGAACGTGGGAGGAGCCGGCGAGTCAGGCTTCCCGTCGTCTCGTCGCGTTCGCCCATTCTGGAGCCCGAGCGCCGCGACTCCCTGCCCAGTGGCCGCGAAGATCGCGCGTGCCTCATCCTGCAGCAGGGCGGCGGCGCGGTCGCGGAGCGGGCTTGGTGCGTACAGCGCATCGAGCACGAATGCGCTCGAGACCAGCAGCTTCCCCCGTTTGAAGTCGGAGATGTTCGCAAGCGCGAGCGCCGCGATATTCGCGCGGCTCAGATCGGCGGCGATCCGCGCGGCTTGCGGATCGTCCCTGTCCGGGTAGGCGCCGATCCACGCGTAGCCGACGAATGGGGCTCCCGGCGCGACCACGACACCGGGTTCGACGTAGGTCGCCGGCAGTCCGAGTACACCGGCGATCACCGTCCTGAACCTGCGCAAGGCGATCCGTTCGGTCTCGAGTCCATTCTGCGTCGTCAACAGCGGCAGGGTCGCGCCTGCTGGAGAATGGCGTCCATCGGCGCCGGCGACCGGCCGCCCGGCCCATTCTGAGATCGCGGCCGCAGCATCCTGGGTCTTGGTCGCCAGCACCAGTACGTCCCCTGCGGTCAGGGCGACTTCCTCGGCGGATCCGGCGACCTCTGCGGCCAGGTGTTCGGCGCCGTCGGGCCTGACGTACCTGATGCCGCCGTTGCGCGCCGCCTGCAACTGGGCGCCGCGGGCGACGACCGTGACCCGGCACCCCGCGCGCTGTAGCTCGGCGGCGAACGTCACGCCGATCGCGCCGGCGCCGATGATCACGTACCTGCTAGGCAACGCTCACCCCGACTGGCTCGAGTGTGGCGATCGGGGTCAGCCCGGTGTCGGCGCGCAGGCGCTCGAGCCAGAGCACGATCGTTGCCGCGACCGTCCGGTGGCTCTGGTCGTTGAGGACGTCGTGGCGGGCCCCGGCAACGGTGACCAGTTCGACGCCGTGCGCTCGGGAATACGCATCGCGGGCCCACTCGGGCGGGCTGATCGGATCCTCGCGTCCGTGAATGGCCAGGATCGGCTTGTTGACCCGGACGATCCCGCTGACGTCGGCCCAGTCTGCGGGCACAGGCTCGTAGAGCGCTCCGGGCGCGACCAGATCACCGGAGATGTGGCCCCGGTGAGTCGGACAGGTGGTCCGTGCGTCCAGTTCCTCCTCCCAGGATCCGGACCTCGCGCGCGTCTGCTCCGCGCCCGGCAGGCCCGCGAGGATCAGCGCATCCACTTCGACGCCGGGCGCCCGGCCATCCGCCAGCAGCACGGCGGCGAACAGCGCGCCGGTGTCGACGCCGACCAGCACCACCGGTCCGACCGCGTCGGTGCTCGCATCCACGACCTGGCGGTGGACCCGGTCCCCATCGACCGTTGGATCGCCGACCACATGGACCCGGTAGGCGTCGACCGCGAGCCGCGTCCCGAACCGGCGGTAGACCTCCGGCTGCTCGCCGCGCCCCGGGACGACGACGAGTGTCCCTCGGGGAGCGAGCTTGCCCGGTTCGGCGAACGTCAGTGCCGGCGAGGGAACCCAATGGTCCATGTAAACCCCACAATTTCAATCGACACGCTCATATTCTCAAGGTAGGTGGCGGACACACGGAACTCCAACGACATTTCGCCATCGGTCGCGATACGCAGGGCTTATCGGTTTCACGCGTGCGCCTGCCGGGTGGTCCCGGTTTGGGCGGCGCGATGGCCTGGTCGGCATCAGCGGTGGGGCTCTCGGCGGACGCTCGAGATTCGCGATCTTCGGTCTTCGAGATTCGCCATCTTCGGTCTTCGAGATTCGCCATCTTCGGTCTTCGAGATTCGGCACTGCTCAAAAGGGGATACTATTTCGGTTTAGTAGATTGATTTAGTCCGCTTTGCCCCGCCGGTGGGAGCCCCGCGGCAGGCACCAGGGCGGCGATCGATCAAGCGTGCTGATCGCCTGACTGGGCCCAGCGATGAACAGAGTTCTCGACATCACCCCACTTCGCAGCCTGATCGCGATCGCCGACGAGGGCGGCTTCCACCGCGCTGCCGGCAGCCTCGATCTGACCCAGTCGGCGGTCAGCCAGCACGTCCGCAGGCTTGAGTCGGTTGTCGGCGCCCCACTGGTCGAACGGGACGGTCGCCGGACCCGATTCACAGCAGCAGGGGAGACGTTGCTGACGGAGGCGCGCCGGATCGTCGAGGCCCACGACCGCGCGCTGACTCGCTTCGCCGTCGCGCAGACGCCACAGCTGACCGTGGGCGTCACCGAGCACGCCTCGGACCTGATCTTGCCGCCGGTGATCGCTCGGCTCGGTGCTCTGTTTCCCGAGTTGAAGGTTCAGTTCCGATTCGATCGGACGCGCCGGCTCAACGAAACCCTGAACCAGGGCGGCATTGACATCGCCGTGTTCGTCGCCGAAGCCAGTGAGCAGCCCGGCGTGTCGGTCGGCATGCTGCCTCTGCGCTGGTGCGCAGCGCCAGACTGGGAGCCGCCATCGGATCCGGACGAGCCGCTGCCGCTCGTTGCCATCGAGGCTCCATGCACGATCCGCAGCATCGCCCTGCGGGTTCTCGCCGAGCACCAGATCGCCGCGACCGTGGTCGGCGAAGCGGCATACCTCGCGGGGGCGCTCAACGCGGCGCGTGCGGGCCTCGGGGCGACCTTGATCGCGTTCCGTGGAGCCGCGCCCGAAGGGCTGATCGAGCGGCTGGACATGCCTCCGGCGCCCGGGATCAATCTCTCGGTTCGGACCCGTACCGGCATCGGTCCAGAGATCGCCGCCGCTGTCGTGCAGGCGGCGCGGGCAACCCTCTCACACGAACGGAGCTTACAATCTCTATTGACTGCATAGAGATTGCGTGGAACGTGGAGGTCTCTCCCCAGCCTCGAGAGGTGTCTCTTGACCCCGCATCGAAATCGCCGCGAACGAGCCGCCCCGACCCGGGCGAATGACGACAAGGAGCACGTGGTGGTCCAGTTCGACGAAGCCGCGCCAAGATCTCCGGATGGTGTGAACGGGGACAGGCTCCGTCGCGCGATTGGTCATTTCGCGACCGGAGTTACGATCGTGAGCGCCCGCGGACCCGACGGCGCGCCGTGGGGCATGACCGCGAATGCAGTGTCATCCGTGTCACTCGAACCGCCGCTGGTTCTGGTTTGCCTGCGACGCGCGTCGCGCACGCTTCGCATCGTCCTCACCCATCGGCGCTTTGCGCTGAGCGTCCTCGGCGCCGGCCAGGAGTCGATCGCGCGCCAGTTCGCCCACAGCACCAAGGGTCTCGCCTGGGCAACCGTCCCCCACAGCGTTGGCCTGCTGACCGGGGCGCCGCTGATCGACTCCGCGCTGGCGACGATCGAGGCCGAAGTGCACGACACGGCCGATGGTGGAGATCACCTGATCGTGATCGGGCGGGTGCTCGAATTGGAGCACACCGAAGAGCACCTGCCGCCCTTGGTGTTCTATCGAGGCACCTACGCGTCGCTGGCGACCCCCAGCTCGGCGTCGCACTGACTCCGGTGTCCTGACGGGCCGGGGGGCCAGGCGGCCGGGGGCCCAGGCGGCCTCAGACTTTGAGGCGCTTGCCTGTTCGAAACAGCAGCAGTGACCAGGCCGTCAGCAGTAATGCCACTGTCCACAGGACGACGACCGCCAGCACCGCCGAGATGTCAGCCGAACCGAGGAAGCCGAGCCGCAACGCTTGAACGATGTAGAACATCGGGTTGGCGTGACTGATCAGGCGCCACGCGGCGGGTAGCTGGGCGATCGAGTAGAACGTCCCGCCCAGAAAGGTGAGCGGCTGCACGACCAGGGTCTGGATCATGTTGACCTGGTCGTAGCTGCGGACATAGATCCCGACCAGGATGCCGAACTGGGCCGACGCGACCAGGATCGCGGCTCCTCCGAGCAGCAGCGTCAGCGGCTGCTGAATCGCGGAGCCGGTCAGTGGCACAGCGACGGCGAGCACGATTCCCGCGGTCACGATGCCGCGGATCACCGCTGCCAGCACCAGCGCTCCATTGAACTCCCACCAGCGCAGTGGACTCGCGAGCACGTCGTTCACGTAGCGGTCGCGGCGAGCCTCGAACAGGCTGGTCATGCCATTCAGATAACCGGCCATCAGCATCGCCTGACCGAGCAGACCGGGAAAGATGAAGCGGTCGTACGAGACGCCGTGCGCCGTCCGGATCCGGTGGTCGAGTGCGAACCCGAATACGAGCAGGAACAGGAGCGCGGAAGTCGCAGGTCCCAGGAGCGAGTAGTACCAGATCTTCAGGTAGCGGACGAGCTCTCGCTCGAGCAGCCAGCTGAAGGGCGAGCGCGTGGGGGCGAACTCCCCGCCGGTCGGAGTGGGCTCGGCGCCGAGCGAACCTGCGGCGCCCAGGGGGGAGGCGCTCATGCGGTCGCTTCGCACCGTTCGGTGTCGGCCGCCATCACCTGCGTGTACACCGAGGCGATGTCATCGGCTCGGTAATCGGCGCGCAGTTGCTCCGCGGTGTTGCGGGCGACGATCCTGCCCCCGCGGATCAGCGCGATGTCGTCGCACAGCTCTTCGGCTTCCTCCAGGTAGTGGGTCGTCAACAGCACCGTCGTGCCGCTGGCGTGCAGCCCGCGGATGTAATCCCACAGCTCGGCCCGAAGCTCGACATCGACGCCGGCCGTCGGCTCGTCGAGGATCAGGAGCCTCGGGCGGTGCATCAACGCGCGCGCGAACAGCACACGCCGCCGCATCCCGCCCGAGAGCTCGTGCGGGTGGCGCCGAGCCTTGTCGGCCAGACGGAAGAGATCCATCAACTCCCGCGCACGGCGGCGTGCCTCGCCGCGTCCGATCCCGTGGTAACCGGCGTGGTAGACCAGGATCTCGAAGATGTTGAGGAAGCGATCGAGGTTGACGTCCTGCTCGGCGAGGCCGACCAGGCGCCGCGCCTCTCGAGTTCGGTGGTCATGACCGAACACGCGGATCTCACCGGCCGTCGGAATCACCAGGTTGCAGATCGAGCCGATCAGTGTCGTCTTGCCGGCGCCGTTTGGCCCGAGCAGGCCGAAGAAGCTGCCGGTGGCGATCTCCAGGTCGAGACGCGACACGGCGGTGAAACCCTCGTTGTAGGTCTTGGTCAAGCCGCGGACCGATAGTGCCTCGTCACCCTGGGCCCGCATGGTTTGCCAATCTACCAGAGTGAAGAGGTGGGAAATTTCGGACGCCCTGGGCGCCCGGTTCCTCGTGCTTGCCTAGGAGCGCAAATCGCTCACACGCCCGGCAATCGCTCTTCAGAGTTCAGGGAGCGTCGCTCAATTGGGTGCCGGTCCTGCGTTGTGGGTGCAGAAGCTAGGGGTTAGGGACCGTCGCGACATCACGGCCAGGGGGTGTGGTCTCGTTCGAGACCCCGTGGGTCCGGGTGATGCCGATGCCGGGATCGTTGAGCGTGATCGGTTGAGGGGCGCCGCACCTGAACCCGAGCATCGGCGGCAGCGGCTCGCGGTCCGGCCGGTTCCGTTTCACCTCCAGGAACGGGGCGCGGCCGGCCACCGATCTCCGACGAGGTGACCGGCGTGCAGATCGCCTGGGTGCCTCGCGAACAGATAAGTGACGCTGATCACCGTTGATGGCGAAATGTGGTTGGAAGTTCTCGGGGTCAGCCGTTAGCGTGAGAACGTGACTAACTCGATTGAGATGAGCCGTTCTGCCATGACACGATCCCGCCGGCGTCGCCCGACCAAAGGCGCCGCGTGTCCCCGATAGTGGAGATCGAGACCGCGTACGCTGTGGAGCAGGCGCTCGCTCTGTACGACCACTTCGTCGACAACGCGGAATGGGACCAGCTGGAATCGGTGCTGGACGATCGGTTCGTTCTGTTGACTCCAGCGGGCCGGTTCCAGGGTCTCGGCGGGGCGAGGCGCTACGAGACGCTTGCCGGCGAGCATGTGCCTGCCCACCACGTGGTCAACACGCAGGTCGAGGCGACGGAGACACCGGCCCTGGTGCGTGCGTGGAGCAGGTTCCTGCTCGTGACGTGGGAATACCAGGCGCGGGTCGGGGATTACCTGGACCTCCTGCGCGTGAGCGACGGTGCCGCGAAGCTCGTGGTTCGAGAGGTCGTGCCGCGAGGCGCGGGCGGGGTGCCGGTGCCAGAGCACGCGTCGGTCACGCGCTGGCGGGCTGTCGGCGCATGACCGGGCCGGCGCTGACCGCGCAGGACCGGCAGGACATCAAGGCGGTGCTTGCTCGTTACGTGCAGGTGATCGACAACGCCGACTGGGAACGGGCCGATGGTGTGTTCACCTCCGATGCCACCTTCGGTGGCGCCTCCGGCATGGCCGGCACGCCGCTGCGTGAGATGATCGACGCCTTCGCCGAGATGGTCGCCGCCCGGCCCGTGCCGCTGTTCCCACACCAGTGCACGGATGCGGTGCTCGTCTCGGTCGCGCCGGGTGTCGTGCGGTCCTGGAGTAAGTTCTTCACGGTCCGAGCTGACGGCAGCGTCACGAGCGGTGACTACATGGACACGATCGTCAGGACCGCCACCGGCGCGTGGAGGATCGTTGAGCGCTCGGCCTCGATGGGCAACCGGTCCGACTCGGACCCGTTCGGCCCGTCACGGCGAACCTTCTCCAGCACGATCTGGCGAACGCCCACGAACGAGCCCGGTCGCGAGTAGCGACCGGACCGCGCGCGACCGCGAGCCGGTCGCGTTTCCCGTAGCTCCGGACGCGAATGGGCACGTTGCCTCTGAGCACGGGTGCTGATCGCGTTGGATCGCGAATCGTCGTTGGTGCTCACGGATTACAGGACTAAAATAGTTGACATAGTGGTAATTTCATCCGTGATCGCCGAGCGAGGCGATCTGCACGACCGCACACTGTGGACGCCGCTCGCTACGAGGATGCGCGGGACTACGTCCGGCACGTCCTTCCGCTCGTCCGCCAGGAGCTCGCGCATCGCGAGGCGACCGGGACCGCGCCGGTCCTCAACCCAGACTCCACGCCCGAGCCGAAGCAAGGGCTGGCGACATCACCCGCACTGACATCACCCGCCCCGAGACCACCCGCACCGACACCGCCGGAAGACCACGAGCGCCGAGACCGAAAGGGACACCGACATGTCCACCGTTGCCGACCCATTCGACACGACGATTCCGGAGGCCGCGTCCCCCGACGTCGAGTTCATCAGCGCGACTCACTCCAACGGTTCGACCGAGCTGAAGCCGCTTGGCACGTCGAACATCGACCTCGACTTCTTCCGAACCTACGTGCGTACATTGGAGGAGGGCGGTTTCGACTACACGCTGCTCGGCTACAGCTCCAACCACGCTGACTCGTTCATCATGGCAAGCGCGGTCGGCCAGCTCACTGAACGGATCAAACCGATCGTCGCGCTGCGCCCGAACACCAGCTTCCCGACGGTGGCCGCGCAGAAGCTGGCCACGCTGGACCAGCTCACCCGTGGTCGCGCGGTGGTCCACTTGATCTCGGGCGGCAGCGACGCCGAGCAGGCCCGCCAGGGTGACTATCTGCCCAAAGACAAGCGTTACGCCCGTACCTCGGAGTACATCGACATCCTCCGCCGCGCGTGGACGAGCAAGGCGCCGTTCGACCACGAAGGCGAGTTCTACAGGTTCGAGGGCTTCGGCCCCGGCTTCGCAACGTACAGCGGCGACGCGCTCCCGATCTCGATCGGCGGCCAGTCGGACGCCGCCTTCGAGGTCGGTGGTGCGAAGGCCGACATCTTCTCCTTCTGGGGGGAGCCGCTGGAGGAGCTGAGCCGCGAGCTCGACCGTGTCAACGCGATCGCCTTGGCGGCCGGGCGCGCCACGCTCCCGCGCATCTGGGTGACGTTCCGCCCGATCATCGCGCGAACCGACAAGCTCGCCTGGCGGAAGGCGCACGACTACCTCGGGAAGATCGCGAACACCTTCGAGACCGGCCGGTTCTATGCGGGCTTGGGCGCCGCCTCCCCGCAGAACGTGGGGTCACGGCGTGCGCTCGCGTTCGCGAGCAAGTCCGAGCTCTATGACCGCGCGCTGTGGACCAAGACCGCGGCCGTGACGAATGCGGGTGGTGCGTCGACCGCGCTCGTTGGTTCGCCCGAGACCGTCGCGGCTGCGATCCTCGACTACGTCGACCGCGGCGCCTCGCTGGTTTCCATCCGCGGCTACGACACCCTTCACGATGTCAGCGACTACGGCCGCTCCGTACTACCTCTGGTCAAGCAGGAGCTCGCCCACCGCAAAGCGACGCGGCAGCGCGGCACTCTGCAGGCCGAGCACTTGGGGAACTACCTCCCTGAATATTCCGCCTACGCGACCTCCGACTGATCCGGACCGGCCACATTTGTGGTCTGGGGCACGGGGGACTACTGTTCGGTGGGATGCTGATGTTGGAGCTTGTCGCGGAGCAGCCTGATTGGATGGGGGCGCTCCGGGTCGCGTTGACTCGCCCGTCGGGCGTGTCTGAGCGGAGGGCTGATCAGGATCCGTGGGCTCCGCCGCCGATGTCCAGGCCGCGCCGGATCTCTGACGATCTCAGTTGGCTGCGCGCGGCTGTTGACGAGCCGGAGGCCTACGGTTTGCATGAGCTCAACGGAACCGCAGCGGTCGCGGTTTGGGAGGCCGGCGAGGACGGCTCAGAACTGAGTGAGCATCTGCGGCGACTCGACCAGCGCGGTGTCCTCGACGCGGCCGGATTCCTGTTCCGCGAGGTCGCGGACGGCGCCGAAGCGCGGTAGCGGCCGAAGGTCGGGTTTCGCTCCAGCTGCCGGCGATCCGCGTGGTCGTGAGGGCGGTACCGGAGTTCCCGCGGCCGCGGTGCCTGCCCCGGCGGGTCGTTGTTTGGCTCGAGTGGGCTTGAGGCCCGTGACCATGGCACCGTCCGTCGGCCCCGGGTGCGGTCCGATGTCAGGCTCTGCGGGCCGTTCGACGGCTTGCTCCTACGCGTTCAGGATTGCGGCCGTCACGCGCCGTGGCGCCTCGAGCATCGGCCAGTGGCCGACGTCGGGCAGGGCGGTGAACGGCGCTCCTGGGAGGCGCTCGGTGATCCGTTCGGCCATGTGCGCGCCCGAGACCGGGTCGAGCATTCCCCACACGAACGCCAGCGGCACGTCCGTCCGCTCGAGCGCGTCGACCCAGCGCACCTGATTGCGGGTGCGGTCGGTCATGTAGCGGATCAGCAGATGGAGGTTGCGGTAACCGTCCTCGCGGCGCAGCGAACGCCAGATCTGCTCGGTGTCGTGCGTGGCGTCGTAGCCTGCAGCGAACGTCGGCGTCAGTGCCTGGACGATCAGCTCCTTGTTGAGATTGGCGCTCAACCGTGGGCCCTGCTCAGCGTCGAGCAGCGCCGTCTGCGCGGGCTCGGGGTGGTGCAGGTCCGGATACAAGCCGCCGTTGAGCAGGTGGGCGCGTTCGATCTCCGTGCTCAATGTGCCCTCGGCGCGGCGTGCGAGCAGCTCCTGGACGACCGAGACGGCGTAGTCGTGGGCGACGACATGGGTTTCGGTGACCCCTTCGATCTCCCACAGCGCCTGGATCAGGTCGGCCTGTTCAGTGATCGAGTAGGGATGGTCGGCCGGCTTGTCGGACGCGCCGAAGCCGAGGAAGTCGGGCGCGAACAGCTCGTAACGCTCGGCGAGCGCGGGCGCGACCTTCGCCCAGTCGTGCGAGCTGCTCGGAAAGCCGTGCAGCAGCGTCATATGCCGTGCGGCGTTCCGAAAGCGCCGCACGAAGCAGTGGCGCTCAGAGCCGTTCAGCGCCAGCTCGAACTGCGCTCCCTGACGCCACCACTGCTCGATGCTCGACACGCCTGGGATTATCGGCGAAGGCGCCGACCGCGGCCGTCGCTTCCGCCGGTCGCACTTGGATACAGGAAGTGCCCTGGGAGGGCGCTTTTTGTATCCGAGTCCCGGGTCAGGGACCGCTTGGTCCCGCGTTGCGCCATCCCAGGGGTCGCAACTTGGAAAGTCTGCTCGGTGCCGTGCAGACCAGGGTGGGCGAGGGCAGCGACCGCTATACCCGCTCGGCGTGAAGCCAGGCGATCGTTGCCTGCAGGCCGCCGGCGTAGTCGACGCGCGGCTCCCAGCCGAGCAGTTCTCGTGCTTTGCGGTTGCTGAAGCTCTGGTCGGTGCCCATCACGTGTACGGCTTGGCGCGAGAGCAGCGGGCGCGTCTTCAGCCCCGTCGTGGTGCGGAGCGCGCGATAGCCGTGCTCGAGCCCGAAGCCCACGCCCTCCGCCAGCCAGTAGGGCATGCTCCAGCGAACCTGTGAGCAGCCGAGGCCGTCGGCCAGTCCGGCCGCAAAGTCGCGCCAGGTGACGTCGAGACCATCCGTCGTGTTGAACGCCTGCCCTCGCGCGGCGTCGTGGCGCAGGGCGAGCGTGACGGCGTCGATCAGGTTCTCGACGTAGCACAGGCCGGCGATCGCGCGCCCACCGCCGACCAGGAACATGTTGCCCCGCCGGATCGCCCGCGCGATCTCCCGGACCATCTCCTTCGAACCGGGACCGTAGACCGTTGCGGGACGGAGGATGACGGCATCGAGAGCATGCTCCGATTCGACGCGGCGGACCTCCGCCTCGGCGGCCAGTTTCGTGTGCGCATACCAGTTCCGGAAGTCGGTGGACGTGTAGCGCTCGTCGATCTCGACTCCGCCCGGGTACCCGTAAACGTCGGTACTGCTGATGTGGACGAAACGTCGCACGGACGCCTCCACGGCCGCAGCGAGCAGGTTTCGGGTGCCCTCCACGTTGACGCGCGTCACCTCCTTCGAGGTGGCCCAGTCCGATACCAGCGCGGCGCAGTGGAGCACGTACTTGCAGCCCTCCGCGGCGGGGGCGAGGGATCGGGCGCTCGTGAGGTCGCCGATGATCACCTCGGCCCCCAGTCCGACCAGGGCCGACGCGTCGCTCGTTGGCCGGACCAGGCAGCGCACCTGGTAGCCCTCCGACAGGAGACGCTGGACGAGGTGGCCCCCGATGAACCCGGTCGCACCCGTGACCAGGCACAGGTTGTCATGCGACCGATCGATTCTCCGAGCCCGCACCGGCGCGACCTCGGGCGCCCCGGCGGTGGCCGCCGGCGTGTCGGTGGTCGCCGTCCCGCGCCGGCGCAGCGTCGCGGTCGCGATCTCACGCACGACCGTCCAGTTCTTTCCGGCGCCGCTCTCGCAGTCGGCGAGCACGGCGTCGAGCGCGTCGAGGAAGGTCTGCGCCTCGGTCTCGGAGAGCGTCAACGGGGGCAGCAGCTTGACCACGTCGTTCTTACCGGCTGCCATCGTGATCACGCCGTGGTCGCGGTGGAGGGGGATCACGACCAACTGCGGGAAGAGACCTTCGCTTGCCATCCGCATCAGCCGCACCCCGAGCTGTCCCTTTCGTGAGCGAGGCGCCTGCAGTTCGATTCCGATCATGAGCCCGGCTCCGCGGACGTCGCCGATCAGCTCGTGGCGTCGCTGGAGTTCCCTGATCCCGTCGACCAGCAGCGCGCCCGTGCGCTCCGCGCGTTCGACCAGCCGGTCGCGATCGATGATCCGCATCGTCGCCAGGCCAGCCGCCATCGAGAGGCGGTTCCGCCCGAACGTCGACTGATGCACGTAGCTGCGCTCGAGGGCCCCCACAGCCCGTTGATAGATCTCCCGCCGCGTGACCATCGCCGCAACTGGCATGTACCCCCCGCTGAGAGCCTTGCCGACAAGCACGGCGTCCGGCTCGAGCTGCGACCGCTCCAGGGCGAACCAGGCTCCGGTGCGCCCCAGGCCGGTCTGCACCTCGTCGACGACGAACAGCGTCCCGTAGCGCCGGCAGAGGGCTTGTGCTGCCTCGAGGTAGCCCGGCGGCGGCAGCGTGACCAGGCGCCCCTGGATCGGCTCGACGATGAAGGCGGCCACGTCCTTCGCTCGCAACTCGCCCTCCAGGCGCGCGAGATTGCCGAACGGAACCCGCGCGCACCCGGGCAGGAGCGGGCCGAAGCCCTCCTTGAAGAACTCGTCGCCCACGATCGAGAGGGGCCCGAGCGTGACCCCGTGGAAGCCACTGTCACACGACAGCAGCCGGGGCCGCCCCGTCGCCGCCCGAGCGAACTTCATTGCCGTGTCGACCGCCTCGGCCCCCGTGCTCGCGAAGAACACCGCGTCCAGTTCAGGCGGCAGTCGGGCTGACAGTGCTTCAGCGAGCATCCCGGCGAGCACCGAGTAATGGATCTGAACGCCATCCACCAGGTCCGCGTCGAGCGCGGCGGTGAGGACGGCCCGCACGTCGGGATGGCTGTGACCGAGGCTCGCGAAACCCTCGCCGGTGTGGAAGTCGAGGTAGGCGCGCCCGGCGCCGTCATAGAGGAACGACCCGCGAGCCGAGCGGTACCGCTTGTCAAACCCAAGGCTCCGCAGCACGTTGACGAGCGAAGGATCGAGATGACGCACGGCGAGGGAGAGCGACTCGTCCGCCCGCGCGACGGCGTCATCGACGACACCGAGCGGATCGAGACCATGATCTGGCTGGGTGTCGGCGCTCTGGGACGTCGGCCGCACGATACTACGGGCCCGCGACGTCGAGCGGCCTTGACTTTCCGACACTGTACTGCCGTCGTAAGTACATGTCGTCCACCGCTTCAGCGGATTCGGTGAGCGTTTGCGGGCCCGGTCGCCGATCCGGACGGCATCACGCAGAGACTTCTGCCAGGGGCCGCGACCTTCAAGCAGAAGCCGGCAAGCCGTGGCTGGCTCGGCGACAAAGCGGAGACGACCGCAGCCGGCACCGGCGCAAGCTTGGACGTCGAGGCAGGATGCATAGCGGTGACGCGAGCGCTCCGGCCGTGGGTAGCCGGGTGCCCGGACCGGTTCGTTCGCCATGGTCCTCGCGGGACGATTCGAACAGCTCCGGCGCAGCGAACGCTGTCAACCGCGTTCGCGGAACCCTGTCCAGGGGGAGGCTGGGGCCTTTTGTTCAATGGTTCAACACTTCGCCCCAGGCTGGGTCCCGGTCGAGGCTCAACCGACTCGCAGGCGCAGACCGGGGGATCTCAAGAAGTGACAATCCGGGCCAGCCCAGCCCATCTGCGCGCCAGCCTCGCCGCGAAGGCACGACCAGCGGATCCGGGCATCGACTACGGATCGTGTATGCCGCACACAAGATCGGCCGAATCAGGCGCCGCTACGGGTTCCTTGCTCGCGTCGCGGCCGGGCGATTGGGTTCGTGGACGAGCGATGACCAGCAGCCGGGGCGGAGCGGACGCGATCGGGCGCTCAAGCAGTGCGAGCTGCACGCCGATTCACAGGGTTATGGCTACCCAGACGCCCGTCGCCGGGCTGCCGGTGGAATTGGACCTGGAGTCGCGCGCGGCGGTCTTGGAGAACCTCAGCGATGGCGTGTACTTCGTCGATCGCGAGCGACGGATCCTGTATTGGAACAAGGGTGCCGAGCAGATCTCCGGTTTCGGTCGCGAGGAGGTGCTCGGCCGGCGCTGCCGCGAGAACATCCTCAACCATTGCGACGAGGCCGGCACGGAGCTGTGCGGCAAGCTCTGCCCACTGCTGGCGACGATGCGCGACGGGCGCGAACGTGAGGCTCACGTCTTTTTGCGCCATAAGGACGGGCACCGCAAGCCGGTCTGCGTCCGCGCCGCGCCACTCCGTGACGCGGTCGGCAAGATCGTCGGCGCGGTCGAAACGTTCCACGACGACAGCGCGCTGCTCGATACCCGCCAGCGTGCCCAGGAGCTCGAGCGCGCCTCGCTGCGCGACTCCTTCACCGGCGTCGGGAACCGGCTTCTGGGCGAGGACGTGCTCCGCGGCCATCTGCAGCAGCACCACAGGCTGGGGCGTTCCTTCGGCGTGTTGTTCGTCGACATCGACCGCTTCAAGAGCGTCAACGACAGATTCGGCCACGAAACCGGAGACGATGCGCTCCGAGTGGTCGCCTCGACCCTGGCTGCCACCACCCGAGATCAAGACCAGGTGGTCCGCTGGGGCGGTGATGAGTTCCTGGTGCTGATCGCCGATGCCGACAGCGAGAGCCTCGCCCGCATCGCGGAGCGACTCCGCGCACTCGTGGAGCAGACACGTCTCGTGGCCGGGCGCGCGCGAGTCCGGTTGACCGTCTCGGTCGGCGGCACGCTCGCAGCCCCGGGAGACACCTCGGAGCTCATCCTCCGCCGTGCCGACGCGCTCCTGTACCAGAGCAAGAGCGCCGGCCGTAACCACGTCACGATCGACCGGGATCGCAGCAACCGACCAGGCGACGAAACCTGGGGGCTTCCTGGGGGTGTGAGCGCTGACGCCGGTTCGGGTCTGCGGCTCGCTGAGGAGCTCTCGCGCTTTGAGGGGCGTGCCGGGGAGTCTGAGCGGTTGGCGGGAGTTGGGAGCTGGGAGATCGTCCCGTCCACGGGTGCGTTGTGGGTCTCCTCGGGCTTCGCGCAGCTGCTTGGGCTCAGCGCGGTGGAGCAGCACACGTGGCGCGAGGTGAGCCACCGTGTCCATTTCGAGGACCGCGCGGTGCTGGCGGGCGCGGCCGATGATTGTCTGCAGGCGGGTTGCGCGAGGTGCGAGGTGCGGGTGCTTGGCTCGGGCGGGGTGTTGCGCACGGTCGCCGTTCAGGCGGAGCGGATCGCGGCGCGGGACGGCGGTCCGGTGTGTGTGCGCGGAACGATCGTGGATGTAACCATCCGGCGCGAGGCGGAACGTCAGCGCTCGGATGTCGCGTGGTTGTTTCGCAGCGGGTTTGACGGAGCGCCGATCGGGATGGCGTTGACCGAGCCCGAGACCGGCTGCTATGTCCGCGTCAACGACGCGCTGTGCCGGCTGCTTGATCGCTCGCGAGAACAACTCCTCGGCGACTGCGTCGACCAGGTCACCCATCCCGATGACCGGGGGGTTGGCCAGACGTTTCGTCAGGAGATGCTCGCCGGAGCGCGATCGGCGTTGGAGTCTGAGAAGCGCTACGTGCGTCCGGATGGCGGGGTCGTGTGGGTCGCCGTGACCGCCGCGCCGATCTACCGAGCCGACGGCACGGTGCAGGCCGTGTTCTCCCAGGTGATCGATATCACCGAGCGCAAGGCGCACGAGGCACGGTTTGAGGAGAACGTCAACGACGCGTTGTGGCTCGGACGGGTCCGGGACGCGATCGACCAGGATCGACTCGTGCTCTACCGCCAGGCGATCGTGGACCTCCGGTCCGGGGAGACCGTCCAGCAGGAACTGCTCCTGCGGATGGTCGCGGAGGACGGCACGGCCATCGCCCCCGGCGAGTTCCTGCCGATCGCCGAACGGTACGGGCTGATCGCGGAGATCGACCGGTGGGTCATCCGTCAAGCGGTCGCGCTCGCCGCGGCCGGTCAGCGAGTTGAGTTCAACGTCTCAGCCGCCTCGATCGGCGATCCCGGCGTTCTGCGCGAGCTCGCCTCTGAGATCCAGCGGATCGGCGCCGATCCGCGACTGCTCGTCGTTGAGGTCACCGAAACCGCGATGATGAGCCAGCCCGACGCGGGCCATCGGTTCGCGGCCGAGGTCAACGCGATCGGATGCGGCCTGGCCCTGGATGATTTCGGGACCGGGTTCTCGAGCCTCAGCTATCTCAAGCAGATCCCAGCCGGGTATCTGAAGATCGACATCGAGTTCGTCCGCGACCTGATCCGCAGCGAGACCGACGAGCGGCTAGTGCGTGGGATCATCGGGATCGCCCGGGAATTCGACCAGACGACCGTCGCTGAGGGGATCGAGGACGAGGCAACCCTCGCGCGTCTGCGCGAGCTCGGAGTCCACTACGGACAGGGATACCTGTTCGGACGGCCCGAACCGGTCGAGGAACCCGGCACGTACCTCACAGGCCCCGCAAGATCAGACGGACTCACGCCAGGTGTTGACCCGGTCGAGGTCGTCCGTGGAGCGTTGGTCGCGTTCGCTGGCCGAGATATCGACGCGATCCTCAACGCGTGCCATCCCGACGTCGTGCTGCGCCCACACCACGAGACCTCCGAGCTCACCGGTCGCGAGGCGCCGTATCGCGGGCACGACGGGATTCGCGCCTACATGCACGACGTCGCTGAGGTCTGGAAGACGCTGAAGCTGACACCGACAGCGTTCAGGGCTGCCGAGCAATCGGTGATCCTGTTCGGACACGCCGAGTCCAACGCAGGAGCGGGCCCCAAGACGCACGATGTGCTGTGCGTCTGGCGGCTGCGCGACGGGCTGATCGCCTCGGTCGAGGTCTTTCAGAGCCTGCCGGCCGACCCGGCACCACACGCCCCAACCCCACCAGTCCAGCCACGACGCGTCGAACGGCCTCCCGACAGCCGGACCACAGCCGTCTGATCAGCCTGTCTCGCCGTTCGCAGACCAACTCGGTCAGACGCTGTGCCCGGGCAGCGACTGAGGACGACGGCTTCGCTGGGCCCCACCGCGACGGTGTTCTCGACGACACGCGGACAGAGCAGCTGATCGACTACGCGCGGCCACGACACCCACGAACCATTCACGCCGACATCATCAAGCCGATGGCGCGCGCACGTCGGCGGCGACTCTGCGCACGGGTTGTTTCGAACCGCCGACCGCTCGTCTGCAGCGACCGCCTTGTGCCCTGACAAGGTGCCGATTTGCAGGGAGTTTGGCGGCTGATCTCGCTTTCTGCGCGCGGAATGGCCGGCGTGGTTTGCCGGGATTTGTCGCACGCGTGTCCCGAGGAGGTGACCGGGCGGACCTGAGAGAGCGGCAGCCGGGGCTATGGCCCGCGGGAGGCCCAGTTGGCGACGGGGTAAGACTGCTAGCATCCTTACCGTGAGGATGACGTCGAAGGGGCAGGTGACGATCCCGCTGGAGTTGCGCGAGCGCTACGGGCTCGGTTCGGGTGTCGAGGTCGAGGTGGTCGCGACCGCGGGCGGCGCGCTGGTCCGGCCGGCCGAGAGTCAGAGCCGCGGGCGCGCGGCGGTCCTGCGCCTGCGTGACCGCGCCGACGCCGGGCTCGACGCCGACGCCGTGCTG
Organism: uncultured Solirubrobacterales bacterium; assembly: GCA_963705995.1. Classification (GTDB taxonomy): domain Bacteria; phylum Actinomycetota; class Thermoleophilia; order Solirubrobacterales; family Solirubrobacteraceae; genus Palsa-465. The sequence continues at coordinate 66,618 of CAVPLN010000029.1, forward strand.
TCGCTCACGCGCGGTGACGACGACGAGACGTGAGCACGCTCGTCGATTCGAGCGTGCTGCTCGACATCATGGCGCCGTCGAGCTGGCGCCGATGGTCAGAGGAGCAGCTCGCGAGCGCGATCGACGGTGGCGAGGTCGCGATCAACCAGGTGATCTATGCCGAGGTCGCCGTCGGCTTCGCGTCCCATGACGCGCTCGAGCGCGCCCTCCAGGGCGCTGGGATCAAGCGGCTGTCGCTGCCGTGGTCGAGTGCCTGGCTGGTCGCCGAAGCGTTCGGCGCCTACCGCCGCGCCGGCGGCCCGAGGACGTTGCCGCTGCCCGACTTCTTCATCGGCGCCCACGCCGCGGCATCGGGCCTGAGGCTCCTGACCCGCGACCCCGCGCACGTCCGCGCCTACTTCCCCGGTGTCGAGCTGATCGCCCCGTGACCGACCGCAGGCAGCCGCACCCCCCGGTCAGGTGAGCTCGCCGAACACGTCGGCGCCGTATGCCCCGGCGCGCAGGAACGCCTCGCCGGCGCCGCAGCTCGCCGAGTGGCACTTCCATTCCTGGCTGGCGTCGATCCCGACCGAGCACGACGGGTGGCCGTCCTGATGCCAGCTCGCCGGGCAGCGGGCGAGACCGCCTCGGTCGAAGGCGAGCGCGTACAGGGCGCGTGTTGCCAGGGTGTGCATCAGGTATCCTCCTAGGGCCGGCGCCCGCGCGTTACTCGCCAAAGTTGTTCGCGGGCACTGGTTTTTAGCGGCCGTCCCAGTCACTCGGGACGGCCGTCTTTTGTTGGTGCTGCTGACGCCGCGGCCCGAGTCGAGCAACCGCAACTGCTTTGCCGGCTACTCAGCCGGGAACGCGATCAAGCTCAGGTACTTCCGGCCGCTCCGGCAGCCCCAGGGCGGCGATCACATCGGTCCGCGATACTCCGGCGACTGCCGTCGCGTCGCACTGTGAGACCGCGCCGCACCGACTGGTGACCGACTACATTCGGCTTGATGAGTGACACGACGACTGAGTCGCGACGTCCGGCGATCTTGGCGGTCGACGACGAGCCCGCGGTGCTTGCCGCTGTGGCTCGTGATCTGCGCAGGGGGTTTGGCGAGCGTTACCGGATCCTGCGAGCCGGCTCGGGTGCTGGTGGGCTCGAGGTGCTGACCGAGTCTCGTACCCGGGGTGACTCGGTGGCGTTGCTGATCGCCGACCAGCGGATGCCGGGGATGGACGGGACCGACTATCTGGTCGAGGCACGCAAGATCTATCCCGAGGCGAAGCGGGTTCTCCTGACCGCCTACGCTGACACGGAGGCGGCGATTGCCGCGATCAATCAGGTCGCGCTTGACTATTACCTGCTGAAGCCGTGGGATCCGCCCGAGGAGCAGCTCTTCCCTGTCGTCGAGGACCTGCTCACGACGTGGGAGGCGGGCGCTGCGCTGGAGGCGGGCGGCCTGCGCGTGATCGGCCACCGCTTCTCCAAGGGCACCCATGATCTGCGCGACTTCATGGCACGCAACCGGATCCCGGGCCGCTGGTTCGATGTGGAACGCGACGCCGAGGCCCGCCAGCTGCTGGAGGTCGCCGGCGTCGACGACGAGCGGCTTCCGGTGGTGTTGCTGGAGGACGGCTCGGTGCTCGAGCAGCCGACTGTGCTGGAGCTGGCCGAGCGGCTCGGCGTGGCGGGCGCCCCAGCCTCGGATCACTACGACCTGGTGATCGTCGGCGCGGGACCGGCCGGCCTTGCCGCCGCGGTGTACGGTGCCTCGGAGGGTCTGCGCACGGTCATGGTGGAGCGCGAGGCGCCGGGCGGGCAGGCGGGGACCTCCAGTCGGATCGAGAACTATCTTGGCTTCCCGGCGGGCCTGTCCGGTTCCGATCTCGCCCGCCGCGCCACTGATCAGGCCCGGCGGCTCGGTGCCGAGCTGCTGACCGTCTCCGATGCTGATGCGCTCCGGGTCGAGGGCACGGGACGCTTCGTCGCGCTGTCGAACGGCGCGACGCTCAGCGCCAACTGCGTGCTCGTCGCCTCGGGTGTCTCGTATCGGCGGATGGTGGCGCCCGGGTTCGACGCCCTGACCGGCGCCGGCGTCTACTACGGAGCCGCCCTCACCGAGGCGCGCGCCTGCAAGGACCAGCACGTCGTTGTGATCGGCGGTGCCAATTCGGCTGGGCAGGCCGCGGTCTACTTCAGCCGCTTTGCCGCCCGCGTATCGATCCTCGTGCGCGGCGAGTCACTGACGAAATCGATGTCGCACTACCTGATCGAGCAGATCGCGGCGCTCGCCAACGTTGAGGTGCGCACCCGCACCGAGGCGGTCGCCGCCCACGCCGCTGATGGACGGCTCAAGCGGCTGACGATCAGAGGTGAGGACGGGACCGAGCGCGAGGAGGAGGCCGACGCCTGCTTCGTCTTCATCGGCGCGGCGCCGCGGACCGACTGGTTGGAGGGGGTCGTCGCCCGGGATGACCGCGGTTTCATCCTCGCCGGCCCGGATGTGCCCGTGGAGCTGTGGCCGCTCGCCCGTGATCCGCTGCCGCTGGAGTCGAGCGTCCCTGGTGTGTTCGTCGCCGGCGATGTCCGTGCTCGGTCGATCAAGCGTGTCGCGAGCGCGGTCGGCGAGGGGTCGATGGCTGTCTCGCTGATCCATGAGTATCTGGGGAACGTGTGACGCGCGCGACCGTCGATGAGCTCGCCGCGGTCGACCTGTTCGAGGGGCTCGAGGACGCGGCCCTTGAGGAGCTCGCGGCCGTTTCGGAAGTTGAGGAGGTGAAGCCGGGCGCGCTGCTGACCGAGCCGGGTGGTGACGCGCCCGGCCTGACGCTGTTGCTGACCGGCACTGCGTCGGCGTCGGTCGCCTCGGGCGCCCACTTCGAGCCGGTCGGAGACCATGTCGCCCCGACCTGGGTCGGCGCGATCAATTCGCTCACCGGCGCGCCGTTCGGAGTGCGGATGGAGGCACTGACGCCGATGCGTCTCGCCAAGGTTCGCAAGGACGACTTCGTCGAGTTCGCGCTCGCGCACCGCGTCGTCTTTCACCGGGTGATGGCGCGCGTGCGTCCGGTCACGGCGCAGATCACCGCGCGCGAGCAGAACCGCGAGCGGCTCGCGTCGCTCGGCACGATGGCGGCCGGGCTCGCGCACGAGTTGAACAACCCGGCCACGGCTGCGCGCCGTTCGGCCGAGCAGCTGGCCGACGCCCTGGACGTGATCGGCTCGGCCGTCGGCGTGTTCGTCGAGTCCGGGATCGAGCGCGCCGACGCCGCCGCGCTCGTCGGGCTGAAGCAGCGCGCGATGAACGATGCGGCAACGCGTCCGCCGCTCAGCGCCCTCGAGGCCTCCGACGCCGAGGACGTGCTCGCCGGTCAACTCGAGCAGCTCGGTGTGGAGAAGGTATGGGAGATCGTCGAGCCGCTCGCCCGCGCCGGCGTCGACGCGTCGTTCCTTGACGAGCTGCGCGCGCACGCCGGGCCGGCCACCGGGCCTGCGCTGAACTGGATCGCGGCGTCCCTCACCGCGCGCGAGCTGGCCGCCGAACTGGCCGAGTCGACCGAACGGATGAGCGGGCTCGTGAAGGCGGTCAAGCAGTACGCCTACATGGACCGCGGGGAACTGAACGAGATCGACGTACGCGAGGGGCTGGACACGACGATCACGATCCTCTGCCACAAGCTGAAACACACCGAGATCGATGTCGTCCGCAACTACGACCCAGGGGTACCGCGCGTCCTGGGCAACGGCGCCGAGCTCAACCAGGTCTGGACGAACCTGATCGACAACGCGATCGACGCACTCGGTCAGCACGGCACGATCACGCTCACCACCCGCCTCGACGGTAGCTGCCTGGAAGTCGACGTCGCCGACAACGGGCCCGGCATCCCGCCCGAGATCACAGAGCACATCTTCGATCCATTCTTCACGACCAAGGAGGTTGGGAGCGGAACCGGCCTCGGCCTTGACACGGCGCGACGGATCATCGTCGACCGCCACCACGGCAGCCTCCAGGTCACCTCCACCCCGGGCGACACCATCTTCAGGGCGCGGATCCCGCTTGGCCGTCGATGACGAACTGCTCAATCGCCAGCTCGAACTGCATGTGGGCCTTCAGAATGGGCACGGGTGGTTTCGAACCGCCGACCTCTCGCGTGTGAAGCGACCGTTCCGAGCCTTGAAAAGGCTGCGGTTTGCAGGGAGTTTGATGACTGATCTCACTTTCTGCGCCCGGGTTTGCGGTCATGGTTTGCATGGATTTGTCGCGGCTGGGTCGCTCGCCAACAACGACGAGATACCCGTAGCAGCGAAGAGCAGGTGCGCCGCGACGCGATCGAGACCGCTGCCGAGCCGTGGTCAGGACCTCGGCTTCGGTAGTCCGATCGAGGTTGAGCATGTGGCCGAGTTCTCGTGGGCGAGGTTCCCGAGTCGCATGGTCTTGTGCCACTCGGGGGTGGTTCGGGGCGGCCGCCGGCCGACCGCCCCGCTGCCTTTCTCGTGGCACTAGGCCGGAGAGCCGGCGAACTGTGCCTCGATCGAGGGGTAGATCAGGCCGAGGTCATCGTGGAGCGATTCCTTGATCGAGCGGCTGAAGTCATCGGCGATGGCTTCCGGGCTCCCTGTCTCGAGCGCCTCCGCGACCGCTGTCGAGACCTGCAGGGGGCTGACCTTGTCGACCTCGAGTGCGGCCGTGAGGTCCGTGTCGACGTATCCGACGTGCACCCCCACAACCTGGGTGCCCTGCGCCTTGAGCTGGATCCGCGCGGCGTTTGTGTAGGCCCAAGCCGCGGACTTTGAGGCGGAATAGGTGGCCAGGTGCGGCAGCGCGACCCAGCTGACCGCGCTGAGTACGTTGACCAGAGCGCCGCCGCCGTTGGCAGCCAACACCGGTGCGAACGCCTGTGTGCTCGCGACCAGGCTGAGGTAGTTGGTCTCGAGCTCGGCGCGGGCGTCGTCGAGGTTCGCCTGCAGCGGAAACGCAGGACGGGCAATACCGGCGTTGTTGACGACGATCGTCAGATCGTCGAGCTCGCGAGCAAGCTCAGCGAAGCGCTGCGGCTGGGTGACGTCGAGCGCGACCGGGATCAAGCGGGCGTCGCTGACGCTGGCGACGTCGCGCACTCCGGCGTAGACCTTGGCTGCGCCTCGCTTCAGCAGCTCTTCCGCGATCGCCTTGCCGATCCCGCGGTTGGCCCCTGTTACGAGTGCGACCGATCCGTCGAGGTTCATGGTTGCCTCCGAGTCGTTTGGATGATGCCTGTCATCCTAACAGATAGATGACGAGTAACATCCGATCGTGGAGCACGCGATGCGACGTTCAAGAGAAGACAAGGCCAGGAGCAGGGATCGGATCGTGGAGGTGGCCGCTGCCCGCATCCGTGAAAGCGGGACTCAGACTCCCGGCGTCGCCGAGATCATGCGCGAGGCGGGGATGACGCACGGTGGCTTCTACAAGCACTTCGAGTCGCGTGACGAACTGGTCGCCGCGGCGCTGGAGCAGGCGATGCACGAGGGCGAGGAGGCGGTGACCGCCTTGATGGCGTCAGCCAGTGATCCGCTGGCCGCGTTCGTCGACTGGTACGTGTCGGCCGAGCACGTCGCCGATCCGGCCAGCGGCTGCGCGGTGGCCGCGCTGGGCGCAGACGTGAGCCGCGGGAGCGAGGAGTTGCGCTCGACCTACCGGGCCCAGGTCGAGCGATACCTCGCGCGCCTCGAGCGGCTGCTCGGTAGCCGCCAGCGGGCCACGGTCGCGCTGGCGACACTCGTCGGTGCGATCACCGTCGCCCGCGGCCTGGGCGAGCCGGCACTCGCCGAAGAGATCCTCCGCGACGTGCGCGACGCGCTGAAGGCGGGTGGTTGACCACACACGGATGGTGTCGGCGACGCGGCGAATGGGCGACGGGATCCGCTGGATCATGGCTTGCTGCTTGCGGTCCGAAGGGGGCCACTTCGGACTCTGGCGGCGGTCGTCGCTCCGCTGTTGAAATCAGCTCGGATCGACTGCCGCGGCGGGTCTGGCTATGGGAGTAGCTCGAAGGCGTCGCGGTGGCGCGGTTTGATCGCAGCGAAGTGGCGTCGGTCAAGTGTGACCACGATCGCGGCCTCGAGCCGCTCGCCAAGAGCGATGACGCTGGCGTCGGTACCGCCGAGCGGGAAGTCGGCGTAGGTCTCGACGAGCTCAGCCATCCGAGCGAAGTCCTCGGGGGCGGGGCCCTCGATGTCGAGCGTCTGGAGGCCGCGTAGGAACGCTGCCTCGGCTTGGGCACCGAGCCGGCGCCCCACGAAGTAGGTGGCCTCTGCGACGACAAGTGCGGGGATCACGAGGCGCAGGTCGCCGCGGGACAGGGCGGCAACTGATGCTTCGTGATCCTGGTCGTCGGCGTCGGCGGTCGCGTAGAGCGGACCGGCGTCAACGACGGCGAGCATCGGGCGTCCACTCCCGCTCGAGCAACCGCTCCATGTCGCGGCCGGTGGTGTGTTCACCGCTACGCCCGATCGCGGCGAACGGCAGGTCGCGGGGCTGGTCGGGACGACCGATGCCGAGATAGTCGCTCAGCGCGTCACGGGCGATCGCGGAGGCTGGGAGCGAACGTCGTCGCGCCTCGCGCTCGAGGGCGTCGGCAAGCTCGTCCGGAAGCGAGATCGTGGTGCGCCGCATACCTGCATACTAGCATCGCCAGTCCTTGACAATGAGCGTCTCTGAGCGGCCGCTTCGACAATCTCGGCTGACCTCGCCGTCGTTCCAGCACTTCGGCCGTTCTCCCAGCCGCGGCAGCGCCGCGTCGGCCAACGAACCGCGGCCCGACCGGCGTATTCGACGCTGTTGCACTTGCCGCTGACCCGTCGGCACGATTGTGGCCGCTTTGCCCTCCGCGGCGATGGAATTTGGTGGGTCGGACGGCTCCGCTGCTCGCTGGCGAGCGTGCCATCGCTCACGCCAACTCCGGGCGGATTCGCCGTGGCCCGGAATAGGACTAACGATGAAGCAGGGGTCAAGCCGGGGCAATCGCGATGGTCTGATCGAGCTTCAGCTGACGGTCGAGCCCGGCGGGTCCAGTCTTCGGCGGCGCCCTTCGCGTGCGGGTGTCGGTGGCTCCCCGCTGACGCGGGGAGCCACCGGTCACCGGTGCGTGACGCGGGCGTGGTGCCCGGGCGCGGCGCGGTCAGTCGATCGTGATCGATCGGCGGACCGTCTTGTGCCCCCTCTGGGCGACGATCACGGTGAGCGTGTAGCGCCCGTGGCGGCGGGTGTGGCGTGGGCGCTTGAGCTCGAGCTGTCCGGCGGTGCCGGAGCGCAGTTCGATCGCTTTGCTGGTGGCCCTCGAGCCGGTGTAGTCGGTGGTGGCTGCGAAGCTCGCGGTGTAGCTGTCCTTGGAGAACAGGATGTCGAGCTCCTTGACGAGCGAGAGCTTGGTGCACGTCGCAACGCCGCTTGCGCTGGTCTGGGCGGTGCACAGCGTCGTCTTACCGGCGGTGAACGTGACGGTCTGCCCGGCGAGCGGTTGCCCGCCGCTGGTCAGGGTCGCGCTGACCGTCCCGATCCCGACGCCGCCCGACCCGCCGATCACGAGTTGGGGCGCGGCGGTCAGGCTGGTCGCCGCCTGGGTGACGGTGTAGCTCGCGGTCGCGGTCGCGGATTGCCCGTCCGAGCTGACCGCGGTGACCGTGATCGTGTGCGGCCCGACCGTCCCGAGCAGCGGTGCGCCGCTGGTGAACGACGCGCCGCCGTCGATCGTCGCCGTGCACGAGGAGATCCCGGGTCCATCCGGGTCCGCGCAGCTGAACGACGAGGCGGGCACCGACCCGTACGTGTAGCTCGCACCCGACGCCGGAGTCGTGATCGACGCCGTCGGCGGCCCGGCGGACGGCCCGTACACGTCGACCGCGCCGACTTCCTGCTCGGTTGGGCCGTCGGGGGCGCCGACGGCGATGGTGGTGCCGGAGACCCCGACCGTGGCGCCGAAGTCCTCGCCGCCGGCGTCGCTGAGCTCCTGGCTCTGGGTCATGGTGGCCCACCCTCCGGCGGGCATCGTGAACACGTCGGCCCTGCTCGTGCTGGGGTAGGTGCCGCCGACGATCGTGTCGCCGTCGATCGCGACCGACCAGCCGAGCCCGACCGTGGCCGCGTCGGTCGTGGTCAGTTCGGCGGTCTCGGTCGCGTTGACCCACCCCCCGGCCGGCTCGATGTAGACCTCGACCGCGCCGTTCTGCGTGGAGCCGTGGTACGGCGCCCCCGCCACGATGGTGGTCCCGTCGATCGCCACGGAGTAGCCGAGGTCGTCGGCGCCGGTGTTGTTGGTGTTCGTCAACTCGGCGGTCTGCGTCATCGTCGCGGGCCAGCCGCCGGTCGGCATCGTGAACACGTAGGCTGCGCCGGGGCAGTTGTAGCCGCCGCCGCAGAACTGGTGGGGCTCGCCGGCGACGACGGTGTTTCCGGAGATCGCGACCGACCAGCCGAGGTTGACGCCGAAGCTCGCCTCGCCCTGCTTGTTCTGGGGGTCGCTGCTCGTCAGGATCGTGCTCGGGGTGTCCGTCGCCGGCCATCCCGTGGACGGCTCCTGGAACAGGTCGACCTCGCCGTCGCCGCTCGGCGCTTCGTTCCCGTACGGGCTGAAGGGCTGAAACGGGGCCGAGACGGCGACCGTCGAGCCGGAGACGGCGACCGCGAAGCCGAAGCCGCCGCCTCCGCACAGGCCGCCGCTCAGCTCGGACGCCTGGGTCCAACCGCCGGCCCCGAGCGTGAAGATGTAGGCGGAGCCAGGGTCGTTGTAAGGGGCTGGGGCGCTGCAGCCGTACGTGATGGAGATCGGGGCGGGAGCGCCGACGACGATCGTGGTGCCGGAGATCGCCACGGAGGAGCCGAACGCCCCCTCAGGGTCGTTTCCGGTCAGCTTCGCGGTCTGGGTCCAGCCCTGGCTCCCGTCGGTGAAGACGTACGCCGCCCCCGCGTTCGAGGCCGACCCGTCTTCGGGGTTGACGTTCGGGTTGTCGTCCGCGCCGACGACGATCGTGTTCCCCGAGACGGCGACGGCATCGCCGAAGAAGTGACCGGCAGCGGCGTCGGAGGCGCTCAGCGTCGCCTGCTGGACGAACGGATCGACCGTGACCGGATACGTCGCGCCGCGGTCATCGACGCTCAGCACGACCCGGCCGCCGCTCAACCGCATCGAGGAGGTCAGCATCCGGCCGCGGGCGTCGACCGCCCGCAGGCCGCCGTACCGCAAACCGCCCGGCAGCAGTACCGACGCGCCGGCCATCCGCGAGCCCGCGGGAGCGTCCACCGCGAGCGTCAACGCGCCCGCCCCGGCCGGACGCCGCGCGACCACGAACGTCTGTTCCAACCCGAGCGGCCCGTTTGTCCACACCTCCCGAACGGCGCCATGCTGGTAGGTGACCCGGTTCGCAGCCGCGACCGGTGAGACGGGCGCGAGCGTCCGCAGGGCGCCGGCCCGCCCGAACGCCGCGAGCCCGAGCGTGAACCGCGCCGAGCCGGCGGTGATTTCGGCGCCGGAGGCGCCGAACGTCGCCGAGAGCCGCTGCGCGGGGTTCCGGGCCGCCAGGGCGTGAAGCCGATAGCCCGCCAGATCGGCCCCAAGCGCGGCGGACACCGGAGCCTGAGCCGTCAGAGGCAGGCTCGTCAGACCCGCCTGAGGTTGAGCGTGAGTCGCCTGCGAGACATCAACCGCGCCTGAGCTCGCGCGGGCCCCGGCCGACGCGCGGGCCCCCGCGCCTGCGCGAGCCGGCGATCCGTGGGCGACGATGGCGGTCACGGCGGCCACGACGATGACCAGCATCAGAGCGAGGAGCCCTCCGCGAGCGGTGGGAAGGCCGGCCGGCCAGCGGGCCGGCCGGCCCTGTAGCGGTCCCTCGCGTCCGGCAAGGCCGGCGGCACCCAACCGCATCCCCCCGCTCGCGTCCATGCTGCTCATATCCCTGCCTCCTGATCGGCGTTTGCGTCCTGTGTGATGTCAAGCACGCGAACAATCCCAGCCCGCGGCAACAACGTGGCAACAGGCTGGCAACACCACGCCCCGAGGTCCCGCTGCCAGGCCGTTGAAGCACCATCTCTGCTCCCCTACAGTAGTCCGCGTCAGGGAGCCTGCGTGCCCGTGGCGAACCCAACCAAACCGAACCGCCGCGTGCAAGGGCCACGACATTTACGCCTCTACGCATTTCTACGCAAGTGCAGCCTCGGTGACGGCGCGACCGCGCCGCCGTGACCGGGCGGGGGTCCGGGTGGCAGGCTCAGACCGGCGTGCTCCCCGGTGATGATGCGCCAGTTGCGGACGAGCGATACCGAGCTGCTGCTGGAGGTCGTCGGGGAGGCCTACTCGCTGCGGGACGTCAGCCAGTTCCGCTCCGGCGTGCTCGAGCTGTTGGGGCGCCTGGTGCGGTATGACTCGGCCGGGTTCAACGAGGTCGGGCCGCAGGAGACGTTCGCGCTCACGACCTTCGAGATGCCGCCCGGGCTGCTGGAGGCGTTCTCACAGCACGCGTTCGAGAACCCGCTGATCAGCCGGATTCAACGGACCGGTGACGGGCGGCCCTACCGGATCTCTGACTTCATCGACCAGGACACCTTCCACTCCCTGGCGGTCTATGAGCGCTACTACCGGCACGTCGCGATCGAGTACCAGGTCGCGTTCGGGCTCCCCTCGAGCCCTCCGCTGATCGTCGGGATCGCCCTGTGCCGCACCTGGGAGGACTTCGACGACCGCGAGGTGAGCCTGCTCGCGCTCGTGCGCCCACACCTGATGCACGCCTACCGCAACGCGCAGCTGTGGAGCGAACGCGAAGCTATGCTCCTCGCGCTCCAAGCCGGACTCGACACCCTCGGCCGACACGTCGTCGTGCTCGACCCCCACGGCCGCGTGGAGTTCGCCAGCGACGGAGCCCGCCATCTCCTTGGCCCCCACCTCTCCACCGGCCTGCCCGGCGAAGTCGACCGCTGGCTCGCGACCCAGCACACCCCGCGACCCGCCGCCGCACCAATGCGCGTCCCCGGGGCTGACGGACCCGCACTCGTCCGCGTCCTGCCCTCGAGCCGAGAGGACCGCCGCCGCGTGCTCCTCATCGAACCAGGCGCCGGCGAGCTCACCCCCACCGCGCTGCGAGCGCTCGGACTCACCGAACGCCAAGCCCAAGCACTCCACACCCTCGCGCTCGGGCACACGCCCGCGCAGACCGCTGCGAACATGGGGATCGCCAGACGCACCCTCGACAAGCACCTCCAACTCGTCTACGGCAAGCTCGGCGTCACCACCCTCACACAAGCGACCGCCAGCGCCTGGGCAGCCGTCGGCCTGCAACCACCCGCCGCCACCGCCACCTGACCAACAAGAACGAGCACAGTCTGCAGCGGCGTGACGCTCTCACACCGCGATCAAGAAGACGCCCGGAAGCGGCGATGTTCAAGCTCGTGTCGAGCCGGTGCGGCTCATTGCTCCGCGCGATGCTGGCGCTCGCGCTCCCAGGCGTCCTGTTCAGACGTCGGCCTCCGCTTGCGCGTCGACGAATGATCTGAACGTCCGACATGGGGATGAGCGGCGATACCATGCTTGTGCGCGGCCTCCGACACCCCGTCATCGTCCTGATCGCGCATCCGGCGCTGCTCTTGCTCAAGCTCGCGCTGCTGTCGCTCCTTCTCCTCGACTGCCTGCAGAAGCTTCGCATTGGGTGTGCAGGAGGACATGGCAGTCTCCTTCTCGGTTCACGAGTCTCGCGGACATTCGAATCTCCGTCAACTGGCCCGGAATCACCGCAGCACTGTCGCGGCCCCGGGGGACCGCACGGCGTCGCATCGACTGTTTCGCTCGTGGTCGGATTGCCGCTGGCTGAGCTACCAGCGATCATGGCCGCGTTGATCGGCACCGACCGCAAAAGCAGCTACGAACCGTCGTCGCTCGGCGAGCGGCATTGCAGCGACGTTGGCAGCCGAGTCGACGTGGCTGATTCCGGCGTTCTGCTTGCCGCCGAGCGAGTCGGGGCTAGCAATCGGCGGCTCCGGGTTCCGTCGCGACACATGATCGGCAGGCGGGTTCCGCGAACCTTTTGCTTGGCCGCAGCAATAGAGTGGCGATGGACGAGACCGACCGTTTTCTCGAGGCGACAGCACTGATGCTCCGCCCGCTTCGATCAGCGGCCACCGCCGTGGCGCCAGGGCGCTTGTCGACATAAAGCGCGCCGGGAGCGGTGAACAATGACGATCGATGCCGCTCACATCGAGGCACTGGACGTGCCGTCTACGGGTTGGCGGCGGCGGACTGGACGGATCGTCGTGAACCGATCGTCGGTTGAGAGCAATAGGGGTCTGGTGGACGACGATCTGCTGATCGGGAGGGTTGCGGGCGGGGACGACGCTGCGCTGCGAGAGCTCTTGTTTCGCCATGGGCCGTGGTTGGCGGCGAGGTTGCGGGCGTTGATGCCGGCGGCTGACGTGGAGGACGTGTTGCAGGAGACGTTCCTGGCGGTGTGGCGCGGGCGGGCGGGTATCGGCCGCAGGGTGCTGCTGGCGGCTGGCTGTCGGGGATCGCGCGACGGCAAGCGGCGTTGTTGTTGCGTCGCCGCGGGCCGTCGACCGCGGCGTTGACCGAGTCAGAGACGGCTGGTGCGGGTTCCAGGTTGCCCAGGGCGAGGCCGCGCACTCGAGGAGCCGCGCGCGACGACGGTCGGCCGCCGGCGGGCGCCTTGTGCGGTTGCACCTCCTCAGCCGCCGTGCCCCAGCGGCACTGGTCGTGATGGTGGCATGCGGTGCACTCTTCCAGGCCACGCTCCGCTGGCACAGCGACGAACGCTCGCTCCAGGTCCCGCTGATCGTCGAGGCGGCTGCGGCAGCAACCGTCGCGGTCACGACCCGCAGCCCGTTCGGTGAGTCCAAGCGGGCCACCGGGACGTGGCTTCCGTACCTGCGCCTTGGCGCCGCAGTCGGACTGACCGTCGCGGCGTTCATTTCACTCCTCGCCGGAGCCGCGGGCGCGGACCTCCTCGGCGGCACGACGGCACTCCTTCGGAACGTCATTGGAATAGCCGGCGTCGGCTTGCTCTCCGCCATCATAATCGGGGGCTCACTCTCCTGGATCGGCCCACTGGCATATCTGGCCTTCGCCGAGGAGGCAATTAGCGCCGGCTGGCATACCCCGTGGATGTGGCCCGCCCGACCGCCGGGCGATCTCAGCGGCGCGATCTGTGCGGCGCTCGTGTTCGGCGTTGGGCTCGCGGTCATCTCAGTCCGGGGAGCGCGCGTCACTGACCGGGAATGACCGTGCAAGGTTCGCAATCCCCCTTGCGGAGGGGCAAGCAGCAGAAGCCCCCGATACCGCGCCAACCCCGATGCACGTCTCGCCGCCGGATCCACGAGAGACGTGCAAATCGCCGGCCGGGGGTGGCGTCGGGTCGGCCGGTTAGTCACCATATGGAGGCTGACGTCCGGCCGGGCTGGTAAGTCTGGCCGGTCCCCCACGCGAGTCGTGGGGGGTTGTTCTGGCCGCTGCGGATGCGACCCGCGCGGCCGGGGCCACAACCGCATAGGAGGCCGACCATGGCACAGGTTCGCAGCTGGGCTGGTGCCGGCGCTGGAGAGAAAGGACGCGTCGGACCGTGGCGTTGGGCACGGCTGGTCTCGCGTCCACGTGTAGCGGCGCAGCGCTTCGCTGCTGGTCGGGTGCAACGGGTCGGCTGGGTATTGCTCGCCCTCGTTGCGCGGCAGCCGCCCCCGGTCATAGCCGGGCATGGTCGCGGGCGAGCGGCGGTGGCCGGCGGCGTCCAGCATCACGGATTCCATGAATCCTCCCTTGGAACGGGTTGACGTGTGCTGCTATTTGAAACGCGCGCAACGCGGCCGGTCGCTTTACCGACTGATAGAATGGTAAAGCGATGAGCAAGGTTTCCCGGAAGCACCAAGTCACGCTCCCCGTCAGCGTGCTCAAGGATGCCGGCCTGGCCCCCGGGGATGAGGTCGTCATCCGGGCGATCGGTCACGGTCGGATCGAGGTCGAGCGTGCCGAAGACGTCATCGACCGCTTTGCCGGCAGTCTCCCGGCAGGCACGTACCCGCGCGGCTATCTGGATCGGCTGCGTGACGAGTGGCGCGCGTAGCGCTGGACGCAGACCTCGTGATCGCGTTCCTCGACCCCGGGGACGATCAACACGACACGGCAGTCGCGGAACTACGGCCACGATTAGCGGCTGGCGACGAGCTGCTCGCGGCAGCGACGGTGTATGCCGAGACGATTGTGCGGCCGCTGCAGCAAGGCACCGACGCAACCGTCGATGAGTTCTTCGACGCAGCCGGGATCTCGGTCGTCTCGATCGATCGCGCAGTTGCCCGGCGCGCGGCAGTTCTAAGGGCGGAACATCAGTCGCTGCGGCTCCCGGATGCGATTTCGCTCGCCACGGCGATCGTTAGCGAGTCGGCACTGCTCACGCTGGACAAGAAACTGCGGCAGATCGCCCGGCGCGTTCAGTCCTCACCCTGACCGGGGGCAGCCAGCGGGATCGCTGTCGCGGATACCGCGCAGAGCAGGGCCGGTGTAGTCGCCGAGGAGATCCCCGGTGCAACAACGAAGGCACGTCTCGTCGACCGTCGCCGAGCCGGCCCGACCGTGACTCCTGCACGCCTATTCCAGCCGCGCAAAGTCGCAGTGGCGCGTGGCCGCTACAGCGGCGAAGCGGGCATGTGGTGATCTCAGCGTCGCCTGCGTCGTTGTGGTCGGGTATACGGCAGCGTCGACCTCCGTCGCGGTCGCGCTCGGCGGCCAATGGGTGGCCCGGCGCCCGGGTTCGTGGCAAATCCGGGCGCGCGACGACGCGACGTTGAATTGCGAAGACGCGTCCGCTCGCCGCGGATCTCGTGGCTGTTGCTCGGGCCAGCTGTCTGGCCTGGGAACTCCTCCTGGGCGAGGTAGGCGTGTCGCGCGGAACCGTCAGCTGGCCGCCCGGCACGACAGCGGGCGGCGCCTGAGGTGCTGATCGTCTCGTCGGTCGGGCCCCGCGGCTGAGGCAGACCGAGGTTGAGCTGAAGGTCGCCAGGGTGCGGCGATGACCTACTGAGAGGCTCTCAGTGGCCGCCGGCTGGATCGTCGGGGTCCGAGCTCTCGTCCGCGGTCGTCGCGAGCGGGTGTCTGGCGAGCGAGGGGAGAACCTGGCGGGTGCCGAGCGGCAGCATCGCCGTCAACGGTGGTTGTCATGGTCACAGCCTGGGGTCCGGCGTGTCGTTGAGGTGACGTTGCCAAAGTCGGTGCCGCTTGCCGGGGGTCGGGTTCCCCGAAACGGCGATCGCTCAGCCTGTGCCGATCTCGCCGATCGCGTCGGCGTCCTGGAGGGTGAACCAGACGTTCCCGTCCGGGCCCGCGGTCAGACCGGCCACCACCCCCGAAGCGACCGCAGCCGGGAGCGGATAGTAGGTGACCGTGCCGCTCGGTGTCATGCGTCCGAGCGGCCCGCCGTTCATCGTGAACCACAGGTTCCCGTCGGGGCCGGTCGTGATCGACTCAGGAACATCGGCGCCGCTATCGCCGGGGACCGGGGGCAGCGGGAACTGTGAGATCACCCCGGCGGTGGTGATCTCCCCGATCTCATCGATCCCACCCTCGGCGAACCACAGCGCATCGTCAGGGCCGGCGGTGATCGAGTTCGGTTCACTGCCGGCGGTTGCCAGCGGATACTCGGTGAACATCCCCGTCGGCGTCATCCGGCCGACCTGATTGGCGTTCATTTCGACGAACCAGAGGTTGTCGTCAGAGCCGTCCGTGATCGACACCGGCTCGCTGTCCGTGGTCGGGATCTGGAACTGCTGGATGCCCGGTTCCGGCAATGTCGCCGTTGTGGCGATCTCATCGATCTTGTTCTGATCCAGGTCCGTGAACCAGAGCGCGTCGTCGGGCCCTGAGGTGATCGACCACGGTTCGACCGGAGCACCGCCGATGCTCGGGACCGGGAACTCGGTGATCGAGCCGCTGGTCGTGACCTTGGCGACGTTTCCGGCGCTAGCCTCGGTGAACCAGAGATTGCCGTCGGGGCCGGCCGCGATCCCTTCCGGCTGACTGTTCGTCGTCGGAGTGGCATACCGCGAGAACATGCCGCCGGTCGTCACGCGGCCGATCGCGCCGCCAGCGAGGCTCTCGGTGAACCAGAGGGCGCCATCAGACCCGGCGGTCATCCCAACAGGAGATGCATCGGATGTGGGCACATCGTAGGTCTGGACCCCGGCGCTGACGACGAACCCGTCGCTCACTCCCGAATAGGAGATCGTGTAATCGCCGGCGTCGGGGCCGGACAGGGTCGAACCGCTGCAGCTGGACCCGAGGATCGTGTAGCTCCCCGCGGCCAGTGACGCGTCGATCGTCGTGTTCGTCCCGACGGTCGTGCAGCTCAGGTCCGTGTCCGTCACCGTGATCCCGGTCGGGGCGTCGTTGGTCTCGGAGAACGTTGCCGACGAAGCTCCGCTGGTCTGCTGGCCCGACACGTCGAGGTCGATCGGGGCCGGGGAGACGATGAAGCCGTTCGTCACGCCCTGGTAGGCAACGTCGTAGTAGCCGGCGTTGGTGCCCGACAGCGTGAGCCCGCCGCACTCACTGACTCCCGTGGTGCTCGTGCCGAGAATCGTGTAGGTGCCGACGCTCATCGTCGGCTCGATCGGGGCGAACGACCTGAACGTCTCCACATATCCGCACGACACGTTGCCCGAGACGTCGATCCCGCTCGGGGCATTGTTGGTCTGTGAGAACGACGGTGACGACGAGCCGTAGACCTGACCGCCCGACACGCTGGCGATGACCTGGCCCGGCTGCACGGTCAGGAATGAAGTCGTGTCTGAGCTGTCGAGATCCGCGTCGCCCTGGTAGGCGACGCTCGGCGTATAGCCGCCGGGGGGCAGCGTGGTGTCGCTGCTCAGCGGCGCGCACGACCCCGTTGCTCCGCCCGGGGAGGGCGCCACCTGCGCCACACAGCTGGCCGGGCCCAGCGTTACCGTCACGGGTTCGGTCGCCGGTAGCTCCTCGCCGGAGGCCGTGTTGACTCCGACATCGGCGATCACCGCTGACTCCTGACCGTAGTGTGCGTAATTCGCGGAGAGCGTCAGGGCTGTTTCGGTCATGTCCTTGGTGACCGTAAACGCCGTCGATGCGGCTGGGGAACCGCGCAGGTCGCCGTCGCCGAGGAAAGCGCTGGTGGTGGCGGTGTAGCTCCCAGGCGGGAGCGCTGTCTCGCCGGGTGTTGGCGAGAACAGTTCCGGGAGTGAGCACGACCCGACGGCGCCACCCGCGTGCGGCTTGACAATCGCGTCGCAGCCGTTCGAGCCGATGGTGACGGCCATCACCACCGTTGCTGGCAGCTCCTCGCCGTGGCCGGTGCTCACCCGCATCGGTGAAGCTCGCCGCCTGCTCGTCACCGTACGGCTCACTCGGATGATCGACGCTGAGCGTCACCTTCGTCGTGTCCTTGGAGACGACGAACCCGTCGTGCGGGCCGACGTAGTCGAGCACATAGCGGCCAGGTTTGGAATCCGTCAGGCCGGTGCAGTCCTCGGCGTCGACCGCGTACTCGCCAGGAGCCAGCGTTGGCGAGACCAGGTAGGACTTGTGATCCAGCGACACAGGCGAGCCGCAATCGAGCTTGCCGGACATCTTCACGCCCTTCGGAGCGCTGTACGTCGCGGTCAGCTTCGGAGCCGACGCGCCATACACCTGAGAGCCCTTCACGTCGACGTGCAGCAGCGTGGCGCGGGCACAGCGACTGCGCCAGATTCGCGCCGACCGGGGACCCCAGGCCCGTGACCATGTTGTAACCGGCCCTCACCGGGTAGTGGCCGTTCGTGTCGCTCGCCGCTTGTTCGGAAGCGCGGACGTTATGTCGTCGTTGAAGTCCCCCGGAGCGGACGACCGCGAGCTTGTAGAGGCATCGGATTCAGGAAGCCGATGGGCTTCTTGCGGCAGCCCAGCCGAAGAGTCGTCGATCAACGCCGCCAACGCCGCCCAAGTCGGTGCCGCCAGCGACGTACCTCTGAAGCCTGCGACCCAACACGGGCGCACCACGTTGTAACAAGTGGTGCTGTTGTCGACAGATCATCGCGTAGGCGGTTCCAGCGTCGGCGCTGACGTCGGGAACCTCGCGACAGTAGCCCGGTGAGTTACCGCACGGCGCTCCGCTCGAGAAGTGCCGTTCGATCACCCCCGGCCCTTTCTCGTAGGACTGCAGACGCCACAGCCCGGAAACGCCGCCGCCGCTTTGACCCCACCAAGCTCGCTCGGCGCCGTCAACGGCGGATCGCCGAGCGTGCGCGACGCTGTGCGCCAGGTTGTCGCAGACATCGGGAAACGGCCCTGTTCTTTGAGCCGGCCGGGGTGCTGAAGCACGTTCCACCAACGGCCGTGAGGAACGGCTGGGAGGCGGGATCATTGACGTTCAGTCCCTTCACGCCGCTTGGCCGGGCAGCCAAGCCGAGCCACTATCGCCCGTCGCAGCGACCACCGTCTGGCCCTGCATCACCATCGCCGCGAAGAAGCCGTGCTCGGCGGCGGGAAAGGCCGGGTAGCTACTCCCCGTGTGGAAGCCTTCGACGATGTCTTCACAATCTCCGAAGCTCGTGTTGACGACGGCAGCATCGTCGGCCTTGGCGATCGCACCCCACGTGTTCAGCTGGGCTTCGGGGTCAGAATCAGCAGCCTCGTAGACATTGATCGCGGAGAGACCCGGATCAAGCCCGATCACGTCCTCGATATCGCTGTCGGCCTCGATCTCATCGGAGCGGTCGAGTTGTCATCCCAAGGGATGTGAACCGGCACGTGAGTGCCATAGCACTTCTGGTAATGGCTGACCGCGGCTCGAAGAGAAGGTCGAGAGCTCGAACAGGTCCACGACCTCCCCCGCGCCGGAGTCCCCGCTCCCGTACAACGGATCAAAATCATAAGCCCGCGCGATGTCCCCAGGAGTCAAACCCAGACCCGCACGGCCCTTACAGGCCGCCGGCTGGCCGGACGCCTGGGTTGCAATAGGCCTGGACGAACCCGCCGTCCGGCCGTCCGGCACCCCCGCGGCCCGATCTGAGCCCTCCAGATCCACCGAGACGGTCGGAGCCAGATTGTCCAGCCCGACGACCGCCTGAACGAACCGCGCGACAGAGCGCGGCAACTCGGGCGACGAGGCGCTCGCCTCAACGCCCGCCGCCGACGCCTCCCGGAAGCTCCGCATGCGAACCCCGAAAGCCGACTCAACCTCGCGGACCGACCCGCTCGCAGGCAGCAACAGATCGTCGTCAAACACCGGCCCAACCCTCAGCCCGGCCCTGCGCAACCACGCGCTGACCGCCGCGACCGCCGCCCGGGTCGGCCCGAACATCGGCCCGAACTGACCCTTCGCCAGATAATGCCGATATAACGCAGACGCCGGGTTCGAGACCGCCTCCACCGCCCGCGCCAGCGACGCCGGGTCCCGCGGCCGCAAGGCAATCTCCAGCGCAACCCGCGCCCGTACGGGGGCGGTGCCGAGGTCAACCACCCCCTTCGGGACCGCTGGCGCGACCCGGACCCTCGTCAACGCGGCTGACGCGACAGTCCTGCCAGCCGGCCCGATCGCCCCAGCCGCCCCGGGCATCAGACCGACCAGCAACACCGAGCACGCGCCCACCATCGCCCGACCCTGCCACGGACGCGACCGGCCCGGAGGGCGGCGCTCACCTGCTCTGATCGATCCCCAGCCCATGACAGTTCCCCCCTGCCGGCCAATTAATACTCCCTCTGATCGATTCCCGCCAGCCGCTCCGCCGGCAAGACCGCCGCAATACCGCTCACGGACCAGCTCGCCAGCCAGACGACCCAGCCCCTCCTCGCCTCAGTGGCCACGAGCGCGCCGCTACCCGACAAACGCTCCTTGACCTTCAAGCGGCCGCCGTCGCGCACGTGCTCTGCCTGGGCCCAGACGTCGGTCACCGAGCCGCGACCTCGACCGAGCCCAGTGCCGTTGTATGCCGGCCACCACAAACGGGCCGGCGCGTGGGATCTGCAGGTGGCCGCAACGCCGCTGAAGCGGCCACGAGATGCCTCGCCCTCAGACCGCTGCTCTCGGACACAGGCAGCCGCGCCCGCGCCGCCCGCGCGCGTACCCGCGCGAGCACGAAGGCAGAACCGACCGGCTTTAGCCCAACATCAGCTATCGATTTGGCCCACGGAGACCGCTCGCGTATGTGGCGATGAACCTCTGCCCTGATCGCCTGAAAAGCCGCTGGAAAACGCAAGAATCGAGGGCCCGACTGTGACCACGTCGGTCCACGGCATGCTTCCGTGGACCGGTTCCGTGGACCACGAACGGGGACTCGAAACGCCCGCAGCAGCAAAAAGGCCCCGATTTCCAGGGCCTTTCAGAATGGGCACGGGTGGTTTCGAACCGCCGACCTCTCGCGTGTGAAGCGAGCGCTCTCCCACTGAGCTACGCGCCCTGTGGCTGTGATTCTACGGCGCGACCCGCGGCGCGGTCGTCGGGGTGCCGCCCGGCCCGGCCGGCGCCCCCTGTGCCGCCGGCGCCGACGCCGGCGACGGCAGCTCGCCGGACGCGATGACGCCGGCGTAGAAGCCGGCGCTCAGCTTCGCCGTCCGCTGCTGGCTGCCGAACTCGACGTGGAAGAGCCCGAAGCGCCGCTGGTAGCCCCACGCCCACTCGAAGTTGTCCATCAGCGACCAGTGGAAGTAGCCGCGAAGGTCGACGCCGTCGGCGATCGCGCGCAGGGCCGCCTCGAGGTGGCCGCGGATGAACTCGACCCGCTCGAAGTCGTTGACCTGGCCCTCGGGGTTGATGTAGTCGTCGGCCGCGCAGCCGTTCTCGGTGACGTAGAGCGGCAGGCCCGGCGCCTCGGCGGCGACTCGCGTGAGGATCTGGTGGAGGCCGTCGGGGTCGATCAGCCAATCCATCGCCGTGCGCGGGATCTCGGGCGGAAGGAACTCGACGTACCCCGGCTGGTCCGGGATCGGCGTCTCGCCATCCCGCAGATCCAGCCAGTCACCGCGCCGGATGTAATGGGGGCGGTAGTAGTTGATGCCCAGGAAGTCGATCGGTGCGCCGATCAGCGCCATGTCGCCGTCGTGGATCAGGCCGGCGGGTGGCAGCACCTCGGCTCCGGCCTCCGCCGGGTAGCGGCCGTGGACGATCGGGTCCAGAAAGACCCGATTCTGCTCCGCGTCGAGCACGCGGACCGCTGCTTCGGCGCCGGGACCCGCGGCCCGGAACGGGTGCGGGTCGAGCGCCAGCCCGATCGGTGCCGGCGACGGCAGGCCGCTGCGGAGCGCGCTCAGCGCGAGGCCGTGCGCGAGCAGGACGTGGTGGGTCGCGGCCGCAGCCAGCACGGCATCCCGGTGCCCCGGCGCGTGCGTCCCGATGCGGTAGCCCTGATGGACGGTCTGGCGGGGCTCGTTGATTGTCAGCCACATCCCGACCTGGTCGCCGAGCGCGTCGGCGAGCACTGCCGCGTACTCGGCGAACCGCTCGGCCGTGTCCCGGTTCGCCCAGCCGCCGAGAGCCTCGAGCGCCTGCGGCAGCTCCCAGTGGTAGATCGTCGCCACAGGCACGATCTCGCGGCGCCGCAGTTCCTCGACGAGCCGCCGGTAGTGGTCGAGCCCGTGCCTGTTGACGGCGCCGCGGCCGAGCGGCACGACCCGCGGCCACTGGATCGAGAACCGGTAGGCGTCGACCCCGACCTCGACCAGCATCCGCAGGTCGTCCTCCATCCGGTGGTAGGAGTCGCACGCCACGTCGCCCG
The DNA here is from genome assembly GCA_963705995.1 of uncultured Solirubrobacterales bacterium. Taxonomy (GTDB): domain Bacteria; phylum Actinomycetota; class Thermoleophilia; order Solirubrobacterales; family Solirubrobacteraceae; genus Palsa-465. The sequence goes on from CAVPLN010000029.1 coordinate 88,334, forward strand.
TGTCTCCGCGACGGATCTTCCCGGGCGTATGGCAGAACACGTCCCAGATCGACAGACCGCGGCCGTCCGCCTCGACGGCCCCTTCGATCTGGTAGGACGAGGTCCCGCAGCCCCAGACGAATCCGTCCGGAAACGTTCGCGCTCCCGGCTGATGACCGCTCGCCTCGGTGCCGACCATCGTCATGCGCGAGTTGCTCCGACGGCACCGCGGCCGGGTGCCGATTCCAACGTGAGCTCGTTCGTCGTCGCCACATCGCGGTAGACGGCCGCGCTTCGCTTCGGGATCCGGCGCTGGCTGCCGTACTCGACGAACACGAGGCCGAAGCGCTTCTGGTAGCCCCAGGCCCATTCGAAGTTGTCGAGCAGCGACCAGTGGAAGTAGCCGTCCAGCGGGGCTCCGTCCTGGATCGCCCGCCATGCCGCGGCCAGATGCCCTTTGAGGTACTCGACGCGCTCGACGTCGTTGACGGCGCCGGTCGGATCGATGTAGTCCTCGGCTGCGCAGCCGTTCTCGGTGATGTACACCCGGCAACCCGGCGGCAGTTCGGAGGTGACCGTCATCACGATGTCGTACAGACCGTCGGCCTCCACGACCCAACCCATCGCTGTGCGCTCGGCGCCTCTCGGCTTGAACGACACGGCATCGTCGTGACCCGCGACCGGCATCTCGTCGGCGTGTGGCCCTGAGGGATCGGCCTGCCTGATGTAGTGCGGCGAGTAGTAATTGATCCCGAGGAAGTCGATCGGGGCGCTGATCCGCTCCATATCGCCGTCGTGCACGAGCGAGGCCGGCGGCAGCATCAGCTCGCGTGCAGCCGCCGGGTAGCGGCCGTGCAGCACCGGGTCCATGAAGATTCTGTTCTGCTCGGCTTCGAACACGGTCGCGGCCGCCTGCGACTGAGCATCGACACTGTGAACCGGATGAAGGTTGAGCGAAATGCCCGACCTGTGCCGTTCCAAGCACGCCGCGCAGCCGCTCGAGCGCGAGGCCGTGACCGAGCAGCAGGTGGTGAGTCGTCGCCGCGGCGAGGGCGTCATCGGTGTGCCCGGGAGCATGGGTTCCGGTCCGGTGGCCCTGATGTGCGACCACCTGAGGCTCGTTGAGCGTGATCCACATGCAGCCGTCGCCGAGTGCTTCGGCCATGATCCCTGCGAGGTCGGCGAACCGCTCCGACGTATCGCGGTTGCCCCAGCCACCGGCGTCCTCGAGCGCCTGTGGAAGGTCCCAGTGAAACAGCGTCACGGCAGGCGCGATGTCGCGGGCACGAAGCCCCTCGACGAGCCTGCGGTAGAAGTCGAGCCCCGCCTGGTTGACGGCCCCGCGGCCGTCGGGCTGGACGCGAGGCCACGAGACCGAGAACCGGAAGGCTCCCAGGCCAAGCGTCTTGAGCAGGTCGAGATCGGCCTCGCTCCGGTGGTAGAAGTCGCACGCGACGTCCCCCGTGTCGCCGCCTCGCACCTTCCCGGGTGTGTGGCTGAACGTATCCCAGACGGACGGTCCGCGCCCATCCTCGCCCGCGGCCCCTTCGATCTGGTAAGCGGCGGTCGCTGCTCCCCAGAGGAAGCCCGCCGGAAACCTGTGCGCGACCCGGGCCGAGCCATTCGAGTCGGTCACCGTCATGATGTTCCTTTCTCTGCTGCTGCGGAAATGAGTGCCGACGGCCGTCCCGCTCCCCACGTGGGGAGCGGGACGGACCCTCTGGGGGAGGAGAGCTACGAGGTCGGCGTCAGGTGCAGCACGACGATCTCGTTCTGCGGCGAGCCCGGCTGCCCGATCTCATACGGATCGGTCGCCGAGGGCCAGCCGCTGAAGTTCGACGTGTTGTACTCGTCGAATGCGGCGCCGTAGACGGTCGGGATCAGCGGCACGTTCTCTGCGAACCACGTCTCGATCGGCGTGAGGTACTTCAGCTCGCCGGCGGTCGTGGTCTGACCCGCCAGCTTCGCGAGCAGACCGTCGATCGTCTTGTTGCGCAGCCCTTCGAAGTTACCAGCCCTGTTGCTGGTGACCAGCGAGCTGTTCAGCCAGTAGTCATACAGCTGGTACGGCGAGATCGTCGTCTGCGACCAGTGGCTGGTCAGCACGAACTTGCCCGAGGCGACATCCGCGCCCCACGCGCCCGTGGTCTGCCCGACGAACGTCGCGTTGATGTGTGCCTTCCTGAGCTCCTGCGCGACCAGCGAGTCGTCCTCGGCATAGTCGGTGTACGAGGACGGATCGGTGACCGGAATCGTCACTTCCTTCTTGCCGAGATAGAAGTAACCGTTCTTGATCACATATCCGGCTGCCTTCAGGAGCTTGATCGCCGCGGCCGGGTTGGCGTTGGGCGACAGCGTGTCCTTCGCGACGGCCGGCGCGAGCACGCTCTTGAAGCTCGGCAGCACGAGGCCGCTGGCATTCGTGGCGACCGGCTCGAGACCGGCCTCGCCCTGCGTGCTGATCGCCGTGCGGCTGATCGCGAGGCTGATCGCCTGGCGGACAGCGAGCTGGTCGGTCGGCCAGACGTTGAGGTTCGGTTCGAGGGTGTTCGTCTGAACAGGCGCGAACCAGTCGTGGTGAGTCGAGGGGGACGGATTGATGAAGGTCGACGACAGGCCCGACAGGAAGTTGCCCGCCCAGTCAAGCGAGTTTGTCGTGAGTGCGGAGAGCACCGTGGTGTTCGACGCGTAGACGGGGAACTCGACCTCGCTGATCTTGGGCATGCCGCCCCAGTAGCTCGGGTTCGCCGTGAGCGTGATACCGGCGACGCTGAACGAACCGAGCTTGTAGGGCCCGGTGCCGACGGGAGTGGGATCCACGTACGTCCCCGGATCGCCGACCGTGCTCCAGATCGACTGCGGTACGACGTAGGTGTTCCCGATCGCCTGCAGGTTCGTGTACTCCGGCACGGAGAAGGTGACCGTCACCGTGTTCCCGGAGGCGGTCGCGCCGGTGATCGGCAGGCCCGCTGTGTTCACATCGGCGTTCTTCTGCAGCAGGTTGAAGCTGAACGCGACGTCGGCCGGCGTCATCGCCGAGCCGTCGTTGAACTTGACGCCCTGGCGGATCGTGAAGGTGATCGACTTGCCGCCCGCGCCCCAGCTGTACGCCGTCGCGAGCATGTAGTACGGCGCCTTTGACGGATTGGCGAGGTCGAAGTCCATCAGCGGCTCGTAGATGAGCGAGTCGACGCCCATCCCGTACACGGGCGCTGATTGCACGTAGGGGTTGAAGGTCTGGGTGATCGCGCTCTCAGGGCTCGATTCCATGATCAATGGGGCCGACGCGGCGGCATGCCCCGTCGTGGCCGGGCTCGAGTGCGCCGCCCCCGCTCCCGGGAGCAGGAGTGCTGTGAGAAGTGCCGCGCTCGACGCTGCGACGACCGTTGCTGCGGCCGCGCGGCGCCTGAATCCTGACGGCGCTTTGGTCTTCGGTCTCATGACGTGATGTACCTTTCTAGCTGCAGTGAATGGGTATTGGGGGCCGTGTGACAGCACGCTCCCCTTGGCGGTTCCGGCGCGGCAGCTTGCTGTCGCGTCGGACCGTCGGCAAGGCCTGCTCAGCCAGGCATCGGCGTGCTCCTCTCTGCCCCTGCTTCTGTCAGCAGCCCCGGGGCGGCGACATCCAGCCGCCAGCATGCTGCCGCGCGCTCCTGACCGATCGCCCTCAGGGGCGGCGACTCAGCGCGGCAGCGATCGTCGGCAAACGGGCAACGGTCGCTGAAGCGACAGCCGGCGGATGTTGCCGACGTGCCCGCAGTGGACCGTACACCGAGCTTGAGTCGCTCGTCGACCGGTGCGCCGAGCCGATCCGGATCGGGCGCGGCCGCGAGCAGGAGCTGGGTGTAAGGATGGGCGGGATTCTGGGTGAGGTCCTCTGAGGGGCCCCGCTCGACGATCTCTCCCGCGTACATGACGAGCGTCTCGTTTGCGAAATAGCGCGCGGACGCGATGTCGTGGGTGATGTACAGCACGGCGAGGTCGAAGCGGGCCCGCAGCTGATCGATCACGTCGAGCACCTCGAGCCGGATCGATACATCGAGCATCGACACCGGTTCGTCGGCGAGCAGCACCCGTGGCTTCACCGCGAGCGCGCGGGCGATCGAGACGCGCTGGCGCTGGCCGCCGGACAGCTCGTGCGGATAGCGCGTGAGGAACTGCTCGGCGGGGATCATCCGCACCTCTTCCAGCAGCCGGACCAGCTCCGCGTCGATCGCGGCGCCCTTCAAGCCGTGCTGGTGCAGGCGGACCGCACGCTCGAGCGGATACCGGACGCGGTGTGTGGGGTTGAGCGACGCGAACGGATCCTGGAAGACCATCTGCACGTCGCTCTTGAAGGCACGGAAGGTCCGGCGGCCCGAGGGACGGACGGGTTGGCCATCGAGCAGGACCTGCCCCGCGGTCGGCCGCTCCTGCCCTGCGAGAAGCTTGGCAGCCGTGGACTTGCCCGAGCCGCTCTCCCCGACGAGCGCCACGACCGAGCCGCGCCGTAGCTGCAGCGACACATCGCGCACCGCTGAGACGGTGCTCGACCCGGGGCCACGTCCGATCCGGTAGTCCTTGCACAGACCGCGGGCTTCGAGCACGAGTTGCCCGAGTCCCGCCGCCATCGGCGCGCTCGCCGTGGTGTCGGCGGCGCTCATGCGGGCTGTCCTCCGTTGGTGGTGGCGGCGGCGCGTGCGGCATTCGCCGTCCCGAGCATGTCGGGCGTCACGTACGGGCAGGCGGTGACGTGCCCGGCTGCCGAGCCCCGGACGTCGAGCAGCCGCATGTCGACACCCTGGCACTTGTCGGTCGCGAAGCCGCAGCGCGGCCCGAACGGACACCCGGGTGGCATCTGGCGCGGGTCGGGTGGGGACCCCGGGATGCCCGCGAGCTGTCGCCTGGGGCCTCGGACGCTTGGGAACGAGTTGAGCAGCCCGCGGGTGTAGGGGTGGGCCGTCCCGTGATGGATCTGCTCACCGGACCCCAGCTCGACAAGCCGTCCGCCATACAGGATCGCGATCCGGTCCGCGATCTCGAGCAGCAGCGACAGATCGTGGGTGATGAACAGAACCGCGAACTTCAGCTCCTTCTGAAGTGCGGCGATCTCCGCAAGGATCTCGCGCTGGACGACGACATCGAGGGCGGTGGTCGGCTCGTCCATGATCACGACCTCGGGCTCGGTCGACAGCGCCATCGCGATCATCACGCGCTGGCGCATCCCGCCCGAGAGCTCATGTGGGTAGCTGCGCAGCCGCTGGCGTGGGATCCCGACGAGGTCGAGCAGCGACAGCAGCCGCTCGTGCTTCTCCTCGCGGCCGAGGTCGAGATGGGCATCGAGCACGTCGCCGAGCTGATCGCTGATTCGGAGCACCGGATTGAGCGCGTTCATCGCGCTCTGGAACACGATCGCGATCTCGCGCCACCGAAGCTCGCGCAGCTGGCGGGCGGACAGGTCGAGGATCTCCACTCCAGGCGCCGCCACGCGCCGGCCGCGGTAGATGACGCTCCCGCTGGTGACGACCGCCGGCGGGCGCAACAACCGGCACGCGCCAAGCGCGAGCGTCGACTTGCCCGAGCCGCTCTCGCCGGCGAGACCGACGACCTCGCCCGGCGCAAGGCCGAGGTCCACGTGCCGCACGACGCCGACATTGCCGTGCTCGCCCGCGAACGCGATCGAGAAGTCGCGGATCTCCAGCACGGGCGGCCCCGGGCGGGCCTCCAGGCTTGCCGCGGGCGTCCCTGCTGTGATCGGCTCCGCTCCACTCATGACGCCTCGCGCACAATCGGTGTCGGGTCGGAGGCCCGCCACGTGTGGCCGCGCACCTTGAGCCGGCCGCTGTCGCGCAGGCGCGGGTTGCCGAGCTCGTCGAGCCCGAAGTTGAGCAGCACGAGGCTCATTCCGAGGAGTGCCACCGACACGCCTGGCGGGACGTACCACCACCAGGCGCCGGTCTCGATCGCCTCCTGGCTCTGGGCCCAGTACAGCATCGTTCCCAGACTCCATCCGGAGAAGCTGGCGACGCCGATGAATGCCAGCGCGACCGAGGTGAGGATCGCGTACAGGACGGTCCCGACGAATCCGGCGGCGATCAGGCTGACCTCGTTCGGGAGGATCTCGAACAGGATGATCCGCCAGTTGCGCTCGCCCAGCTCCCTGGCGGCAAGGACGTAGTCGCGGTTGCGAAGCGTGAGCGTTTGCGCGCGGATCACGCGCGCGCCCCACGGCCAGCCGAGCGCGCTCAGCACGATCGCCACCGGCAGCTCTCCCGAGCTCGGCGGGAGGTAGCCGAGCAGGACGATCAGCAGTGGCAGCGCGGGCAGGACGAGGAACACGTTCGAGAAGAGCGACAGCGCCTCGTCGGCGGCGCCGCCGAGGAAGCCGGCGCTGAGCCCGACCACGACCGCGAGCGTGGTCGCGATCACGCCGGTCAGGAGCCCGAGCACGACCGTCGAGCGCATCCCCACGAGCAGCTGGGAGAGGACGTCCTGGCCGGTCGAGGTCGTGCCGAGCAGATGCTGGGCGTTCGGTCCCAGCGCCGACGTCTGAAGGCTTGTCGCGGACGGATCGTACGGGGCGACGGCCGGCCCGATGATCGCGATCAGGATGAACAGGCAAAGGATCACGGCGCCGACCTTCGCCTTTCCCGGCACAGCGCTGCTCGCCCGCCGCACGCGCGACAGCGAGCCCGCGCGGGTTGGCCGCTGTTCGATCGGGAGCGCGACGGCCATCAGTAGGCCTGCCTCGTGCGCGCCCGAGGATCGGCGAACACGTACACGATGTCGGCGAGCATGCAGGCGGCGAGCACCGCGAACGAGATCACGAGGAAGATCCCCTGCGTGAGCGGGTAGTCGTTGGAGGTGACCGCGTTGAAGAGCGTGAGCCCCACGCCGGGGTAGGAGAACACGATCTCCATCACGAGCGCGCCCGCCACGACAAAGCCGATCGCGAGCGCGAATCCGGCGATGTTCGGCAGGATCGCATTACGGGCCGCATAGGTGAAGATGACGCGGCGCGGAGAGAGACCCTTGGCCTGCGCGGCGAGCACGTAGTCCTCGCCGATCGTCGTGATCATGACGTTGCGCATCTGGAGCATCCAGCCGGCCATCGACGTCGCGACGATCGTGAGCGCGGGCAGGATCGAGTGATAGACGGCACTTCCGATGAAGGCCAGGTTCCAGCCAGGAAGCAGCCCGAGCGTGAAGCCACCTCCGTAGGGGAAAACGTGCCACGTATTCGCGAGCAGTTCGATCGCGAGGAGCGCCAGGAAGAAGTACGGCGTCGCCTGCAGGAAGGTGAAAGCCGGCAGTGACCGGTCGAGCCAGCCGTCGCGGCGCCACGCGGCGAGGATCCCCAGCAGCGTTCCGAGCACGAAGCTGATCACGGTGGCGGTGCCGACGAGCGCGAGCGTCCAGGGGATCGTGTTCGCGAGCACGCTCGAGACCTTGGCCGGGTAGAGGCTCACCGACGTCCCGAGGTTGAGGTGGGCGAGGTCGGTGAGGTACACCCAGTACTGGTGCGGCAGGCTGCCCTGATGGCCGACCCCGAACTCGGCCTCGAGCGCCTTCTGCGCCTGCGCCGTGAGGTTCGGGAACTTCGCCATCATCGTGTCGACCGCGTTGCCTGGCATGGCACGCGGGATGAAGAAGTTCACGGTCACCGCAACCCAGGCGGCGACGGCATAGAACCCGAGTCGACGGGCAATGAACTGCACTTGTTTCTCTCCTCGTCCAGCAGCGAACGTGCGACTACCGACGCCGATTGGGCGGTTCCTTCACTTCTGTCGAACTGCGATGTAAACGCTAACAGGACGTTTCCCGACAGTCAAGGCGACATTTTCAGCAGTTGTTCTAAGCGTTTTGCCCCGAGAACCACCGCGGAAATAACCTTGCACAACGCATATACAGAGTGTAACGTTACAGACGTGTTTGCAGACGGATGCGAAGGTCGCAACGCATGAGCGCCACCAGGCGTTCCGGCCGCGCGTCGACGATCCGGGAGATCGCGCAGCTGGCCGGGGTCTCGATCGCGACCGTTTCCCGGGTCGTGAATGGAAGCGGTCACGTGTCTGAGACGACGCGGATGGCGGTCGAGCGCGTCGTCCACGAGCACGGCTACTCGGCGAATCGGTCCGCGCGGGGCCTGTCCAGCGGCCGCACGGGTCTCGTCGGCGTGACGGTGCCGAGGATTCATCCCTCGTACTTCTCGCAGATCGTCGACCGGAGTGGCTGACGCGCTCTACGAGTACGACATGCGCGTCGTCCTCTGTCCGACGCAGCACGAACACGCTCGGGAGGTCTCGCTGCTCGAGCGCCTTGCCCACGGCACGACCGATGGTGGGGTGCTGGTGCTCCCCGAGGAGTCGAACGAGGAGCTCCAAGCGCTGATGACGCACGGGTTCCGCGTCGTCGTCGTCGATCCGCGCGAGCGCCTGGACGGCAAGGTGCCGACCGTCGCAGCGGCCAACCTCTCCGGTGCCGACCAGGCGACGAGTCACCTGCTGGAGCTCGGGCACCGGCGCATCGCCGCGATCACCGGGCCGCGCGGCCTGCTCGCCACGGAGGAACGCCGCCGCGGGTACTTCGCGGCGCTCGCCGCCGGCGGGCAGACGCCATCGCCTGAGCTTGTCGTCGAGTCGAGCTTCGAAGTCGCCGCTGGCCGGGCGGCGGCCGCCGCGCTGCTCGCGCTGCCCGAGCCGCCGACCGCGATCTTCGCGTTCAACGACCCGCTCGCGGTCGGCGTGCTCCAGACGGCCGAGGCGCTGGGGTTCAGCGTTCCGGGCGATCTGTCGATCGTCGGCTTCGACGACACCGAGGAGGCGGAGCTCGTCAAGCCCGCCCTCACGACCGTGCGCCAGCCTCTGGCTGAGATGGGACGCCTCGGCGTCAGCCTCCTCACGCGCCTGCTCGAGAACCGGCGACTGGAAGCCGTTCACGTCGAACTCGCCACCAGCCTCGTGATCCGCGATTCCACAGGCCCGCCGCGTCGGTGATGTAGATCCCGAGGCGATCGGCCTCGGTCAGGACCGCTCTCAGAGGCGGACGACGTTCGGCGCCGACCACCCGCGCGTGACTCCGCGGAGGTCGACGAACAGTTCGGCCTCCCGGGCGATCTGCTGGTAATCGACGCCCGGGTGGGCCGTCACGAGCACGACGGCGTCGGCATCCTCCACGGCCGCCTCGAGGTCGCTGCTGGTGAGCCCGAGCTCGTTGAGCTTCGGCACGTACGGATCGTGGTAGGCGAGGCGCGCCCCTCGGACCGCCAGCTCCTCCATGATCCGCAGCGCCGGCGACTCGCGCGTGTCGCCGATCCCGCCCTTGTAGCTGACGCCGAGCACGGCGACCTTCGAGCCCTTGACCGGCTTGGCGCGATCGTTGAGCGCCAGCTCGATCCGCTCGACGCAGTGGGCCGGCATCTGCTGGTTGATCTTGCCGGCGAGCTCGATGAACTCGGTCGACATGTGGAACTCGCGCGCCCGCCAGGTCAGGTAGAACGGATCGACGGGCAGGCAGTGGCCGCCCATGCCGGGGCCGGGCTCGAATCGCATGAAGCCGTACGGCTTGGTCGTGGCGGCGTCGACCACCTCCCAGATGTCGATCCCCATGCGGTCGGCGAGCATCGCGAGCTCGTTGACCAGCGCGATGTTGACCGAGCGGAAGATGTTCTCCAGCAGCTTCGTCATCTCGGCCGCCTCGGGCGTGGTGACGCGCACGATCTGGTCGCAGACGCGGCCGTAGAGCCGCGGCGGCGCGTTCGGTGCACGCGGGCGTGATCCCGCCGATCACCTTCGGGGTGTTGCGCAGGGTGAAGTCGGTGCGGCCGGGGTCGACTCGCTCCGGGGAGAAGGCGACGTTGAGATCGCTGCCGACCCGCAGCCCCGATTCGCGACTCGAGGATCGGGACGAGCTGCTCCCGCGTCGTGCCCGGATAGGTCGTCGACTCCAGCACGACCAGCTGCCCGCGCTGCACGACCTTGCCGAGCGCCTGCGCCGAGGACGTCAGCGGCGCCGAGGTCGGGCTCGCGGTTGGCGGTCAGCGGCGTCGGCACGCAGATCAGCGACCGCGTCGGCGCGGGCGAGCGGCGCGTAGTGCGTGTCGGCGGTCGATCAGCGGCAGGACGGCGGCGAGCCGCTCGGAGGTGATGTCCTCGACGTACGAGTCGCCCGGCGGCGAGCGCTGCGACCTTGCGCGCGTCGACGTCGACCCCGATCACCTGCTCGCCCGCCTCGGCGAACGCGACCGCGAGCGGCAGCCCGACGTACCCGAGTCCGATGACTCCGATTGCCATCGCGGGCACCTTAGAGGCTCCCGGCCGGCAGCGTTGCGAGCAACCGACTACGATCGACTTGGATCGTGCTAGGCGGGGTGCTAGCGGTGCCCTGTAACCCGCAATCCGCTCTAGCGGGGCTGAATTCCCTCTTGCGGGGACGAAGCCCGAGGTCAGCGCCTCGTCTCGCGGCGGTGATGGTCCGGTCCCGGCGCGATGGAGAACTGTGAACCAGGTCAGGTCCGGAAGGAAGCAGCCTTAAGCGGTCACCTCCAGGCGCGTCGGGAGTGCCGACCGGAGTCGCGAGCCTGGGAGCCCCTCGGACGGACTCTTCAAGGGAGGGTGCACGATCCCTCATCGACCGCTCGCGCCGCGCTCGCGCCGCGGGCGCGGCGGGGCTCGCCCCGGGCGCCGGCGACGGCGCCGTTGCCAGGAGAGCGGCGTCTAGACTCGGCTGCACCGTGTCCGCCGGCCCCTCGCTCTACCGCCGCCATCGCCCGCGCACGTTCGCCGACGTCGTCGGCCAGGAGCACGTCGTGCGCACCCTGTCGCACGCCGTCGAGCGCGGCACCGTCCACCACGCCTACCTGTTCGTCGGCTCGCGCGGCACCGGCAAGACGAGCATGGCGAAGATCCTCGCCGCGTGTCTGAACTGCGATTCGAGTCCCGCCCACCCGACGATCTCGCCCTGCGGCGTCTGCGAGTCGTGCGTCTCGATCGCGAGCGCGACCTCGCTCGACGTGATCGAGATGGACGCGGCCTCGAACAATTCGGTCGACGACATCCGCGAACTGCGCGAGAAGGTCGGCTTTGCGCCGGTCTCGGGCCGGCACAAGGTCTACATCCTCGATGAGGCCCACATGCTCTCGACCCAGGCCTGGAACGCCTTCCTCAAGACGCTCGAGGAGCCGCCTCCGCGGACGATCTTCGTGCTCGCGACGACGGAGGCCCAGAAGGTGCTCCCGACGGTCGTCGATCGCTGCCACCGCTTCGATTTCGGCCGGCCGACGGCCGAGCAGGTCGCGACGGTCGTGCGCCGCGTCGCCGGGGTCGAATCGATCGAGCTCGACGACGGCGCCGCGGCGCTGATCGCGCGACACGCGACGGGCTCGTTCCGGGATGCGCTCGGCACGCTCGAACAGCTGGTCACCTACGTCGGCGAGGGCGCGATCGAGCCCGCCGACGTGCTCGCCGTGCTCGGGATCGCGGATGCCGAGGAGCTGTTCGCCGCGGTCGATGCAGTGATCGCGCGCGATCCGGCGGCGGCCTTGCGGGCCGCCGCCGTACTTGCCGCGTCAGGTCGCGATCCCGGCCAGATGCTGCGTGATCTCGAGGTGCACGGTCGCGAGCTCCTGACGGTTCAGGTGCTCGGCGACGTCCCGGCGGAGCTGCGCGTCACGCCGGAGCGCGACTCGCGCCTTGCCGCTCAGGCGGCCTCGCTGGCACCGACGGACGCCGTGCGCCTGCTCGACCTCGTGTCGGCCGCGCTCGAGGCGACGGCGAACGGCGCCCAGGCGCAGATCCAGCTCGAGGTCGTCGTGATCAAGGCGTCGGCGCCCGAGTTCGATCCCTCCACTCAGGCTCTGCTTGCGCGCATCGAGCGGCTCGAGCAGCGCCTCGCGGGTGCGGTCACCGTGAGCTCCCCGGTGGCGCCGTCCCCCGCGACTCCGGCGGCCCCGCCAGCGGCTGCGGTACCTTCCGCCGAGCGTGGCCCTGATCCTCAACTCGAGCCTGAGGCTATTGTGCTGGATCCCAGCGAACACGGCGCATCCGTGGACGCTCGGCCCGAGCCGGAGCAGACGGTCGCCGCCGCTGCCCCGTTTACCGGAGGGGCAGCGGCGGAGCAGGCGCTTGCTGTGCCTCAACCGGCGCCCGCCGGCGCAGCGGCCGGCGTCGGGGTCGCGCTCGAGGACATCGTGTCGCTGTGGCCCGCGGTCGTCGACATCACGCGCGGCGCGAACGCGCTGCTCGCGGCCCTGCTCGAGCGGGCCCGACCGATCGCCGTCAGCGAGCGCGAGCTGACGATCGCATTCCCGGCCGATGCCGAATTCCACAAGCGCAAGGCCGAACAGGAGGAAAACCGCCGCGCCACCGCGGACGCGCTGCGCAACGTCACCGGCGCGAGCCTCGCGTTGCGATACGAGCTCCATGAGGCGGCGGTCGCGCCTGAAGCCTCCGACAGCGCTGAACCGACCGGGCTCAGCGAGGATGAGCTCGTGCGACGCTTCGTGGAAGAGTTGGACGCCCAGGAGATCGCGGACCCCGAGGAGAAGACGGACTGATGGCCCAGCAGCCGAACATGCAGCAGATGCTCAAGCAGGTCCAGAAGATGCAGGCCGACATGGTCGCCGCTCAGGAGGCGCTGAAGGACGAGGTCGTCGAGGCGAGCTCCGGCGGCGGCATGGTGACCGTCAAGGTGACCGGCGAGCTCGTCGTGCAGTCGATCACGATCGACCCGCAGGCCGTCGACCCCGACGACGCCGAAATGCTGTCCGACATGGTGCTCGCGGCGGTCAACGAGGGTCTGCGCAAGGCTCAGGACCTCGCGGCGCAGCGTCTCGGCGCGGTCACCGGCGGCCTCGGCGGCCTCGGCGGGCCGGGCGGCCTCGGCGGTCTCGGGCTCCCCGGCTTCTGACGCGGATCTCAGCCGGTGCAGCACCCACCGCCGATCCAGCGGCTGATCACCGAGCTGTCCAAGCTTCCCGGCGTCGGCGGCCGCACCGCGCAGCGGCTCACGTTCCACCTGCTGCGGGCGAGTGACGAGGATGCCTTCGCGCTCGCCGATGCGATCCGCGAAGTGAAGCTGAAGATCACGTTCTGCGAGGTCTGCTTCAACCTGGCCGACGGGCCGCGCTGCCGGATCTGCCAGGACGAGCGGCGCGACAACGAGCTGATCTGCGTCGTCGAGGAGCCCGCGGACGTGATCTCGATCGAGCGTACGCACGAGTTCGGCGGTCGCTACCACGTCCTCGGCGGCGCGCTGTCGCCGATCGACGGGATCGACCCTGAGGATCTGAAGATCGAGGAGCTGTACGCCCGGGTGGCCGATCCCATTCACGCCGTCCGCGAGGTCGTGATCGCGACCAACCCGACGACCACGGGTGAGGCGACGGCGATGCATCTCGCCGCGGGAATCCGCCGGCTCGCACCGGACGTCGCCGTGACCCGGCTGGCGAGCGGGCTGCCCGTCGGCGCAGACCTGGAGTACGCGGACGAGCTCACGCTCGGCCGTGCCTTCGCGGGCCGTCGCGCCGTCTGACCCGCCCGCGGCTGGCCGGCCGCGTAACCTGCGAAATCGGATATGGACGCGAGCATCCCCACGATCGTGATGAAGTTCGGCGGCACGTCGGTCGCCGACGCGGAGCGGATCAAGCGCGCCGCGCGGAGGATCGTCGCCCAGCGCGAGCGCGGTCACCGCGTCGTTGCGGTGCTGTCGGCCCGCGGCAAGACGACGGATGAGCTGATCGCGGCGGCCGAGGAGGTCTCACCGTTTCCGGACGCGCGCGAGATGGACATGCTGCTGTCGACCGGGGAGCGGATCTCGTGCGCGCTCTGCGCGATGGCGATCAACGACCTCGGCCATCGCGCGATCTCGCTGACCGGGTCGCAGGCCGGGATCGTGACCGACACCTCTCACACGAAGGCGCGGATCCTCGACGTGCGCGCCGACCGGATCCGCGAAGCGCTCGACGACGACAAGATCGTGCTCGTCGCCGGCTTCCAGGGCGTCTCCACGAGCCGCGACGTGACGACGCTCGGGCGCGGCGGCTCCGACACGACCGCCGTCGCCGTCGCCGCCGCCCTGCACGCCGAGGTCTGCGAGATCTACACCGACGTCAGCGGGGTGTTCAGCGCCGATCCGCGGATCGTCCCGGGCGCGCGCAAGCTGCCGTACGTGTCGTTCGAGGAGATGCTCGAGATGGCCGCCTCGGGCGCCAAGGTCCTGCAGCTGCGGTCGGTCGAGTACGCGCGCACGCACGGCGTGCGGATCCACTGCCGGTCGAGCTTCGAGGACGGGCCGGGTACCGTTGTGATTGGAGAAGACGAGACGATGGAACATCCGCTGATCACCGCAGTCACCCACTCGACCGAGGAGGCGCGCATCACGCTGATCGGCGTGCCCGACCGTCCCGGGGCCGCGGCGGCGATCTTCACGGCGCTGGCCGATGCCGGCTTCAACGTCGACACGATCATCCAGAACGAGCCGATCACCGAAGGTCGCAACGCCGAGGTGTCGTTCACGGTCCCCAGCGAGGATCTGCGCGTCGCCGAGCAGGCGCTCGAACCGGTCGCGCGGGACCTGGGAATGGTGATGAGCTTCGACGAGCAGATCGGCAAGGTCTCGATCGTCGGCGCCGGGATGCGCTCGCATCCGGGGGTTGCCGCCAAGGTGTTCCAGACGCTCGCCGGCGAGGAGATCAACATCGAGATGATCTCGACCTCGCCGATCAAGATCTCATGCATCATCCGCTCGGGTTCGGTGCCGGCCGCAGTCCGCGCGCTGCACAGCGCGTTCGAGCTCGGCGAGGGCGGGATCGAGCACGAGGGGGGAGGACCGCGATGACCAAGATCGCCGTTGTCGGCGCGACGGGCGCCGTCGGGACCGTGATGATCGAGTGCCTCCGTGAGCGCGGGCTATGGACGGACGACGTGCGGCTGTTCGCGACGGCCCGTTCGGCGGGGCGCGAGATCGATGGCCACGTCGTCGAGGCGCTCGACGACGACGCCGACCTGTCGGGGATCGAGATCGCGCTGTTCTCGGCCGGCGGCGGTACCTCGAAGACGTGGGCGCCCAGGTTCGTTCAGGCGGGCGCGACCGTGATCGACAACTCCTCGGCATTCCGGCGCGACCCGGACGTGCCGCTCGTCGTCGCCGAGGTCAACCCGCACGCGCTGCGCGAAATCGGCCCCGCCCACCGCAAGCTGATCGCCAACCCCAACTGCTCGACGATGCAGCTGATGGTGGCGCTTGCGCCGATCCATCGCGCGGCCGGGATCGAGCGACTCGTCGTGGCCACCTACCAGTCGGTGTCGGGCACCGGTCAGAAGGCGCTCGAGGAGCTCGACGCCCAGGCGCGCCTCGACCTCGCGGGCGAGGAGATCCCTGACCCGCAGGTGTACCCGCAGCAGATCGCGTTCAACGTGATCGGCGCCGCGGGGTCGTTCGTCGACGGCGACGACCACACCGACGAGGAGCGCAAGATGATGTTCGAGACGCGCAAGATCCTCGAGGACGACTCGATCGGCGTCTCGGTCACCTGCGTTCGCGTCCCCGTTCGCGTCTGCCATTCGGAGGCGGTCAACATCCAGACCCGCGAGCCGCTCACCGCAGCGCAGGCGCGGGCAGCTGCTCGAGGCGGCACCCGGGGTGATCCTGGAGGACGTTCCCTCGCCGCTGCAGGGCGGTCGGCCGCGACGAGGTGTTCGTCGGCCGGCTCCGTGACGACCCGTCGCATCCGCGTGCGCTCTCGATGTTCGTCGTCGCCGACAACCTGCGCAAGGGCGCGGCGACGAACGCGGTCCAGATCGCCGAGTTGCTGATCCGCGACGGGCTCGTCGCACGCGCGGTCAGCGCGTCCTCCTGAGCTGAGGGGGCTTGCCGCTGGGGGGCCTACGGGGCCGCGGCTGCGACCACGGCGGTCGTCCAGTCGATCACGGCGGTTGGCCGGACGACGTGCTTCGTCATCCCGAGCTGCTGAGGGCTGAGGCCGAAGGCGAGTCCGAGCAGCTGCGGTAGATGCAGTACCGGCAGCCCCAGCTCGCGACCCGCCACCCGCGCGGCCGCGGGCTGCTGAAGGTCGAGGTTGAGATGGCAGAGGGGACAGGGAACGACAATGCAGTCGGCCTCCGCATCGATCGCGTCGCCGATGTTGCGCGCCGCCATCGTCAGCGATGCTTGCTTGTTCATCGTCACGATCGGGAACCCGCAGCACTTGTATGCGCCCGCGTAGTCGACGACCGTGCCGCCGAGCGCCTCGATCACCATCTGCAGGTACCGGTCGCGCGGGTGCTCCTCGCTGATTCCGAGGCGCTTGACCGGCCTGACGATGTAGCACCCGTAGAAGGGGCCGACGCGCAGATCGGTGAGCGGACGCGTGACCTTGGCGCGGAGCTCGTCGAGCCCGATGTCCTCGACCAGCACCCACAGCAGGTTCTTGTTGTTGATGTGGGCTTTGTAGTGGAGGCCCTCCCCCGAGAGGGTGTCGTTGATCCGCTCGCGGTACTCGGTGTTGCCGTCGAGCCGGCGCTGGCACTCGGACTGGGCGCCCTGGCAGGTGGAGCAGATGTTCATCATCAGCTCGCCGTCCGTCTGCTGGGCGAGCGCGAAGGTGCGCGCGTTCAGCGTATCGGCGAGTTCCTGGTTGTGCTCGGCGATCACACCGGCACCGCAGCAGGCGGCGCGGTCGAGTTCGAGCAGCTCGATCCCGAGGACCGGCGCGACCTGGGCCATCGCCCCGTGCAGCTCGGGCGCGAACCCGCGACTCACGCACCCGGGCCAGTACGCAACCTTCATCACGGCCTCCCGCTCGCGTCGGCTTGATCCCCATCCAGCCCCGTCGCCGGGGGTCCCACGTACAGCGGTGTCGGCTCGTCGGTCCGCGGGGCCCGGAACGGCTCGTCCTCGATCCCGCTCACGTACAGGTTCAGCTCGACTCGCTCGGCGCGGCCCTCGATCGTGTCGAAGATGTGCCGGACCTCCTTTGAGGCCTTGTGAGGATGCAGAAGCGCCTTTGTCGGCGTGACCTTTCCGCGTGCGAGCGCGACCAGCACCGTCGGGAGTGAGCGCAGGAGCTCGGGGACTGCCCGGGGGTGAAACTTCCCGCCGTAGGAATCGGGCAGCAGGTCGGCTTCGTGGAGCAGGCCGTTACGCCGGATGTTGCGCACGAACGCGCGCTCATGGCGGTAGCCGTTGTTCGCGTCCTCGATCTCGTGATCACTTCCGGCGATCCGCCGCAGCCGCATGATCTGGCTCATCGGGGCGACGCCCTTGGGGCAGGCGTCGAGGCAGTTGAAACAGTGCGTGCAGTCGTAGATCCCGTGGGGGTCCTCGGACAGGTCGTGCAGCCGCTCGGCCTGCTTTGCGTCGCGGGGGTCACCGACGAACCTGTACGCCTTGGCGAGTGCCGCGGGCCCGATGAAGTCCGGGTCGACCTCCATCGAGAGACAGTCGGAGACGCACGCGCCGCACTGGATGCACGACATCGCCTGCGTGACGTCGACCATGTTGTCGTGCGGCACGATGTACTCGCGCTCCGGTACCGGTTGCTTTGCGAGCAGCCACGGAGTCACGCGCCTGATCTTTCGCCAATGGACGGCGTCCATGTCGACGATCAGGTCGCGGATCACGGGCATGTTGCCGAGTGGCTCGACCTCGATCGTGAACCCGGGCTCGCCCGTTGAGGCGCCCCCGTCGCGGGCCGCCGCCTCGGCGAGATGGGTGTTGCAGGCGAGGCCTGGCCTGCCGTTCATCCGGACGCCACAGGACCCGCAGATTCCCTGACGGCAGGAGCACCTGATCCCGATCGAGCCATCCTGGTCGTCGCGGATCTGCAGGATCGCGTCGAGGACCGAAGCGCTGTCCTGCAGCTCCACGGCGCGTGTGTCCCAGTGCGCGGTGACGCCGCGGGCGGGATCCGAGCGCCTGATCTTGAGCGTGTACTCGGGCACGGGTCAGTAGGTCCTCTCCTGGGGCTGCCAGTTCGTGATCGTGACGGGTGAGTAGCTGACGTGCGGCACGTCGTCGCCATTGCGGGAGATGTCGACGTGCTTGAGCCAGTCCGCATCGTTGCGCGCCGGGAAATCGGTGCGAAACTGAGCCCCGCGCGACTCCTTGCGCTCCTGCGCGGCGACCACGATCGTCTCGGCGACGTCGAGCATGTAGCCGAGTTCGATCGCCGCGATCACGTCCTGATTGAAGACCTTGCCGGTGTCGTCGATCGACGCACCCGGTTCCTGTTCCTTGAGCCGTCTGACCGTCTCGTGAGCGGCCGCAAGGCCGGCAGCGTCGCGGAAGACCGCCACATGCTCGTTCATCGTCGCGCCCAGTTCGGCCTTCAGCGCGGCCACGCG
This sequence comes from uncultured Solirubrobacterales bacterium, assembly GCA_963705995.1. Taxonomy (GTDB): domain Bacteria; phylum Actinomycetota; class Thermoleophilia; order Solirubrobacterales; family Solirubrobacteraceae; genus Palsa-465. The sequence goes on from CAVPLN010000029.1 coordinate 106,633, forward strand.
CCGGCCCCCGGGCTCACGGGCGATGATCGCGGCGATCCGGCGCTCGGTGTCGACGACGTGCGCTGAGGGCGTCTTCGGCATCGCCATCTCGAGCACGCGTGCGGCCGCGTGCTCGCCCGCGCGCCGCCCGAACGTCAGCGTGTCGAGCAGCGAGTTGGCGCCGAGGCGGTTCCCGCCGTGGACCGAGACGCACGCCACCTCGCCGGCGGCATACAGCCCGCGGATGTTCGTTCGGCCGTGGACGTCGGTCTTGACCCCACCCATGACGTAGTGCTGCCCGGGGTGGATGTGGATCGGCTCGCGCGTGATGTCGACGCCGGCGAAGTCGCGCCCGATGTTGACGATCTCGCGCAGGGCCTCGAGCGTCCGCCTGCGCGGGACCTTGGTGATGTCGAGCGCGACGGTGCCATCGGGAAACCCACGCCCCTCGTTGATCTCGGTCTGCTCGGCGCGCGAGACGACGTCGCGCGAGGCGAGCTCGAGCTTGTTGGGCGCATACCGCTCCATGAACCGCTCGCCCTTCGCGTTCAGCAGCCAGGCACCCTCGCCGCGCGCCCCCTCGGTGATCAGGAGGCCGTTGCCGGCGAGCGTCGTCGGGTGGTACTGGATCATCTCCATGTCCATCAACCGGGCGCCGATGCGGAACGCCTGGGCGATCCCATCGCCGGTGACGATCAGCCCGTTCGTCGTCGGCTTGTAGACCTGACCGGCGCCACCGCAGGCGAGGATCGTCGACTTGGCGTTGAACACCTGCAGCCCGCCGTCCCTGAGGTTGCGGCAGATCGCGCCGATGCAGCGCCCGCCGTCATCCTGGATCAGGTCGGTCGTGAACCACTCCTCATAGCGGTCGACGCGATCGTGGTGGCGCATCAGCTGTTCGTAGAGGACGTGCAGAATCGCCTGCCCGGTGATGTCGGCGACGTAGTACGTGCGCGCAGCGGAGGCGCCGCCGAACGCGCGCGTGCCCAGGTGCCCGGTCGCGTCGCGGTGGAACGTCACACCGGCGTGCTCGAGCCAGAGGATTTCCTCGGGGGCCGCCCGGCACATGATCTCGATCGCATCCTGGTCGCCCAGGTAATCCGATCCCTTGATCGTGTCGTAGGCGTGCGACTCCCACGTGTCGTCATCGCCGAGCGCCGCGTTGATCCCGCCCGCCGCCGCCACCGAATGCGATCTCACCGGATGGACCTTCGAGATGATCCCGACGCTCGCCCCCGCCTGTGCGGCTGCAAGCGCCGCCCGCTGTCCTGCCAAGCCCGCGCCGATGATCAGGACGTCGTGCGAGGGCATGCCTCGATCTTATGCAGTCTCGTCGACAAGTTGCAACAAGGGGCACAAGCCCAGAGGGGGCCGAACGCCAGTGGGGGCCCAGCGGGCTGGTCGTTGCGCCCAGAACGCGGTCTGCCCGGGGCGGCGGACCGCCCCGGGCAGATGGATCGCGAGCTGTCAGGCGCCGCGGTCCACGCGGCGCCCGTCTTGTCGCTTTAGCGAGAACGCTTGGCGAGCTCGCGCCCGACCGCCCGCAACCGAGCGAGGAACACCGAACCCGCCCGATCACGGATCGCGTGCCCCACCACATGATCCGCGCCGTTGATCGTCAACCCCTCCGACGCGAAATTGTTGTGGTAGTTCGGATCGATCGTCCCCAGCGACAACGCCCCGTCCGTGACCGTCGCGGTCCCGGACTTGGTCGCCTCGACCGTGACCGAATACGTGCTGGACTCCCCGGCATAGAACGTCCCGGGCTTCCAGATCAGCAACCGGCCGAACACCGTCGCCCCAGCCGGATCGACCACCGTCAGACCCTTGCCCAACAGCAGCCCCGCGACGATGTTCTTCGCCGCCTTCGGACCGAAGTTCGTGACCGTCACGCACACCGTGAAGTCCGACCCAGCCGATTCCGGCGACGCCGGCTGCAACTCGATCTGAACCCCGACATCCGCACCGAACCTCGCCGAACCCAACACCACATACCCCTCATTCCGGCAACCCGAATACGACGGGTCGTTCAGCGCATCACCGGAATAGCTGACCGTGTAGTAGTAGAGCCCCTCCGGCAGCACCACCGGCGACGACGCCGGCACCACACCATCGCTCACCGACACCGTCTGCGACGCAACCGCCGGCACCGTGCAATCCGCATCAGACCACAGGTCGTACGTCACCGTCCCCGAAGCCGACGCGACATTCGCGCCCGCAAGCGACGCCTGATCACTCAACGGCGTCCCAGCCGGCCCAAACGCACCATTCCCCGCCAAAATCGACGTCGACAACGACGTCGGCTCAGGCGAAACCGGCTGAGACACCGTCTCAACCTCCGACCCGCACGCACTCGACGACCCAGCATTCGCCGCATCACCCGAATACGTCGCCTGCCAGTAATACGTCCCCGGCGAACTCAACAACACCGCCTGCGAATCCGGCATCGACCCCGCCGTCGTGATCGACTCCTGATCCGGACCACTCACCAACTGCGAGCAATTCGCATCCGAATACACGCTATACGTCACCGAACCCGTCGCCGACCCCGCATTCGACCCCGACAACAACGACGAATCCACAACCGACGTCCCCGGCGCCACCGTAATCGACCCACCAGACCCACCACCACCCGTCAACGACGTCGTGATCTGAGTCCCGGTCGGACCGCCGCTCGCGACGGTCACGGTCTCGGATGGGTCGCCGCAGGCCGTCGTGATCGGCGAGTTGTTCTGATCGCCGCTGTACACCGCCACCCAGCTGTACGTGCCCGGCGCCGACGGATCGAACGACGGCGACTGATAGGAGCCGTCGCCCGTGACGGTCACCGGACCTGAGGTGTAGGCCGGAGCGGCGCTGCACGTCGGGTCGCTCGGCCCGAACAGCTTGAACACGATCTGACCGGTCGGGCTGTCGGTCCCCCCGGCGACCGTCGCCGTGTCGTACACGGGATCGCCCACGCCGATCTGCGATGACGACACCGACGTCGTCACGGTCGCCGACACCGTCACCGGCGGACCTGCGACCGCAACGCCCTCCGGCTCCGAGAAGGTCGTGTTCGCACCCGTCAGGTTTGCGATCGGTGCGACGTCACCGGTCGCACCGGACGCGAACTCGACGACTCCCTGGGTGTCGAAGTTCGATACGAAGATGTCGCCTGCCGTGTCCACGGCGGCGTCATCGGCGTCGGTGAGGTCAGTGGCCGGACCGCTGATGTCCTGCACGGGCACGGCATCGCCGCTGGCGCCGGGAGCGTAGACGGTCACGGAGTTGTTGCCGTCGGTGACGACGAGCTGCCCGCTGAAACCGACGATCACGTCGTCGGGCGAACTCAGACCTGTGTCCGGACCGGAGATCGATCGTTCCGGCGCGACGTTTCCGTTCGCGCCAGGCGGAAAGACCTCGATCGCGTCACCTTCCGTGCTGTCCGCATAGATCGTCCCGTCGGCGTCGCTGCCGACGCCGTCGACGACGTCCAGGCCGGTATTCGGTCCAGAGATCGTCTCCACCGGCGCCACGTTCCCGCACGCGCCGGGGGCGAACACCTCGACCGAGCCCGTGCCGTAGGTCGAGTCGGAGAAGTTGCCGACGATCACCGTCCCGTCCGGCAGCAGCGACATGTCGTCGTTTTCGTCAAGGCCTGTGTTCGGGCCCTGGATCGTGCAGATCGGCGTGGCATCGCCCGACGCCCCGGGCGCGTATTCCGTGATTGCGTCGGAATTGAAATCCGAGACCCAGATATCGCCGTTCGCGTCGACCTTGACGTCTCCGGGGCCGGCGATGCCGGTGTCAGCGCCGCTGATCACGCGCTCCGGCGCGACGTTCCCGGTCGAACCCGGCGCGAACACATCGATCGCGCTCGTGGCGTAATCGGAGACGTAGATCGTCCCCTGCGGGTCCGGCCCGGCGGCAGCGGCCGCCGCGGCGTTGACGCCGCAGAGACCGCCCGCGAGCGCGAACGTCACCGCTGCGCGCGTCAGCAGACCTCTCCGCCGTCGGCGTGGGCCTTCCCCACCTGGACGTGCATCCGCACACACCGATCCAAGGCTCATACGTCCCCCTTCTCACACTCTCTGATGTGCCTCGACGGCACGATGGCATTGCCGGCTCGCTGCACCCCGCGCCGTTTAATGGCTAAACGGTATTGGCGACGACCGGGCCAAATGTTACGCTTGTGTTAGCGCAGGCCAGGCCACGCCCCTCACCGGGGGCGGACCGTCGGGCTGAGGATCGTGCTGAGCGCACGCCGAACCTGGTCGAGCGTCACCACGCCTCGAAGGATGCCGTCGCGGTCGACCGCGACGAGCGCACCGAGGCGTGCGAGTGACTCCCGCGACAGCAGGTCGGTCAGCGGGCCGTCCTCGTCGACGCGCAGCGTCGAGGCGTCGTCGGCCTCGAGCACCGAGCCGACGGTCAGCCAGTTCTCGCTCCCGAGGCTCGCGTCCTCGACACGCTGGCGCCGGGCGATGCCGATGAACCGGCCCGTCTCGTCGACGACCGGCAGCCACGCGGCGCCGTAGCGCAGGAAGAACTCATCACGGGCCTGTGCCACCGGAGTTCCGGACGGAACGACGATCGGCTCGTGATCCATGATGTCGGCGACGCGGACCTCGTCGATCCGCTCGCTCACCGTCGACTGCAGGATCGCGCCCTTCGCGGACTGGTTGATCATGACCGCGACGATCAACAGCCACAGGCCGGCGAAGTTGGCGGTCGTGACGAGCAGCCACAGGCCAACGCCGCCGAGCAGGACGGCGAACCCGCGTCCCATCTGGGCCGCGGCGCGGGTTCCGCGCAGCTTGTCGCCCGTGACGTGCCACACGACTGCCCGCGCGATCCTGCCCCCGTCGAGCGGGTATGCGGGCACCAGGTTGAATGCGAGGATCAGCACGTTCATCGGGAGCAGCCAGCTCACCGACAGGAGCACGGGTGTGATGCGCATGTCCCCGTTCAGGAGGATCGCGTGCCACAGCCGGTGCGGTCCAACGAGCGCCAGGTCGAGCACGACGCAGACGATCGCGAACAGCAGCGTCGCGAACGGACCCGCGGCGGCGATCTTCGCCTCCTCGGCGGGCGACCTCGCCTCCCGCGTCATCTGCGTGAATCCTCCGAATAGGAACAGCTGGATGCCTGTGACGCCGATGCCGAGCCGCCGCGCGACCAGGGCGTGACCGAATTCGTGCAGGATCAGCGAGACGAAGAACAGCAGGACCGTCGCGACGGTCGTCACGTACGCGACCAGATCCGACGAGTTCAGGGCACTGCGGAACGAGCCTGAGAACAGGAAGATCAGCAGGAACAGCATCAGGAACCAGCTGGCGTCGACGCCAACCCGGATTCCTGCGATCTGCACGAGCTTGATCGAGCCGCCGCGCCTAAACATGCTGCAATGGTCGCACAGGACTCACTTTCAGCCCCGGAGCATTGATGACGAGACAGATTCTTGAGTTGCGCGAGCGACTGGCCGAGTTGGAGGACCTGCGGCTGGCCGCGGGCCTCCTCAGCTGGGATCAACAGACGATGATGCCCTCGCGCGGCGCGCCGCAGCGCGCCGATGCCCTCGCGACGCTCGAGCGCATCGGTCACGAGCAGTTCGTCGCCGCCGAGACGGGCCGGCTGCTGGAAGCGGCCGCTGACGCGATCACGGACTCCGACCCGGACTCCGACGATGCCCGCCTCGTGAGGCTCGTTGAGCGGCGCTGGGCCAAAGCCCGCCGCGTGCCGTCGGACCTGGCAGCCGAGATCGCCAAGGCCGGGTCGGTCGGGCAGGAGGCTTGGGTCGCGGCCCGCCGCGATCACGACTTCGACGCGTTCGCTCCACATCTGGAGCGGAACATCGGCCTGGCGCGTCGCTATGCGGAATGCTTTGACGACTTCGACTGCGCCTACGACGCGCTGCTCGACGATTACGAGCCCGACATGAGCGCTGAGCGAGTGACGAGCCTGTTCGCCGAGCTGAAGGCCGAGTTGATCCCGCTGATTGCCCGGGTCGCGCCGCTTGCGACCGACCGTGAGTGCCTGCACGGCAACGTGGCTGTCGAGCAGCAGCGCCGTCTCGTCTCCGACGTGCTGGCGATGATGGGATTCGATCGCTCCGGGTGGCGCCTCGACGAGGCCGTGCACCCGTTCGCCACGAGCTTCGGAGCGACAGACGTGCGGATCACGACGCGCTGGGATGAGTCCTACTTCCCGGCGGGCCTGTTTGGCGCGATGCACGAATGCGGGCACGGTCTGTACGAGGCGGGAATCGCGCCCGCTCTGCAGCGGACCGCGCTCGGACACGGCGAATCGCTGGGAATGCATGAGTCGCAGAGCCGGCTGTGGGAGAACATGGTCGGGCGCAGTCGCGCCTTCAGTGGCGTTCTGGCGCCGAAGATCGCGAACATGTTCGGCGGTCAGCACACGGGTCTCGACTCCGACACGCTGTTCCGCGCCACGAACCAGGTCACGCCTTCGTTCATCAGGGTCGAGGCCGACGAGGCGACCTACGGCCTGCACATCGTCCTGCGCTTCGAGCTGGAGCAGGAGCTGATCGAGGGGCGCCTCACCGTGCAGGACGTACCGGAGGCGTGGAATGCCCGTGTTCGCGAGTACCTCGGGCTGGAGGTCACCAACCCGGCCGACGGCGCGCTTCAGGATGTTCATTGGTCAGCGGGCTTGATCGGCTACTTCCCGACATACGCGCTCGGCAACATGATCGCGGGGCAGCTCTGGCGCCAGGTGAACCTCGATATCCCGGACCTCGAGGACCAGATCGCAACCGGTGAGCTGGAAGGGCTGCGAGCGTGGCTCCTCGACAATGTGCATCGCCACGGGTCGAAGTTCCGCACCCATGAACTGCTCGAGCGCATCGTCGGCGCCCCGATCGAAGTCGGGCCGTTCGTGACCTATCTCAAACGCAAGCTCGGGGACGTGTACGGGCTGCCATTGGCGTAGGATCGGTGATGGTGGCCGACGGCCACTCCCGCCACCCCAGGAGATGATTCAGTGAGTGATAATCCCGTCAAGGTCGCCGTGACCGGCGCTGCCGGCCAGATCGGCTACGCGCTGCTGTTCCGGATCGCGAGCGGCCAGCTTCTCGGTCCCGATACGCCAGTTCAGCTGTCGCTGCTCGAGATTCCGGCTGCGGTCAGGGCCGCAGAGGGCACGGCGATGGAACTCGACGACTGTGCGTTCCCACTGCTGTCCGGAATCGACATCAGCGACGACCCGAACCGCGCGTTCGATGGCGTCAACATCGCGCTGCTCGTTGGGGCTCGGCCGCGGACGAAGGGCATGGAGCGCGGTGACCTGCTCGAGGCCAACGGCGGCATCTTCAAGCCGCAGGGGCAGGCGCTGGGTGCGCACGCCGCCTCCGATATCAGAGTCCTGGTCGTCGGTAACCCTGCCAACACGAATGCACTGATCGCGCAGAGCAACGCGCCGGACATCCCGCGCGAGCGCTTCACGGCGATGACCCGGCTCGATCACAACCGTGCGCTCGCGCAGCTGTCGAAGAAGAGCGGGGTGCCGGTCACGGAGATCACGGGCGTCACGATCTGGGGTAACCACTCGGCGACCCAGTACCCGGACATCTTCCACGCCAAGCTGGCGGGCCAGGATGCATCGCAGGCGATCGGCGATCAGGAGTGGCTCGAGAGCGACTTCATCCCGACCGTCCAGAAGCGTGGCGCGGCGATCATCGAGGTGCGTGGGGCGTCGAGTGCCGCGTCGGCCGCGAACGCGGCGATCGACCATGTCCACGACTGGGTGCTCGGAACCCCCGCTGGTGATTGGGTGTCGATGGCGATCCCGTCGGACGGTTCCTACGGTGTGCAGGATGGGCTGATCTCGAGCTTCCCCGTGACCTGCTCGGGAGGAACCTATGAGATCGTCCAGGGTCTCGAAGTGAGTGATTTCTCACGCGCTCGGATCGATGCCTCGGTCGCCGAGCTCGCGGAGGAGCGGGAGGCGGTTCGCGAGCTCGGCCTCGTCTGAAGCCGTAGCCGGCGGTTCGATCGGGACCGGCGGCCGAAAAGGAAACGGCGAGCTCGATGCTCGCCGTTCTCCGATTCCTCCGTCTTGAAGCAGTGAGCGCTAGGCGGCCTTCGCGGGGCGCCAACCCTGGCCGTCGCGGGTCACGAGACCCTCGTCGACGAGTTTCGGCATCACCCGGTACAGGTAGTTCGGCTCGATCTTGAGGGATTCCGCGATCTGCGGAATCGTGATCCCAGGCTTGCTGCGGACCAGCTCGAGTGCCTGGTTGGAGCGTGTGTTACCGCCTCGGCGGCCACGTGGACGGCCCGCACGGCGGGCTGCGGTGCGACGAGGTGCCGCCTCTGCCTTGGCAGCGGCGCGCTGGCGTACGGGGGCGCGGCGCGCGGCCGGCGTCCCGACGAGTGCCGCGCGGGCGGCCTCCAGCTTGGCGACTTCAGCCTGAAGTTCTTGCAGGCGGTCGTCGATGTCTTTGACGGTCGAATCTACAAAGCCCGGCATGCGGCTATCTCCTTGAGTACGTCTGTGAACACATTAAACATACAGCGAATCAGCCACGTTCGACCAAAGCTCTCAAGCGTGAGAGTGAGTCGCGCGCCTCACGTTCGGAGGCGGAGCCCACCACCAAGCGGCTCGCCGCGTTGCCGAGCGGCCCGCCGGGAGTGCTGAACTCGTTCGTGTACTCGAAGATCGTCGGCCCTCCCTCAGGGCCGCGCAGCTGGTATCGAATCCTAGCTTTCGACAACGCCGGGCCTCTTCCCTGCCATTCCGCTTCGAACGGTGCCTTGACCTTCGCCAAGGTCCAGTGCACTCTGAAATGGACGCCACGGATCTGCAACACCTGATCCATGGTCGCGCCTTCCCTCGCCGGCTCGCCCGACACGTTGGATATCGAACGGTGGATCGTCACCCAGTCGGCGAGTCGCCGCGGATCCATGACCGTGTCGAACACGGTCTTGGCGGGCGCTGCGATCTCAATCTGGACGTGAACGGTGCTCATTGAGAACTGGACACTAACCGACCGTGACGCCCGACCGGCCGTTTCGGGCGCTCCGCCGTTTCAATCATCAGCGGGCGCGCAGCGGCTCGGCTGCTTCCCAGTCGCGCAGCGCCCGCTCGATTGCGGAGTCGAGCGAGTGCAACCTCAGGTCGACGAGGCTGGTCGCGCTCCTGTCGCGTGGTAGCAGGTCGGTGTCGAGCCCCTCCATCAGGGGGCCGATCAGTTCGTGTCGTTCGCCGGCGATGATCGCCGAGACTCTGCTCGCGATCGGCGTCAGGCTCAGTTTTGGAACATGCACGACAGGCCGCCCTACGAGCATCCCGTCGCGGATTCGCTCGATCAGCTCCCCGTAGGTGACGACATCCGGTCCTGCAATGTCAACTGACCTGCCACCGAGGCGGTCGCTCGTCGCCGCCGCGAGCAGGTAGGCGATCACGTCACGCTCATCGATCGGGGCGGTGGAGTGCGTGTACCACGCCGGCACGACAAGGACCGGCAAGCGTTCGACGAGCCTGACGAGGAAGCGAAACGAGCGGGACTCCGCACCGATCACGATCGACGCACGGAAGGCGACCGAGTCTTCACTCGCTCCCAGGAGGAGCCGTTCGACTGCGAGGCGGCTTGCCAGGTGGGCGGACGGGCGCTTCGCTGCGGGTACCAATCCTCCGAGATAGACGATGCGATCGACATGGGCCGCGCGTGCGACTCGGGCGAAATTCGCCGCGGCGACGCGTTCGCGCTCACTGAAGCTGCCCGCCTGCGCCGCCGGCTCCATCGAATGGATCAGGTAATAGGCGACGTCGACACCGTCGAGTGCCGCCTCCAGGCCCCTGCCGGTGATCGCATCGCCGGTCACGATCTCGATTCCCGGCGGCGGTGCGACCCTTCCGCGCGTGAACCCCTTGACCTGATGGCCGGCGGCGAGCAGGCGCGGGCCGAGCCTGCCGCCGATCGATCCGGTCACCCCGGTGACGAGGACCTTCACGACAGCGGCGTCCGGCAGCTTGCGAGCGGGCGTCTCGGCACGGCCCGAAAGCTACGGAAATTGCGGGGCGGAAGCGTCCCTGATCCGATAAATGCCGCTATTTCCAGGGATAACGACTTGTGACAAAAGTGTTGCGTTTTCCGGGATCAGCGATTGCGCGGGCTGCCCCAACGCGCTTGTATGGGCCCCGTTGGAGGTCGCGAACGTCGTCTCGAATGGGGAGTGGTTGGTCGATGGCAAGCGGACGTGTGGCTGGGGCGAAGGTGTCGTGCGAAGACTGCTTCTTCCATAAGAACATGTTGTGTGCAGTCACGGAGGCAGGCCCGTGCGCAACCTTCCGGCCGTACCGTCCGGAGGGCCTGCGGCCGCCACAGCAGTTGCGTTTCACGTTCCGTCAGGAGCGTCGCCGCCAGCTCGTGTGGGCGTTCCCGACGCCGGGCGAGCAGGTGGCCCTGCATCGCTGAGATGCGGTTCCCCGCTGGGACAGCTGTCCACTAGGATCGAGGCTCCACCGAGAGAGGAGCGGCATGGAGCTGACGGTGCTTGGCAAGTCGCCGTCCTGGCAGGACAACGGCGGGGCATGCAGCGCGTACCTGATCCGGGAGGGCGACTTCGCGCTGATGCTCGATTGCGGGAGCGGCGCGTTCGCCAAGCTGCGCTCCGTGATCGACTACGTGGATGTCGATGCCGTGCTGATCAGCCACCTGCATGCCGATCACGTGCTCGACCTCGTCTCGTTCGCCGCGGCGCTCAGGTACTCGCCGCGCCACCCTGCTTCGTCCGGGGGACGTGCTCCGAGGCTCGACGTGCCTCCCGGCGGCCGCGGGTTTCTCCGCAGACTCGGCGGGTTGTTCAACGACGAGACGATGTTCGACAGCGCCTTCGCGGTGCGAGAGTACGACCCGGCGACGGCACTCGTGATCGGGCCGCTCACGGCCCGCTTCTGCGAGGTCCCTCACTATGTTCGCACTCATGCGATTGACTTTGCCGGCCCTGACGGACAGCGGCTGACATTCGGCGCGGACTGCGGGTCCAACGATGCGCTGCCGGCATTCGCCGTCGGTTCGGAGCTCCTGATCGTCGAAGCGACGGAGGAGCGCGCCGCCGCCGGTGGCTTTCGCGGACACATGACGCCGCGGGAGGCGGGCGAGCTCGGACGCCGTGCGGGAGTGCCGCGATTGCTCGTCAGTCACTACTCGGATGAGCTCGACTCGGGCTTCGTCCGGGCGGAGGCGGCCGCCGGATTCGGCGCGGACGTGGAACTCGCCAGCGAGGGCCTGACCTTCATGATCGGCTGATCCGCGTCTGCCAGGCCGAGCCTCGGCGCCGGTAATCTTGTCGGTGCGGTCGGATGTTCGAGAGAGACCTTTTTGCCAACTTCGATCGGATGCGTCGTGAGGTCGACGCTCTGTTCGGCGACGTGTTCGAGCGCACCGGGCTTGCGCGTCGCCTCGGCGGGTTCTCGCCTGCCGTCGACGTCGTCTACCGGGGCGATCCACCTCGGGCGATCGTGACCGCCGAACTGGCCGGCGCCGATCTCGGCGAGCTCAGACTCGAGATCGATGGGCGCTGCCTGATCCTCTCCGGCTCACGCCGCCCGGCCGCAGTCCAGGGAGACGAGGTCTACCAGCAGGTCGAGATCGAGCGCGGCCCGTTCCGCCGGGTCGTGGAGCTGGCGGAAACCATCAACGCCGACGCCGCGACGGCCCAGTACCGCGACGGGATCCTGCGTGTTGAGCTCCCGCTCGATGGGCGCGCACGGGCCGCACGCGCAGTCCCGATCGAGTCGACAGAGCAGTCGTGACCGCGATTCGCCTCCCGCAGGCGCCCGAAGGCGAGCCGGCGGTCGAGCTCGAGGCGCCCGCTCCCGCGCTCCCGGGGCGGGCTCCCGTCCTGCCGCTGTTGGGCGCCGTGACGTTTCCCGACATGCTGATTCCACTGAACATCGCACAGTCGCGCAGCGTCGCGCTGATCCAGGACGTCCTCGGTGGAGATCGGATGCTCGCGCTCGTCGCCAACCGCGATCAGGAGACCGAGACACCCGGGCCGGACGAGTTGTACGGCGTCGGCGTGATCGGGGTCGTGGCCCGCATGCTGCGCGTGCCTGACGGCTCACTGCGAGTGCTCGTGCAGACCGGCCAGCGAATCCGGACCAAGGGCTTCACTCAGACCGAGCCCTACCTGGTCGCCGAGATCGAAGAGGCGCCCGACGTGATCCGCCAGAGCAAGCAGCTCGAGACGCTCGTGCGGAGCGTCCAGCAGACGTTCGACACGATCGTGCAGGACGTGCCCTATCTGCCGCAGGAGCTGCAGATCATGGTCGCCAATGTCGAGGACCCGAGCACACTCAGCAATCTGATCGCGGGCGCGCTGCGGCTCAAGCTCGAGGAGAAGCAGGAGCTGCTCGAGGAGCTCGACGTCACCCGCCGGCTGCGCCGGCTCTCGGAGATCCTCGCGCGCGAGCTCCAGGTTCTGGAGCTCGGCTCCAAGATCCAGTCGCAGGTTCAGTCCGAGCTCGACAAGGGGCAGCGTGAGTTCCTCCTGCGCCAGCAGATCAAGGCGATCCAGGCGGAACTCGGCGAGCTCGACGAGGCCGAGGCCGAGGCCGCCGAGCTGCGGACGCAGCTCGCGGCGATCGAGCTGCCAGAGATCGTGCGCACGGCGGTGGACCGGGAGCTCGGGCGGCTGCAGCGGATGCAGCCGGCGATGGCCGAGTACGGCGTCGTCCGCGGATATCTCGAGTGGATCGCCGCGCTCCCATGGGACAAGCGCACACCCGACAACCTCGACCTCGCCCATGCCCGGCAGGTGCTCGACGAGGATCACTACGACATCGAGCAGATCAAGGAACGCATCCTCGAGTTCCTGGCGGTGCGCTCATTGACCGCCGAGACCGATCGCTCGGCCGGCTCGGTGCTGTGCTTCGTCGGGCCGCCGGGGGTCGGCAAGACGAGCCTCGGCCGCTCGATCGCCCGTTCGCTCGGGCGCACGTTCGAGCGGCTCAGTGTCGGCGGCGTCCGTGATGAGGCGGAGATCCGCGGTCACCGGCGCACGTACGTCGGTGCACTTCCCGGCTCCATCATCCGCGCGATGCGCGACGCGGGGGCGGCCAACCCGCTGATCATGATCGACGAGATCGACAAGATGGGCTCCGATTTCCGAGGCGATCCGGGGAGCGCGATGCTCGAGGTGCTCGATCCCGAGCAGAACTTCAGCTTCCGCGACCACTATCTCGACCTGCCATTCGACCTTTCGGCGGTCATGTTCGTGACGACCGCGAACACGCTCGAAACCGTTCCCGCAGCGCTCCGCGATCGGATGGAGGTGATCCAGCTGATCGGATACACCGACGCCGAGAAGCTCGAGATCGCCCGCCGCTACCTGGTCCCCCGCCAGACGACGCGCAACGGGCTGCGACTGGCGCAGGTCGCGTTCTCCGACGCTGGGCTGAAGGCCGTGATCGGCGGCTACACGCGCGAGGCGGGCGTCCGGCAGCTGGAGCGCGAGATCGGGGCACTCTGCCGCAAGGTCGCCCGCCGTGTCGCCGAGGGCACGGCGCCCCGGCGGACGACGATCACCGAGCCGCGCGTGCGCGAGCTGCTCGGACCGGTGCGCTTTCACCACGAAACCCGGCGGCGGACGCGACGTCCGGGCGTCGCGACCGGGCTCGCCTGGACCCCGGTCGGGGGCGAGGTCCTGTTCGTCGAGGCGACCGCAATGCCGGGCAAGGGGTCGCTGACGATCACCGGCCAGCTCGGTGATGTCATGCGCGAGTCGGCGCAGGCGGCGCTGTCGTACATCAGATCGAACGCTTCGCTGCTCGTGCCCGCGCTCGAAGACGACTGGTTCGCCACCCACGATCTCCACATCCACGTTCCGGCTGGCGCGACTCCCAAGGATGGACCGTCTGCCGGGATCACGATCGCGACAGCGCTCGCCTCGCTGCTCACCGGACGCCCCGTGAAGCCGGACGTCGCGATGACGGGCGAGATCACGCTGACCGGGCAGGTGCTCGCGATCGGTGGTCTCAAGGAGAAGGCGCTTGCGGCCCAGCGGGGCGGGATCAGAACGGTGATCGCGCCGGCTCCGAACGAAGCCGAGATCCGGACTGTCGTCGAGCTGAGCGGGAGCACGGTCGAGTTCGTCTTCGTCTCGACGCTCGACGAGGTGCTCCGCGTCGCGCTCGCACGCCGCGGATGAGAGGGCGTGGCTATGCTCGGTGTGATCCCCCTAGACGCTTTGGAGAGAGCCATGCGCAGACGCAAGAAGGCTGAGGAAGCCCCTATCGAGGTGCCGTCACTCGAGCAGGCGCGTTCGTTCCTCAGGCGCCTGATCGAGGAAGAAGACCTTCGCGACGCGTTCGGGCGCGCGCTCGACTCGAGCCGGGAGGTGTACGAGCGAGTGACCCGCGCGAAGAAGCCCGCGAAGCTGCTGAGCGACGAGAACCTCCATGCCGCGGCCGGCGAGGCGTACGAAGCCCTCAAGCATGTGACCGGCGAGCTCGCCGGCGCCGGACAGGATGTCAAGGAGTTCGTGAAGAGCAAGCCGCGCCGTTTCGGTTTCGGCGGGCTCCTCGCGCTCCTCGGAATCGGCGGTGGCGTCGCCCTGGCGGCGTCCGAGGGGTTGCGCTCAAAGCTCCTCGACGCGCTGTTCGGCGCCGAGGAGGAGTTCCAGTATTCGCCGCCGCCCGCCGACGGCGTCGAGACGCCGAGCAGCCCGCTCAACGCTGTTTGAGGCGCGGTGTGCGCCGGCCGGTCAGGCCGGCGCACCCTCGTTGTCGAGAATCCGCCGCGCCTGCCGCTGATGGGCGGGCGCCTGGCGTGGACCGGCCGTCCGCTGCTGGCGCGCCGGCGCGGGGCGGACCAGGGCTTTCGTCTGGGTGCGTCCGGCTCCGGTTCGCAGTCGGATCGTGAGCGCGGCCAGGACGGTGGTCGTGCAGGCTGCGGCGATTGCGAGCATCCACGTTGACCCGGCGTCGGTCCCGGTGCCGATGCTGTGGATCAGGGCGTCGGGCCAGCTGAGGTAGGCGAGCCAGTGGACGGCGCGCCAGGCTCGGTTGCCGATGCGGCGTCGCAGGAGGCTGGTGATGGTGACGGCGAGGAGGAGGTCGAGGCTGATCACGCCGAGTGCGAGCCAGGGCTCTTTGTAGCCCGAGGCGAAGGGGATGACCGCGGACCAGGCGGGCATGGGGACGTACCCGTCGATCAGGACGGTGGCGACATGGATCGCGGCGAAGGTGACGGCGAGCAGTGAGGCCGTGCGGTGGATGCTGTTGACGACGAAGCGTGGGATCCGGGGTGTGTGGAGTCGGGCGGCGTTGGCGAGTCCGAGGCTCGTTGCGAGTGTGAGGAGAACGAGCGCGACGACGCCGGTCGCGCGGGTGATGTACCAGAGGGTCATGATCCCCCCGAAGTCACCGAGCTCGTCGAGCTGGAGGTCGAGCTCGAGCTCGAGCCGGAGCTGCCGCTCGAGCCGGAGCTGCCGCTCGAGCCGGAGCTGCCGCTCGAGCCGGAGCTGCCGCTCGAGCCGGAGCTGCCGCTCGAGCCGGAGCTGCCGCTCGAGCCGGAGCTCGAGCTCGAGGTCGGCGTCGTCGAGGCGGACGTGAGCGTGCTCGTCGAGGTCGCCGCCACGGCCGACTGCTTCGCAGTGGTCGTGCTCGCGGTCGTGGTGGTGGTGGTGTTGTTGTCGTTGGCGGTCTTGTCAACTGTCGTTGTCGTGGAGGAGGTCTTGGCCTCGGCCGTGTCGTGGGCGGCGGCCGCGGCGACGACGCCGGTCAGCCCAACCGCCCCGGCGATCATGCCTGCGCGGACGCGGGAGACGAGGCGCTGCGCCGCGCGGCGCCGGTTGATGGGTGCAGGGGTCATGGACGTGAGTCTCGGCGCAGCGCGGAAGACCGAGGTAATTCGTCCGTCGGGAGAACCTAAGAGAGCAGCGGCCGATGGATGGGTTACGGCCTCTGGCCCGTAAGTCATCCATCTCAATCAGAACGCAGTCGTCCCGGGGGAGGCAGCGATGGATCTAAGGCGTGGCCGGGTGCGCCTTAGCCTGAAACCACCGAGTAGTGGCGCGGTTGGTGGTTGGGGGCGTGGGTTTGGGGTGTGGCGACGTTTTCGCGGGAACGTCGGGGCGTCGTTGAGGTGTCAGTGGGCGTTTTGGGGTGCTCGAGCGGTGGCCGAGGGTGTCGAGTGACTCTTTCTGCGCAGGCGTAGCAGGCCGATCTCGGCTGTGGGGTCGGCTCGGGGGTCGGTTGCGCCCGGTCCGGGGGTCAGGTCAGCGCGGGGAGCGCTCGGATCGCGTGGAGGATCGTGTTGAAGTCGGTCTGCCAGGGCCAGCGGGCGGGCATCCGCAGTGTCCATTGGCGGCTGGTGCGGACCAGGCGGGCGGGGATCTGGAGCAGTTGGCGGCGGCGGGCACGGGCGGTCTGGACCGGCCGGTCGGGGAGGCCGAGCTGGGTGCTCCAGCGGCCGAGGTTGTGCGCCAGGGCGGCGATCACGGTCCAGGCGCTGTTGGCGTGCATCCGACCTGAGGGGAAATGCGCGAGCGCTTGATCGATCAGGTCACGGATCGCGAGCTCGATCGTGGCGTGGTCGCGGTGATCGGTGTCGGCGACGAGCACGGGAACGCTGCGGTTGGTCGCGAACGCGTGGTGGCGCCAGTTCGGGAACAGGTCGGCCTGCTTGCCGCTCAGGCGGGTGCGGCGCACGATCAGCCGAAACCCTTTCAGGGTGGTTTCAGCGACCTGCGCCTCGCCGCCGTCCGGGTAATCGGCGACCGTCACCCAGTCGGTCTCGGGGATCTGCTCGATCAGCGCCCGGATCGTCTTTGACAGCTTCACGCCGATCGAGAACCGGATCCCGCGCTTGTCAAGCTCGGCAAGGAGCTTGTGGTTCTCAAACCCGGTATCGGCGCGGATGATGATCTCCCCGGCATGCCCGGTCCGTCCGACGCGTGCCAACAGCTCGTCGATGAACCGAGCGACCCCGCGCTGCGTGTTCGCGGCGCCTTTGCGGTTGCGGATGTGCAGCACCTCCCCGGTATCCGCGCGGACCGCGAGGATCGGGTGATACCCAAGCTTCTTGGTGTACCCGTATGAGGCGCCCTGCTTCTGATAGCCGTAGACCTCGCCGAGGAAGCTGTCGACATCCACGACCAACGGGATCCCGTCGCCCGGCCCCGCCCCGGCAGCCCACGCGCGCACAACCGCCTGGTCGAGCACGCGGTCGAGCTGGCGGACATGCCCGAACGTGAACGCCCGCAAAAACGTCCCCAACGTCGACGGCGCCATCACCCTGTGCCCCAGCACCATGCCCGTGGACCCGGCCCGCAACACGTTCATGTCATCGATCGAGTCCGCCCCAGCCAGCATCCCGTGCACCAGCGACATCACCTTGCGCCCCGGCAGGCACGCCCCCGGCGCCCTCGGGTCAAGCCACACCGAATCGTTGACCAACTGCTCGATCCCCAACCGCTCAGCCAGCGTCGCGGTCACGATCAGGCCAGCGTCGCTGATCAGCCGCTCCTCGTCAAACGCCACACGCACCACATCAAGGCTCGCAGGCCCCTCTGGAACGTCCGCCAGATCATGCACCATACGGGTGAACCTCCTGACAGGGCCCCGGCTGCGCACACAGCCTGACAAAAGCCCTGCTCAGGAGGGCATTTAAACCTCAGCCCCGGACGGAACCCGTGGCCCTACGCGGTGGATCAAGGCTTAGATCCATCGCAGTCGAGCTCCGCCGGAACCGGCGGGGCGGTCTGGAACCCCGGCGTACGATGTGCAGCACCGCATCGGCCAACGGACGAGGAGGGTGCATGCCGCGACTCATCAGGCTTGACCAGACCGGGCATACGACGCTCGCTGAATGGGAACTCGACGATCCGCCCGCGTTCGAGGAGGCGGTCGAGGCCTTCCGGCGAGAGCTTGATCGCGGGTACCTGGGAATCGCTGCGCACCCCGACGGCACGGCCGAGCAGATCCGAGTGCTGCCGATCGATGCGCCGACCGTGATCCTGCGGCTGCCGATCGCCGGCGGCTGATCGGCGCGGCGGCAAGCGCCCGCCCTCCGCAATCCGATGCCCGAGGCGTCCGCGCACGGTCCAGAGATCGGCCGGTTCCCTGGCCCGAGCCGGTTTCAGCCCGGAAGCCCGGCCCCCGGCCTGGAGCCCGGGTGCGGCCTGCCGGAGCGAGCCCGCGTCCACTGGCGCCCGCGCGTCGACGACGCGAGCCTGCGCCGGCGCGGCCGCTGGTGGACGCTGACGACCGTTGCCCACACCGTGCCGTTCATCCTTGCCGCTGCAGCCCTGACGGCATTTGAGCCGATCCTGATCCCCGTCTCCGTGGTGCTGCTGATCCACGCCTGGGCGATCCCCGAGCTCTACGCGGCGCGCGGCGCGGGCGTCCTGCGCCGGCGGCGAGTGGGCGCAGGCAAACCCGGGCCCGAGCCCGAGCCCGAGCCCGAGCGGCGCGCGCTGCTGCTCCTCGGTGACCTGATCGACGACGCCGGGCGCAGGCTGCACGCCGCCACCGGACTCGTCCTCCACGCGGGCTCGCTCGGGATCTGGGTCGTGGGGGAGGCGGGCGCCGTGCTCGTCCGCCCCGGCGGCCGGCGGGTGCACTGCTACTGCGTGCGGGCAACCGGCGACAACCTGCCGCACGGCGACCGCGTCGCCCACCTGCTGCTCGCGCTGCGCTGCGACGAGCGCGACTTCGCGACGATCGCCAACCTCGCCTTCAGTGGTGCCCGCTGGCGGCTGCGGCGGCGCCTGCAGCCCCACGCACGCGAGGCCTTGCGAGCGGCGTCGGTCCTGGCGCGGACCCGCTGATCAGCTGTCGAGCTTCGGCGAGCGCCACGGCGACCGCGCAGGCGGCGTGTCGAGCTCCTCGCCGAGCGCGTCGATCGCGATCCGGTCCTGGGCGAGGCTGTCGCGGTCGCGCAGCGTGACGGTCCGGTCCTCGAGCGACTGGTGGTCGATCGTCACCGCCCACGGCGTCCCGATCTCGTCCTGGCGGCGGTAGCGCCGGCCGATCGCGCCGCCCTCGTCGTACTCGACCTGGAAGCGGTCGCGGAGCGCATGCTCGACCTCGCGCGCGAGCTCGGGCTGGCCGTCCTTGCGGACGAGCGGCAGCACGGCCGACCTTGACCGGCGCGAGACGCGGGATGGAGGCGGAGCACTGTGCGCGTCTCGCCTTCGACGTCGTCCTCGTCGTAGGCGTCGATCAGGAATGCCAGCGTCGCGCGGTCGGCGCCGGCCGCGGGCTCGATCACGTGCGGGATGTAGCGAGCGCCGCTCGACGGTGTCGACGTACTCGAGCTTCTGCCCGGAGTGCTTGGCGTGCTGGGTGAGGTCGAAGTCGCCGCGGTTGGCGATTCCCTCGAGCTCCTGCCAGCCGATCGGGAACAGATACTCGACATCGCTCGTGCCGCTCGAGTAGTGCGACAGCTCGTCGGCGTCGTGGGCGCGGAGCCGCAGGTGGTCGGGCCGGATGCCCAGGTCCGTGTACCAGTCGCATCCGCGCCCGCAGCCAGTGCTCGAACCACTTCTGCGCCTCGTCCGGCGGGACGAAGAACTCCATCTCCATCTGCTCGAACTCGCGCATGCGGAAGACGAAGTTTCCGGGCGTGATCTCGTTGCGAAAGCTCTTGCCGATCTGCGCGATCCCGAACGGCGGCTTCTTGCGTGAGAACTGCAGGTAGTGCTTGAAGTTGAGGAAGATCCCCTGGGCGGTCTCGGGTCGCAGGTAGACGGTCGAGCCCTCCTCCTGCACCGGTCCGACCGTCGTCTGGAACATCAGGTTGAAGTTGCGCGCCTCGGTCAGGTCGCACTCGGCGGTCTCGCCCGGGTTGCTTGGACGGCTTGCGGCCGCACCTGCCGTCCTCGAGCTTGTCGGCGCGGAAGCGCAGCTTGCAGGTTCGGCAGTCGACCAGGGGGTCGGTGAAGCCGGCGAGGTGGCCGCTCGCCTCCCACGTCCGCGGGTGCTGGATGATCGCGGAGTCGAGCGCGACGACGTCATCGCGCTCCTGCAGCAGCGCGCGCCACCACTGCGCCTTGACGTTGTTCTTCAGCAGGACGCCGTAGTGGCCGTAGTCGTAGCTCGATCCGATCCCGCCGTAGATCTCACTCGAAGGGAAGATGAAGCCCCGTCGCTTGCAGAGCGAGACGATCTTGTCCATCGTGACGACATCGGCGCTGGCCATGGCCCTGATGCTATTGGGAACCGTCCGACTCCGTACTCTTGGCACTCTTGGCTTGAGAGTGCCAAGAGGGCCCGCTATACTCCCTGAAGCGATGCCGATCTACGAATACAAGTGCAAGAAGGGTCACGTGTTCGACGTCATGCAGCGCATGTCGGAGGATCCACTCAAGGCCTGCAAGCTCTGTGGCGCCGCTGCCAAGCGCGTCCTCCACGCACCGGCGGTCCACTTCAAGGGCTCGGGCTTCTACAACACCGACTACGGAACGCGCCGCCGCTCTCGCGAAGCGAAGGAGCAGGAGGCCGCCAAGTCGTCCTCCGAGAGTTCGAGCAGCGGCACCACCGGCGAATCGAAGTCGACCGAGTCGAAGTCGACCGAGTCGAAGAGCTCCGAGTCCAAGAGCACCGACTCGAAGCCCAAGGCCTCGACGAAGACCGAGTAGCGGCCGCGCGGCCTCCGGCCGCCCGATTCGGACTGGATTCCAGGACCCCTTGCACGGTCGCGTGACCGCCTCTCGCACGGTCTCGTGACCGCCACTCGCACGGTTGCCTGACCGCCGCTCGCACGGTTTGCCTGACCACCTCTCGCACGGTCGCTCGCACGGTCGCCTGAGACCACCTCGTGAACGGTCGCCTGACCGAGCGCCAGGCGCGGGCCCTGGCTCAGCGAATGAACCCGGCGACCGCAAATGTGGCGCCGGGCAGCCGTGACAGCCAGGCGCGAGCGCTGGAGCTGAAGCGAAGCCGCGCCGTCCCGCGCCCGTCGCGCCTCGTGGCCCGTCCCGACCCCCTCGCGAGCACGCGCGCGACCGAGACCGCGGCCGGCGCGCCACGCAGCTGGAGCGTCGCCTGCAGCGCCACATTGCACGGCCCGGGGCAGCGGAACGAGACGGCGAGGCCTCGGCGCAGCGCCGACGCGAGCACCTGCTTCCCGAGGACGCCCGCTTCGACGGGGGTCGCCGTCGCGCCCTGGGAGACTCGGGCGACGACGGCCCGCGGGCCGAGGCGCACCGGGACCGGCCGCAGGTTCCGTCGAGGAGCGACGTGGCGCTGCTCGCGCCGGCGCCGGCGGCGCGAGCCGGCCGACGCGAGGCGCGCGACCGCGGAGGCTCGTTTCGCCGCGCCGGGCGTTCTGAAGCTGCCGACCGCGCCCGGAATCGCGTGCCCGTCGATGACCGCGTCGAGGCGGTCGTAGTAGGTCGTGCTCGGTGACAGCTTGAGGACGGCGGCGGTGACGGCGACCGGCGCTGCCCCGCTCGGGCCTGGCACGAGCCGGGTCCGCTCGACGAGATCGCTCTCCGTGGTTCCGTACTCGAACCGGTAGCCGGCGCTCGTGCCGGCCGCATCGATCGTGCCCGTCAGGATCGCTGACGCCGGCTTCACGCTCGTCGCCACCCCCGTCTGCGCCAGAGGCGGGCCCTGCGGCCCCCAGACGCCGATGGCCTGCGTCGCCTGCCCGGTGAACCCGAGGTTGTCGGTGGCCGTCAGCGTCACGTCGTAGATGCCCGGCGTCGCGAACGTGTGGATCGCCTGTGACCCGCTGGCGGGTGGCGTGCCGTCACCCCAGCTCCAGACGAGCGATGCGATCCCGGCCGCGATCGCGTATTGCTGGCCCTGCCATGTCGCCGACGCGGAGTTGTCAGGTGGATCGCTCGCGCTTGCGACGAATGTCAGCGGCGCTCCGGGGGCAGCTGAGCCCGGCACCGTGAAGCTCGTGCTGGGCGTGCCGTAGAGGTACTCGGTGCCCACGCAGGCATGGTCGAGGTTGCTCCACAGCAACTGCACCGTCCAGTCGCCCTCGAGCGTCGGCTCCTGATTGCACTTGTCGGCGACCTCGCCGCACAGCGATGACGCTGTCGGACAGTTGGAGTCGTACCACGACAGCGGCGGCGCGAGCGAACTCGCGTCATCGACGAGCGGATCGTCGATCGTCTCGGCCCATTCGTGGCTCAGGTACATCGTCTGGTTGCGGATCGGGCTCTGCTCCCCGCACCCCTGCGTCATCGGGCCCGTGGTGTTGTCAGGCAGCACGTCGTAGAGGACGTAGGTGCCGTCCGCAAGCTGGGTCGAGCCATGGTAGGAGCAGAACGCCTGACCGGAGCAGCCGTCGCTGTCACAGACGGTCGTACCGGCGGGAAACAGCACCAGGTAGTCGGTCGTCAGCCCGTTGCCCGCGGGCGCCGGCAGCGCCCCCGACCCGATCTGAGCGATGAGCTCGGAACCGACCTGTGCGTCCTCGAGGGTCGTCGCCGTCGTCGATGGCGTGATCGCGAACTGGCCTCCGAACGTGACCTGATTGGCCGAGTTCGCGCCGCTCGTGTCGAGATACTGCGCCAGGACGCCGCCGATGCCGTTCGGGGTTCCACTCTGCGACGCGAGGTACTTGAGCAGCCCCGGGTCGCCACTCGTCGGGTCGGTGTAGATCGGATTGATGTCGTGTCCCCAGTCGACGAGGACGCCGGTCATCGAATGAGCGACCGGACCGCCGTAATAGGCGAGCGGGTCCCCGGTATCGGCCGACGCGATCGCCGGCATGGCTGCCGCCACGCAGAGGAGGACACCGAGCGCGAGGGCGCCCAGCGCCAGCCGGAATCGATGGCTCGGCGAGGGCACCTTGTCCCCGGTGATCGGCCGGGGAGCCGGGTGCGCGCAGGCCTACACAGGCGTTCTGGACGAGGGTCCGATGCCGGCGCTCCGGACCAGGGTCAGCCCCGCGGCCCTTCGCGCAGGCGTCAGACGCCCAGGTTCGGGACGACCGTCAGGATCCACGCTCAGCCGTCCATCAGCTTCGTCACCTGCTGCCTGACATTCGCCGGATTCGGGAGCAGCACGTCCGCGCCACCGACGACCGCGTCCGTCTCGGTCAGCAGACTCGGCGGCGTCGAGCCACCGATCTCGGAGGCGATGAACAGCTGCATCAGCGTCAGCCCGCCCATGTCGGTCTGGATCACGCCGGGGGCGTCCCATGCGGCCCAGGGCAGGTGCAGGAAGGCGTGGACGCTGAACAGCTGCGACTTGATCCCGTTCATGATCTGCTGCTGCATGCCCTCGCGGTTGAGGTCGGTGTAGGCCGGGTCGCACGAGTTCTTGCGCGTGCGGGCCAGCACGAGCGCCTGCTCGCCGGTGAGGTGATGGCTGCCAGGACTGAGGTTGAGCGTGAAGCCGCCGTCCGCGGCCCCGCCGCTGATCTCCGAGCAGATCCGAGGCGTGTTGACCGTCACGCCGCCGATGTCATCGATGAACTTCGGGAAGTTGGCGAGGTCGACGACGATCAGGTGGTTGATCTTCAACCCGGTGAACTGCTTGATGACCTGCAGCGCGAGCCCGGGCCCGCCCTGCGACCAGGCGGCGTTGATCTTCTCCTCGCCGTACCCGGGGACGTCGACGAGCGTGTCGCGGGGGATCGACAGGCGCCGCGACACGCCGCCGCCGACCCGCCACAGCATGATCGTGTCGGTGTTCGCGTCGGCCTCGCTGTAGTTGTAGGACTGAAGCCCGCCCTCCTTGGACCCGATGCCCGTCCGCGGGCGGTTGTCGAGGCCGAGGATCAGCACGTTGTTTGCGGAGGTGAGCATCGGTCCGGCACTCGTCAGCTGGGACTGGTAGCCGCCCGGCAGGTTCCCGGCGTTCAACTGGGCGCTGATCACGAACAGGACGGCGGAGAGGAGGACCCAGCCGACGGCGACGCCGGCGACGGCGAGGATCGCCCGCCGCACGGTCCATCGCCGCCACCACGGTCCCGAGCGCGCCATCCGCCGCTTGCCGCCGGCCGAGTCGTCGTGATAGCCGGCGACCTCGCGCTGGAAGATCTCGGAGTCGCTTTCGGCGCGCAGCCGGGCGATCAGGCTGCGCGGCCTCGATCGGTACCGCGCGTAGGAGGTTTCGCCCTTCGCCGAGGCGGCACGGCCGCCCCTCCCGGTCGCCGCCGCACGGCCCGTTCCACGCCCGCCCGCTCCACGCCCGCCGGCTCCACCCGCGCCGGCTCCAGCTGCGCCGGCTCCAGCTGCGCCGGCTCCAGCTGCGCCGGCTGCACCGGCTGCACGCCAGCCGGCGTCCGGTTCGTCCGTGCGCCAGTGCCCGCCGCTCGTCTGCCACGGATCGCCGGCAGGATCGTCGCGTCCTTGCTGCTTCTCCCGACCACTCTCCCGACCAGGGGTCCGCCCCCGTCCAGCCCCCGACCGGGCCGCCGCGGTGGCGCCCTTGCGACCGCTGCGATAGACCCGATATCCGGGTTCTCGTGGCGGAACGGGTTCGTCGGGATCCTGGGTCATCAGCTCACTCCATATAGTGCGGATATGCCTTCGCGGCGCGTCATCGGCGTCGACATGGGCGGGACGAAGCTACTGGCCGGAGTGTTCGACGGTGACTTTGGCGTCCACCATCGCGTGCAGCGGAACGTGGTCGGTCTCGACCAGGTCTCGCTCCTCACAACCGTACAGGACGCGATTGACGAACTTCGCAAGAACGCGGGCGCGGAGGTCGCCGCCATCGGCTTCGGGATTCCCTCGCTGATGGACTCGCGGACCGGCGAATCGGTCATCTCCGTCCACCTGCATCTCTCCAATCTCCCGTTCGGAGCGATCATGGCCGAACGGCTCGGGATCCCCGTATTCGTCGATAACGACTCGAACCTGGCCGCGCTCGCCGAGCACCAGCTCGGTGCGGCCGTGGGCGCCGACGAGGTCGTCGTCGTCACGGTCGGCACCGGCATCGGCGGCGGGCTGATCCTCGGCGGCCGCCTGTACCGGGGCTGGCTCGGCGCGGGGGCTGAGCTCGGGCATGTGGTGATCGACGTCAACGGCCCCCCGTGCCACGGAAACTGTCCGAACCGCGGTTGCGTCGAGGCACTCGCCTCGGGCACGGCGCTGACCCGCGAGGCCCGCCGGATCGCCGCCGAGCGGCCCTTCTCGGGGCTCGCGCGGGCCCAGGCCGACGGGCGCGAGCTGGCGGGGCCGCTCGTCACGGAGCTCGCTCACGACGGCGATGAGTCCGCGATCGAGGTCCTGCGGCTGATCGGCTCGCGCCTCGGCGTCGCGCTGGCCAACTACGTCAACATCTTCAACCCGGAGGTGATCGTGATCGGTGGTGGCGTGATCGCGGCCGGCGAGCTGCTGCTCGAGCCGGCCCGCCGGGAGGTCGCGGCGAGAGCGCTGCCTCCGTCCCGTGACGTGGTCCGCGTCGTCCCCGCGCGCTTCGGGATCGAGGCCGGCATGGTCGGCGCGGCGATCTTGGCGCTGGAGGGACTGCGCGAGCGAGGTGAGCGCCTGTGAACGGCCACCTGGTCGTCTGCCCGACGCCGATCGGGAACCTGGAGGACATCACCCTGCGCGTGCTTGCGGCGCTGCGCGAAGCCGACGTGGTCGCCTGTGAGGACACACGCCGCACCCGCATCCTGCTCGATCGCTACGGCGTCAACGCGAAGCTCGTCAGCTACCACGAGCACAACGAGCCGGAGCGCTCCGCGGAGCTCGTGCGCCGGATGCACGGCGGCGAGACGGTCGCGCTCGTATCCGACGCGGGCATGCCGCTCGTGTCCGATCCCGGCTTCGTCCTCGTCCGTGCCTGCGTCGCCGCGGGCCTCGCCGTCGAGGTGCTGCCGGGACCGAGCGCCGCGCTCGCGGCGCTCGTCGCCAGCGCGCTGCCCTCCGACCGGTGGCGGTTCGCCGGCTTCCTCCCGCGCAAGCGCGGCGAGCTCGCGCAGCTGTTCGCCTCCCCGGAGACGGTCGTCGCGTTCGAGTCACCCCGGCGCGTCGCCGCCTCGCTGGCCGTGCTCGCGGAGCTCGATCCGGCGCGGAAGCTCGCCGTCTGCCGGGAGCTGACGAAGGTCCATGAGGAGGTCGTTCGCGGCACCGCCGCAGAACTGGCCGAGCGTTACGCGGCCGAGCCGCCGCGGGGCGAGGTGGCGCTCGTCGTCGGTCCGGCGCCGCCGCCGGACGATGTCGATCTGGCTCCCGCGCTCGCGTCGGTTCGCCGGCTGGTGGACGCGGGCGCCAAGCCGCGCGTTGCCGCGAGCGTCGTCGCGGAGCTCACCGGCACGAGCGCGAACGCCCTCTACCGCGGCCTCACTGCCCGGTCCTGACCGGACCGCGGCCTGCTCGCCTCCGCGAACCCCGCGACCCCCGCGACCCCTGCAAGCCCCCCTACGCGCTCGCTCCGGCAGCGCGGAGCTTGATCCGCCGGTGGACGAGCGTGCGCTGCGGGTTCGTCTCGACGACGCTCAGCAGCGCCGGCAGCGAGTGGTGCGCGTCGAGCAGCTGCTGCGCCCGCCGCGTCAGGGTGACCGTGATCACCGCGCGGTGGCGGGCCGCGATGGTCTTCGCGGTCCGGCCGAGCACGACGAGCCTGTCGTCCTTCCGGTCGCCGCTCGCGGCGACCGCGACGATGTGGCCCCGCTTCACCACCTCGACCGAGGACAGCCTGGCGAGCACGCGACACCGGCCGCGCTTGCGAGTGCAGCGGATCGTGACCGTGATCGCGCTGGAGCCCTTCTTCTTCGGCTTGTTCCCGGACGACGTGCCACCACCCCCGCCGGCGCCGCCACCCCCCCCGCCGGTGGAACCACCGCCGCCGCCGCCACCACCGCTGGTGCCGGTTGTCAGGCTCTGTGGCGGAACCGCGAGCATCACCCCACCCCAGCCGTCGACGAGGACACACTCGCTGACAGACGGGCACGAGATCGCATCGATCGGGTAGGCGTCCTCGGTCAGCAGGTTCCACTGGGCGGATGCGGCGGCAGTCGGGTCGTAGGAGAGGTAGGCGTCGCCCGCCGCGTCCCCGACCACACACAGCTGGGTGCTCGCACAGGCGATCGAGGTGAACTCCACCCCCTGTGACCCCGCCGCCGGCGTCGGGGTTGCCGTCGACCACGCGAGCGCCGTGCCGGTCGGTCGCGAACTCGTCAGGATCTCGCCGCCGGCGTCGACCGCCACGCACAGCGTCACCGCCGGGCACGAGATCCCTGTCAGGGCCTGTGCATTCGGATCCGTGTCGATCGTCCGGCTCGTCCATGCGCTCGTGCCACCGGTGGGGTTGGTCGACACCAGCGCGACGCCGTTGTCGTCGACGGCGACGCAGAGCGTGACCGTCGCGCAGGAGATGCCGGTGAGCGTTCCGGTCCCGTCGACGTCCGCCGTCTGCCATGCGCTCGCCCCGCCCGCCGGATTCGTCGAGGTCAGCACATCGCCGGAGTCGTCGACCGCAACGCAGAGCGCGGCGCTCGGGCACGAGACCTGGTCGATCGAGTCGTCCGGCGTGTCGACCGCTGCCACCTGCCACGACCCCGCATTCTCCGGATTCGTCGAGGTGACGATGTCGCCGCTGCCGTCGGTCGCGACGCACAACGTCGCCGACGGGCAGGACAGCCCCGTGAGCGGGGTTTCCGAGTCGACGCCCGACTCGACGCTCCAGCTTCCCGGCGCGGCGCCATTGCCGGCCGCATCGGACGAATACAGGACGTTGCCCTGCGAGTCGCCGGCGACACAGAACGCGCTCGTCGGGCACGAGACCGCCGCGATTCCGATCCCGGGGCCGCCGTCCAGCATCACCGCGCTCCAGTCGGAGGCAGGCCCGGTCGGGCCGGTGCTGGTGATGATGTTGCCCGAGCCGTCACCCGCGACGCACAGGTTCGTCGTCGGGCAGGCGAGCGCATTGATCGCCGTGGCACCGCTGCGCGTCACCACCGACCAGCTGCTCTGGGCGGCGTTCGGGTTCCCCGACACGAGGATGTTGCCGCTGCCGTCACCGGCGATGCAGAGCCCGGCGGCCGGGCAGGCGACCGCGTCGATCGTCGTCGAGCCGTCGACATCCGACACCGACCAGCTGCCGGCGTCGTAGGCGATCACGTTGCCGGCCTGGTCGCCGGCGATGCACGCCGACGGAGAGCTGCAGCTGACCGCATCGATCACGTTCGTCTGATCGACGGACGTCGTCTGCCAGTCCGCGGCGCCGCCCGTCGGGTCGCCCGTGACGACGGCGTTGCCGCCGTCGTCGACCGCCATGCAGAAGCTCGCCGTCGGGCACGAGACGGACTGCAGCGCGAAGTTCCCGTCGACCGCGGTGATCGTCCACGCGCCGGCGCCGCCCGTCGGGTCGGTGGAGGTGATCACATTGCCGCTGCCGTCGACCGCGACGCACATCGTCGGGGAGCCGCAGGAGACGTCGTCGATCCCGCTCGTCTCCGCGGGGAGCGTCGTCGTCGTCCACGGCGCTTCGGGGTTGGCCGGCTCGGTCGTGGTCATGATCGCGGTCTGGCTGACGGCCACGCAGAGCGTCGTCGACGGGCACGAGATCCCCGTCACCGACGACGTGCCGACCTGCGAGCCGGCGGCGGCGGCGAGCTGCGTCAACGTCCATGCGGACGCTCCCACCGTCGGGCTGCTCGACGTCGCGACCGTGCCGGCGCTGTCCCCGGCGACGCACAGCGTCGCCGACGGGCACGAGATCGCGCTCCAGGCAGCGGTCTCGGCAGGGTCGACGAGCACGGGCGTGGTCAGGCTCAACGTCGTCGCCGAGGCAGGCGCGGCCGTCACGGCGGCTGCGACCAGCGCGACGAGGACGACGACTGCGGCGCGGCCGCCGGAGATCATGCACAGAATCTAGCGGCAGATCGTCGCGAGCCCCGGAGCCTTGACGAGGTGTCGCTGACGCGGCGGCTACGCTGCGGCTGTCCGATGTCGTTCTACATCACGACCCCCATCTACTACGTCAATGCGCAGCCGCACCTCGGCCACGCGTACACGACGATCGCCGCCGACGTGCTCGCCCGGCACATGCGCCAGCGTGGGGAGGACGTCTTCTTCCTGACCGGCACCGACGAGCACGGCGAACCGGTCGCCGACGCCGCCCATGCCCAGGGGCTCGAGCCGCAGGAGCTCGCCGACCGCAACGCCGAGCGTTTCAAGGCGCTGATGCCCCAGCTCGGCGTCTCCAACGACTTCTTCATCCGCACCACCGATCAGCAGCACAAGCGCAAGGTCCAGGAGGTGCTGCAGCGCGCCTACGACAACGGCCACGTCTACAAGGGCCTGTACGAGGGCTGGTACTGCCCGCGCTGCGCCGACTTCAAGGTGGAGAACGAGATTCTCGACGGCAACCGCTGCCCGATCCACGAGATCGAGCTGAGCCGGGAATCGGAGGAGAACTACTTCTTCCGCCTGTCGACCTTCCAGCAGCCGCTCGAGCGCCTGTACGCCGAGCATCCCGACTTCGTCCTGCCCCAGCGCCACTTCAACGAGGCCAGCTCGTTCATCGCGCAGGGGCTGCAGGACGTGTCGCTGACGCGCGCCAAGCTGACCTGGGGCGTGACGGTCCCGTGGGATCCCGGTCACGTCTTCTACGTCTGGTTCGACGCGCTGCTCAACTACTACACGGCGCTCAGCTACGCGCGCCCGGGCGAGGACCTGACCGACCGCTACTGGCCGGCGACGTTCCACATCATCGGCAAGGACATCCTCAAGTTCCACACGATCTTCTGGCCGGCGCTGCTGATGGCGGCCGACCTGCGCGGTGCCCGAGCACGTCTTCGTCCACGGATTCCTGCTCGGCGCCGACGGCCGCAAGATGAGCAAGTCACTCGGCAACGTGCTCGACCCGTTCGAGGTGATCGATTCCCTCGGCACCGACGCGCTGCGCTTCTACCTGATGCGCGACGTCGCGTTCGGCGGCGACGGCGCGGTCGGCATCGATGCGGTCACCTCCCGCTACGAGAACGAGCTCGCCAACGAGTACGGCAACCTCGCGAGCCGGACGATCGCGATGATCGTGCGCTACCGCGACTCGCGCGTGCCGGCCGTCGCCACCGATCCCGCGATCATCGCGGACTTCGCCGGCCTGCCCGGCCAGCTCGCGGCCCTGCTCGACCGGGCGGAGGCGACGCAGGCGCTGGAGCTGATCTGGCAGCGCGTGCGCCGGCTCAATCGCTACGTCGAGGAGCGCGCGCCGTGGCAGCTCGCCAAGGATCCGGCCCAGGCCGGCGCGCTCGACGAGACGCTCGCGTCGCTGCACGAGGGCATCCGCGCGATCAGCGTGCTCCTGCACCCGTACATGCCCGCGAGCGTCGAGCGGCTGCTCGCGGCGCTCGGGGCGACCGAGCGCTCGTATGCAGCGGCGACGCTTCGCCCCCACCGCCGGCGGCGTCGCCGTCGCGACGCTGCCGCCGCTGTTCCCGAAGCGTTGATCGACAGCCACACGCACCTGCACCTGTGCGAGCCGCCCGACAGCGAGCTCGTCGAGGCCGCGTTCGAGGCCGGCGTGCACCGGATCGTCACCGTCGGCACCAGCGGCCCGAGCAACCGCCTGGCGCTCGAGGCGGCCGAACGCTTTCCCCAGGTGTACGCCGCGATCGGCGCTCACCCGAACGAGGCGACCGGTTTCGACGACGCCGACCTGGCCGAGCTCGAGGCGCTTGCGGCCCACGAGCGCTGCGTCGCGATCGGCGAGACGGGCCTCGACTACTACCGGGACTACGCCCCGGCAGACGACCAGCGCCGCGCGTTCCTGGCGCAGATCGAGCTCGCGCGCGAGGTCGGCAAACCGCTCGTGATCCACACCCGCGCCGCCGACGATGAGACGATCGCGACGCTGCGCGAGCACGCGAGCGGGGTGACGGTGATCCTGCACTGCTTCTCGATGGCCGACCGGGTCGCCGAATGCCTCGAGCAGAGCCGCTGGTTCCTCTCCTTCGCCGGCAACGTCACCTTCCCGAAGGCCCAGGCCCTGCGCGAGGCGATGCTGCGCGTGCCGACTCGACCGGCTGCTGGTCGAGACCGACGCTCCCTATCTGGCGCCGCAGGCGGTGCGGGGCAGACCCAACCAGCCCGCGCACGTCGTCCGCACCGCGCAGGCGATCGCCGAGGAGCGGCGCGTGAGCTACGACGAGCTCGAACGGGCGGTCGACGCGACGGCCGCGGCGGTGTTCGGGTGGTCAAGCTAGGCCAGAACTTCCTCGTCGACCGCAACATCCTCGACGTGATCGAGCGGCTCGCGGCGCTGTCGGGCGAGGACGTCGTGCTCGAGGTCGGAGGCGGTCTCGGCGTCCTCTCCGAGCGCCTCGCCGAGCGGGCCGGATTCGTCCACGTGGTGGAGCTCGATGCCGGGCTCGAACCCGACCTCCGTGCCGTGCTCGCCCCCTACGCCAATTGGGAGCTGCACATCGACGATGCGCTCGACATCGACCTCGCGGACGCTCGAGCCCGCGCCCGCGAAGATGGTCGCGAACCTGCCCTACGGTGTCGCGGCGACCGTGATCCTGCGCACGATCGCCGAGCTGCCGACGATCACCCGCTGGGTCGTGATGGTCCAGCGCGAGGTGGGGGAGCGGTTCGCGGCGAAGCCCGGCGGTGCCGCCTACGGGCTCCCGTCGGTGCTGGCGCAGCTCGAGTGCGACGTCAAGGTCCTGCGCCCGGTCGGTCGCGGGGTCTTCCGGCCCGTGCCGAATGTCGACTCCGTGCTGCTCGGTCTCTCCCGCCGGGGTGGCTTGCGGGCCACCCCGGCGGTGCGGGCGCTCGTCCATGACGCCTTCGCGCACCGGCGCAAGGCGCTCGCGCGGTCGCTCGCGCTCGCGCCCGCCGCCCGGCCCGGGGTCCGCGAGCACGCCCGGGAGGCGCTCGTGGCGATGGGTCTGCCGGCCGACGCGCGCGCCGAGCGGCTCGCCCCCGAGCAGTTCGCCCTGCTGGCAGAGCGGCTGGACGGCTGATGCGGTTTCGCGCGCTCGCTCCGGCGAAGGTCAACCTCTGCCTGTTCCTCGGCGAGCAGCGGGACGACGGTCGCCACCGGCTCGTGACGCTGTTCCAGTCGCTGTCCCTGTACGACACGCTGACGATCGGCACGCTGCTCGACGGCGCCGCCGACGAGGTCCTCTGTCCCGGCGTCCAGGGCGAGAATCTGGCGGCGCGCGCGCTCGCCGAGCTGCGCGCCCGCGGCTGGGACGCGCCACCCGTGCAGCTGGCGATCGAGAAGCGGATCCCGGTTGCGGCCGGGATGGCGGGCGGCTCGGCGGACGCCGCGGCCGCGCTGCGCCTGGCGATGGCGCTGCCCGCGGAGACCCGCCCGCGCGCGGCCGAGCTCGACGCGATCGCCGCGGCGCTCGGCGCCGATGTCCCGGCGCAGCTCGTGCCCGGTCTGTCGCTCGGCCTTGGCGCCGGCGAGCTCGTCGAGCAGGCCGATCCGCTCGCGGTGCACGCCTTCCTCGTGCTGCCCCGCGGCGACGACGCTGTCGACCGCCGCGGTCTTTCGCGAGGCCGACCGGCTGCGGCTCGCGCGGTCCGGGCTCGAGCTCGAACTCCGCGCCGGACAGCTGGCCGAGGCCCTCGTCGAGGGCCAGCGGCTGCCCGCGCACCTGGTCACGAACGACCTCCAGGAGGCGGCGCTGTCGCTCTGCCCGACGATCGAGCTCGCGCTCGACGCGGCCTCCGCGGCCGGCGCGGACCACGCGATCGTGTCCGGCTCGGGCCCGACGGTCGTCGGGATCTGGTGGGGGAACGGCGCGCGCGAGCGGGCGCAGAGCGCCGCCGACGGGCTTCGGGGTCAGTTTCCCGGCGCCGCCGTGGCCGAGCCGGTGACCGTGTCGGTCGCATTGCCGGAAGCGTGCTGAGTGATGAGCGCGTCGCCGCCGTGCGGCACAATCTCCTCAGATGAGCAACACGAATGTCACCTACCTCGTCGGCGCCTGCTGCGGCGTGCTCGGCCTCACGGCGTTCATCGGGCTGGTCGTCGTTCCGGCGGTGACCGCCTATCCGGCGTGTGTGGCAGCGTCTGGCCGTCGTCGTCCTCTCCGGCTACGTGCTGGCGGCGCTCGTCGGCGTCGGCGTCGTGCTCGGGGCGCGTGATCGTGGTCGAGTGGCCGCGGCTGTTCTGAGCCGATCTCTGGGAGCTCGAGCGACTTGACGGACTCCACTTCGCGTCGGCCCACGGGTCGTGGGCCGGACCTCTCGGCGCTCGCGCAGATCACCGATGCCGTGCAGGCCGGCGCCGGCCTGCCGGAGGTGCTGCGCGCGGCCGAACGCGCGCTCGACGCGAGCCTGATCCTGATCGACCGCTCCGCCTCGGTCCTGGCGGTCGCGGCCCGCTCGCCGGCCGACGAGCGGTCGCTGATGCGCGACGCCGACGACGTGATCGTCGATCGAGCTGAAGGTCGCCGACACGACCGTCGGACACCTGCGGATGCGCAGCGCGCGATCGCGAGCCCGACGACGCGCTGCTGCGGCTCGTGACGACGCTGATCGCCTCCGAGGTCGAGCGCGTCCGCGCGCCCGAGCGCGCCTCCGAGGAGGCCGCGATCGCGTTCCTGCGCGCCGTGCTGCGGCGCGAGATCGCCGACGGCCGCGGATCTGCTGGCCCGAGGCAAGGAGCTCGGCACCGACCTGTCGGGCGGGGCCGGGGTCGTCGTCGTGCGCGCCCATGCCCGGACGCCGACCGAGGACGACTGGCGCCGGCGCCTGCTCGCCGTGGCCGGACGCGGGGCGCGCTCGATCGCGACCGGCGCGATCGCGGCGCCGAGCGACGCCGACGCCGGCGACCGTTGTCGTGCTGGTCCCCGACGGCGACGGCGACGTCGGCCGGCGCGTCTCGAGCGCGATCCTGCGCGAGCTCGAGTCGGGTCTGCAGGGGTTCGTGTTCGCGGTCGGGCGCAGCCGCCGCGTGGAGGACCCGCTCGACCTCCACCGCGCCGCCGACGAGGCGATGCTCGCGCTGAACGTCGTCGAGGGCGATGCCGACCGCTCCGAGCTCGCGTTCGAGGCGACCGGCACCTACCAGCTGCTGCTGCCGTACATGAGCGACCCGGCCGAGCTCAAGCGCTTCTACCACGAGACGGTCCGGCCGCTCGTCGCTCTACGACGAGCAGTACGAGACCGACCTGCTCGGGACGCTGGCGACGTTCCTCGAGTGCGACGCGAACGTCAACGCGACCGCGGCCCGGCTGATCACGCACCGGCACACGATTCGCTACCGCTTCGAGCGCGTCCGCGAGCTGACGGGACTCGACGTGCAGTCGACCGACGGGCGCGAGAAGCTTTCGCTCGGCCTGAAGGCGATGCGCGTCCTCGGGATCGCGGCGCCGCGCGGTCCCGCCACCGAGCCGGGCGCCGAGGGCGGGCGGGTTCCGCGGTAGCGACCGCGGGGACGAGCATGGGCGGCGGGCCGGCACCCCTTCCCACGCTGCTGTCGCAGGCGCTGGTGGCGTTCACGATCGAGCTCGACAACGAGTGGGAGCGGCGGACGCCGCACCGCACGACCCTCTTCGGCGGCACGCGCGGGCCATGGGCGGCCTCGCTGCGGCAGTGGTCGAACGTCATGCAGTGGGTGCCGCCGGATGGGATCTCCGTGCGTCAGCTGACGCTCGCGTCGCGGGCGGAGCCAAATCTCCACGCAATGCGGCGCTGGGGCTACATCGAGATCGATGGAAGGACCGTTCGCCCGCGGAAGGGCGGCCTCCTTGCCCAGGGCGTCTGGAGCGGGCTGCCCGCGGAGATCGAGGGGCGGTGGCGCGAACGCTTCGGGGTGGAGCTGATCGACGGCCTGCGGGCCGAGCTGTTGGGGCTCGTCGCGGTCCACGAGGCCGGGCTGCCCGACTGGATCACCCACGGCTACGGTGGCCACGCCGCCGCGCCGATATCCGGCACGGCGCCCGATCCCGCTCGCGCGCGGCCGCTGTCGGCCCTGCTCTCGATCCCCCTGCAGGCCTTCACGCTGCGCTACGAACACGACGCGGTCGCGTCGCTGATGTACACGGCCAACGTCCTTCGGCCCGTTGGCGATGGCGGTGACGGCGTCGCCGTCGCCGACCTGCCTCACCTGTCGGGCGTCGCGGCTGAGGCGCTGCAGACGGCGATCGGGATCCTCGTCAAGCGCGGCTTCGTCGAGCAGGGGTCGGGTCGCGGTCGGCGCGTCCGCCTGACCGACGCGGGAGCGGCGGAGCTCGCCTTGTCCGCGCCTGCCTGCGCGGCGATCGAGCGGGAGTGGGATCTCCCGCCGGGGCTGAGGCGCTCGCTCAAGGCGCTGCTCGCGCCGGGCGCCCCGCTCTGGCCGGCGCTCGTCCCCCCGCCCGAGAGCTGGCGTTCCCGCGTCCCGCGCCCCGCGCTCCTGCCGCACCACCCGATGCCCCGTCAGGGCGGCCACCCGGACGGTGCCTAGCACGCTCGATGACAGCAGTTCGCAGGCCGGTGTCTCGGGCAGCTTCGCTGCGATCGTCGGGCCCGCCGCGACCCTGGCGAACACCTTCGAAGCTCGCTGAGCCGAGGCCCACCGCTACCATCGCCCGCCATGCGGGTCGGGATCATCACCGGATCTGGCACCTATGCTCTGCGCGGCTTCGACCACGCCGAGTCGCATGCGGTGCAGACCCCGTACGGTCTGGCGCCGGTGACGACCGGCGAATGGGCGGGAGTCGAGGTCCTGCACGTGTCGCGTCACGGGCCCGGGCATGCTCGTCTGTCCAACGGGGTCAACCACCGCGCCAACATCTGGGCGCTCAAGGAGCACGGCGCAGCGGCCGTGATCGGGTGCACCGCGTGCGGCGCCGTCGATCCGACGCTCGAGCTCGGGTCGCTCGTGATCTTCGACGACCTGCACTTTCTCTCCAACAGGCTGCCCGATGGTTCGCTGTGCACGTTCTTCGACCGCGAGGGCGACCCCGCTCGCGCCCACTGGATCCTCCACGGCGGCCCGTACTCGCAGGACGCGCGGTCCGTGCTCGCGGCGGCTGCGGCCGCCTCGGGCCATCCGTTCCAGTCCGGCGGCACGTACGGTCATGTCGACGGCCCGCGGTTCAACACGCCCTCCGAGATCGCCCAGCTGGCCGCGTGCGGCGTGGCGGCGGTCAGCCAGACGGGCGGTCCCGAGACGGTCCTGTGCGGCGAGCTCGAGCTGCCATTCGCGCTGATCGGGTTCGTGACCGATTACGCCAACGAGGTCGTACCGGGCGAACCGACGCCCGTCAGCACGTTGGCCCGGCTGATGGGCAGCAGCTCGCAGATCTTCGCGGACGTCCTCGAAGGTGCCGTTGGGCGGCTGGCGGCGATCTCGCCGCGACCGGCTGGGACCGTGTACCGCTTCCAGACCGGATGAGCTCCGAGCTGGTCGCACCGGCCGTGCTGATCATGGCGCGGGCACCGCGCCGCGGTGAGGTGAGGCGGGCGCTCGAGCCTCTGCTCGGCCAGGATCGCTGCCTGGCGCTGCAGTCGGCTCTGCTGATCCAGACGGTCGAGTGGGCGCGAGCGCTGTCTCCGCGCGTCATCCACCTGGCCCACGAGCCCCCGGACGCGGCACCCGAACTGCGGACGCTGCTCGGCGACGACATCGCGCTGTTTCCGCAGAACGGCGACGGCATCGCCGGCCGTCTCGCCGACGCGGCTGCGCGCGTGTTCGCCCGCGGCCACGGGCCGTTGCTGATCGTCTGGCCCGACCTGCCGCGGCTCACCCCCGACCACGCGACTGCGGCTCTCGGCGACCTGCGTGCCGGGTGCGACGTCGTCTTCGGGCCGGTCTTCGACGGCGGTTTCTACCTGATCGCGATCGCCCGCCCGCTGCCGCAGCTGTTCGCGCTGCCCGAGCGCGTATGGCGCAGTTCCGATGCGATCGGCGTCGGCGTCGCCGCTGCCCGCGACTCCGGGCTCGAGGTCGGGATCCTGCGGGCCGAGCGTGCGCTTCACCGGCCCGCGGATCTGCGCGCCGCGCTTGCCGACCCGATGCTGCCCGACCCGGTCGCCCGAGCGCTCGGCCGCCGGGGCTGAACTGTTCAGGTAAGGTCCGGGTCGCCCCCCTGCCGCACGGCAGGCGGAGCTCTCGGGCGATGCTCTGGGGAGTGGTGTAACGGCAGCACGGCAGCCTTTGGAGCTGCTCGTCCTGGTTCGAATCCAGGCTCCCCAGTCAGAGTCAGGCGACCGTGCGATCGCCTACGATGGCGCTGTGGCCGCCCCAGTTGTCGTGATCCTCGCCGCCGGGCAGGGGACGCGCATGCGCTCCGGGACTCCGAAGCTCCTGCATCCGCTCTGCGGCCGCCCGATGATCGCCTGGCCCGTCACAGCCGCACGGGCTGCGGGCGCGGAGCGGGTCATTGTCGTTGACGCGCCCGGTCAGCCGTTGCGCGATCACCTCGATCCGGCGATCGACAACGCCGTCCAGCCACGTCCGCTGGGAACCGGCGACGCCGTCAAGGCAGCCGCCGGGCTGATCGGCGAAACCGACACCGTGATCGTGCTCAACGGCGACCTGCCCCTGATCAGCGCCGAGACGATCGCCGGACTCCACCACCACCACGAGGCCGGAGCGGCGGGGGCGACGATCCTGACCGCGGTGCTGGCGGATCCGAGCGGCTACGGCCGCATCGTGCGCGCATCCGACGGGACCGTCGAGCGCGTCGTCGAGACGAAGTCGGCCGCCGACGCGACCGACGCGGAGCGGCAGATCTCCGAGGTCAACACCGGTGTGTTCGCGTTTTCCGGCGGGCTCCTGCTCGAGGCGCTCGCCGAGCTGCGCTCGGACAACGCGCAGGGGGAGTACTACCTGCCCGACGTGCTGCCGATCATGCGCTCGCGCGGCTGCCGCGTGCTCGCATTCGAGCTCGCGGATCCGGCCGAGACGCTTCAGATCAACGATCGCGTCCAGCTGGCCGGGGTCGCCGCCGAGGCCCAGCGCCGGATCATCGAGCGCCATCAGCGGGCCGGGGCGACGATCGTCGGCACCGCTGCGACGGTGATCGATGTCGACGTGACGCTCGCCGAGGATGTCGTGATCGCGCCGTTCACGAGCCTGCACGGCGCCACGAGCATCGGTTCGGGGTCGACGATCGGACCGCATTCGACGCTGATCGACGCCCGCGTCGGGGCCGGGGCGACGGTCCTGCACTCGTACGTGAAGGAGGCCGAGATCGGCGACCGCGTCAGCGTCGGCCCGTTCGCCTACCTGCGCCCGGGGGCCGTCCTGCGCGAGGGCTCGAAGGCCGGCACCTTCGTCGAGATCAAGAACTCCACGGTCGGCGCCGGGACCAAGGTGCCGCACCTCAGCTACATCGGCGACGCGGTGATCGGCGAGAACACGAACCTCGGCGCCGCCACGATCACCGCCAACTACGACGGCTACCGCAAGAACCCCACCCGGATCGGCTCCCGGGTCAAGACGGGCGTCGACACCACGCTCGTCGCGCCCGTCACGATCGGCGACGACGCCTTCACGGCGGCCGGCTCGGTGATCGGTCAGGACGTGCCTCCCGGAGCGCTGGCGGGCTCGCCGGGCGTCGCCCGCGCCGCCCAGCGGACGCTCGATGGCTATGCGGCTGCGCGCCGTGCGCGTGCCGACGCCGAGGGTGAAGCGACGCGCCGGAACGATCCGGATCAGGCAACCGAACCACGCTCCTAGCGGCGATTGCCGTGGGGTCGGACACATCTCGTCAACATCTCCGCGTAGCATTCGCGGAGCGATGAGCGTGCTGGAGATGTCCTCCGTTCCGACCGAGCTGAGGTACGAGTACGCCAAGCGGCTTGATGCTCGTCTCCGGCCGCGCCAACCGCGAGCTCGCCGCGAAGATCGCCGACAAGCTCGGCGTCGCGCTCAGCGGCGTGAGCCTGCGGACGTTCGCCAACGGCGAGGTCTACTGCCGTTTCGAGGAGTCGGTTCGCGGCGCGGACGTGTTCATCGTCCAGCCGACCTGCGCGAACGCAGCCGAGGGGCTGACCGCGAACGACGCGCTGATGGAGCTGCTGATGATGGTCGACGCCGCCGTCGGCGGCTCGGCGCACCGCGTGATCGCGGTGACGCCGTGGTACGGCTACTCGCGCCAGGACAAGAAGTCGGCGCCGCGCGAGCCGATCAGCGCGAGGCTCGTGGCGCGCATGCTCGAGTCCGCCGGGATCGACCGGATCCTCACGATGGACCTCCACTCCGGGCAGATCCAGGGCTTCTTCCAGAAGCCGTGCGACCACATGACGGCGCTGCTTCATCCTCACCCAGTACTTCGCCGACCTCGGTCTCGAGGACATCGTCGTCGTCGCCCCCGACGCGGGCCGCGTCAAGCTCAACAAGCAGTTCGCGTCGAAGATCGGCGCCGACCTCGCGATCCTCAACAAGGAGCGCCCCGCGCAGCAGGTCGCCGAGATCAACTACGTGATCGGCGACGTCCGCGGCAAGACGGCGCTGATCGTCGACGACATCATCGATACCGCCGGCACGCTCCAGGCGGCGGCCGACGCCGTCCGCGACGCCGGGCGCGGTGCGGGTCTACGCGGCCGCGACGCACGGCGCTGTTCTCC
Source organism: uncultured Solirubrobacterales bacterium (assembly GCA_963705995.1). Lineage (GTDB taxonomy): Bacteria > Actinomycetota > Thermoleophilia > Solirubrobacterales > Solirubrobacteraceae > Palsa-465. The sequence continues at coordinate 146,004 of CAVPLN010000029.1, forward strand.
GGCAATGCCTGGGAGAACCTCGCCGCCGCCGGCTTCGAGGAGATCGTCGTCACCGACACGGTGCCGATCCCCCCCGGAGCGCTGCCCAACGTGCGCACGCTCTCGTGCGCCGACCTGCTGACGAGCTCGATCCGGCAGATCTTCACCGACGGGTCCGTCAGCGACGTCTTCGGCGGCGAGAACCAGCTGTTCTAGCCTGCTCCGGGTTCGAGCTGATCGGGGGCACAGCCAGAAAGGTTTGCGAGCGTTGGTCGAGCGCTGGTAGGGTCGAGCGGTCCATTCTCGGGAGGGGCTGTGCCTTCAAAGCGATTTGCTGTACTGGCCGGTGCGGTTGCTTGCCTGGCCCTTGTACTGGTGATTACCGGTGCGCCTTCTGCCTCCAAGCATCAATCTGGCGTGGCCCGGGCTGCTGCCGGCGCGCCTGTCCCTGCAGGTCCGGTCCTGACGCCGTTCCGGCGTCCCGCGCCGTCTGGGAGGACGGCCGACCTTGCGCCGGCGGGCACCGCCTCACCCTGGACGCCGCTCGTGAACCCGCCGCCGTTCGGGACGCCGGGAACGATGCTGCTGGAGAGCGACGGGACGGTGCTCGTGCATGATGAGCCGGACAACAACGTCACTGGCGGTACGAACATCTGGTGGAAGCTCACGCCGGACTCGAGCGGCAGCTACATCGATGGGACATGGAGTCGGATCGCGTCGATGCCTGCGGACTACACGCCGCTCTATTTCGCGTCTGCGATCTTGCCTGACGGACGGATGATCGTCGAGGGCGGCGAATACATCGGGGAGAACGCGGTCTGGTCGAACGACGGGGCGATCTACAACCCAGTGACGAACAGTTGGGCATCCGTCCCTCCACCACCGGGATGGACGAACATCGGGGACGCCGCCAGCGATGTCCTGGACAACGGCACCTTCATGCTCCAGCAATCGTGTAACACGTGTCTCACGAATCCGGATCTGACCGTTGACGACGCGTTGCTCGACGCACGGACCCTTGCGTGGACGGTGATCCCGGCGACGGGCAAGACCGATCCCAACGACGAAGAGGGCTGGACCCTCGAGCCCAACGGCAAGCTGCTGACGCTCGATTTGTGGGGGGTCGGCAACACCGAGCTGTTCGATCCGAACAGCGACACGTGGAGCTTCGCCGGGGCAACGGCTACGAACGGCAGCCCCGTCAACCCGTTCCCGATCGTCGAGATCGGGCCGCAAATCGAGCTGCCGGGCGGGAACGTGTTCGTGGTCGGTGCTGGCACGAGCACCCAGGAGTACCCGACGCCGTGCACAACGGACGCAGAGACGCAGACCGCGCTGTACGAGTACAGCGGCGGGACCGCGGGCACGTGGACGGCGGGGCCGGAGATCCCGACCATCGACAACGAGCAGTACGCCAGTACCGACGGGCCGGGGTCGATCCTGCCGGATGGGAACGTGCTGTTCGACGCGAGCGCGTGCACGTACAACATCCCGACTCACTTCTTCCTCTACAACGCCGGCTCGAACACGGTGACCCAGATCCCGGATGTGCCGAACGCGCCGAACGACACCTCCTACCAAACTCGGATGCTGGCGCTGCCCAACGGTCAGGTCCTGTTCAACGACGGCAGCAACCAGATGGAGGTGTACACGGCGGGCGGCACCCCGCAGCGAGCTTGGGAGCCCACGATCGCGTCGCTGAGCGCCGGCGTTCTCGCTCCAGGCGGCACCTACAGCCTGTCCGGCACACAGCTCGCCGGGCTGGACCCGGGAGCCACCTATGGTGACGACGTCCAGGACAACACCAACTTCCCCCTGGTGCGCGTCACCAACTCGTCCACCGGAGTCGTCACGTACGCTCGGACTCACGACTGGAGCTCGGTATCGGTCGCCCCCGGCGCCGGCTCCGAGACCCAGTTCACCCTCCCGAATGCGGTGCCCCCGGGCCCGAGCACGCTCGTCGTGGTCGCCAACGGGATCGCCTCAGCGCCCGTGCCGGTGATCGTCTCCTCGATGCCCCAGCACTACTAGTGTCCTGAAGCATGGTCGGCCCGTGTGGCTGTCGGTCCCGTTCAGGCCAGGACCGCGGCGAGCACGAACTGCGCCATCCGCTCCCAGGCTGCAGCGCTCGTGACGCCGGTTTCGCTGAGACGCTGTGCGGTTCCGAGGATCAGGACGGAAAGGTCGGCGTAACTGACGTCGCCGCGGACGGTGCCGGTCTGCGCCGCGCGGCGGAGTGTCGTCGTCACGTGGCCTTCCACCCGGCGGCGGATGCTCGCAACCTCGTCCGTCACGTTTCCCGCTCGGAGCAGATCGGCCGCGAGGCGGTCCTCGCGCAAGCGCTCGAAGATGGTCTCGATCAGCCCTTGGAACGCCGGCACGGGGTCGCTGCTCGCGGCCGCCGCTGCTGCGATCGACTCCATCTCGGTCAGCCAGCGGACCGCGACCTCCGCCAGCAGGTCGGTCTTGGTCGGATAGCTTCGATAGACAGTCGCGTTGCCGACACCCGCGCGGTCGGCGATGTCTGCGACCGACGCGCCGATTCCCTGCTCGGCGAACACCTCCGACGCCGCCTTGGCGACTCGTTGCCGGTTCCGGAGCGCATCGGATCGCGTCGCGCGGGGCTTACCTGGGGCGGTGCGTCCGTCATTGTGAGTCGCGCTCAAGTGCTGACACCCGATCGGTCGGTTTGCCCGCTGACTGTAGCCGGAGGGGTCGTCGCTCGATCAGGCGATGGCCTGATCGTGTGGATTCAGTCGCCGTGGAAACGGTGTCACGGCGCCATTTTCATCCGCACGCGGAAGGCAGTGAGACCACCGTCGCGGTGGGGCCAAGCAAAGCCGTCGTCCTCAGGCCGAAGGCCAGGACAACTAACCCTAACTTCCGGACCCCCCGGGCCGTGACCGGGGGTATCGAACTAAAGGGTCTTAAGCACCCTTGCGGTCCAGACCCCCCAGGATCGTTGGGGGGGTCTGGAACTTGAGGTTGCCCGAATGAGGGTGCCCGAACGACCCTCAACACACACACGCGCGCCTGCCGGCCTCAAAGAAAACGGACTCTACCAGTCCGCTTGGTGTATGATGCCTGCGCGGCCGTTCGGTGCCGCAGGGTTCGACCGTGATTGCTCACCGAGAGGGGCAGACCTTGCCGGCACTTATCGAGATCGATCAGGACCGTCTTCAGGAGGAGTTCTTCGAACGCGGCTGGACCGATGGCCTGCCGGTCATTCCGCCCACGCCCACGCTCGTGGAGGCGATGCTGTCGAGCGTCGACCTGGACGGCGAGGACATCATCGGTTCGATCCCGCGGCGCAGCCGATCGGTGTCGGCCGAGCAGGCCGCCGCCAATGCGGTGATGGCCGGCTGCCGCCCCGAGTACTTCCCGATCGTCGTCGCCGCCCTGGGCGCCCTGCTCGATCCGGCGTTCAACGCTCACGCCGCGCTGACCAGCACCGGCGGCGCGGCGTCATGCGTCCTCGTCAGTGGCCCGCTGGCCGCGGAGGTCGGGATGAACGGCGGGAGCAACGCCCTGGGCTCCGGCAACCGAGCCAACGCCACGATCGGTCGCGCGGTTCGGCTCGTCGCGCGCAACGTCTTGGGCGCGAGCTCGGGGAAGCTCGACGCGAGCGCGATGGGCAATCCCGGCAAGTACACGTTCTGCTTCGCCGAGGAGGAGCCACCGCTCCCGTGGCAGCCGCTCCGCGTGCAGCTCGGGTATGAGTCGCAGGACACGATTGTGCTGTTGATGGCGACCGAGGCGCCTCGTCAGGTCGCCAACCACCTGAGCGAGGTTCCCGAGGACGTCTTGCGAACGTTTGTGTCCGCGATCAAGGTGCCGGCGGCTTACGCCGTCGGCAAGGGAGGGCAGGGGATCGTCGTGATGGGCCCCGAGCACGCTCAGGCGGTGCGTCAGGCAGGCTGGAGTCAGCAGCAGGCACGCGAGTTCCTCTGCCGCGAGTCCCGCATCCGGCCCGACGAGCTCGCAGCCTCCGGAGTCCTGCTCGAAGTTGGGAACCAGCACGACATGGTCGCCGGCGAGGACGGGAAGCTCCCGTCGATCGCGAAGCCGGAGGACCTCTTCCTCGTCACGGCCGGCGGGGCTGGACCCGGCTGGTCGGCGTACATCCCAGGTTTCGCGCCGTTGCAGCACACCCGTGCGGTCACTCGACGGGTCCGGGGGCTCGGTGAAGCAATGCCGGATTGCGGCCCTGACTCGTGCGAGATCGATCCATCCATGTTCACCCGCCACACCAACTGAGCTTGAGCAATCAGGAACCGGAGGAACGCGACATGTCGACAACTGTGCTTGTCCACCGTCCCGACGCAGAGGACCCGCCCGTTGCCCCCGGCGAGCTGGCGCCACGCCACCCGATCGTCGAGGGTGCCCGTCTCCTGCTGATCGACAACGGCAAGGCGAAGGCGAGGGACATCCTGACCTACCTGGCAGACGAGCTGCAGCAGAGGGTGGCCGTCGCGTCGGTGGAGGTCGTCAGCAAGCCGAGTGCCGCCTACCCGCTCGATGACGCGCAGGTCCTCGAGCTCGCCTCGCGGAGTGACCTCGTGATCACCGGCTTGGGAGATTGCGGCGCTTGCAGCGCCTGCTCGCTTCAGGACGCGATCCTCTTTGAACGCGCCGGCGTTCCAGCCACCGTGCTGATCACAGAGGTGTTCGTCGGCAATGTCGCCCGCTTCTCCGAGTCGCTCGGGTTCCCGGGCTACCACAGCCTGGTGATCCCGCATCCGGCCGCCACCAAGAGCGACGATCACCTGCGTCGCTTCGCAGCATCGATCGCCGATGCCGCGAGCACTCAGCTTGGAGCTGTCGCCGTCTACGCCGTCAGCTGACCGAATCGATTCCCGCGCTGTTGTGACTGATCGCGCCGCCCACCTGATGGACGTCCTCGGTCTCACCGAGGACGAGCTGTGCCAGATCCTCGATACCGACGCGCTCACGATCCTGTCCGGCCAGGTCGAGCACGAGGCTGCGCTGCGGACGCTCCTCGCCCTGCTGGCCGACACCGGCGAACAGATCACCGCCCCGACCTTGCGCCGCTGGGTCAGGGCCTCGGGGCCGCGCGGGCGCCCGATCGAGCTGCTCACGCGGCGGGACTTCGCGGCCTTCGAGGACGCGCTCGACGACCTCGCGCGGCGCGGGTTCGTGCTGCGCGGCGGGGGTGCAGGGTGAGGGAGGGCCTACTCCGCGGTCGCGATCGCGGCTGCGGCGGCGCCGGCAGCGCCGGCGCCGCCGCCGGGCTCGGAGGTGGCGGGCGGCCGCGTCGGCCAGGCGCCGAGCAGGTGATGGAAGACGCGCGCGGCAAGCTGGTCGGCCACGGCCGCCGTCGCCGCCATCGTCGCGGCCTCGAGCGCGGTCGCCACCGCCAGGCGCGGGAGCCCGACGCGACCGGCGGTCGGGGCAGGCGGGGCGGCGCCGGAACCGACCTTCTCCCAGATGGTCGCGAACGCGGCGCGGCCGATCCGCGCGGCGATCTGGTGGGCGAAGATCGCGAACGGCTTGTAGAACAGCTTCATCGATGGTCAGCCTACCCGGATGTGCGAATGGCCAGGCTCGCCGGTGCAAACACGCTCCACCTGGAGATGGATCGCGAGCGCCGCAGATGGGTAAATGTTTCGGGGTAGCGGCCGATTCCCCAGGACGACAAGAATCGAGCGGAACTATGCACGAGGATGACCACAGCACCGACCCTGCCGACGCCGAGGAACTGCTGCGCCGGGCGCTCCTCGACGAGGGGTCAGCCGTCACGGTGTCGCTGCGGATCGACAGCCTGCCGGTCAGCGATGCCGTCACGATCATCTTCTACGCGCGTCGCGATCTCGGCACCCTGCAGACGTACCTGACCCCCGGGAGCTTCGGCGCCGGGGCGCGGATCGCGCCCTCCGACCTGCTGCGGGTGCCCTGTGACCTTGATCTCGCCGACGCCGAGGATCGCGAAGATGCCGTCCGCCTCTACGCCGAGCAAGCGTCGCTCCTGCGCGACATCGTGCTCGCCGCCGACATCGTGCTCGGCGTCTGGCGCGAGTCGCTCGCCGATTGCGCGGGTCGGGTCGTCGCGGTCGACCACTCGATCGACGCGCCGGTGCGCCTGCCGATGCCGCGACTGCTGCCGACGGCGCTGGTCGCGCCGGACGCGCAGATGTTCGTCACCCCGGTGTGCAGCGCCCGCACCCTGGCCGAGGGCCGCCCTCCGCTCGGGATCGTCTGTGCTCAGCCCGACGTGAGCCGGATCTACCCGCTCTCCGACGACCCGGAGCGGTGCGTCGAGGACTTTCTCGATTTCTCCGCTCACCACGCGCGCGGAGTCGCCGCGCGGATCGCCCATCAGGAGGCGTCGGTCGAGCGCTTCCTCGAACTGAGCGCCTGACCAGCGGCGCGCCCGAGCGGCGGCTCGCCCGACCAACGGCGCGCCCGACCTACCGCGCGCCCGAGTGGCGCGGGCGCTCAGGAATGCCGCGCGGGGACCGGCCGGCGCTGCGGCTCGCGGATCGGCCGGCGCTGCGGGCGGCGCGATCCGTCGCTGATCCGGCCGGGACCGCGCAGGCGCACGCGTGACTGCTCCGCGTCCGGCAGCGGGATCCCGCCACCGGGCCATCCCGACGGCAGCGGCTTGCCGCGCGGCAGGTTGCCCCATCCATCATCCGAGCTGCCGCCGTCCTGATCGGGCGGCTGCTCACCGTCGCGCAGCGCCGGGATCATCAGCACGCCTACGGCGATGAAGCCGACCACGTGAATCGCAGTCATCCAGAGGAGCAGCTGGACGTCCGTCATTCCCCCGAAGGGTACCGTCTCGCGCAAGGGTCGCGAGACGGTTGCCGAGCACTTTTCGCGCGGCTCGCTACCATCGATCGCCGCAATGGCAGAACAGACTTCAACGCCGCTTCTCGCAACGCGCCGCGAACCCTCGGGATCGCGTAGCGCCCGCCGCCTGCGCCGCACCGGCGAGATCCCCGGCATCGTTTACGGCGGCGGCGAGGACCCGATCGCGTTTTCGGTCGGCGCCCGCGACCTGCGGCACGCCCTCGCGGACACGGGCGCCCTGTTTGATCTCAGGCTCGACGGCGACATCGGCGTGCCGGTCGTCCTCAAGGAACTGATCCGGCACCCGGTCAGCGGTGAGACGACCCACATCGATCTCCTCCGCGTCCGGCTCGACGTCGCGATCCAGGCTCAGGTGACGATCGAGCTGATCGGCGCCGAGGATTCCCCCGGCGTCAAGCTCGGCGGGATCCTCGAGCAGCCGCTCCGGGAGCTGACGGTCGAGTCGCTCCCGGGCACGATCCCCGACGTGATCCAGGCCGATGTCTCGGAGCTGAAGATCGGTGACACGCTCACGCTGGGGTCGCTGGTCGCACCCGCCGGCGTGACGATCGTCGGCCAGCCCGACGCGCTCGTCGCGGCGATCGGCGCATCGCGGATGACCCGCGGCGAGGACGACACCGAGATCGAGACCGAGACCGAGCTCGTCGGCGACGCCGAGGCGCCGTCCGCCGCCGAGGCCGAGGACGACGCCGGCGCGGACTCCGAGTAGCGCGGTCGCCGGCCGATGCCCTTCCCGGGCAGGCGGAGCGGTGGTCCCGTCGACTGGCTGATCGTCGGCCTCGGTAATCCCGGCGCCGAATACTCGGGGTCACCCCACAACATCGGCTTCGAGGTCGCCGAGCGCCTGCGGAGGCGCTTCGAGCTCGGCAAGCCGAAGCCCAGGTACCGGGGGCTGCTGACCGAGGGCCGCGCTGGGATCGGGGGTCCGAGGGTCGCGATCCTGCTGCCGCAGACCTACATGAACGATGCCGGGCGCTCCGTTGGCCCGGCGCGGGGTGAGCTCCGCGTCCCGCTCGAGCGGATCCTCGTCCTGCACGACGAGATCGACCTGCCGTTCGGCGATATCCGCACCCGCCTCGGCGGGGGGCTCGCAGGCCACAACGGGTTGAAGTCGCTGAAGGCGGAACTCGGAAGCGCTGAGTTCCATCGCGTGCGGATCGGGGTCGGTCGCCCGCCGACCACCGATCCGGATCGCGTCGCCGCCTACGTGCTCGGCAGGTTCCGCGAGCGCAAGGAGGACGTCGAGGCCCTGATCGACCGGGCCGCCGACGCCGCCGAGCGCGTGCTGAGCGACGCCGGCGACGCCGCCTAGACTGAACTGGCGGATGCTCTCGACCCTGCTCAGGCACGCGGACGACGACCCGCAGACCGGACGGCTGGCCGCCGCCGGCGGTCGGGCGTTCGTCTCGATCTCGCTGCGCCCCTACCTGCTGGCGGCGCTCGTCGATCGCGAGCCGGACCGTCCGATGATCGTCGTCGCCGGTGACGACCGCGCCGCGCGCGAGCTCGCGGGCTCCCTGCGGGCCTGGCTCGCTCCCCGGCCGGTGCGCTACTACCCGAGCCGCGGTGTCACCTACGAGTCGCACCTGGCTCCGCCGCCGCACCTGATCGGCCAGCGGATCGCCGCGCTCGACGCGCTGCTCGACGAGTCGGCGGCAAACGCTCCGGTCGTCGTCGTCAGTGCCGTTGCCCTGTCCGAGAAGGTCCCGGATCCGTCGCTGCGCCCGCATGGCTTCACGCTCCGCGTCGGCGAGCTGATGGACCTCGACGAGACCGCGATGGATCTCGTCGCCGCCGGCTACGAGCGGGTCGACCAGGTCGAGGACCGGGGCCAGTTCGCGATCCGCGGCGGCCTCCTCGACCTGTTCCCGGCGACCGAGGACCGGGCCGTGCGCGTCGACCTGTTCGGCGACGAGATCGAGTCGCTGCGCTGGTTCTCGACGTTCACGCAGCGCTCGCTCGGCGACGCCGAGCTGGTCGAGGTCGCCCCGGCCGCCGAGCTCGCCGCCGAGTACCGCGAGCTGGCGGAGATCGCGGCGCTCGAGGACGCCAAGGACCGCCCCGACATCGCCGAGCTGCTGCCGGTCGAGGACTTCAAGGCCTTCCTCGAGCTGGTCGACGCTGACGCCGGGGTGCTGCTCGCCGCCGAGGAGGAGGTCGCGCCGGCGCTCGCCGACCACTGGCAGGACGTGACCGCCGCCTTCCACGACGCCGAGGCGCACCAGCTCTACATCGCCCCGGACGCGATCACGGCCGCTCTGAACGCCCGCGCGCGGGTCCGCCTGTCCTCGATCGATCAGGATCAGCCCTTCCAGTTCCGCGCGCAGGCGGCGGACATCGGCGCGCGTGGGATCCGCGAGGCCGAGCCCGAGCTCGAGAAGCTGACGCGCTCGGGCTACCGGACGATCGTCACGTTCCCGGTGCGCGGCGAGGGCGAGCGCGCCGCGTACAACCTCGGCCGCCTGAAGGTCGGCTGGCTCGACGGCGGCGGCGCCGCTGGTGGCACTTTGCAGCCACCAGCGGCGAGCAACGGCTCCTCGGGCCTGCTGTTCGCGCACGCACGGCTGCGTGAGGGCTTCATCGCGCCGCAGTTCCACCTCGCCGTGATCCCCGATCACCGCCTGTTCCGCCGCCGGCGGACGGCCGAGGGGCCGGCACGGGTCGGGCGCCGCGGGGTCCTGCGGAGCTTTGCGGAGCTGCGGACGGGCGACATCGTCGTCCACGAGGACCACGGGATCGCCCGCTTCGCCGGCTTCGACACGAAGACCGTCGCGGGCGTCACGCGCGACTACCTGACGCTCGAGTACGCCGGCACCGACCGCGTCTTCATGCCCGTCGACCAGCTCGCGAAGATCAGCCGTTACGTCGGCGCCGGCGGCGACCATCCGCCGCTGTCGAAGCTCGGCGGGACGCGCTGGGAGACGATCAAGGCGCGCGCCCGGCGGGCGGCTCAGGAGCTCGCCGGCGAGCTGCTCAACCTCTATGCCGAGCGCAAGCGGCGTGAGGGCCACCCGTTCGCGCCCGACAGCGACTGGCAGCGCGAGTTCGAGGACAACTTCGGCTACACCGAGACGCCTGACCAGCGCGATGCGATCGAATTCGTCAAGGCCGACATGGAGGCGCCGCGGCCGATGGACCGGCTGATCTGCGGTGACGTCGGCTACGGCAAGACCGAGGTCGCTCTGCGCGCGGCGTTCAAGGCGGCACAGGACGGCAAGCAGGTGATGATGCTGTGCCCGACGACGATCCTCGCCCAGCAGCACTTCGGGACCTTCACCGAGCGCCTGAAGGACTACCCGGTCGTGATCGAGTACGTGTCCCGCTTCCGGTCCGCCGCCGAGCAGAAGGAGGCGGTCGCCAAGTTCACGCGCGGCGAGGTCGACATCCTGATCGGCACGCACCGGCTGCTCTCGCGGGACGTGCGCGCGAAGGACCTCGGTCTGCTGATCGTCGACGAGGAGCAGCGCTTCGGCGTCAAGCAGAAGGAGTTGCTGCGCCAGCTGAAGCTGAAGGTCGACGTGATCGCGATGAGCGCCACGCCGATCCCGCGGACGCTGCAGATGTCGCTCGCCGGGATTCGCGACATCAGCGTGATCGAGACTCCGCCCGAGGGCCGGCGTCCCGTCAAGACGTACGTCGGTGAGTACGACGAGGAGCTCGTCAGGCAGGCGCTCGAGCGGGAGAAGGCCCGTGGCGGGCAGGCATTCTTCCTGCACAACCGGGTCGAGTCGATCGACGAGACCGCCGAGCGGCTGCGCGGGCTGTGCCCGGGGATGCGGTTCGAGGTCGCCCACGGGCAGATGGACGAACGCCAGCTCGAGAAGCGGATGCTCAGCTTCCTGCGTGGCGACGCCGACGTGCTCGTATCGACCTCCATCATCGAGTCCGGAATCGACATCCCGCAGGCCAACACGCTGATCGTCGAGCGGGCCGACATGTTCGGCCTGGCGCAGCTCTACCAGATCCGGGGCCGCGTTGGCCGGAGTCGCGAGCGGGCCTACGGTTACCTGCTCTATCCCTCAGCCGCGGCGCTGACGCCGGATGCCGCCCAGCGGTTGAGTGCGCTGAGCGACTACACGGAGCTCGGCTCGGGGTTCAAGATCGCGATGCGCGACCTCGAGATCCGTGGCGCCGGCAACCTGCTCGGCGACGAGCAGTCAGGCCACGTCGCTGCGCTCGGGTTCGAGCTGTACATGCAGATGCTCGACGAGGCGGTGCAGGCCGCGTCCGACGGGGAGGCGGGTGACGAGGATTGGGAGCCCGTGCGGCTCGACGTCAACGTCGACGCCTACGTCCCGGCCGACTACATCCCCTACGAGCAGGCGAAGGTCGACGTCCACCGGCGGATCGCGGGCGCGCGCGAGGTCGCGGACCTGGAGCTGCTGCGCGAGGAGCTGCTCGATCGCTTCGGCGACCTGCCGGAGCCACTCCAGAACCTGATCTCGATGCAGATCGCCCGGATCAAGCTCGGCCAGGCCGGGGCGAGCGCCGTCACGTTCAAGGGTGGGCGCCTCGCGGTCACGCCGATCGAGCTCGACTCGGTCCGCGCCAAGCGGGTGCGGGCGATCATTCCCGAGGCGCTGTACGAGTCGGGTAAGTCGCAGTTCTCGATGCGGGTGCCCGACGACCCCGCCAAGCAGTTCCCGGCCGTCGTGCGCGCCGCCGACGTGCTCCTGTCGATCGTCCGCGAGGCCGACGCCGAGGAGGTGGAGGCCGGCGCCGCCGCGTAGGTCTGCGCCCGCATCCGCCCACTCTGTTAGCGAAATCCGTTCGGATGCCAAGAGGTTCATAAGGAATCGAGGGGGCGGGCGCCAGCGCGCGGCTGACCTCGCTACCATCGCGGCCAATGCGGATCACGAGGAAGCTTTCGGCGCTTGGCGCCTTTTTTGTGGTGGCGATCGCCGTCGCCGGCTGTGGCTCCGGCGTCCCCGGCGACTCGGTCGCCTCGGTCGGGGGCAACCCGATCACGGTTCGGGCCTTCAACCACTGGATGTACGTGGCAGCCAAGGGCAACGCGTCGTCCAGCCCCGGCGCCCCCGTGATCGTGCCCACCGATCCGCCGAGCTTCAAGGGCTGCGTCAAGCAGGTCCGCGAGCAGATCCCATCGCTCGCCAAGACCCCGGACAAGACCGTCGCGGCGGACTGCAAGACGCTGTTCACGTCGCTCTCCAGCCAGGTGATGGCGTTCCTGATCGAGTCCTACTGGTACCAGGCCGAGGCTGCGAAGTCCCACATCAAGATCACGGACGCAGCCGTCGCGAAGGCGCTCGTCGCCGCCAAGAAGCAGCAGTTCCCGACCGCGGCGGCGTACGCGAGCTTCCTCAGCGAGACCGGCCAGACCCAGGCGGACATCAACTACCGGATCCGCGTCAACCAGATCTTCAAGGACCTGATCGCGCGTGAGACGCCGAAGGTCACCGCGGCCCGAATCGCCGCCTACTACAGCGCGCACAAGTCCGAGTTCGGCGCCCAGGCGACCCGCACGATCCGGATCGTCCGCACCAACAGCGAGAGTCAGGCGAATGCCGCGCTGGCCGCGCTCAAGGCGGGCCAGAGCTGGACGACGGTCGCCAAGACGTACTCCGTCGATACGGCGACCAAGAACGACGGCGGTCTGCTCGTCGGTATCACCAACGGGGAGGAGGAGCAGGCGCTCAACACCGTCGCCTTCAGCTCGCCCGTGAACCAGCTGGAAGGCCCCGTGCACGGCACCTTCGGCTGGTACGTCGTCGAGGTTGTGAAGATCGTCCCGGCGACCCAGGATTCGCTGACGAAGTCGACCGCGCTGATCAAGCAGCTGCTCAACAGTCAGTACCAGAGCACAGCGCAGGCGAGCCTCACGAAGAAGTCGCAGAAGGACTACCTGAAGCTGACGCAGTGCCGGGCCGCGTACTCCATGTCCGACTGCCACGGCTACAAGGCTCCGTCGACGACCACGACGACGACTCCGACCGCGACGACCACGACTCCGACGGTGACGAGCACGACGACGACGGCCACGACGCCGACGGTGACGACGGCGACCACGACCGTTCCGACGGCCACGACCGGGACCAGCACCGGTTCGGGATCGACCGGAACCGTCACCGGGTCGGCGACGACGACCACGACGAAGTAGCGTCGCGCGGTGAGCTCCGGCGAACCGGAGATCACTGGGGCGCTGGATCGCCTCGATCAGATCACCCGGCGCCTGCGCCGGGAATGCCCGTGGGACCGTGAGCAGGATGAGCGCACGATCGTGCCGCACACGCTCGAGGAGGCCTACGAGCTCGCCGACGCAGCCCACCGTCGCGACGACGCGAAGCTGATCGACGAGCTCGGCGACGTCCTCTTCCAGGTCCATTTCCTCAGCCTGCTGCTCGAGGAGCGCGGCGCCGGCGATCTCGCCGAGGTCGCCACGCACGCGACCGACAAGCTGATCCGGCGCCATCCGCACGTGTTCGGCGCGACCGAGGTGCGCGATGCCGCGGAGGTGCTCGCCAACTGGGACGCGATCAAGCGCACCGAGCCGGGCCGCGAGCCCGGCGTGTTCGGCGAGGTCCCGGAGAACCTGCCCGCACCTCTGTATGCGCGCAAGGTGCAGCGGCGTGCGGCCTCGACGGGCTTCGACTTCGCCGGGATCGAGCAGCCGCTCCAGTCGGTCGCGGACGAGCTCGACGAGCTGCGCGAGGCGCAGACCCCCGACGAGCGCTTCCACGAGCTCGGCGACCTCCTGTTCGCCGCCGTCAACGTCGCGCGCAAACTCCACGTCGATCCCGAGCTCGCGCTGCGCGCGGCCTCCGACCGGTTCCGCGATCGTGTCCAGGCAGGCGTCGATCTCGCCGCGTCACAGGGCCGGAACTGGAACGATCTCGGGCCTGAAGAGCAGCTTGGCCTTTACGTTCGCGCGCGTCTCGGTGAGCCGGACCGGCGAGCTTGACCCTCCAAGGAGCGAACCAGCCATGAGCCAGATCGAGCACGTCCATGCCCGTCAGATCCTTGACAGCCGCGGCAACCCGACGATCGAGGTCGAGTTGAGCGTGAGGTCAGGCGCGTGGGGACGCGCGGCGGTTCCCTCCGGCGCCTCGACGGGGGAGTTCGAGGCGACCGAGCTGCGCGATGGCGGCGGTGACTGGCTCGGCAAGGGCGTGACGAAGGCGGTCGAGAACGTCAACGGTGAGATCGCGACGGCGGTTCGGGGGATGGACGCGGCCGCCCAGGCCGCGCTCGACCGCACGCTGATCAACCTCGACGGGACGCCGAACAAGTCGCGGCTCGGCGCGAACGCGATCCTCGCTGTGTCCCTCGCCGCGGCCCACGCGGCCGCGGCCGAGGAGCGGCTGCCGTTGTGGCGCTACCTCGGTGGTGAGACCGCCCACGTGTTGCCGGTGCCGCTGATGAACGTGATCAACGGCGGCGTCCACGCCGACAACAAGGTCGATTTCCAGGAGTTCATGATCGTCCCGGTCGGCGCGACCAGCTTCGCCCAGGGCTTGAAGATGGGCGTCGAGGTCTTCCACAACCTCAGGAAGACGCTCCACGACCGGGGTCTCGGCACCGCCGTCGGCGACGAGGGCGGGTTCGCCCCCAACCTCGATTCCAACGAGGCGGCGCTCGAAGCCCTGATCCAGGGGATCACAGCCGCCGGATACCGGCCGGGGGAGCAGGTCGCGATCGCGCTTGATCCCGCCGTCTCGGAGCTCTACAAGGACGGCGCGTACGTGCTCGAGAACGAGCACCGCACGATGAGCGCCGATGAGCTGACCGCCTACTGGGCCGACCTCACGGCGCGCTACCCGATCGTCTCCCTCGAGGACGGGATGGC
>CAVPLN010000030.1:0-105896 GCA_963705995.1 uncultured Solirubrobacterales bacterium
CTCCCGTTCGAACACCGCCTTCGATGCGCCGCTCGGCTCGCACACGACGTGACCTGCCGCGCGCCACGTATCACCCGGACCAAGGACCTTCTCCGCCTCGCGCTGGTTGAGCCAACCTCGGTCGGATCGGCCGACGCCTAGCGACCGTGGAGACGCGGCGATTACTGCGCCGCTCAAGTAGAGCCGACCGCGAGGGTTGCGGTCACCATCACCGATGTATCCAACGAACACGCGGTCGCCCTCGGCGATCTCGCGCTCAGGGAACTGATCGGAAGCGGTGTGAACGAACTCCTTGATGCGACGGTTCATCTCGACCGTCGGTGGATCCCATGTCTGCAACCAGTCCAAGTCGCGTCCTCCTTTTTCGTTCGAGAACAGCGCCGGCTGCGCTGGTCGTCTCCGATCCCTTGTACGGCCGCAACCTACCGCTGGTTCGGCCGCGCGCGGGATAAGTTCGCGACGAGATCGAGGCGCGCGCCACGATGCGCAGGTTCGCAGCCTCGCGCGCGCTGGCTACGGTGGTGGTCCACCCGCCGGCCCGTGCTGCAAACAGCGCCGTGCCGACGATCCAGATGCCCCAGGCGTAGCACGCGGCGGTCGGCGCGGGTCGTGCGGAGTGTTGCTTTCCATGCAAGGCAACACTCTGGCAAGCGCCGCCGGCGAGCTCGGAGAGCCGGCGCCGGATGGGGCGCTCAGGAGGTCGTGCCTACCTACCTACGCAAAGCGATGAATCTGCACGGGTCCCCGTCAGCCCTCCTATCGGCGAGGCTCGGGCTCGACATCGCGGCGCTCACTGCTGGCCCGAAGCGGATCGCTGGCGTTGCCGAAGGTGCGCGTTTTCCACGCTTTGCGGGTCTGGGCTCGGCACGAGCGACGTACTCGTCGCCACCACGAAGCAGGACCGCAGCGGTTTCTCCACCCCTCGGAGCACAGCCAGATCGCAGTCGAGAGTCTGCCCCGTTACGCCTACAGGGGTCAGGCGATCGGCGCTGATCTCGGTGACCGCATTCCGCGCCGAGCAGCGGTCTCTCGACATCGTCCGGGGTGGCCACCCGACATTGAGGCCACCTGATTGCGGCTGAAACGGTGGGGGCAAGCGCCGCTGCTGATGCTCGAGGCGCTGAGTTCTTGAATCTGGCTCGGAGCGCGGGACGCGAACCCGACTGGTCCTTCCTCGCGGGGGCTGGGTGGTCTACATGCTCCAGAGGGCTTGGGTGGGTGAGAGGCGGGCGGCGCGGAGGGCGGGCCAGAGTCCGGCGATCGCGCCGATCAGGATCGCGGCGCCGATGCCGCCGCCCCAGGCGAGCGCGGGGATGACGACGGCCCAGTCCTTGGTGGACGCGTAGATCGCGGTGGCGAGCGCGCCGGCGAGGACGCCGACGATTCCGCCGAGTAGCGCGAGCAGGATCGCTTCGGAGAGGAACTGGGTGCGGATGTGGCCTTTGGTCGCGCCGAGCGCGCGGCGCAGTCCGATCTCCGAGCGGCGTTCGAGGACGGAGATGACCATGATGTTGGCGACGCCGACCGCGCCGACCAGGAGCGCGACGGCGCCGAGGCCGAGGAAGAGGTCGTTGAACGCGCCTTGGGCGTCGGCCTGGGCGACGAGCGCCGCGGAGGGCTGGCTGACGTCGACGTCGCTTGGGGTTCTCGGGGTTGGCGGTCGCGGCAAGGAGGTTGTCGACGGCGTCGACCTGGCTGGTCTGTGCGCGCACGTAGATGGTCGGAGGGGTGCCCGTCGAAGTCGAGGTAGCGCTCGGCGGCAGGGAAGCCGACCAGGACGCGATGAGTCGATTCGTGGGGCGAGGGCCGCCGGGTTGCAGGATTCCGGCGACGTAGAACCACATGCTGTCGAGCCAGATCCGCTCGCCCGGCGAAGACCCGGTCGATCCCGAGCCGCTGCGCGGCCGCCGCGCCGAGCACGACCGACCGGCTCGCGCGCGGTCGCTGCGTTGAGGTAGCTGCCCTGGGCGACGCTGGTGCCGACAGCGCGCGGCAGACCGAGGCTGGCGGCGCTGATAGAGATGGCGTTGGTGTCGATCGACGGGATCAGCGGGCTGCGGTACACGTTGCCGTTGACCGCGCCGGTGTACTGGACCTGCGTGACCGGCCCGATCCGCGCGATCATCGCCGGGCGCTGCATCGGGCAGCTCGGCGGTCTGGCCGAACAGCGTCTGCCCGTTGGTCACGTCGAGCAGGTTCGTCCCGAGCCGGTCGATCTCGTCGAGAAGGCCCGGCCTGCGCGGAGGACGGAGAGGCCGAGCACGGCGACGATCGCTGCGACGCCGATCGCGATCCCGAGCGCGGATAGCGCGGCCCGCACCTTGCGGGTACGCAGGCCCACGGCTCGCGAGCCGCGCGAGGTCAGCGGGGCGCAGCTTGTTCATCGCCAGGGTGGTCGTGGTCACGGCAGGCCGCACGCCGTCCTCACGAATGGAGTCTGGGTCGGGACGGCTGGAGGCGCTCGCCTCAGCGGCTGCCGGCGGTATGCGAGTGTCGCTCGTGTGCTGTCGGCGACGATGCGGCCGTCGAGCATCTCGATCTGCCGCGGGACATGTGCTCGGCGATCGTCGCGGTCGTGGGTGATCACGATGATCGTGGCGCCTTCCTCGTTGCAGCTGCTTCGAGCAGGGCGAGCACGCCTGGCCGGTGGCACTGTCGAGGTTGCCGGTCGGCTCGTCGGCGAGCACGATCGCCGGCTGGCCGACCAGCGCGCGGGCGATCGCGACGCGTTGGCGCTCGACCGCCTGAGAGCTGCGTCGGGCGGGCGTGCGGCGCGGTCGGCGAGACCGACGCGCGTCGAGCGCGCGGCGCGCCTGCTCGCGGCGCTGATCGAGCGGTCACGCCGGCGTAGAGCAGCCCGTCGGCGACGTTATCGAGCGACGCTCTCGTGCTCGGCGAGGAAGAACTGCTGGAAGACGAACCCGATCCGGGTCGCGCGCAGGGCGGCAAGCTCCCGATCCGAAAGTCGGCGCAACATCGAGCCCGGCGACCCGTACGCTGCCGCTGCTCGGCCGGTCAAGCGTGCCCATCAGGTGCAGCAGCGTCGATCTTGCCCAGATCCTGACGGCCCGACGACGGCGAGCAGCTCGCCGGCGGTGACGCGTGAAGCTCACGTCCCGTAGCGCCGTCACCGGCGGCTCGGCCGGATAGACCTTGGTGACCGCCTCGACCTCGAGCACCGGCCGAGCGTCATCGGGGACTCGGGATCGCGCCGTGGCATCGCCCTCAATTGTGGCTTGACTTGTTCGACTCATAGGGCAGGGACCACGACTTGCTGGCCGCGGCGAGCCGCGAGCCGGTGACCTGGACGAGCCCGTCGGCGTCATCGAACAGGCCCAAGGACGACAGCAACCAGGTGGTGGATGCCGTTCGCCTCAACGACCTCGACTGCGTAGCCACCAGTGGGTTGCGCAAGCAGCGCGTCAACCGGCACGACCAGCGCGTCGCTCACGGAAGCTGTCGTGATCGTCACCTCGACGGGAGTTTCGCCCCAGTCACCGGTCGAGGCCGGGTCGGTCGGCTTCACCAGCACCGTAATCGTCGGTGAGCCGCTAGATCCGCCAGCGGGCGTCGTCGCGACGGTACCGACGGACGAGATCACCCCCGGCGTCGTCTGATTGTTCGGCAGGGTGATGGTCACCTCGTCCCCGACCTTGACCTCGGACTGCTGATCGGCGTCCAGAGCGATGCCGACCTGTCGAACCGTCGAGGTCGCCGACAGCACGGGTTGCCCCGGACCTACCGGCGAGCCGAGGCTCGCTTGGTGCGTGGTGATCCGAGCTGCGGTCGGCAAAAACACCGCCTGCCCCAACTCGAGCGTCCCGCTCTCGGTGACACCGAGGTGCGCCTGCAGCAGCTCTAGCGCATACGCGGTCTCAGCACTGAAGTAGTCCGAGCTTGGATCGAGATCCGCAGGCGTCGCATAGCGCAGCGCGACCAGGTCGTGGTTCAGCTGCTCGACGTCAGAGCCTGTCAGTCCCTCCGAGAGGCTGCGATACACCGGTGTCAGGCCGTACAGCAGTACCACCGGGCTGCCGTCCACCCGGTAGAGGACCTGTCCCTGTGTGACGACACGGCCAACCGCGGGTAGCGCGGTGACGTCGCCCTGGGCCTGATTTATGACCGAGTAGCTGCCCGCGTACCCCAACGTGGCAGACACCTCGGTCTGAGAGGACAGGCGCTGGCGGATGATCTTGGTCAGCGATGTCGGATCGGAGTTGTCAATCACCCCCTTCGCGGGCACCGTCGCGAACGGACTCGTGACGAGCACAGCTGCCACGGTCGCCAGCGCCAGGACCGAAGCCACCAGCCAAACCGGGCGTGCACGGCGTCGCCCGCGTCCGGCGGGTGCCTGGACGGGTGTCTGCCTGGTGGACGAGGAGATGGTCATCATCCACCACCCCCACCCCCGACCGGCGGTCCACCCAAGAGGTAGCTGCAGGCACTCTGGGCTGAGAGGAAATCCGGTTCGCGGCCGATGCCGGGCGCCCCGCTGAACACGATCTGTCCATCGACCAACGTCGGCTCCGGAAAGTTCTTGACGCCGTGCGCGCGCATGCACTTCGTGAACTTCCTCGCCTGATCAAAGGTCGGCTTGTCCTTGGGCTTGGCGGCGGAAGCGCGGTCGACGTGGCTGGCGTTAGCCACGGCCGTGGCGGTGGACGCCGGGCGCTCGCTTGCGCACGCACCAAGAACAGCACTGCTGACCAGGGCGCCGACCAGCAACGCGAGTGTTCGCAGTCGACGCCCTCGCGCGAGGCAACCGTGCGGCTGTGCAGAGCCGCGAGTCTTCCGGGACGGCGCGCGGCTCACGACCCGCTCCCTTCGGCCAGCAGCGACTGGCATGCGCTTTGCGCTGAGGGAAAATCTGGTGTTCTACCTACCCCGGACGTTCCGTCGAACTCGATCTGTCCGTTGACCACGGTCGGGTCAGGGAAGTTCGGCACGCCGTGAGCGCGCATGCACGCCGTGAACTTCAAGGCCTGCTTGAGTTGCTGGGCCTGATCAGCAGGGGTGTTCCCACCGGAGGCGTACTTCTGGCACGTGTTCTGCGCCGCCTGGTATGTCGGCGAGTTCGGGTTCAACCCGCTACCGCCGGACCCGCTCGATGACTTGCCCTCGATGACTCCTTGGCTGTTGGGATCCGGAAAATTCGGCACGCCGTGGCTACGCATGCACTGCGAGTAGGCGATCGTCACACCACCTTTGCCAGAGCCGCTCGGAGCGCTGCCAGGGGGGCTCGAGCTCGAGGTGGTCGATGGTGCCGAGCCGCTGCTCCCGCACGCGGCTAGGAGAAAGGCGCCGCTGAGCGCGAGCGCGACGAGCAGGCTCGCTCGTCGCCATCTGCCGCGCGGCGGCTCGAATCGTGGGGGCGGTGTGCTGGCCATCGGGATTGGGTCTCCTGATCGGTTGTCGATCGGTCGGTGTGAGCTCGTTGTACGGCGGTCGCTGTAACACGCGTGCATCCGTGTTACGCCCGTGTTACAGGCGATCGAGCACCCTGGAACGCAGAATCCGAGATCGTGAGAGCTACAGTCGAAGCCGACCATTGAGCGAGGGCAGCAACCGATGCGGGTGTTGATCGTCGAGGACCACGCAAAGCTGGCGATGGGCGTCGCGACGATCCTTCGCCGCGAAGGGATGGCCGTCGATATCGCCTTCAACGGCGGTGATGCGCTCACGCAGGCCGCCGCGATCGACTACGACGTGGTCGTGCTTGATCGCGATCTGCCCGGCGTTCACGGCGACGAGGTCTGTCGCACGCTCGTCGCCAACGGCAGCGAAAGCCGGGTGCTGATGCTCACCGCCGCCGGTGCTGTCAGCGAGCGCGTCCAAGGGCTCAGCCTCGGAGCCGATGACTACCTCCCGAAGCCGTTCGCGGCCGTTGAGCTGGTCGCACGGATTCGCGCGCTCGCCCGCCGAAGCCGGTCGCTGCCGCCGACGCTCACCCACGGCGACCTGGAACTCGATACCGCGCAACGACTCCTCACCAGACGCGGAGAGCCGGTCGCGCTCAGACCTAAGGAGTTCGCCGTCCTCGAGCTGCTGCTCAGCGCCCAAGGCAGTGTCGTCTCGACCGAGCAGATTCTCGAACACGTCTGGGACGACGCGACCGATCCGTTCACGAGCACCGTTCGGATGACCGTCAGCCGACTACGCAGCAAGCTCGGCGACCCGTCCGTGATCAAGACAATCCCTGGCGTCGGCTACCGAATCTGACCCGACTTATGCCTCCCGCACGCCTCAGAACGCTTACGCGCCACCTGCACCGCCCGCGAACGACTGTCCGCGGACACCTCACCCTGCTCTACGGCAGCCTGTTTCTCGCGTGCGGAATCGCTCTGCTGGCGATCACCTATCTGCTCGTCGCACACAATTTCCCCGTCGCGCACCAGACCACCACCAACTTCGGCTCAAGCAGCCTTGCTGGCACGCTTCCTAACACCACCAAGCCACCCGCACCCCGCGCCAGTCCTTCAGCCATGACCGCGCTGATCAACAGCTTCCGCAGCGCGGACCTCCACCATCTGCTGGTCGAGTCCGCCATCGCACTGGCGATCATGGTCGGATTCTCGATCGCTCTCGGATGGATCGTCGCAGGTCGTGTCCTGCGCCCGTTGCGCACGATCACGACCGCCACGCAGGACATCTCAGCGCAGAACCTCCACCAGCGGCTCGCGCTTGACGGACCCGACGACGAGCTCAAGCGCCTCGGCGACACCATCGACGCGCTGCTCGCCCGCCTCGATCGAGCATTCGACGCTCAACGCCGCTTCGTCGCCAACGCCTCCCACGAGCTCCGTACCCCCGTAACCGTAGGCTGCACCCTGCTCGAAATGATCCTCGGCGACCCTCATCCGACGATCGAATCGTTCCGCGCGACCTGCACGGACGTCCTCGAATCCGAGCGACAGCAAGCACAACGAATCGAGGCGCTGCTCACGCTCGCCAAGGGACAAGCCGGACTCGACCAACCCGAACCGCTCGACCTCGCCAACATCACCGAAGACATCCTCCTCACCCGCCGCCCGGAAGCAGACCACCGCAACCTCGATCTAGACGCGACCCTCTCCCCGGCGATCGCGGCCGGCACGCCCGAGTTGATCGAGCGTCTCATCGCCAACCTCATCGACAACGCGCTACGCCACAACACTCCCCACGGCAAGATCAAAATCACGACCGACACCCACGCCGAGCACGCGACCCTCACAATCATCAACACCGGCCCCTTCGTTCCCCGTGGCGCCGTCGCCCAGCTTTTCCAGCCCTTCCACCGACTCGCAGCCGACCGCACCACCCACGGAGAAGGCATCGGCCTCGGACTCTCGATCGTCCAAGCCATCGCCGACGCCCACCACGCCACCATCGACGCTGAACCCCAGTCCACAGGTGGACTCAAGATCACCATCACCTTCCCTATGTCCAAGGTGTCCACCACCCACACCAAGCCGACATCCACCCGCCAACCAACTGACGCGACCAGCAAGAAACAAGCAATCACCGCGCCGGAACACAACGCGATCCGATAGACGAAACCTGGCGATGCCGAAAGCGACCCGGGCCTGTGGTGGTAGCGAGCCGTGGGGTGCAGCCCTGAACACCCCTGACCTGCCAGGCGCCGGCTGCATTACGGATCGAGGGGCAGCCTGGGCTTCCGCGGCCACGCTGCCGAATCCGGACACAGGCGGTCACGAAGCCACCGACCCCTCATGCCCGCGCGATCAGCAATGCAGGTGTCGACCCGCGCCCCGCTCGTCGCCAAACTCGAGACTGCCGCCGCGACGCGTGCCTACTAATTGGCAAAGTCTGCGCGCCTCCCGTCAGCCCTGCAACCGGCGAATCTAGCATTCGTGCGTCGAACTCCCCGCTCCCGCTTTGAGTTTGGCCGACGGGGAAGCGGAAGCGAGCGCCTCGTGGCCGCAGGGGCGACGGAGGGGAAGGCGGCGCTGCTCGTTCGTAGCCGAAACTAATGGGGCGGAGTGGATCGCCGGCGCTCATTTCGGTCCTCATCAGACCGAGGTTCTTGCAGCGCGGCACCGGCGCCCCCCTGTTGCGGCGAGGGCTTGCGTGGCTCGCGTGTGCCGATGCCCCCGTCTTCGTCGTCTCGGCCTTCGATCACTTCCACGCCGCGTCGGCGCAGACGATCGACGAGTTCCTTGCGATAGGCGTCGATGTGAGCGTGGAGGACGCGCCGTCGGTTCGAGACGTCGACCTCTTCGTCGGTCAACGTCCTGATGACGGCTTTGAGTTCGTCGGTCGACAGCGACTCGGGGGGCGGCATGGGTTCCACACGCTCGATTGTCGCGGCCTGGCAGGTGCCGGCCAATGGCCGCTGTGATCGCCCGGCTCCAGCGGGTCGGGCTGATCGATCGGCTTCCGCAAGCCTATGCCGATCCCGAACAGGAAGCGAGGTCGTCCGGCCGCGCCGGCGACGAGGTAGTAGGCATCTGTTCCGGCGGGCATCTGCTCGCTGGTTCGGGACTGCGGCGTTAGGTTGTCCGGAGCTCAGTCTTGGTCATCGCCGTCACTGTGGTGGGATGGTTAGGCTGCCGCCGATGGATGACGCCGTCGACGAGCGAACACTCGACGCCGCAAAAGGGGGCATGTTGGCCGTTCGGCTGCTGCTGCTGACGACCGCGACGAAGTACGGGTTGGTGACGGCGCTTGGCTCGAGGTGGCCGGGAGCGGTCGAGGCGTGGCGGGCGTGGATGGAGGAGCTGAAGGCGATCATCGAGCACGTTGAGCTGAACGATCGCCACGGGGATTCTGGTGCGGAGCCGATGGCGCCACTGGTTCGAGCTCTTCACGACGCGGAGACTGTGTCGTTGTTCGAGCGGCTCAAGCGGACCGGCGGGCTCGAGGGACGGGGTCTGTTGTCGGAGCCCGGGGCGCGTGCGTTGTGGCTTGAGAGGCTTGAAGGGCTGGAGGCTACGACCCGCAGATTGGAGCGCCTGGGTCTGATCCCGATGGGTGAGGTGAGCATCGAGCAGCCCGGCGTGGGTCTGCTTTGCGCGATCGAGGACTCGCTCACGCTCGTGGCGTACGGGGCCGCGGGAGCATCGCGAACTGCGCGCGAGCTCGATCGTGGTGTACGCACGGTTGTGTGCGGCACGTGATGATCTTTTCTGGACGCGCTATGAGCGTGACCCGGTCGCGCTCCCGTCAGCGGAATGCGAGGAGGAGGAACTGGACAGCCGTGAGCTGGTTGAACGCGCGCGCGAGCTGCGCGACCATATGATGGAGCTGGAGTTCCTGCACGAGGTTCCAACACTGGCCGGGCGTGAGCTTGATCCTCGACAGCGCGACGCGATTCGCCGACGGTTGGTGGTCGGGGCCGTGGTGCTACGCCGCCTCGCGCATGTTCCGGCAGCAACCACGCTTCCGGGCTCGGATGTCAAGCTCCGCCACATGATTGTCGCGGTTCACGCGCGGCATCGCAGCCTCGTGCTCGCGATCTCCGCCCACGAGGATTGGCGCGCTCTGACCGGCCCAGTCGCCGGCCGGCCTTCTGCTTCACGCTCCAACGAAGCGTAAGCGGAAACCTTCTCCTCGTCGCTCCCTCGGCGACCTTGCAGAAGCCTCGGGTCAGGGCTCGGAGGCGGCGTTAGGTCCTACGAGGCGGGGGGCAATCACGGCGATCGCTTCGATCTCGACCAGCTGATCGGGGTATCCCAGCATGGACACGCCGAGAAGAGTGCTCGGTGCTCGACCGAGCCGGGGAGAGATGGTGTCCCAGACGCGGACAAGGTCGGCACGCTCCTTGCCCGCGACGAACACCGTTGTCTTCAGGAGGGCGTCCGCACCCATGTTGTGCTCGGCGAGGGCCGCGAGGAGGTTCTCGACCGTTGAACCGCCTGCTGCTCAAAGTCGCCGGGCGCCACGAGGCGTCCCTCCTCGTCGAGCGGACATGCGCCAGCCGTGAACACCAGTCCGCCCGCCACGGCGCTGTAGTCATACGGCACACCCGGGTAGAGAATCACCGCGACCACAAGGTAGCGGGCTCTCGTCCCTCGGAACGGCGCCGGTCGAGGCTTCTCCCTTCGCTGCAGGCTGCTCGGCAGCGGAAGCGGCCGGTGCGTATCCGCTCAGGCGACGATGCGGCAGTCTCAAGGGTCGATTATTTGGTACTCGCTCGACGCAGGCTGCTGGCCGTGGTCACGATCTCGTCTACGGTGTCGTAGCCGATGAGTCGGATTTGACATACGTCGACTCTCGACATATAGTCCCGTAGCGTGGAACTTCGCCCACCGAGCTACTTCGCTCTCGCGGCGCTGATCGACGGTCCTTTGCACGGCTATGCGATCGCCCAGCGCGCGCGAGCGTTGTCAGATGGGCGGGTGCGGCTCTCGACCGGGACGCTGTACGCGCTACTGGAACGGGCGCTGGAGGAGTCGCTGGTCGTGGCCGGAGAGCCGTATGTGGTCGATGGGCGTCAGCGCCGCGATTACACGCTGACCCCAGCGGGCCGCGTAGTGTTGGGTGCCGAAGCGGAGCGCCTCGGGCACGCAGCGACGACCGTGTCCAGTCGGCTCCGCGCAACGGCCGGCGAGGTGATCGCGTGAGCCGCGAGCGAATCGGCATGCTGGTGCTGCTCGCCTACCCGCGCGCCGCCCGCCTCGGGCGCGGTCCTGAGATGCTGGGCATGCTGCTCGATGCTGGCGGGACGTCCAAGGCCGCTTTCGTGCGCGAGTGCGGCTCGCTCCTGATCGGCGGGCTTCGTGAGCGCGGGTCTACCATGACGAGGCGCGTGCGCGGACGGCATCTCCCGCTCGCGATGGCGGCGACGATGGCGGTGATCATCGCCTTGGTCGCGGTGACGAGCAGCAACCCGACGTCGCGTGTGGGTGGCGATCGGAGCAGCATCCGGGTCATCGCGCGCGAACTTGCACCACGATTGCGTCCCGGCGATCTGGTTTTCCTTGCCCAGCCTGACGAGACGACGCTCGCACGCGACTACCTGCCGGACGGGCTGCAGTACGCAACGCCGTTCGGTGCCAACGACTATCCCGGATGGTTATCCCAATTCGCATTCGGCCGTGCCGACCCACCCGCGCAGGCCGTTGTCGCTCGGCTAATAGCGACTCTCGCTCCGGGGCAGCACTTGCTCTTCATCCGCCCCGTCACCGAGACGAGGGTGGCGTGGTCCAGTAAGTGGTCCCGTCTTGTACGCCGACGCGCGGCACAGTGGGGCGCGCTATTGGCGTCAGATCCCGAGCTTCGGGTCGTTGCGTGGGCTCCGCGCTCCGTTGAGCGCCCCTGCTGCATCGCCGGCGCGCTGCTGTACGTCAAGAGTTCAGGGCCGAAATCGGACAGCCGACGCATCGACACCGATCTCGGCGAGCAGGCTCAAGTCAACTACCCGTTCGTGCGGCACGCCGAGTGCCTCCGCGTCGACGGATTCGACATCCGCGAGTACCGGACCGGCGACGCACGTCTCTTCACGATCCAGGTCGGCGGGCTCCCAACCGGGCCCACGGTCGTATTCGAGCCGACTGCAGAGACTGCCGACGGACTCCAGATGACAGCGAAGGCCCCGGCCACGTTTGTCATCGGCGCCGCGCTGGTTCACCCGAACCTCGCATCCGACGCAGAACTGACGAAGGTCGAGAACTGCATTGCCACGGGCACGACGGCGTGACGGCTCGGCGTTGGGAGCCTCCCAGCGTCTCCTCGCGTAGAAGCTCCTGAAGGCGACGCGTCGAGCTTCCGCAATCACGAACCGGCAGACACCGAGGCCGCCTCCTCCGCCCCGGCCCCGGCTTCTCCTGTCGGAGCGCCCAGCGCGAGAGCGGCCGCCGTCATCTCGTGGCCGCAGCGGCGACGGAGCGGAAGACACGGCCCGCCATGGCAGGCCGCTACCGCTGGTCGATCGAGCCATGCATTCGGAGTCGCTTGATGCTGTGAGATAGTCCGTCGGTGTGGACCAGACTGAGTTGAACGACGTCTGGAACCGTTTCAAGTCCTGCCGAGATGAGCAGGCTGGCGAGCGGCTGGTTCTCCACTATGCGCCCCTCGTGAAGTACGTCGCTGATCGGCTTGGGCAATCGCTTCCGGCGTACATCGACCAAGCCGACCTGATTGGATATGGGATGCCTGGGCTGATCGCGGCGATCGAACGGTTCGATTCATCGTGGGGAGTGAGGTTCGAGACGATTGCGCTCACGCGCATTCGTGCCTCCGTGATGGACGAGCTGTGGCGGTGGATGCGAGCCCGTTATCGAGCAATGAAGCTAGCCGAGGCAGATTTGGGGGTGCGCAACCAGCGTAGACCGACGGATGCTGAAATCGCAGCTGAGCTCGAGGTCTCGGTGAAGGAGGTCCGGGACGTGTTGCGGTGGGCCGACCCGCCTCTTCCTCCAATGGACGCCCTCTAAGTCCGACCGTTCGACACCCTTGTGGACGTGGTCGCCGATGACGGCGGGGCCTGGCTTCTGTCGATCGATTTGGCCATGTTGAATCAGCGGAGGCGTCGGTCGGTGATGGGGTCAGAGCCTGGCGCCGGCGTCGGTCACCGGCCGCTTCCGGTTCGACCCGGGCTCCACCCGGAGCGGAAGCGCGGCCGAGGTCTCTCCAGCGGCGACGGAGCAGCAGTCGGGGTTCGAGTTCAGAGGCCGAGAATGAGTCCGAGCGCGTCGTCGATCTTCAGTAGTTCGGTCGCAGTCAAGCGCCCGGCGCTGGCGCCGAGACGCTGGGGGTCGACAACAGTGACCTGTTCGACGAGCACCCGCGTCTCGGTGTCGCCGAGCGTGATCGGCGGACGAAAACTCGCTGCCCGCGCGCTGGTGGACGTCGGTGCGACGATCACGGTCGAGAGGCCGACGAACTCATCCGCTTGGACGACGACCGCATAGCGGGCGCCGCGCTGCTCGCGACCGCGTACCTGCCGGGGGCTCGGCAGGCGATAGATGTCCCCGCGAACCACTCAGTCGGTCTCGGCCGGCGCCAGCGCCGCCATCTGTTCGCGGATCAAGGCCATTTCGGCTCGATCGCCAGGGTCCTGTGCGAGCTGGGCGACCTCGTCCTGGATCGCCGACCGGATGCGACGACGGGCTGCGGCCTCCCGCAACGCGGTGCGGACCGCTTCGGACTCCGTCATTTCGGTCGCGCGAACGATGTCCAATGCCGCGGCGGAAGCGTCGTCAAGACGGACGTGGATCGAGCGAGACATCGCCGTAATGTAGCACGCTCTGTTCTACGCGGGCAAGTCGTTGCCCCTCGCAAGCACCCGAACCAAAGAGCAGAAGTCAGCCCGTCATGGCCGCGTCGGCGACAATCCAGGACTGGTTCCGAGGGCGGTCGACTTCCGCTCGATCCAGGCCAAGGCGGCTGAATCATCTTCGCTGGTCACACTTGCGGCTCTGCTGGGAGTTAACGGCTGGATGCGATCGTGGGATTCTGAGAGCGACGAGGCGCTGCTGGTGGCGACGCCGGGGAACGCGGGGGCGTTTTCGGCGTTTTACCGTCGCTACGAGCGGGTGGTGCTGGCGTACTTCGTCCGGCGGGTCGGGGAGCCGGAGCTGGCGGCCGACTTGACCGCCGAGGTGTTCGCGGCGGCGCTTGAGAGCAGCCGCAGATTTCGCGCGGGGAAGGGTCCGGCGAGCGCGTGGCTGTTCGCGATCGCGCAGCACAAGCTGGCCAAGAGTCGCCGGCGTGGCGTCGTTGAGGACCTGGCGCGTCGGCGTCTGGGAATGGCTCCGGTGGTGTTGGATGACGAGGATCTCACGAGGATTGACGAGCTTGGCGGTCCAGACACCATGGTCGGGCTGCTGGACGGGTTGCCGGCCGATCAGCGCGACGCGGTGATGGCCCGGGTGTTGGACGAGCGCTCTTACGGTGAGATCGCGGAGGCGCTTGAGTGTTCGCAGGCCGTTGTCCGCAAGCGGGTCAGTCGCGGGCTTGCGCGTCTGCGTGAACAGCTGACAGAGGAGGGCTGATGCCGGTTCTGCCACAACTCGAACGCGAACTGGCCGCAGCCGAGCGACGCCTCGCCGACCGCGGCCGCGGGCGGGTCCGATTGCCCCCCTGGCTTCCCCTATGGCCCGCTGTCGGTGGCATCAGTGCGGCGCTCGCCGCCGGGGTCGTCGCCGCGGTCGTGCTGCTGTCCTCCAGCGCCCCGGCCGCGTATGCGGGATGGACCCCGGTTCCGACCACGCCGAGCCCGGCGGCGTTGGCATCGGCAACGGCCGCGTGCAACTGGGAACGCAGGGGGCTGAGCGGGCCGGTGATGCACGGGCGACCGGTGCTGAGCGACGCGCGCGGCAGGTACACGGCCGCGCTCTACGTGTTTGGCGATCGGGTCTTTGAGTGCATCTCAGACGGAATCCGGGACCACACCGGAAGCGGCATGAACAACATGACCCTTCGTTTTTACGCGGCGCCAAGGCCGGATCAGCTCGGGCTGCCAGCCGGTGGCGGCGGGTCCGCCCCGGGTTTCTCCCCGGCCGACCAGGAGACGCACCTCGAAGGGCGGGCGGGCAGCGACATCGCGACCGTCACATTCACATTCGCAGACCGAACAACAGTTCATGCCACAGTCCAGAACGGCTGGTACTTCGCATGGTGGCCGCGCAACGACTACCCGACCTCCGTGCACATCAGAACCACTGCCGGCGCGACGATCACCTCCCCGATGCCCGCGTCAAAATGCCGAGCTCACGCGAAGAGCTGCGTCTTCGCAGGCTTCCGACGATTGCGGCCAAAGCGCGCGCCACCGACCACCCGCCGTGAGCCGCCTGCCGCGCGCTGAGCCAACCCACGGCCAGTAGCCCCGCCACGGCAACCGGTACCACCATCATCCTGAGACTGCCCGCGACTGCGACTCCGCCCCAGAGATTGAGGCGAGGCCGATCGAAACTCAGCGAGCAGTCGCCACGCCACAGCCTGACCCAGCTTCGACCCCAACGGCGCTCAAAACCCTCGAGGCAACACTGCCGCAAGCACGAAACACGGAAGAGATCGTCGCCGAGAACGAGCGTCTCCTCGCTTCCGGGTTCGGCCGTGAGCAGCCACAAGCGCGGGAATCAGACACGACCAGAACACCCCTGAACCGGCGTACAGACGGGCGCTCCGTCGCCGGCCATGCCTACGCAATGGCGCTTTGTCTGCACGCCGCGCTCCGCCCTGCTCCCGGCGAGCAGCGCCGCCAGATCACGCGGCCTTTCGAGACGCCTATCGATCAGAGCCTACGGACGCTCTATCAGTTGAGTCAGTGACAGCTGCGCCGCAGGTCGTCGGTTCGTCGACCCCATCAGTACGTGCGAAGCCGGATATCGCTTGGTTCTGTAGCCCTACGGCTCTGCCGGCCATGCGTTCATAACCAACGACCACCACTCCTCACACCACGTTCCAAACGCCTGACCGGTGCCCGGGTCGTAGAGTGCTACCACGCCCGTGTCTGCGTTGAACCCAGCATAGAGCGCAGTCCAACTCTCAGGACCGTCCGGAGGATCAAGTCTCATGAACGGCTGCGCTTGGTCGATCGGGACCTGGTCACTCGTCGGGTTGGCGAGACCAATAGTTACCTGAAGTGCCCCAAGTTGTCCCTCCCCAACGGCGAGCCCGTGCTGCCACTCTGTCGGCGGCTGGTCCGGGTTGTCTACGGGCTCCACTTGGCCGTCCGACCAGATCGGGAATTGTCCGCTAAAAGTCTCCGTATAGAACTCTTCGGGAACGCCGCGCCCATGGACCCCCTTGTCCAGAATCTCCAGGCGAGCTATGTACTTCAGTTTTCCCGAGCCTACGACCAAGTTGTACTGAGTCAGGCCCCCGAACGGCCAATCCTCTTGATTCGCCGCGCCGGAGCCGACGATACTGAACGTCCACAGCTGATCAGGGTCGGCGCGCGCTTGGGTCAGCAGATTGTAAAACCATCCCGGCATCGAACCCTCCCTCTGTTGTGCAAACGTTCCAAGCCATGAGACCTCGGACCGTCCATTGGTTTGAGCGCCGCCCGGCAGGCACCAGTGGGCAGCATACCTGTGCGCACAAGGGTCGACGCATCTTTTGCCGATCGTCCAGACTCTCGCCGCACTCTGGCAGGTGCTCGCTAGCCCAAACGCACGCTCA
This sequence comes from uncultured Solirubrobacterales bacterium, assembly GCA_963705995.1. Lineage (GTDB taxonomy): Bacteria > Actinomycetota > Thermoleophilia > Solirubrobacterales > Solirubrobacteraceae > Palsa-465. The sequence goes on from CAVPLN010000030.1 coordinate 16,066, forward strand.
ATAGAACCGAGCTGCTTGCATTACATGCTTATACCGAGCGTTGCATCTGCCTCGCTGGCGGCAGAACTCTCCCCGCCCGACAAGCACGACACCGGATCGCGTCACGGTGGCTGTGCCCGTCCTCGGATTTATCGATGACGCAGGCTGAGATCTGGCACGAGAGGCTCGTCTCGTCTGTCTGATCCAATGCTGGGTGGAAGACGAGCCGTCCCTCGCGGTCTGTTTGCCGTACGGCTGCGGCAATGCCACGAAGCACTCGTCGGCCCGCCCAGCATTCGTCGATCTGCTTCGCCGCCGCCAGCGCCACGCAAGCGCACGGGGCCATGCCGAGCGGGTAAGCCGTGCCCCAACGCGCCCGCCCGCGGCGCGGCCCCGCTGGCAATCGCCGCTCTCCGCAGCCTCCTCGCGGCCCGCCGAGAGCAGGACCAAGTCGATCGCTTGCAGACGTGCTCGGATACGTAGGTGCGCCTCGTCGTTTCGCCTTTACCTTCTGGGGTGACCTCACCGCGGTTCGGAACCCCATCGTGGGCTTCAGCGGCTGCTGCGGGCTCGGATCTCGGCACGCACGGTCCGAACTGCATCGCTCCGCCGTGTCGGATCTTTCAGATCGGCCCGGTGACCGAGGTCCATGTAGGTCGCGAATGCCTCGGATTCGGTGGAGAGTGAGGCAGGGTCGCCCTCGACCGCCAGTTCGTCGACCCATTCCTCTTCGAGTTCAGCCTCGAGGAGGACATGTGCCGTCTGCTCATGCAGTTTCTCCAGGCCAACCTCGACTCGCGTCAGGCTGTAAACGAGGCGTTGTTGGAGGACGTGGATCCCACGGTCTTTCAGGGCAAGAATGCGATGCTCTCGCTGCAGGTTCTCCGAGCGAACAGCAGTAAGTTCAAGGAGATGCACGGCACGCGAGGCTTCGTCCGTCTCGCCTAGCATGTTCGGTAAGGGCATAACCTTGAAGTGGCCCTCCGGCCAGCTCTCGAACGGGATACGTTGATACAGGCGGATCGGCGCGACGACAATGCGCGGAAGCAGTCGGCCTTGCGCCCCACGCATAGAGCATGGGTGAGCGACGATCATCACCGTGCCGTCATGGTCGTCCGCATCGACGGCGACGTCTGTCAGGACATCCCCTGTGAGCAGCGGTCGTCCTATTGCGACGTCATCGCTGTACCCGAGGTAGATCTCCCGGATTGACGACGGCGCAGCCAGACCTGTCCCGGGCATCGGCCACTTACTCGACGGGGACTATCGCCAGGACACCGTCTGGCGTTTCGACCACACGGTGTCGTACGTCGGGGCGCGTGGTCTCGCGCCAGTTAAGAACTTCGCCATCGAGAAGTTGCTCCGCGGTCACTCTCCTGGCGGCTCGGTTCAGGAGCCCGACCTCGCGACCTCGAGCGAAGAGATCGAGTGGGGTGAGTGTCGTTGAGCCGGAGATCACCGGGGTCTGGAACCACAGCACCACGTCAGTTATCCGCGGTTCGACCTGAGGCAGGACTTGGCAAAAGGCCACGAGTCGAGCAAGTCTGGCGCGAGATTCAGGTGTCAGCGCACCACCACGACGCCATTTGCGGACTGCAGTCGGGCTCACACCGACCAGGTCCGCGACGATGCTCCAAGGCATCCCGAGCTCATCGCCCAAGAGTGAGAGGAGCACGGTAGGCTCGTTTTGCGCTAGCGCACCTGCCCTGTCGTCGAGGTCGAATTCCTGGACCCGGTCGTGCAGATCATCAGCGCGACTCGCGAGGCTCGCCGCCTGGCTGCGAGCTTCCGCCGTGCGGGCACGAAGGTGGAAGATGTCTTCGCGGATCTGCGGTGTTGTCGTCTGATCGCTGGGGTTGAGCGGACGGATTGTGCTGGTTGCGGTCGCATTGCTCATGAGGTTGCCTCCTCGGCGAATCGGCTGCGCAGGTCGCTGGTGATCGCCCGCTCGAAGATGTCGCGGATGGGATGGTGCAGACGCAGACAGACTTCCGTAACCTCGGCGGCGTCAAATTCTTTGAAGCCATCACGCGAAGGTTCCCAAAAGCTGTCGATATCCAGCAAGAAGTAGGGCCCAGTGGGACTCTCGTTTATACGCAGAAAGCCGTTCGGGTCGACGACCGGCTGCGACACCCGGCCGTACCGGATCGTCAGGCGGTGTAGGTCATCGATGGAGAGGACCATTTGGGCCAGGTAGTCCAGCGTTTCATATCCGTCAACAACCCCTCCGACGATGAGGTCTGAGTTGATCCACGCTCTCCAGTCAGACAGCGTCGAGGTTCCCTCGATCTGAATTTCATCGATATACCGGAGCCCGAGGCGAGTCACAGCTGGGAGGGGCGTGGCTGCATCTACGCGTTCCAAGACCCAGTCAACGTCCTCCGCAAATCGCTCATAACGTTCGTACCGAGACGTCTCAAGAGCCACCGAGTCACCCGTGAGGGTTAGGGTCTTTGTGCGCTCTCGATTCGTCAGGCGCGAGCCGCGCTGACGCTGCTGGGCTTGGCCCGGTCCGAGTTCAAGCTGCATCACGGGTGCTGGCCCGCCGAGGATCGGATATCGCTCTCTCAAGGCGTGAGAAAGCGCCTTTGGAGGTGTGAGTTCGTCGAGATCGGGCACGGACGGAAACCGGATCTGGAACGTCACGAGCTTTAGCGGCGCGCTGGGATAGATCTGGCGATCTGGGTCGAGCATGGGCCTAGTCTATGCAAACGAACCGAAGGCGAACTTAAGAAGAACCACGAGGTGCCCACCGATGCAAGCTTCCGTGGACGAAAACGCCATCGCTTCAGAGCGGGATGCCGGCCTTCCGGGTTCGCGACCGAGCTATGCGCGGCCGCCTGCCTATGTATTTGCCTAGCCGGAAGTTTTCGTAGGTTCTGAGCCCGATCGCCCGTGTTTGTGGGCGATCGGGCTCTTTTTGGTGTTGTGATGTAGACACTAATGGGCTTGACTTGGTGTCGGTTGTTTGGGATGATTCTGTGGTGGCTAAGCGTGGTGGGAGTGTGCATGTGGCGGTCTCTCGTCGTCACTACAAGGGGAAGGAGTACACGAGCACGCTGCTGCGCCGGTCCTACCGTGAGGACGGGAAGGTCAAGAACGAGACGGTCGGGAACCTCTCGCATCTGCCGGACTGGGTGATCGACGGGCTGCGGGCGATGCTCGCCGGCAAGCGACTGGTCGATCTCGACGAGCAGTTCGAGATCGTGCGGTCGTTGCCGCACGGTCACGTCGCGCTGGTGCTCGGGGTGCTGCGCGATCTCGACCTGGAGCGTGTGATCGGACGGGAGCGATCGCGCGAGCGGGATCTGTGTGTCGCGATGATCTGTCAGCGGCTGTTGTGCCCCGGCTCGAAGTTGTCGATGACGCGACTGATCGGGCACACGACGCTCGCGGCCGAGCTCGAGCTTGGCGAGGTCACCGAGGCGGAGTTGCTCGCTGCGATGGACTGGCTGATCGAGCGCCAAGACCGGATCGAGCGCACGCTCGCGCGCCGGCACCTTGCCGCGGACGGCTATGTGCTCTATGACCTGTCCTCCAGCTATCTGGAGGGGCGTCACTGTGAGCTGGCCGCGATGGGGTATTCGCGTGACGGGAAGTCGGGCAAGCCGCAGATCGTCTACGGACTGTGCTGTGACCCGGAGGGCCGGCCGTTCTCGGTGCGCGTGCACACGGGTAACACGGCCGACCCCGCGACGTTGCAGGACGCGGTCACGCGCGTGAAGGACACGTTCGGGATCGAGCAGCTCGTGTTCGTCGGCGATCGCGGGATGATCACCGACGCGCGGACCGTCGCGCTCAAGGAACTCGGTGTCGGGTTCATCACCTCCTTGCGCGCGCCGCAGATCCAGAAGCTGACGGTCGCGCCGGGGTTTCAGCTCTCGCTGCTGGACGAGACCGGCTTGTGTGAGATCGCCTGCCCCGAGTTCCCGGGTGAGCGGCTGGTCGTGTGCCGCAACCCTGCCGTCGCGGCCGAGCGCGCCCGCAAACGCGGCGAACTGCTGGACGCGACCGAGGCCGAGCTGGAGAAGGTCAAGAACATGGTGCACGGTCCCCGCGGCCGGTTGCGCGGCGCCACGGCGGGCACGATCGGTGAACGCGCCGGACGGGTCGTCAACGCCAAGAAGATGGCCAAGCACTTCACCCTCACGATCGCGGACGGCAGCTTCGCCTACGAGCGCAACCAGGCGCAAATCGATCAGGAAGCGTGTCTGGATGGGATCTACATCGTGCGCACCGACCAACCCGCGACGAGGATCGGACCAGCCGCGGTCGTGCGTGCCTACAAAGGCCTGAAGGTCAACGAGCGCTCGTTCAAAGAGATGAAGTCAACCTTGGAGATCCGCCCGATCCACCACCGCCTCGATGACCGCGTCCGCGCGCACGTGTTCCTCTGCATGCTCGCCCGCTACGTCCAATACGAACTCGAGCACCGCCTCGCGCCACTGCTGTTCACCGACGACACCCCGCTCGCCCCGGCCGACCCGACCCAGCCCGCCACGCGCTCCCCCCAAGCGACCAGCACAGCCGGCCGCGCCGAGACGCCCGACGGATACCCCGCCTACACCCTCCACGACCTCCTCGCGATGCTCGCAACGATCTGCAAGAACACGCTACGAATCGGCCCGAGCGAGCACACCTTCACCCGCACCACGACCGCTACCGACCACCAAGCACACGCCCTCCAACTCGCCGGCATCACGATCACCAAGTAGACAGAACCCACAACGCCCGGAACCGCTCAAACCCAGCAGCTCCGGGCGTTTTCACGTCGCACGAGCGAAAACTTCCGGCTAGCCGACGAGCAGGCTGAAGCCGTGGTCGAACGAACCCCGCGCGCCGCCGATCTTGACCCACGCGATGCAGATCGCCTCGAGTTCGCGTGAGCCTTCGATGCCGCCGATGTCGACCGGCGCAGGCCAGCCGAAGTCGGCCAGCACGTCGCCGACGGTGCGCTTGGCGTCCGGGTCGTTTCCGGCGATCAGCATTGTCGGCTTCCCCTCGCTGAAGACCGGGTCCACGAAGTAGGGGTTGCCGATCGTGTTGAACGCCTTGACGACCTTGGCGTCGGGCAGCGCTCGCTGAACCCGCTCACCGAGTGAATCCTCGCCCGCGATCGACAGCTTCGGCGGGAAGCCGGCCGAGAAATCCAGCGGGTTCATGGCGTCGATCACGACCTTGCCGCTGAAGTTGCCGGCGCCGGCGTCGGAGATCGCCTGCTCCGCGGCATCGCCGAGCACCGCGAGGACGACCAGTTCGCCGTACGCGGCGGCCTCGGCGAACGTGCCACCCTGGATGCCCGTTCCCTCGCCCGACAGCCACCCGCGGAGCTCTGGTTTGTCCGGATCGCGCGAGCCGATCATCACGTCATGGCCGCGACTGCGGAACCCGGCCGCCAGGCGCCGCCCGACCTCGCCGCTCCCCAGCACGCCCACCTTGCTCTGCGCGAATCGATCGTTCGCCATCTTCGCTCCTCGCTCAGTTCTCAAACGGCTTGCAATACGACCAGGATCCCCTGACCGTCAGGGCTGCGGCCCCGGTTGGCGGAGTGTCTGGGATCAGGGTTGCGCCGACCGACCCGGCGGTGTTCTTGGCGTTGGTCTCGAGGGTGGCGGGCGGGGAAGCGACATCGCGTCCGGCTCGGGTGAGCCGGCGGGAAGGTTTCGCACCGCGAAGGCGTCTTTGGAACTGGCGCATACACCACAGCCATGCTCATTGCCGATCGATTCAGACCGAGTCAGCTTACTTGGCCACCGAGTGTGTCCGTCGCTTGCTACGCGCCTACGCTTCCGCGCCCGCCGTGCACGCGTAGGCGGCTCGCGCGCGGCGAATCGCTTGAAGTCGATCGCCGTCCAAGACGACGCGCTGACAGTGTCCATCGGCCACCTGGTGCGATGAACTGGCGCGCGCCTGCGGCGCGATCGCCGGATTCTCATCACACCCGAATGATCTCGATATCGACGAAGGAGCCCCCACAATGAAATCATGGCTGTCGGGCGCCGGACGCCCGCCGCGTCTTATCCTGGCTGGGTTGCTGACGGCTGGCTCTCTGACCGCGATTGCGGTGAGCGCCTCTGCAGCGCCCGCGACCTCGACTCCGTCGGGCACCGTGGTGCAGACCAACCTCGTGTCTGACCTGCCGGGCGTCGCGGATGTGACAGACCCCAACCTGGTCAATCCCTGGGGTATTTCGGAAAGCGCCACCAGCCCGTTCTGGCTGTCCGACAACAACTCGGGGCTGTCAACCCTGTACATGGTCCCGGGTTCAAACAACGCGCCCGTTTCGATCAACCCGCTGGCGGTGAGCATCCCAACCCCGGTGGCGCTCACGGGTGGCGCCCCGACGGGGACCGTGTTCAACACGGCTCAATCGAGCGGTGCCTTCCAGATCACCGGGCCGAACAAGATCGGTCAGACGACGTCGGCCCCGGCTGTGTTCCTGTTCGACACCGAGGACGGGACGATCGTCGGCTGGAACCCCGGCATCGACCCGACGGGGCAGTTCGCCGGCCCGAACGGCGTCAGCACCCACGCCGTCATCGCTCTTGACAACTCTGGGAACAACTTCACCAATCCCGATCCCAACCAGCAGACCGGAGCGGTGTACAAGGGCTTGGCGATCGAGACCAGCAGCACGCCGATCATCGCCACGGACCCCAACAGCACGGCGCTGCTGTACGCGACCAACTTCCGCGACGGGAAGATCGAGGTCTACGACGCAAAGCTCGACCGAGTCACGCCCCTGCCGGCGGACGCGTTCCGCGATCCGCAACTGCCTCCCGGCTACGCGCCGTTCAACATCCAGGCCCTCAATGGGGAGATCTATGTCACGTACGCCCGTCAGGACGCGACCAGCCATGACGACGCCGCCGGTCCACACCGTGGGTTCGTCGACGTCTTCAATCCCGACGGCAGCCCCGGTCTCCCGGGAGGCGAGGTGCGGCTGATCTCGCGAGGACCGCTGGACTCGCCGTGGGGGTTGGCGCTCGCGCCACAGGGGTTCGCCGGGCTCAGCGCTCCCAACGGCGATCGGGTGCTGCTCGTCGGCAACTTCGGCGATGGCCGGATCAACGCGTTCGACGCGACCAGCGGATCGCCGCTCGGCCAACTCGGCGATCCCGACGGCGAGCCAATCCAGATCGATGGGCTCTGGAGCCTGGCGGTCGGCAACGGTGGTAACGGAGGTACGGCCAATACGGTGTACTTCACTGCCGGCCCGTTCGGCGAATCCCATGGCCTGTTCGGCTCCTTGACAACTGCCGCGCTCGGGTCACCTGAGGGACCGGCCGAATCCCAGCTGGTCCAAGCCGACCTCGACGTCGTTCACATCGATCTCCAACAGCTTGCAAGTGACTCGGCGAGCAGCGCCCCCGCGAGCACCATCCAGGCAGACGCCCAGACCCTGAACACGGACACAGCGACGCTGCAGCGAGACGAGCGCGCCTACGCCGCGGACACCCTCGCCGACTCGGCCCCTTGATCCCTCAACCCGCGAGCTCGGCGTCGACCAAGCACACTGCACCGCTTGAACACCGGCCACTCGAGCGGCGCGCATAGGAAAGAGGTGGAGACGGACCCTGAGCTCCCGTCTCCACCTCACAGGCCGGACCCGCGCGGCGAGCTGAGCGGCGTGGCGCGACGCTCTGGCACCTCTGCCCGGCGGTGATCGCCCCGTGGTTCATCGCTCGGCCATGACCTCCTTGCGCATCCGTCGTACGACGAGGTCGAGATAGCGGTCGGGGTGCGCGCGGATGTGGCCGGCGATGAACTCGCATGTCGGGACGACCTTGAGCCCGCGCGCACGAGCGTCTGCGAGGGCCGCCTCGGCGAGGATGCTCCCCAGGCCCTGCCCGTCGAAGCGGCCGGCGATCTCGGTGTTGAACAGCGCGATCTCGTGCCCGCGCAGCGCGTATTCGGCGAACCCGGCGACCTCGCCGCCGCTCAGGACCTCGTAGCGGTTCGTCGCCCGGTTGTCACGCACGGTCACGCTCATCGGACCAGATCATGATCCTCTGTCCGGGCGAACATGGTCGCACGCCGGCGCCCAGCGACCTCGGCACACGGACCGAGCAACTTTGGCCGTGCGGGCGGGTTCAGTGGTTGACCCGGTCGCTGCCAGGGCGCGGCGATGACCCTGGCAGGAGGCTCTCATGCGCACGATCCGACGGCACATCCACCTCAGCTACGCGAACGTGGCCTCGACCCTCGCGCTCGTGTTCGCGATGACGGGCGGCGCCTACGCCGCGCTCTCGCCGGTCCAGCACGGGGTCGTCTACGCGTGCTACCGAACGACGAACGGCGCGCTCCGGGTCGTCAGTCCGACGGCGAGATGCAACCGGCGTGAGCGCGCTCTCGACTTCGACAAGCGGGGCCCGGCCGGTCCGCAGGGACAGCAGGGACCGGCGGGGGCGACCGGCAGGAGCGGCGCCACCGGCAAGACCGGCCCGACCGGCAAGACCGGCCCGACCGGCAAGACCGGCCCGACCGGCGCGACCGGCAAGACCGGCGCGACCGGCGCGCCGGGTGCGGCTGGCGCGAGCGTGACGGCGACGGCGCTGGCCGCCGGAAGTGCCTCGTGTCCGTATGGCGGCTCGAGCTTCACGTCGGCCTCAGGGACAACCTACGCGTGCAGCGGCTCGACCGCGGCACTCGCGAGCGTCACCGCGACGGCAGCGATCGCGAGCAGCCGGAACGTGACGGCTGTCGCAGCGGGCACGACGACGGGCAGCTACTGCTTCAAGCTCCCGTCCACCCCGACGGTCGGCGTCGCCTCGATCCGTGGCGACGCAGCCACGCCGGGCACGGCCGAGGTCCTGGTCCCCGCATCGAGCACCACCTGCGGAGGCACCGGCGACACGACCGCCGAGGTCCTGACCTACAACTCATCCGGCGCGCCGGCGATCCTGGCCTTCGACGCTCTGTTCGACTGAGGGCTCACGACAGAATTAGTGACGTCTCTGACGGCGTCTGGACGCGCCTGACACCACCGGCTCGCCCTCAAATACGCCAGGTATTATCGCGGCGAGCCGGCGGCGCCAGCCACGCCCAGCCGCTCGTCAGATCCAGCCACTAATTCTGTCGAGACCCCTGACGGCAGCTATGGCCGCTCGGCGGCCATCAGCACCAGCTGCATCGTTCCGGTGCGCAGCGCGAGGGGAATCCGGGCGAGCGAGAACGCGAACGCGCGATCGGGATTGGCTGAGCTCAGGAGGTACCGCCGCGCTGCCGCGTCGGTCGCCAAGCGGCGACCGAGCCTCCGGGCGACGATGCCCCACGTTCGCCACGGCGCGAAGGGTGCGAGGTCCTCCACCTCCAGGACTCGGAGTCCGGCATCGCGCGCGCAGGCGCCGTAGTCGCGGCTCGTGCAGAGGCTCGGGAGGCGGCCCTCGCGCGCGATCGGCGCAAGCAGGGCGCGACGCTGGATCCGGGACGGTGTCTCACAGCCCATCCAGTCGACGAGCACGAGGCGGCCGCCAGGGCGCAGCACCCGGGCGGCCTGCGCGAACGCGAGTGGCTTGTCGACCATGTGCGAGATCGACTCGATCGCCACCACCGCGTCGGTCTCCTCGCTCGGCAGACCATTCTGCAGCCACGACCGCACCTGATAGCACGGACCTCCGCCGAGCCGGCGCGCATACTCGGCCTGTGCTTCGGACAGAGTGAAGCCGGTCACCGTACAGCCGAGCTCGCCGGCGAGGATCCGCGAGGTCCCGCCGTAACCGCACCCCGCGTCGACCACGGTGCTCCCCTCGCCGAGATCGACCCAGGACAGGACGCGATCGATCATCGCGCGTGTCGCGTCCGCGACGCTCTCCTCGCCGGTCACCCACAGCCCGTGGTGAACGTGGATGCCCCAGATCTCGCGGTAGAACTGATCCAGGGCGTCGTAGTGACTCGCCACCAGCGCCTCATCGTGCTGGAATGCACCTCGCGACTGCGTCACGCCTGGATGTGTACAGACTCTCGAGGACCCGCTGCGCTCAGCGCAGATCTCGCGTTCGGCGAGACCGAGCTATCGGTGTGACGCCGTTCGGACGGCTTCGGCCTGGACGGTGTCCATCCACATCTCCCACCGGCCCGACCCGGAGTGCTGCTCGTCCAGAAAGCGGTAGGGCCGCCGTCCGGCGAACTCGGTGGTCCGCAGATGCCACACGCCGCCCAGCACGCTCGCGATCCGGCGGCGTGGCCAGCCGATCGAGTCTTCGATCTCCGGGAACGGGCGCGGACGCCCGGGCGTGGAGGCGAGCGCGTCCAGCAGTTCGCGCATCAGGTCGCTGCAACGGTCGTGGAAACGCTCGATCTCGCGGGGGTCATCCATCGCATTCTGGGGTGCGTGGCCCTCGTTCAAGAGCAGTGTCAGCATCGGCCCAGTTTGTCGCCCGTCAGGCGTCCTCGGCATGAGCGATCGGAGCCGTTCGCGCGCGTCCTTGGATCGTCGCGATGATCGCCGTGTAGTCCTGCTCGCCGCGGCCGTCGCGCTCGGCGTCGAGGATCCAGCTGCGCCCGGCCTGATCGAGCCGCAGGTGCAGCCCGGCGCGGCGGGCCATTTCGGCTGCCAGGTCCATGTCCTTGACCGCGAGCGACAGGCGAAAGTGTGGTGAATAGTCGCCGGATTCGATCATCGGTCGTCGTCGCTCGGCCTGGGCGGCCAGCGGCGTCTGGGCGAGGACCCCGAAGATCACGTCGCGGGGCACGCTGAACGCATCGGCGAGCGCGAGCGCCTCGCCCAGCAGCGCGAGCGTGCCGACCAGCGTCGTCTGCACGATCAGCTTCGTCGCGGCGGCAGAGCCCAACGGTCCGGTGTGGAGCACGGGACCGAGCAGGTCGAGCACCGGCCTGGCCTGCTCGAGCACGTGCGCGTCGCCACCCGCGAAGATCGCCAGTGTGCCGGCCCGCGCCGAGTCGGGAGGACCGTGAACGGGAGCGTCGAGCAGCGCGGTCGACGCGGGCAGGGCCTCGCGCAGGACGCGGATCGCGTCCGGCCCGACCGTCGACATCTCCAGCGCGATCAGCTCCGTGTGTGCTCCAGCCGCGATCCCCTCCGGCCCCTCGCTGACAGCCTGCAGCGCGACCCCGTCGCTGACGCTCGTGATCACGAACTCCGATCCGGCGGCGACCTCGGCCGGCGAGTCTCCCGCCTCCGCACCGAGTGCGACCAACGGATCCAGCGCCGCCCGAGTGCGGTTCCAGACACGCACCCGGTGCCCGCAGCCGAGCAGCCGCTCGGCGAACCCGCTGCCCATCGCACCGGTGCCGACGATCCCCACGCAGCTCATCGCCACAACCCTACCGCTACCGCCGCACCCGATCGGACCGAGTCCGCGTACGCCGAGTTCGGTGCCACCTGGCGAGCGCTGGTCCGGTCACCCGAGTCATCTGCCGCGGCCGGGCGAGCGACCGCGTGTGATCGGCCGTCACGGCGGACGTAGTGCTCACGTACCCCTCAACCAAAGGAGCAGCGATGTGGAAGTCAGCGGGGAGTGCCCTGGTCGGGGCCGTGACGCTTGCGATCCTGGCCCCGGCGAGCCCGGCGCTGGGCGCGACGAGCGGGCAGATCAGCCTGAACGGCAGCGGCGAGGCGAGCGTACCGGCGGGCGCGACGTACACCCAGCAGCAGGCATCGTATGACCAGGCCCTGACGGCCGCGATCACCGATGCGAGCTCGAAGGCGCAGCTCGTCGCGCAGCAGCTCTCGCTGACGCTCGGGCCCGTCGTCAGCGTCACCGAGGAGAGCTTCGACTACCTCGGATACTGCGGCGTCGCGATCGCTCCGGGCGTTGCCGCGCCGACCGCGTCCGGCGTGTCGAGCGCCCCCAGCTCCTCGACGGCGGCCGGCTCCACGAGTGCCTCGCAGCTCACGCCGATCCCCACCAAGTCGACCAAGCACAAGGCCAAGAAGCACGCGCGGAGGGTGACCGGGCACGCTCATCAGACGAGCCCGCGGGCCCATGCTGCGCAGGCGAGCGATCAGAGCTGCGAGCTCGAGGCCGACGTCACGATCGTCTATTCGGCCGGTTGACCCCCCCTCCTCGGACGGCTAGAGCTCGCGCGACGCCTTGAAGCACTCCACGGCGAAGTCGATGTCCCCGGTCGTGTGCGCCGCCGACAGCTGCGTGCGAATGCGTGCCCGGCCGAGCGGCACGACCGGATAGGAGAACGCGATCACGTAGAGGCCCAGCTCCAGCAGCCGCTCCGCGGCGGCGGCCGCGGCATTCGCGTCGCCGTACATGACCGGCGCGATCGGGTGTTCGCCGGGGAGCACGTCGAAACCGGCGGCTGTCATCGCGCGGCGGAACCGAAGCGTGTTGTCGCGTAGTCGCTCGCGCAGCTCGCCGCCATGCTCGAGCAGTTCGAGCACCGTCAGTGACGCGGCCACGACGGGCGGCGAGACGCTGTTCGAGAACAGATACGGACGCGAACGTTGACGCAGCAGTTCGATGATCTCCTTGCGCCCGCTTGTGTAGCCGCCGGTCGCCCCGCCGAGTGCCTTGCCGAGCGTGCCGGTGATCACGTCGACGCGGTCGGTGACGCCGAAGTGCTCAGGCGTGCCGCGTCCGGTTGGGCCGACGAACCCGACCGCGTGCGAGTCGTCGACCATCACGAGCGCGCCGTACGTATCGGCGAGCTCGCAGATCGCGTCGAGCCGCGCGAGATGACCGTCCATCGAGAACACGCCGTCGGTCGCGATCAGGATCCGGCGTGCACCAGCCGCCTCCTGCAGGCGTGCCTCGAGCTCCTCGAGGTCGTTGTTCGCATACCGCAGCCGCCGCGCCTTGCAGAGCCTGATCCCGTCGATGATCGACGCGTGGTTCAGCGCGTCCGAGATCACGGCATCCTGCTCGTCGAGCAGCACCTCGAACAGGCCGCCATTCGCGTCGAAACACGAGCTGTACAGGATCGTATCCTCGGTGCCGAGGAACTCGGACAGCCGCTGCTCGAGCTGCTTGTGAATCTCCTGGGTGCCGCAGATGAAGCGCACTGAGGCAAGGCCGTAGCCCCACCGATCGAGCGCCGCGTGGGCGGCCGCGATCACGGCCGGATGGTCACTGAGTCCGAGGTAGTTGTTGGCGCACAGGTTCAGCACGGGCTGCGCACCACGGAGACCGATCCGCGCATCCTGTGGCGTCGCGATCACGCGCTCGCGCTTGTACAGCCCCGCTCGGTGGATCTCCGAGAGCTCGGCCCGCAGTTCGTCGATCGTGGACATCAGATCGTCTCCCAGTCGAGGATCACCTTGCCCGAGCCGCCGTCCGCGGCGGCCGCGAATGCCTCCTCGTAGTCGCTCGCTGCGAACCGGTCCGTGATCACCGGGCGGATGTCGAGCCCGGACTCCAGCATCACCGTCATCAGGTACCAGGTCTCGTACATCTCGCGACCGTAGATCCCGCGCAGGGTCAGTCCCTTGAACACGACCTCGTTCCAGTCGATCGCCACCTCGGCGGGCGGGATCCCGAGCAGCGCGACTCGGCCGCCGTGGCACATCTGGGTGAGCATGTCGCGGATCGCCTCGGAGCTACCTGACATCTCGAGCCCGATATCGAAGCCCTCGTCCATCCCGAGTTCACGCTGGATGTCGGTCAGGCGTTCTTCACGCACGTCGACCGTCCGGGTCACACCCACCCGCTCGGCGAGGACAAGGCGGCGCGGGTTCACGTCGGTGACGACGACGTGCCGCGCGCCCGCGTGTCGCACGACCGCCGCGGCCATGATCCCGATCGGGCCGGCGCCGGTGATCAGCACGTCCTCGCCGAGCACCGGGAAGGCCATCGCGGTGTGGACTGCATTGCCGAAGGGATCGAAGATCGCCGCGACATCTCGGTCGATGCCGTCGTGGTGATGCCAGACGTTCGCCTCCGGCAGCGACACGTACTCGGCGAACGCCCCCGGGCGCTCGACGCCGAGGCCACGGGTGTACGCGCACAGATGCCGCCTGCCCGCCATGCAGTTGCGACAGCGGCCACAGACGATGTGTCCCTCGCCGCTGACGATCTCCCCGACCGCGTGGCTGCGCACGCTCGAGCCGACCTCGACGATCTCGCCGACGAACTCGTGCCCGATCACGAGCGGGACCGGGACGGTCCGCGCGGCCCACTCGTCCCACCGGTGGATGTGAAGATCGGTCCCGCAGATCCCCGTGCGCGCCACGCGGATCAGAACGTCGTCCGGTCCCACCTCCGGAACTTCGACGTCTCGAAGCCAGAGCCCGGGCTCGGCCCGCTCCTTGACGAGAGCCTTCACTCCCCCTCCTCGATGTTCGATGATCTCTCTATCAACATACGGTGCGGCGGCCCGGTGTCAATTCCGCCGAGGAGGTCGCGCAGCGCCTCCAGGTAGGCATCGAGCGCCGCGCGGCCTCGGCTGGTCAGTGTGACCGACGTGCGCGACGCGGCGCCGTTGATGACCTTCTCGCTGCGCAGGTAGCCGGCGTCCTGGAGCTTCTTGAGGTGCATTCCGAGGTTGCCGGGCGTCAGGCCGATCATGTCCTGCAGGCGCGTGAATGACAGGGCGTCGCCGACGGGCAGCGCCGCCAGCGTGACGATGATCCGCAGCCGCGCCGGGACGTGGATCAGCGGGTCGAGTGTCTCGGTGCTCATCCGCCTCCCGTCAGGCGCGGCGCAGCCACGCGATGATCCCGGGGCTCGCGAGATCCAGCTCGCGCCGGGCCTGTCTTTCGGTCTCCCTGATCAGTGCGGCACAGAGAACTCTGCACCGCAGAGTAGGCCACTCTGCGCCACAGAGTCAAGTCGTCGGAGCCAAGAAATCTGTGGTGGATTCCAGCCTCGATCGCAGGCTTGACTGTGTTTCCGCGCTCGACGTTCTATGGTGGGGGGAGAATGTCGGTGTTGAACGAGGATCAGAACGAAGATCTGAACGAGATCGAGCGCGCTGGGCGGCGCTGCGGCGCGTGCCGCACGGGTCGCGGGTGGCGGCGGTTCGAGGTTGTCCGTCTGGCCGGGCGTGATCCGGTCGTCGTGTGTGCCGGCTGTCGAGCCCGCCTTGGAGATGACGAGTCGATCGGGCGCAAATTGGCGCCCGCACCCGAGCCCGCTCCGGCGCCGGCCGAGCCTCCCGCTTCGGCCGCGCCCGCGGAGAACGAGCGGCGCGGCGAACGCCGTCCGGATCGCCTACGAGTCGCCTTGGGCAAGATGGAGGGTGCGTTCTCGACGGCGATGGTCGCGCGAGAAGCGGGGCTCAGTGACGAGCGGGCGCTCGCTCGCCTCCAGCAGCTCGAGCGCCGCGGCGAGGTCAGGCGCGTCGGGAAGCGGTGGTCGACCGAGTCGCTTCCGAGCGATATCGAGGCCGCGATGGACCGGCTCGCGGCGCGGACGAGCAACCTGCGGATCGTCCGGGAACCGGCGCGGGTCGGCTGATTGGCGCGGGTCGTGCTGACCGGGCCGGGTCGTGCTGACCGGGCCGGGTCGTGCTGACCGGGCCGGGTCGTGCTGACCGGGCCGGGTCGTGCTGACCGGGCCGGGTCACTGCCGCGGCACTACCTGCCGGTCGTGCGGTGTGCGGCCCCGCGCGTGAAGCCGGACCGCCCCTGCCCGCCACGGGTCGCGCCGCGTGCCGCGCCGGGCACGGGCGACGCCGTCCGTCGCATCAGCAGCTGGAGCGCCCGATCGTTGGGCCCCGCCTCGGTGCGCGGGGTCAACGTCTTCGGATGGACCGTCCGGAATACCGGCCCGCGGCTCGGGTCGAACACCGCGACCACGACTTTGGAGCTGCTCGGTGCATCGAACACGATTCCATCGAGGTCCGCGCCGACGCCAGTGACCTTGACGAGTTCACCCGGATTAGCCA
Source organism: uncultured Solirubrobacterales bacterium (assembly GCA_963705995.1). Classification (GTDB taxonomy): domain Bacteria; phylum Actinomycetota; class Thermoleophilia; order Solirubrobacterales; family Solirubrobacteraceae; genus Palsa-465. Next base: position 31,846 of record CAVPLN010000030.1, read on the forward strand.
TCTCGGCCATGCAGCTTACGCGATCCCCCGGGCTGCCCGCCGCTCAGCCTGCGCGTGCCGCGGGGACGTAGCGTGCCGGCGAGTCGTCGTCGCAGGTGTCGAAGAAGCTTCCGGCAACGTCGAGCAGCTGCTCGATGCCGTCGGCGGCGAACAGGATCGGCTGATACCTGGTGATGTCGTATTGCAGTGTGCCCATCTCGGCGATGTCGAGCGGGCGGATCTCGGCGCGGCGGAACTCCTCGATCTCGCCGTAGGAGGAGAGCAACCCCGCGCCATAGGCGCGCAGCTCGCCACCTTCGCGGACGACGCCGAACTCGATCGAGAACCAGAAGACCCTCGCGAAGAAGTCCTTCCCTGCCGCCGTCTCGAGCCTTCGCGCGGCGCGGCCGGCCTGGCGGTTGAGTTCGGCCAATCTCGGGCTCGCGAGGAGTGCCGAATGGCCGATCACCTCGTGGATCAGATCCGGCTCGGGCGTGTACAGCGGCATCGCGTGATGCCGGATGTACTGGGTCGAGTTGAACGCGCCCTCGGCGAGCGATCCATAGAAGAGCTCGAACGGGACCAGGCCGGGCGCGGGGTGGTATTCGAAGCCGGTGAGCGGCCGCAGCAGCGCCCCGACCTCGTCGAGTTCGGGGATGTGATCTCTGGGCAGATCGAGGCTCGCCATCGCGTCGAGGCACTCGGCGCACGCAAGCCGCTCGTGCTTGATCGCCAGCTCGCGACTGACGGTGCGCCAGACCTCCTGCTCCTGTTCGGTGTAGTCGACGTGTGGAATCGGGGCGTACGGTTCCCAGTCCAGCGACAGCGCGGCGATCTGGTTACGCCGCTCGCGGTAGGTCGGATCGCCGTAGCCGGGGTGATCCTCGGCGAGGTGGACCGTGACCGACCCGTCGGCCCCGGTCGTGACGGGTGCGTAGAGCTGGGCTTCCTCGAACATGTGATCAACGGCTCGGTTCCATCGCCGGCGCCCACGACAGCGGGTAGGTGTCACTGTCGAGCTCAGCCGCCAGCGGTGTCAGCCGCAGCGGCCTGAACGTGTCGCACATGACCGCCAGCTCGTTGGTGAACTTCGCTCCGATCGACTTCTCGGCGAGGCCCGGTTGCGGCCCATGCGGGAGGCCCGAGGGATGCAGGGTGATCGAGCCGGCTCCGACTCCCTTGCGCGAGCCGAAGTCTCCGGAGACGTAGTAGATCATCTCCTCGGACTGGATGTTCGAGTGGTTGTAGGGGATCGGGATCGCTCCGTCCTGCCAGTCGAGCATCCTCGGGCAGAACGAGCAGATCACGAAGTTGTGGGCCCTCGAACGTCTGATGGACGGTCGGTGGTTGGTGGACACGGCCCGTGATCGGTTCGAAGTCCTCGACGTTGAACGTGTACGGGTAGACGTATCCGTCCCAGCCGACAACGTCGAGCGGATGGTAATCGAGCTTGTAGTGCTGGTAGCCGCGGCGAGCGCGGACGACGAGATCGAACTCGCCGCGCTCGCGGTGGGTCGCCAGCCTCGCCGGGGGATGGAAGTCCCGGTGCGAGTACGGGGCGTGCTGGAGCAGTTGCCCGTAGCGGTTGCGATAGCGCTTCGGCGTCTCGATCTCGCCGGGGGTATGGAACGTCAGCCACAGCTGCTCACCGTTCGGTTTGAACCGGTAGGTGGTCGATCGCGGGATCACGACGTAGTCGTGACGGCGGTACGGCAGCGTCCCGAAGATCGTCTCCAGCTCGCCAGATCCCTCGTGGACGAAGATCACCTCGTCGCCCTCGCCGTTGCGGAAGAAGTACTCCTGCGGTTCGCTCGGAGCGCAGATCCCGATCTCGACGTCGTCGTTGTACATCAGGATCCTGCGCCCCTTGATCGGGTCGCCGCACCGCTCGACTCCGTGCGTGTCGAGGAGGTGGTGACGATGGGCCTCGGGTACCCACTGCTCGCGCTCGTACGGCTCGAACTCGCCGATCTCGAACACGCGCACCGGCGGGTGCAGGTGGTACAGGATCGATTCGTTGCCCGAGAATCCCTCGAAGCCCATCACCTCCTCGGTCAGGAGGATCCCGTTGTCGCGGACCGCGACGTGTCGCTTCGCCGGGATCTGGCCGCGCTGCTCGTAGCGCATCAGAGGTTGCCTCGCTTGTCCTGCTCGCGCTCGAGCGCCTCGAACAGGGCCTTGAAGTTGCCCTCGCCGAAACCGCGAGCCCCATGGCGCTCGATCACTTCGAAGAACACCGTCGGACGGTCGCCGACCGCCTTCGTGAAGATCTGCAGGAGGTAACCCTCGTCGTCGCGGTCGACGAGGATCCCCAGCCGTCGAAGGTCGGCGAGGCTCTCCTCGATCTCGCCCACGCGCTCGGGGACGTCTGCGTAGTAGGCCTCCGGGATCGGGAGGAACTCGACGCCGCGCTCGCCGAGCTCGGTCACCGTCCTGACGATGTCCGTGGTCGTCAGCGCGATGTGCTGCACGCCGGCGCCGCGATAGAAGTCGAGGTACTCCTCGATCTGTGACTTGCGCTTGCCCTGGGCAGGTTCGTTGATCGGGAACTTGATCCGGCCGGAACCGTCGGTGACCACCTTCGACATCAGCGCCGAATACTCGGTCGAGATCGCCTTGTCGCTGAAGTGGATCAGCTCGGTCATGCCGAAGACGCGCTCGTAGTAGCCCACCCACTCGTTCATGTGCCCGAGCTCGACGTTGCCGACGACGTGGTCGATGCCGACGAGCAGGCCGGACGGCGTGCGAGGAGCTTCCGCACGGTGCTCGAAACCGGGCAGAAAGCCGCCGCGGTATTCGGCGCGCTCGACGAACAGGTGCCGGGTCTCGCCGTAGGTCGCGACGGACGCCAGGCGGACGCGACCGTGCTCGTCCGAGCGCTCGTGCGGAGTCTCGAGCCCGCGGGCCCCGCGCGAGACGGCATGCTCGTAGGCAGCCGTCGCATCGGGGACGCTGAGCGCGATCGAGATCACGCCGTCGCCGTGAAGCTTGTGATGGTTGGCGATCTCATCATCGCCGGTCAGCGTGCCCGTCAGCACGAGCCTGATGCGCCCCTGCTCGAGCACGTGCGAGACGCGATCGCGGCTGCCGGTCTCGAGCCCGCGGTACGCCGTCTCGGTGAAACCGAAGGCGTGGACGTAGTAATAGGCGGCCTGCGCGGCGTTGCCCACGTACAGCTCCAGGTGGTCGATCCCGTGGACCGGCATCAGATCGTCCGCAGGGGCGGCTGTGCGTGGGAGTTCTTGGGTGGTCGTCATCCCGCAATGATCCGCTGCTCGCGGTGACCATGCAACGGCGATATATTGCGTGAGGCACCGATTCTGGACCCGTATGGACGAGATCGACCGCACAATCGTTGCGCTGCTCCGCGAGAACGCGCGCCGCTCCTTTCAGGACATCGGAGCGCACGTTCATCTCTCGGCCCCAGCGGTCAAACGCCGCGTGGACCGGCTCGAGCGCGACGGGGTGCTGGCGGGGTACACGGCCGTGATCGACCAGCGCGCGTTCGGCTGGCACGCCGAGGCGTTCGTCGACCTGTTCTGCAAGGGCGACATGCCGGGCGAGGCGATCAAGCGCGCGGTCGAGGGCGAGGCATGCGTCGTCAGCGCCCACACCGTCGCCGGCGAGGCGAGCGCCCTCTTGCACGTGATGGCCAGGGACACGAAGGACCTCGAGCTGGCGCTCGAACGGATCCGCGCGACCGACGGGGTCACTCGGACCGTGACCGAGGTCGTGCTCTCGACGCTGTTCGTGCGATGAAGGTGGCGCGATGAGGCGTACCTATCCGGACGGCAGGCCACCCTCGATCCGCGACTTCTTCGCGTTCGAGGAGCACGTCCGCCGGGCCCGCGCGAATCGTGGCCTGGACGTGCCGCCGGCCTGGTACCAGCTGCCGGTCTTCTACTTCTCGAACCCCGCGACCGTGGTCGGCGACGGTGGCGAGATCCGCAAACCCGCGGATACCGCCAAGCTCGACTACGAGTTGGAGCTCGCCTGCGTGATCGGTGCCGACGGCCGGCCCGAGGGCTTCACGATCATGAACGACTTCTCTGCGCGAGACCTGCAGGCGCTCGAGAGCCAGGTCGGGCTGGGCCCCGCGAAGGGCAAGGACTTCGCGACCGCGCTCGGCCCCGTGCTCGTATCCCTCGACGAGCTGCCGCGCGACCTCGACATGCGAGCCGTCGCGCGGGTCAACGGCGAGGTCCGGACCGAGTCCCGCACCGGCGGGATGCACTATTCGTGGCAGGAGCTGCTCGCCGCGGCGGCGCGCAACACGCCGGGTCTGCTGCCCGGAGACGTGATCGGCTCGGGCACGGTCGGCGGGGGCTGCATCCTCGAGCACGGCGACGATCGCTGGCTTGCGGTCGGCGACGTGGTCGAGCTCGAGATCGACGGGATCGGCATCCTGCGCAACCGCATCGTCTAGACACGACCGGCCGCTACGCTCGGCAGGGTGCCCACGGTCTCGGTGCTCGACGCTTTCAGTGACACGACGCGCGAGTGGTTCGAGCGCGCGTTCGAGCGGCCGACTGAGGCCCAGGCGCAGGCGTGGCCGGCGATCGCCTCGGGCGAGCACGTCCTGCTGAGCGCGCCGACCGGGTCGGGCAAGACACTCGCGGCCTTCCTGTGGGCGATCGACGCGCTCGCGCGCGAGGATCGCCGCGACGCGACCGGCGTCTCGCTCGTGTACGTGTCGCCCCTGAAGGCCCTCTCCTACGACATCGACCGCAACCTGCGCGTCCCGCTGCGCGGGATCGGAGCGCAGCTGAGCGTCGGCGTGCGAACCGGCGACACACCGCAGAAGGACCGCGCGGCGATGCTCAAACAGCCGCCGGACATCCTGATCACGACGCCCGAGTCCTTGTACCTGATGCTGACCGGTCAGGCCCAGCGCCTGTTCGAGGCGACCCGCTGGTGCATCGTCGACGAGATCCACGCGGTCGCCGCGACCAAGCGCGGCTCGCATCTGGCGCTGACGCTCGAGCGCCTGAGCGCGAGGGCGGCCGGCGAACCGCAGCGGATCGGCCTCAGCGCGACCCAGAATCCGCTCGAGGAGGTCGCGAAGTTCATGGTCGGCCCGCGCCGCAGCTGCCGCGTCGTCGACGCCGGCGTGCGCAAGCAATTGGACCTCCGGATCCAGGTGCCGGTCGAGTCGATGGTCGAGCCCGATGACAGCGTGGGTGGGGACCGAGTCGAGTTCGATCCGCTCGCCGGCGGCACCGAGGCGACGCGCCGGTCGATCTGGCCCGCGATCTACCCGGAGCTCCTCCAGCTCGTCCGCGAGCACCGCTCGACGATCATCTTCGTCAACAACCGCCGCAGCGCCGAGCGACTGGCGCTGCGACTGAACGAGCTCGCGAACCAGTCCGACCCCGCACCCCCCACGACGATCGCGCGCGCCCACCACGGCTCGCTCGCGCGCGAGGAACGCACGATCGTCGAGGAGCTGCTGAAAGCGGGCGAGCTGCCCTGCCTCGTCGCGACCTCCTCGCTCGAGCTGGGGATCGACATGGGCGCCGTCGACCTCGTGATCCAGGTCGAGTCGCCCAAGTCGGTCGCGCGCGGACTGCAGCGGATCGGCCGCGCCGGGCACAACGTCGGCGACATCAGCCGCGGCCGGATCTTCCCGAAGTTCCGCGCCGACCTGCTCGAGTGTGCCGTCGTCGTCCGGCGGATGCGCGAGGGTGCGATCGAGACGACGGTCGTTCCGCGCAACGCGCTCGACGTGCTCGCGCAGCAGATCGTCGCGATCGCCGCCGCCGCGCCGGAGGACGAGCCGGTGGAGATCGAGCGGCTGTACGCGCTGATCACCGCCACCTACTCGTACGCAGAGCTGACCCGGGCGGTCTTCGAGAACGTCCTCGACATGCTCGACGGACGCTACCCCAGCTCCGAGTTCGCCGAGCTGCGTCCGCGGATCATCTGGGACCGCCTCGCGGGGACGGTCCGCGCGCGCCCAGGCGCTCGCCAGCTCGCCGTAACGAACGCCGGCACGATCCCGGACCGCGGCCTCTATGCGGTCACGCTGCCCGACGGCCGCCGCGTCGGCGAGCTCGACGAGGAGATGGTCTACGAGGCCCGCCCCGGTCAGACGTTCCTGCTCGGCGCGTCGACCTGGCGGATCGAGGAGATCGGACGCGACCGGGTGATCGTCACGCCCGCGCCGGGACTCCCGGGTGCCGTTCCGTTCTGGAAGGGCGACAGCGTCGGGCGCCCGCGCGAGCTCGGCGAGGCGATCGGGGCGTTCGCCCGCTGGGCCGTCGACCGGCAGCCCGCAGAGCTCGCCGCGGACTACGACCTCGACGAGCGCGCCGCGCGCAATCTCGTCGAGTTCCTGCGCGAGCAGCGCGACGCGACCCGGGTGATCCCCTCGGACCGGGCGATCGTGATCGAGCGCTTCCGCGACGAGATCGGCGACTGGCGGCTCTGCATCCTCTCGCCCTTCGGCGGCCGCGTCCACGCCGCCTGGGGCCTCGCCCTCGGGGCGCGGATCCGCGGGGAGCTCGGGCTCGAGTCGGACGCGATCTGGTCCGACGACGGGATCATCGTCCACCTCCCCGACGCCGAGACGCCTCCCGGGGCCGAGCTCGTGATGATCGACCCCGACGAACTCCAGGAGCTCGTCGTCGCCGAGCTCTCGGCCTCGGCGCTGTTCGGGGCTCGTTTCCGCGAGAACGCGGCCCGAGCCCTGCTGATCCCGCGCGCGCGGCCGGGGAGGCGCACGCCGCTCTGGCAGCAGCGGCTGAAGTCGCAGACGCTGCTCGAGGTCGCCCGCAAGTACGCCGACTTCCCGATCATCCTCGAGACCTACCGCGAGTGTCTGCGCGACGTCCTCGACCTGCCCGGGCTGACCGACCTGCTGCGGCGGCTGCATCGCCGCGAGATCTCGCTCGTCGAGGTGGAGACTCAGTCCGCCTCGCCGTTCGCCTCGTCGCTGCTGTTCGACTACGTCGCGACGTACATGTACGAGGGCGACACGCCGAATGCCGAGCGGCGCGCGGCGGCGCTGTCGCTCGACCGCGATCTGCTGCGCGAGCTGCTCGGCCAGGAGGAGCTCCGCGACCTGATCGATCCGGGCGCGCTCGCCGCCGTCGAGGCCGATCTGCAATGGCTCTCCGAGCACCGCACGGTCGCGACTCGCGACACGCTGCACGACATGCTTCGCGAGCTCGGCGACCTCACCGCCACGGAGGTCGCAGCTCGCGTGCTCGCCGGCGTCGACGCCGAGTCGATGCTGGCCGCGCTCGCGGGTGAACGGCGCGCGATCCGCGTGCGCGTCGCCGGCGAGGAGCGCTGGATCGCCGCAGCTGACGCGGGGCTCTACCGCGACGCGCTCGGCGCCGCCCCGCCGGGTGGTCTGCCGGAGACCTTCCTCGAGGACGTGCCCGGCGCGCTCGCCCTCGTCGTCAGGCGCTTCGCCGCGACCCACGGGCCGTTCACGACCGCCGAGGCCCGCGTGCGCTACGGCGTCGATTGCGCCGCCGTGCTCGGTTTGCTCGAACGTGGCGGCGAGCTCGTCCGCGGCGAGCTGCGTCCGGGAGGGTCCGAGCGCGAGTGGTGTCATCCCGAGGTCCTGCGGCGGCTGCGCCGCGCCTCGCTCGCGGTTCTGCGCAAGGAGGTCGAACCGGTCGATCAGCGCTCGCTCGCCCGCTTCCTTCCCGGCTGGCACGGCATCGATCGCCACCAGGCCGCCGGGGCGGGCGTCGACCGCCTGCGCGACGTGCTCGTTGCGCTCCAGGGCGCCGCGCTCGCGCCCGATGTCTGGGAGCGCGAGGTGCTCCCGCGGCGCGTCGGCGCCTACTCGCCGTCATGGCTCGATCAACTCTGCGCCGCCGGGGAGATCGTCTGGGTCGGGGCCGGCCCGATCGGGCGCTCGAGTGGCCGGGTCGCCCTCTACTTCCGCGACGACCTCACCCTGCTGGGGCCGCCGGCCGGCAGGCCGGCGGCGATTCCCGAGGGACCGGCGCATGGTCACATCAGGGAGCGGCTCGCGCGCGGCGCCTGCTTCTTCTCCGACCTGCTCGCGGAGATCACCGCCGTCCCGAACGAGGAGCTGCAGGAGGCCCTCTGGGATCTCGTCTGGGCGGGAGAGGTGACCAACGACGCCTTCGCGCCGCTGCGCGCGCCGCGGCTGTCGCTCGCCCGGGAGACGGCACAGCGAGCGCTGCGGGCAGGCGCTGGGCGCTTCTCGGCGCGCACGCGCTACGCCGCGCGGGCCGGCTCGGGTCGGATCCAGGGGCGCTGGTCGCTGACCGCGCCGCTGCTCGGGGCGGGGACCGACCCGGTCGCGCGCCGCCGGGCGCTCGCCGAGTTGCTGCTCGAGCGCCACGGCATCCTGACCCGCGAGCAGGTGCTCGCCGAGGGGATCGCGGGCGGCTTCAGCGCGATCTACTCGGAGCTGACGCAGCTCGAGACGCTCGGGATCGCGCGGCGCGGCTACTTCGTCGAGGGGCTCGGCGGCGCCCAGTTCGCGCTGCCCGGTGCCGTCGAGCGCCTGCGCGAGCAGCGCACCGGGGAGGACGCACCGCTCGTGCTCTCGGCGGTCGACCCGGCGCAACCATATGGAGCAGCGCTGGCGTGGCCCGCGCGCCCGGAGGGGCGCGCCCCTGCCCGCCAGGCGGGGGCGCACGTGGTGCTCTGCGGCGGTCAGCCGATCCTCTATCTGGAGCGCAGCGGGCGCGCGCTGCGTGACGCTCGTGCCGGCCTCGGATCCCCGCTTCGCCCCGTCGCTGGCCGCGCTCGTCGAGTTCGTCCGCTCCGGCCGGATCAGGCGGCTCGCGCTCGAGAAGGGTCGACGGCGGGCCGGCGCTCGGCTCGCCGGTCGCGTCGGCGCTGATCGAGCTCGGCTTCCAGGAAGGCCCGCGCCGCCTGACGCTGAGCGCGTGACGCGGGCCGATGCCTGAGGGAGACACGATCCTGTGGGCCGCGACGCGGATGCGGCCGGTGCTCGAGGGCTTCGTTCCCGACGCGGTCGAGATGCCCTCCGGTCGGCCGGGCGCGCTGCGCGGCTCCCCGGGCCGGACGCGCTGGCCCGAGCGCCTGCGCGGCCGGGCGGTCGAGCGGATCGACACGCACGGCAAGAACCTGTTCGTGCGGTTCGAGGGCGATCTCGTGCTCCACTCTCACCTGCGGATGACCGGCGCCTGGGGGATCTACGCGCCGGGTGCCCGCTGGAGCCGCTCGCCGGCGCGGGCCTGGCTCGTGCTCTCGCGCGGCGGCTCCGACATCGTCGAGTTCGACGGCCCGGTGCTCGAGCTGATGACCGAGAGCCGTTCGCGCTTCGACCTGCGCCTCGCCGCGCTCGGGCCCGACGTGCTCGCGCCCGAGTTCGACTACGGCCGCTTTCTCGCGCGCCTGCGCCAGGACGACCCGACCCGCCCGATCGGCGACGCCGTCCTCGACCAGCGGACGCTCGCCGGCATCGGCAACATCTGGAAGAGCGAGGGTTGCTGGGAGGCCGGCGTCTCACCGTGGCGGCGCGTTCGCGAGGTCACCGACGCCGAGGCGACCGCGATCGTCGACGGCGCCAGGCCGCGCATGCTGCGCTCGGGGACGCGCGGGCCGCGCTTCGCGCATGAGCAGGTCTACCGCAAGGAGCGCCGGCCATGCCCGCGCTGTGGCCGCGCGATCGAGGCGGCCCCCCAGGGCGACGCCAACCGGATCACGTACTGGTGCCCGGGATGCCAGACGTGAGCGTGCCGGGGGCGTCGGACGTCCGCGACCGCCGGCTTGTGCGGGTCGGTCACAAGGGCGCCGATCTGATCGTGCCCGGGAACACGCCCGCGAGCTTCGACGCGGCGCTGGCGGCCGGGGTCGACATGATCGAGTTCGACGTCGTGCCCGCACCGCCGGCGCAGACGATGACCGTCCCCGAAGCCGAGGTCGCCGGTCGCGCCGGCCGTTGGCGCGACGTCACGCTGCTGCTCGCGCACGACTGGCGCGACGCGCGGGACCGCCGCGCGCACACGCTCGCCGAGGGGCTTGATCATCTCGCCTCGCCGGGCTTCGCTGCCGTCGAGCTCGATGTCGATCTGAAGCTGCCCGGATACGAGCTGGAGGTCGTCGAGGCGCTCCGTTCGCGGGGCCTGCTCGAGCGCGCTCTGATCTCGAGTCAGTACCGCGAGAGCCTCGACGTCATCCGCCGCCTCGAACCGGGCCTGCGGCTCGGCTGGTCGGTGCCGAAGCTCCGCCGCGACCCGTTCCGCCGCCGCGCGCTGGAGCCGGCGGCGCTCGCGCTGCTCGCGGTCGTCCGCGCGCTGCTGCCCTACCGCGCCGCCGCGGCGATCAGGGCCGGCTCCTGCGACGCGCTGATGGCCCACTGGCGCCTCGTGACTCCCACACTGGTCGCCTCGATCGACCGCGCCGGCGGCGAGCTCTACGTCTGGACCGTCGACGAGGCCGAGCAGATCCACAGGCTCGCGGCGCTCGGCGTGACCGGCGTGATCAGCAACGATCCGCGCCTGTTCGCAGCGCTCGCCTGATGATCGTGCGTGATCGATCCCGGCCGCGCGCGTAGTGAGGGTGTGACGATGATCTTGGGAGCTGCGAGGAGCGACGAGCGCAGCGCGTGGGCCCGGTTCGAGCAGCTGTACCGCGAGAACCGCGACGACGTGTACGCGTACGTGATGACGCTGCTGCACGACCGGGCGGCGGCCGAGGACGTGACTGCGCTCGCGTTCGAGCGCGCCTACCGCCGGCGCCGGACCTTCGATCGCAACCGCGGCGAGGAGCGTCCGTGGCTGTTCGGGATCGCCCGCAATGCGGCGCTCGACGAGCTCCGCCGCCGCAAGCGGCAGGCGGCCCTCGTCGTCGACCCGGAGGACGCTTCCCACGAGGCTGAGCCGTTCGAGGATGACGACGTGCTCCTGCGGCGCACGGCGGTGCGCACTGCGCTCGAGGGCATGTCGGCACGCGACCGCGAGCTGATCGCACTCAAGTTCCACGCCGGGCTGACCAATGCCGAGCTCGCCGACGTGCTCGGGGTCAGCGAATCCAACGCGGGCACGATCCTGCACCGCACCGTCCAGAAGCTGAGGAAGGCAGTCAATGCGCAAGTCTGAAGGGCTTCCACCCGATCCCGAAGTGCTCGAGGAGCTCGAGGCGATCGACGCAGCCCTGCTCGGGCTGCGCGTCGACCCGCGCCATGCGGAGCTCGCCGAGCTGACGCTGCTGCTTGCCGACGAGCGGCCGCGGATCACGCCCGAGTTCGCGCAGGGGCTCGACGCGCGCGTCGCGCGCCGCTTTGCTCCGGAGTCCCACCCCGCTCCGGACGGCGGCGCGCGACCGCCGCGCCGGCGCCGCCGCTCGGCGCTGCGCATGGGCTCGCTCTTCGGCGCCGGCTTCGCCGCCGCGGCCGCGGTCGCGGTCGGCGTGATCGTGATCGCCGACAACAACGGCTCGCCGGCCATCTACACGACTCTGAACGCCGCCGGCACCTCGACTGCCGCGACCGCGCCCCACGCGAAGTCGTTCGCGCGAACGGTCGCGTCGCCGCCGGCGGCGGCGGGGGTCACGGCGACCGCCGGTACCTCGTCCGGGTTCGGCGGTGTGTCGTCGGCCGGGGGCGGCTCCAGTGGCACCCCGGCCAACAGCGGGCAGCCGGCCAGGAGCACGCCGTCGCATGCGTCCGCGTCGGCGCCATCGCCACCCGACGTCTTCGCCCCCACGACCTCTGCGGTCGCCTCGCCCGCCCCGGTCGACAACGGCCGCAAGACCGTCCAGTCCGCCCAGCTCCAGCTGACGGCGCCGGACTCGCGCCTCGACGACGTCTCGCAGGAGGTCTTCGACGTCGTCGGTGAGGAGAACGGCATCGTCAAGAGCTCGTCGGTGACCGCCGGCGACGGCGGCTACGCGACCTTCTCGTTGAGCATCCCGTCCCAGAACCTCCAGGAGACGATGACCCGCCTGTCCGAGCTGCGCTATGCGGTCGTGTCCTCGCGAACCGACGCCACCCAGGACGTCAACAGCGAGTACCTGAACGACCAGCGCGCCCTCGCGGATGCGCGGGCGCTGCGGACCTCGCTCCTCAAGCAGCTCGCGAAGGCCTATACGGAGACTCAGATCGACAGCCTCACGGCCCAGATCCACGACGCCGAGGCATCGATCAGCAGCGACGAGGCCACGCTCAACGGCCTCAACGGCAGGATCAGCTACAGCGCGCTGAGCTTGCAGATCAACGCCGGGCCGATCGTCGTGCCGGTTGCGCATCACGCGACCCCGTCGAAGGGCTTCACGATCGGCAAGGCCGCCCATGACGCGGTCAAGGTGCTGACGGTCGCCGCCGGCGTCGCGTTGATCGTGCTCGCGGCCCTGATCCCGTTCGGTCTCGTCGTCGCGCTGGCCGCCTGGATCGCGTACTGGGTCCGCCGCCGCCGTCGCGAGCACGCGCTCGACGTCGCCTGACCGGCGCTGCCGGGCGCTGTGTGCTATGAACCGAGGGTGGTCGCTTCGAGCGAGGATACGATCGCGCTCCTGAGCCGCGTGCCGCTGTTCGGCGGGCTCCCAGAGCCAGATCTCGAGCGGCTCGCCGAGGTGGCGGTTCCGCGCCGCTTCGTGGCGGGCGAGGTGGTCTTCCGCGAGGGCGACGACAGCGACACCTGTTACATCGTTCGCCGTGGCCGCGCGCGTGCGGTTCGGGTCCATCTCGACGGCCGCACGATCACCCTCGCGAACTTCGGGCCCGGCGACATCTTCGGGGAGCTCGCGATGTTCGACAACGAGCGTCGGTCGGCGACCATCGAGACGCTGGAGGAGACCGAGACGGTCGCGATCCTCGGCCCGACATGCGTCGTCTGATCCGCGAGCAGCCGCGAGATCGCGATCAAGCTGCTGTCCGGGCTCGCCCGCCGGCTCCGCGAGACCAACGATCGGCTCGCGCGCCAGTCGTTCCAGACCGTCCAGAGCCGGGTCGCGTCAGTCCTCGGCGAGATCGTCGCGGCGCGCGGTCGAGACGCGCGGACGCCGGCGACGTCCTGATCACCGCTACCCAGGCCGAGCTCGCGCAGCTCGCCGGGTCCTCGCGCGAGTCGGCGAGCCGCTTCCTCGCGGAGCTCGAGCGTCAGGGGATCATCACGCAGGGGCGCGGCAGGCTCGTCGTCCACGACCCGGCGCCCTGGAGCGGTATGTCTACTAGCCCGCGTGCGGGCTCCGGCCGAGCCCGCACGCGGGCTCCAGCCCGGAGCATGGTCCTGTGCGGGAGGAGTTCTCGGCCGGCGGCGTGGTCGTCCGCGGCGATCAGATCGTCGTGATCGTTCCGGTGAAGCGCGGCTCGCGGGGCGAGCGCGTGCTCGGTCTGCCGAAGGGCCATCCCGACCACGGCGAGACCGCGGAGGCCGCGGCTGTGCGCGAGGTTCGCGAGGAGGCCGGCGTATCCGGCGAGCTGATCGACTCGCTCGGCGAGGTCACCTACACGTACGAGCGCCGGGGCAGGGAGGTCGCGAAGACGGTCGCATTCTTCCTGTTCGAATACCGCGACGGAGACCCGTCCGATCACGATCACGAGATCGAGGAGGCGCGCTGGATGCCGCTGCGCGAGGCCGTCACCGAGCTGACCTACCCAGGCGAGCGCGAGATCGTCGCGAGGCGCACTGTCGCCGCCGCCTGCCCGACCTGTAGGCTGGCGTCCGTGCGCGTCCTGAATTTCTACTCCTCGGTGTTCGCCGACCAGCTGCGGCGCGGGCGCAAGACCGCGACCATCCGGCTCGGCGACAAGTCCCACAAGTACCGCAAGAACGACTGCGTGCTGGTCACGATCGGCTACCAGCACTCGCCGCGGGAGAAGATCTTCAGCGCCGTGATCGACCAGGTCGAGGTCAAGCGCGTCCAGGACCTCTCGCCGCGGGACATCGAGCACGACAACCCGGAGTTCCGCCGGGTCGACGAGATGGTCCACTTCCTCGAGCAGATCTACGGCCGCAAGGTCGCGATGGACGACACGGTGACGGTCGTCCGCTTCTCGCAGATCATCGAGAACCCGCCGGAGCTGCGTGACCGCATCCACGGTCTCGGCGGCGCCAACAACTGATCGGCCCCGGCACCGCCCCTACGCTCACGGCGCGCCCCCGTCAGGGCACGTCGAATCCGAACTCGACCGTTCCGGTCTCGCCCGCGGCGAGCGCGATCTGCTCGGTCAGCAGCACGTGTCCCCTCACCACCGAGTTGTCGCCGAGCAGCTCGACGGTGTAGCGCCCCGGCGGCACGGCGACGGGCCCGAAGCGCCCGTCTGACAGCGCGACCACGATCCGGGCCCGGGCATCGCTGACGATCGCGACACGGTCGGCCTTCAGGCACGACGTCGGCGTCGACTCGCACCACGTGGGCGTCTCGACGCGGCAGGTCCCCGGTGCCGGACCGCCACAGACCTGAACCCGGCCGGTGAGGCGGGCCTGTCGCGGCGGCGGCGCCAGCGCCGCCAGACGCGTCGTGACCGCGCCGCTCCAGGCCGTGCGCAGGCCGTTGCTGACGGTCCGGCAGCCCGACAGCTCGATCGTCACCGGATCCCCGGCTCCCGAGGCGTAGAGGACGTGCACCACGAGCGCATCGCCGAAGTCGGCGGGGCAGAAGGCGTACGGGGGCGGCGGCGGCAGGGCGTTCAGCTCCCGCCCCACGCGCTGAGCCTCGCTCGGGCTCTTCACGAGCGCGCTCGCAAGCAGGGTGAAGGGCCGCGGCAGCTGCGACTCAAGGCCGCTGTACCGGCAGATCAGCAGCTGCCGGGCGCCCGGCGGCACGAGCGAGCTGCGCGCGCCCGGGCGCGAGCTGATCGCCTGCGTGCGATCGCTGCTCGGGCAGGTCGTCGTGCCGGCAGCTGCGCCCGCGGGGGCGGCGAGCGCGACGGCGACGAGCGCCACCAGCGCCGTGAACGCGATCAGCCCCAGCGCAAGCCAGACGAGCCTCCAGGGGAGGGCGGGGCCCGACCGCCTCGTGTGACGCACCATCACCCACACTATGCCCCAGCCGCGGCGCCGTCACACTCGCGCGCTGCCGCCTGGTTCCGAGGGCTCGCCCGCGACGATCGGCTCCGCGCGCGGGCCGCTGGTTGGCACTCTGCGCATGAGAGTGCCAAAATCGGCTTGCGCATCTGTGATCAGAGCGGCTATATTCAACCCATTGGCACTCTCC
Source organism: uncultured Solirubrobacterales bacterium (assembly GCA_963705995.1). Lineage (GTDB taxonomy): Bacteria > Actinomycetota > Thermoleophilia > Solirubrobacterales > Solirubrobacteraceae > Palsa-465. The sequence continues at coordinate 46,942 of CAVPLN010000030.1, forward strand.
GACTGAGAGTGCCAGGGTCAAGACCCGGAAACACCCCTGGAGGTTGCATCGATGAAGCTCAAGCCACTTGGCGATCGGCTGATCGTGCGGGCCATCGAGGAGGAAGAGACGACCGCGAGCGGCATCGTCCTCCCCGACACCGCGAAGGAAAAGCCGCAGAAGGGCAAGGTCCTTGCCGTCGGCGACGGCAAGCTCAACGAGGACACCGGCAAGCGCACCCCGCTCGACGTGGCGGAGGGTGACGAGGTCCTCTACAGCAAGTACGGCGGCACGGAGATCAAGGTCGACGGCGAAGAGCTGCTCGTCCTCCGTGAGTCCGACGTGCTGGCCAAGGTTCAGTAGGACCCCGGCGAACCACAGCGAACCGAAAGAAGAAATGGCACACAAGGAACTGAAGTACGAGGCAGAGGCTCGCAAGGCGCTGGAGATCGGCGTCGATGCGGTTGCCAACGCCGTCAAGGTCACGCTCGGCCCGAAGGGCCGTTACGTCGTCCTCGACAAGAAGTTCGGCGCTCCGACGATCACCAACGACGGTGTGACGATCGCGCGTGAGATCGAGGTCGAGGACGTCTTCCAGAACCAGGGCGCCCAGCTCGTCCGTGAGGTCGCGACCGCGACCAACGACGTCGCCGGCGACGGCACCACCACGGCGACCGTGCTCGCCCAGGCGATCGTCCGTCAGGGACTGAAGAACGTCGCTGCCGGCGCCAACCCGCTCGCGCTCAAGCGCGGCATCGAGAAGGCCGTCGACCAGGTCGTCGCCAACATCGCCTCGCAGTCCAAGGAGATCTCCGGCAAGGAGCAGATCGCTCGCGTCGCGACGATCTCGGCGGGCGATGACGACATCGGCGACGTGATCGCCGACGCGATCGACAAGGTCGGCAAGGACGGCGTCGTCAACGTCGAGGAGGGCCAGACGTTCGGCATGGACCTCGAGTTCACCGAGGGCATGCAGTTCGACAAGGGCTACATCTCGCCCTACATGGTCACCGACCAGGACCGGATGGAGGCTGTCCTCGAGGACCCCTACATCCTGATCGCCAACCAGAAGATCGGCTCCGTCCGCGACATCCTGCCCGTGCTCGAGCAGGTCATCCAGTCGGGCAAGCCGCTGCTGATCATCGCCGAGGACGTCGAGGGCGAGTCGCTCGCGACGCTCGTCGTCAACAAGCTGCGTGGCACCTTCACCGGCGTCGCCGTCAAGGCCCCGGGCTTCGGTGACCGCCGCAAGCGCATGCTCGAGGACATCGCGATCATCACCGGCGGCGAGGTGATCACCGAGGAGATGGGTCTCAAGCTCGAGAACACCCAGCTCTCGCAGCTCGGTCGCGCCCGCCGCGTTGTCGTCGCCAAGGACACGACGACGATCGTCGACGGCAGCGGTGATTCAGGCGCGATCAAGGGCCGGATCAACCAGATCAAGACCGAGATCGAGAACACCGACTCCGACTTCGATCGCGAGAAGCTCCAGGAGCGCCTCGCGAAGCTGTCGGGCGGCGTCGCGGTCGTCAAGGTCGGCGCTGCGACCGAGACCGAGATGAAGGAGAAGAAGCATCGCGTCGAGGACGCGCTGCAGGCCACCCGCGCTGCGCTCGAGGAGGGCATCGTGCCGGGCGGCGGCGTCGCGCTGCTGGTCGCTCAGAAGGCGCTCAACCTGGACCTGATCGAGGATGCCGACGAGAAGACCGGCGCCAAGATCGTGTTCCGGGCGCTGGAGGAGCCGCTCCGCCAGATCGCCGAGAACGCCGGCCTCGAGGGCTCGGTCGTCGTCAACGACGTCCGCAAGGCGAAGAAGGATCACGGCCTCAACGCCGCCAACGGCGAGATCGTGAACCTGATCACCGAGGGCATCATCGACCCGGCCATGGTCACCCGCTCGGCGCTGCAGAACGCCGCGTCGATCGCCAAGAACATCCTCACGACCGAGGCGATCGTCGCCGAGGTCCCGGACCATGACAACGCCGGTGGCGGCGGCGGTGGCATGCCCGACATGTCGGGGATGATGTAAGCCGCTCGACTGAGCGAAGCGTTGTAGAGCCTCTCGGAGGGCCCGGCCGTCAGGCCGGGCCCTCCGTGGTTGTGGGACGCCCGGTCGCCAGGCCGGGCCCTCCGTGGTTGTGGGACCCCGGCCGTCAGTCGGCCGAATCCGCGATCGTGACGCCCGGCCGCGCAGCCGCTGGTATGTTGCGGGCAACCCGGCCGACCACCGGGAGATCCGGTGAGACGCGGAGTACGGGGGAGTTTCAGGCGAGTGATCGGTACGGCGATTCTGTTGACGTTCGCGTTCGTGCTGGTGCGGGCCGCCGCGGCCAAGTTGAGCGAATCGGTCCGCCTGCTGCCCTGTGCCGAGCTGGCGCTGGCGGGTGTCGTGGTCGTCGCGCCCGGTCGCGTCTCCGGCGGTTTGCTCGCCGCGGTGTTCGCCTGTTTCACGGTGGCGCACGCCCGCCGCCGGCGCGCCGGTCTGTCGGGCTGCGAATGCTTCGGCACCGAGTCGGGCCTAAGCGCCTCGCCGGCCCGCTCGGCGTTGATCACGGCCGCTTCGGGAGCCGTCGCGCTCGCGGTCGCGCTGGCAGGAGCGCCGAGCCTCGCCGCCTCGCGCGTCGGTGCGCCCGGGACCGCCGGGGTTGTGATCCTCGCCGGCCTGGGCTCGCTGATCTGGCGCCTGCTGTTCAGCTTCCGGCCGCAGGCAGCCGACGGTTTCGCCGAGGCGCTCGTGCGGACTTCGGCGTTCGCCCTGGAGCGGCGTTTCACCCGGAGGACGGTGCTCGAGCGCGTCGCGCTCGTCGGCTCCGCGCTGGCCGTCGCACCACTGCGCTACCTCCTGTATCCGGGCACGGCACTCGCGGCGATCTCCCCGTCGCAGTGCGCCGGCGGGTTGTGCACCGACGGCTGGACCGCGTTCTGCTGCCAGATCAACGCGGGCGCCAACAGCTGCCCGGAGGGGACGTTCCCGGGAGGCTGGTGGATGTGCACCGATTACGCGGGCAACCAGCTGTGCTCCGAACAGGGCGTCCGCTATTACGTCGACTGCAACGCGCTTCCGGGCCCGGGCTTCCCAGGCGGGTGCCACTGCGCGAACGGCACCTGCGACGAGCGCCGCGTCGCCTGCAACGTCTTTCGCTACGGACAGTGCAACACGGAGATCCCCGGGGTCACCCCGGTCGTCTGCCGGATGGTCGTCTGCGAGAACCCGAGCACGATCACGGGCCTGGGCTGCACGTCGTCGCTGGCGGTCGACGACCTCGTCTGCGATCAGGATACGCCGTGCCTCGCTCCCGACGCGCTCGAGCTCGCCGGCGCGGGGGGTGTCTAGCGATGGGCGCCGCGGACCTGGCGATCGCCGTCGAGGGTGTCCTGCTCGCCGTCTCGCTGCTGTTCGTCGTCGCGCTGCTGCGCAGCCACGCCGAGATCCTGCGCCGGCTCGCCGCGCTCGAAGGTCGTGCCGGCGCCCACGCCGGGCCTGGCGGCGCCGGTCCCGATGCGATCCCGGCGGGCGGCCCGGTCGGGGACATCGTCGGCGAGACGCTCGCCGGCGACCCCGTCAAGATCGCGCTCGGCCCGTCGTCGCCGGCGACGCTGCTCGCCTTCCTCAGCAGCGGGTGCGCGGCATGCGGGCCGCTGTGGTCGGGCCTGCACGAGCCCGTGCCGTTGCCGTTCGACGCGCGTCTCGTGGTCGTCACGAAAGGGCCCGAGCGGGAGCGGCTCGCGCGCCTGCTCGAGCTCGCGCCGGATCACGTCGAGGTTGTGATGTCGACCGCGGCCTGGGAGGAGTTCGTGATCCCGGCGACCCCTCACTTCGTGCTCGTCGCCGGCGGTCAGGGCGTCGTCGGCAGGGGCAGCGCCACAAGCTGGCAGCAGATCACGACGCTGCTCACCGACGCCCGCGACGACAGCCGGCTCCACGCCGACCGCGACGACAGCCGGCTCCACGCCGCCCGCACGACGGCCGAGCGGGCCGCCCGCGCCGAGGAGGCGCTCGCCGCGGCGGGCATCACGGCCGGGCACGAGAGCCTGTATCCGTCGCGGCGGCCACCGAGCGGGCGGCCATGAGCGCGCTCGTCTTCTTCCTCGTCGGCGCGATCGTCGCGATTCACGGCGCGGTGCGCGCGGCCTGGTCTCCGTGCGGCCAGTCGATGCTCGCGAGCCTGACGCCGGTCGCCGAGCGCGCCCGCGGATCGTCGTGGCGGGTGACCGTGACCGCGTTCGGGATCGGCGCCGTCGCCGCCGGCGCCTGCGGCGGCGCCGTGCTCGGCGCCGCCGGCTCGGTGCTGCCCGGCAGCGCCTGGCGGGGACCGCTGCTCTGCGCCGTGCTCTGCGTCGCGCTTGCCGTCGACGCGACGGCGCTGCGCCGGCGCCTGCCGCTGACCAGGCGCCAGGTCAACGAGGACTGGATGACGCGGTACCGCGGCTGGGTCTACGGGCTCGGGTTCGGCGCGCAACTCGGCCTCGGCTTCATCACGCTTGTCGCCTGCGCCGCGATCTACGCGACGTTCGCGATCGAGCTGCTGAGCGGACGCGTGCTCACGGGTGCCGCGATCGGAGCCGTGTTCGGGGCGACGAAGGCCGCCACCCTGGTGCCGGCGCGGTCCGCGCGCGATCCGGAGTCGCTGCGAGCCGTCCACCGGCGCCTGCTCGCGCTCGAGCCCAGCTCCAGGCGCGCGGTCGTCATCGCCGAGATCCTGGCGCTTGTGGCCGTGGCCGGGGTGCTCGTGTGAGGCTGGCGGGCCACGGCCTCGCGATCGAGCTGCCGGGCGGCTGGGAGGGACGGATCTCGCAGCGGGCGCCCGGTGGCCCGGTGCTGCACGTCGCCACCTTCCCGCTACGAGCCTCCGACGGGGACTACGGGGCCGCCGCGACCGGACGGATGGGCGGCGACGACGTCTTCGCGGCGCTGCTCGAGTTCCGCGACCCCGGCCGGATCCGACCAGGCGTCGGTCTGTTCGAGCAGATCGGGCAGCCGCTGCCGGCGCCGCGCGAGTTCTCTCCCAGGCAGCTTCAGGTCACGCGCCCGCGCCAGTTCGGCTGGCAGCGCTTCTTCACAGCCGATGGTCGCACGAGCTGCCTCTACGCGGTCGTCCAGCTCGGGGCCGCGAGCATCGACGTGCTCGTGGGAGCGCTCAGGCCCGTGCTCGCGACGGTCGAGCGAACGACCCCGGCCGCACGGTCACCGTCCTCCTCCTAGTCGCGCTCAGGCCGTCGGCGGCTGTCACCCGCAGCAGCACGACGTAGCGGCCCGGTCGTCTGTAGACGTGGCGCGGCGCGCGGCGCGTCGACGTATCCCCGTATGGCGAGCGCGGGTCTCCGAACGACCACGCCCAGCGCACGAGCCGCCCGTTCCGGCGGCCCGGGCGCGAGCGGCTCCGGAATCTGACGACGCCGGCGGCGCCGACCCGCGCGACGAAGCGCGCGACCGGTGCGGACGGCAGTCCGGTGGTGACCCGGCCGCTGTAGACGGCTGCATCGTGGCTGGGGGGGAGCGGGCACGGCGTCGAATCCGAGCGCGTGAGGTTGATGTACGTGGCACTGATCGTCCGCGCGAACCTGATCCCGCCGATCCGCGTCGCCCGGGTGACGCGCAGCTCGATCTGATACGGCGCGCTGCTGCCGCGCCGATAGACATGGCCACGGCACAGGAGCGCCACGTCGAACGTTCCGCTTCCGGTGTAGCGGCCGGCGCCGGCCGGCCGCAGACTGAGACGGCTGACCAGGCCGTCGCCGCGCTGGCGCACGAGCTCGAGCGCCGCGCACGCATCGTCGCGGCAACCGCTCGCGGTGATCACCCAGCGGCGTGTCACCACCTCTCCGGGCGCTTCGCCTGTGACCCCGACCGCGACCGTCACGCGCGCTCGCATCACGAAGGTCCCGAGCACTCGAGCCTCGCCCGAGCGGTCCGCCCGTACCGCCGGCACCGCCTGGGTCGCCCCCGCGGCGAGCAGCGCCGCGAGCGATCTCGCCGCGAACCCGCTCACCTCCATCGCGCCGAGTTTACGGCGTGCGCCCATAGCTGGATCAAGACGAGACCCGTAAGTTCCGGAGCCCCCCCGTCGATTCCGGGGGTGTGGACCGCAGGGGTGTTTACGACCCTTAAGTTCGACACCCCCCTGTCGCGGCCGGGGGGTCGCGAAGTTAAGGGGAAAGCGCGACATCACGTGAACGGGGTGTGGCGCTCGGGCGACGCCCAGTTCGAGCACATCAACACGACCGACGCTCGGGATCGTCGCGCAATCAGGTGAGGGTCGATCGTCTCGGTATCGAGGCTGTTCGCCGGCTGCCCGGCTTCGATCGCCGTCCCAGGGCGATGCCTGCCGCGGCTGAGTCGGACCCGACAAGGTGAGATCAGGGCGCACGCCGTCAGCCCCTGCCGTCCCGTGCTGATTACAGTTCCCGACGTGCCAGACGCCGTCATCTTCGACCTCGACGGCGTCGTGCTCGACTCCGAGCAGGTCTGGAGTGCAGCAAAGCACGAGTTCACGCTGCAGACCGGCGGCCGCTGGCTGGACGAGGCGGACACGGCGATGCTCGGAATGAGCTCCCGCGAGTGGCCCGGCTACATGCACGACGTGCTCGGCGTGCCGCTCTCGCCCGCCCAGATCAACCGCGCCGTCGTCGATCGCGTCGCCGTCATGTACCGCACGGGGTTGCCGCTGCTTCCCGGCGCGGTCAAGGCGGTGCGAGCGCTCGCAGCCGTGTGGCCGGTCGCGCTCGCCTCGTCGGCCAACCGCGAGATCATCGATCTCGTGATCGAGCTGGCGGGCCTCGACGGTGCGTTCACGGTGACCGTGTCCTCCGAGGAGGTCGACCGCGGCAAGCCCGCTCCGGACGTCTACCTCGAGACGGCGCGGCGGCTCGGCGTCGACCCGGCGCGCTGCGTCGCGATCGAGGATTCGGGCAACGGCATGCGGTCCGCTGCGGCAGCCGGAATGGCGCTGATCGCCGTCCCCAACGAGCACTATCCGCCGGCTGCGGACGACCTCGCGCTGGCCGCCGCGGTCCTCGCCACGATCGGGGACCTCACGCCCGAGCTCGTCCGGGCGGCCGGGCCAGGTCGCCCAGCCGCCTGATCGTCTGGCGTGACGCCGGCCGCCGGGCCCTCAGCGAGCGTCGTTCAGATACGGGTCGAGCAGCGACCGGTCGGCCGGCCCGAGACGGTCGCCGGCGGAGGCGGCCTGGTGCCAGAACGGATACGGCAGGGGCGGCCGGCTGACCCGTTCGAGCGCGGCGGTCTCCTCCTCGCTCAGCGACAGCTCGGCGGCTGCGAGGTTGTCGGCAAGCTGTTCCTCGGTGCGAGCCCCGACGATCACGGTCGTGATCCCGGGCCGCGCGAGCAGCCATGCCAGCGCGACGCGCGCGGCCGAAACGCCCCGAGCCTCGGCGATCTCGACGAGCACCTCGATCGTGTCGTAGAGCTTGTCCTCGTCGTGGACCGGTGGCTCGCCCCACTCGCTCGCGTGCCGCACGCCGGCCGGGAGATCCCGGCCACGCCGGTACTTTCCCGACAGCCAGCCGCCTGCGAGCGGGCTCCAGATCAGGAGGCCAAGCCCCTGATCGATCGCCGATGGGACGATCTCGAACTCGGCGGAGCGCTCCTGCAACGACAGGTAGACCTGCTGGCTGGAGAACTCGACGAGGCCGCGCGATCGCGACACGCCGAGTGCCTTCATGACCTGCCAGCCGCCGAAGTTCGAGCAACCCACGTACCGGACCTTGCCGTTGCGGACGAGGTCGTCGAGCGCCGCGAGTGTCTCCTCGAGCGGGGTCTGGCCGTCCCATTCGTGCACCTGGTAGAGGTCGATGTGGTCGGTCTGCAACCGCCGCAGGCTCGCCTCGCAGGCTCGCACGAGGTGGTGGCGCGAGAGCCCGGCGTCGTTCTGCCCGGGTCCCATGCCGAAACGAGCCTTCGTCGCGACGAGCACGTCGTCTCGACGTCCGGCGAGGGCTCGCCCGACGAGCTCCTCGGAGGCGCCCCCTGAGTAGATGTCCGCTGTGTCGATCAGGTTGACGCCGGCCTCGAGTGCGATCGCGATCTGGCGCCGCACGTCCTCCACGCCGAGCTCGCCGACGTTTCTGAACTGGCCCTGACCGCCGAAGCCCATCGTCCCCAACGTCACCGACGAGACTCGCAATCCTGACTTACCGAGCTGTCTGTATTCCATTGTTCTTCCTCGTGTTCGTCACCGTGGTTTGGTCACCGATCCCTCACAGCACGGCCCCCGCGTGCGGGACCAGCGCGCGGTAGACACCGAGCGTCCGCCGCGCGACCTCCGCCCAGTCGAACTGGAGCACGTGCTCGCGCGCCTGCGCGACACATCGCGCACGTGCGTCCTCGTCGGTCAGGACGCGCTCGAGGATCGCACGCAGGGCGTCGGCGTCACGCGCGCGGAAGCGCAGCCCCGCAGTGCCATCGCCCGGCACGACCTCACGCAGGCCGCCCGTGTCGGCGACGACCGCCAGGCAGCCCGACGCCATCGCCTCGAGCGCGACAAGCCCGAATGGCTCGTAGATCGACGGGACGATGCAGAGGTCGGCCGCCCGGTAGAGGGCGTGCAGCATGTCGTCGCCCACCCATCCGAGGAACGAGCCGTGGCGCGAGAGCCCGAGGCGCCGTGCCTGGCGCCCCAGCTGGGGCGCGGCGTCACCTGTACCGGCGACGACGAAGCGGACGTTGCCGCGGGTACGCACGATCGGCGCGAGTGCGTCGAGCGCCAGGTGGAAGCCCTTCTCGTAGACGAGCCGCCCGACCATCAGGACGAGCAGGTCGTCGGGGCCGGCGAACCGTGCACGCAGGGCGTCCTGCGTCACCGCCCCGGCGCCGTCGACCGGCTGAAGCTCGAGCGGGTCGATCCCGTTCGGAATCGCCGTGATCCGTTCGGGCGGGACACCGTACAGGCGCGAGACGTGCCCGGCCATGTACTTCGAGCAGGTGATCACGCGGTCGGCCCGCCGTGCCATCCGCCGCTCGACCGCGTGGATGTGCGATTGCGGGTGGTTGTGCACCCAGCCCTGGTGGCGACCGAACTCGGTGCCGTGGATCGTCACGAGCCACGGGGCGCCGGTCGCGGTGCAGAGCTCCCGGGCGGCGTCGGCGACGAGCCAGTCATGGGAGTGCACGAGGTCGAAGCGGCTGTGCTCGGCGAGCTCAAGGCCGAGCGCCAGCATGTGCACATTCATCTCCTCCACCCAGCGGACGAACAGCTCGACGTCACGCGGAAACGGTGGCTCCTGCACGCGGTGCACGACGACGCCATGGCGCACCTGCATGCGCGGGAGCCGGCCGCTGCCGCGAGTCAGGACGTGGACCTCGACCCCCATGTCGACGAGCTGCTCGGACAGCTTGCGCACGTGCCGGCCGAGCCCGCCCTCGATCACCGGCGGGTACTCCCACGAGAACAGCAGAACGCGCATTGATCAGCTGGCACCCTAGCGCCGTCACAGCCGCTCGTAGACCGCGACGCCGTGCTCGCCGGTGAGCTCGGCGACCGGCGTCCCGGTCTCGAAGGATCGATCGCCGCCACCGAGGACATCCCGCCATTGCCCGCCGGGGATGCCCCGCAAGGCACCCCCGGCGCCCGGCCCCAGCTCGACGACGACGAGGACCTCACCGCCGCGGAGAAACGCGCACGCACGGGCGCCCGCGTCAAGTGGCTCGTAGTGGCCGCTGGTACCGGACGCAAACGGTCCGGGCCGTCGCGCTCGCAGGCCGAGCAGGCGCGCGATCGTCCACAGCTTGATCGAGGCGCGCGTCGGGCGTCCGCCGCCCAGCAGGCGCTGCAGCTCTGCCTCGCGCATCCGCCAATCGACCGGCCGGCGATTGTCCGGATCGACGAGTGCGAGCAGTTGGAGTTCGTCGCCCTGGTAGATGTCGGGGATCCCGGGGGACGTCAGTTTCAGGACAACCTGGGCGAGCGCCGCTCGCTCGCCGACAACCGCGACCCGCTCGATGAACGGCGCGAAGTCCGAGGTGAACACTTCGTCCTGCACGAGCCGGCGAGCGAAGTCCCGGACCGCTGCCTCCCACTCCTCATCGGGGGAGGTCCAGCTGGTTGTCCTCTTGGCCTCGCGCAGGGCCTTGAGCAGGTACTGGTCGAGCCGCTCGGGTTCGATCGGCCAGACCCCGACGAGCGTCTGGAAGATGAACAGGCGCTCGATGTCATCGGGTGCGCCGGCCGCCGATCGTAGACGCTCGCTCGCCTGCAGCCAACGCTGCACGGCCGCCACCCAGTCGTCCGCCATCGTCGACAGAGCGCCGATCCGCGCGCGCGTGTCACCCGAGCGCTTCGTGTCGTGCGTCGTCGTCGCCAGCAGGCCTTCGGGATGGAGCGCCTCGCGCGCCGCGTTGGCCTCATGGAAGCGCGTGACCGGCAGCGCGAAGCGATCGGGGTCGCCACCGACGTCGTTGAGCGCAAGCAGGCGGCCATAGCGGTAGAAGGCGGTGTCCTCGACGCCTTTGGCCATGATCGCCGGCGTCGTCTGCTGGAAGCGTGTGGTGAACTCGGGGACGGCCGGCGCCTGGCCCAGCAGCCGCTCCGCGACCGCGAGCGGCAGGGCTGCAAGCGCTGCTCTGTCCTCGTCGGCGACCGAGCCCTCGGCGGGATCGATGTACGTTCGGTAGACCGTCAGCATCGAGACGGCATCGACCAGCCGATCGGGATCGAGGTCGGGCGTGAGCCGCGAGAGCCGCTCGACCTCGGGCGCGAAGGGGCCGATCGCCTGCTCGCGTTTGGCGGCGAGTGCCCACTCGCGGAAGGCGCGCGTGTCGCCGCTCAGCCGCTGCCAGAGCTCGGTCAGGGCGGCCTCCCCGGCGGGGTCGACGAACAGTGCGCACACCTCGCTCAGGAACTCGTAGCCCACCGTGCCGGTCACCGGCCAGTCGGACCGCAGGTGCTCGCCCGTCTCCAGGATCTTCTCGACCCAGATCCGCGTCGCACCGTGCTCCTGCAGCCTCCGCAGGTAACCCGCGGGGTCGGCGAGTCCGTCGGGATGATCGATCCGCAGCCCGTCGAGCAGCCCTTCGCCGACGAGCTTCAACGTCAGCGCATGCGTCGCCGCAAACACCTCCGGATCCTCCTGGCGGACGCCGGCGAGCTCGTCGATGTCGAAGAAGCGGCGATGCCGGCCCGTCTCCGGATCGATGTCGAAGAACTGACGGCGGGATGTGGGATCGGCCCAGAAGCGGTTCTCATCGCTGGCCGCCATGTGATTCGGAACGGTGTCGAGAATGATCCCGAGTCCCGCCCCGAGCGCCTCCCGAGCAAGTTCGCGGAAGGCGGACTCGCCGCCGAGGTCCTCGGACAGGCGGGTCGGGTCGGTCACGTCATAGCCGTGTCTCGAGCCCGGGCGGGCCTGCATCGAGGGTGACAGGTACAGATGCGAGATCCCGAGGTCGCGCAGGTACGGGATCAGCGCCCGCGCATGCTCGAACCCGAAGTCCTCCGTCAGCTGCAGCCTGTACGTCGCCCGGAGCTCCACTCGGGGCTCGGTCACGCGCTAGCTGACCCTTCTGAGGACGATCAGCGAGGACGGCGGGAGGGCCAGCCTCGCCTGCGGCGCGTACGTGATGCTGCCGGGCTCCTGCTCGGGCTCGGCGGTCGCGACCTCGAGCGCCCAGCTACGTCCGAGCCGCTGGCGCGGCAGCACGAACTGGACGTCCTCCTGCGTGGCGTTGAACAGCAGCAGGAAGCTGTCGTCGAGGACCGGCTCGCCATGCGGGCCGAGCGTCGGGATCGCGGCGCCGTTCAGGAACAGCCCGAGCGATGGCGGCCCGTCGTTCCAGTCGTAGGCGGTCATCTTGTGACCGTCGGGCCGGAACCACCACACGTCCGGCAGCTTCGTGTCGCCGGCGACGGAGCCCTGCAGGTAGCTCTCGCGGCGGAACACCGGATGCTCGCGCCGCAGGCGGATCAACCGCCGCGTGAAGTCCTGGAGCAGGCGGCACCGGTCGGTCAGCGTCCAGTCGTACCACGAGATCTCGTTGTTCTGACACCAGGCGTTGTTGTTGCCCTCCTGCGTGCGGCAGATCTCGTCGCCGCCGAGCAGCATCGGCGTACCCTGCGACAGCATCAGCGTCGCGAGGAAGTTCCGCTGCTGGCGAGCTCTGCGCTCGACGATCTCCTCGTCGTCGGTGTCACCCTCGGCGCCGCAGTTCCACGACCGGTTGTCATCGGTGCCGTCCCTGTTGTCCTCGCCGTTCGCCTCGTTGTGCTTGTCGTTGTAGGAGACGAGGTCACGGAGGGTGAAGCCGTCGTGAGCCGTGATGAAGTTGATCGATGCGAACGGCTCGCGTCCGTCATGCTGGTAGAGGTCGGCTGAGCCGGACAGGCGCGATGCGAACGCGCCGCAGTTCGCTCGCCCGCGCCAGAAGTCGCGCATCACGTCGCGGTAGATGCCGTTCCACTCCGACCACAGGGTGGGGAAGTTGCCGACCTGGTAGCCGCCGGGGCCGACGTCCCATGGTTCGGCGATCAGCTTCACCTGGGAGAGAATCGGATCCTGGTGGATCACGTCGAAGAACGCCGACAGCCGGTCGACGTCGAAGAACTCGCGGGCGAGTGCCGAGGCGAGGTCGAAGCGGAAGCCATCGACGTGGCAGTCGGTCACCCAGTAGCGAAGCGAGTCCATGATCAGCCGCAGCACGCTGGGGTGAACCGGGTTGAGTGAGTTGCCCGTGCCGGTGAAGTCCATGTAGTGGCGCGGGTCGTCAGGCATCAACCGGTAATACGCAGCGTTGTCAACCCCCCTGAACGCGAGCATCGGTCCCAGGTGATTACCCTCCGCGGTGTGGTTGTAGACGACGTCGAGGATCACCTCGATGCCGGCGCGGTGCAGTGCCTTGACCATGCCCTTGAACTCGCGGACCTGTTCACCGCGCCGGCCGGTCGCCGCGTACTCGGAGTGAGGCGAGAGATAGCCGATCGTGCTGTATCCCCAGTGGTTGGTGAGCCCCCGCTCGGGCAGGAACGACTCGTCGGAGATGTGGTGGATCGGCAGCAGCTCGACGGCCGTCACGCCGAGGTCCTTGAGGTAGGCGATCGCCGGCTCGGAGGCGAGTCCGGCGTACGTGCCCCGCAGGTCCTCGCGCACATCGGGGTGGAGCATCGTGAAGCTGCGCACGTGCGTCTCGTAGATGACGGTATCGCGCCATGGGATCGCCGGCGGGCGGTCACCCTCCCAGAGGAACGCGTCATCGATCACGATCGACTTCGGGACGACGACGGCGTCGTCCTCGTCATCGGGCTCGAGATCGGCGTTCCCCGGGTCGCCGGGCACGTACGGGAGGACGTTCGAGTCGCCACTCCAGTCGACGACGCCCTCGATCGATTTGGCGTACGGGTCGATCAGCAGCTTGGCCGGGTTGAAGCGATGCCCCTCGTTCGGCGCGTAGGGGCCGTGCACGCGGAAGCCGTAGCGCTGCCCGGGCCCGATCTCGGGCACGTAGCAGTGCCAGTTGTAGGCACGGCGGTTGCGCAGCTCGACGCGCGTCTCGTTACCCTCGTCGTCGAACAGGCAGAGCTCGACCCCTTCGGCGTGCTCGCTGAAGATCGAGAAGTTCGTCCCCCCGCCGTCCCACGTCGCCCCGAGCGGAAACGGCTTCCCGGGCCATACGTTCACGCGGCCACCACCGCCCGCTTCGAGGCGCTGCGGCTCACGTCGGGGACGAGCCACAGCGCCGCCAGCGGCGGGAGCGTGATCTCCACGGAATGCGATTGCTGGTGCCAGGGGGTGGGTTGCGCGTCGATCCCACCGAAGTTACCGACATCGCCGCCGCCATAGTGGCGTGAGTCGGTGTTGAGCAGTTCGCGCCAGCGACCCGGGCGCGGGACGCCGAGCCGGTAGCCGCCGCGCACGACGGGCGACAGGTTGAGGATGCAGACGATCACGCGCTCGCCGTCGCGGCTCCGGCGTCCGTAGGCGATCACGTTCGAGTCGGCGTCGTTCGGCTCCAGCCAGAAGAAGCCGGCGCTATCGGAGTCGACCTCCCACATCGCCGGCTCGGCCTTGTACAGGCGGTTGAGGTCGCGGACGAGCGTCTGGATGCCCGCGTGGTCGGCCTGCTCGAGCAGGTGCCAATCGAGGGATCGCTCCGCGTTCCACTCATCGATCTGGGCGAACTCCTGCCCCATGAACAGCAGCTTCTTGCCCGGGTGCGACCACATGTACGCGTACAGCGCCCGGAGGTTGGCGAGCTTCTGCCAGTGGTCACCCGCCATCTTGCCGTACAGAGAGCCCTTGCCGTGCACCACCTCGTCGTGCGACAGCGGCAGGATGAAGTTCTCGGTGAACGCGTACAGCAGGCTGAACGTCAGCTCGTGGTGGTGGTAGCGGCGATGGATCGGCTCGTGCTGGAAGTACTCGAGCGTGTCGTGCATCCAGCCCATGTTCCATTTGAAGCCGAAGCCGAGGCCGCCGAGATAGGTCGGCCGCGACACCCCCGGCCACGCGGTCGACTCCTCCGCAGCCGAGATCACGCCCGGCTCGTGGGCGTGCACGACCTCGTTGAGTTCGCGCAGGAACGCGATCGCGTCGAGGTCCTCCCGCCCGCCGAACCGGTTCGGGATCCACTCCCCGGCCGCGCGCGAGTAGTCGAGATACAGCATCGAGGCGACCGCGTCGACGCGCAGGCCGTCCGCGTGGTATTCGCGCAGCCAGAAGAGCGCGTTGGCGATCAGGAAGTTGCGGACCTCGTGGCGGCCGAGATTGAAGACGAGCGTGCCCCAGTCGGGATGGGCGCCGCGGCGCGGGTCGTCGTGCTCGTACAGCGCGGTCCCGTCGAAGCGGGCCAGGCCGAATGCGTCGCGCGGGAAGTGGGCAGGGACCCAGTCGAGGATCACGCCGATCCCGTTCTCATGCAGGCGCTGCACGAACTGGCGCAGCTCGTCGGGGGATCCGTAGCGCGGCGTCGGCGCGTAGTAGCCGGTCACCTGGTAGCCCCACGAACCGGAGAACGGATGGGCCATCACCGGTAGCAGCTCGACGTGGGTGAAGCCCATGTCGCGTGTGTACGCCGACAGTTCGTCGGCGAGCTCCAGGTAGCTCAGCGAGCGGTTGCCTTCGAGGCTGTTCAGCCGCCAGGAGCCGAGGTGCACCTCATAGATCGAGACCGGCCTGTCGAACGGCAGGCGGTCGTGGCGCGCGCGCAGCCAGTCTCCGTCGGCCGCGCTCCATCGGTGCCGCGAGCGAGCGACCCTGGAGGCGGTTCGCGGCGGCAGCTCCGTCTCCTGCGCGAACGGGTCGGCCTTGAGGATGATCTGCTCGGTCTGCGTGAGGATCTCGAACTTGTAGTTCGACCCCTCCATCAGCTCGGGCACGAACAGCTCCCAGATCCCGGAGGAGCCGAGCGACCGCATCGGATGCAGGCGGCCGTCCCACGAGTTGAAGTCGCCGACGACCGAGACGGCGCGAGCCGACGGCGCCCAGACCGCGAATGCGGTGCCCTGGACCGGCGCCGCCGAGCCGATCCGATGCTCGCGCACGTGCGCGCCGAGCAGCTCGTAGATCCGCTCGTGCCGCCCCTCGCCGACCAGGTGCAGGTCGAGCTCGCCGAGTGTCGGCGTGAACGCGTACGGATCGAGAAGGTCGAACACAGCCCCACCGGGGTACCGGATCTGGAGCCGGTAGCTCAGCGGCGGTGTCGCCCCGGGCACGGTCGCCTCGAACACGCCGGCGGGATGGATCTCCTCGAGCTTCACCTCCCCGATCCCGTCCACGACGGCCGTGATCGCCTCTGCGTCCGGCCGGAAGGCGCGGATCACAGCCCCGCCCGGCGCTGGGTGCGCTCCGAGCACGCCATGCGGATCGGCCTGCCGCCGCGCCACGATCTGCTCGAGTTGCTGGACGGTCGCGCTCATTAGGACTCCAGTATCCGGACGATTCCCGCGACGGGAATCGTGACCCAGTCGGGCCGGTGGTTCAGCTCGTAGGTCAGCTCGTAGATCGCCTTCTCGAGCTCGAAGATCGCGAGCAGATTGGCGATCGTCGTATCTCCCGACGGCAGCAGCGAGTGGTCGATCGCCGCGAAGTACTGCTCGAGGAAGCGAATGCGAGCCCGCTGCTCGAAGTCGGCCGGCGCCTTCAGCCCGCGCTGCAGTTCGACCGCGGAGGTCGCATAGGCGAACGACCGCAGCATGCTGGCGACGTCGCGCAGAGGTGAGCGCTTGACGCGGCGCTCCGACAGTGTTCTCGCCGGCTCCCCCTCGAAGTCGAGGATCAGCCAGCCGCGCGGCGTGTACAGGGTCTGTCCGAGGTGGTAATCGCCGTGATTGCGGATCTGGCGGCCGTCGGCCCCGAGCCCGCTGCGGGCGGCCAGCCGTTCCCGGATCTCCTCGCCTCGACCGGCGATCGGTTCCAGGCGCGGATCGTCGGGGAGTCGCATGAACTCGCGCTCGATGTCCTCATCGATCGTCGCGCTCAGCAGCGCCAGTGCCTCCTGGCTCGGCTCCGATGGCGAGAAGGCCGGGTCGTTCGGGTCGGAGGCGAGCACGTTGTGCAGTTGCGCGGTCGCCTCGCCGAGCGAGCCGATCCGGTCAAGGAACGCCTCGGGGTCATCTGGGATCTCCGCCAGCGCGAGCTCCCAGCCGTCACGGCCGTCGGCGATGAACTCCTGGGCGACGCCGAGCGTGCCGGCGAGCGCTGCGCCCTCGTACTCGTACCAGCCATGGAGCGCGGCGATGTTCGGAAACCCGCGTGCGGTCAGGAAGCGCAGCACCTCGAGGTCGGGGTTGATTCCGGGCTCGAGCTTGCGAAAGACCTTGAGCACGATCCGTTCGGAGAACACGATCGAGGAGTTCGACTGCTCGAGGCCGAGCGGACGGCTGGTCGCGTCGGGCGAGAGCGGCACCGATCCTTCCCGGTGGCGGAAGCTGAAGCGGCCGTCAGAAGTCTCGACGTCCGCACCCGCGTCGATCCGGGCGATCAGCTCGCGCGCGCAGCGCGGATCCGCGACCGCATCGCGGGCCGCGATACCCGCGGCCGCACCGATCACCTCGGGCCCCGCGAGCTCGCCTTCGGCGAGCGGGGCGAGCGCCAGTGGCAGCTGATAGAGATCGTGGGTCCCCTGTGCGAAGCGAGCCTGCGCGAGCGCGAGCACGAGGTGTGGCTCGCTGCTCAGCTCGACCTGTTCGACGAGGTCGAGCGCGGCCACCGCGCGGGTCTTCGATGCATACCAGCGCTGCTCGCAGAACCAGCTCCGCAGCTGCTCGCCGCCGAACAGGGCTGCCAGGGGGTCGGGCGCCGATGACGCCTGTCCCTCGCTCCCGGAGGTGATGCCGCTCCTGTCGTCGGTCCTCGCGGCTTCATGCATCGGACTCCACCTCCCCCGGTTCCTCGAGCGCGAACCAGTAGAAGCCGCGGCGGGCGAGCGTCAGCAGGTACGGGAGCTCGCCGATCTGCGGGAAGCGCGAGCGGCCGAACAGCTCGACCGGATAGCGACCGCGGCACGGCGCCAGGTCCAGCTCGACCGCCTGCGCCGAGCGCGCGAGGTTGTGGACGCACAGCACGAGGTCGTCCTCGAAGCGTCTGATCAGCGCGAAGATCCGGGGGTTGGAGGTCGAGATCGGCTCGTAGGTGCCGAGACCGAAGACCGGATGCTCCTTGCGCAGCGCGATGAAACGATGCAGCCAGCGCAGCAGCGAGTTGGGCGTGCGCAGCTCGGCCTCGACGTTGACGGCCTGAAAGCCGTACACGGGATCCATCAGCGGCGGCGCGTACAGCTGGGCGAAGTCGGCTCTCGAAAAGCCGCCGTTGCGATCGCCGGTCCATTGCATCGGGGTGCGGACGCCGTCGCGGTCGCCGAGGAAGACGTTGTCGCCCATCGCGATCTCATCGCCGTAGTAGAGGACCGGGGAGCCGGGCAGCGAGAACAGGATCGCCGTCATCAGCTCGATCTCGTCGCGGCCGTTGTCGAGCAGCGGTGCGAGGCGCCGGCGAATCCCGAGGTTGAGCTTCATCCGCGGGTCCTTCGCGTACTCGGTGTACATGTAGTCGCGCTCTTCGTCGGTGACCATCTCGAGCGTCAGCTCGTCGTGGTTGCGCAGGAACAGGCCCCACTGGCAGTTGTCCGGGATCGCCGGCGTGCGTTCGAGGATCTCGTAGATCGGCGTCGCCTGCTCGCGGCGCACGGCCATGAACATCCGCGGCATCACCGGAAAGTGGAACGCCATGTGGCACTCGTCGCCGTCGGCGCCGAAGTACTCGACGACATCCTCGGGCCACTGGTTGGCCTCGGCCAGCAGCACGCGATCCGGGTAGCGCTCGTCGATCTCGCGACGGACTCGCTTGAGGTAGGCGTGCGTCTCGGGCAGGTTCTCGCAGATCGTGCCCTCGCGCTCGAACAGGTACGGGACCGCGTCGAGCCGGAAGCCGTCGAGCCCGATGTCGAGCCAGAAGCGCAGGACGTCGAGCATCGCCTCCTGCACCTCGGGGTTGTCGTAGTTGAGGTCGGGCTGGCTCGAGAAGAACCGGTGCCAGTAGTACTGGCCGGCGACCGGGTCATAGGTCCAGTTCGACGACTCCGTGTCGATGAAGATGATCCGCGCGTCCTGGTAGCGCTCCGCCGTGTCGGACCACACGTACCAGTCGCGCTTGGGACTGTCGGGGCTCGCCCGCGACTCCTGAAACCAGGGGTGGTCGCTCGAGGTGTGGTTCATGACGAGGTCCGCGATCACACGGATCCGCCGGGCGTGCGCGGCGTTGATCAGCTGCCGCACGTCCTCGACCGAGCCGTAGTCGGGATGGACCGGAGTAGAAGTCGGAGATGTCGTAGCCGCCGTCGCGCAGCGGCGACTCGTAGAACGGCAGCAGCCAGATGCAGTCGATTCCGAGCCACTGGAGATAATCGAGCTTCTCCGTCAGGCCCCGGAAGTCACCCGAGACCGTCGCCGTTGGCGTCGAAGAAGCCGCGGATGTGGATCTCGTAGAAGATCGCCCGCTTGAACCACAGCGGATCTGCCTCGAACCACTGGCGCGTCTGTGCCGCGCCCGGCGCCGGCTCGCCGCGGAGCGCGCCTCCGGGCTGCGGCGCCCTCCGCTCCGGGCAGGGCGCCCCGGAACTGGATCGCCGCGAACTCCTCGGTGGACTGGAAGGACATCAGAGCTCGACCCGGCCCGACGTGCGCCTGTCGCACCCCGGGCTCGAGCCGCACGTAGTTACGCCCGAGCCGCCACTGGAAGCGCACGTCGCTGAGCAGATCGTGCATCGTGAACACGGGCGGCAGGCCGAGCGTGGCGGGAACGACGCACAGGCCCTCCTGGGCGCCCAGGGGATCGACGTTGACGACCGTCAGGATCGTTCCCGCCGGCGAGCGCTTCGCATACGCGATCAGTGCATCGTTCTCCGTCTCGAGGAACGTGATGTTCGACAGCTCCTGGAGTGCTGGGTTCTCGGCGCGCGCCCGGTTCAGCTTCGCGACCATCGGCAGCAGCTCGCCGTCGAGCGATCGCTCCTTGAGCTCGTACTTCTCGGAGTGCAGGTACTCCTCCGAGCCCTCGCGGACAGCGCACGTTCTCGCAGCTCTCGAAGCCCGAATAGATCCCGTAGCTCGGGCTGAGCGTCGCGGCGAGCACGAGCCGCGCCTCGAATGCGGCACGGCCGCCGTGCTGCAGGTAGGCGTGCAGGATGTCGGGCGTGTTGGCGAAGAAGTTCGGCCGGAAGTAGTCCTGCTCGCCCGAGTACGCGAGCTCGGAGACGTACTCCTTCAGCTCCCACGAGGCGTTCTTCCACGTGAAGTAGGTGTAGGACTGGGTGAAGCCGATCTTCGCCAGGTGCCGCATCACGGCCCGGCGGGTGAACGCCTCCGCGAGGAAGATCACGTCGCGGTCCTGCGCGTGCACTCGCTCGATCAGCCAGGCCCAGAACGGCGCGCGGCTTCGTGTGCGGGTTGTCGACGCGAAACACCTTGACGCCGCAGTCGACCCACTGGAGGACGACCGCGAGCAGCGCGTCCCACAGCGCGCGCCAGTCGGGCGAGTCCCAGTTGACGTTGTAGATGTCCTGGTAGCGCTTGGGCGGGTTCTCGGCGTACTTGAGCGTGCCGTCGGGGCGGCGGTGGAACCAATCCGGATGCTCGCGTCAGCCACGGGTGGTCGGCCGAGCAGTTGATCGCGAGGTCGAGCGCGATGTCGATCCCGAGCTTCGCCGCCTTGCGACGTCAGCGAGCGGACGTCGGCGAGCGTCCCGAGGTCGGCATGGACCGCGTCGTGGCCGCCGCTGCCGTCGCCGATCGCCCAGGGCGAGCCGGGATCGCCCGGCGCGGCTGTGACGCGCGTTGTCGCGGCCCTTGCGATTGGTCAGCCCGATCGGATGGATCGGTGGCAGGTAGATCACGTCGAACCCGAGCTCGGCGAGCTTCGGGAGCTGGGCCTCGACGCCCTTCAGCCCGCCCCACGAGCGTGGGAACAGCTCGTACCACGTCGAGAACCGCGCTCTGCAGGCGATCGACCTCGAGCGCCAGCGGCTCGAGCGACACCGCGCCCTCGCGCTCCTGCTCGCGTTCGATCGCCGTGTACACGTCCTCCGAGAGGAGCGTCTGGTGCTTGGTCGCCTCGCTGACCCGCTCGTCCTCGACCGTCGCGAGCGTCTGTTCGAGCAGGTCCAGGTCGCGCTTGGTCCGGGCGCGATCGATCGCGCGGTGCAGCAGCGCGACGCCCTCCATCAGCTCGCCGACGAGGTCGTGCTGACCCGCTGCGACCTTGCGCTCGAGCTCGTCGCGCCAGGTTCCGAAGCGGTCAGTCCAGGCCTCGAACGTGAACGACCAGCCGCCGGTCCGGTCGACCTCGAACGACCCGGCCCAGCGCACGCCGCCGAGATGATCGTCGATCCTGCGCAGCTCCGCCTCGCGCCAGCGGCGCGAGCCCGGCGGGCGGTATTTGACGACGCTGCGCAGCAGGTCGTGTCCATCCCTGAAGACGTCGACCGAGACGTCGACCCTGTCCCCGACGACGCGTTTGGTGGGGAAGGCGCCGCCGTCGACGGTCGGCTGCGGGTACTGGATCACGATTCGAGCGGGCGGGCCGTCGGCCCCCCGGCCGCGAGCCTGCCGCGCTGCGGAGCTCGGCGCGAGCTTGGCGGTGTCGTCCGTGGCCGCTGATCGCGGCTTCTGATCTGGCATGGTTCGTTTGAAAACTATCCGGGGTCCGTGATCGGGTAAACACTGAAGACGTGAACTTTCAGAAACGCCGAACGTGATCTTCGAAACACGCGGAAGCGGACTCCAGCTGCACGTCACGTCGCTACCGGGGGGGCGCTTGGGCAGGCCTGCGTACGAGTTCGTCGACTGGCTCGCCACCGCCGGGCAGAGCTGGTGGCAGGTCCTGCCGCTCGCTCCTCCGGATCGCTACGGATCACCGTACAAGGCTGCGTCCGCATTCGCCGCGTGGTCCGGTCTGCTCGAGTCGCCGCGTGCCCGCGTCGGCGCCGCCGAGGCGCTCGCCTTCCGCGAGCGCGAGGCCTACTGGCTCGACGACTGGCTCGCCTTCGCGGGGGAGGACGCGCTCGCCGACCAGGTCCGGTTCGAGCGCGAGTGGTCGCGGCTGCGCGCCTACGCCGGCGAGCGCGGCGTCCGGCTGCTCGGCGACATCGCGATCTATGTCGCGCCCGAGGGCGCCGACCACCGCGCGCATCCGGAGATCTTCCAGTCGGGTGCCGTCGCCGGCGTCCCGCCCGACGCGTTCGCGGACGGGGGCCAGCTGTGGGGCAACCCCCTCTACGACTGGCCCGCGCTGCGCGCGAGCGGCTACCGGTGGTGGATCGACCGGCTGCGGCGCACGCTGTCGCTGCTGGACGCCGCGCGGCTCGATCACTTCCGCGGCTTCGTCGCCTACTGGGCCGTACCGCAGGGCGATCACGACGCGCGCCGCGGTGTCTGGCGCCGCGGGCCCGGACGGCCCCTGTTCGATGCGGTTGCCGGCGAGCTCGGCGGAGCGCTGCCGCTCGTCGCGGAGGACCTCGGCGTGATCACGCCCCCGGTCGAGCGCCTGCGTGACGAACTGGGGCTCCCGGGCATGCTCGTGCTCCAGTTCGGCTTCGATCCTCACGCGCCGCGCAGCCCCCACCGCTTCGCCAATCACGTCGAGTACCGGATCGTCTACACCGGCACCCACGACCACGACACGGCTCGCGGCTGGTACGAGTCGCTGACGGCTCAGATCCGGCGACGGGTGGACGCCGAGATCGCCGCCGCCGGATGCACCGAGCCCGAACCCTGGTGGGGGCTCGTCCGGCTCACGCTCGCCTCTCCGGCGCGGATCTGCATGCTCCAGGCCCAGGACGTCCTCGGCCTCGGCAGCGAGGCGCGGATGAACAATCCGGGTCGCCAGGGCGGCCAGTGGCGCTGGCAGATGCGGCCCGGTGCGCTGACCGCAGGCATCGCCCGGCGGCTGCGCGACGCGACCGAGGCCGCCGGCCGGCTCCAGCGGCCCTGACCGCTGTCCCGCTGCCGTCACGCGGCCGGCTCGCCAACGCTAACTCAGCACGCCACGCTCGATCAGAGCCGCCCGGATGTCAACCCGCACGTGCCGCCAGGCGTACCTGAGGTCACTCCGGAGCCGTTGCACCCGGCTCGGCCGGAACCACTCGAGCTGCTCCGCGATCATCAGCGACGGGTGCGCGCGGACGGTCATCCCGTCGCGCTCGAGCAGCGCCAGCGCGCGCTCGGCGATCGCGATCTGCCCGAGCGCCGTCGGGTGGACGCGGTCGACCATGATCAGGTTGCGAGCGCCGAACTCCCGCAGGTCGAGCACGAGCCCTCCGTGCGCGGCGGCGACCCGCTCGATCGCTTCGTTCGCCTCCTCCACCTTCGCCGCCCCGGTCCGCGGGCGGCCGAGGCGAAGCGGGATCGTCGCGGTCAGCAGCCGGTCACAGCGTTCGCGCACGAATCGCAATGCCGTGTCAAGCTGCCCCTCGAAGGCCGCCGGATCCCATGCGGGCCGGCGCAGGTCGTTCGTGCCGACGTAGCAGCAGCCGAGTTGGTAGCGGGCATCCGGCGTCGCGTTGAACCGCTCGAATGCGGGGATCTGCTCGCCCGTGACGTCCGTCGCCGTCGCTCCGTCAGCGGCGTACGGCGTGTAGGGGAGTCCGAGGCCGCGCGCCGTCCACAGCGCCCACGACTGCAGCGCGATGCCCATCTGCAGCTCCCCGCCACCGTTCGTGATCGAATCCCCGAACGCGAGCAGCCCCAACCGGCACGCGTCGATTTCTGGCGGTGGACCCGGCATTGCCGCGAGGTTAGCCCGGTGATCGGTGCCGCGCGTCTCGGCGCGCTCGGCATGCGCCGCCCGCGCCAGGCTGGACCAGCCTGCGGAGTTCGGACTATCAGAACACAGTGCGGCTGGCCCGCAGGCCAGCCGCAGGCAGCGCGCCGATCGTCGATAATCGCGGGCATGTACGGACGCTATGACGGGGCTGCCGACGTGGAGCGCGCGGCCGCTGAACTGGCCGAGCGGCTGCCCGAACCGCTCGCGCCGCTTGCACGGATCGCTTACAACTATGGATGGTCGTGGCAGCCCGACGGGCACGAGTTGTTTCGTCAGATCGATCCCGCTCGCTTCGACCTCGTCGTCCAGAACCCGGTGAGGCTGCTCCAGGAGGTGCCGAACGCGGCGCTCCGCCGCGCCGCGGCTGATGACGGCCTCCTGGGGCGGGCCCGCGACCTGCTCGCCCGGCTTGACGCCGACGCGAACAGGCCGGCCGACCCCGCTCACGGACTCGATCCGGACCGGCCGGTCGCGTTCCTCTGCGCCGAGTACGGCGTCCACGTCTCACTGCCCGTCTACTCCGGCGGACTGGGGGCGCTGGCCGGCGACATCCTCAAGGAGGCCTCCGATCTGGCCGTCCCGCTCGTCGCGGTCGGGCTCATGTACCACCGTGGCTACTTCCGCCAGCGCGTCGACGCGCGCGGTTGGCAGCACGAGTACTGGACCTCGACCGATGCCGAACGCGCTGCCGGCCGCCCTCGTCACCGACGAGTCCGGGGCGCCCCTGACGATCGAGGTTCCGATCGATGACGCGGACGTGGTCGCGCGCATCTGGCGCGTGAATGTCGGCCGGGTGCCGCTGTTCCTGCTCGACACCGATTTCGGCGCCAACGAACCGATCCAGCGATGGATCACGGGACGGCTCTACGACGGGGATCCCGACAACCGCATCGCCCAGTACGTGCTGCTCGGCGTCGGCGCTGTCCGCGCGCTGCGCCGGCTCGGGATCGAACCGGGCGTCGTCCACCTGAACGAGGGCCATGCCGCCCTCGCGCCGGTCGAGCTCGCGCTTGGAAGCACCGACCGCGACGCTTCGTCGGCGCTCGGGGAGCTGCTCGCTGCGTCGCGCGAGCGGACCATCTTCACAACCCACACGCCGGTCCCGGCGGGCAACGACTCCTACCCGCCCGACCAGTTCGGGCGCGCGATCGCGCGCCTGTCCGAGGCGAGCGGGGTCGCGTCCGCCGACCTGATCGCGCTCGGCCAGACCAGCGGCCGCGATCCGCGCGAGCCGTTCGGCGTGACCCAGGCGGCACTGCGGCTCAGCCGCGCCGCCAACGCGGTCAGCCGCCGCCACGGCGAGGTCGCCCGCGAGATGTGGACGGAGCTGTGGCCGGGCCGCCCCGTCGAGGAGATCCCGATCGGGCACGTCACCAACGGCGTCCACGTCCCGACCTGGCTCGGCGCGCCGATGCGCGATCTGCTCGACCGGCACCTCGGGCCCGGCTGGACCGCGCGCGCCGCAGACCCTGACACGTGGGCGCCCGTGCGGGAGATCTCCGATCAGGAGCTGTGGGCCGTGCGCGAGCGCCAGCGCGCCGCGCTGGTCGAGTTCGTCGCCGCTCGCAGCGCCAGCGACCGGCTCGAGCGCGGCGACGAGCGCGATTACGTCGCTCGCCGCTGCGCAGGCGATGCGACCCGACGTGCTGACGCTCGGGCTTCGCCCGCCGGGTCGCAACGTACAAGCGGCTCGATCTGCTGATCCGTGATCCGGAGTGGGCCCTCTCGCTGCTCGGTGGCGACAAGCCGGTCCAGGTCGTGCTCGCCGGCAAGGCCCACCCGCGCGATGACGACGCCAAGCGTGTGCTGGCTCGCCTGTTCGGCCTCAAGAGCTCGCGCGTGATCGCCGAGCGCGTCGTCTTCCTCGAGGACTACGACCTCGCGACCGGCGCGGCCCTGACCCGCGGGTGCGACGTCTGGCTGAACCTCCCGCGTCCGCCGCTGGAGGCGAGCGGTACCAGCGGCATGAAGTCCGCGATCAACGGCGGCTTGCAGCTGAGCGTTCTGGACGGGTGGTGGGACGAGGCGTACGCGACCGGCAACGGCTGGGCGATCCCGGGCGACATCGACGCCGGATGCGGCCACCCAGGACGACCGCGACGCCGACGCCCTGCACGCGCTGCTGAGCGACGAGGTCGTCCCGAGCTTCTACGACCGCAACGCGAGCGGCCTGCCGATGCGCTGGCTCGACATGGTCCGCGAGTCGCTCGCGTCACACGGTCCGCGCTTCAGCGCGACGCGGATGGTCCTCGACTACGTGCACGGGCCGTACGCTGCACGTCGCCACTGACCGAGTCGATCGCGGCTCAGGCAGGCCCATCGAGCGCCGACAGCGGCCGCGCGGGGGCGCCGACATACTGCGCCGTCGGGCGGATCAGCCGCGCCTCGCGCTTCTGCTCGAGGATGTGTGCCGACCAACCGGCCGTCCGCGCGCAGGTGAACAGTGGCGTGAACAGCTCCGGTGGGACCTCGGCGAAGTCGAGCAGGACGGCCGACCAGAACTCGACATTGGTGGCGAGCACGCGGTCGGGCCTGCGGGCCTGCAGTTCGGCGAGCGCCGCTGCCTCGAGGGCCTCGGCGACCTCGAGCCGCGGAGCGCCGATCTCGCGGGCGGTCCTGCGCAGCACGCGGGCGCGTGGATCCTCCGCCCGGTAGACGCGGTGGCCGAAGCCCATCAGCCGCTCGCTCCGGTCGAGCGCGGCGCGCACGTAGCGCTCGGCATCGCCGAGCGCCGCGACCTCGTCGAGCATCTTCAGGACGCGCGACGGAGCGCCGCCGTGAAGCGGGCCTGACAGGGCCCCGACCGCGGCGGACAGCGCCGCGCCGACGTCGGCTCCGGTCGACGCGACGACCCGCGCCGTGAACGTCGAGGCGTTCAACCCGTGCTCGGCTGCCGAGATCCAGTACGCGTCGATCGCCCTGACGTGGCGCGGGTCGGCCTCGCCGCGGAGGCGCAGGAGGAATCGCTCCGGAATCGAGCCCGCCTCGTCGACACGCGACTGCGGGACGGGCGGCTTGCCGATCCCGCGGGCTGACTGGGCGACGAATGACAGCGCCATCCCTGACGCGCGGGCGAGGTTGTCGCGAGCCTCCTCGTCGCTGATGTCGATCAGATCCCGGAAGCCCAGCTGGGGTCCGAGCAGCGCCAGCGCGGCCTGCACGTCGACCCGGGGGTTGCCCGAGTGAACGCTCAGCGGGTGCGCCTCGGCGGGCGGCAGGCCGGGCTGCAGGTGGCCGTCGACGAGCAGGCCCCATACCTGCTCGAACGGCACCTTCCCGACCAGATCCTCGATATCGACGCCGCGGTACCGCAGCGCGCCCCCGGCCCGGTCCGGTTCTGCGATCTCGGTCTCGAACGCGATCACGCCTTCGAGACCGGACTGAACTCCACCAGTCGCACTCATCAATGGGAATTTAGTTCACACTGACCTTCGCCCACAAGATGGACGATCTCCTCCGACACTCCGCGCTCGAACTCGCCGCTCTGATCCGAGGCGGTGAGCTCTCGTCGCTCGAGCTGACCGAGTCCTGCCTGCGAGCGATCGATGCGCGCGAGCCGCGGATCAACGCATTCACGTTCGTCGCCCACGAGCAAGCGCTCGCCGCCGCGCGCGAGATCGGCTCGGGCGACCAACGGCCGTTCGCCGGCGTGCCGATCGCGGTCAAGGACAACCGCGCCGTCGCCGGGATGCCGCTGACGATGTGCAGCGACGTCTGGGCCGATTTCCGACCGCAGCGCGACGCGTTCGTCGTGCGGCGGCTCCGCGAGGCCGGGTTCGTGATCGTCGGCAAGACGGCGCTGCCCGAGAACGGGATCCTGCCGACAACGGAGTCTCGCCGCAACGGTCCGACGAGCAACCCGTGGGCGCCCGACCGCACGCCAGGGGGCTCAAGCGGTGGGTCTGCCGCCGCTGTCGCCGCCGGCATGGTTCCGATCGCCCACGGCAACGACGGCGGCGGCTCGACCCGGATCCCCGCGGCGTGCTGCGGGCTCGTCGGGCTGAAGCCGGCCCGTGGCCGGGTTTCCGTCGGGCCTGACGCCGGCGACAGCTTCCTCGTCGGCGATGGCGTCCTCACGCGCAACGTCGCCGACACGGCGGCCGTGCTCGACGTGCTCGCCGGCTACGAAGTCGGCGATGCGACGTGGGCGCCGCCGCCTGCGCGCCCGTTCGCCGAGCAGGCGCGCAGCGAGCCCGCACGACTCCGGATCGGGCTCGCGTTCAACCCGCCGCTCGACGGCGCCGAGCTGGACCCGGTCTGTGAGGCGGCGGCCCGGCAGGCCGCCGCCCTGCTGCAGGCGCTCGGTCACACCGTCGAGGAGATCGTGCCGCCCTGGTCCGGGCTGGACCTGCTCAGCGACTTCACGCGCGCCTTCGGTCCCGGGATCGCGCTCGGTGTCGAGGCCGGCGCCCGGCTGGCCGGGCGCGAGCCCGTTGCGGACGATGTCGAGCCGTTGACATGGGCGATGTACGAGCGAGCGCGCAGCCAGGACACGCTCACGTACCTGCTCGCGCAGAACCGGCTCGAAGCCGTCGCTCGCAGGCTCGTGGCGTTCCTGAAGCCGTTCGATGCGGTCGTGACGCCGGCGCTCGCCCGGCGGCCGGTGCCGACCGGTCAGATCCACGGGCGCGGCCCCGATCCATGGGGCAACTATCGCCGCTCGGGCGCCTTCACACCCTACACGGCGATCGTCAACGTCACCGGCCTGCCCGCGATTGTGCTACCGCTCACGCTCGGTGAGGATGGCCTTCCGACCGGCGTGCAGCTGATCGGGGCGGTTGCGGGCGAGGGCCGGCTGCTGGCGCTTGCAGCGCAACTCGAGGCCGCGTCGCCGTGGGCGGAGCTCCGACCGGCGGCGCCGTGAACGGTCCCGTCCCGGACATCTGTCGGCGAGTACGTCCTCGCGCCGGGAACCTTCGTAGAATCACGGCCTCGAGACACTCGAAAACCGACACGAAAGTCTGAACAGATATGGCCTACGTGATCGCCGAGCCCTGCATCGGCACGAAAGACAACTCGTGCGTTGAGGTCTGCCCGGTCGACTGCATCCATCCGACGCCCGATGAGCCCGACTACGACAAGGTCGAGATGCTCTACATCGATCCGGAAGAGTGCATCGACTGCGACGCGTGCGTCGAGGCTTGCCCGGTCGATGCCTGCTTCGCCGAGGATCAGCTCCCCGAGGAGTGGGCGAAGTACGCGCAGATCAACTCCGACTACTACCGCAAGACCTGACCTGAGCCCGAAGGCCGCCGGCCGGCGGTGCTGCAAACGCTCGCGGCGCCGCGCGTCAGTGCCTGCGTGCCACGATCCGGTGCACGATGCGGCCGGATGAGGCACTCGTCGCCTCATCCTCGAACAGCAGCGTCATCCCGATGAGCGCATCGGTCACGAGCGCCGGGTCGAACGCGGTGTAGAGGCGCCCTTCGTCGTCACGCCAATCGTCATCAGGAGTGACCCTCCAGCTCACATACAGGGTTCCGTCGGGGGCGAGGATGTCGATCAGCGCCCCGATCGACGGCGCGATCTCAGTCGCCTGCATGTGCATGATCACCGTCTCGCAGAGCACGTTGGCGAAGTGGCCGCGAGGCACCCCCTCGAGCTTCGGCAGGCTGGCGTGCGCGAACACGATCCCCGGATGCCGCCGCCGTGCTTCGGCGAGGAGCGCTCCGGAGCTGTCGTAGCCGATCGTCTGGAAGCCATGGGCGTGCAGCCATGCTGTGTCGCGCCCGCTGCCACACCCGATGTCGGCGCTCGCACCGGGGCAGAAGTACTCGTCGACGAGTGCATGCAGGTCGTTCGCGACCGGCTGACTCTCCCAGTCGGCCGCGTACGCCTCGGCACCCCGCTCGTACGCGCCGTTCGTCAGTGAGTCCATCGTGCCGAACTGATCCTTTCGGGCCTAACTCGAGGGCGATCGCCGGTCGCGGCGTGTCGGCCGCAGCCTTCCGCTCCCGGCTCAGGCCATCGGCAGCGACATGCCGACCGGCTTCGGGGGTGCTGGTGGCGCCGGCGCGGCGGTCACCATCGGAAGCGTCACCGGACTCTGTGCGATCAGCCCGCGCGCCGCGTGGCGGATCGCCTGGGCCGCCGGGTCGTCGGGGTCGCTGAACACGATCGGGACGCCGGCGTCCGAGGCCTCCCGCAGCGCCATCGTCAGCGGCACCTTCGCGAGCAGGGGCACCTCGAGCTCCTCGGCGAGCAGCTGCCCGCCGCCCTCGCCGAACAGCGCGAACCGTTCGCCGCTCGGGGTCACGAAACCCGCCATGTTCTCGATCACTCCCGTGACCTCGAGCTTCAGCTTTGCAGCCATCTCCGCGGACCGGCGCGCGACCTTCTGGGCGACGGGCTGTGGCGTCGTCACGATCAGGAACTTCGAGTCGGGGAGCAGCTGCGCGAGCGTCATGCTGACGTCGCCGGTGCCGGGCGGGAGGTCGATCAGCAGGTAGTCGAGCGCGCCCCAGTCGACGTCCTCGAGGAACTGCTGGAGCGCCTTGTGCAGCATCGGACCGCGCCACACGACCGCCGCGTCCTGCTCGACGAAGAAGCCGATCGACATCACCTTGATGCCATCGCCGGCGACCAGGGGGATCAGCTTGCGCTCGGCGTTCACCTTCGGGCGCTCGGCGCCGAGGCCGAGCATCCGCGGCTGCGAGTAGCCCCACACGTCCGCGTCGAGCACGCCGACGGCCTTGCCCTCGGCCGCCAGCGCTGCGGCGAGGTTGGACGGTCACGCTCGACTTGCCGACTCCGCCCTTGCCCGAGCCGATGCAGATCACGTTGCGGACGAGCGCGAGCGCGCCCTCGGGCAGCTTGCCGCGACCGAGCTTGCGGCCGAGGTTCTGCTTCTCCTCGTCGGACAGCACGTCGAAGCTGATGTTCACCCCGGCGACGCCGTCGAGTGCGCGCACGGCTTGGGTCACGGACGTCTGGAAGTGGTCACGGATCGGACAGCCCGGTGTCGTCAGGGAGACTATCACGTCGACGACGCCGTTCGGATGGGCGTCGATCGAGCGGACCATCTCGAGCGTCACGATGTCCTGGCGCAGCTCGGGGTCGATCACCGCGCGCAGCGCCTCGAGGATCTGGTCTCTGGTCGGCATGAGTCCATGGTAGCTTCCGAGCCCCATGGCCCTGGAAGTCCGGCCCGTCTCCGGCTGGCGCGAACTCCGCGAGTTCGTCGACCTGCCCTTCCGTCTGCACCGCGGCACTCCCTGGATTCCGCCGCTCAGGCTCGAGCGCTACGCGTATCTGAACCGCAGGCTGAACCCGTTCTTCAAGCGCGGTGACGCCCAGCTGTTCGTGGCGCGGCGCGACGGGCGCGTCGTCGGGCGGATCAGCGCCCAGGTCGATCGCGCCTTCAACGAGTTCCACGGCAACCGCTGGGGGCTGTTCGGCTTCCTCGAGTTCGAGGACGATCAGGAGATCGCAGATGCGCTGCTCGCCGCCGCCGAGGCCTGGCTGCGCGAGCGCGGCCGCGACCGGATGCTCGGGCCGATGGACTTCGTCAACAACGAGGAGTGCGGCGTGCTCGTCGACGGCTTCGAGCTCGAGCCGATGATCAGGCAGCCGTGGACGCCGCCGTACTACCGGCAGCGACTCGAGGCGGCCGGGGTGGTCAAGGCGATGGATCTGTTCCACTGGCGCCTCGAGATCTCAGACCGCGAGGAGCGGATGCTCCCGATCCTCCCGGAGCTCGCCGAGCGGGCTCGCACGAAGCACGGCATCCGGCTGCGCAAGATGTCGCGGCGCAGCCTCCGGCGTGACATCGACGAGTTCGTCAAGGTCTACGACGCCGCCTGGTCGAAGAACTGGGCCTTCTCGCCGTACACCAAGGAGGACCTCGGCGACCTCTGGTTCAACTGGCAGCTGGTGTTCGACCGCGACTGGTTCATGGTCGCCGAGAACGACACCGAGACGGTCGCGATCGCGGTCACGATCCCGGACATGAACCAGGTCCTGAAGCGGATGAACGGCGGCCTGCTCCCGCTCGGCTGGTGGTACTACCTGAACCACCGCAGGTACATCAACCGCTGCCGGATCGGCTTCCTCGGCGTGCTTCCCGAGTATCAGCACACCGGCGTGGCCGCGGCGCTGTACCTGGAGCACTACGACCTCGCCGCGCGCACTCAGATCAAGCACGGCGAGGCCGGCTGGATCCTCGAGACGAACCGCTCGATGAACCGCGCGCTCGAGGCGATGGGCGGCCGGGTCGTCAAGCGCTGCCGCGTTTACGAGCGTGTCTTCGAGGAGGGGGCCGCCCCGGCCGCCCCGCCCGAGAAGTTCGAGCGCTACGTCCCCGCAGGCGACCGCCCGCAGTAGCCCTCCCGCGAAAGCGGGCGCGAATTGGCCCTGCGGGTCGAATAAGAGTCAACAGTTTGCCCATATTCGACCCGCCCACGCGGCACCAAGCCCTCGGCGGAGCCCCGCCGACGCTCCCGAAATGAGCACGAGCGCGGGTCGCCCCTGACCACCGCCCCGTCGTCGTGATCAGCGCTCGCGCACCGGGGCGGGCGCAGCCGCGCTTCCGCACGAGCAACTCGCGGCATCCCTCGCGACGGCACCGCCCCAGGCGATCGTGAGCGGTTGCACGAGCGGGAGCGCGGCAGAGCCCAACCGAGCAACAGACGCAATTAAAGACCGACGGGGCGCCACTCACGTGGCGCCCCGGCGGTTGAGGGAGGAGAGGGTGCTGCATTCGCCGGCGAGGATATGAGGCCGGCGAACCTTTCCCACCCGCGCTCTCCTGGGGCGCGAAGCGGGGGAAGTTGTGCTTGCAACAGATAGTTTAGCTGATAAATCCGCTCGCGGACGAAATGATTTTTTCAACCCTCTCGGTCACGAGCTTGGACTGCTTGTCGAGGTCGCGGCGGACGCTGCGGACCTCGCGCTCGAGCTGCTCGCGATTGACCTTGACGGTGCGCTCGACCGTGCGGCGACGTGCCCGCAAGTCGCGCTCGAATCGGGTGCGCTGGTGGCGGACCTGCTTCTCGAACCGGTTGCGAGCCGCCGAGCCCCGCTTCTCGTAGCGCTTGAGCTCACGCTCGAGGCCGGTGCGAGTTGCGTACTTGGTCGCGAGGCGGCTGAACGTCGAGACGAGGTCGTCGCGGACGATCAGGCCCGCACCGACGGGCACGAGGATGATCCGGTTGGCCAGTCCCGCGACCTGCGAGACGACGGTCTTCGGCTGCGTCGAGCTGGTCGTCGCCGACGCCCCGGCGGGGGCTGTGGCCGGACGCCGCGATGTCGTGCTCCGGTGCGCGGCCGTCGTGCCCTTGCGAGCCGTGGTCGTCGTCTTGCGGTCCGTCGTGGTGGCGCGCCGCGGCGTGCGCCTGGCGGTCGCCGCCGGCTCGCGCGCGGGCGTCGCGCTCGCGGCAGCGGGCACCGCGGCCGGCGCTGCGTCGTCGACGGCCGGCTCGGCAGGAGCCGGGTCCGTGAGCGCGGCGGCCTCAGGCTCGACCGCGGCGTCTAACGAGTGGTTGCTGATGGTGGACATAAGACTTGGTTGCTCCATCCCGTACGAGTTCGCAGTTTGTGGGATCGTGGGCGCTCCTCCGAGCGAGCGCGCCCGAACACATGTTTGTAAACCGTCGGGTCTCCAGGGTTACACGGCTGCAACCGAACGCCTCCAGCACGCCTCCGGCGAAACCCCCGCTCGGGGGGTGCGCCTCAGGCCCGCCCGGCGGGATCGGCCTCGATCGGCAGGCGGCGAGCGCCGTTAGGCGGGCGCGGCCACGCCCGACCGATCGGCCTCGGTGCGGGTGAGCCAGCTCTCGGGGGCGTCGAGCTCCGCCAGTGTCGGCAGCGCCTCCGGCGAGGACCACACGTAGGCGAGCGCAGTGGCTCCGCCCTCGCGCACGACGAAGTCGCAGAACAGCTTGCCGCGCTCGTACTGGCGCAGCTTCAGCTCGAGCCCGAGCAGCCGGCCGACGAGGCGCGAGATCCGCGACTGCGTCCGCCGCCGCGCGTTCAGCGACCGGCGCAGGCGTGGCAGCGATGGCAGCAGGTCCGGCGCGACGGCGTCCATCACGTGCTCTGCGTGGCCCTCGATCACGGCCATCGTCGCCTGGACGCGGTCGATCACGGCTCGCTCCGAACTGCTCATCACGAGCGCGATCACATCGCCCGCCCGCGCGGCCCGGAGCATTCGCTCGAGCTCGGCGCGGGGGGGCGGACGCAGCCGCATGCGTCGCGGCTCGAGCCGCATCTCCGTGCTGGCCATCAGCTCCCGCACGAGTCCCGCGAGGTGGCCGTGCAGCCAGGGAACGCCTGCGAACTGAACAGCGTGCGTGACCTCGTGGAGCGTCACCCAGGTCATGAACTCGGTTTCGTCGGCATCGAACGCGTGGACCGCCTGGCCCAGGTTCGGCATTACGAACAGCAGTCGCGGCGGGTGCGTCGCCGCGCCCTCGTCGAGCAGCACCAGCTCGTACTGGCCGAGCACCCGCTGCGCCAGGTAGCCGATCAGCAGCCCGATCTCGGAGCTGAGCATGAGTCCGACGGTGATCTGCGCGGCCGGGCGCAGCGAACCCAGCCGTCGCGACGCGCGCGAGGTCACCGGGTCGAGCAGCGCCCTGCTCGAGCTGACATTGCTCGCGACCCACTCGCGCCGGCTGACGCCCTCGGGCGCCGGCAGCGGGGTCGCCGGCACCAGGCCCGTGTAGGCGACGACGCGCCGCTCAGCCTCGCGGGCGAGGGCGTCGAGGTCGACGTCCGGCGCGGGCGCCTCGCCGCGACCAGCGACCAGGGCCGCGATTCGCTCGGCGATGATCCAATCGATCACGGCGCGACTCGCTCGAGTTCCTGCAAGGTCGACGGCGACCGCGCGGCGACGACCGGCGAGCGGGCCGACAGGTCGAGCCCGAATCCGAGCGGCGGCGCGGCTGCGCGTGTGAACGACACCCGTCCGCCGGCTTCGAGCACGATCAGCGCGCCGGCCGCCGCGTCCACGGCTCGGCAGGGACGCAGCGTCACGGCGGCGTCGAAGCGGCCCGCCGCGACCTGGCAGAGCGCGACCGCGATCGTCCCGAGCGCCCGGACCCGGTAGGCACGCCCGACCAGCGCATCGATCGACGCGGCGATCAGCTCCGGTTCCGCAGCCTCGATCCCGACGATCTCGATCTTCCCCGTCGGATCGCGCCGCTCCTTCACGCCCGGGTCGAGCCGCACGCCGTTCAGCCACGACCCCTCGCCGCGGCGCGCCCACCACTCCTCGCTCGGGCCGAAGTCGTACACGTAGCCGAACTCGACGTCGCCGACCGTCGGCCCCGACGCGACCGCGATCGAGAGGGCGTAATGGGACAGCCCGCGCTTGGCGTTCAGGGACCCGTCGATCGGGTCGACGACGACGCGCACGGCGCCTGCGCCGAAGTCGACCTCCCCACGCTCCTCGGAGACCGCGGTGAAGCGCGCGCCCTCGGCGTGCAGCCGCGACAGCTGCTCGAACACGATCTCCTCGGCGGCGGCGTCGATCACGAGCGTGCGGTCGCCGCCGCTCCCGAGCGTGCCCGTCTCGGCGACGCGCTCGGCCCGTCCGGGAGTCTGCGCGAGCATCGTCCGCAGCCCGTCGGTCGCCTGCCGGCAGGCGCCCAGCCAGTTCGCCTCCAGTGAGGTGCGATCTCCGTCCATGGTCGACCTATGCTGTCAGACGCGGTGCCGGCCGAGTCCATCACAACGTCCGATCGCGTGGAGCTGCTCGCTCACGCGGGCTCGCCCCTGCTGATCCTCGGCCCGGCCGGGAGCGGCAAGACGGAGCTGCTGCTCGAGCGCTTCCACCGGCTCGTCGAGCAGGGCGCGATGCCGGACCGGATCGTCTTCCTGGTGCCGTCGCAGGCGCGCGCCGACGCCGCCCGGGCCCGCCTCGAGCAGGAGCTGACCGACGGCTACAGCGAGCTGCTGATCGTCACGCCGGCAGCGCTCGCGACGTCGATCATGCGCCGCGCCGGCGTCCGCCGCGACCTGCTCGACGCGACGCTCGGCGCCGGCGACCGCCTCGCAATGCTCGCCGACCGGATCGACGAGCTCTCGCTCCAGCACCACGACTTCGGCGGCAACTCGGCGGCGCTGCTCGGTGCGTTCATCCGCCGGATCGACCGCTGCAAGGCGGAGCTGATCGGGCCCGAGGACTACGCCCGCTGGGCCGCCACGCTCGAGGAGCACGGCGCCCACGCACATTCTGAGGCCGCGCTCGAGCGCGAGTTCGCCGAGGTCTTTCGCGCCCATGACCGGATGCTGCGCCAGGCGAGCGCGTGCGACGAGGGCGACCTCATCCGGCTCGCGCTCCGTCTCCTCGGCGAGCGCCCGTCGTCCCGCAGGCCGTTCGAGCACGTACTGATCGATGACGCGCAGGAGCTCGATCTCGGCCCTGCGTCGCTCGCTCGCGCGCTCGCCGGCCGCGCCCTGACGGTGGCCGGCGATCCGAATGGCGGCCTGCGCCGCTTCCGCGGCGCCGGCGCCGCGGCGCTGCGCCAGTTCGAGACCGACGGGGTCAGGGTTGCGCACCTGCTCGGCTCGCACCGCTGTCCCGACTCGATCGCGCGTGCCGGATGGGCCCTCGCCCTCGCCACCGCACCCCTCGACGCGCCGGCCGACGCCCGCTCCCCGGATCTCGTCAGCGCCGGTGAGGTGGCCTTCTGGCGCTGCGCGAACGAGCGCGCCCAGGCGCAGGCGACGGCGGCCGAGATCGAGCGGCTGATCGCCCGCGAGGCGACGGCGCCCGGCGAGATCGCCGTGATCGTTCCCGACATCGCGCGGGAGGGGCAGGCCCTCTCGGTCGCCCTCCAGGAGCGGGTCGTCCCGCACCGCCTGATCGGCGAGGTTGCCTTCTTCCAGCGCGCCGAGATCCGCGACCTGCTCGCGTGGCTGCGGCTGCTCGCCGACCCGAGCGACGCCGCCGCCGTCGTGCGCGCTCTCGCCCGACCCCCGATCGAGCTGCGCAGCGTCGACATCGCGCGCTGCACCCAGATCGCCCGTCGCCGCAAGCTCGACATGGTCGCCGCGCTCGCGGCGGCGATCGAGTCGCCCCAGGTCCCGCCGGAGGCGCGCGAGCGGATCCGCGTCTTCCTCAAGCTCTATCGGGCCTGCACCGCGCAGATCGACACGACCAGGCCGGACCTCTACGTCCACCGGCTGATCGAGCGCCTCGGCCTGCGCCGTCAGCAGCTGTTCGCGGCTCAGGCCGACGTCGTCGAGCGCCTGCGCGCGCTCGCGCGCTTCGGGGAGCTCGGCGCGGCGTTCGTCGCGCGCCAGCCGCAGGCGACCGCGCGCGAGTTCGCCCGCTCGATCGCGACCGTTGCCGATCACGGCCTGCGCGAACACGAGGAGCCAGAGCTCGGCCCCGGTCGCGACGCCGTTCAGGTCCTGACCTTTGACGCCGCCGGCGGCCTCGAGGTCGACCACGTCTTCGTCCTCGGGCTCCATGCGGCGTCTCCGAGCGCGATGGGGATCGAGTTCGAGCCGATCCCCGATCAGCTGCTGCGCGAGCCGCTGCCCCTCGACGACGAGGACTCCCGCCGCGCCGCCCTGCGCCGCCGGCTCTACGTCGCCGCGACCCGTGCGCGTGTGCGCACGGTGCTCGCCTATGCCGCGACCGCTGAGCGCGGTCACGCGGTCGCCCCGGCGCTGGAGGCGGAGGCCGCGCGTACGGCGCTGGCCGGCGCCTGGGAGGATCGCGAGGAGGAGCTGTTCGGCCCCGCCGAAACCCTCCAGGCGACCTACCGCCTGCTGCGCGACGAACTGCTCGAGGGCACGATGCGGGCCGGCGGCCGGCTCGGCGAGCTGCGCTTCGACACCGACCTCGATGTCACCCACGCGGTCGTGCGCTATCTGGAGCTGCTCAAGGTCGCGGCGCTCCTGGCTCGCGGCGGTGCCGAGGGCGCCCAGGCGGTCGCCGACGCGCTGCGGGACATCAACGCGCGAATCGGGCAGGCCGTGACCGCCGAGCAGCGCGAGATCTTCACGAGCTCGCCGCTCGACGACTATCTGCTCGACGCTGAGCGCGACGCCCGCCGTCGCGCCCAGGTCGTCGCCGCCCGCGACGAGCCGTCGCTGGAGCGCTTCCTGCCGATGCGCGGCGATGGCGTGATGCTCAGCGCGACGGACATCGACACCTACCGCGCCTGTCCGCTCCGCTACAAGTTCGCGCGCGTCTTCCGGATCCCGCAGGAGCCGACCGTCCACCAGCGGTTCGGGATCGTCGTCCACCAGGTCCTTGAGCGGTTCCACGCCTCCGGCGAGGACCTCGGTCCGCTCGCCGATCTCCTCGGGCTGCTCGATGCAGCATGGCGTCGGGGCGGCTTCGGCGATTCCGAGGAGGAGCGCCAGTTGCGCGGGAAGGCGGCGGCCGCACTGGCCCGCTACCACGAGCGGGCGCAGACAGACCCCGGCCGGCCGGTCTGGTTCGAGCGGCAGTTCGCCTTCAAGCTCGGGCCGCACCTGCTGCGCGGGCGCGTCGACCGCGTCGACCGGCTACCGGGCGGCGACTACGAGCTGATCGACTACAAGACCGGCCGCCCGAAGTCGGCGGCTCAGCTCGCCGAGGACGTCCAGCTCTCGCTATACGCGATCGGCGCCCGCGAAGCGTGGTCGCTCGAGGCCGGCCGCGGCGCCTACTACTACCTGCTCGACGACGAGAAGGTCGCCGTCGACGGCGACGAGGAGTGGATCCGGTCCGTCGCGATCGAGGTCGCCGAGGGGATCAAGGCGCAGGAGTTCGAGCCGACGCCGTCGGCGAGTGCGTGCTCGCTGTGCGACTACCGCCTGATCTGTCCGGCCGCCGAACGTTAGGGGTGTCGCGAGCGCCGGCTCTGAGTGGTACTGGCTTGCGGGCCAGTACCACTGACCTCGCACGTTGGCTCGGGCCCGGGCCGGTCAGCTCGGTGGACTCGATCCGCCCTGCTCGTCTTCTTCGCGCTGGCGGAGGAATCGCATCAGGTCGCGCGCGATCGAGTCGCCGGAGGGAAGTTCCGTGACGTCGTCCTCGGTGCCGGCGGACGCCTGCTCGAGGCGCTCGACGAACGCGGCCACATCGGGGTCGGACTGCACGGCGGCGTTGACCTGGCGCTCGTACTCCTGCGCGGCCCCCTCGAGGTCGCCGGCGTCGATCACGACGCCGACGAGGCCCTCGAGCTTGCGCACGAGCGCGAGCGCGGCCTTCGGGTTCGGCGCCGCCGCGATGTAGTGCGGCACCGCGGCCCAGAGGCTCGCGGACGGCAGCCCGGCAGCCTGGCAGGCGCCGTGCAGGACGCCGACGATGCCGGTCGGCCCTTCGTACGTCGACTGCGTCAGGCCGAGGCGCTGGACGAGAACGGGGTCCGACGCGAGTCCGGTGACGGAGATGTCACGCGTGTGCGGGACGTCGGCCAGGAGCGCCCCGAGCGTGACCACGAGCTGCGCGCCGATCGCTTCGGCGAGCTCGATGATCAACGCCGTGAAGGTGCGCCACCGGAACGAGGGCTCGGATCCCGACAGGAGGATCAGGTCCCGCGGAGCGCGCGGGATCCGCGCCTCGAAGAGCTCGACCTCGGGCCACTCGATCGAGCGCGTCTCCCCGTCGACGAACTTGACCCGCGGTCGCGTCGCCTGGAAGTCGTAGAAGTCCTCGGGGTCGATCGTCGCGAACCGGCGGGCGCCGAGCGCGCTGCCGACGAACGTCAGTGCCGAGGAGGCCGCGTCCGCCGCGTCGTTCCAGCCCTTGAACGCGCAGACGAGCGCGGGCGCGCGAAGCCCATCGGGACGGTAGCTCCACTGCAACGGCTGCATCCGGACCACCGTACATCATGGATGGGTGGCGCCGGAGCGGACGATCAGCATGCTGCGTGCCGGCGACGAGGTCGACGGCACGTTCGCATGTGCGCGCAAGGACCGCCTGACCACGCGGACCGGTTCGCCGTATCTGGCGCTCGAGCTGCGCGATCGGACCGGCTCGATTCCGGCACGGGTCTTCCGCGACGCGGATCTGCTCGGCGGCCGCTTCGCGCGCGGCGACCTCGTGCGGGTGCTGGGGGCGGTCGAGCGCTTCCGCGACGAGCTCGTCATCGAGGTGAGGGCCGTCGAGCGCGCGCCGGACGCCGACCCGGCGGCCTTCCTGCCGACCGCCTTCCGCGACCTGGAGGAGCTCGACGGCTTCCTCGAGCACCTCGCGCGCGAGGTCTTCGACCCCGGCTACCGGGCCCTGCTCGAAGCGCTGCTCGGCGACCCCGAGGTGCGGGACGGCCTGCGCCGCTCACCGTGCTCACGCTCCGGGCATCACGCCTACCTCGGCGGCCTGCTCGAGCACACGGTTGCCGTCGCGACGCTCGCCCGTGAGCTCTGTGACCTGCACCGTCGCCTCAACAGCGACCTGCTGCTGACGGCCGCGCTCGTGCACGATCTCGGCCGCATCCGCGAGTTCTCGCTCGGAGCGGAGATCGGTCTGACCGACGAGGGGCGGCTGCTCGGGCATCTGACGCTCGGTGTGGAGCTGCTGATGGCGCCGATCGAACGGGTGGCGCTCGACCAGGAACGGCGTCTGGCGCTGCTGCACTGCGTTCTCGCGCACCACGGTGCCGCCAACCTCCCCGGCGGTCGCTTCGCGTCGGCCGAGGCGCTCGCGCTCTATCGCGTGAACGGACTCGACGCAACCGTCAAGGGCGCGCTCGAACACGGTCTCGACCGGCGCGACTGACCCCGCTCCATTATTGTCGGGTTCCGCATGCCAACGGTGATCGACGAGCTCCTCGCGAGCAACGTGGCGTACGCCGATGCGCTCGAGCCCGTTCACCTCGACCTGCGCCCGAGCAAGCGGCTCGCGATTGTCACCTGCATGGACTCGCGGCTTGACGTGTTCGCGGCGCTCGGGCTCGGCGATGGGCAGGCGCATGTCCTGCGGAATGCCGGGGGAGTGATCACCGACGACGTGATCCGCTCGCTCGCGATCTCTCAGCGCCGGCTCGGGACCAGGGAGATCATGCTGATCCATCACACCGACTGCGGGATGCAGAAGCTCACCGACGACGGCTTCCGCGCGGAGTTGCAGGAGGCCACCGGGATCGCACCTGCGTTCGCGATCGAGTCGTTCGTCGACGTCGACGAGGACGTGCGCCAGTCGATCCGGCGCGTGCGCCGCTCGGACTTCGTTCCCCACCGCGACGTTGTGCGCGGGTTCGTGTACGACGTCGACACCCACCGTCTGCGCGAAGTCATCGCATGAGCGAGCGCAGCCGGCACGAGGCCGAGATCGAGCGCGCGTTCACGCTGCAGGCCGACGCCTTCGAGAACCGTGTGACCAACCGTCCATTCACGACGGAGGCCGACTGGATGCTCGACGGGCTGGCCGTGCCGGCGCAGGCGCTCGTGCTCGACGTCGCCGCCGGCACGGGTCATGTCGCACGCCGGCTTGCGCCCCGAGCCCGGGCCGTGATCGCGATCGACGCGACCGACGCGATGCTGGCGCGCGGGCGCGGAGCCGCGGTTGCCGAGGGCCTTCAGAACGTCGTCTTCATGCGGGGAGAGGCGACCGCGCTGCCGTTCGTCGACGCGAGCTTCGACGTCGTCGTCTCGCGCTTCGCGGCCCATCACCTGCAGCGGCCCGACCGTCTCGTCGCCGAGATGGCGCGCTGCGCGCGGCCTGGCGCGACGGTTGCGCTGCTCGACATGGTCGCCGACCCCAACGCCTCGATCGCCGCCGAACAGAACCGGCTCGAGCGCCTGCGCGACCCCTCGCACGTGGAGATGCTCTCGCTGCGCGAGCTCGAGGAGCTGCTCGAAAGAGCCGGTCTCGAGCTTCGCGACGTCAGCACGCGTCCGGTGCGTCGTCCTCTGGCGCCATGGCTGGAGCAGACGCGTGCGTCTGGAGCTGTGACTCGCGAGATCGGCGAGCGACTCGACGCCGAGCTCGCCGGTCGCGCCGGGCCGACCGGGTTCGCGCCGCAGCTCGAGGCCCGCGGCGTCACGTTCGTGCAGACGTTCGCTGCCGTGATCGCCGGTCCGGCCGGGTCAGGGGGACCCGGCCGGTACCGACCCGCGAGGAGTGTGGGGCTCGGGGCCTAGCTCTCGCTCGCCGCGAGCCTCCTGCGCAGGATGTGACGCCGAACGAAGCGTTCGAACAACCTGCGTTCCCCCGTCGTGAGCTGCCCGTGCGCCGCCCCCACGTCGCGCGCTCCGGGCTGGAGCGGACCGCCGCCGGCGGTGTATTCGAACACGTCCCCGGCAACCAGCGGGCTGACCAGCGGTCCGTTCACGACGGTGACCCCGACGATCGCCCCTGGGGTCGGCCCGGGCGGGGCCCACGCCGCGATCAGCGCCGGGCTGAGGACCTCGAACCGAGCCGGCAGCGTGCCGAACAGCACCTCGGTCGTCTCCACCGGGTTGAAGTTGACCCCTTCGACCGCGACGCAGCAGACGTTCGCCGCACCCCGGGTCGGATAGATGATCGGGACCTCCGGCTGGGCGTTGGCGAACAGCGTGGCCGGCGAACTCGTCGTCGTGCCCGCCCTGTTCGTGAACAGCACCCGGAACCGGTCGCCGCTCTGGATCAGCGCCGTCGGGTTGACGGTCAGCGTCGTCGAGGTGGCGCCGGAGATGTTGATGAACGGATACACCGTGCCGTAGAAGCTGCGCACGGACTCCTGCCACTGCACGGTCAGCGTCGTGCAGTTGGCCGCGTTGCTCGCCGCCGCGGTGAAGGTTGCGGGGGCGGGCGCCATCACGCTGGCGTTCTGGGGGCTCGTCGTGATCGTCGGCTTGACCGTGCACGGCGGCGCCGCCACCGTGAGCTTGGCCGCGCTCGAAGGCGTCGATCCGTCCGCGTTCGTGAACACCGCGCGGTACTCGTTGCCGGACTCCGAGGTCGCGGTCGGCGAGATCGTCAGCGTGTCGGTCGTGGTGCCGCTGTCGGTCGTGTCGTTGCTCCAGACGGTGCCTCCATTCGTCAAGACCTGCCACTGGACCGTCAGCGCCGAGCAGCCCGCCGGGTCGCTCGCCGCCGCCGTGAACGTCGCCGTCGCCGGTTGCGTGACGCTCGCGTTGCGCGGGTTGGTCGTCACCCGCGGCGCTGCCGTGCAGGATGCGGCGACCGTCAGGGTCGCGGCGTTCGTCGGGGTCGACCCGCCCGCGTTCGTGAACACGGCGCGGTACTCGTTGCCGGACTGTGGGGTCGAGGTGGGGGAGATCGTCAGCGTGTCGGTCGTGGTGCCGCTGTCGGTCGTGTCGTTGCTCCAGATCGTGCCCCCATTCGTCGAGACCTGCCACTGGACGCTTGTCGCCCCGGACGCCCCCGCGGTGAACGTGGCGGCCGCGGGCGCGGTCACCGACTGATTGGTCGGCTGCTGCGTGATTCCGGGCGCCGGTGGGTTCACCGTCACCACCGTCGCCGGAGACGACGCGCTGCCGGCGAACGTCTGGTCGCCGCTGTAGGTCGCGACCACGTCGTAGGTGCCGGTCGTCAGCGTGATCTGCAGGCCGGCCGTCGTCACGCCGCCGGTCGTCGAGACGTTGGCGGTTCCGAGCGTGTCGGCGCCGCCCGCGGCGGTGAACGTCACGGTGCCGGTCGGGCCGGTCCCGCTCGCCGGGGTGACGGTCGCCGTCAGCGTCACCTGGGTGCCGTGCGGCACCGGGTTCGGGCTCGCGTCCAGGCTCGTGCCGGTCGCGATCTGTCCGACGCTGACGATCGCAGGCGAGGTCGACGCCGCCTGCGCGTAGTTCGCGTCGCCGCTGTAGGACGCGTCGACCTGGTTGGATCCAACCGGCAGTGAGGTCGTCGAGAACGTCGCCGTCGTGACGCCGCCGGTCGTCGAGACGCCGGTGGTTGCGAGCGTCGTCGCGCCCTCGCTGAACGTCACCGTGCCCGTCGGCGCCGGTGACACCCCGGCCGGTCCGGCGATCGTCGCCGTGAACGACACCTGACCGCCGAATGGGCTTGTCGCGGTCGATGCCTGGATCGTCACGGTCGGCGTCGCCTGGCCGACCGTCTCCGGCGTCGCCGACGCGGTGCTGCTGGCGACGAAGTCCGTGTCGCCGCTGTACGACGCGGTCAGCTCATCGGTGCCGACGGGCAGCGGCGAGGACGCGGTCGTCTGGAGGGTTGCGGTCGTGACTCCCGCGGTCGTCGATACGGCCGCGGTGCCGAGCACGCTGCCGCCGTCCATGAAGGTGACCTGGCCGGTGGGGTTGCCGAAGCCGCCCGGGTCCGGGGTGATGGTCGCGGTCAGCGTGACCTGCTCGCCGAACGTCGAGTTCGTCGGGACCGCCGCCAGCGTGGTGGTCGTCCCGTCGGGGGAGCGCTCGACGCCGATGATGTGCTGCGTGTAGACGCCGGTGAAGTCATTCGTCACCGCCGCGAATGTGCCGCCGTTGGTCCCGGTGATCACGTTGAAGACGGTCCCGGGCGCCGGCGAATATGCGTCGACGAGGTTCGGGGCCAGGGTCCCGCCCGGCGTGAAGCTCGCGTTGCCGCTGAGGTTGATCGTGCCGAACGTGCTCGGGCCGGCGATATCGGGCTCGATCGTCCCGTCGGATTCGTTGACGACCGAGGCGTTCCCGCTGGTGGCGTTGAGCTTCGCTGCGGACGTCACCTCGATCACGCCATGGTTGAGCATCGTCGTGCCCTGGTCCATCAGGAGGGTGCCGCTGTTGACGTTGATCGTGCCGGTGGTGGTGTTGGTGACGTTGACTTCGAGGTAGTTGGGGGTGGTGCCGGTCTCCTCGGTCTGGGCGGTGATCGTGCCGTTGTTGATCAGGGTGGCGGTGTCGGGGCCGAGGCCGCTGCTGTTCGCCGAGCCGTTCGGTTCGTCGAGCACGAGCATGCCGTCGTTGGTGACGGGTGGGTTGATCAGGTCGAGGAGCGCGTTGTGGCTGGTGAACGCTTCAGCGGTGACGGTCTGCCCGGCCGCGATCGTGCCTTCGAGCCTGGCGCTGTCGACGAGGTCGAAGCTGCCGGGCCCGGACTCGTCGTCGAGGGTGCCGGAGTTGAAGATCTCGACGGGGTTGCCGGTCTCGTTGCCGTTCTGGGTGAAGGACGCGTTGCCGGTGAGCTTGACGGTGCCGCCGTTGTCGAGCGTGTTCTGCCCGGTCGCGTTGTTGACGATCAGGGCGTTCCCGCTGGTTGCGTTGAGCGCCGCGCCCGTCGCGACCGTGATCGTGCCGGCGTTCGTCAGCGTCGTGCCCTGGTCCATCAGGAGCGTGCCGCTGTTGACGTTGATCGCGCCGCTCGCGTTGTTGGTGACGTTGACTTCGAGGTAGTTGGGGGTGGTGCCGGTCTCCTCGGTCTGGGCGGTGATCGTGCCGTTGTTGATCAGGGTGGCGGTGTCGGGGCCGAGGCCGCTGCTGTTCGCCGAGCCGTTCGGTTCGTCGAGCACGAGCGTGCCGTCGTTGGTGACGCTTGAACCGAGTTGGAGCAGGGCATTGTGCCCCGTGAACGCCTC
This sequence comes from uncultured Solirubrobacterales bacterium, assembly GCA_963705995.1. Lineage (GTDB taxonomy): Bacteria > Actinomycetota > Thermoleophilia > Solirubrobacterales > Solirubrobacteraceae > Palsa-465. The sequence continues at coordinate 91,581 of CAVPLN010000030.1, forward strand.
CGCGGTCACGGTCTGCCCGGCCGGGATCGTGCCGTCGAGGATCGCGGAGTCAACGAGATCGAAGCTGCCCGTCCCGCTCTGATCATCGAGCGTTCCGGAGTTGAAGATCTCGACCGGGTTCCCGGACTGCGTCGCCGCGGCCGGCGCGTTCTGCGTCCACGACGCATTCCCTGTCAGTGTCCACGCGCCATCGTTCACGACTGAGCCGCCGTTCACGAACAGACCGCCGCCGCTCGTCATCGAGAACGTGGGGACGGGGTTCGAGCCTGATTGGGCGTCGGTCTCGAATGTTCCGTCGTTGCTGATCGACGTGCCCTCGTCCGCCAGGAGCGTGCCCGAGGCGACTTCGACCGTTCCGGGAGCCTCGTTGACCAGAGTCACGCGGAGGTAGTCGGGATTGCCAGATTCGGTCTGCGCGGTGATCTGGCCGAAGTTGTCGACCTCAGGGGTCCCGGTTGCGGCCGCCGTCAACCCGGGGGCGTCGCCGCCGGACTGTCCATCGAGCACGATCGTGCCGTTGTTCGTGACGGTGCCGCTGATCTGCGCCAACGCGTCATGGCCTGGGAACGCCTCGGCGGTGACGGTCTGCCCGGTTGCGATCGTGCCCTCGAGGATCGCCGAGTCGACGAGGTCGAAGCTGCCGGGCGCGGACTCGTCGTCGAGGGTGCCGGAGTTGAAGATCTCGACGGGGTTGCCGGTCTCGTTGCCGTTCTGGGTGAAGGACGCGTTGCCGGTGAGCTTGACGGTGCCGCCGTTGTCGAGCGTGTTCTGCCCGGTCGCGTTGTTGACGATCAGGGCGTTGCCGCTGGTTGCGTTGAGCGCCGCGCCCGTCGCGATCGTGATCGTGCCGGCGTTCGTCAGCGTCGTGCCCTGGTCCATCAGGAGGGTGCCGCTGTTGACGTTGATCGTGCCGGTGGTGGTGTTGGTGACGTTGACTTCGAGGTAGTTGGGGGTGGTGCCGGTCTCCTCGGTCTGGGCGGTGATCGTGCCGTTGTTGATCAGGGTGGCGGTGTCGGGGCCGAGGCCGCTGCTGTTCGCCGAGCCGTTCGGTTCGTCGAGCACGAGCATGCCGTCGTTGGTGACGGGTGGGTTGATCAGGTCGAGGAGCGCGTTGTGGCTGGTGAACGCTTCAGCGGTGACGGTCTGCCCGGCCGCGATCGTGCCTTCGAGCCTGGCGCTGTCGACGAGGTCGAAGCTGCCGGGCCCGGACTCGTCGTCGAGGGTGCCGGAGTTGAAGATCTCGACGGGGTTGCCGGTCTCGTTGCCGTTCTGGGTGAAGGACGCGTTGCCGGTGAGCTTGACGGTGCCGCCGTTGTCGAGCGTGTTCTGCCCGGTCGCGTTGTTGACGATCAGGGCGTTCCCGCTGGTTGCGTTGAGCGCCGCGCCCGTCGCGACCGTGATCGTGCCGGCGTTCGTCAGCGTCGTGCCCTGGTCCATCAGGAGCGTGCCGCTGTTGACGTTGATCGCGCCGCTCGCGTTGTTGGTGACGTTGACTTCGAGGTAGTTGGGGGTGGTGCCGGTCTCCTCGGTCTGGGCGGTGATCGTGCCGTTGTTGATCAGGGTGGCGGTGTCGGGGCCGAGGCCGCTGCTGTTCGCCGAGCCGTTCGGTTCGTCGAGCACGAGCGTGCCGTCGTTGGTGACGCTTGAACCGAGTTGGAGCAGGGCATTGTGCCCCGTGAACGCCTCCGCGGTCACGGTCTGCCCGGCCGGGATCGTGCCGTCGAGGATCGCGGAGTCAACGAGATCGAAGCTGCCCGTCCCGCTCTGATCATCGAGCGTTCCGGAGTTGAAGATCTCGACCGGGTTCCCGGACTGCGTCGCCGCGGCCGGCGCGTTCTGCGTCCACGACGCATTCCCCGTCAGCTTCACGAGGCCGCCGTTGGTCACCGACCCTCCGTTCACGAACACGCCACTGCCGCTCGTCACGGTGAACGCGGCCGTCGCGTCGACATCGAAGCTGCCATCGTTCGTCGTCGTCGTCCCCTGATCCTGGATCAGCGCCCCGGCGACCTCCGCCGAACCCGAGCCGCCGACCGTCAGGTTCGCCCGCAGGTAATCGGCGGGACCGCCGTCATCCGTGACGAGCAGGTCCCCATCGTCGGTCAGGGTCGCGGTCGACGCGGCCGACAGCTGCACCGACGGCTCGGACACCGGGCTCTCGAGCTCCAGCTGCCCCGTCGCCTCGATCGCGCTGTCGTTTGCCACCGTCAGCGTCGGGCTCGACCCGCTCGCGCTCGTCACGAGCAGCGTCTGCGTCCCGGTACCCGAGGTGTTACCGAGCGTCAACGAGTGCACACTCGCCGATGCCGGCAGCGTCACCGTGTAGGTGCCGGCGACCTGGATGCAGACATCATCGCTCGACGTCGGCACCACGCCCGTGGACCAGTTGGTCGCGGTCGTCCACGAACCGCTCGCCGGATTCAGCCACGAGTCCGAGCACGAGGCCGCAAGTGCACCCGGGGCGCTCAGCAGAACGGCGCTGATCACGGCGCCGAGGATCGCCGCGAAGCGCGCCGGCGACAGTCGGAGGATTCGATTGGGCAGTCCGCGTGAACGCATGAGTTCTGCTCCTCGCTCGGGAGGGACGGTCTCGATCGCCCCGGGCGGGCCGATCGGACGGCATGACGATTTGCGGTGAGGAGCGTGACGCGGGGGCGTCACACTGGCGTCACAGTGCTCCGCGCGGGCCGTCTCGCACCGCTTGCGGCGATCGTTCGCTCTGCCTCCGCGAGTCGTGCGGGCGGGTCGATGCCGAATCCGGCGAGCGCCGAGCGCGCGCGCCGCAGCACGCTCAGAGCAGCGCCCTTACGGCCCTGCTCGTGGAGGATCATCGCGACCTTCAGGTAGCGGTCGTCGTCGTAGGGCGCCAGCTCGATCGTCCGCTCCACGACGCGCCTGGCTTCGTCGAGGTCGCCCTGTTCGGCGGCCGCGGCCGCGCACAGGTCGAGCAGCCCGAGCATCGTCTGCTGCGCCGACTCGCGGGGCTCGTCGGCCCAGCTCTCATACGGGTCCGACGGGAGCAGCGGCCCGCGGTAGCGCGCGATCGCCGAGCGCGCGACCGCCACGGCGGCCGGCGGATCGCCGCCGGCAAGGGCCTGTGCCTGGCGTGCCTCGGTCGCGAATCGCTCGACGTCGAGCCTCACCTCCGGACCGATCGTGAGCTGCTCGCCCTCGCGCAGCATGACTTCCGGCGCCGCGTCGCGCAGGCGGTTGAGTACGGTCCGCAGACGATTGCGCCCTGCCCGCGGATCGACCTCCGGCCACAGCGCCTCGATCGCCCGCTCGATGTGAATCGTGCCGCCGCTCGCCCCCACGAGCTTCAGCAGCCGCGCCTCCTGGCTGTTGCCGAGCGAGATCGGACGGCCGCCGCGGCTCAGCTCGAAGCGACCGAGGACGGTGACAGCCGTCGGCAGCGATGCCGTCTCCAGCGCTCGCGCGGCCGGCATTCCGGTCTCTGCGGCGAGTGCGAGCAGCGACTCCGCCAGTTCGCGCTCGCGCAGCAGCGGCGCCTGTGGCTGCCCCAGATCCGCCGCCTGCTCGAAGGCCCGTGCCGCCAGCGAACCTGACGCTCGGTCGCCGAGCCGGAAGGCGGCATAGGCGTCGAACAGGGTTGCGCGCCAGCGTTCGCGGGGTGCGATGCCGTGTCGTTCGACGGTTACCAGCTCGGCTCTGGCTGCCGCGGGGTCGCCGTGACGGGCGAGCAGCGCGCAGCTGGCCATCGCGATCTCGGCCGGCGCCGTCTTTGGTTGCGCGCGGGCTTCGTGAAGGTACTCGGCGGCGACGGACACAAGGCCGACGCGGTCAAGGCAATCGGCGGCGTCGGCAAGGAACTCCGATCCGTCCACCGGCCACCAGCTCCCGGTCTCGCTCTCAGCTTGTGCCTCGCGCGCGTGCCGCAGGCATGCGTCCGCGTCGCCGCGCAAGGACGCACATCGCATCCGCACCCACGCGGCGTAGGGCACCATCCACCGGTCACCGACCTGGCGGCCGATCCGGAGCATCTCCTCGAGGTCGGCGTGTGCCTCGTCGTGGCGGCCGAGCTCTGCGAGCACGTAGGCGCGGCAGAACAGGAGCTGCCCGAACCGCCGCCGGTGACCGGCCGCCCACGTGAGTCCCGACTCGAGTGCCTCGAGCGCCGCCGGCGGACGCCCGAGCGGGAGCTCGATCCAGAGCGCCCGGAAGATCGTGATCGTGGCCGCCGCCGGCAGGTTGCCAAGCCCGAGCTGGACCTCGGTCGCACGCCCCAGGCAATCGGCCGCCTCCCGCAGGGCGGCCCCATCCAGGCGTCCGTCGGGCTCACGCCGCGCGCAGAGCGCCTGCCCCAACACGGTCAGCGCTCGCGCGCGCGTCAGCGTCTCGGTCGTGCCGAGCGCGGCGAGGATCGCACGCGCGCGCTCTTCGCACTCGCGCTGCGCCCGGGCGTTCACGAGCTCGACGAGCAACTCGACGTCCAGGGCCCGGCGCAGCTCGGGCGCCTCCGCGCCGTCGACGATCCCGTCGAGCCGGTGCAGCAGGCGCGTGCTGTGCCCCATCATCCACGAGCCCGCCAGACAGCGGGCGACCTTCAGCAGACCACCGGGGTAGCGGTCGACCACGTCGTCCGGGATCTCGTCGAGAACCGAGAGGAGCTCGATCGCGTCGACGGTGTCGATCACCCACGGGTCGGCGTCGTCGAGCAGCTTCGCCGCCGCCTCGGGCTGCCGCGCGCCGATCAGCATCCGCAGGGCCGTCCCGAACGCCCCGTGGCCGGCGTAGTGGCTCGCCGCGGTCAGCAGCACCCCATCGTCGGCGGGGCCGAGCGCCGCGAGGTGTTCGCGCACCGGATCCGGCAGCAGCCACCAGCGCTGCTCGGACCGGTACAGCGGCAGCCCCCAGGCGAGCGCGCGCTCGAGGAACCCGGGCTCCCCGGTGATCCGCGCGAGCAGTTCGTCGTCGAGCAGCGGCGGCGCCGCGATCCTGGCGAACAGCCCGCGATCGCGGCCGCCGGCGGCGAGTGCCTCCTCGAGGATCGATTGCATCGCGTCGGTCTGCCCGGTGACGACGGGGGCGACTGACTCGAGCGATCGCGACGAGACCTTCGACCGCGACGCCGCCAGCACAGCAGCTGCCGTCCAGCCGCCCGTCGCCCGATCGAGCCCGCGCGCCTCAGCGGCAGATACCTCGAGACCGAACCCGTGCCGGCACAGCTCGAGGGTCTCCTCGGGCCGCAGCGCGAGCTCGGCGGCGCCCAGGTGAAGCGGTCCTGCGCGCCGCAGCCGTTCGAGGCCGGGTGGCAGGTAGCGCGCGAGCACGACCACGTGACCGAGTGCGCCCACAGCGCCGCCGACGATCCTGTCGATCAGCGCCGCCGCGTCCGGCTCCGCGTGGTGGGCATCGTCGATCACGACGGCGTAGGACTCGCTTTGCAGCGCCTCCAGCATCGCGTCGACCGCCCCCGCCGGATCATCCCCGACGGTCCCGATCGCGCCGGCCGCGTCGGTCAGGCCCGCCCGCGCCACCGCTGCCCGCAGCCGCGCCACGAGCAGCCGGCTCGAGACCCCGCCGGGCTCGAGCAGCACCCAGATCGGCAGCGCGCCCCAGACATCGATCAGCTCGGCGGCGAGCACGGACTTGCCGTATCCGCCGGCAGCCTCGACGACGACGATGCGCGCGTCGCCGCACGCCGCTGTCAGCCGCGGACGGCCGATGTGGTGAGACGGCAGGCGACTCAGCGAGACCTCGTGAATCGAAACCCCCCTTTCGGGAACCCGATGACCGGCGCGTCACGGGTGGTACGGCGATAACAGTCTTCCACAGCCCACCGGAAAAACGGTGAACCGACCACGTAAATCGCGCCACCCCGACTGAGTCCTTCGGTCCTCGGGAAACACCTGGGCTGAGACGAGGCGGGCGCGGTCCCCTGCGAACGAGCCAGGCGCGGTCCCCTGCGAACGAGGCGATCGCCCTCGTGGCGCTCGTCGTCATGCTCGCATCTCGCGACGCTGCTTCGGCGGCGCGCCGTCTACGTCGACGACCGAGCCTGCCGGCGTCGTCGTTGCGCCGGCTCGGTCTGCTCGCCCTGGAGGACTCGCCGCTGCTCGCGCTGTCGCAACCTCAAGTTCCGAAGCCCCTCGGTGATTTTGAGGGGTCTGGCGCTGAAGGTTGGATAACACCCTCAACTTCCAGACCCCCTCCAAACAGTCGGGGGTGTCGGAGGTTAAGGTTGCGCTTGCGCCGCCACCCGCGCACGCGCCGCCCTCCACACCCGCGCCGCCCTCCACACCCGCGCCGCCCTCCACACCCGCGCCGCCCTCCACACCCGCGCCGCCCTCCACACCCGCGCCGCCCTCCACACCCGCGCCGCCGGCCGCGCCCGCGCCACCCCCACGCGGCCGCGCAGCTACAGGTTGCGCAGCAACCCCTCGGCCTTCGCCCAGTCCACCGTCCTCCGGATCGTCTCCCGGGCCGGCGTGTAGACGACGCCGAGTTCGCGTTCGGCGCGCGAGCCGTCGTAGCGATGGCCGTGCAGGAGCGTGCGGACCATCTCGCGGCAGACCGGGGGCTTGCGCCCGCGGAGCTTGAACGCCTGCTCCACGGCTGCCCCGGCGACGGTCGCGACCGCCCGGGGCAGCAGCCGCGGGCTCCGCTCGACCCCGGCGACGTCGGCGGCGAGAGCGAGCGCGTCGGTGACCTGGAGGCGGATCCCGCTGAGGAGGTAGCGCTCGCCCGGCTGCCCGCGCTCGGCGGCGAGCAGGTGCCCCTCGATCGCGTCCTGGATGTCGACCATGCTCACCCAGGTGTCAACGAACACCTTCAGGCGGCCGTCGAGGAATAGGAGCAGGAAGCGGCCGGTGCCGCCGGCGCGGCCGGGCCCCTGCACCGAGGATGGGTTGACGAGCACCAGGTCCTGCCCGACCTCGTGAGCGGCCTGCAGGGCGGCCCGCTCTCCGTCGGTCTTTGTCCGCTCGTACGTCGACAGGTACCAGCCGCGGTGAGCCGTCCACTCGTTTCCGACCGTGCCCGGCGCCTCGCCGATCGTCGCCGAGGAGGAGGTGTGGACGAGTCGCGGCACGCCCGCGCGGGCCGCCGCCCTGACCGCGGCGACGGCGCCGCCGACGTTCGCCCGTTCCATCGCCCTTGGATCGGTGACGCACAGCGAGTTGACGCCGGCCAGGTTGAAGGCGAGCGCGCAGCCGTCCATCGCCTCGGCGAGCGCCGGCTCATCGAACACCTCGCCGCGCCGCACGTCGACTCCGCGCGCCGCCAGCGCGGCCGCCGCGGCGTCCGAGCGTGCGAGCGCGACGACCTCGTCGCCGCGCTGCGTCAGCCGCTCGATCAGCGCGGCGCCGATCAGGCCCGAGCCCCCGGTCACGAAGATGCGCGCCACAGCCGGCCCCGGTCAGCTCTTCAGCGCGTCGGCGGAGCGGGCGATGTACTCGATCCCGGACCAGGCGGTGATCACGGCCGCCGCGGCCATCACCCACTGGTCGAGATGGGCGCCCAGGATGATCGCGTCGGGGCGCAGCATCGCGAGTGCGATCGCGAAGAACTGGACGGTCGCCTTCCACTTGCCGGACATCGACGTCTCGAAGTGCGTGCCCGCCGCTTCGACGGCGGCGCGAAGGCCGAGGATCGTCAGCTCGCGACCGATGATCACCAGCGCGATCCAGGGCGAGGCGCGATGCTCGGCGACGAGCCCGAGCAGCGCGGTGGTGACGAGCAGCTTGTCCGCGGTCGTGTCGAGGAACGACCCGAGCCTGGTGGTCACGCCCCAGCGCCGCGCGAGCCGGCCGTCGAACCAGTCGGTGACGGCGGCGAACAGGAACACGATCGCCGCCGCGGTGAAGCTGCGCCTCAGTAGCAGCGCCATGATCGCCGGGGTGACGACGATCCGCACTCCAGTCCCAACCGCGAGCACACGCGATGATCGCAACGCGGTGAGGGTACCCGTCTCCACCGCCGGGAGCCTACTCACCGCCCGCGCAGACCTAGTCGACGTCGCTCAGCAGCTCGAGCGCGAGCGCCCGTGCCGCTTGCGCATCGTCGGCGCGGGTCGCTGCGAGGGCGGCGCCGCGCGCCTGCCCGAGATCGATCTGGCGGAGCGCCGCCTTGACGCCCGGGATCAGGGCGCTCGATGTGCTGAGCTCGGTGACGCCGAGTCCCGCCAGCAGCACGGCTGCTGCCGGGTCGCCGGCCAGCTCGCCGCACACGCCGACCCAGCGTCCGTGGGAGGCCGCCGCCTGCACCGTCTCGTGCACCAGGCGCAGCACCGCCGGCTGGGGGCCGGCGAGCAGCGAGGCGAGCCGCGCGTCGCCTCGCTCGGCGGCCATCGTGTACTGGGTCAGGTCGTTGGTTCCCAGCGAGAAGAAGTCGACGTGCCGGGCGAGCTGGGTCGCCGTTAGCGCCGCGGCCGGGATCTCGACCATGATCCCGAGCTCCATCGGTGTGCGGACTCCGGTGTCGGCGCGGGCCTGTTCGAGGATCGTCCGGGCGGCGGTGATCTCCGCGAGCGTCGCGACCATCGGCAGCATCGTGCTGACGGCGTGATCGGCGGCGACGCGGAGGATCGCGCGGAACTGGGTGGCGAGGATCTCCGGACGTGCCAGCGCGAGCCGGAGCCCGCGGACGCCCAGGAACGGGTTCTCCTCTGCCGGCATCGGCAACGCCGGAAGCGGCTTGTCGGCGCCGGCGTCGAGTGTGCGGACGACGAGCGGGCGCCCGTCCAGCGCGACCGCGATCCGCCGCAGCATCTCCACCTGCTCCTCCTCGCTGGGCAGCTCGGGGCGGTCGAGGAACAGGAATTCGGTCCGCAGCAGACCGACGCCTTCGGCCCCCAGCGCCACCGCCGGCGCAGCCTGATCCACTGAGCCGAGGTTCGCGAACACTTCAAGCCGCCGGCCATCACGCGTGACGGCGGGTTCGAGCGCGCGCTCCCGGACGGCGGCGGCATGGGCACGGAGGCGTTCGCGACGCTGGACCGCGTCCCGCAGAGTCTGCTCGGACGGATCGACCGTGATCGTGCCGCAGTCGCCGTCGAGCAGAAGCTCGGTGCCCGCGGCGATCGCGAGCACGCCCGCGCCGAGGCCGACGACCGCAGGGAGCCCCAGACCGCGCGCGAGGATCGCGGCGTGACTCGTTGCGGAGCCGCGAGCCGTGGCGATCGCCAGCACGCGATCGGGATCGAGCCCCGCGGCACCGGCGGGCGTGAGCTCATCGGCGATTACGACGCCGGCGGGCTCGTCGGCACTGGCACCGGAACCGGAACCGGCCTCGGGCGCCTCCGGGGTGAGCGCGGCGAGCACCCGCCGGCCGACGTCGAGGACATCGACCGCGCGTTCGCGCAGCAGCGGCTCCGGGAGGCCGCGGTAGATCGCCGCGACCGCGTCGACGGCGCTCTGCCACGCGCGCTCGGCGGTCGCGCCGGCGTCGATCGACGTCCGTGCCGGCACCAGCAGTGCCTCGTCGTCGAGCAGTGCCAGATGGGCGTCGAAGATGTCCGCCTCGGCACGCCCGGCTCGCCGGGCGACCAGCTCCCGGTCGCGTTCGGTCGTGATCCGCGCCGCTGCGAGCGCGCGCTCCAGCAGCGTCCGCTCCGACGCCGGATCCCCAGCTTCCCGGTCAGGTGGCGGGGCGGCCGGCCCACCGAGATGATGCGCGGGTCCGATCGCGATGCCCGCGGACGCGGGGACGCCGGTCAGGACGGCGCCGGGCGACGGTGGCTGCACGGGCTCCGACGGCGGTGGCCCCGCCGCCCGCGGACCCGCCGCCCGCGGACCCGCCGCCCGCGGACCCGCCGCCCGCGGACCCGCCGCCCGCGGACCCGCCGCCCGCGGACCCGCCGCCTGCGGTCGTGTCGCCCCCGCGCCGCCGCCCGCCCGCGCCGCCTCGACGGTGCCTTCGCCGAACCCGCCGGCCGCGAACTCCGCGAGCGACCGGACCGCGTCGGCCGCCTCGGGCCCCGTCGCGGTCACCAGCAGCGTGTCCCCGAGCCGGGCGGCGAGCGCGACGAGGTTCGTGAGGCTGGCGGCGTTGACGGGCGGGCCGCCACCAAGCTTTGCGACCCGCACTTCCGCGTCGAAGGCGCGCGCCAGCTCGACGAAGCGAGCGGCGGGACGGGCGTGCAGGCCGATCTCGTTGCGGACGGCGAGCTCCGCCCGCGCGTCCGGCTCGGCTGCCGGGCTCGCCTCGACGTCCGCGCCGGCGCCTGCACCTGCGTCTGCACCGGCTTCCGCCCCAGGGTCTGCACCGGCTCCCGCCGCCGGCCCGATCTGCGCGGTCTTCATCGCGAGCGCACCGCGAGCCTCGGCGTCGACTTCCTCGAGCGTGCCGCCGCCGGCGGCGGCGACCGCCGCCGCGACCGCCCCCTCGACGAGCGGTGCCGCGCTGAGGCGGACCGGACCGGTCGCGTCGGCGAGCAGTTCGACCGCGAACTCGGCGCTCATCAGGGCGCTGCCGAGGTCCATCAGGACGAGCACCCCGTCGGGCGACATCGCCCTTTCGATCGCGGCCCGAACGCGCTCGGCGTCGGTACCGAGGATGCCCGGTTCGTCGAGGCCGCCGGCCGCTTCGAGCGCGAGCTCTGCGCCGCCCATCTCGCGCGCGAGCGCGACCACGCCCTCGGCGAGGGCGGTGCTGTGCGAGACGATCACGAGTCCGACCACCGCTGCGATCCCAGTTCGCTCGCTTGCGCGGGGCGCTAGCTGGGCGTGGCCGTATGGTCGAGCCCGTACGCTCGATGCAGGTAATCGATCGGGTGCACGGATGGACGCCCGGTGCCATGTGTGATCTGCCAGCGGCAGGTTTCCGAGTCGCATGCGACCACGGGCGCGCCGGACGCGTCCACCTGGCTGAACAGGTCGCGGCCGACCGCCATCGCGATCTCGTACTTCTCGGCCTTCAGGCCGTAGGTTCCGGCGATCCCGCAGCAGCGTGCGTTCATCTCCACCACCTCGAGCCCCGGCACCAGCGCGAGCAGGTCGAGCGCCGGCTTGCCGATCCAGTGCCCCTGCTGCTGGCAGGGCGCGTGGTAGGCGACCAGCTCATGGATCGGCTGGAAGTCGGTCTTCAGCTCGCCCCGGTCGTGCAGCTCGAGCAGCAGCTCGCAGATGTCATAGGTCCGCTCGGCGACGCGCCGCAGGACTGGATCGTCCTCGAGTGAGAGGATCTCGCGCGCTTCCCGTTTGAGCATCAGCGTGCAGCTGGTGGCGTTGCCGACGATGATCGTGTCCTCGCTGTCGAGCTGGGCGTCAAGCACGCGGGCCAGCCGCTGCACGGTCCGGCGGGCGTCGTCGAACAGGCCGCTCGACTGCAGCGGCAGGCCGCAGCAGCCCTGCTTGGGAGTCACGACCTGGAAGCCGTTGTGCTCCAGGACCGCGACCACCTTCTCGCCCTCCCACGGCTCGTAGTACTCGGTGCCGCAGCCGTGGAAGTAGACCACCTTGCGGGCGGCCGCCGGGCTCGCCCGTCCCGTCGCCCAGGTCGAGAAGCGCCGCCCCGCGAACCTCGGGACGGGGGCGTCGCGGTGAACATGCAGGAGCTTCTCGGCGAGGATCCGCGCGGGACCGAAGCCGAGCGTGAAGTTCGCGAGCGGCGCCACGGGCGTGCCGGCGTGGCCCAACCAGGTCGGCCGGGTGATGATCCGGTCGCGGAGCGGTATCCCCTTCTGCCGCTTCAGCTTGTTGCGCGCCTGGGCGTTGATCTCGGCGATCTTGACCCCCTGCGGGCACACCTGGGTGCAGATCCCGCAGCCCGAGCAGTAGTCGACCGACGCATCGACGGACGGGTCGCCGGCCACACGGTAACGCTCGGACTGCGGGCCGGCGAACTTCGGCCCGGGGAACAGGGGCGTCGCGTTCGAGACCGGGCAGGCCGTCTCGCAGATCGTGCACTTGACGCAATGATCGAGCGAGCCGCGCAGCAGCCCGTGCCCGGCGAGCTCCACCAGGTCGGTCATGCGGTCACCTCCGTCGCGGTCAGCTGCCTCGCGATCACCTCGGCAGCGCGGTACCCGGTTGCCAGCGCGATCCCCTCGCCGGAATGCTCCCGCCACGGAGCCGCTCCGGGAAGCGAAGCGCCGGCGACGACAACGTTCTCGATCCCCTCCGCGTACAGGTCGGTCCCCACCGCGACGCCAACGCGACTCAGCGGCTGCTCGTCCAGATACCGGGGCAGGAAGCGCGGCTCGTCGTCGGCGGGGAGCCCTCGCAGCGCCAGGCCGAGCACGCGCTCGTGCGCCGTCCAGTGGGAGTCGAGCTCGATGCCGCCGGACGGGAAGCCGCCGCTGGCGAGCACGAACGCGGCCGCGCGGTAGGACATCTCGCGCCCCGCGGCGTGAGTGCTGACCGCCTTCAGGCGCGCGCCGTCGCGGCGCGCGCCGATCACCTCGGCGCCGAGCACCAGCCGCCCGCCGGCGGCGCGCAGCGCGCTGCGCAGGATCTCGTACAGGCGCATGCCCGGTACCGATGGCGGCAGCGTCGGGATCTCGAACACGCGACGTCCGAGCCGGCGCTCGAGATCGGTGAGCACGGTCTGCGGATCGCGCAGCCCGAGCATCGCCGGCAGCCCGACGTGCTCCTCCGCGTGGAGGACCGGCGACAGCTCGGCGCAGAAGCGCGCGCGCCAGGCGTCGTCGTCGAAGTGCCGGGCGAACCCGAGCGCGCTCATATCGGCGCGCTCGACCGCAAGCTCGACGCTCACCGCACGGGCCTCGATCCCCGCGCCTGCGAGGTTGGCGGCGCAGAGGCTCGGGTGGAAGTCGCGCAGCGCCCGGGTGCCGACGATGCAGACCCGGCGCAGGCCGGCCGACTCGCCCGCGGCCATCGTCGACGGGACGAGCGCCGACGGCCGCAGCGATCCCAGCGCGGACGGGTAGAGCCCGTTGTGATCGAGCCCACCGCCCTCGTAGTGGTAGCCGGACAGCGGCCCGCGCCGGACCGTCTCGATGAACCAGCGCAACGCCTGGTCGACGCCGTCGACCCCGACCAGCGCGTAGGGATGATCCGGCCGTTCCGCGATCAGCTGCTCGAGCGCGCTTCTCGGCGCGGCGACCCGCTCCGGCCCGTAGCCGAGGACATCGATCGTGGCCGGCGCGAGATGGGTCGAACCGAGACCCTTGGCGAGCACGCAGACGCGCGCACCCTGCTGCGCGAGGCGCGTCGCCGCCGTCAGGCCGGACGTGCCGGCGCCGATCACAACGGCATCGAATCCGAGTTCTGCTCTCATGACGGCAGGTGCTCCACGTCGAGGACGCCCTGGAAGATCCAGTCGTCGAGCCGCGCCTGCCGCAGCTGGTCGCCGTAGAGGACCGGCCAGACCCCCTTCCAGCGCTCCTGGAGGAACTCGAGCAGCGCCGTGTCGGCCTCGGCTGCGGTGAGGCCGTCGAGGCCGTGCATGATGCCGGTCGCCCGGTAGATGCAGAACCCACCCTGGCACGGACCCATCCCGAGCCGCAGCTGCCGGCGGATGTCATCGAGATCGGTGCTCCCGGTCCGAGCGATCACGGCTTCGAGCTTGGCGCGCCCGACCAGCTCACATTCGCAGATCATCTGCTCGTCGATCAGCTTCGCCTCCTTGCGGGCGAGACGCTCGCCGAGCAGGTAGTGCTCGCCGCTCTCCGATCCGGGCAGCGGTTGCTCGGCGGTCCGGCACGGGCGCTCATCGCCGAGGTGGCGGCAGACGGCGTCGACGGTCTCCTGCGCCATCAGCCGGAAGGTCGTGAGCTTGCCGCCCGTGATCGTCACCAATCCGCCGATGCCGTCGCGCTCGGCGTGATCGAGCAGCGCATGGGCGCGGGTGACGTCGCGCGTGTTGGTGTCCGACGCCTTCGCATCCTCGAACAGCGGCCGCACCCCCGTCCAGACGCGCAGCGCGCGGGCGCGGCGGAAGCCGGGCACGAGCTTCTCGCCCTCGTCGAGCATCAGGTCGACCTCGCTCTGCTCGACGGTGTGGTCGTCCGGGTCGTCGGTGTGGTGGTCCGTCGTGCCGATCACCGAGACCGTGCGGATCGGCACGATGATGTCGCCGTCGGTCGGCATCTGGCAGCGGTTGATGACGGTGTTCACGAGGCGGTGGTTCATCGCGATCATGATCCCGCGGCCGGGAAGCACGCGCACGCCCTCGATCCCGGCGAGGTCGGCGATCCTGCCGGCCCATGCGCCGGTGGCGTTGACCGTCACCCGGGCCTCGATGTCGATGTCCACGCCGTTGCGGGCGTCGTGCGTCCGCGCGCGCCGACGACGGTGTCTCCGTCGCGACGGATCGCGGTGACCTCGTGGTAGGGGAGGATGCGAGCGCCGCGCTCTCTGGCGCCATGACCCATCGCCCACACCATCTTCCAGA
>CAVPLN010000031.1:0-9562 GCA_963705995.1 uncultured Solirubrobacterales bacterium
GTCCACGCACTGGCGGTGTCCTCGTAACGGACGTCGTGGCGCAGCAGCAGTTTGCCCAACCGCTGCCGGGCGCGCATCAGATCGCCGCGCACCGCTTCCCGCGCACGGACCACGTCGCGCAGCGCCTCTTCCTCGCTGCTGGGGACCCGGACGGCGTGCAGACCGTCGATCATCAGCAAGCGCAGCACTCGCTCGGCGTCGCGCTGGTCGGTCTTGACCTTGTCCGCGGCGGGCCGCTCGATCTTGCCTGGCGCGGCGACCACACAGCCTACGCCAACCTGCCCGAGTGCTCGCGCGAGACCGTAGCCAGTCGGCCCCGCCTCGTACGCCACGCGCGTCGGACCCGACAGCGAGCCGCAGAACTCCACCACCTCGCTGGTCGTGCCCGACAGCCGACGCGAGCGCAGCTCGCCCGACTCGCCATCGATCATCACCGCGAGCACCGAGCGCGCGTGCACGTCAAGACCAACCCAGGTGCGAACCTTCGTCATGGCCGGCTCCTCTATGCGGTTGTGGTCGCCGCGCGGGGTCCAGCCCGCGCGGCTTCAATCCCCACGATCGTGTGGGGGACCGGCCGACTCCATCAGCCAGGCCGGACGCCAACCTCCATATGGTCTAAAGCATGGATTTGCGGTCGACCCGTTCGCCGGCCGGGACTCCGCCGGATCGCTTCTAGCTTCGGCCAGTGATCAACGCGGCGCTGGCGGGTTGATCCGGCGCCAAGGTCAGCATCGCCGCGCTCGCCGCGGGCACGGTGACGGAGTACCACCCCGAGGAGGGCGTGATCGTCGCGGTCGTCGGCGGCCCGCTCAGCACACCGGTCGTGGTCTGAGCCCCGAAGCTCTGGCCGCCGAGCGTGATGGCACCTGTGGCGTAGGCGCTCGGCGCGAGCAGCTGCGTGAGCTGCGCAGGTTCGCCTGGCGAAGGTGCGTCGGCTCCAGCGGGCAGCAGTGCACCGAGTTGCGCCTGGGACGGAGGCTCGACGAGCACGGTGCGAGAGTTGGTGAGGCTGTCGTTGATCAGGACAACCCGCAGTGTCCCATCGTCGGCTAGCGTTGCCCATGAGCGGAGCGGATCGGTTGCCGGCTCGTAGATCCGGAGGAGCCGGGCGCCGGGGGGCATCGCTTCGGTGAACATCAGCAGGCCGTAGTACTCGGGACTCACCCTTCCGGTCCACGCGCCAGCCTGATCGGTAAAGCTGAACAGCTGGTTCGCCGTCCCCGGGAACGTGTGGATGTTGACGCCGTCGATGCCATACCCCGCTGCCTCGAACAGGGCGTTCAGTGCCCACAACGCCGACGCGAACACGTCGCTGACGCCGTGCTTGCCTCCGCATGTGACGGAATTCATCTCGTCGATCCGGATCGGCAGACCGTGCGCGTGCGCGAGCGCGGCATACTGGCCCAGACTGCCGGTCACGCGACTCGGCGGACTTGGATCCAGGAGGTGGGGAATGGTCGGATAGCCCGGCTGCGTTGAGGACTCCGCACACTTGTTCGAGCCAGTAGCTGTGCACGGTCACCATGCTCAGCCACGGGGCTTGGGCGAGGAACCCCGGGAGATTCTCGAGCCAGGCGAAGCTTCCCGACGACGGGCCCGCCAGCGGAATCCAGGGTTCGGCTTGATGAAAGCTCAGGAGCTGGTCGCCGAACGAGAGCAGGTTGTAGCCGCTTGGACGCCCGCGAACGCGCTGGCCGGTGGCCAGCCGGTACCACGGGAGGACGGAGTAGAGCTCCGGCTCGTTTCCGAGCTCGACCGCCTCGATGTGGGGCCAGCCGAGGCCCGACAGCAGTGCGCGCGCCTCGGTCTTCTCGACGATCGGGCTGTTGGCCTCGAGGTTGACCCCGACGATGTAGCGAGCACCGGTGTCCTGCGCCAGCGCTCGCGCGACACTGATCCACTGCGGGGTGATCGCGTACGTCACGCCGGGTGGCTTCTCGACATGCGGAACGGGCCACCAACTCCAGTCGGTGGAGTCCCCGCCGATTCGCAGAACGGGAGTCTGACCGGCGGTCAGGTTCTGGATCAGACGCACGAACACGGGGTTGATCGCGGCAGGATTCGTACCGGCATAGGTCAGGACGCTCCGGTACTCGAGCGAGAGACCGACGAAACCCGCAGGGAGCGGCCCCGCCTTCACCTCGGGCGCGATCTCGAGCAGGAGCGAGGGAAGCGGCGCGGGCGGTGCGGCTCGGGGGATGACCGCGCGCGCCGCGTCAGATGGTTCGGCAGCAGTCGCGCCCGCCGCGATCGCGAACGCGCAGGCCACGCACGCGACGCAGCGCGCCGATCGCATCAGGCGGGCCGCCGCGCATGACGCTCGGCGTCGCGTACGTTCGAGGCGCCGCCTCGAGACGGTCAGCCGACTGCTCAACTTCGTCGCCCCCGGGCGCCTCACGATCAATCCGAATCCTCCGTCGGCCCGCCATCAACCGTCCGTTGAAGCATCCCGGCCGAGACGATAATCGGCCGGGCGTCGGCTCAAGATAAGCTAAAACGTGCCTGTGAAACGGACCTGTCGCGCGTCAGCGAGTTCCGCGACCGCATGGCGGGCCCGATCGGGCGGTGCAGGCGGACGTCGCGCGCTGGTCGGCCTCGCGCTCGCGATCGGTGCTGCGCTGACCGTCCCCGCGGCGGGCGCGGCAAGTGCGGGCGGACCACCGCCCGCAGTGAGCGGGCCTCTGATCTGGGCGGCGCCGGTGAGGCTCGACTCCGATCCGATCGACGCCGTCGCGTGCCCCTCAACCACGCTGTGCGTCGCCGTCGATGACGCCGGCCACGTCCTCACCTCGAGCGATCCGTTCGGAAGCGCCCGCAGATGGCGCGCACGGGACGTCGATGGCACGACGCCGCTGACAGCCGTCTCGTGCCCCTCGCCGTCGCTCTGTGTCGCGAGCGACGGCGCCGGCGATGTCGTGACCTCAACGGCCCCGGGCTCACCAGATGCGGCGTGGCAGGTCACCCGCGTCGACGACAGCCTGGTGGAGCCCAGTCCATACGGCGGCGGACCCGATCTGCTCCAGGGCGTTTCCTGTCCAACGGCCTCGCTATGCGTTGCCGTCGACTCCGTCGGGAACGCGATCTACTCGGTCGATCCGACCGGGGGGCCGGCGGCGTGGGTTCTGAGCGACGCCGACGGCAACTCCGACCCCGCCTGCGCAGGCACGGGCCTGACCTGCCAGACGGCGCTGATGGGCGTCGCCTGCCCAACGGCATCGCTATGCGCAGCGGTCGACTTCGCCGGCAACATCCTGGAGACGACCGCGCCGGGGAGCGGCTCGCGGTGGACGAGCCGACAGGTGAGCGCAGCGCCGGAGACGCTCTGGGGGCTGTCGTGCCCCAGCGCGACCTTGTGCGCATCGGTCGACGGCGATTCCGGCCACGTGATCAGCTGGAACCCCCTCCTCGGCTCTGCTCCCACGACGGCGAGGCTACCGGGACCGGCCTTCGGGATCTGGTGCCGGTCGGCGACGCTGTGCCTCGCTTCGGCAGAGAGCGCGAACGGGACAGCCGAGTTGGTTGCGTCGGCCGACCCTGCGGCGATCGCCCCATCCTGGACCGTGACCGACTTCGGGGCGTTCACCGGCGTCTCGTGCCCGATCGCGTCGTGGTGCCTGGGCGGTGACGGCCAAGGCGACGTCGTCGCCGGCACGACCGCTTCGCGCCTCGCCGCCGCGCTCGACCGGGAGGTTCTGGGCGGGCGCGTTCCGAGCATCGGAGCGTTGCTCCACCAGCACGCCTACTCGCTGAAGTTCACGAGCCCGCTCGCGGGGCAGTTGCAGCTCGACTGGGAGAAGCCGGCGCCCGCGACCAGACCCACGAGTAGCCCCACGATCCTCGCGAGCGCGACCATCCCCACCGCCGCGGCGCGGACCAGCCGAATCGTGCTGATCCTGACGCCGGCGGGCCGGACGCTGCTGAACGGCGCCAAGCGGCTGACGCTGACGGCAGTCGCCACGTTCACGGCAAACAACGGGGCCGTCACGACCCACCGTCGACTGACGCTCAGCAGCCGGCGCTGACGCTCGGCTGCATCAGAGATATCGTCCCGACGGCGCGCTGACCGTGAGCGTGGCCTGCGCCCGGCCCAGACTCGGGTGCGCGGCGGTTACGGTCACGACTCCGGTCCCTCCCGCCACGGACCGGACAAACGCGCCTCCGACACCCCCGTAGATCCCAAAGTTGAACGGATTCTGGCCGACCAGCACCCCAGGACCGCTGATCTGGAGCGTGACGTCGCCACCGACATACGGGCGCTGGTTGCCGTAGGCGTCCAGCGCTCTGAACGTCAGTCTCGTGGCATCCGAGCCGTCGCCCTCGATCAGATCGTCGTCGAGCTCGAGGCCCAGCCTGTCCATCGTGGGATCGGACGACATCTGCACCGACGTGGCGATCGCGCCGTCCACGTAGCCATCGATCCGAAGCGTGGGCAAACCCGATCCGTCGACCGTCAGGTCGACGAACACCGGCGGGTGCGAGAGGCTCCCAAAGTTCGAGGCGTCAGGTGTGCCCGTCGTGTGGAGTTGCCCGTCCAGGTAGACCTCGAGGAGGTCACAGTTGGTGGCGATCATCGCGCCTGACCCGGGGCCGTTTGCCGGTGAGTTCGGGCCGAAGTCCCAGAAGAAGGCCGGCAGGATCAGCGGCGCAACGGCCGGATCCATCTGGGAGCGGTAGAACGACGCGCCGGGCTTGGGCACCCGGAACGTGTCGAGCACGCCGACCCACTTCAGAGCGTGCCAGATCCCGTAGTTCCCGTTGAGCGACGCATAATCGATGCCGCACCAGGCGAGCAACCCGGCATAGGCCGCATCCGCCTGCGCGATGTCGTGCACCTGGGCGTGCATCAGAGCCTGGGCGCTCATCGCCTCGCCACCGTCGATCCATCGGTACAGCCTCGGCCCATCAAGCGCTCCGACCGATTCGCTGACCATGTACGGAAGCCCGGGAATGGGTGGCTCCAAGGTCGCGCTGCCATCGACCGTGTGGTAGTCGTCATAGGCGAAGACATCTTCGTTCCAACCTGCGGTCGACTGCGTGTTCATCGCGCCTGTCGTCTGCCTCGAGCCATCGAGACCGTACGCGAGCGCGCGCGTCTGGGCGTAGAGCTCCTGATAGTCGCTCGCCGTCTCGTCCAGACGCGTGCCCCAGACGATCACCGACGGACGGTTGCGGTCGCGCAGCACCATGTCCCGCACGTTCTCCAGCACCAGCTGTTGGAAGAAGCGATCCCCCACGTGTTTCCAGCCCGGGGGCTCCTCCCAGACCATCAGCCCGAGCTGGTCGCATGCGTCGAGGAAGTGGGGCGACTGTGGATAGTGCGAGCAGCGCACCATGTTGCAGTTGAGCTCCTGTCTGATCAACTCGGCATCACGCGCCTGCAGCCGGCCGGGAGCCGCCATCCCGACGTACGGGAACAACTGGTGACGATTGAGGCCGAAGATCTCCAGACGCTCTCCGTTCAGGTAGAAACCGTCGGGCATGAACGTCGCTTCTCGAAACCCGGTTGTCACGTCAAGCGTGTGGGAGGCGATCGCGCCGCCGCTCAGCGTCGCCCGCACCGTATACAGCTTGGGCGTGTCCGGCGACCAGAGCGTCACGCTCTGGTCGACTCGAAACGTCAGCTCCTCGACCCTGACACCCCGTTCGATCGAAACGGCGACCGCCTGTTCGCCGATCAGCTGCTGACCGTCGAGGACCTCGACCGTCAGTCGCGCCGGACCCCGAGGCCGGCCGGCCGCGTCAATCGTCACCTGAACGGTCAGAGTGGGCAGACCCGTCAGCAGGTCGGTCGCGGTGACGAATACGTCGGCGACGAATGTATCCGGTACGAGCCTCAGCGTCACGTCGCGGTAGATGCCTGCAGGCATCAGGTAATCGATGTCACCCGGCCTCGCAGAACCGACCAGCGGCGGCACGTTGGGCCCGCGCCCGTCGACGACGACCGCCAGCAGGTTGTCCCCCACCACGAGCGTGTCCGTCAGCTCAACCGACCATGGCAGGAATCCCCCCTGATGCTCACCAACCTCGATCCCGTTCAGATAGACCGTCGCGTCGGTCATCACCCCGTCGAAATCGACGAACACGCGGCCCCCGGTCAGCGCGGCTCCGGAGAAGTGCTTCCGGTAGACCCAGACCTGCTCCCACGAACCCGGGCTCCAATCGCCCCAGGACAGCCGAGCGACCGTGTGCGGAAGCGTCACCTGCGCCCATTTGCCGTCGACGAAGCCCGGCGCCTGCGCGCCGTCGACATAGACGCCTCCGAACCGCCATCCCTGATTGAAGCCGTACGTCACGCTCGCGACGGCTGGGCTCGTTCGCCTCAGCGGGCCCGCGGCGGGCTTGACGCTCGGCACCTGAGCCACTCCTCCGCGGAACACGAACGCGGCGCCGGCGAGCGCGCCCGCGCTCAACACGTCGCGGCGAGAGACGCCCGAATCGTCAGCCATGGTTCCGGATGCGCAGCAGGCTGCCGGGGACGGCGGCCACGAGCCCACGCGTACGCGGTGAACGCACAGCGAACAGCGGGACCCGGATCCGAGCGGCCGCGGATCTGCCGGCCACGAAGATCAGCCGGCCCGAGCGAGGGGGATCCCGCGGTTTGGTCGACGACGTCTCGCGGCTCATCTGTCGGACGGGAGCGCTCGAAGACGATCTGACCGCCGCGCTCTAGCCATCGAGTCCGGTTGAGGCTAGCACCTGCTGTCCCGGCAAAGGCGGGCAGCACACGTCAGTTGTCCTGAGCCGCGGCGTTGACGGCACTCCGACCGTCCCGTCCCGTACCTTGATCGTCGATGCGCCTGATCGTCGCCCGCTGCTCGGTCCGCTACACCGGCCGCCTCGAAGCCCTGCTGCCAGAGGCGCTGCGCCTGATCATGATCAAGGCTGACGGCTCGGTGCTCGTCCATGCCGACGCCGGTGGCTATAAGCCGCTCAACTGGATGACGCCGCCGACCGTGGTCGAGGAGTCGGAGCGGATCATGGTGGTTCGCAAGCGGGCGGGCGCCAGCGAGGACCGGCTCGAGATCACGCTCGTCGAAGTCCTCTCGGACTTCGAGCACGAGATGGACGCGCCCGACGTCGAGACGGCGCTCAGCAAGGACGGGGTCGAGGCGCACCTCCAGGAGCTGCTGGCCGAGCAACCGCACTGGTGCGGCGACGGACTGAGACTCGTGCGGCGCGAGTGGCCGACCGACATCGGGCCGGTCGACCTGATGTGCCGCGAGGGCGAGGATGGCTGGGTGGCCGTCGAGATCAAGCGCGTCGCCGGGATCGAAGCCGTCGAGCAGCTTACGCGCTACCTGGAGCGGATCCGGCTCGACTCCACCTTCGCCGGCTGTCGCGGCATCCTCGCCGCGCAGACGATCAAGCCGCAGGCTCGCGTGCTCGCGCAGTCCCGCGGGATCGACTGCGTCGAGGTCGACCTCGCCGTGCTGCGGGGCGAGCGCGAGCCAGAACTGCGCCTCTTCGCCGCTTAGCGATCGTCGGTCGATTCAGGTGCAGGTCCTGGGGTGTGGGCGCGGCACCAGGCGGGCCGTGGGATGCTGAAGCGGCGAGCGCGCAGCGCGAGCGGTTGACGTCTGCTCACGTTGAATGCGCAGTGGCGGCGTCGGTTGCGTGCGTACGCGGCTCGGGCGTCTGCGGATCGTGGACACGCGGGAGCGGCGCGCGCGCGCGTGGGAGGACGGCCGCCCGGTCGGGCAACCTCAAGTTCCAAACCCCCCTCCGAATCCGAGGGGGTGTCGAGCGCAGGGGTGTTTAAGACCCTCAGTTCCACACCCCCCCGCCACGACCGGGGGGGTCCGGAACTTACGGGTCATCATCACTCGACCTGAAAGGGGGTGTGGTCTCTGACCTGACGTGAACGGGGGGTGGTCCCGGTCCAGACCCCAGGGAGCTGCGTGATGACGACGCCACGATCGCCGCACGCGGCCGCGAGAGCGGCGCCGCACCAGAACCCGCGCATCGGCGCCAGCAACCAGCGGCCCGGCCTGCCCCGTTTCACCCCCAACAGCCGGACGCGGCCGGCCACCGATCCCCAACGAGGAGACCGACGCGCTCCTCGCCGCCATCAACCCTCACCGTCACACTTCCGCCGCGACTGCAACCACACCATCAAACCCTCACCGCATCGAGCGACGACCACTGCGCCCGGAACGTGGAGTTCGACACCCCCCCGTCGCGACCGGGGGTCCCGAACTTGGGGGTCATCACGACGCTACCGCTGGACCGATCCCCCAGGCGGTCGCGACGATGCTGCGCGGGCCGCCGTGATCGCGGTGCTCGCACAGGTAGATCCCCTGCCAGGTGCCGAGCGCCGGCCGGCCGCGGGCCACCGGCAGCGTCAGCGACGGACCGAGCAGCGCCGCCTTGACATGGGCGGGCATGTCGTCGGGCCCCTCGAGCGTGTGCGTCCAGTACCCGGCGTCCTCCGGCACGACGTCGTTGAACCAGGCCTCGAAGTCGCGCCGGACGTCGGGCGACGCGTTCTCGTTGAGCGCCAGCGAGGCCGAGGTGTGCCGGATCAGCAGATTCAGCATCCCGACCGCCAGCCGTCCGATTTCCGGCACCGCACCGAGCACCTCGCCGGTGACCAGATGGAAACCGCGCGGTCTCGCGGCGAGCGTGATCTCGCGCTGGATCCAGACCACGGACTCTCACTCGGGCAGGCGCACGCGGCGCACGTCGACCTTGGCACCGCGGAACGGCACGCCCTCCCGTTCGAGGAGCGCGCGCTGGCGCTGACCGAGAGCGAGGGAGCCGTCGGCGCGCACGATCCGATGCCAGGGCACAGCCGTATCGTCGCAGGCGCTGAGCACCGCCCCGGCCAGCCGTGGCGCCCCCGGTGAGATATCGCCGTAGGTGCGAACGAAACCGGGCGGGGTCGCGCGCACCCGGTCGAGGATCCTCGTGGCAGCGTTGCTCTCGTGCACCGGTCAGAGCCTAGAGGCGCAACCGACCGTCGTCGACCTGCCGCGCATTCCACCGACGACAACGCCTCGGCACTGCACGCCGCGGGGTCGAAGTTCTGAGGTTCCCAGCGGCGGATGCCCGCGATCTTCAGCAGCCGGTCGAACACGCGCGACCGACTGCCGCGCCCGCAGAGAACCGATCCGGGAGGCGGTGTTGTGCCCCAGCCAGATCGTCCGCTGGGGCCAGGGCGAGATCATGGAAACCCCGGTCGGCAGCGGGCCACAGAACGAAGTCAACCTCGGCGGCCCCGACGTCAACGGCGGCATCCAAGTTGGCGAGGTCAACGGCACCAACGAGCTCTGCGACCCTGACACCGACACCGTCTACATCGCCAGCCAGTACGGCTCGGACATCACCCGCGGGCCACGACCCGGCACCTACCGCTACACGCTCCACAAGACGGATGGAGCACCACCGCTGCCTGCGGCACGACAGATCAACGCCCATCTCCCGCCACCGCTGACGATCACCGCCAGATCAAGCTCATCTCCAACGGCCATCCCGCCCGCGACGAATACGACGTCGCGCCTGGCACGTACGACCCTGTCAGACAGATCACCCGGTTTCGCGACACCACGACCACGCTGACCTA
>CAVPLN010000032.1:0-118938 GCA_963705995.1 uncultured Solirubrobacterales bacterium
TGTTGTGGCCGCCTTGGTTCCAGTTGCGTATTGCTCCCGGCCCTGCTTGAAGTCCTCAAGGGCCTCGACGTGCTGCTGATCAACGACACCGAAGCGCGCATGTTGGCCGGCAACCACAATCTGGTGCAGGCTGCGCGCGCCGTCATCGCCCTCGGCCCTCGCGCGTTGGTGGTCAAGCACGGCGAGTACGGCGCGACTTTATTCCACGAATCGACTCCAAAAGGTAAGAAAGCGGAGCTTCGCACCTTCAGAGCTCCGGCCCTCCCGCTGCAAAGAGGTCATCGACCCCACCGGCGCGGGCGACAGCTTTGCCGGAGGATTCTTCGGTTATCTGGCTTCGCAGCCCGAGCTCACGCCCGCCGCCTGGCGTCACGCCATGTATTACGGCAGCGTGATGGGCTCCTACGCCTGCGAGCGCTTCGGCACCGAGCGCATGCGAGCAGCTGTCGCGCGCCGGAGATCGACGCGCGCTTCAATATTTTCCGCGAGCTCACGCACCTTGACTGAGAAGAGCATCTCGCAGGCTGAAGGCTGGACCGTTCTGGCCTGCTGCATGGTAGCGTCGATGGCCGCCATCGTCTGGAGCTGGCGCAACGGAGCGATGCTCAACTACGGCGACGCCATCGCCCATCTGCACATCGCGCGCCGCGTCTTCGATTCGCGCACGCCGCGCTTTTCCCAACTCGGCTCGGTGTGGCTGCCGCTGCCGCACATTCTGCTGATTCCCTTTGTGCAGAATTACCAGTGGTGGGCCACCGGACTTGCGGGCGTCATCCCTTCATCGCTGGCTTACGTGGCCTCCTGCGCCGGCATTTATCGCCTGGCCCGGCGCTGGCTCAGCCCCGCTGCCGCCTGCGCTCGCGCTGGTCTTCTTCGCGCTCAATCCCAACCTCCTTTACCTCCAAACCACGGCCATGACGGAGCCGCTCTTTCTTTGCGAGACGATCTGGATCGTGGTCTGGATGGTGGAGTGGCGCGCCGCATTGGACAACGATCGCAAAGCGGGCGATCCGCTTGCAAGGCTGCATCGCCGCCGCGCTGATCGCGGCTATCTTCACCCGCTACGACGGCTGGATCATCGCCCTCGTGGCGTGGACCGGCATCGGCCTCACTCTGTTCAAGCGCGCGACAGGCCGGCGCTTCGCGCGCATTCTGGCTGGCCAGCCTCGCCGTTGCCGCCGCGCCCATTCTCTGGTTTATCTACAACTCCGTTGCCTTCGGCGACTGGCTCTACTTCGCGCGCGGGCCGTACTCCGCTGCAGCCTATGAACTCGCAAAACGCAGTTCCAGGTTGGCCGCCGCATCCCGGTTGGCACAATCTTTGGGTGGCGCTGCTTTTCTTCCTCAAAGCCTCTCAGCTCGACTCCATCGCCGCGGCAGCTCGCGGCAATGCTGCAGCCAACCTTGTGCTGGCGCTCGCCGCGCTGGGAACGGCAGCCGCATTCTTCGCCAAGAAGGCGAATGACCGCCGCGCCCTCGCCTGGACGCTTCTTCTCTGGCTGCCCGTCCCCTTCTACACGTACTCGGTTGCCTACGGTTCGGTGCCCATCTATCTCCCCGTATGGTGGCCGCACACCTGGTACAACACGCGCTACGGGCTCGAGCTGCTGCCCGCGCTCGCGGTTGGGCTGGGCTTCGCGGCGCAATTCGCCGTCGGCTTGCTTTCGCCGTCTTCCCTCCTTGCGCGACTCGCCCCGCGCCTTCCCATTTTTGCCTTCGCAGTCCTCTTTGCGCTCGCCGGCCTCAATTTCTATTACATGCTTCGCCAGGATCCGGTGGTCTACGTCGAGAGCACCAAGAACCTCGACGCGCGCCTGCCCTATGACGAAGCCATTCCGCCGCTCCTGCAAGAGATGGTCATGACCTTCCCCGGGGCGCCCGTGCTGATGGATACATCCACCTATCCTGAAATCGTCTCGCTCACCGGAATTCCTCTGCGCCAAACCATCAACGAGAGCGACCTGCTGATCTGGCGTACTGCATTGGCCGCGCCCGCCTCCCACGCAGCCATCGTAGTGGCCTTCGACGGCGATGCGGTAGACCGCGCGGTCAAGGCGCATCCCGCCGACCTCTCCGTCGCCGGCCGCTTTACCGCCAAGGGACAGCCATCGGCGACGGTTTATCTCTCCGCATCGTGGGTCGATCGCATTCCAAATCTGTTTTGAGCGGCTCACGCCGCATCCAGGGGCTAGGTCGCCACGCATCTAACAATTTGCGCGTCCCGAAGGGCCGCGCCAAGGCCTCAACAACCAGCCATGCGCGGTGATAGCATCGGGCAAGGAACCGGCACGAGCACGTAACAGACGGAAAAACCATTTGCTGGAAGCGCTCTGAAGCAGCCATCGGCGCGCTCTTCGCCTTCCGCGATCCGGAGGAAGATTGATTCCCTTTACCAAGGCCCACGCCTGCGGCAACGATTTTCTGATCGTCACCGAAGAAGCTGCCGGCAGACCACGATCGCGCCGACCTGACGCGGCGTCTTTGCGCGCGCAATACCGGCATCGGCGCCGACGGCATCGAGTTCTTTGCCTGGACCGGCGCCAAGATCCGGCCGCATCCGCCTCTACAACGCCGACGGCTCGATCGCCGAGATCAGCGGCAACGGCACCCGCTGCGTGGCCGCGTGGATGGCCGAGGCGCTCGGCTCGCAGCCGGGCGACGAGCTGGAAATTGCGACCGATGCCGGCCTGCGCGTCTGCCGCATCGACAGCGTGCGAGCGCGACGGCGCATTCACCGTGGAAGTGACCACCGGCATGGGCGTTCCCAACTTTACGCCGCACACGCTCAAGCTGACCGACGGCTCGGAGATTGTCGGCGTCGAGGTCTCCACCGGCAATCCGCACTTTGTCATCGTCGTCGACAATCCGGACTTCGCCGTTGGCGGCAAACCCTGGCAAACCATCGGCGCGGAGATTTGCGTGCATCCCGATTTTCCGCACCAGACCAACGTGGAATTTGTGCGCATCGTCAGCGAGCGCGAGATCGAGATTCGCATCTTCGAGCGCGGCGTGGGCCCCACCACCTCTTCCGGCACCGGCACCTCGGCCGCGGCCACGGCCGTGCTTGCGTTGCGCCGCTGCATCTCGCCGCTCACGGTCGTCGCTCCCGGCGGCGCGCAAACCGTTGCATGGAGCGGACCCGGCGAACGAGATCTTATCTCACCGGCCCGGCGACGCTCATTGCCCGCGGCGAGGCATGGTGAGATGGCGCGCTTGATGAAACCGCCGGCCGTTGCCTCCGGCGCCGCCATCGGCATCGTCGCGCCTGCCTCACCGGCGCAGCCGGAGCGCGTCGAGCGCGGCCTGGCGGCGCTGCGCGCGCTGGGCTATGCGCCGCAGCCAGCGCCAACACGCGCTCACACGCGGCCCGCTCTACTTTGCCGGAACTCCCGCGCAGCGCCTCGCCGACCTGCACGCGGCCTTTGCCGACGAGAGCACCAGCGCCATCATGGCCCTGCGCGGCGGCTACGGATCGAACTATCTGCTCGACGGCCTGGATCTCGAACTCATCGCCGACGCACCCCAAGCCGTTCTTCGCCTACAGCGACCTGACCGGCATCCAACTGTGCTGCTCGATCGAGCTGGCCTGCCCGCCTTTCACGGCCCCATGCTCGCCGCGGATTTTATCTGCGAGGACGGCGTCCATCTGCCCAGCTTCCGCGCCGCGCTCGCCGGCGAGCCCTACAGCGTCGGCGCCGCCGAAGGCCTGCGCGTCCTGAAGCCCGGCACCGCGCGGCAACGCAGTGCAGCGGCACTCTCTACGGCGGCTGCCTCAGCATTCTCGTTTCGCTTGCTGGGCACGCCATAGGAGCCGCAGACCGAAGGCAAGCTGCTCTTTCTTGAAGACACGGCGCCAAGCCCTACCAGATCGACCGCATGCTGTGGCAACTGCGCGCAGGCCGGCAAGCTCGAAGGCGTGCGCGGCATCGTCTTCGGCGAAATGCTCGATTGCGCCTCGCCCGGCGCGCCGCCCGATCTGCTCGAACAAGGCGATTCTGCAGCGCGCTTCGAGGACTTCGACGGCCCCATCGCCATCGGCCTGCGCAGCGGCCACGTCTCGCGCCAGAATGTCACGCTGACCTTCGGCGTCGAGGCCGAGTTGACTCGTCGAGCGACGAAGCCGCAGTTGCAATCTGCTCGAACCGGCGGTGAGCGCATGAGGGACAGATCGATCAAGCCCGCGCCACATTCATCTCAGCGGCATCTGCGGCACGGCCATGGCCTCGCTGGCCGGCCTGTTGCAGTTGCAGGGCCACCGCATCACCGGCTCCGACAAGGCCGCCTATCCGCCCATGAGCGATCTGCTGCGCTCGCTCGGCATTCCCGTCCTCGAGCCTTACGCCGAAGTCCAATCTCGACTCCCGCGCCCGATCTGGTCGTCATCGGCAACGCGCTCTCGCGCGGCAATCCTGAGATCGAGCGCGTGCTCGACGAGCGCATTCCCTTCACCTCGATGGCCGCGCTGCTGCGCGAGGAGTTTCTCACGGGCCGCGAGTCGCTGGTGGTCGCCGGAACCCACGGCAAGACCACCACCACCAGCATGCTGGCCTGGATCTACCAGGTTGCCGCGCGCGCAGAATCCCGCGCTGGAGCCGTCGTTTCTCATCGGCGGCGTGGCGGAAAACTTCGGCACCAGCTTTCAGCTGCGCCCCACGCGCACCTTCATCGTCGAAGGCGACGAGTACGACACGGCCTTCTTCGACAAGGGCCCGAAGTTCCTGCACTACTTTCCCGACGCGCTGATCCTGACTCACGTCGAGTTCGACCACGCCGACATCTACGCCGATCTCGAAGCCGTGAAGACCGCCTTCAAGCGCCTCGTCAATCTGGTTCCGCGCCGCGGCCTCATCGTCGCCTACGACGGCAGCGACAACGTCACCGAGTGCGTCAGCCAGCGCTTTCTGCCGCGTCGAGCGCTACGGCTTTCAGCGAGACTGCCGACTGGCAAATCCGCAATCTGCGCCATGAGAACGGCCTCACGCGCTGGGAGGTCTGGCACGACGGCGCGCTCTGGGCCGAGTTCGAGATGCACCTTGCCGGCGAGCACAACGCGCTCAACGCCACCGCCGCCGCCGCGCTTGCCGCCGGCCAGGGCATCGCCAAGGAAGCCATCGTCGAGGCGCTCGCCACCTTCAAGAGCGTCAAGCGCCGGCTTGAAGTGCGCGCCGAAATCGGCGGCATCACCATCATCGAAGACTTTGCCCACCACCCCACGGCCATTCGCGAAACCCTGCGCGCGCTGCGCTCCGTCTATCCGCAGTCGCGCCTCTGGGCAGTGCTGGAGCCGCGCTCCAACACGCTGCGCCGCAAGGTGCTCGAGGCCGATCTGGTCGCAAGCCTGCGCCTCGCCGATCGCGTCGTTCTCGCCGGCGTCTACCAGCAGCAGCGCATTCCCGACGCCGAGCGCCTGCACCCGGAAGAGGTCGTCCGCGCGCTCAACGCCGCCGGAACGCCAGGCCGAACTGCTGCCCGATGTCGAGGCCATCGTCAACAGCCATCGCGCCGCAGCTTGCGTCCGGCGACGTGGTCGCCATCCTCTCCAATGGCGGCTTCGACGGCATCTATGAGAAACTGCCCGCGCGCCTGCGCGAGCAGTTTCCCGACGGCAGTCAGACTGAGGCGCGCATGATCTCCTCGCTCATCTTCATCGCCAACATGGTCGTGCTCGGCATTCCCATCGGCGCTGCTCTTCATTCCCTGGTGCTGGATCACCGGCAACGTGCTGCCGCTCTACAAGGCCACGCGCTTCATGCTCTCGTCAGCAGTTGCCGCCTGGCCGGAGTGCGCATTCGCGTCGAAGGCCTCGAGCGCGTGCCCCGCGACCGCGCGTGCATCTTCATGTCGAACCACGTCTCCAACCTCGACCCGCCGGCGCTGATCTCGCTGATTCCCGGCCGCACCTCGGCCTTCATGAAGCGCTCGCTGATGAAATTGCCCATCCTCGGCACCGGCTTCCGCCAGGGCGAGTTCATCGCCGTCGACCGCAGCGGCAGCCGCGCCGACGCGCAAGAGAGCGTGGCCGCGGCCCAGCGCGTGCTGGCCAAGGGCGTCCACATCACTACATTTGTTGAAGGCACGCGCTCGCCCGACGGCCGCATGCTGCCCTTCAAGAAAGGTCCGTTCTTTCTGGCCATGGAAGCCGGCGCGCCGTGCATTCCGGTTTCCATCTACGGCACTGAAACCATGCTGGCGCAAGGGCAGCCTGCGCATCATCCCGGGACGCGCACGTCGTCTTTCATCGCGCCCATCGACCCCGCCGACTTTGCCACGCGCGAAGAACTGATGCAGGCCGTTCGCGCAGCCATCGCCTCCGGCCTGCCGGAATGGATGCGGACTTAGGCTCCGCGTTGCTGGCGCAAAACACAGCACAGGCGCCTCACCTGGGAAGTGAGATGGCGCTCCGTCCCAAATCCGATGCTTTCAAACTTACGCACTTTGCCTGTTCTTGGTTCCGTTTTCCTGTGCTCAGCACCGGCCGGCTGCTCAGGACGTGGGACCCGCTGACCCTCGGCGCGAACCGGGGCGTGCCCCTGTCGGCCTCGGAGGAGGGCGCGCGCGCGCCGCAATACGACCCCTACCACGTCAACTCGGTCCAGGCGCTCCCCGACGGCGACGTGCTGGTCTCGATGCGCGACACCTGGGCGGTTTACCTGATCGACCCCCGGACCGACCGCATCATCTGGACGCTCGGCGGCAAGGACTCGACGTTCAGGTTCGGGAAGCGAGCGGACTTTGACTGGCAGCACGACGCCCAGCTGGTCGACCCAGGGCAAGGTGGCCTCGGGTCAAGCGTCGAGCTGACGGTGTTCGACAACAACGCGAGCCAGGGTCCCGCCCGTGGACTGATCCTGAGACTCAACACCATCACCGACAAGGCCATGCTGGTCGCGGCCTACCGCCATCACCCTCCGCTGACCGCAAGCGTGGGCGGGAGCATGCAGGTCCTATCGAACGGCAACGCACTCGTGAGTTGGGGCTCACCGTCCGCCGAGCTCACCGAGTTCTCAAAGTCAGGCAGCCAGCTGCTCGATATCAGGTTCCCGCTGGGGCAGACGATCTACCGCGCGCTACTCACCGACACGTGGGTCGGCACCCCGTACTACCCGCCCAGCGGCGCCGTCCGGAGCACGACCGCGTACGCGAGCTGGAACGGCGCCACGCAAGTGACCGAATGGGAGGTCCTCGCCGGATCGAGCGCAGGCAACTTGCAGGTCGTGGCCACCCACGCCCGGACCGGGTTCGAGACCGCGATCAAGCTCGCTCAAACCTACGCCTTCTACGAGGTCCGGGCCCTGACCGCAGCCGGCCGGGTGCTCGGGACCTCGAAGCCGTTCTCATAGCCGACCACGGTCGACGGGATCACCCGAGAGGCGCCGCAGCACTGGCCAAGGCCCGGCGGCCGTCGGCGTCGACAGTCGCTTCGACCACATCGACAGAGGTTTCGCTCGTCGGGAGGGCGGTGGTGGGCGACCGTGCGCCGTGCGGATATGCTCGCCGGAAATGCATGTGGACCGGACCGAATGCCGTGGCGAGGGAGGTTCAGCGATGGAAGGTGGTCGGATGCGTGGTGTGGCCTGGCGTCTCACGTTGGCTGTCGTCCTGTGTGCGCTTGCCGTCCCGGCGCCGGCCACGGCCACCGCCACGACGTTGCCGCCGATCAAACACGTGTTCGTGCTGATCGATGAGAACGAGAGCGCGTCGTCAACGTTCGGGACGCCGGCGAACGATCCCTACCTCGCGACAACGCTGACGTCCGAGGGCGCCTACCTGCCGAACTACTACGCGATCGGCCACAACAGCCTGGACAACTACATCGCGATGGTCAGCGGGCAGGCCCCGAATCCCGCCACCTCCGCCGACTGCCAGACATTCGAGAACTTCCCGGCGGACTCAATGGACGCCAGCGGCCAGGAGAACGGAGAAGGCTGCGTCTACCCTGCCGACGTGCCGACGCTGATGCAGCAACTCGACAATGCCGGCCTGACCTGGCGCTCGTACGACGACAGCATGGGCGCGGACCCGACGCGCGAGTCAGCGACATGTGGCCACCCGACTGTCGGCAGCGCCGACAACACCCAGGCCGAGACCGCGACCGATCAGTACGCCACTCGCCACGACCCGTTCGTGTACTTCCACTACGTGATCGACAACAGCGCCGAGTGCAACGCTGACGTCGTCGGCTTCGACGGCGACGGTCCGGTCGGCTCCAGCCAGCTGTCGAGTGACCTGCAGAGCGTGGCAAGCACACCGAACTATGTGTTCATCACGCCGAGCCTGTGCAACGATGGTCACGACCCGACGTGTCAGAACGGGCAGGCCGGCGGACTCGGCGCAGCCGATGCGTTCTTGCAGAAGTGGGTTCCGGTGATCACCTCCTCGCCGGCCTACCAGCAGAACGGACTGCTCATCATCACCTTTGACGAGGCGGAGGGCGACTCCACGGCATGCTGTGGCGAGGTACCCGGACCAGATGACCTGGCCATGGGCATCCAGCCGGGAGGAACCGGACCCGGCGGCGGTGTCGTCGGCGCTGTTCTGCTGTCGCCGTTCATCAAGCCCGGGACGATCTCGGAGACCCCCTACAACCATTACTCGATGCTCGCCAGCGTCGAGGATCTCCTCGGTCTACCGCGGATCGGCGACGCGGCCGGCGTCACCTCGTTCGGCAGCGACGTCTTCACCAATTGGAGCGCCACCTCGACGACCGTTGCCTGCTCGCCGGCGGCTGTCGTGACGAGCAGCGCGACAACTTGCACGGCGACGGTGACCGACTCCGCGTCGAGCGGGGCGAGCACACCATCGGGCATGGTCTCGTTCACGTCCTCACCAACGACGGGCTCGTTCGGCACCTCAGGGAGCTGCACCCTCGCGGGCACCGGTCCGAGCGCCACGTGCCAACTGGCGTTCACGCCCTCGGCGGTCGGCGGCTACACGATCATCGGCAGCTACGGGGGCGACAGCACGCACGGGACCAGCCAGGGGAATGGGGTCTCTCACTGCGAATGCCCCACCACCAGCGCCGTTGCCTGGACGTAGTGGCCATCAGTGGGCACGCGAAGGTCTCGAAGAGCGGGCTCGCTGCGCTCGGGCTCTCGTGCGCAGGCGGTTCGGGTTCGACCTGCGTTGGCAGCTTGACGCTCACGAGCACAGTCAAGATGAAGATCAAGCGCCGGGTCAAGGGCCGCGTCAGAGAGGTCACCGAGACCAAGACGATCGGCCTCGGATCCGCGCGATACAGCCTCGCGGCCAACACTTCTGAAACGCTGAGGATCGCGCTGTCGAAAGCTGGAGCGAAGCTCCTCCGCCATGCGCCCTCTCACAAGCTCAAGGCGAAGGCCGTGGCAAAGCCGCAAGCCGGCACGACCACGACCAAGACCGTCGAGCTCAACTGACCATGCGAACACGGGCAGGTCCTCCGCTCAGGCTGGTTTGATACCGGTATCACAACTGATACCATCCGGGCATGGCGATGACGCTGCGCCTGACCGACGACGAAACCGACGCCCTGCGGTTGCGCGCAAAGCGGGAGGGAAGGTCGATGCAGGACGTCGCGAGAGCGGCCGTACGCGAGTACATCGATCGCACCAGCCGCCGAGAGCTACTCGATGGTGTGCTCGACGAGCAGCTCCCACGCTACGCCGAGGCGTTGCGCCGCCTCGGCGAGTGATCTTCCTCGACCTCGATTCCCTCCTCCACGTCGCCGCCAGGGTGCTCGGCGACGACCCCGTCGTACGTGACCACGGCCTGCTCGAGTCGGCGCTCGCACGCCCACGCGCGTCGGTCCGCGGCAGCGACGCGTATGTCGACCTCTGCGAGAAGGCCGGGGCCCTTCTGCACTCACTCGCACGCAACCATGCCCTGGTCGACGGCAACAAGCGACTCGCGCTCGCCACGACGATCGCGTTTCTCGGAACCAATGGGCTGCAACTGACCCTGACCAATGACCAGGCCTACGACCTCGTGATCGCCGTCGCGACCGGTTCTCTCGACGACGTCACGAGCATCGCCGGCGTCCTGCGCGCCAACACCGAGCCACGAGCCTCGTAGCGAGCCCGCCCTCGCGGCCTGCCAGATCACCACGCGCCCCGCCGTGAGCAGGGCGGCCCACGGGCGGTGCATTGCGCGCAACGAGTGGCCGCTCGTGCCGGCGGGCACCGCGGCGGTAGTCTATGCGCTCGCTGATGTCCGATCACCGATCGCTGCACGAATTGCGCGGGTGGCTCGATCAGATCCGCGGCGCGCCATCCACCGAGGGACGGCTCGAGCTGATCGTCCGTCGCCCGGCCGTCGAGGCGCGAGAGATCATCGCGCACGGCGAGCTGTGCACAACCGGCGGCCTCATCGGCGACAACTGGAACGCGAAGCCGACGAGCGCGACCGGGATTCCCAACCCGAAGGCGCAGCTCACGCTGATGAGCGCGCGCGCCGCCGCGGCGATCGCCGGGGAGCGTGACCGGTGGCCACTTGCAGGCGACCAACTCTACGTGGACTTCGATCTGAGCGCCGAGAACGTCCCGCCCGGGACCCGACTGGCGGTCGGCGCCGCTGAGATCGAAGTCACGGACGAGCCACATCTTGGGTGCGGCAAGTTCGTGCGCCGCTTCGGCATCGATGCTCAGAAGTTCGTCAACTCGCTCGACGGGCGCGCACTCAACTGCCGTGGGATCAACGCACGTGTCGTGATCCCCGGGACGGTCCAGACCGGCGACACGATCCGCAAGCTCACCTGACCGCGCAGCCCGTCGCTCGGTGCGTTCATGGCGAACGTGGGGCCAGATGCTCCGCGCCACCGCCATGCCCAACAGAATGACGAGAGCGAGGCGCGGGCCGGGCCGGTTTCGGCGCCGCCCTGACCGAGCTCGCGAACGAGCAGCCGTCCACTAAGGTCTGGCCTGTGGAGCATCGCGTGGGAGTCGCTGCGGCCGGGCTTGGGGGGCTGGCTGGGCTACACGTCGTCTGGGCCGCTGGCTCGTCGTGGCCGCTGCCTGACCGGGCCGCTCTATCGGATGCGGTCATCGGTCATGACACCTTCCCGTCGGCGCTTGCGTGCTCGGCCGTCGCGGCCGGGCTGGGAGTCGGGGCGGCGTGCGTGGCTGGGCTGCCGAAGTACCCAGCTTGGCTGCAGCGAGGCGGCGCGATCGGCGTGGTCGGCGGTCTGGCGACGCGGGGAATCCTCGGACTGGCGGGCATGACCCACATGATCTCGCCAGGGTCCCGCTCACCACGGTTTCGCCGGCTGGACCGCCGGCTGTACGCACCCCTGTGCCTCGCGCTTGCGGTGCTCGCGGCCCCAGCGGCACGCAGGCGTCCCGCGTCGACGTAGGTATCCGGTCTGGCCGTCGTACCCCCGTACGTCGCCGCACGGGCCAGCCTGGGGTCGAACCTCGCCTCAGGGATCGTTGTCATGCAGGCCGTCGGGTCATACACTTTGCCAGTTCCAAACCTGGGAGGTTCGCTCAGATGATGGCGTTGACAGCCGGACTTCGTGCTCGCCGGGCACCCGCTGGTGCCGCTGTCTCCAAGCCCGTCGTGCCGGCGGGCGAGCGGTCTCCGTCGCAGCGAACTCGGCCCGGACAACGCGATGAGAGCCTACTGTCGAGCGTGCCGATCCACCCACCGGTCGACGGCGGCGCAGCAGCGGAGACGCACCGCGGTCTTCCGGGCAGGCTCAAGACGGGAATCGAGGCGCTGTCAGGTGTCTCCCTCGACGGCGTCAGGGTTCACTATCGCTCACCGCAGCCTGCGCGGGTCAGCGCGGAGGCCTACGCTCACCGCGGTGAGATTCACCTGGCGCCGGGTATGGAGCACCACCTCCCGCATGAGGCGTGGCACCTCGTGCAGCAAGCCCAGGGCCGAGCGAGGCCGACGAAACGAGTGACAGACACGCTCTGGCGAAGCGACGACGCAGGCCTCGAACGTGAAGCCGAGGCGATGGGGGCCAGGGCGCTCACGCATTCTCCCGGCTGTGGCTGTGGTGTCTGCGCCGGCGCGGCCCAGACAGTTGCTCCAGCCGGTACTCGGATGAGCAGCCTCTCGCACCCATCGGGAGGCGCCGTCCTGCAACGCGCACCCGTCCGGTGCAACAAGTGTGGCACGGCTTACGAGACACAGGAGCATCACGCGTGCCCCCGCTGTCAGGAGGCGAGCGCGCGCCAGCTGAGCGTGGACGCGAAACACTGCCCGGAGTGCTCTACGGAATACGCGAGCGGTAAGTCACGCTGCAAGGACTGCGACGAACGGCTGATGACGGCCGAGGAGCTGGTCGCGCACCATGCCCCGGAGCCGGAACCCGAAGAACTGACGTCCGCGGAGCGCCAGCTGAAGGCGACCGTAGCGCACGCGAACAAGTTCGTCAGCGGTTCCGGGACCCATCATCGCTCGACAGGCGGCAAGCACACGGGCGGTGCGAGGGAAAAACACTCAAGGGCACACGGGTCCAAGAAGCAGGTGCGTACCAAGCTTGCGGCCCAACTCGCGGATCGGATGGAGGCTGTCCAGGACGAGGGAGGCGACGCCCACCTGCTCAAGGATGCGGAGGACGCTCAGAAGAAGGTCTGGAACAAGTAGCCGCGAGTCAGGTGGAGGATCGACCGTCGCGCGCCGTCCGCAACCGTGGCGGCAGGCCTCTTCTGCGACCTTCGGGTCCTGTGCCGCTGTTCAGTCGACGCTCGCCCGGACGCCCGTGGTCTGCGGTCGGGCGCTGCGGGCGGGGACGGTGGGCGGTCGGGGTCGTCTGGGACGCCGGCCGCCCGGTCGGTCCTTCAGAGCGTGAACTTCTCGAGGTCGGAGTCGCCCCAGTACCACGCGCCGGCGTCACCCTGGACGTCCACGGGAGGGCCGGACGTGGGTACGGCCACGATGTTGCCGTTGTCGTACCCATCGACCTTGCAGGCCTCGGCGAGGCAGTCGCCCCAGAGGATGTAGCTGTCAGCGACCGAAACGCTGGTGACGGTGACACCGGCACCTGGAGCCTGCAGCTGGTAGATCGAGCCGTACGGGCCGGGGAAGAGAGCGACCGAGCCGTTGGCCTCGCCCCAGTAGACATTGGCGTCGGTCGCCGAGGGCGGGTACATCGCTGTGATCGCGCTCGCGGCCGAGACGACGGTCGTGGACGCGCCGCCGCTGGTCGGGACGTGCAGGATGCTGTTTGCGGACGAGTAGTAGAGCACCGGCCCGTCGAGTCCGAGGTGGGCGAACGTGGTACCGGCGACGAGCGTCTGGACCGCGCCGCCGGCGATCGCTATCTTGCGGATCCCGTCGGCGTCCGCCCAGTAGAGGAACGACCCGTCGGTCACCAGATCGCGATCGCCGATGACCGCCGGGGAGGTGGCGAGCACGGCGGCGGCGCCACCAGCGAGCGGCACTCGCATGATCTGGGACTCGCTCTGCGACGGATCGTTGGCGACGAAGTAGCCGTACCAGACGCCAGCCACGTTGGCGTAGGTGATCGCTTCGAAGTCGACCGGCGTCGTCGCAGCTCGAGACTCCTGATACAGGATTCGTTCCTGGCCGGGCGCGTTGTCCTTCGAGGCGCGGAAGACCTCAGCCTGCGAGATGCCGTCCACGGTCTGGTCTGCTGTCCAGTAGAGGTTGCCGGTGGACTGGATCAGATGGTCGGGTCGTGTGTTGGAGAGCGTCGTCGTGCGGAAGTGGATGAAGTTATCCGGCCAGGGCTCCCCCTGGCTGGATGTTCCGGCCAAGATCAGCGCCCAGCCGTATTTGTCGGTGTCGGTGGACCAGTTGTCTTGGGATACGACGATGTAGCTGTCGTTCGGTCCGACCTGCTCGACGATGGCGACGTGTCCGTCCGACCCGATGTCAGGGTCGTTCGCGTTCCACTGCGCCACCGAGCCGACGGTCGGGGTTTGGTTGACCGTGACCCCGTGCTGTGCCGCAGCGGTCGCCCAGTTCGTGGCGTGACCGAGAGCGTATCTCGGAGTGGGGACACCGTAGACCGAGGATTCGACGAAGGCGACGTAGTTGGTGCACTCGGTGCCGCTGCTGCCGGTGCCGGGCCAATACAGGGTTGACATTTCCTTATCGTAGTTGTACGTCGTGTACGGGGCGACGTTGCAACCCGGAACTGGCTGAGTCGCCGAGGCGCGGAAGCCTTCACACACCGGCCCCGGGGTGGGCGTGCCGATGGTCAGGTTCCGTGCCGGTTGCGCTCCGGGGACGGAGCCCGCGGAAGCGGCAGATGCGATGGGCGTGTCGATCGCCATGCCGGCGCCGCCGAGTCCTGCCACGAGCGCGACGGCGGTCAACATCCAGCGGGCGCGACGGCACGCCAGACCGCCTGTCGGCACCGCAGGCGCGGCATCGGAAGTGTCTGGGCGATTCGGAGGTCGGGTCGGTACTTGGAGTACGTCGTGCTCGCGGAGGCGTTCGGACCTGCTGATGGGACGCATTGCGTGGCTCCTTCAGGTTGATGGGTAGGCGAAGAACCTCGGCACGGGCAGCCGGGGTGGTTGCGGCCGCCGCCTGCCAGAGGCGAGTTCTCGGAGCGCATCCGAACTCCGGGGTTGACCTTGGTCGACCCCGGAGCCTCGGAGTGTGTTGGTGCTCCGGTGGTGCTACTGGCGGGCGACGGTGTGCTGGGCGAGCGCGCGGTCGGAGGTACCGGCGATCACGGGCGACGGCGTGTCGATCGGATGGTCGCCTTTCGGGAGGCCTGCGAGATCGTTGGTGAGCAGGCCCCAGTGCCACTGGCCGTCGGTGCCGCAGTGGAAGAGGAGGTAGATCGTCCCGGGGGCGACGTAGGTGACGTTGCCGTGCTCATCGACAACGGGGCAGCCCTTCGCGCCCCCGGCGGGCGGTTCGGCGTGCGCCGGCGTGGCGGCGGCCAGCGTGGTCGCGGTGGCGCAGACGGCGGTGATCATGGCGGCGTTGCGTGCGGTGCGGGAGATGCGGGACTTGATGGAATACATTCGATCCTCCTGGCGAAGCGGTTTGCGTTGATAGGGGCATCGTGCTCCGCCGGCCCGTGCGCGGACAGGGACCCCAGGGGTGGACGTGACCACCCCTTGCACCCGCGGGAAGGTCAGGCTTGTTCGCGCGGTCCGAAGTCGCGCTCGGTGATCACGCCCGCGACCAACGCGCGCTCCACCAACTTCGCGCGCTTCTCGTTCTGCGGCAGGTGCTGCACTCCGAAAAGCTCGAACAGGCCCCGGAGATGGGTCTTGACGCCGTCGACGCTCAGGAACAACGCGCCTGCGATCTGCTGATTGGTCGCCGGCGTCGCGAACCCGGTCGAGCCGCGGTAGGGGCGAGCGAGCTCGACCAGCACGCGGCGCTTGGCGGGAGAGACGTCGGCCGCCGTCGGCATCGTGCTCGCGAACACCGTGCTCGCCGGTCCGCCGTCAGCCGGCGCGTGGAACACGATCGCGGTCTCACCCACCCGCAGGATGTCGCCGTCACGCAAGCGCCGGCGACCGGAGACGCGTTCACCGTTGACGTAGGAGCCGTTCCGAGACAGCCCGTCATCGACCACCGTCCATTCCCTGCCCAAGCGGACGAGCTCGGCGTGCACCCGCGAAACGCGCTCATCCCACGGCACCGGAAGATCGTTGTCGGGGCCGCGGCCGACCGTCACATGCGGAGAGTCCGGCAACGGCAGGATCCGCTGCGCACCGGCGCCATCTCGAAACAGAAGAAACGGTGTGCCCGCACGCTCAGCATCCATCCGCTCCTTCAGCTCTGCGGGCGAGGAGGAATGAGGACGTTCCGGGTTCTGCTGCAATCCGACCCCTTCCCGGCGCGCCCCCAGGTTCTGACGCGTCGATCGAGCTGTGAAGGACGGCTGGCCTGCCCAGGCGGCCTGGAGTCTAGTCGTACGTTCGGTCCGCCGGGATCGATCCGGACGCGGCGAGCAGTGAGCGGCCCCGGCACGTCCGAATGACCCGCCCGGCGCCGTTCACGATCACTCCCCTCCGCGGGCGCGTGAAGCGGCCCGCACAGCAGGCGGGCCGCGCGCGAACGCCACCGCCGCCCCGCCGGCACAGAGAGGAGTGAGAGGAGTAGTGTCCGCGCGTGGCCATCGATCGGGAGTCTGGGGCTCGGCTGGGTGGATACCAGGTTCAGGAACAGATCGGGCGCGGCGGAATGGGTGTCGTGTACCGCGCGACTCACCTTCACCTCGGTCGCGAGGTAGCGCTGAAGCTGCTGGCCCCCCAGTACACGGACGCTCAGGAGTTCCGGGAACGCTTCCTGCGGGAGTCGCGCATGGCAGCATCGCTCGAGCATCCGAACATCGTCACCGTGTATGACGCGGGCGATCTGGAGGGGACACTGTTCATCGCGATGCGGTACGTGCCTGGGCCTGACCTCGCCAAGCTCCTACGCGAGCACGGACCTGTTTCGCCGGCGGCGGCGCTGTCGATGCTCGATCAGGTGGGCAGCGCCCTTGACGCCGCCCATCAGCTGGGCCTGGTGCACCGGGATGTCAAGCCGGCCAACGTCCTGTTTGACGCAGGCCATTGTTACCTGACGGACTTTGGACTATCCAAGCGAGCGGGCGCGGGCGAAGCGTCGGCCGCGTTGACGAGAACCGGAGTGTTTCTGGGGACGCTCGACTACGTGGCACCGGAGCAGATCCAGGGCGGGGCGATCGACGGCCGCACCGACATCTACGCGCTCACCTGCATGCTGCACGAGTGCCTGACCGCGTCGCGCCCGTTCCCCAAGGACTCCGAACTCGCGGTGATCAACGGGCATCTCAACGAGCCGCCTCCGCGTCCGTCGAGGCTCCGACCGGACCTGCCCGGCGCGATCGATGAGGTCGTCGCGAAAGGAATGGCGAAATCACCTGGGGACCGCTACTCGACCTGTGCGGCGCTGACCGCCGCCGCGCGCGTGGCGCTCCGGAGCGCCGGGGCGGAGACGGTCACGGACATGCGAGCGGATGGCGAGATCTCACCTGACGTGACCCATTCCCCGGCGCCGACCACCGTCGTCTCAGCAATCCTTCCGTCGCTCGCCGGGCCGGACGGCGCGAGCACCGGCCCCGACGCCACCTCCCGTCGTACCCGCAAGGCGCGGCTTGTCGGATCGGTGGCCGTGCTGTGCGCGGCGGTCGCTGCCACCGCCGTGATCGTCCTGACGGGCGGGCGGAGCCCCGCCCGGCATCCGCACACGACCAAGACCGTGGTTCGAGGAGCAACCCAGCGCGGCTCTGCGGCGACCTCGACCTCGACCTCGACGACACGCGACGGGTCGGCGACCCAACCCGGCCCCGGGTCGCACACGACCGGCACGGCCCAGGCGGCGCGAGTTGTCGGCACGCCGATCCAGGTCGGCAGGCAGCCCGTTGGCATCGCCGCAACCTCCCACTTCCTGTGGACCGCCAACTTCGGCGCATCGACCGTGACGCGGGTCGCTCCCACGGGAGCGACCCGGACCGACATCCCCGTCGCTCCCGGGCCGATCGCGGTGCTTGACGTCGGAACCACGTTCTGGGTCGCGAGCGCGCAGGGGGGCGTCGTCACACCGATCAGCGTCGCGACCGGCCTGCCGGGAAAGCCCGTTCGCGTCGGAAGCCGTCCGTCCTGGCTGACGGGCGACGAGGATGCCGTGTACGTGTCGAACGTCGCCTCGGACACTGTCAGCGTGATCAACCCCCGCACCGACTCCTTGATCGGCGCCCCGATCAAGGTCGGGTTCGTCCCTCGCGGTATCGCTGCGAGCGGCACCGCGGTGTGGGTCGCGGACTCCGACAACGACAACATTGACCGGATCGTCGATGGTCAGGTGATCAAGACCATCCGCGTCGGCCGCCGCCCGATCGGCGTCGCCGTCGGCGACAACGCCGTGTGGGTCGCGAACGAGGACGACAACACCGTCTCGCGGATCAACCTCGCGGGCGACTCGGTCAAGACGATCAAGGTCGGCCGAGCTCCATTCGCGATCGCGTTCGGGCTGGGATCCGCCTGGGTCACCAACAGCGTCGACAACACGGTCACGAGGCTCGCCGGCGTGACTGGCAACCCGGTGGGACGCCCGATCCCGGTCGGCAAGGACCCCACGGGCATCACCGTCGTCCGCGACACCGATTCGGTCTGGGTGACCAACCGGGGGTCCAGCACGGCCATGCGGATCCAACCCTGAGAACGCGTGTGCGGTCGAGTTCCACCGCAATAGCCATGGGTTTGCCAACCCGTCACAGCGAGCCCGGGGACCGGACCCCCAGACCACTGGAGGTCCGGTCATCGGCTCAGTCGATCACCACGCAGCCGGCGTCCAGCGCGTCGTCGGTGTCGTTCTCGAGCATGAGCTGAGAAGCCGTATTCGCGAGGCCGGTGGTGTACTCCACGCTGCTCTGGTCGCGCTGCAGCAGCACCGAGTAGACGTGGCACGTCTCCTCACTGCCGCTTCCTTCACCGCCGGCCGGGAAGGCCGAGATATCCGACACCTGGTGGTGGCGACCACCACCGACATGGGGACTCGGATTCGCGGTGACCCTCGCGGCGGCCGACGCGCCGCCGGCAGCGGCCAGGGAGATCGCCGCGGCGACCGAAAGAACGGCCAGGGACCGGGCGCTGCGCGCCGTGAATGCTGCGCTGATGATGCTCATGACTGCTCCCCTTCTGTTGGGTGACTGGTTGGTATGTGCATCATCAGGCCGGGACGACACGTCGACCAGGCACCCCAGGGCTGGTGTCCGCCAGCCCTCGCCCGCGCCCTGCGCTATTGACTCGGAGACTCGCAAGGCCGCCAACCACCACGCAATGCATATCGCAGACCGCCTGCACGCACTGTCAGCCGCGGTGGACGCCGAGCGGGCCGAGTCGCGATCATCGACCGCAGCCGGCCGGCCGGCTGAGTGAGAAGATCCCGTGCGATGCAGATCGACGAAGTTCATCGCGTCGTGATCGTCGGCTCGGGAACGATGGGCCAGCAGATCGGATTCCAGTGCGCCGGCCACGGGTTCGACGTCGTGCTCTATGACATCGACGCGCCGGCGATCGACTGCGCCCGGCAGCGCCTTGCGGATTACGCACAGGGACTCGTGGCCGACAGCATCATCACGGCCGAACAGTGCGATCTGGCCCTCGCGCGGATCACGACGACCACCAGCCGCTCGGAGGCAGCCGCGGATGCCGATCTGATCAGCGAAGCCGTCCCAGAGGACCCAAAGCTCAAGGGAAGGGTGCTCGCGGAGTTCAACGCGGTCTGCCCGTCCCGAACGGTCTTCATGACGAACACATCGACCTTGCTGCCATCGCAGTTCGCCGCCGCGACGGGAAGGCCAGATCGCGTGATCGCCTTGCATTTTCATCTGCCGGTCTGGGTCAACAACGTCGCGGACGTGATGCCGCACAAGGGGACCAGGCGTGATGTCACAGAGCTCGTCGTTGAGTTTGCGCGACGCATCGGCCAGATCCCGATCGAGCTGCGCAGGGAGCACAGCGGCTACGTCTTCAACACGATGTACACGGCGTTGAACCGCGAAGCGATCACGATGGCGGAGCGCGGCGTCGCATCGATCGAGGACATCGACCGGGCCTGGATGGGCGTGACCAAGTCTCCTGTGGGACCGTTCGGGGCCCTTGATGCGGTTGGTATCGATACGGCGTGGCGGATTACCGACTACTGGGCGCGCCGGATGCTCTTCGCGCGGCAGCTGCGCCGTAACGCCAAGTTCCTCAAGGCCTACGTTGACCGCGGAGAACTCGGAGTCAAAAGCGGCAAGGGCTTCTACAGCTATCCGGATCCGGACTATGCGCAACCCGGGT
This sequence comes from uncultured Solirubrobacterales bacterium, assembly GCA_963705995.1. Classification (GTDB taxonomy): domain Bacteria; phylum Actinomycetota; class Thermoleophilia; order Solirubrobacterales; family Solirubrobacteraceae; genus Palsa-465. Next base: position 19,731 of record CAVPLN010000032.1, read on the forward strand.
TCATCGACCGGAGCGAAGGGCTCACGGCCTGACGACCGGCAAGGCGTCGCCGTGAGCCGTTAGGCTCTGCCCGTCACTTCAACCGGGAGAGGGCTTGGCAATGGCCGCACCTGATCGGGAATTGTTCGAGCGTTTGCGCGCAGTCGGGCTGCGGAGGGAGATCGCCCAATCGCTGAGCGGTCTCGGCGCCGATGCGCGGAAGAAGTCGATCAGGGCGGCGCGCGCGGCGATCGCAGAGCTGCGTGCGCTCGCCGACGAGCTCGAGCAGCGGCTACCGACCGGCCACAGCGCGCCGGCCGCCAGCGAGCCCGCTCCGACCGGCACCAAACCGGCAGGGAACCGGGCCGCGATCCTGGCGGCGCTTGCCACCGGTCCGATGACCGCCTCCGAGATCGCCGCCGAGACGGGGATCTCCGTATCGACGGTCAGCACGGCGCTGACGCGGATGACGAGGGCCGGCGAGCTCGCGAAGGCACCGAGGGGTTACGCGCTCCCGAGCTGAGACGGGCACGACGCGCGCGGCCGCGTCAGGAATTCGCGGCGGCTTCGACCCTGAAGATCGCTGCCATCCGTTGAGCGTCGTTCGCCATCTCCTCGGCGGCGCGGGCGATCTCTTCGACGGATGCCGATGTCTGTTCCGTTGACGCGGACACCTGCTGGGCTGCAGCTGATGATTGGCCTGCGACGGCGGCGACCTCGTTGATGCTGTCACGCATCGTTGCGGCGTGCTCGGCGACGGTCTCGGACTCGCCGGCGATCACCTCCATCTGCCCGCTGATTCGGGTGACGCGCTCGCCGATCCCTTCGAAGGCGACTCTCGCCTGCTCGACGGTCGCGGCACTCTCCTCGGTCGTTGCAGCACTCGCCTCGACGATCTGGACGACGGAGCGCGTCTCGATCTGCATCGTCTCGATCAGCTGACGGATCTCCCCGGCGGCCTTTTGCGACTCCTCGGCGAGTTTGCGGACCTCGTCGGCGACAACCGCGAACCCGCGGCCCTGCTCTCCGGCTCGGGCGGCTTCGATCGCGGCGTTCAGTGCGAGTAGGTTCGTCTGATCAGCGATCCCGGTGATGGCGCCGACGATCGTCCCGATCTGCTCGGATTTCGCGGCCAGCGAGCCGATCGCCTCGGTCATGCTGCCGGTGCCCGCCCGGAGAGCGCCCATCGCCGCGCTCGCGGTCTCGGCAGCGGTCACCCCTTCGTCAGCGGCCTCGCGCGCCCCGGCTGCCTCAGCCGAGGTGCTGCGCGCCTGCTCGGCGGCGCGACGGACCGTCGTCGCGACAACTTCGGCCGCGTGGGCGGCGGCGTCGGCCATCAGGACCTGGCGCTCGGCGCCGGTTGCGACCTCGGTGATCGCCTCGGCAACCTCGGCGACGGCTCGGCTCGCCTCGTGCGAGGAGACGAAGATCGCCTCCGTCTTGCCGCCGACCGAGCCGGAGACCTCGGCGACGGTGTCGATCCGTCGCGTCACAGCGGCCTTCAGGCGGGCGCCGCGATCCGAGAGGTCCAGGCACTCGTCGCCGGACTCCAGCAGCGAGTCGCGAATCATCTCGATGTTGACGCCCATCCCGGCGAACGTGTCGTAGTAGAAGGCTTCGCAGACCGCCTGTGAATCGAGGTTGAAGATGCAGAGGAGGGCGCGTTCGGCGCGCCTGCGCACCAGCGGGCGGCGCGCCTGCTCCCGGGTGAGGCGTGTCTTGAACAGCTGGAACAGAAGCCCGTAGCTCCCGAGGTACCACTTGAGCGGGAGATTGATCTGGTTGTGGACGCGCCCAACCGCGAGCCGGCGGTTGAAGTACTCGACGCCGAACCTGCCCGACCCGGAAGCTTCGGCGAAGATGTCCGTCAGGTACTGCGCCTGGGCGCGCTCAAGGCCGGTGCGCAGCTGAGCCGAGCTGACGCCCCGCTCCGACGCGATGCTCGCGAAGAAGGCGGCCGTCGCCCTGAAGCCGAACTGATGGTCGTAGAACTCCGTGACGATCCCCGGAATCGCCTTCTTCGCCCAGCCCTCGAGATGACCAAGAGCCGTGACGTCGCTCGAGCGCAGGCTGACGAAGGTGCGTCTGTCGGCCAGGTTCGCTTCGGTGATCCGGTAGAGCTCGTTGAGCGCTGCTGTATTGGTCATCTCGCCTCGATGGGGTCGCAAAGAAGGTGCCGTCCATGTCATCGACCGTCCCGGGGGGTTGCTGCGGGGGAGCCGCCGAATATGTGGCTCACCACTCACCACGGGCCGCGGCGACTACGGAGCCCGGGCCAGGTTGCGCGGACAGCGGCAGGACCGGGCGGGTGGTCGCGGACAGCCGGAGCACGCCGAGGCTCGAGGTGCCAAGCGTCGCGACCGCGGCTGTCATGATCGCAGCCGCCGCGCCGGCGGTGAGGCTGCGGCTTGTCAGTCCGATCGAGACGACAGCCGCGGGCACACCGAGCTGCGCGGTTGCTGCCAGACCGATCGCCAGCGGCAACCGGAGCAGGGTTGCGGTCGCGATCCGGATCACGACGATCGCGCCGACCAGGAGGACCGTCAGAAGCAGGTAGTGCGGTTGGGTCACCAGCGCGCGCAGCTGCAGACGGGCACCGAGCGTCACGAAGAACAGCGGGATCAGGAACCCCTCGCCCACCCCGAGGAGCTGAATGAACAGGCGCCTGGAACTGCCGAGGAGCGCGATCACGACGCCGCCCGAGAAGCCTGCGACGAGGACGCTGAGCGAGAAGTGCTGGGCGATGAAGCACAGTGCGAACAGGCCGACCAGCGACATGCGCAGGTCGATCGCCCAGCCCCGCTCACGGGAATTGGCGCGCAACCGCTTGACGATCTCCAGGCGCTGCGCACGGCGGGTCGCGAACAGCGACCCGACCGACAGGCTCGTGACGGTCGCCGCGCCGATCACAACGCTCACCGCCTGGGAGGGATGCAGGACGACGGGCATCGCGATGATCATCCCGCCGTCCGCTGCGATCACCCATGCCGTCGCGGTCAACATCAGATCGCCGGGGAGGTCGGCGCCGCGCAGGATCGGCACGGTCGCCGATGTCGAACACGCTGCCAGGACGATGATCAACGGCCCGACACCGACGATGCCGAGGAGCCGGCTCAGCGCGAACGCGACGGGCAGCGCCAGCACCAATCCGGCCGTGGCGGCGGTCACGCCCGTGCGCGCGGCGCGGCGCAGCCCGGGCGTTCGCAGCGGCAGGCTGAGCCCGACGACGAGCATCAGGACGGCGAAACCGGCCTGGGACAGGAACTGCGCGAAGGGCGTCGTCGACGCCACCAAGCCGAAACCGGTCCGTCCGAAGATGATTCCGGCCACGATCTCGCCAACGACGATCGGCACCCTGAAGCGGCTGCCCATCGCCAGCAGTGGCCCGGCCAAACCAGCAAGCCCAATCAGGGCGAGGTCTCCGAACGTCACGAGACCGATACCTCCGTTGCTCGACAACCGGTCCTATCGTCCTCGCCAGCCGCGGGCTTGAGGGCACCCTTGCCGCTCGATCCCCCGGCGGGCAGGTGCAACGGATCCCTCGAGCTCGGACGGCGCCGGCGCTGAGCGTCAGGGTTCGGTGGGCCAGCGAAGCCCGCCGTGCCTAAAGCTCGCGCCGACCGACGACGATCCTCCACCATGGCCTCACGCGCAACGCCGCTGCCGCATGCTTCGCTCGCGCGCGCGCCTCTCAAACAGGCCGGCGGGGAGTCGGGCCAGACGCTCGTGATGATGGCGGGGGCGTTGCTCGCGATCCTCGCCGTGGCGGCGTTCGTGATCGACATCTCCTTCCTCGGAGTGGCGCACCACGAGGCGCAGGTCGCGGCTGACGCCGCCGCTCTGTCAGCGGCGCAGGATCTGGAGGATCCGAATGTCGCCGGCAATACGGTCACGACCGACGCGACCAACATCGCCGATCACAACGATCCGGGCTCCACGGTCACGATCTCTCAGCCGAGCGGCGCCCAGGCCGCTGCACAGGTCAGCGCGCCCGTCAGCCTGCCGTTCGGAGGCCTCTTCGGCATCGGGACAGGGCACGTCGCCGCGACGGCGGTCGCGGCGGTGACCACTAATCAAACCGTCGTGGCGGACGGGAACGTCAGCCCCACGGGCTGTAACAACAGTCTTTCGGACAACTGCACCTACTGGTCGGGCGGAGAGGTCGGAGAAGGCCCCTGGATCGTCACATCGCAAGCCGAACCCCCGGGCACCCCCGCCAACAACAACGGTGTGAGCAGCGTGAACCTCCAGTATTGCGGCGGCGGCGTTCCGAACAGCCCGCCCTGCTACGAGCCGGACGGAACCGCTGAAAACGAGGTCGAGGTGGTGGATCTCAACGGCGAGACGGAGGGCGGCATGTACCAGACAATCAGCACCGTTCCCGGCGCGAAGTACGTGCTCTCCTTCTGGCTGACCGGGGACCCGGCCCTGGGCACCTACACCACCTTCCCCATGAATGTTCAGATCACCGAGGGCGATCAGCAATACACGCCCGGGACCGGGGAATCGCCGACGATCATCACCTCCAAGGCATTCTCCGTCACGGACCCGATCGTGGATGGCACGGAAAATGCCGACTTCGTGGTCGAGTCCATGACCTTCACCTCGCTGTCCCCGGAGACCACGATCACATTCAACAGCCAAACCACCGACAACGATCAGTATGACTCCGCCTCGGGGGGCGACTACTACTTCTATTGCGGCCCCGAGCTGACCAACATCGAGCTCAACTACGCGGGGATCATGCTCGTGCAATGACGCCGAAGTGCGACCGCCCACGCGGCCTGGTGCAAGCGGCCGGTGGGCGCGCGGACTGACCGGTCCCCGTGGCGGTCAGGCGTTGACTTTGAACTGCGTGACGAGGCCGGTGAGGGTAACGGAGGCGGTGGCGAGTTCGTGGGCGGAGGCGGCGATCTCCTGGGCGCTGGCGGCGCTCTCCTCGGTCGAGGCCGAGACCTGCTCGGTTGTCGCGGACGACCCCTCGGCGACAGCGGCGATCTCGGTCATCCCGTCCTGCATGCTGGTGGCCGATTGTGCGATCTGCTGGGACAGCGCCGCGATCTGCTCGACGCGGCTGGTCATGTCCTCGACTGAGCCTCCGATGCGCTCGAAAGCTTCGCGGGTCTGCTCAACGACGGCGACGCCCTCTTCGGTCCGCCGGGCGCCGTCCTGGACGACATCGACGGTGTTCGCCGTTTCGTCCTGGATCGCACCGATCAGGGTGGCGATCTCCGCGGCGGCGCTCTGGGATTCCTCGGCCAGCTTGCGGACCTCTTCCGCGACGACGGCGAACCCGCGTCCCTGCTCCCCGGCGCGAGCGGCCTCGATCGCAGCGTTGAGCGCGAGCAGGTTCGTCTGCTCGGCGATCGTCGTGATCGTGCCCACGATCGTCCCGATCTGCGCCGACTTGGCCGCCAGTTCGCCGATCGCGGTGCTGACCGCCGCCGACGATGTTCTGACCGAGTGCATCGCCGCGTTGGCCTGCTGGGCTGCCGTGACGCCCTCGATCGCCGCCTGACGGGCCCGCTGTCCGGCCTCGGCGGTCTCCTGGGCGGTGCGCGCGGATTCGTTGACGGCCACCGTGACCTCGCGCGAGGCCGCGAGCGTCCGGTTGACCATCGCGACCTGGCGCTCAGCGCCGTGGGCGACGCCCAGGACGGCCGAGGCGATCTCCTCGGTCGCCCGCCCCGTCTCCTCGGAGGTGACCGACATCTGCTCGGACGCACCGCTGACCGCGCGTGCTGACGTCGTGACTTCGCCGAGCAGGGCGCGCAGGCGCTTCCCGGTCGTGTTGAAGGCGGCGATCGAGCCGGCAGCGTGCTCGGCGATCGCGTTCACCGCGACGGTCACCTGCCCGAGCTCGTCATCGACGGTCACGGGAAGCGTGGGGACTTCGGCGACGATCTGCTGCGTCAGGTCACCGTCCGCCATCGCGACGAGACCGTCGGCGAGCGGGTCGGTGCAGCGGTCCTGCACGACCTGCAGGCCGGCGAGGATCTGCCGGACGCGGCTCATGATCGAGCGCATCGTCGAGACGACCAGGAGCAGCAGCAGCGGCAGTGCGAGCGCGGCGACGATCAGCACGATCATCCTTCCGCTCGCGGCGTTCGCCTTCACGGCAGCGGCGTTCTGCGAGGACTGGTGCTCGAGCTGGCCCGTGAGCTTGGCGAACTCGACCGGAAGGGCGTTGGACGGACCGAGGTTGCCGACGGTCGCGATTGACACAGCCTGCTGCACGTCGCCCGCCAGGCCGGCCCGGCGCAGCTCCAGACTGAACGTGTTGTATGCGGCCAGGGTCGACTGAATCTGGCGCAGCTGCGTCTCAGCCGAGCCGCGCAAGAGCCCGCCGAGCCTGTCCAGGATGGCGTGCGCGGACTCGTAGGAAGCGGCCGCCTGAGACCACGTCACGTTCGCCAGCTTGTCCTCGGACGGCTCGCGCAGCGCGACCACCGCCGCGTACATATTGCTCTGGTCATCATCCAGGATCCATGATCGGTAGGCCCGGTCGAGCATCAGCGTCCGCGCCTGCGTCGCCGACGCCGTCGAGGTCTTGGTCTCGATCCCGGACATCAGCACCGAGGTCAGCACCGCGATCACCGCCAACGCAGCGGCCGACCCTCCGGCCAGCATCAGCAGCCGAGTCCTCAGCTTCAACGACGCAAGTCTCATTCCAGATGTCCTTTGTTCGTACGTTCGATCGGGCCGGCCGGAAATGGCCATCGCGTCGCAGGCGTGTGACGCGCCGCGAAGACCTTCGGAGAGGCACTACGACCAGGTGATCGGCAGCTTGTCACCAACCTGACATGACTGGTCGGAAAATAACTGGCGTGTGCCGGCGTGCCAGGGCTATTGGGTCAACGACTCGGAGTTCGACCCCTCGACCATGATGTCGCTGATCCCGGGGCCGTACTTGCATTGGTCCTGCCACGGGCTCTGGTTGTCATCGTTGACCTCCTCGGGGGGTTCAACGAAGCTCGTGGTCGTCCAGGCCCCCGAAACCGACCCAGGAGAATCGGACTTGATCGAGGACGGGTAGTAGTACCCGTCGTCGAGGCCCGACGAGTACCAGTCGGGCACGCAGTTCGTCAGCGCGCCGAAGGCGATGTAGGTCTTCGTGGTCGCCGCCGTGAACGTGAACGTCTCGGCCTGCCAGACCGGATCCGTGTCGCCGCCGGCCGGGCCGTAGTAGAAGAACTCCTCGTGGCCGATGATCGTGCTGGTATTCGTCCAGGACGAGCTGTTCTCGAGCGGGTAGGTCGTGCCGTAGGGCTCCGCAGCCGTGCCGGACGTATCGTCGTTGCCGTCGGTGTCGGCGATCGCCGGCAGGTCGATCGGGTCCTCGGTACTGGCGAGCACCATCGCCGTCTTCTCGTAGGGGTAGCCCCACGTGTTCGACCCGAGCTCGAAGGTCACCGAGTACTGCTGGTGCGGGATCGTCGTGACGGCCTGCTCGATCTCACCGTCGGCGTTGGCCTCACAGTAGCCATCGTCCTGGGTGGTGGTGCCGTCGACCGTGATACTGGTGTCGCCGCTGGCCTGGCTCGAGGGATAGTTGCCCTCTTTCTCCACGCAGGTGCCCGTCAAGTCGACCATCTGATCGCTGGTTCCGGGAGGGGAGTAGAAGTTCGAGAGGCTGATGTCAACGCCGCCGTGTGCGACGGTCCAGCCGTCGATCGTCTCGTTCCCGGGCTGGGCGCTCACCGGACAACGCGGCGGGTCGTCGGAATCCGCCGTGCTGTTGCTCTCGCCGTCGGCGGCGCAGAAGTTGTCCCACCCGTCAGATGTCGGGCTGCCGTCCTGCAGGTCGCTGTTGTCACTGCCGAAGTAGCCCAGCGGGGTGGTGAGGTTCGCCGTCGCGACCGCCGTGGCGGACACGGTCGCGTCGGGCAGACCGAAGACGACGGCGAATTTGAGCGGGATCTGCTTCGTCACCACCACCTTGACCGAATTGGGGTCGCTGTTGTAGGGCGCCGTGACGGTCTGGTTGGCATCCGGATCGTTGTCCTGGACGAGGGTCGTGGCGTCGGTGGTCACGGTCGTCCCGGTGGTCGTGCCGTCCGCCACGTCCTCTGCGCCCGCCAGCGCGCCCGCGTCGGCCGCCATCTGAGCCTGCCGGCGAGCCGCCCAGAGCGTTCCCAGGTCAATCGCGAACGCCGCCATGCCGAGCATCAGAGGGAGCGCCAGCACCACGATCAGCAGAGCGGAGCCACGCTCGGCCGCGAGCGCTCGGCGTACCCTGGACGACAGGCACCGGATCGCTGCCGGGAGCCTCACGAGCACGTGATCGGCCGGATCTCCCATTTCTTGAGGAATCGGGAGGACGGCAGCCGGGTGAACGAGCGATCGGCGCCGGCTCGCCGATCCGAACGGGTGGCCTAGAGCCTCTCCCAGACCCTAGTGGCTGACGTCGGGCTGCAGCGAATGGCCCGTCAGGATGGCCTCCGGATGCCCGGGGTGAGCCGGCGGCGGCGGGTCGAGCCCTCGCGACAGGAAGAAGCCCATCACGGCCGCGGTCGCCGCGAACCCGGTTGCGACCCTGAACACGAACGGCGACATGTCCCGGCGCCCGAGCACGCACGCCGCGCAATCGAGCGTATCGGCGAGGGCGGAGGCTTCAAGCCATCCACGCACCGGTTTCCCGCGATCGAGCGCAATCACCGTGCCCAGCCCGAGCGCGAGGTCTCGAGCCCCGGCCACGCGGGCGAAGAGCCGCGCGGTCGCACCCGGCTCCTGACCGCCGCCCACGATCCGGACAGTCGCGCCGGGCAGTGCGACCGCCGCGATCCCGACGGCGATCCGGCCGCGAGCCAGTGATATCGCGACTGACTCCGATCCCACGCGACGATCCTATCTCAGCTGAACCGGGACGCGGTCTCGATGTCGCCGCGCAGTTGCTGGATCTGCTGGAGATGCTGAAGCTTCTGGAGCGACTGGCTCTCGATCTGGCGGACGCGCTCGCGGGAGACGTTGAACGTGCGCGAGATCTCGTCGAGGGTGCGCGGGTGCTGGTCGCCGAGGCCGTAGCGCAGCTCGAGCACCCGCCGCTCCCGGTAGGACAGATTCGCGAGCGCTGCGGTCAGAGCCTCGTTCGCAAGACGCTCGACGGCGCGCTCGTACGGGGACTCGGCCTCTTCATCGGCAATGAAGAGGCCGAACTCGGACTCGTCCTCGTCACCGACCGGCTTCTGGAGCGAGACCGGCGTCTGCGAGGAACGCTTGATCGACTCGACTTCCTCAGGCGCGATCCCGGCCACGTCCGCGATCTCCTCGAGCGTCGGCTCGCGGCCGAGCCCGGTCATCAGCTTGCGCTCCGCGCGGCCGATCTTGTTGAGCTTCTCGACGATGTGGACGGGGATGCGGATCGTGCGGGCCTTGTCGGCCAGGGCACGGGCGATCGCCTGGCGAATCCACCAGGTCGCGTACGTCGAGAACTTGAAGCCTCTGCGATAGTCGAACTTCTCGGTCGCGCGGACGAGACCGAGCGTTCCCTCCTGGATCAGGTCGAGGAACGGCAGGCCCTGGTTGCGGTACTTCTTCGCGATCGAGACCACGAGTCGCAGGTTCGACTCCACCATCTTCTGCTTGGCCTCGAACGAGCCGCGCTCGATCTGCTTGGCAAGATGAACCTCCTCCTGAGCCGTCAGCAGCCGCACCTTGCCGATCCCCCTGAGGAACAGCTGCAGACCGTCGGTCGTCCCCTCAGGCCTCAGATCAAGCACAGCGCGGCGGCGGATTGCGGGCTCGGACACCGGCTCGACGGGCTCGCCCGCCGCGTCGTCCGAGTCGACGTCTTCCACCAGCTCGATGTCGCACCGCTCGAACAGGCCGTGCAACTCCTCGACGTCAGCCTCCTCGAGACCGATCTCGGCGGTCGCGACGGCAACCTCGGTGTAGGTCAGCACCCCGACCTGCAGCCCGCGTGTGATCAAACCCTTGACCTCATCGAGCTCGTGAAGATCGGCGCCGGACACTCCGTCGCGCTCCGCGTCAGGTGGCCGGCTCACACGCGCACGCCGGCGCGCGACCGACGGAGAGGAGCCCGGTGAAGGCAACGGTCCGGCAACTGTCGAGCCGCCGGCTGCAGTCCGGTCCGCGTCATCGTCCTCACCCCTCCCCATCCCTCTGTGACAGGACCGCGCGCAGGCAAGAGGGCGACAGCCGCCGCGACGTTCATTCAGATTCGGACGCCACCGCCAACCCTGGCGGGCGCGCCCTGGCGAGACGAGACCTGCCCCGCGATCAGAACCGACGACCTCGCCCGTCGCACCCGGGGCGCACGATGCGCCGGCCGTGGCAGTCGGGCGTGGGTGAAGGTTCCTGGCGCAGGGCCAGCTCTGCTCCGACTGTACTCCCATTCGCGCGAGGCTGGACAGGGCCTCGGGCTGTCCCGAAGTGGCGCGGATAGACTCTGGGCTTGAGCCGGGCGTCTCGCTCGGCGATCCAGTGCCAGCGTTCGTTGTTTTTGCTCTTGCATCTCCCGCGTTTCGCAGCACACGACCTCCCGGGAGGGACTGCATGGCAAACGGAACGGTGAAGTGGTTCAGCGATCAGAAGGGCTATGGGTTCATTGCGCCCGATGACGGCGGCAAGGACCTGTTCGTCCATCAGTCCGCGCTCACCGCGAACGGTTTGAGATCGCTCGCCGAGGGCGCGAAGGTGTCCTACGAGACCGAGCAGGGTCTCAAGGGCCCGTCCGCAGCCAACGTGCAGGTTCTCTGACCGCCCAGGGCGCCCGACGCGGCTTTCCAGCCGTGCGCCCGGATCGGAGCAGCCGTGATGGGCTGACTGGTTCGCGAGCCCGCCGCCGCGTTTGCACATCGTGCCCGTCGGCGAAGGTCGACGACTACAGAGGAGTCCCATGGCCTCAAGCGGTAAGAAGAAGACCACGTTCTCGAAGCTGGCCCGTGAGAGCAGGCTTCGCGAGCGCAGGCTCGAGAAGCAAGCCAAGAAGGACGCGCGCAAGCAGGCGTCCGAGCATCAGCCGGAGCAGCCTGAGGACGCCCCCGCCGTCGAGGAGCAGTGAACCAGACGAAAAGCGCTGCAGCGGCCGCTTCGGCGGGTGCTAGGGTGAGCGTGCGGGTGGTGCCGCCGCTCGTGAGGTTCTCTCGCCGACGCAGCGAATCTCCGTCCGATTCCGTGACCGCGCCGGCGCAGGAAGGAGTTCGATGTCCACCCACCGGTCACACGAGCTTTGGAGCTGCACCGCCGGCCGCATGTGTCCGATCGGCAAGGCAGAGTCGTGCGTTCGGGTCGGAATCGCGCCGGTCGGGCGCCCCCCAGGGGAGGCGACGTGAAGACGGCGCGTGAGCGCGCCGAGGAGAAGCGGGCCGAGAAGCTCGCGATGGTCCGCGAGCAGGTCCAGAGTGGATCGCTGGTGATCCGCCAGATGACCGATGAGGAGCGCCGGCGGTTTCCGCCGCGTCCTGTGCAGGCGAAGCGCCCGGATCAGCGGTGAGCATGCTCGAGCGTGAGCGGCTGATCGCGCGCGTCCGCCAGATGCGTCGCGTTCACGCCGAGGCAGATGAAGCCTCGCGGCCGGCAGCCGAGGATCGCGCGCCGGATGGCCTGGGGGCGCTCGAGGCGCGGGTCGCCCATCTGGAGGAGCTGCTCGAAGGACTCCAGGACTCCGTGCATCGCGAGTCGACGCGGCAGACGAAACGGATCAACGAGCTCGAGGCTCGGCTTCAACCGGCAGCGCTGTACAAGTCGCTCAGCGAGGACGCCCGCGATCGCGGGCTCTGACGGCTGCCTGCCGTCTCCGTCCTCGAGATCAGTCGACGACCACGCCGGCCGGCGGCCGGCGGCACCCCGTCTCCGCAGACCCGACACCGGCTGATCGCGCGCACTTGACGGTGCCCTCTCTATCATGATAATAGTTTGCTGATATCATGGTGATGTTGCCGTTGACGATCGGAAACTGATGTCGGGCATTGGAACGGCAGAAGCTGTGCGTGACACGACGACGTTCGCGCTGCGCCCTGCGCATGAGCAGGAGCCCGCCCGGGCGTTCGCCTGTCCACCCGCCCTGGCGGTGGCGGTGGCTGTGGTCGGCCTGGCCGCCGTCCTGATCGCGCTCGGGCTGGATGGTCTCAGCTCGGGGCCCCGGATCGCAGCTGGGGCGGTCGCCGTCGTGGTCGCGCTGATCGGTCCCGGGTTCGTGGTCGTGGCGCCCAACGAGTCACGCGTACTGATCCTGTTCGGCCGATACGTCGGCACCCTGACCGAGGCCCGGCTGTGGTGGACAAACCCATTCACCGTCTTCTGGCGGATGCGGATCTCGCTCCGTGTGCGGAACTTCCAGAGCGAACGGATCAAGGTCAACGACGCCAGCGGCAATCCGATTGAGATTGCCGCCGTCGTCGTCTGGCGCGTGATCGACACCGCCAAGACGGCCTTCGATGTCGAGGACTTCGAGCAGTTCGTCACGGTCCAGAGCGAGACGGCCCTGCGGCACCTTGCCAGCGCGTACCCCTACGACGACTACAAGCAGGACACGACCTCCCTGCGCGGCAACACCGACGAGGTCCGCGACAGCTTGCAGACCGAGCTGCAGATGCGTCTGCGCACGGCCGGTATCGCAGTGCTCGAGACGCGACTGACTCATCTGGCGTACGCCGCCGAGATCGCGGAGGTGATGCTCCGTCGCCAGCAGGCCGAGGCGATCCTCGCCGCCCGCAGGACGATGGTCAGCGGAGCGGTCGGCCTGGTGCAGATGGCGCTCGCGCAACTGGCCGACAGCGATCTGGTCGAACTTGACCCGGAGCGCAAAGCGACGATGGTCGCAAACCTGATGGTCGTGCTCTCGGGCGACCACTCGCCAACCCCCGTGATCAACACCGGTTCGCTCTACAGCTGAGCGCCCGTCGAGATGGCCGAGAACAAGCGCTTTCTGCTCAGACTCGATCCTCGCCTGTTCGAGGCGCTGCGGCGCTGGGCCGACGACGACCTGCGCAGCATCAATGCGCAGATCGAGTACCTGCTGACGGACCAGGCCCGCCGGGTCGGACGGCTACCGAGACGGGACGCCGCTCCGCGCCCTCCCGAGGCGAGCGAACTCGACGACGACATCCCCGACCGAGAGGCTGCGCCCGTGTCCGCCGGCGCTGCGGGTGACGAGGTCCCCTCGCTCGGGTCCGAGAGGCGGTGGTGAGGACGTGACGGCGGTTGTCGCACAGGCGTTGACGAAGCGGTTCGGGTCACAGCTGGCCGTCGACAACCTGTCGTTCACGCTCGCGCCCGGCACGATCACCGGCTTTCTCGGCCCGAACGGTGCCGGCAAGACGACCACGCTGCGGATGCTGCTCGGCCTTGCGGCGCCAACGAGCGGTACGGCGCTCGTACTCGGCAAGCCATACGCCGAGATCGATCATCCCGCTCTGTCAGTCGGCGCCGTACTCGAGGCGACCGACTTCCATCCGGGCCGCTCAGGACGTGATCATCTGCGGACGCTCGGCCGCGCCGCCGGCATTCCCGACTCGCGCGCAGACGAGGTCCTGCGGACCGTCGAGCTGCACGAGGCCCGCTCGCGACGCGTCAAGGGCTATTCGCTCGGGATGCGCCAGCGTCTCGGGCTCGCGGGTGCGCTGCTCGGCGATCCGGAGCTGCTGATCCTTGACGAGCCCGCGAACGGTCTTGACCCCGAGGGGGTGCGGTGGCTTCGCGAGTTCCTGCGGGCGTTCGCGTCCGATGGGCGCACCGTGCTGGTCTCGAGTCATGTGCTGGCCGAAGTCGCACAAACGGTCGATCAGGTGCTGATCATCAACCGGGGCCGGCTCGTGATCGAGTCCTCGCTGGAGGGGCTGAGCAACCGCGTCGGCGGCACGGTCCGCGTCCGCACCCCGAAGCCGGATCAGCTGCTCGAGGCGCTGCGCCGCGAACAGCTCGACGTGACGCGCGACGAGCAGACGCTGCAGATCCGCGGCGCCGGCAGCGACCGTGTCGGAGAGATCGCCTTCGCCGCCGGCGTGCCAGTTCACGAGCTTGTGACCGAGGGCTTCTCGCTCGAGGAGAGCTTCCTCGAACTGACCTCGGAGCAGAGGTCGTGATCGCACGCGTCAGATCGGAGCTGCTCAAGGTTCGCTCGACCCGAACCACGCTGGGACTCGTCCTCGGGATGATCGTGCTGACGCTGCTGATCGTGGTGCTGTCGGCCCTGCTCAGCCACCCCGACGCGCTCAGCTCCGAACACGACCAGCTCAGCCTGTTCGCGACCGGCGGAGTCGCACTGATCTTCTCGGCGCTCGCGGGCGTGCTCCTGATCACGAGCGAGTTCCGCTACAAGACGATTCGACCGACGTTCCTGTTCACCCCGCGGCGCTCGCGTGTGCTGGGAGCAAAGCTGATCGCCGCTCTGCTGACTGGACTCGTGTTCGGCGCGACCAGCGTCGGACTGGCGCTGGGGATCGGATCGCTGATCCTCTCAGCCCGCGGGATCCCGTCCGCCCTCGATACGGGACAGCTCGTCCTGATGGCCGGCGGTGGGATCGCGGGGATCGCGCTGCGCGGCGCCTTCGGCGTGGGGCTCGGCGCGATCGTTCGCAATCAGGTTGGTGCGGTGATCGGCCTGCTCGCCTGGGACTTCGTGATCAGCACGCTCCTGTTCGGGCTCGCACCGTCGGTCGGGCGGTTCATGCCGACGACGGCCGCGAACGCGCTGATGGGCCTGAAGACCTCGCACCTGCTCTCGCCGGCCGCCGGCGGCGCGGTCCTGCTTGCCTGGACCGTGGCGCTGGCGCTCGTGGGCGTTGCCGTGACGCGTCGGCAAGACGTGCCCTGACCTGGATTCCCGTCGCGTCATTCGACCCGGCCGGCGCGGTCAGCGCGTCAGGCGGCCGGGTCGTCTGAGATCCAGTACCGCGGCCCGGAGCCGCCCGTTGCTGCGCGATCGCCCGGATTGGCCAGGGCGCAGCGGTCGAGTGACAGGCAGCCGCAGCCGATGCACTCGGTCAACCCGGACCTGAGCCGCTCTAGTTCGGCGATCCGCCGATCGATCCGCGATGTCCATTCGCTGGTCAGACGCGACCAGTCCCGGCGGCCCGGTGCGCGGTCTGGCGGCAGCCTCGCCAGCTCATGGCCGATCTCATCGAGGGTCAGGCCGATCTTCTGAGCGAAGACGATGAAGGCGATCCGGCGCAACACACTCCGCTGGTAGCGGCGATGTCCGGAGCCGGCCCGCTCGGACGTGATCAGCCCGCGGTGTTCGTAGAACCGCAACGCCGATGCGGCCACGCCGCTGCGGCGTGAAACGTCGGCGATCTTCAGGAGATCTGCCATCCGCCCGAAGAGAAGCACGATCGGGCCTTGACTTCAAGTTTAACTTGAACTTATAGGCTCGACCATCCGATCTCGCATCCGAAGGGAGCCACGATGCCGCAGTCAGAGAAACAGGACGTTCAGCCACCGAGGACTGGCACGGGCTGATGGGCCCGGAGAGGGTCGCGATCGTCACCGGCGCGTCGCGGGGGCTCGGGCTGGCCCTTGCGCGCGAGCTCGCGCGCAGGGGCTGGCGACTGGTGATCGACGCTCGCGGTGCGGACGAACTCGCGCGAGCGACGCGCGAGTTGAGTGAGCTCACGCATGTCGATGGGCTGCCAGGAGACGTGCGCGAAGCTGGGCATCGAGGGGCTCTCGTCGCGGCTGCCGGGGGACGCGTCGATCTCCTGATCAACAACGCGAGCGTCCTCGGTCCGAGTCCGCGACCGGACCTGAGCTCATACCCGCTGGCGGAGCTCGAGACGGTGTTCCAGGTCAACGTCCTGGCGCCGCTCGCGCTGATCCAGCTGACTCTGCCGAGGATGGAGGCTGGGTGCCTGATCAACGTGACCTCTGACGCGGCGGTCGAGCCATATCCAGGATGGGGCGGCTACGGGTCCTCGAAGGCCGCCCTGGGGCAGCTCACGTCGGTCCTCGGTGCCGAGCATCCCGATCTGCGCGTCTACGCCGTCGATCCCGGGGACATGCGCACCCGCATGCACCAGGACGCGTTCCCGGGCGAGGACATCTCCGACCGTCCCCCACCTGAGGACAGTGTGCCGGGACTGCTGATCCTGATCGAAGGCAGTCTGCCGAGCGGGCGCTACCGGGCACGGGAATTGCCCGGAGTGATGCCATGACCCCACTCGCATTCGCACTGACGCCGGCGCTGGAGGCGAGCGAGCCACCCGAGGCGCGCGGCCTCGAGCGAGATGAGGTGCGACTGATGGTCGCACGCCGCGGCGGCGGAGAAATCGTCCACACAGCGTTCCGCGAGTTACCCGCGCACCTCGGGCCCGGGGACCTGCTGGTCGTCAACAACTCCGGAACCCTGGCGGCGGCCGTCCCGGCGATGCAACAGGACGGTGGTCAGATCGAGGTGAGGTTCGCGACCCGCGCGCCGCAGTCCGTCACCGACGACCTGTTCGTCGTCGAGTTGCGCAGCGCAGGCGGCGAGTCCCCGTTCCGAGCCGGCCGCGCCGGTGAGGAGATCGTCCTCGCCGGCGACGGCCGGCTCGAGCTCCTGATGCCCTGCGCGGGGAGTGGGCGGCTGTGGCTTGCGCGGTTGGGCGTGAACATGCACGTGCACCAGTACCTGGCTTGTCACGGGCGCCCGATCCGGTACGGCTACGTGCCGGAGCGCTGGCCGCTCAGCGCCTACCAGACCGTGTTCGCGACGGTGCCGGGCAGCGCCGAGATGCCCAGCGCCGGCCGGCCGTTCACCCCCGAGCTCGTCGCCCGCCTGGTGGCCACGGGCACGCTGATCGCACCCTTGACGTTGCACGCCGGCGTTTCCTCGCCCGAGCGCCACGAGCCGCCCCATCCTGAGCAGTACGACGTTCCTCCGGCGACGGCCATGCTCGTCAACGCCGTGCGCGGCTGGGGCGGTCGCGTCGTCGCGGTCGGAACGACCGTCGTCCGAGCGCTGGAGACCGTGGCGGCGGCCGATGGAACGGTCCGCGCCGGGGCGGGGTGGACCAATCTTGTGATCGGCGCGGATCGAACACCGAGGACGGTCGATGGACTGATCACCGGCTGGCACGAGCCACTCGCCTCGCACCTGCAGATGTTGGCGGCGATCGCCGGAGCGGCGCTGATGCGCCGCTGCTACGCGAGCGCCGTCGAGCACGGCTATCTCTGGCACGAGTTCGGCGACAGCCATCTGATCCTGCCGTGAAGCAGGACATCGGTTGTCGATGAGCGTCGGCTTCGACCGCGCGACCGTCCCAGCCTGGGGCCGATTGTCGGACAGTTCTCGTCAACGTCCCACCCTCATCGCAGCCGAGCCGTGCGGCGCGGCGAAAGGCCAAGCGGTTGAGCAACGTCACCGGGCGATGCGGTCATCAAGCGCCGTCGGCGCCCGGGAACAGATCGATCCCGAGGTCAGCCGCGTGGGTCGTGAGCAGGCAACTGACGACTCGGGACAGCTGTCCAGGAGCTTGCTGAGCCCGTTGATCGACGACCGGCCGCAACCAACTATGTTCGTAGTGGCCCAGACCAACCCCGAACGTGGCGCGCCCGCAGACAGGAACGAACGATGGCGAGCATGAACGCGGCAGTGGTGACGTCATTCGAGGATCCACCGCGTTACCAGCTGATCGAGGTGCCGCAACCCTCGGCCGGCGAGGGGCTGCTCGTCGATGTCGTCGCCGTCGGTCTGCATCCCCGCGTACGCAGCGGCGCCGCCGGTGTCCACTACACGAGCACCAGGTCGCTGCCGATGGTCCCGGGCATCGATGGAGTCGGCCGGCGGCCGGACGGCAGGCTGATCTACTTCGTCGCGGACGACGCGATGGCCGGAACGATGGCAGACAAGGCGATCGCCGATGAACGCCGCTCGCTCGAACTGCCCGACGACGTCGACGCCGCGGTGGTCGCCGCCACGTTGAATCCGGCGATGTCGGCCTGGGTGGCGCTGCGGGTCCGCGTTCCGATCCGTGCCGGGCAGAGCGTCCTCGTACTCGGAGCGACGGGCAACGCCGGAACGACCGCCGTCCGGGTGGCCAAGCTGCTCGGCGCGGGCCGCGTGATCGGCGCTGGGCGCGACCGCGAGCGACTGGACGCGCTCACCGAGCTCGGTGCCGACGACGTCATTCAGTTGACCGAGAACGCCGAGGCGACAGCCACCGCCCTGGCGCTCGCGGCGGCCGAGGTCGACATCGTGATCGACTATCTGTGGGGGCCGCCGGCCAAGCAGGCGATGATGGCGCTGCTGAGCGGGCGGTCAGACCGCAGCCGCCAGCTGGACTGGATTCAGATCGGCGCCGTGGCCGGGGCGACGATCGAACTCCCGTCCGTGGCGCTGCGATCGGCGAACCTTCGACTCCAAGGCAACGGCCAAGGAGCCGTCTCGACCGCGGCGTACCTCGCGGAACTTCCCGCCCTCGTCGACCAGATCAGGGCCGGCACGATCGCACTCAGAGCAAACCGAAAGCCCTTGGCGGACGTGGAGCGGATCTGGGCCGACGCCGACCGGCCGGGCGAGCGCACCGTACTCATCCCCTGAGCGCACCTAGCACATCACTTAGGTGAACGACTAACTATCTCTCTGTCCGGGGCTTGGCTCGACGCGACCGGCGAGTACGCCGACTTCGGACCGGAAGTCCGTCCCCTGCTCACCATGACGTGATCGCACAGACCGCAGCGAGCAGCGCTGCGTCATCACAATCTGGCAACGCCACCGCGCCGTCGACGGCGTCGTAAGGCCTCGCGGCCGAGGCGCCGGCGGCACTTGGATACAAAAAGTGCCCTGGGGGGTCACCTTTTGTATCCAAGTCGCGGGTCAGGGACCACCTGGTCCCGCGTTGCGCCCTCCCGGGGCACTGATGCGAACCAAATCGGTGGTCAGCTCGTGCCCGACCCACCTGACGCTTGTCACTTTCCGATCGCACGCCAGCTGTGCACGACAGCGTCCTGGGCCGGCCCGACGACAGCGTCCTGGGCCGGCCCGCCGGCCGGCCCGACGGGCCTGGTGTCCGCCTCGCTGGGCGCCCGTTCTCAGACGCTGATCTGACACTTCTCGCCGCGCCTGCGCGGATGCCGGCTGCGTCAGCGCGCCCGCATGCGGTTGTTGCGCGGGTTGTGCTCGAGCTCGGCGAGCCCGAGGTGCTCCATGACCGGCGGTACATAATTCGCAAACCGGCCCCGCAGGCCCTTCTTGAGGCCGTACCAGCCCCCGACCGGGTTTCCGGGCGAGCGTCCCCAAGCCTCAACGGTCCCGTCCGCAGCCGGCTTCTGCTCGTCTGCGGTGCCGAGCGCCATCCAGTCGCCGTGCTCGGTCAGCATTGCGTGGAGGTCCTCGAGACAGCGCAGCTGATAGCCGAGCGTCGTCTTGCCGACGACGCAGACGAGGGTCGGCGGGTCAGCGGCAGGGTCACGATAGGCCAGATACTCCGATTGGCCCGGCGGGGTCCGCAGAACCCAGGGATCGTCCTTGGTTCCGTCGCCTGTAATGGGTTCGCTCATGGTAACCAAAAGATTACCGTAACGGAGCGGCTACCATCAAGCCTGTGACCCAGCCGGCCACGGACCCGTTCGAGGCGCTCGCCGATCCACACCGCCGTGAGATCCTCGAGCTGCTGCACGACGGGCCGCGCTCGGTGCGCGAGATCGCGGACGAGATGCCGATCACCCGGCCGGCCGTCTCGCGACACCTGCGGCTGCTCAAGGAAGCCGGCCTCGTGATCTCCTCGGCCGACGGCACTCGCAGGCTCTATCAGCTCCACGGGCAGGGCCTGGACGCGGTACGCGCGTATCTCCAGGAGGTCTGGGGCGATGCCGCGTCGCGCTTTCGCGCCGTCGCCGACGACAGCGATGCGACGTGAGCGAACCGTTGCGGATCAGCTTCGGCGTCGCCTGCCCGCCCGAGCGGAGCTTCGAGCTCTGGACCGCGCACACGAGCACGTGGTGGCCGGCGACGCACACCGTCAGCGCCGAGCCAGGCCTCGAGGTCATCATCGAGCCCGGCATCGGTGGCCGCATCTACGAGCGCACGCCGCAGGGCGACGAGCACGATTGGGGACGGGTCACCCGCTGGGAGCCCCCGACGCGCATCGCCTACCTCTGGCACCTGCGCCAGGACCGCGCCGACGCGACCGAAGTCGAGATCACGTTCGCCGCCGACGAGCGCGACGGCACGATCGTGTCGATCGTGCACAGCGGCTGGGAGCAGCTCGGCGCCCGCGGCCCAGAGCGCCGCCAACTCAACGAACGCGGCTGGTCCGGCCTGCTCCCGCATTTCCGAGCCGCGGCCGGCTGACTGCTGGGTGCCAGCGTCGAGCGCGACGCGACGCGCCTGACTCAGCGGTCCGTGGCCGCGTCGAGCGCGACGGGCTGCGTGAATCCGCAGTCCGTGGCCGCGGCAAGGGCGAGCGCGACGCACTCTGTCCGTACGTCCTGCGCTCCGACGGCGAAGGCCTCGGCCAGACCGGGAGCGACGCCGCGCAGCGCGACGCCCGAGCGGGCGAGGTGCAGGACCCCGATCGCCTGGAGGTACAGGGCGTTCGCCCGCAGATCGGGCTCCGCGACGCCGAGATCCCGCAGGACGCCGGCGAGCCATCCGATGGACGTGCCGGCCGCCTGCCCGAGTCGCAGCCAGACGGCGTCGGAGACCTGCTCGCGGAGGTCGCCGACGGGTTCGCGCAGCAGTGAGAGGACGCAGTCGAGGAAGGCGGGATACTCGATGCCGTAGTCGGCGAGCGCCTCAAAGCCGCGACGAAGGCGTTCGAAGGCGTCGGACGATTGTTCGTCGACCGCGCTGAGCAGCGTGTTGACCTCGGCCAGGTAGCGCGTGGTCGTGAGCGCGAACAGTTCCTCCTTCGACGCGAAGTGCCTGTAGATGAGGGCCTTGTTGATCCCGACGCGGCGGGCGATGCGATCGATCCGGGTGTCCCGCGTTCCCCCGTCCTCATCAAACAGGGCACGGGTCGCGTCGACGATCTGCTGCTCTCGCGCGCGACGGACGGCGGCGCGGGGCTTTCGTGTCGCGGTCACGGACAAACTGTAACGGATCGTGTAACCTCTGTTTACGATCAGCATGACGCTCGACCATCGTTCTCTTTGCATTCACGGTCGTGAGATCGCCTACGCCGACGGTGGCGAGGGTCCAACCCTGTTGCTCATTCACGGCATCGGCGGCGACTGGCGCACGTGGGAGCCCGTGCTCGACGGGCTCGCCCGGCAGCACCGTGTCGTCGCCGTCGATCTGCCCGGGCACGGCCGCTCCGCCAAGGGCGCCGGCGACTATTCGCTCGGCGCGCTGGCGAGCGCACTGCGCGATCTCGGCGGCGCACTCGGCCTCGAGCGTGCGACGGTGGTGGGCCACTCGCTCGGAGGCGGCGTCGCGATGCAGTTCGCGTATCAGTTCCCGGAGCGTTGCGAGCGCCTGGTGCTCGTCTCGAGCGGCGGTCTCGGCCCCGATGTCGGCCTGATCCTCCGCCTGGCCACCCTTCCGGGCAGCGAGCTGTTCCTGTCGCTGGCCGCCCCGGCGGCGCGGTCGCTGATCAACCTCGCGGCGAGCACCGGCCGGGCGCTGCGCGTCCGACCGGCGGTCGATGCCGAGTTCTACGCGCGGACGTTCGCGGCGCTTGCCGAACCGGAGACGCGCGCGGCGTTCCTCGGCACCCTCCGCGGGGTCGTCGGGACCCGCGGCCAGCTCGTCGACGCCCGTGATCGGCTGTACCTCGCGGAGCACACTCCCACTCTGATCATCTGGGGCGAGCGCGATGCGATGCTCCCCGTCGAGCACGGACGCGCCGCCCAGGAGGCGATACCGGGCAGCCGGTTGGAGATCTTCGAGCAGGCCGGGCACCTCCCGCAGCTCGACGACCCAGCTCGTTTCGTCGCGGTCGTGAACGACTTCATCGCCTCGACCGACGCCTCCACGTTCTCGGCCGAGCGCTGGGCTGAGCTCCTGCGCTCCGAGCGCATCTGACGTTCAGAGGCCGATCGCGGGTTGACGGTTGCCGGCCGTCGCCGCCTTCAGCCCTCCTGTTCCGTCGGCCGGATCAGAACCTCGTTGACCGCAACGTGTCGTGGCCTGGTGACGACGTACGCGATCGCGTCCGCGATGTCGACCGCCTCCAGGCGTTCGACGTTGCCGAACCGCTTGCCGATCACCTCGCGAATCTCGGGCCGGTTGTGTGAGGCCAGCTCGGTCGCGACCGCCCCGGGCTCGATCAACGAAACCCCGACGTGCCTGCCGGCGACTTCCTGACGGAGCGACTCGCTGAACGCGCCGACACCGTGCTTGGTGAGGTTGTAGACGCCGCTGCCGCTGCGAGCGACGCGTCCCGCAACCGAGCTGATGTTGACCATGTCGGCGACGTGGCGGCGACCGTCCGCGGCGGCCTTGACGAGATGCGGCAATGCGGCATGAGCGCAGTACAGGAGGCCCGCGACGTTGACCGACAGCATCCGCTCCCACTCCTCCAGAGGGGCATCGACGGCCGGACCCAGGAGCATCACGCCCGCGTTGTTGATCAACGTGTCCAGCCGCCCGAACTCAGCCACGGTCCGTGCGACCGCCGCCTGCGCCTGCTCCGGCTCGGCCACGTCCGCAGGGACAACCAGCGCGCGGCCCGCGCCGCCCTCGATCTCGCAGGCCAGCGCCTCCAACCGCTCGCGCCGGCGTGCCACCAGCGCGACCGCGGCGCCCCGAGCGGCGAGGGCGACCGCGGTCGCCTCGCCGATCCCGCTCGATGCCCCGGTGACGAGCGCAACGGTGTCCCGCAGCTCCTCGGATATCGCCATCGCCATCGTCGACTCCTGTCTCCATGGATCGCTGTCGAACGCGGGCGAGGCCACGAGCGCGACGCCGCTCGCCCACGTCGGATCAACCTGCCCGCGCAGACTACGGGCCGGGGAGCGAGCTCGGCACTACCATCGACACCAGGCGCCGCCCAGTCGCCATCACATTTCCAGCGGGAGGAATGATGCGTTCTTCGGGCTCTGTCGTTCGACTTGTCGGGGTCGTGCTTGCGATCTTGGTGGCGGTCATGGCCCTCGTTGCCCACGGCGCGAGCACGGCGGCCGCGAGATCTCGCGGGCCGAAAAAGCCGGCGGCCGCAGCCGCCGGCCCGCTGTTCCCGGGAACGAGTTGCCCCGCCTTCCCGGCCGACAACGTGTGGAACACGCCCGTGACGGGGCTCCCCGTCGATGCGCACTCCGCCGAGTGGCTGGCGAACATGGCAGCCGGCTCGACACTCCTGCATCCCGACTATGGTCCCGGCGGAGGCGCGAGTCCCTACGGGATTCCATGGCAGATCACGGCTGCCAAGCCTCACTTCGTGAAGGTTCAGTTCCAGTACGCCGACGAGAGCGACCCGGGCCCCTACCCGTTCGCGGCGAACACGCCGATCGAGGGCGGGCGCAACGCCACCGGCGATCGACATGCGTTGATGGTCGACCCGACGACCTGCACGCTGTACGAGCTGTACGACGCCTACTATCACCCGTTCAACCGGTCGACCGCGGGCTCGGGAGCGATCTGGAATCTCGCCTCCGATCAGCTGCGGCCGGCGGGCTGGACGTCAGCAGACGCCGCGGGGCTGCCGATCCTGCCCGGCCTGGTCAACTACGACGAGGTGATGTCGGGTCACATCGACCATGCGATCCGCTTCACCGCACAGACGACCGACACCAGCTACATCTGGCCCGCCCGCCACGAGGCCGGCTCGGTCACCAGCGCCGACTACCCGCCGATGGGAGCTCGGTTCCGCCTGTCGGCCGGCTTCACCCTGCCGGCATCGGAGTGTGCGACTCCATGCCAGGTCGTCATCCAGGCGATGAAGACCTACGGCCTGATCCTCGCCGACAACGGCAGCAACTGGTACTTCCAGGGAACGGCCGACCGGCGCTGGACCTACACGATGGTCGACCAGCTCAAGCAGATTCCGGCCAGCGCGTTCCAGGCTGTCGACGAGTCCTGCCTGATGGTCGATCCCAACTCCGGACAGGCCCTCCAGCCCGGAACAGCCGCCTACGACCAGGCGTGCAAGAGCTGAAGCGCTGCACCCGCCGATGCACGAGGCCGGCGCCGAGCACGAGTCCCATTGTTGGTGGCGACGTGCTCCACCGCGCCGGCTGTCGTGCAGTCGAGCACTTACGCGACGGCGCCCGTGGAGTGTCCCCCGTCGCGGCTGCTCAGCGACTTGGCTGCGCCGCCGACGACGTTGCGGAGGAAGTCGTACTCCGAGTGGACGAGCTGGTCCGCCATCTTCAGGCCCGACTCGGTGACCATCTTCGCCACGTCGGAGATGCCCGTCACCGCTTGCGGCAACGCCTCCTCAATGGTGATCAGGAACTGGCCCGCCGCCTCGATCGCGGCCCGCTCACCCGTCTCGATCGACTCGAGAACCTCGTCGGACAGCTCCGTGGTCCGATCAACGACGCTCGCGAAACGAGCCGTGGGGCTGCGGTGCCGACGGGTCCCGAGGGTCTCCACGACCGGCTTATGTCTTGTGACCGTCTCAGCCATGTTTGCCACTCCCTTCAGAACATACGTTCGTACTCAGATAGTACACCGGGAACGGCTCGAGGTATCACGCAGGCGATCTCGAACGACGGGGAGACGGAGGTCTGATCGCGATCGCGGCGAGCGTTGCTCGGGCGCCGACCTGACGAGCGAGACCATCGATCGCGCGGGCAAGGTTGCTCACGCGAGGGGCTGGCGCTTGCGCGGCCACTTCCATCGGCGGATCGCCTGACGCAGTGCGAGGCCGAGCTCGGGCAGGGCATCGGCGTGCTCAGGTCCGGCTACCAGACAGATCGCGGCGAGGAGGCTCCCGTCAGGGTCGATCAGCGGCGTTGCGACCGTATACCGCTCGGGGACGGTGAGGCCGCTGTTGTAGGCGAGAGCGCCTGCGCGGATCTCTGGCAGCTCCGCCAGGAACGCCGCGACCTGCTCGGGGTGGTCGCGCTCCATCCGGACAAGGAAGTCGTTGCGCTCCGCTGCCGGGGCGAAGGCGAGGAGGATCTTCCCGGTCGATGTGATCAGCAGTGGCCGCCGCGGGCGCGTTGCCGACACGTAGTCCATCAGGACGTCGTGCCCGGCCTGATCGACGAAGACGTGGTCATCGCCCACGCGCGCGCCCACGAACAGTGTGTGTCCCAGCCGCTCCGCCGCCTCCTCGAGCTGATCGTGATCGACCTGGCGCAGGAAGAGTCCAGCACCGCGAAGCGACAGAATGAAAGGTCCCGGACCGAGGATGAAGCGCCGGTTCCGCTCGACCAGGTAGCCGGTCGCCAACAGACCGTTGGTCAGCTCCTGGATCGAGCTCTTCGGCGCGCCGAGCCGCTGGGCCAACTCGACGAGCGTGACGCCACCGGTGACCCGGGCGGCCTCTTCCAGGATCGCGACTACGCGGTCGACGGTCCGGTGATGACGAACGGGCATTGAGTGCGGGCACGATAGATGATCGACCCGGATCGACCACGCGCGTCGAGGTGGCGTCCGCCGGCGAGTTCGCGTCGCGTCGGGGTTGCGTCCGCCGGCGAGTCCGCGTCGCAGGTGGCGTCCGCGAGCGACGACGCCATCACGGGCAGGTAGCCCCAGCGGGCCGACCGGGAGTCGCTGCGGCGAGTTGCTTTCCCACGTTCCCCGAATCTCCTGCTACGGACGAGTCCGTGGGCTGCCGATAAACGCCATGCCGGCCTTCTATCCGTATTTCCGGACACTGGAGCTTTCACAGACCGCACCGATGCCCGCGATGTCTCTGCCCTTCATAGCGGCTGAGACCACCGGCGGGCCATCAGCCGATCGGACCGCGACAACGGCCAATGATCAAACGCATTCGGCACTTCAGAGACGACACGCGCGGCCAGGCGATGGTGATCGCGAGCGCTGCGATGTTCATCGCCATGCTGATGGCCGCGCTTGCGATCGATACCGCGGCCGGCTATGAACGCCACCACCAAGCTCAGGTCGCCGCTGACGCAGCCGCCCTGGCCGCCGCGAACTGCCTCGCCAACGCCGGCGCGAGCGGCGACACGTGCACGTCGACCACCGACACCACCGCCGCCGCCAACGTCGCCACCACGATTGCGTCCGCCAACGGGATCCCGATCCCCACCAGCGACGTCTCCTTCGCAGGCGCCAAGGTCACAGTCGCGACCTCGTCCGCGTCCGCAACACTGTTCGACAACGCCGCCGGCATCCACACGACGACGACAGCCGCAAACGCGGTCGCGGCCTACACAACGGGCACCCCGGCGACGTGCACCACACAGGACCAATCCGCCGGTGATTGCTACGCCATATACGCGGCGAACGCGGCGTGCGGCACCGCCGATGGTTTCATCACCAACAGCGCGGACATCGACATCAGCGGCGAGGTTCACAGCCAGGGGTCGCTCAACTTCTACAGCAACGGCGGCTCCTACGATTTCAGCTCGATCACTGCGAGCACCGGCAATTGCTACTCCGGATCCGGCGGGGGACCGATCGCCTACCCCGCGAACTCCACGATGGACGGCGCCAAGCCGACACTCGGCGGCGGCGAGTCATCGGGCTACTGGCCCGATGACTACGCGACTCTCTTCACACCGTGCACCAGCGGGGCCTGTACAGGGCCGAACGGGACTCCCAGCTGGTGCAACTCAGCGGCAGCCAACTACTCCTTCAGCAGCGGTGCGTCACCCGCTGGAGCGATCGAATGCGCCTACGGAACCGGAACGCCCAGCACACCGTCAACCTGGAACGGCGGCTTCACGTTCGACAACGGCGCCGATTTCGGCACGAGCTCAAACCCCGCGGCGCTGACAATGATCGGTGGCTATATAGACCTCGCCGGCGGCGAGGTCTACATCAAGGCCGCCGCCGGCGCAGACGGCTGCCTCGCGTACGCCGAAGAAGCCATCGGCTCCTACAGCGACCCTTCCGTGTACGTGTTGAACGGCGACTACGGCCTGGATGGCGATATCTTCGCCCCGAACGGCACGATCCAGATCACCAGCTCGGCCAGCACCGGCAGCTTCCTCGAAGCCCTCAACGTCGAATTGAACGACGTGAGCTTCACCGGCAACGGCCCCATATCATCAGGTGCAACGACAGCCACCGGCTCAGACACGCTCGTCCGATGAGGACGAAGCCGGTCGCCGAGTCGTCGGGTGCCTCACGTCCGGCGGCGCCCAAGTGGCGGAACCGCTTTGGTGATGCCCAGGCGGGCCTGCCTGCCGTCATGAGTCTCGCAATTGGACGGTAGGCTGTAGCTCAATCGGCACAACAGCTTCGCGACCGTCGCGAACGCACCTCCTGCCCCAGATCACGCAACCCCAGATCACGCAACCCGACCGCGAGGTCCCCGATCTCCTTGCGGATCGTGTCCTGATGAATCCCCGTCGCGCGTGCCGTCGCGTCAATCCCACCCCATGCGACCGCGCCTCCACCGCCGCCCGCACCCGACGCTGACGCTCGTTCAACTCGCCCGCCGACGCCCGGAACCCCTGTCCGTATCGCCGCCCGTCGATCAACCCCCCAACCGTCGAACGACGGTGCTTGAAGCGCGGACGAGACCCGTAAGTTCCGGAGCGCCCCAATCGATTCCGGGGGGTATGGAGCGCAGGGGTGTCTAAGACCCCTGAGTTCGACACCCCCCCACCGCGACCGGGGGGTCCCGAAGTTAGGGGTCAGCGTGACATCACGTGAGGGGTGTGTCTCGGCGGAGAACCCTTGGGGTGTGTCTCGGCGGAGAACCCGTGGGGTGTGGGTGATGCCGAGGCCGCGATCGCTGAGCGTGATCGGTTGAGGGCGCCGCCACTGAACGGGCGTCAGCGGCGATGGCTCGCGGCGACGAACGTTCGGGCGTGGGTTCAGCGGGGTGGGATCACGCGGCGGCGACGGAGCCGGCGTGTGGGATGGCGCAGCAGCGCGCACGACCTCGAGGGCAATCGGCATCCCGACCGCGACGCCCGGTTCGAGCACATCAACACGACGGTCGCCGCGGCGACCGAATCAGGGCAACCGGCGCACAGCATCGCTACCAAGGCCAGCATCCGTCACCTGATTGAGCGACGGTGCATACGGGAGACGCGTGACGCCGCCGAGGAGGACCCGACAAAGTCGCACCAAGTGCGTGGCATCTGGCGGGAGCAACACGCCTGGCATCGGCGCGGTCAACGGCGCACCTCCGCTCATATCAGCCGGGGCGCTCGCTCGGCAGTGGGGGCTTGCGGGTGCCTCGCCTTACGTTTCGGGTTGTGGACAGTCGGCGAATGGGTCCAGGCTCAACGCACTACCCCGGTAGCGCCGGCTGCTGACTGCGCCGCCGGCAACTCGGCGCGTCGCAGCTCGCGAGATCCGTCGCCCCTCGCGTGGCGGCTGACCGAACTCGCCGCCCGCAGAAGGGTCTCCCTGAGGACCTCGTGGTGCCTCGCGTAGCGATCGC
Organism: uncultured Solirubrobacterales bacterium; assembly: GCA_963705995.1. Lineage (GTDB taxonomy): Bacteria > Actinomycetota > Thermoleophilia > Solirubrobacterales > Solirubrobacteraceae > Palsa-465. Next base: position 48,065 of record CAVPLN010000032.1, read on the forward strand.
TGGGGGCGGAGATCGTATAGGCGGCGATCACGGACTGCCGCCCTTCCAAGACCGGTACCGACACACACGATACGCCGCTGGCGAACTCCTCGACGTCGACGGCGAAACCCTGCTCGCGAACCTGCTTGAGCTCGTTCGCGAAGTCCCGTGGCTCGACAATCGTCCGGTCGGTGACGGCAACGAGTGGATGGCTTTCCAAGTACGCACCGAGTGCATCCGGCGCCAGATGTGCGAGCAGCACCTTGCCGCTCGCGCGGGCGTGCGCGTGGACGGCGACACCCGGGACCAGTCCGGCCACCCGCACTGCGTGGACACCGTCGACGCACTGGAGGATCGTGATGAGATGGCGACGCCATCCGGTCAGGTAGACGGTTTCGCCGGTCTGTTCGGCGATCCAGCGCAGGGGAGCTGCCAAGTAGTGAGGCACCCTGAGATCGCGCGTGAAGGCGTCGCACAGAACGCCGATGCGCGGCCCCATCACGTAACGCCGATCAGAATCACGCGCGAGCGCACCTTCGGCCACCAGCGTGCCGAGGAGGTGATGGGCCGTCGGCACCGAAACGCTGAGGGTCCGAGCGGCTTCGGTGGCCGTCACGCCCTGCTCCGAATCCGCGACGAGGAAGAGGAGTCGCATCGCGCGCGTGACGGACTGGATGCGCGTAGCCGTAGCGCTCATGCCGGTCTCGAACCGCGCTTGATCAAGCGACCGGGCCCGGGAAGTGGGCGGCACACAACGTTCGACCTTTCATCATTTGAACGCGCAGATCACAGTCCGGAAGTATACGACAATGGGGCGGTCCGTCCAGACGTCTCCGAATGAACGACTGCCGCCGGCCGGTCGCCGTGACTGTCAGATCGAACCGAGCCCGCAGCCGGCCGAGGCGTCGGAGCCTCGCGGCGCGAGGTTACCCCGATCAATCGCCGGTCGGGCGGTAGCGATTCAGCAGTCCACGCGAAGTCGTCGACTGACGTTCGATCAGTTGTGGCTCGAAGCGGATGTCACCGTGGCGGTGCTGCGGGTCCACCGTTTCCTCGATCAGGAGCTGCGCCGCGGCGTGGCCCAGCTCATACTTGGGCAGGCGGATCGACGTGAGCGCCGGCGAGAGCATCGCCGAGAAGTCAGTGTCGTCGTAGCCGACGACACTGATGTCTCGTGGAACTCTGACACGTCTGTCGGCCAAGTCTCGCAGGACTGAGAAGGCGATGCGGTCACTCACACAGACGATCGCCGTGGGACGCTCCGCGAGCTCGAGGATCTGCTCGACGACCGATGTGGTGTGCTCGACGGCTGTGATCGGATCGATCGTGAACTCGACGATGCTGTCAGCGGCATCGAACCCGGCGTGCCGAGCAGCCCGGCGCATCCCGCGGCGCCGGTCGGCGCATTGGGACAGGTGTGCCGGGCCGTTGATGAACGCGATTCGGGTGTGCCCCCGCTCGAACAGGTAGCTCGCCGCCAACTCGCCGCCTCGCGCGTGGTCCACCGATACCGAGCAGAGGTCTCCGTCGGCGCTCTTGCGGTCGAGCAGCACGACGAGTGTGCCGCGGTCGCGCAGGGCCTGGAGGTGGCGCATGGTGCGCGTTGCAGGGGTGATGACGACTCCCTGCACGCGCTGCTCCTCAAGGAGCCGAAGGTAGCTGGCCTCGCGGTCTGGTGCGCCGTCGGTCGAGCAGACCATCACGGCGCACCCATGCTCGTGGACCGCGTCTTCAAGCCCTCGAACCATCTCCGTCGAGAAGGGGTCGGCGGCGTCAAGCACGACGGCTCCAAAGCAGCGGCTGCTCACGCCTCGCATCTGGCGAGCAGCGGAGCTGCCCACGAAACCCAGCTGTTCGATCGCGGCCAGCACGCGCTCGCGCGTCGCCGGATGAACGACATCGGGCCGGTTCAGTACGTTCGACGCTGTGCCCATTGATACGCCAGCTCGCTCCGCGACGTCCCGGATCGTAACGCGCCCGCGTGTACGCCGGCCCCCGGGCCGCGACGTTTCGGTCCGAGCGACCGCCGGTAACGAATCCTTGCCGCGAGCCGTCAACGTATCCCTACTCGGGCCTCTGATGATTGTTGCGGACGCGGACTGGCGCTGGCACCTCCGATCAGGATAGCGCCGGGCGGGACGCCCAAGCCGCGCGGGACGCCCGGGCCGCGCAGGCCGGCGTTGCGGTCGCGTTGCTAGCCGAGACCGAGCGCGCGAAGACGCTCCGGTGAGGGCTGGAGCAGCTCGAGCGTGATTCCATCAGGGTCGTGAAAGTAGCACGCCTGGCCGCCACGGTTGGCGCCCTCGGTAATCCTGACGGGCGGGTTCACGAACGTCACACCCGCTCGAAGCATTCGCTGGTGCCGGGCATCAATATCGGTGACGAGCAGTGCGAGGTGCGCACAGCCGATCTGGTTGGTCCGAAGCTCGGGGGTTCGTGTGGCTGCGGGAGAGACATACTGAACGAGTTCGAGCATGTGCGTCGAGCGTGCCGGTGGCACCCCGGGCACCGCGAACTGCGCCACCTCCAGCACCGCGCCGGACAAGCCGACGAGAATGGGTGTGTAATCGTTGTCCTGCGTCTGGCGATGAATCAGCTCGAGGCCGAGGATCTCGGTGTACCAGACGACCGAGCGGTCGATGTCACTCACCGTGAACGAGAAGTGCAGCACGTCGGCGATCATGGCGCGACCGTCAATACGCGACCGCGCGCTCCGCGGCATCGGCGATCCGTGCTGCGCCGGGCAACCACTGCGCTTCGAGCTCCGCCGCGTATGGAATCGGGGTCTCGTCGCCGCCGACCAGCCGTGGTGGGGCGTCGAGCAGTTCGAGGTTCTCGGCGACGACAGCCGCGATCAGTGTCGCGCCCCAGCTGCCCCCGGCAGAGCATTCCTGGACGCACATCAATCTTCCGGTCTTGGCGACGCTCGCTGTGATCGTGGCGAGATCCAGCGGTACGATCGTGCGCGGATCGATCACTTCGGCAGAGATGCCGCGTGCCGCGAGGACGTCGGCGGCCTCGAGCGCCCGGTAGCGCATCTGTTGGCTTGCAACGATCGTCACGTCGCTTCCCTCGCGGACCACGCTTGCGCTGCCGATCCGGACAGGCTCAGCCTCGCTCAACGGCCCAGGGGTGTTGTACAAGTTCTTGTGTTCCAGGTACAGCACCGGGTTGGGATCGGCGATCGCGGAGCGCAGAAGCCAATAGGCATCGCTTGGAGTCGCCGGAGTGACGATCTTGATCCCGGGGATATTGAGAAACCAGTTCTCGACAGATTGGGAGTGCTGTGCTCCAAAGCCACCGCCCGCACCATTCGCGAGTCGCACGGTGACGCCAACCGTCACCTGACCGTCGGTCATGTAGCGGTACTTGGCAAGCTCGTTGCCCAACTGGTCGAAGCAGACGCCGGCGAAGTCGGCGAACATGATCTCGATCACGGGTCGCAGGCCGCGGAGGGCGCAGCCGATGGCGGTGCCAACGATCGCCTGCTCCGAGATCGGTGTGTCCAGCACGCGCTCAGGCCCGAAGCGGTCTTGCAACCCGTCGGTCGCCTTGAAGACGCCGCCCGCGGCGCCGACATCCTCTCCGAACACGATCACGCGCCCGTCCGCCTCCAATTCGTCGGCCAGCGCGCGTGTGATCGCCTGCCGGTAGGTGATCTCGGTCACGCCCATACGTTCTCCATCCGCGCTTCCAGGGGCGGAGCGGGCCAGGAGGTGGCTCGGTCCAGAGCCTCGGCGATCTCCTGGGCACTCGCGCGCCGCCGATCTTCGAGATCCGCGGCAGGAATGCCTCGTTCGAGCAGCGCCTGCTCGAGCAGGACGATCGGGTCGCGGGCGAGCCACTGCGCAAGCTCGCCCTCTGGCCGGTATTTGGCCGGGTCAGAGCGCGAGTGCCCGACCTGTCGGTAGGTCAGCGCCTCGATCAGGGTCGGTCCCAGCCCGGATCTCGCTCGCGCGATCGCGTCGCGAGCAGTCGCGTGCACGTCGAACACATCGTTTCCGTCCACGACGACGCCTGGCATCGCGTAGGCCGCGGCGCGGTCGGCGAGTCGCTCGATAGGTGTTGTCAGCGGCTGCGGAGAGTATTCGCCGTAGAGATTGTTCTCACATACGAAGATCGCCGGCACCTTCCACAGCGACGCAAGGTTCAGCGCCTCGTGGAAGGCACCGATGTTGGTCGCGCCGTCGCCGAAGAAGCAGACGCTGACCGAATCGCTGTCAAGGAAGCGCGAGGCGAATGCGAGCCCGACGCTGATCGGTAGATGTGCGCCGACGATCGCAAAGGAGCCATAGGCCCCGACCCGGACATCCGTGAGGTGCATCGAGCCGCCCTTGCCACCACACAGCCCATTCGCTTTGCCCATGATCTCGCCGAAGACCTGATCAGGCGGCGCACCCATCGCGAGCACGGCTCCGTGGCCGCGGTAGGTGCACGTCATCGTGTCACCTGCGGACAGCGCTCCGCAGACTCCGACGGAAACCGCCTCCTGCCCCTGGCAGAGGTGTGTGGTGCCACGAACGAGGCCATCGGTGAACAGTCGCTGGACCTCGTCCTCCAAGTTGCGCGTGCGCAGCATCTGCTCGAAGAACCGCAGGCCGAGCTCGAGGTCGAAGGGTTCGGCCTGGGGCTGAGTGGCCATCATCCGGCCGCCGTGTGCGCAGGCATGCCCGCGCGGGTTCGATCTCCATCCGGCGCGGGCGTGGTGCTCTTGCGAGCCCTCCAGCACAGGCACGCCGATCCGACTCTGGTCCCGGGTGCGTTGGACATTGCGCGGGACTCTAACTGATGTATTCGAATAGCGAAAGTGGCTTTCACAATATGAAATAGCCCGCGTCCAGGTTCCGCGCGCGAGGTCACGTCGCGACGCTCCGCGCGCGAGGTCACGTCGCGAGTTCAAGTCGCGAGGTCAAGTCGCTCGCGAGGTCACGTCGCGAGGGCCCGCGCGAGCTCACCGAGCAGGGGGACCATGTCCAGATCCTCGTGCACAAGGTGCTGGACCATCGCGCGTTCGACGCCGACGGCCTCATATCCGCGCAGGGTCTGGGCGACCTGTTCAACGGTTCCGACCATCTGCGGGACCACTCCGGCTCTCGTCGAGCCGAGCCAGCCCCGCCTGCGTTCGTCGGCTTCGGCTTCGTCCCGCCCGAGGACGGCTGTGGTCATGATCGAGAACGTCAGCGGCTCGCGGCCCGCTGCGCGCGCTGCATCGGCGATGATCCGGCGACGGTCCCGCGCCTGCTCGAGTGACGGGACGGCCGTGTTGTATTCGTCCGCGTAGCGGACCGCCGCCGCAACTGAACGAGACCTCGCGCGGCCGCCGACGATGACCGGGGGCCGTGGCTGCTGGATCGGCTTCGGCCAGATCGCGTCCGAGTCCCAGTGGTGGTGGAGTTGGGCCAGCTGCGATTCGAGCTCGTCGAATCGCTCGCGGTTGCTCGGAAACGGAAGGCCGTACTCGACGTGTTCCGCCTCGAACCATCCACTTCCGATGCCGACCTCGACGCGTCCGGCGGAGATGTGATCGACGCTCACGGCGGACTTCGCAAGCACCGCGACGTGGCGGAAGGTGACCGGCGAGACGAGTGTCCCGAGCCGCAGGCGCCGCGTGTGGGATGCGAGCGCTCCGAGCGTCACCCAGGCATCGAGGGCTCCTGCCGGCGGACCTCGATGGATCGAGAGGTAATGGTCGGACCGGAACAGCCCGTCCAGCTCTGCCGCCTCAGCGGCGTGCGCCAGCGCCAACCACTGCTCCCAGGTGACCCCCTCCTGGCCCTCCAGCATGATCGCGATTCGCATTGACCGCGATCCTCAGCTGATCCGCACGCCGGACTCGGCATCAAACAGCAGAATCGCACCGTCCCGGACTCGCAGCTTGATCTCCTCGCCGATGGACGGTGCGCTTCGTGGCTCGACGCGGGCGATGATGTCGCTGTCAACGGTCAATTCACGGTCGTCGTAGCGATCGGAGAGCTGAGCGTAGACGTAGGACTCGGCGCCGAGCTCCTCAACGACGTTGACGACGGCGCGCAGCGTCGCTCCGCTCGCGTCATCATCGGCGATCGCCACCGACTCGGGGCGCAGCCCGACGGTGACGACGGTGCCCGGGCCGCCGGCTCGAGCGATCAGGGCGCGCTCGATCGGGAGGACCGCGCCGCTGACGGTGACGCCGTTCTCGTCGATCTGGCCTTCGACGAGGTTCATGGCCGGGGATCCGATGAAGCCGGCGACGAACGAGTTGACTGGCTCGTCGTAGAGCGTCCGGGGCGTGTCGCATTGCTGCAGGACCCCTTCGCGCATCACCGCTACGCGGTCGCCCATCGTCATCGCCTCGACTTGGTCGTGCGTGACGTACACGGTTGTGACACCGAGGCGCCGCTGGAGCGCCGCGATCTGGCTGCGCGTCGCGACGCGGAGCTTGGCATCGAGGTTCGAGAGCGGTTCGTCCATCAGGAACACGCGCGGCTGGCGCACGATTGCCCGCCCCATTGCGACACGTTGGCGCTGCCCGCCCGAGAGTTGTCCCGGTCTGCGGCCGAGGTACTCCTGTAGGTCGAGGATGTTCGCGGCCTCGCTGACACGCGACTCGATCTCCGACCTGGCGACGCGGGCGATCTTCAGCGCAAAGCCCATGTTCTCAGCCACGCTCATGTGGGGATACAGCGCGTAGTTCTGGAAGACCATCGCGATGTCCCGGCTGCGCGGTGCCACGTTCACGACATCTTTGCCGTCGATCCGAATCGCTCCGCGGTCGACCTCCTCGAGGCCCGCCAACATCCGCAGGCTCGTCGTCTTCCCACAGCCCGATGGTCCAACCAGCACAAGGAACTCGCCGTCTCCGATCGCGAGGTCGAGGCCATCGACCGCTGGACGGGTGCTGTTGGGAAAGATCCGGGTCGTGCCCTCAAATGCGACAGTCGCCATGAGAATGTCCCTCCTGTTGGACGAGTCGAGTGGTGCAGCGTTCGGATGAGATATGGACGTCGCGGTGACCGCGCTTGCGCACCACCCACTGTCTGATGCCTTCGGCGGACTTGCGCCGGCGACTGCTGTGGATGGGTCGGGCGAGGTGTGACCGCTCAGCTGGCGGTCGCGATCGAGCCATCTGACCGGAGGTGCAGCTCGCTGGATGCCGGCGGCTCGTCGAGCCGCGCGATCAGCTCGTAGCCGTCCATCAGGCTGATGCCGAGCCCTGGCTCCAGCGGGAGTTCACAGTAGCCACCGTTGCGGACCACGCTGGTCGCAAACGCGGCAGCAGAGCTGGACATATCCTCGTCGGCGGGCAGGAACTCCATCGTCACGAGGTTGGGGATCGTGGCGCACAGGTGAAGCGTCGGAGCGGTCAGCCCGGGGCCGAGGAAATTATGCGGCGCGACGCCACAGTGATGTGCCTCGGCAATCGCGGCGATCTTGCGGCAGGCCGAGAGCCCGCCGGCGAGACCAACATCCGGACGAACCAGGATGGCGACATTGCGCGACAGGAGCTCCTCGAACTCCCAGATCGAGCTGAGCCGCTCGCCCATCGCGATCGGCACATCGATCCGCCTGGCGATCTCGACCTGCGTCGCAATCGTGTCGATCTGAATCGGATCCTCGATGAACAGCGGATCGAACTGCGCCAGCGCAGTGCAGACGACGATCGCCCGTGCTGGATCCAGCTTACGATGCAGCTCGAAGATCAGGTCGATGTCCTCGCCCCCGGCTTCGCGCGCGGCGACCGCCATCGCGCACGCCGACTTGACGAGCTGCCTGAGCGGGAGGTCCTCGTAGCCGTGGAGCAGGGGGTCGAACTTGACGGCCGTAAAGCCCTGCGCGACAGCCCAGTCGACCGAGGAGCTGATCTCGTCGGGGCTTGCACCCCCGACAAGCGCATGGAGGCGAACCTGGTCGCGCGTGCGACCGCCGAGCAACTCCCAAACCGGAAGCCCCAGCGCCTTGCCCTTGATGTCCCAAAGCGCAAGGTCGATCGCGGACACAGCCGCTGACACGAGATTGCTCCGGAAGGGGCGATGGCGGTAGGCCATGTGCCAAATGTGCTCGATCCGGAAGGGGTCGGTTCCGATCAGGAGCGGAGCAAGCTCCCCCAGCAGGCTCGCAACGGCCCTTGGATAGCCCCAGCATGCCGATTGCCCGAGCCCGCTGATCCCGGTATCGGTCATCAGACGCACGAGCGTGTGCGAGCCCGTCATCTCGCTGCCAACCCCGATCACCTCGACGGAAGCGATCTTCATGTCCGAGCCGATCTCCTCAACTCCAGGAAACGGTACCGAGTCAAGCGGCTCGATGCACCAAGCTATCGACGCTCCGTCGAGGGGCGCCGCCGCGCTGTCGTCGCGTCCAAACCCGCCTTCATCCATGGCCCTCTCCTCGTGCTCCTTCGCAGACCGCTCGCCAACCTCTGCGCTTCGCCCATTGCGAAGCCCCGACTCCGCCCCGGCGGGCTGCCTCTTGACAGCCCGCCGCAACCTCGTGTACGTTATTGAAACGATTCAACCCACACAATACAAGATCTGCACATAGCGGCCGTGGGAGGACGCAGCGTGCGGAGCGAATGCCGCAGTCATCCAAATAGGTGGCGTGCGCGAAGGTCTCGAAGACGTCGCGGCGCGACGCCGGTTTGCTGGGAGAGGAGATCCGAATGAAGTTCCGCAGGCCTCGTCGAGAGGCTCCACGCCGCAGCGCACGGTTGACGAAGCCGCTCGTTGGCATGGCTGTCGCGTCCATCGTCTCCGCCGCTGTCGCGGCAGGTGTTTCGGCAACTGCCGCCGCGGCGCGCACCAAGCCGTTCTGCACGACCGGCAAGCTGACCGTCACGGTTTTCAACTTCTCCGAGATCCCGTTCAAGGGCGCACTCGCGGGGTTCCAGAAGTACTGCCCTTCTGTCAAGGTGACGTACGCGATTCAGACCACAAGCCCGACCTACCAGACGGCGCTTCAGACCCAGAAGATCGCGGGCGACCTGACTGACATCATCGAAACCTATGACTCTCTGTCTCCGACGCTCGAGATCGACGGAGTGGTGCAGCCACTGAACAAGTATCTGAACACCGCTGACTTCTACCCGGCGAGCTACTGGCTGAAGGGAATGTCCCAGTCATACATCCCACCGGCCGGTGCGGAGCCCAAATCCTTCGTCGGCGAACAGTTCTTCGTCCCGATCGAGGCGGACGCGACCGTCTTCTACGTCAACGACAAGCTCCTCGGAAACTTCAAGATCGATCCATCCGCGACGACGTCGGTCACGTCCAGCGGCGGCACGATCGGTGACAACTGGACGTGGCAGCAAGCCGAGACGGTGTGGTCAGCGCTGGCGAAGGGCAGTACCTACGGGGTGTGCGAGCGTCCGGACTGGCAGGCGCAGTGGAATCCGTTCATCAAAGCCGAAGGCACGACCGCGATGAGCGAGGCGGCCCCGAACCTCAATGGTCCGGGAGCGCTCGCGGCCTGGCAGCTGCTGATCACACCTGAGCAGAATGGCAGTGCAGTCCCGTTCGCAACGCTACAGAAGAACGGCGACCAGTGCGATCCGTCGTTCACTGCCGGCCAGGCGGTGTTCTCGATCGGAGTGCGCGGCGACCTGCCATCCCTCCAGGCGGCACTCGGCGCGTCGGATCTGACCGTCCTGCCGATGCCGACCATCGCGACCCCGCACGGAACGGTACGCCCAACTGGTGGCGGCAGCGTTGGATGGGGGCTGTCGAGCGGCGCGACACACGTCACGGCCGCGCTCGACTTCCTGCATTACTTCTACTCGCCAGCGGGCTACGCCGCAGCCGAGAAGACCTACGGCATCGTACCCGCCGTCGTGAGCATCGCCGCGGATCCGAAGGCCGTCTGGGCGACTCTGCCGAACAATCCAGCGAACAACGCCGCATATACGATCGCGGCCAACACCGTTCAGGCGATCGCGCCACAGACTCCCGGCACGGTCTACTCCGACTCTCAGACGAACATCCCGAACGCCATCGAAGCGGTGCTTGGCGGTGCAAGCCTTGCCTCAGCGTTCAACACGCTTCAGTCGCAGACGAAGACGGATTACGCGGGGGCTCTGATCCCCAAGGCTCACTGATCCCACACGGAAGCTGAAGCGCGCGACGTCGAGCGGCCGGCTCAAAGCTGAGCCGGCCGCTCGCGCACGCATCCGGGATGCGAATCGCACTGTGAACCGACCAACGACCGCACGCATAGAATCACCGTGGCGACATTGATGCCAGACACGCAAGCGAAGCCCAGCACGGAGCCTTTGCGGCGCGCGGCGCCGAGACCGAGCGATGGTCTTCCGGCGGTGTTCATGCTCGGGCCAAACGTCGTCCTGTTCACGCTGTTCGTCGGGGTTCCAATCATCCTCGCCTTCGCTCTGAGCTTCTTTGCGTGGGACCTGAACGGCTCGCCAACCTGGGTCGGACTCGCGAACTACACGGCTATGTTCAAGGACCCGCTCGTCGGCATCTCCGTCAAGAACACTCTGTACTTCGTCGCGATGGGCGTGGTTCCGACCGTATTCATCTCGCTCGGTCTGGCGATGCTGATCAACTTTCAGTTCCGTGGCGTAACGATCGTCCGGTCGCTCTACCTGATGCCCGCGGCGGTGTCGCTCGCGGCGTCGGCCGTGATCTGGCAGTACATCTACGAGCCCAAGTTCGGCCTGCTCAGCTACATCTTCAGAGAGGTCGGAGTTGCGCCTCCTGCCCAAGGCTTCCTGTTCACTCCTGGTTGGGCGCTTCCAAGTCTCGACGTCGTGTGCATCTGGACCACGCTGCCAATCGGGATCCTGCTCTACCTTGCGGCGCTCCAGCGCATTCCCGAGTCAGTGATCGAGGCGGCGACCCTCGACGGGGCAGGCTGGTTCAGGCGCGCTCGCTACGTCATCTGGCCCGGGGTCAGCAACATCACACTGCTGGTGGCGATCATCTCGCTGATCGCGTTCACGGCGAGCGGCTTCGACCTCGTCAACATCCTCACCAAGGGCCAGCCGATCTATGGCACGGAGACGCTGATCTACTACATCTTCTACTCGGCGGTGACCAACTCCGAGTGGGGGTACGCCGCCGCCCTGTCAGTGCTCCAGTTCGTGATCATCGTGGGGATCCTCTCGATGCTGGCCGCCGCACGCCGCTTTCTGGTGCGCCAGCCATGAGACCATCGAGGCGGGTGCGGAGGCTGACGCGGATCGCCTTCACGACGATCATCGGGATCGTGCTCGCGGGCCCGCTGATCTACCTGGTTGCCGGGTCCTTGATGAGCCCCGCGCAGGTCGACGCAGCCACCCCTCAGCTGATTCCGTCGTCGTGGCACTTCGACGACTATGTGAACGGCTGGAAGGACGTGCTGCAAGCCCGCACGTTCCTCAACTCGGTGATCTTCGTGGTCTGCGCAGTCGGCCTGCAATGGGCGCTGTGCGTCAGCGGTGGCCTCGCGATTACGAAGATGCGCTTTCGCGGCCGGACAGCAATCACAACGATGTTCGCCGTCTCCCTGTTCATTCCGGTCGTAACCACCGTGATCCCAGTGTTCGTCGTCACCAATCAGTTTGGCCTGATCAACACCTACCCTGGGCTGATCATTCCAATCGCGGCACAGACTGGATTTGGCACGTTGCTGTTCCGACAATACATCACGACGATGCCGGAGGAACTCTTCGATGCCGCCAAGATCGACGGCGCCGGGTGGTGGCTCCTGCTGCGACGACTCGTGATCCCACTGGCTCGGCCGGCGACGGCCGCGTACCTGGCGATTTCGGTGGTCACAGCATGGAACATGTACCTGTGGCCACTGCTGTCGGCGAACGCTCCGCACGTGGAGGTGCTCAGCGAGATCGTCGCGGCGATCGGCCAGGGCGATAACTTCGGCTACACGGTGACGGTCCCGCAGCAGTACGCCGCGACCGTGATCACGATCGTACCCGTGGTCGTCGCATTCCTGTTCGTCCAGCCCGCCTTTGTGCGAGGGCTGACCGGATCGGGTGTCGAATGAGCGTCCACGACGACGGAACGGACAGGGGGCGAGAGGTGACGCGAGGGTACCGCGGAGAGTTCCGAGGCGCCACCGCGGTCATCACCGGCGCCGGCCAGGGCATCGGCGCCGCGATCGCCAGGGGCCTTGCCGCCGCGGGGGCACACGTTGTTCTGAACGGTCGGCGTGGCGAGGCGCTCGAGGCGATGTGCGACGAGATCCGCGCCCTCGGCGGATCCGCGGATTGCCTGGCCGGCGACGTCACCGATCCCGAGCATCTGAAGCTGCTCATGGCACAGGCCGCAGGTGCCAGGGGTCGTTTCGAGATCCTTGTGAACAATGCAGGCATCGCCGGACCAACGGCCTCGTTCGCGGACGTGAGCCTGGAGGAGTGGAACGAGACGGTCGCGGTCAACCTGACGAGCGTATTCCTGGCATGTCAAGCGGCGCTCCCCTACCTGCGTCGCGCCGACCACGGCAAGATCGTCAACATCGGGTCTGTCACAGGCAAACAACCGCTCGTCAACCGCAGCCCGTATGCCGCCGCCAAACTCGGGGTCGTCGGATTGACCCGAACGCTCGCGCACGAGTTGGGACCGACCGGCATCAGCATCAACATCGTGTCGCCGTGGCTTGTCGAAGGCCAGCGACTGCAGGAGGTCGTCGAGTCGATGTCGAAGGAGCGAGGCCTGACCGCAGACGCGCTCCGGTCCGAGATGACGGCGGGCACGGTGTTCAAGCGCACGGTCAGTGAGGATGACGTGGTCGGCGCGACCTTGTTCCTCTGCTCCTCCGCGGCGGACAACCTGACTGGCCAGGACATCAACGTTTCGGCCGGCGCGGTGATGTACTAGTGGGGACGAAGCTCGACGGCGGCGGGCTTCGGATCGGACTGGTCGGGTGCGGCGGTATGGGCCGGCGCCACCTCGATGGCTACCGGTTGCTGCGGGATGCCGGCGGGCGGAGCTTTGAGATCGCCGCCGTGTGCGATGCCGAACCACGGGCGGCAGCCGCGGCGGCTGCGTTCGCGGAAGCGGTCCTCGGAACCCGACCAGCAGTGTTCGAGACGGTTGACGACCTCATCGCGAGTGCCACCGTGCACGCCCTGGACATTGCGACCGATCCCAGGACCCATCACGTCGTCGCGGTTCCCGCGCTGCTCGAGGGCCTGCACGTGCTCTGCGAGAAGCCGCTCGGGCTGACGGTCAGCGCCTGCCGAGCGATCATCGACGCGGCGGCCGGGTCGCGAGCCGTGCTCGCGACGGCGGAGAACTACCGGCGCGACGGGCCGAACCGCCTCGCGCGGGCTGTGATCGATTCGGGCATGCTCGGGGACGTCCTGCTGATGATCGAGACAGACGTCGGGGGCGACGGTGCAGTGCTGGTGAGCCCCTGGCGGCACATCCGCGAGGCGGGCTCGATCGCACTTGACATGGGGGTGCACTACGGCGACATCTTCAACTACCTGCTCGGTCCGATCGAGCGCGCCACTGGGAGAGCCTTCATCGCCGAGCCTTACCGAGTGTTGCCGGCGGGTGCCTCTCTCCCTCCCGGGGTCGACGAGGTCAGGCCCGGACTGATGCGGGCGACCGGCGATGACTCGCTCGTCGCGGTCTACGAGACGTCGGCCGGGGCGATGATCCAGCTCACCTATATACCGGCTGGTCGCGGCCGCTCGTGGAGGCAACGCAGCGTTCACGGACGGGATGGCTCGATGAGCGTTCCGCGTGACCGCACAGGAGAGCCGGTGATCGTCAGCCTCGGCCAACGTACACTCAGCGGTCACGAGCTTCGCCGTGAACTCGGCGGGTTTGAGCTGCAGGGCATCGCCGCCGCACTGTTCGGCGCCGACGGCACCGAGTACAGCCGGCCGTTCGCCAGTGTCGACGCCGCACTCATCGCCATCGAGATCGACGACTTCCTCGGGGCCGTGGCCGAAGGCCGGCCCGCGGAGGTTGACGGCGAGGGCGGGCTGCTTGCCGTCGCCGCCGTCTGGGCCGTCGCCGAATCGCACTTCCAGGACGGCTGGGTGCGGCTCGCCGACGTGGCCGACGGCACAATCTCACGCGCCCAGGATCCGATCGACGATGCGATCGGCCTGCGCCGAACCCGGAAGATGGAGACCCCACGATGAGCCACACCGAGCCACCGCTTTCCACGCCCTTCAAGCAGGTCGCGATCGTCGTAGGCAACCTGGAGGACGCGGTGAGACGGTTCGCCCACCAGCTTGGGGTCGGGCCATGGACGGCCTACCGCTTAGAACCGCCGAGGCTCAAGGACATGCGCTACCGGGGTGAGGAGGCTGAGTTCTCGCTGCGCAACGCGTTCGCGTGGCAGGGCGAGCTTCAGTTCGAGCTGGTCCAACCGCTCTCGGGCCCGAGCATCTGGCGAGATCACCTCGACGCGCACGGCGAAGGCCTACACCACGTCGGCAGGTACGTGCCGGACTTCGAGGTCGCGGTCGCCAAGGCGCTCACCAGCGGATTCACGCCGCTCCAGAGCGCTGCCGGCTTCGGCGCCGAGGGCGACGGTGCGTTCGCCTACTTCAACCCGCCCGACCTGCCGGTGATCGTCGAACTCATCTCAGCGCCTCGGGTCCGAATCGAGCCAGAGTTCGTCTACCCTGCGAACTGGTGAGAAGGGCGCTGCGAGCCGTGCACGTGAACAGCGAGCCCGGGTGCGGCTGACGTGCGGATCGAATCAGTCGAGGCGATCACCTCGGGCGCGGCCTGCTACGCGCGGATCACGGCCGACGACGGCACTCATGGGGTGGGAGAGTCGACATTCTTCGCTTGGCCGACGGCCGTCGCCGAGATCGTCAGGGCAATGGGCAAGGCCCTCGAGGGTCGCGATCCGCTTGACGTCGAGCACCATTGGCTCGCGCTGTTCCGGGCCTTCAGCTTCCGCGGGATGGCGGTCACCGGAGCGCTGAGCGCGATCGACCAGGCTCTCTGGGACCTCAAAGGCAAGCGTTTCCAGGTCCCAGTGTGGACGCTGCTCGGCGGACGGACCCGGCGAGCCGTCCGCGCGATGCGCGTGGTCGATACGGGGACGCTGGATGAGGTCGTGGCCGCAGCGCGTCGCGCGGTCGTCGAGGAGGGCTACACCGCGCTGAAGATCCTGCTGTTCCAGCACGACCACCACGGCGCCCGGCAAGCCGCCAGGATCGCAGATCTGGTCGCGCGCTTCGCCGCTGTCCGCGAAACTGTCGGTTGGGACATCGACCTCGGGGTCGAACTGCACCGAAACATGAGCGCCGGTGACGCGGTCATGCTGTGCGCGGAGCTCGCGCCGCTGCGGCCTCTGTTCGTGGAGGACCCAATCCCTCCGGACAGCGTAGCCGCGATGCGTGCGTTCGCCGCGAAGGTTGATGTGCCGGTCGCGGCCGGTGAGCGGAACACGACGATTTGGGAATTTGCCGAGTATCTCGAGCGTCCAGGCGTCTCGTTCATCCGCCCGGACGTGGGGATCGCCGGTGGAATCACTCACGTCAAGAAGATCTGCGCGCTGGCGGAAGCATTCCACGCGGGCGTGCTTCCGCATGCGGTTCCGTCGGGTCCCGTCGCTGTGGCCTCCCACGTGCAGCTGGGGATGTGCGTGCCCAACTGGGAGTTGCAGGAGCATGTCCCGCAGGATCAGCCACGGTGGACCGATCTCGTCGACCGCGTGATCGAGGTACAGGACGGCTATCTGCTCCCCCCCGATCGCCCCGGGATTGGAATCGACCTCAATGATGCCGGTCTTGCGCTCCACCCCGCGGTCTCCGCCGATCTCACACAGCCGCCGCTCCGCGAGGACGGCTCGGTGGCGATCAGATGACCAGCGGCGACGACTCGGCGCCCGGAGCGGCCCAGCCGCGCTCAGAACGAAGCCGGCTCGGGCAAGCCGGGCGCCGGCGCGTTGGCCTTGCGTGCAGTGAAGCGGTGCGCAGCCGCTATGTCGACCTCGCCGATCTTGCCCGACTCGAGGCCGCGGCTGACTTCTCGTATGCCCCGTTCGGCGAGACGGAGCCGCTTGAGGGGCAGACGCCCCGAGACGCGGCCGCGGAGGCCAAGCTCTGCGAGTTCGCCTCCCCGCTCGACGTACTGATCGTCTGCCACGGCGCACCCTTCGTCAGTGACGAGGTTCTCGCCGGCGCCCTGCGGCTATCGATGGTCGGCGAGCTCGAGGGCGACCGTTTCGGCGACCGGATCGATGTCCAAGCAGCCGGCGATCGAGGCATCCGGGTCGTTGACGTCACGCATGGTTCGTCGTGGCCCACGGCCGAATGGGCGCTGGCTCTTGCCCTGATCGGACGCCGCAACGCAGGTGCGCTGTTCCGCCGCATGATCGCCCACCAAGGGAGCGTTCCGCACCTGGAGCGATCAGGGCTCGGCTTCGAGCAAGCCGAGCTGAGCGAGAAGCGCGTCGGCCTGATCGGCTTTGGCCATCTTGCGTGGCGTTTGATCGGGCTGCTCCGGCCCTTCCATGTGGATGCCGTGGCGTTCGACCCCTACGCGCCCGCAGAGCTCGCCGAGGCCTACGACGTCTGCTTCGGTCCGCTCGAGCGCGTCCTCGACAGCGATGTTGTGTTCGTCCTGGTTCCCCTGACGGCTGCCACCGAGGGGATGATCGGGGCCGCAGAGCTCGAGCTGCTTCGCCCGGGCACCGTGTTCGTCAACGTCTCGCGCGGCAAGGTCGTCGACAGCGCGGCGCTGATCGAGCGAGTCTCGCGCGGTGACGTCGTTGCCTGCCTTGACGTGTTCGATCCGGAACCGATCCCGCTTGACGCTCCCATTCGCGATCTGCCCAATGTATTCCTCTCACCCCACATCGGTGGCTACACCGAGGAGAGCCGGCGCCGCTTCTTCTCGCTGATGGTCGATGAGTGCTTGCGCCACTTCGCGGGTCTCGAGCCGCGAGCGCCACTTACCACCGCGCAAGTCCGCCGGCGCCCGTAGCGGGCGTCGGTGAATCAGGTGCAGGTCCTGGGGCGTGGGTGCAGCACCAGGCGGGCCGTGGGATGCTGAAGCGGCGAGCGCGCAGCGCCACCGGCTGACGCCCACTCAAGCTGAACGCGCGCGGTCGCGGCGTCCGTTTCGTCACGATGAGGCTCGGGCGTCCGGGGATCGTGGGACTGCGGCAGCAGCGCGCGCGCCTGGGTTGAGGGCCGTCCGGTCGGGCAACCTCAAGTTCCAAACCCCCCTCCGAATCCGAGGGGGTGTGGAGCGCAGGGGTGTTTAAGACTCCTCAGTTCCGGACCCCCCCGTCGCGACCGGGGGGGTCCGGAACTTACGGGTCATCATCACTCGACGTGAGGGGGGGGCGGGGGGGCGGGGGGGCCTCTGACCTGACGTGAGCGGGGGGATGGTCCCGGTCCAGACCCCCGGGAGCTGCGTGATGGCGAGGCCGCGATCGCTGAACGGGACCGGGAGAGCGGCGCCACACCAGAACCCGCACATCGGCACCAGCCAACCCGCGGCCAGCAACCCACGGCCCGGCCTGCCCCCCTTTCACCCCCAACAGCCGGGCGCGGCCGGACACCGATCTCCGGCGGGGGAGACCGACGCGCTGATCGCCGCCATCAACCCTCGCCGCCATCAACCCTCACCGCCATCAACCCTCACCGCGATCAAGCCTCACCGCCACACTTCCACCGCGACTGCATCCACACCATCAAACCCTCACCTCATTGAGCTCCGACCACTGAGCCCCAGCGCTTACGCAGGCGGACCCGAGGGCTTGGCGGGACTGGCCCGGTGGTGTCCGCGGCTCGCAAGAAGGCGCTCGAGCGTTCCGCCAAGCACGAGGTGCAGGTCCTCGGTGTCCATGAAGCCGCAGTGTGTGCGGACGACCTCGAGCGCCTGGCGGAACGTGCAGTACCTCGTCGACGCCGGAAAGTCCGATCCCCAGCAGAGCCGATCGGGGCCGTAGGCATCGAACATCGTCGACAGCAGTGCCACGACCCCTGGCCACGGATAATCCCATCCACGCTGCGCGCAGTAGTGCAGTCCGCAGACTTTCAAGAAGATATTGGGAACATCCGCGGAGGCCAGGACCTCGGACAGCTCACGAGAACCGCTTCCCGCAGCCTCGCGCACGAGCCCCAGCGCCTGACAGAGCACCGGCACGTTCGGATACCGGCTCGCGATCGAGCGCAGATCAGCCTGCCAGTTCGGCGTCGCCCCGACGCTGACGATCAGACCACGTTCCTGGGCGAACGCGAACACCGCATCGGCCTCATCGCTGCGCAGCCAGCCGTCGTTGCGCTCCTTCAGGTAATGCGCAAACCCCGCCGGCGCGTGGCTGTCAGCGATCTCGCGAAGACGGTCCACGCTGCCCCGGGAATGGTACGTGGCCGCCCAGGCGCAGTCGAGTTCCGCGAACATATGGAACCGATCCGGATGGGTCGCGCACGCCTGAGCGACGTACCGCAGATTGTCATCGTTGCGGTCGATCGAGGCGGACACGATCGTTGTCTGCGCAACTCCGTTGGAGTCCATCTCGTACAGCAACTGCTCGTAGGTCGCGCGGGTCGACTCGTCCGGCACCCGCGCGTACGGCCACAGCCGCCAGCAGTGAGTGTGGCTATCCAGGACTCGCGCACCAGAGAGCTGCAAGCGGTCCATACCTGCGTCCAGCTCGCACACGATTCCGCTAGCGCTGCACGAGGAGCCGCAGCGGCTCCTGAAGGATCGCCCGAACGTCAGCAAGGAATCCGGCAGCATGCGTCCCGTAGACGATTCGGTGATCGGCGACGAGGGTCAGCGTCAGCGACCGCGCGGGCTCCACCCCGGTATGGCGCGAGGCCCCCACGCCCAGGATCGCCGCCTGAGGCGGGTTGATGATCGGCTCGAACTGGTCGACCCCGAACATGCCGAGATTGCTGATCGTGAATGTGGCGCCGGACAGCTCGGGAGGTGTGATCTCGCCGCTCCGAGCACGCTCCACAAGCCGCCGCGTCGTGACAGCCAATTCGGCCAGCGGGAGGAGGTCAGCCCCCCTGATCACCGGGACCAGGAGTTCGTCTCCGACCGCGACCGCGACCGCGACGTTGACGTGATCGTGCAGCTCAAACGCCCCGTCCGTATACGAACCGTTGACTCGAGGGTGGTGCGCAAGTGCCCGAGCGGCGGCGCCGACAATGAAATCGTTCAGCTTCGGCGGCGGTGTACACAGCGACGACAGGCGCGCCTGAAGCTCGTGAACCGCGGCCATCTCGACGTCGACCGTGACTGAGAAGTGAGGGATCGTCGCCCGCGAGGCAGCCATCCTCTGCGCCACAAGCCGCTGGCTGCGCGTGATCGGCTCCAGCCGCCGCTCCGGAACATCGATGCGCTGCGCCGACCCGCGACCCGCGGCTGTGACCTCAGCACCCGGCACACCGGTCTCGGTCGAGGCGACGTCGGGTTCAGCGGGCGACGCGAACTCCCGCGGTGCGGCGGCGGACGCCGCGGCGCGCAGCACGTCCGCCTTGAGAATCCGCCCCAATGGCCCGGTCCCACTCACGGCGCCGACGTCGACGCCGCTCTCGGCGGCGATCCGCCGCGCCAGCGGAGAGACCCGGATCCGGCTAGTGCCGCGGCCATCGATGCTCGCCTCCACGTACCCGATGACGGCTCCCACTGACACCGTATCGCCGACGTCGGCGACGATCTGCAGCCGCCCCGCTGACGGGGACTCGAACGGCATCGTCGCCTTGTCGGTCTCGATCTCGACGAGCTCCTGCCCCTTCGACACCGAGGATCCGTCAGCGACGAGCCACCGCACGATCACGCCGTCCTCCATCGAGTCAGACAACCTCGGCATGCGAACCGCGACGAGCGATCCGGTGGAGCTCAGCTGAATGTCATCCCTAGCTTTCATATAGTGAAAGGCCCGGCAGCTATCTGAAATGATTCTATCCAAAGCTCCTGGGACGGCGGGCGCGACGGTGGAAGACCGGGCCTATCTGTGCAGTGCGCGTGGCGCGCGGGCCTCGGCTCGTTGCCCGTGGAGCAGTTCGGTGGTGGCTGCGGGCCCAAGCGGGCGGCCGAGGAGATAGCCCTGGCCGAGATCGCAGCCGAGTTCCGTCAGGATCGCCCGTTGTGTTTCGTGCTCGATGCCCGCCGCGACCGTGGTCAGGTCGAGCTGCTTCGCAAGCCCGATGATCCCGGCGAGGAGGCCGCTCATCGCGGGCGTGCCGGGTCCGATCTGATCGAGGAAGGGCTTCGGGATCTTCAGCAGGTCGATGGGTAGCTCGGCCAGGTTCAGCAGCGTTGAGTACCCGGTCCCGAAATCGTCAAGTGCGATGCGTACCCCGAGCGCTTTGACGGCCCGGAGCGCGTCGAGCAGGCGCGGATCGCCGAGCGGTGCGCGTTCGGTGATTTCGAGGATCAGCGCCGCGGGCGGAAACCCGGAGGCGATCGCCGCTTCAACGGTCGTTGGGTAGTTGGGTTTGAGCAGCTCACAGGGGGAGATGTTGAGGCTGAGGGCAATCGATGCTTCGCGTCGCCAGAGCGCAATCTGGGAGCACCCATGCTCAAGGACCCACCGATCGATCTCGACGATCAGTCCTGTTTCTTCGGCCAGCGGGACGAACTCGAGCGGCAAAGTCAGGCCGCGCGAGCGGTGTCGCCAGCGAACGAGACCCTCGACGGCGACGATCGCCCCGGAGTTCAAATCGACCAGGGGTTGGTAGTGCAGTTCGAACTCGCGTCGCGCGATCGCGTGACGCA
The DNA here is from genome assembly GCA_963705995.1 of uncultured Solirubrobacterales bacterium. Taxonomy (GTDB): domain Bacteria; phylum Actinomycetota; class Thermoleophilia; order Solirubrobacterales; family Solirubrobacteraceae; genus Palsa-465. Next base: position 68,692 of record CAVPLN010000032.1, read on the forward strand.
ATTCCGCGATCAGAGCGCGCCGTGACAGGCGTGCGGCGCGCATTCGCGGCTCAAACAGGGCATAACGGCCCGGGCCGGCCTGTTTTGCGTGGTACATCGCAACGTCGGCGTCGCGGAGCAGGGCATCAGCGTCATCGCGACCCGTGACGATCCCGATGCTGACGCTCAGGAAGATCGCCTCGTCAGCGATCACGAACCGGTGCTCCAGCGCTTGGATGATTCGCCGAGCCACGTCGACCGGGTCCGCTTCGCCGGCGAGCAGCACCGCGAATTCGTCGCCACCGAGCCGCGCGCAAAGATCGCCCGAACGAGTAGCCGTTCGCAGGCGCTCAGCCACGGTGATCAGAAGCTGGTCGCCGACGAGGTGGCCAAGGGAATCGTTGACCAGCTTGAAGCCGTCGAGGTCGAGGAACAGCAGGGTGATCGGCTGACCCAGGCGGTCTGCCCGCGCCAACTCGAATTCGAGCCGATCGAGCAGAAATCGGCGGTTCGCCAAGCCGGTCAGCGGATCGCTCAATGACTGCTGCACCGCCTGTCGCGCCTTCGCCACGGTTACCGCCGCCGCTACGTGGCCGCCAAAAGCGAGCAACACCTCCAGCTCCCGGTCGGTCCACCGCCGACGCTCGATCGTCGAGGACACGACGAGGCTCCCGGTCACGATGCCCTGCTCGTAGATCGGGACCCCGATCATCGCGGTCGTGCCCGTCGGGGCGAGCTGCGACCCGGTCTTCATCGTCTCGTCGCCCTCGAGCTTCGCATAGCTGCCCGTCGAGATCACCCTGCCACTGAGACCCTCGGTGATCGGTGCCCGGTGGCGCCAGCGCTCTCCGTTACCCGCCGCGCCACGCCACGCCACGGCCTCACTCCACGATGGATCCTCCAGATCGACGAACCGCAACGAGCCACCATTACCGCCCAGCAGGCGCAGCGCACCATCGAGCACGGCGTCATAAACCGCCGTCGGCGATGCGCCAGACGACACGAGCCGCTGGATCCCGAGGACGACCTCATCCAGGGCCACGTCAGACGCAGCGACGACGCTCGCGCCCGACGCTGGACGATCACGTCGTCTCATATACCCGGCATCGACACCGAGGCCCGGCCTTTTGAATACCCCGATCGGGAATCGCGGCTTCCCACGTAGCGGGATCGCGGACTTCCACCACCGATCCGGGCAAACATCACGGGTCCGCCAGCTCCCGACACTCTTCGAGAGTTCTGAGAAAACCCGCCTAGCTTCGCTGGACGAAATGACGAGCCCGCGGCATCTGTGGTCCGGTGACTGGGAGCGCGACTCCGCCGCGGCCGCCGAGCAGCTGGGCCGGCACCGCGCGCCCGCCGGGCCACCGGTCGATCCCGAGCCCGAGCCGGTCAGGCGGCCTCGCCGCCGGCCCGCGCGGGTGGCCCGCCGCCGGTTCGCGCCGGCAGGACCGCGGGTCCAGGTCGCGCTCGTCGCGCTCGTCGCGCTGGTCGCGGCTGTCGCGGGATTCGCGATCGTGTCGGCGCTGAGTGGGTCAGGCGGCAGTGCCGGCGGCCGGCCGTGGCTCGGGGTCGACCTCGCGAGCTCGCCGGTCCTGACCGGCGGCTTCCAGTCCGGCTTCGGCGGCTTCCGGTTCTCAGAGGGGGCGGAGGTGACCGGGGTCGTGTCGGGCAGCCCGGCCGCCGCTGCCGGGATCGTGCCCGGCGACGTGATCACGCAGGTCGGTCAGCAGCCGGTGAACTCCCCACAGGGCGTGCTGTCGGCGATCGCCGCCCTGCGGGTCGGCGATCACGTCGAGCTTCGCTACCTGCAGGGGGCCGTCGGAGCACAGGCGCTCGGGATCACCACGACGCAGGTGACGCTCGAGGCCCGTCCGGCGCGCGACCGGTGAGCTTTGCCGATCCGCTGGTGCTGCTCGCCCTGCCGGCGCTGGGGCTGCTCGTCTGGGCCTACCTCGGCCGCCAGCGCCAGCGGGCGCAGGCGGCCGCGGCGTTCGTCTCGCCTCGACTTGCTCGGTCGGTGGCGCCCGCGGGACCTGGCTGGCGCCGCCACGCGCCGATGCTGGCGTTCGTGCTGGCTGCTGCGGTCCTGGTGATGGCGGCCGCACGCCCGCAGCGCAGCGTCGCCAGGCCGGTGACGGACGGCGCGGTGGTGCTCGCCGACGACATCAGCGGGTCGATGCAGGCGACCGACGTCGCGCCGTCGCGTGAGCGGGCGGCTCAGCGGGCGGGGCGCGAGTTCATCGCGAGCGTGCCGGCGACGGTCCAGGTGGGCGTGCTCGAGTTTTCTCGCGCGCCGCTCGTGCTCCAGTCGCCGACGTTCGACCACCAGCTCGCGTCCCGCGCGCTCGCGCGGCCGCCGCGGTTCGGCGGCGGGACCGCGATCGGCGAGGCGATCCTGACCGCCGCGCACGAGTTGCGGGCGGTCCCGCGCGTGGCCGGTCGACGGCCGCCGGGCGCGATCGTGCTGATCTCCGACGGCGCCTCGAATGTCGGGATCGGCGCCGTCGCGGCGGCGCGCCGGGTCGCCGCCATGCACATCCGGATCTACACCGTCTCGGTCGGGACGCCGCACGGCACGATCGAGATCCGGCGCGGATCCGGGACGGTCACGGCCGCGGTACCGGTCGCACGCGAGCAGCTCGCGGAGATCGCAACGGCGTCCGGTGGCATGAGCTTCCGCAGCTCCGATGCGGCGGGGGTCGACAGCGCCTACCGCCATCTCGCGGCACAGCTCGGGCGCCGGCGCGTCAACGAACAGATAACCCAGAGCTTCGCAGGCGCGGGGCTGGTGCTGCTGCTGTTCGGCAGCGCCATGTCGCTGCGCTGGTTCGGCCGGCTCGCGTAGACAGACGAGGAGGACCCATGGACGAGATCGAGCAGGACCCGCGCCGGCAGGCACGCGACGGACTCCAGGAGGCGCTGCACGAGATCAAACGGGTGATCGTCGGCCAGGACGCGATGCTCGAGCGGCTGCTGGTCAGCCTCCTGGCGGGCGGGCACGTGCTGCTGGAGGGGGTTCCGGGGCTCGCGAAGACGCTGACCGTGAAGACCCTGGCGGCCGTGCTCGGCGGTTCCTACAGCCGGATCCAGTTCACGCCCGACCTCGTGCCGGCAGACCTGATCGGGACGCGCGTGTTCCGACCCGACAGCGGCGGCTTCGAGACCGAGCTCGGGCCTGTGTTCTGCAACTTCCTGCTCGCGGACGAGATCAACCGTGCACCCGCGAAGGTGCAGTCCGCGCTGCTCGAGGTGATGCAGGAGCAGCAGGTCACCCTGGCCGGCCAGACCTACCCGGTGTCACTGCCGTTCATCGTGATGGCCACGCAGAACCCGATCGAGTCGGAGGGCACCTATCCGCTGCCCGAAGCACAGCTCGACCGCTTCCTGATGAAGATCCTCGTCGACTACCCGAGCGTCGGCGAGGAGGCAGCCGTCGTCGGCCGCAGCCTGCAGCCGCAGGGCGCCGTGCGCCAGCTGCTGTCGCTCGAGAGCCTGCGCCGTCACGCCGCGGCCGCCCGGGCGATGCCCGTCGACCGCGACGTGATCGGCTATGCGGTTGCGCTCGCGGATGCAACCCGACACCCGGCCGCGCACGGGCTCGCCGAGCTCGCACCGCTGATCGAGTTCGGCGCCAGCCCGCGCGGACCGATCGGGCTCGTGCACGCGGCGCGCGTGCTCGCATTGCTCCGTGGCCGCGTCCACGTGGCGGGCGACGACGTCCGCGATCTCGCCGCCGACGTGCTCCGCCACCGGATCGTGCTCTCCTACGACGCGCTCAGCGAGGGGGTGACCGCGGACGAGTTGATCGCGCGGGTGCTGGCAGCCGTCCCGCTCCCCGATGCCGGGCAGCTGACGCGGCCACTGCCGGTGAGGGTGTCGTGAACCCCGGCGTGCTCGCGCCGCCGCCGGCCCGGCAAGGTCCCGGCGTGATCGCGCCGCAGCTGATCGAGACGCTCGACGTCGCGGTCAGCCGGCTGGTCGCGCGGATGCTTCCCGGCGACCGCCGGGCAGCGGGCGTCGGCGTCGGGACCGAGCTCGCGCAGCTGCGCCCGTACGAGGTCGGCGACGATGTACGGCACGTCGATCCGGCGGCCAGCGCGCGGACCGGGCAGGTCCACGTCCGCCAGCACGTGCCGGAGCGGACGCTGACCACGTGGATCCTGCTCGACCTGTCGCCGTCGATGGCGTTCGGGACCGAGCGCCGGCTCAAGGCCGATGTCGCCGAGGGCGTCGCACTCACCTTCGCTCGGCTCGGGGTCCGTCGCGCCGGCAGCGTGGGCCTCGTCGGCTTCGGCGCCGCGGCCCCGCGGTTGCTGGCGCCGCGCGGAGCGAAACCGGGGGTCGTCGCCGTGCGGCGCCTGCTGGCGGAGGGGGTTGCGCCCGACGGTCAGCACGACCCTCGCGGCCTTGCGGACGGGGCCCGCCGGCTCGCCCGCCTGGCCCGCCAGCCGGGGCTCGCCGTCGTGATCTCGGACTTCCGCGACCAGTCCGCCTGGGAACGGCCGCTCGGCTCGCTCCGCGCGCGCCACTCGCTGCTCGCGGTCGAGATCAGCGACCCGCGCGAGCGCGAGCTCCCGAATGTGGGCCATCTCGCCCTGATCGATCCCGAGAGCGGCGCGCGGCTTCAGCTCGACACCTCGAGGCGGGCGGTCCGCGAGCGCTTCGCAGCGCTCGAGCGCGAGCGACGCGAGACCGTCGCCCGGGAGCTGCGCCGGTTGCGGATCGATCACCTCACGCTGTCGACCGCCGACGACTGGCTGCGCGAGCTCGGCCGCCAGCTGCGATGAGCTTCGCCGATCCGACCTGGTTGATCGCGCTGGGGGTGGTGCCCGTGGCGGTCGGGCTCGCAATCGCGTGGCGCCGGCGCGCGGAGCGGTACGCGATCCGCTTCACTGCGGTCTCGACGGCGCTGGTCGCGGCCGGAGCCGGGGCCGGGCGGCGGCGCCAGCTTCCGGCGGTGGCGCTGCTGGCCGCGATCGCGGCGCTCGCGATCGCGCTCGCCCGGCCCCGCGTCAGCGTCGTCGTGCCGGTGCGATCTGCCTCGATCATGCTGGTCAGCGACGAGTCCGGGTCGATGGCCGCGACCGACGTCCGGCCGACGCGGCTGGCGGCGACCGAGCATGCCGCCAACCAGCTGATCGACGCTCTGCCGGACACGGTGCGGATCGGTGCGATCGCCTTCTCGGACCGGCCGAACGCGGTCCAGGGACCGGAGACCGACCACGCCGCCGCGCGCGCGATCATCGACGCTCAGACCGCGAACGGGGGAACCGACACGGGTGGGGCGCTCGAGCTCGCGCTCGCACTGCTGCACACCGCGAGCCGGGGGCGCCCGGTGTCCGCGATCGTGCTCCTGTCCGACGGCGCCGCGAACGAGGGGCCCAATCCGGTGACCGTCGCCCGCCAGGCGGCCGCGCAGCACGTCCCGATCTTCACCGTTGCGCTCGGCACCCCGAGCGGCGTCCTGCCGAGCCCGGACCCGTTCGTCGCACCGCAGCCCGTCCCGCCCGATCCCCAGCTGATGCAGGCCATCGCCGAGGCCTCGCACGGCCGCTCGTTCGACGCCCAGACCGCCGACGGGCTCAGCTCGATCTACCAGCAGCTCGGCGACAAGCTCGGCAGCGCCCATCGCACCCGCGAGATCACCGCTGAGTTCGCGATCGCCGGCCTGCTGCTCCTGCTGCTCGCTGCCGCCGGGTCGACTCGGTGGTCGGCGATCCTGCCGTAGTGCCCCGCACGAGTGGGCCGGAAGCGGCGCCGGCCCGCGGTTCGGCGAGCCGGGGGACGGCGGATCGTCAGCCGACGCCTGGGCTTGGCGCGTACTGGCCGAGGAATCCTGCGCTGATGATGTTCTGCGCGACGGCCGCCTGGCCGATGTAGCACTCCCATTCTGTGCCAGCCGGAGTCAGGGCTCGGCAGCCGCCGTTGACGTGCAGGGTCGCATCGACGGTCGGCTCGACGGTGCCCTGCCAGCCGGTCGCGCTCGAGGTGGCGGCAGTTCCCTGCCCCGCGCTCGCGGTCGCGGACGTGCCCTCGCGCCCTGCGCCTGACAGCGCCGGCGCCCGCACGGACGAGCGCCTCCCGGCGAGCACGACCCAGCGGCGCACGCGACCGAGCGACAGCAGCTTGCGCTCGAGCGCGGGCGCCGAACCGGCATCGATGATCGTCGTGGTCCCGTCGAGGCGGGTGACAGCGGCCCTGACGAGATCGTGGAATTGGATCGCCCCGGCGCTCGAGGGGCTCGTCACGCCGGCGCCGGCGGGTGCGCCGAGGCTTGCCGGCGGGGTCGCGAGGACGCAGTGGTACTCGACGCCGGTCACAACGACCGTGCACGAGGGGTCGGTGCCGATCAGCGCGCGCGTGCCCTGCGGCAGGCTGGCCGCCACCTGGCTCGTCGTGAGCAGCTGCGTGGCGGCAATCGCCGCCGCGGGGACGGCCACAGCGGCGACCGCCGCGCCGAGCAGTATGCGCGGGCGCGCCAGCAGGCGGGCGCGGCGCAATCGGCCCGCTGCCAGGTCGGCGCGGACGGCGCGGTCGAGCGCCTCACCGAGCCTGGCGAGACGATCTGCGAGTGGCCTGTCGGTGTCGATCTGTGTCATGTCTGTTCCTCGGTTGTCTGGTTGAGCCGGGCGCGCAGCGCACTCAGCGCGCGATGAACGCGCACCCGAGCGGCGCCCGGCGAGGTGCGCAGCGCAGCCGCGACGCCCGCGTAGCTGAGGTCCCGTTCGAAGCGAAGCTGGATCGCGTCGCGCTGGGCCCTCGGAAGCTCCTCGAGGGCGCTTTCGAGCTGCTCCAGCCACGCCTCGTCGGGCTCGCAATCGCCGGCAGCCACGGCTGCCGGCTCGCCGAGCATTCCGAGCCGGGCAAGGCCCGCGCGCTCGATCTGTCGTCGTCGGACCGACATCAACACGATGTTGCGCGCGATCCCGTACAGCCACGGTGCCGCTGAGCCGTCTGCCAAGTCGCGGAACCGCCTGCGCGCCACCCACGCCTGCGCGAAGGTCTCGGCGGTCAGATCGTGTGCGGCATCAGGGTCGCGCGAGCAGCGGCAGTGATAGCGGTAGATCGCGGCCGCGTAGCGCGCGTACAGCTCGCAGAAGGCATCCGCGTCCTCGCGCGCTCCCGCGAGCAACTGGGCGTCGGTCGCGGACTTCCAAGACGTTCCCATCACCCGATAGATTGCGCGCGCCCCGCGGTGCGTTACAACCGTTGCCCGGCCTCACGGGTCGCCGTCGCGTTCGGGAGGCGGGCCGGCCCAGCTCAGGAGCCCCCGAGGAGGGCGTCGAGGGTCAAAGCGCTGCGAACCGACGCGGGGCGTTCGGCAACGATGTCCGAGCCGGGTCGCGCACAGTCGTCGCGGCGCTTGATCAACAGCCACGCGGGTTTCGGGCCGCGGCTGGTGCGCTGCAGGGCGAAGCCCCCGCGGAGCTTCTCTCCGTGGAGCGTGAACACGGCATGACCGCGCTCAAGCGCCTCCGGCCACGACACGCGCCCGCCCTGCTCGTAGAGACCACGATCCCAGACGATCACCGCGCCGTCGCCGGCTCGCCCCTCGAACTCGTTGTGCTCCAAGGCGTGATCCGCAACCTGCACGGCGAAGCGCTTGACCGCCGGGTCCAGCGACGGGCCCTTGGGCACCGCCCACGAGCGCATCACACCGTCCACCTCGAGACGAAGGTCGAAGTGATGGGCCGTCGCCTGGTGCTCCTGGACGACGAACACCCCGGCCGGCCGGCCGCGAACCGCGAACTGCTCGTGGCCCTCGACTGCAACCAGGGACTCCGAGAGCGCGTCGCCGGAGGCAGCTGAGCGCAGCGACCCGAGCAGCCGCTCGACCGCGTCGCCCGGCCCCTCGGCGTGCACGCTGAGGGCCCCGTCATCAGTCAGCCGGACCCACCCGAGCAGACCAAACCGGCGCGCCTCCGAGCAGACATCATCGACCGAGAGACCGGCCGCGGCGGCGGCCATGGCGATCCGCCTGGCGGTCAGTTCACCCACGCGCCCATTCTCGCGCGCGGGAGCCCTCCTCAACCGGCGTCCGGGCCAAGCTCCGCGATCAGCGCGTCGAGTTCCGGCACCTCGGCACGGAGGCTCGGCAGGTTGACGACGATGCCGTCCTGCGTGCTGCGAGCGAGCACGACCACGGCCTGCTCGGATGGCGAGGGATTCTCCTCACGGTGCGGAACGTAGGGCGGCACGTAGACGTAGTCGCCCGGCTCGGTGTGCACGCGGCGCTCACCGCCCTCCTCGAGGAACACGAACACCGGGTGGCCGCGCACGACGTAGATCCCCGTCTCCGCCTCGCCGTGGTGGTGGTCGCCCGAGATCATCCCGGGCTCGATGTGGCTCTCGCCCATCCAGATCTTGCGTGAGCCGTTGCGAGCGCCGGAGATCGCCTCGTAGCGGCGCATCCCCGAGGTCTGCGCGGTCTCCTCGCTCAGCTGGTCGTGTCCGGTGTGATGGAGCCGGCGGTGCCATGCGGCCGTGCCGGCGTTCGACTGGCGCTGCTCGCTCACGCGGCAGACCATAGCGCCCGATTCGGCTACGCTCAGCGGGTCGTGACTGGTTCGCGCGCAGCGCCGTTCGACGTGATCATGCGGGACGGCAAGCCGCCGGCGGAAGGCGGTCACCCGGGCCTCGGCCACCGCACGGAGCGCGACCGCGGGATGTTCATCGAAAGAGATGTCGCGATCGTGATGCGTGACGGCGTCACGCTCTACGCCGACGTGTTCCGCCCCGACGAGGACGTCGAGGTGCCGGCGATCCTCTGCTGGGGCCCCTACGGCAAGCACTTCCCGACGTTCGAGATCTACGGACGGTTCCCGGGTGCGGGGGTGCGGAGGGAGTGGGTCGACGCGAAGTACACGATCTTCGAGGGTCCCGATCCGACGCACTGGTGCCCGCTCGGCTACGGGATCGTGAACGTCGACCCGCGTGGCCTGTGGTGCTCGGAGGGCGACGCGACCTACATCGACTCGCGCCAGGAGGCGGTCGACTGCTACGACACGATCGAGTGGGCGGCAGGGCGCGATTGGTGCAACGGGAGCGTGGGCATGACCGGCGTCTCCTACCTCACCCAGATCCAGTGGCAGGTGGCGGCCCTGCAGCCGCCACATCTGATGGCGCTCAACTGCTGGGAGGGCGTCAGCGACATGTATCGCGAGTTCTTCTTCCACGGCGGGATCCCGGACTCACGCTTCCCCGCGCATTGGACGATCGGGACGACCTACTCGCTCGGGCGCGTCGAGGACGTGATGGCAATGGTGGACGCACACCCGCTGTTCGATGCCTACTGGGAGACGAAGGCCGCGGAGCTGGAGCGAATCGTCACACCCGCCTACGTGGTCGCGAGCTGGTCGGACCACTCACTGCACACACGCGGCACACTCGAGGGGTTCAAGCGCATCGCGTCCACACAGAAGTGGCTCGAGGTCCACGGCCGCAAGAAATGGGAGCACTATCACCGCCCGGAGAGCGTCGCCAAGCAGATCGCCTTCTTCGATCACTTCCTGCGCGGGGTCGACAATGACGTTCCCAGCTGGCCGCGCGTGCGGCTGGAGGTGCGCGAGCGCGCGTACGTCGGCACGGAGCGGACCCTGCGCGAATGGCCACCGGCGCGGACCGAATACCGCGCTCTGTACCTCGACGCGGCGGCTGGCACGCTGACGGCCGCTCCGGCGGCCGAGGAGTCCGCGACGAGGTACGCCGCGACCGAGACGGGTGGCCGCGCCTGCTTCGACTGGGCGCTGGAGGAGTCAGTCGAGCTCGTCGGCCATATGAAGCTGCGGCTGTGGGTCGAGGCGGACGGCTCCGACGACATGGACCTGTTCGTCGCGATCCAGCGCTTCGACGCCGGCGGGCAGTTCGTGCCGTTCCCGTTCTACGCGGCGATGGATGACGGCAACGTCGCGCTCGGTTGGCTGCGCGCCTCGCACCGCGAACTCGACCTCGCCCGCACGACCCCCTGGCAGCCGTGGCACACCCACCGCCACGAGGAGCGGCTCGCGCCCGGCGTCCCGGTCGCAGTCGATATCGAGATCTGGCCGTCGGGCACGCACTTCCACTCCGGCGAGACGCTTCGGCTCGTCGTGCAGGGCGGTGATGTGAACGTCTACGCGCGTCCGCTGATCGCAAGCCTGCACGAGATCACCCGCAACCGCGGCGACCACTTGATCCACACCGGCGGGCGATTCGATTCGCACCTGCTGGTACCGGTGCTCGGCGCCTGAGAGTCCGTAGTTCGCTGTGGACCCTGAGCAGGCAGGACGCCGGTCAACCGTCCGGCGTCCTGCCGCCCCTTCTCAGCCCGGCGGGCGCGCAGCGCGTGGCCACAGAACGCGGACCATGCGCGGCCACGCCGACAGGCGCTGCCTGCGGGGCACTCCGCCCAGCGCGCCGGTCCCGACGGCGTGGCGTGCCAGCTCGCGCGGCCGGCGGAGGCGGTATTCGAGTTCGGGGCCCAGCGGCTGGGTACGGCGCAGCTGCCGGTACTCGTACTCGTACTCGTCACCGACGGGTCGCATAGCACCGACTCCTTTCTGATCGTACACTTCAGGGTTCACTGCGGACCACGGCCGCTGAGTGCCAGAAGAGACATGGGGCGACCGTCACCTGTCTGTGCAGGCTTCGCGGGCACTCACATGTCAACAGCGCATGGTCGTCAGGTACTGCCGGTCTCAGTTCAGATGGAGATCACCTCCCTGCATCGGGTCCGGGGAACAAAAAAGGGCGGCCCGTGGGCCGCCCTCGCTGACAGTGGTTTGCGCGCTCCGGTCTATCCGGTGCGCCCTGCAGCGAGGGAACGTGTGCCCGTGCGCGCCTTCACGCCGTCCGACATCGACGCGCGCCGTGAAGCGCTGGCGAGCACTGCGTGGATGTTGGTCGGGGCGGTCATCGAGTCATTACCTCACTGGGTTTCAACGCAGGGTACACAACACACGTGCGTAACGCAAGGCGATGTTGACACTTCTTGCGAACAGCGGACGCGCGCGCTCAGGCGTCAGTGGCGGCCCGTGTCGTAGCGGCGCCGGTCACGCTTGGTCGGGCGGGTACCGAGCGGGATCGGTCCGGCGAGCCGCCGCAGGTCCGCCTGCCGTTCACGTTCGGCGACGCTCGCCTCCGTCTCGTCGTAGAGGCTCCGGGCATCGGTGGCCGAGACCCGGCGCTCCGCCTCGCCGCGGACGATCACGGTCCGGCGCGTCTGGCCGACCGTGATCTCGAGCTCGTCGCCGGGACCGACGTCGCGACCGGGCTTGATGGCGACCCCGCCCAGTTTCACCCGGCCGCCCTTGACCGCGTCGGCGGCGAGCGACCGCGTCTTGAACAGCCGCGACGTCCACAGCCACTTGTCGACGCGCATCAGCCGCCGGCGAGCACGGGCGTGTAGCCCTCGGATTTGAGGATCTCGAGGACCACGTCGCGATGGTCGCCCTGGATCTCGATCACGCCGTCCTTGACCGAGCCGCCGACGCCACACCGCTTCTTGAGCTTGCCGGCGAGTTGCCTCAGACCCGCGTCGTCGACGGGCACACCCGAGATGGTCGTCACCGCCTTGCCGCGGCGGCCCGCGACCTCGCAGCGCACCTTGACCCGATCGCCGTCGGCCTGTCGCTGCCTCACACCGGGATCCCGCGCCTTGCGCAGATCGCCGTCGGTCGTCGAGTACACGATCCGGGAGTCGGGCATGGCGTTCACGGTACCGCTTCGACGACCATTCGAGGACAGGCGCTCGCGCGTTCAATAGGCTTGCGCCGATGAGCGGCGGCGAACTTGCTGACCTCGGCGTCCTCGAAGCCGCGAGCGGCCTGCGCGAGCGGCGGTTCTCCTCGCTCGAACTGACCGACGCGTGCCTGGCGCGGATCGAGCGGCGCGACGGCGGGGAGCCGAGCTTCGACGGCACGCCCGACGCGATCAACGCGTTCGTTCGCGTGTATCCCGAGCTCGCCCGCGAACACGCGCGGGCCGCGGATACGCTGCTCGCCCGGGCCGGCGCCGACGCGCCCCGGCTGTGTGGTATCCCGCTGGCGCTGAAGGATCTGTACGGAATCGCCGGGCTGCCGCTGACCGCGTCGAGCCGGGTGCTGGAGGGCAACATCTCCGAGCGCGACGCGACGGCATGGGCACGCCTGCGCAAGCAGGGGATGGTGGCACTCGGGCATACCCACACCCACGAGTTCGCCGCTGGAGGAACGACCGATCAGGTCGGCAACCCACACGACCTGACACGCGTCGCGGGCGGTTCGAGCGGCGGCAGCGCCGCGGCGCTGGCGGCGCGGATGACACCGGCGGCGCTCGGGAGTGACACCTGTGGCTCGCTGCGGATCCCGTCTGCCTGTTGCGGGACGAGCACGATCAAGCCGACCCATGGGCGGATCCCGCTCGAAGGGGTGATCCCGCTGTCGGGCTCGCTCGACCACGCCGGCCCGATGGCGCGGACCGTCGCCGACTGCGCGGCCCTGCTCGAGGGGATGGCCGCGGGTGGGGCGCGAGCGTCGGCGATCCACCCGCCCGCGTCGCCACTCACCGGGCTTCCGACCCAGGCCCGGCACGGCGCCAAACCACTTGCGGGGCTCACGGTCGCGCTCACCGATCGCACCGACGGCATCGGGATCGAGCCGGAGGTCGCCGCGGCCTTCGACCGCGCCGTGCAGGCGACCGCCGCGCTCGGCGCTCGCGTGCTGACGCGTCCGGCGCCGTGGGCGCTGCCCTGGGACGACCTCTCGACCGTCCTGTTCGCCGACGTCTGGACCTATCACCGCGCGCTCTCGCACAGCCACGATCGCTACCGCCCATCGATTGCGGAGTTCGTCGAGCTGGCGCGAAACTTCACCGACGCGCAGGCGTACATCGAGGCTCAGCAGCGGCGAGCGGAGGGTGCGGCCGCGTGGACCGACTGGTTTGCCGAACACGACGTCGACGTGATCCTGGAGCCCACGCTGCCGATCGTTCCCTACGGTCGCGGCCCCGGATACGAGCGGGGGCACGCGGGCGGCGCCGGGGACCCGATGATCGCGCTGACGGCGATGTGGGACATGACCGGAATGCCGGCCGCCTCGTTGCCGGTCAGCTGGCAGGCGGGCATCTCGCTGATCGCCCCGAGCGGCGGCGAGGCGCCGCTCCTGCAGGTCGCGATCGACCTGCAGGAGCGCGAGCTCGGCATCCCGCCGGCGCCGAAGCTGTGACGCCGGGGAGCGAGCGCCGCACTCCGGCGGCGAGGACGGATCGCAACGCGGCCCGGTCCCTCGCGCCGTCATAATCGCGCAGGGCGCGGTCGTCAGGGAACTGCGCTTCTCACCAAGGAGGTGGTTGTGGTGCCGGAAGAAGAGCTTGGCGCGTCCCCGCAGGGCGAGGCATCAGGAGTCACTCCGCAGCTCGAGATCGCATGGGCCCGGGTCGTTGCCCGCGCCTTCGAGGACCCCGCGCTTCGCCAGCATCTCGAGCACGACCCCGCTGGGGTCCTGCAGGCGATGGGCGTCGAGGTTCCGTCCGGTGTCAACGTCGCGACCGATCTGAGGCCGACACTCGCGGCCGCGGTTGCAGCGATCGACCAGGAGCACGCGCGCTTCGCCGCCGCCGCGGCGGCCGCACCGCCACTCGCGGCCTACCCGCCGATCGTGTACGCCTACCCGCCGTCCTCGTATCCGTCCGCGCCATATCCGTCCGCGCCATATCCGTCCGCGCCATATCCGTCGGCGCCGCCCGTGCAAGCCGCGGCGTATCCGTCCGCGCCATATCCGTCGGCGCCGCCCGTGCAAGCCGCGGCGTATCCCTCGGCCCAGCCGATGCACGCAGCCGCCTACCCGTCCGCACCGCCGGTGCAAGCGGCGGCGTATCCCTCCGCCCAGCCGATGCACGCAGCCGCCTACCCGTCGGCCCCGCCGATCCAAGCGGTGGCCTATCCGTCCCACTACGTTCCGGCCGTCTACGCGTCGATGCGCTACCTACCGGCGGCCCCGTATCCATCGGCGCCACCGACCACGCCAGGCCAGGGGGGTTCGGCCGAGCCCGCGCCGCCGCAGTGGTTCGGCGGGCCGCCGTCAGGCGGCCCGCCCGGCACCCCGTGAGACGCCCGGGCGCCTGCGAGTGACTCGGTAGCAGGGTGCTCGACCCGCGGCCCCCCGCGCGGCCGATCGTGTGCTCGCGCTTTCGCGCGGACCTGGTCGCGGGCGAGGCCGTCGCGTTCGTGTCAGAGAGCGGCTCGGCGCTGGTCCACGATCCCGTCGCGCTTGAGGCCGTGCCGCTGATCGACGGCACCCGCACCGCGCTCGAGATCGCGAGCCTGCTGCGTGCCCGGTTCGACCGCGCCGACGTGTTCACAGCGCTGGCATCGCTCGCCGGCGCCGGGCTGATCGTCGAATCGGCCGGCATCCCGCCATCCGTGGCCGCGCTCTGGTCGGAACTGGGGGTTCCCGAGGTGCACGTGCCGGCCCTGCTCGCCGGCGTGTCGATCGGCACGCTCTCCCTGACGGCCGCACACCACCCGGTCGTGACCGAGCCGCTCGCGGATTTCGGCCTGCCCGTGACCTCCGCGATCGACGCCTGCACGCTGCTCGTCGTCGCAGTCGACGACTACCTCGACCCGAGCCTGCAGGAACTCGACGCCTGGGCGCGCGCGGCGGGGCGTCCGTGGCTGCCGGTCAAGCCGACCGGCCTGAACGCCTGGGTCGGACCCGCGTTCAGTCCCGGGCAGACCGGATGCTGGCGGTGTCTGGCCGAGCGACTGCTGCGCAACAGCCCTGTCGAGCGGTACCTGCGCCGTCGCGGCGTACGGCGATACGGCGAGCCGCCGAGCCGGTCCGAGTCGCGCCTCGTCGCCCTCCACGCGTACTCGATGCTCGCGACACAGATCGCCAGGTGGCTGTCGCAGGCCCCGAGTGCGACGCCACCGGGAACCACGCTGCTCGTGCTCGAACCGGTGGCGCTCGCGGTCTCGGCGCACACCGTGGTGCGGCGACCGCAGTGCCCGGCCTGCGGATTCACGAGCGTCTCCATCCCGCCGGTCCGCCACCCCGAGCTCGGCAGTGACCGCAGGCCCGTCGTGGGACGGGACGGCGGTGAACGGTTCGAGGCACCGGAGGCCGTGTTCGCGCGCTACGCACATCTCATCAGCCCATTGACCGGAGTCGTCGCCTGGGTGAAGCCATCGCCGCAGATCGCGGGCACACCGATCCACGCGTACACGGCGGGGCTCAACCATGCGCTCGTGCTGGACACGCCGCCGGTGGCCGCCAACACGCTGCGGCTCTTCAGCGGCGGCAAGGGCCGTTCTGAGGCTCAGGCCCGCACGGGCGCGCTGTGCGAGGCACTCGAACGGTACTCAGGCGTCTTCACCGGCGCCGAGCCGACGATCCGCTCGACATTCACCGCGCTCGGGGGGACGGCGGTCGACCCACGCACTTGCATGCTCTATTCCGAGAGCCAGTACGACGAGCGCGACGAGTGGCTCGCACGGGGTAGCGGCTTTCAGGTGGTTCCACGGCGCTTCGATCCGGAGATGGTCCTCGACTGGTCACCCGTGTGGTCGCTGACACACGAGACGACGAGATACCTGCCGACGAGTTACCTGTATTACGGATACCCGCACGACGAGGGACGGTTTGTGGCATGGGCTGACTCGAACGGCAACGCGGCGGGCGCGACACTCGCCGAAGCGTGCCTGCATGGGCTCTACGAGGTGGTCGAGCGTGACACAGTGGCGGTCTGGTGGTACAACCGGATCCCGCGGCCGGGTGTCGACCCGGCCGGGCTGGACCCTTCGTGGCTGGCTGACCTCGAGGCGTTCTACACGCGCGCCGGCCGTGAGTTCTGGCTGCTCGACCTGACCGATGACCTGAACGTCCCGACCTTCGCCGCGGTCAGCCGCCGCGTGGACGGTCCCACCGAGGACATCATCTTCGGTTTCGGCGCCCACCGCGACCCCGGCATCGCCGCGTCCCGGGCGCTCACGGAGATGAATCAGTTCGTGCCTGCCGTCATCGAGCGCGACGCTGCCGGGCGCACGCGCTACGGGATCACCGACGCGGCGACCGTCAACTGGTGGACCGAGGCGACGATCGGCGACCACCCCTACCTGGCACCGGCACCTGCGGCGCCGCGAACCGCACTCGCGGCGGCTCCCGACCAGGGCAGCGCGAGCGCCGCGGAGCGCTTCCGCGCCGCCACCGCCGACCTCGAAGCCCGAGGCTTCGAGGTCCTCGTGCTCGATCAGACGCGCCCTGACATCGGCCTGCCCGTCGTCAAAGTGATCGTCCCGGGGCTGAGGCACTACCTCGCGCGGCTCGCCCCGGGCCGGCTGTTCGATGTCCCGGTCGCACTCGGCTGGCTCGCGCACCGCAACGCGGAAGCGGACCTCAACCCGATCGCGATGTTCGTATGACCGCCGAGACGGCCTCGTCACTCGAGGTCCGGCCGCGCAGCGACCTGGCGGTGGCGCTGCGCCCACCGCTCCTCGCCGGGGGTCCCCGCAGCCTCGCGGACCTGGAGGCGGCCGCGGCCGCCTCCCCCGGAGGCGCGGTCCGGCTCTACCGCGCCCTGCACGCCTACGCCGATGCCGGCGTGATCACGTTCGCGACCAGCGCCGGGTCCGGGTGCATCGCCGAACTGCGTCCGATGGCGCCCGGCTTCCGCCTCGCGCCGATTCCGGGCGGCCGGGTCGCCCTCTCGCGCTTCGCCCACATCAGGCGCGACGGTGCCGAGCTGATCCTCCAGACCCCGCTGGGCGTCGGGACGATCGCGCTGCGCGGCGAGGCCCTCGCGTGCCTGGACGAACTCGCCCGCGGAGTCGACGTCACGAGCCTGCTCGCACGCTCGGAGCATCCGGGGGAGATCCACGCGCTGATCGAACTGCTCGTCTCCAATCTCGCCGCCTCACCGGTCCGCAAGACCGGTGAGGCGCAGATCGACGATTCAGCGGTGCTGGCCCAATGGGAGTTCCATGACCTCCTGTTTCACTGGCGCAGCCGCGTCGGCGGACACGACGGGGAGTTGGGCGGGACGTATCGCTTCGCGGGTCGGCTCGGCCCGACCCCGTCGATCGCGCCGCGGATGCGGCCGGCGATCCCGCTGCCGCGTCCGGCCGCCCTGTTGCCGCCCGCCGCCGGGCTCGATCGCGTCCTCGAGGCCAGGCGCTCGGTGCGCGAACAGGGTCGGGTTCCGATGTCGGTCGCCGACCTCGGGGTGTTCCTGTTCCACAGCGCCCGCGTGCGCGAGATCGTGCCAGGCCCCGAGCCGCTCGGCCCGACCACCCGCCGGCCATATCCGAGCGCCGGCGCCAGCTACGAGCTCGAGCTGTACCTGGTGGTCGACCGCTGCGCCGGACTCGAGTCCGGCTTCTACCGCTACGACGCCGTGGGGCACGGCGTGATCTCGATCTCCGCGCCGAACGCCGACACCGAGGCGCTGCTCGCCGCCGCCACCGCCGCGTGCGGATCCGGCACCCGGCCACAGGTGCTGCTCGCGATCTCCGCGCGCTTCAGTCGCGTCTCCTGGAAATACGCCGGGATCGCCTACGCGCTCACCCTCAAGAACGTCGGCGCCCTGTACGCGACGATGTACCTCGTCGCCACGGCAATCGGGCTGGCTCCGTGCGCGCTCGGCGTGGGCGACTCGCGACGCTTCACCCGCCTGGCGGGCGTCGAGCCGCACGCCGAAGTCGCGGTCGGCGAGTTCATGCTCGGCAGCCGCGCCTGACGGCACATCCGGGCGCGCGCCCACCCTCAGAGCTCGTCCAGCACGGCCTGGGCGCGTTCGCGCCAGGGCCGGTCGCCCCGCGCCGCGCACACGGCGATCGCATCGCGGGCCGCGGCGATCGCCTCCTGGCGGCGCCCTGCCGCCGCGAAAGCCTCGGCCTGTCCGAGCTTGGCGTACGCCTGCCACCACGGGAACTCGGCGCTGAACGCATGCTCGACCGCCTCGGCCGCCGAGCGCGCTGCAGCCTCGACGTCGCCGGCAAGCAGCGAAAGCCGGGCGCGCGCGCCGTTGGTCAGCGCAAAGTTGACCGCGTCCTCAGCGGCGCTGAGCGCCTCGCAGCGGGCGATCGCGTCGAGCGCGGCCCCCGGCTCGCCGCGCACTGCGTGCAGATCCGCGATCCGCGCCAGGACCGTCGAGCGGAGCGCGGTCTCACCCGTCTGCTCGAAGATCGCGTCGCAGCGCTCGAGCGCGGCGAGCGCGCCGTCCAGATTGCCCTCGAGCACCTCGACCTCCCGGATCGCATCCCAGCCCCCCGCCTCCAGCCAGGCGCCGAGCGCGCGGCCGGCGTCGCGGGCGGCCTCCGCGTGCCGGCGGGCGTCGACCAAGCGCCCCTCGAGTCTCGCGATCGTGCTCAGGCCCCACTCGATCACGCACTCGAGGATGCCGCCGCGCCCGACCGATGCCACCCATTCGAGCTCGGCGGCGAAGCTCCGGACGTGCGCGGGACCGAAGATCATCGTGCTCACGTAGAAGGCGAGCGCCCGCGCCTTCAGCCCCTCGTCACCCGCCCGCTCGGCATGCTCCGCCGCGAGCCGCGCCTCGCGCCCTGCAGCAGCCGCGTGGCTGCGCACCCAGTTGACGCGGTACCCGAGCATGTGAGCTCGGGCGAGGCCGTGCTCATCGCCGGCCGCGGCGAGCTCGGCGAGTAGCCCGGTCAGCCGCGGCTCGATCTCGGCGAGCGTCGTCGTCCCGGTGCTCGCCTGCCATTCGAGGCGCAGCAGCGCGGCGCGGGCCGCGACCTCGGGATCGGACTCGCAGCTCGTCAGCAGCTCGTCGACGCGGCCCTGCTCGCCCAGCATCAGCAGCTCCGCGGCCAGGTCGATCGCGACCAGCGCGCGCCGGCCGGCGTCCGTCGATGCGAGCTCGAGCGCCCGCTCGAGCAGATTCCTGGCGCCGGCGGCGTCGGCGCGGCGGCTCGCCTGGTGGCCGGCGATGTGCAGATGCCGCGCCGCGCGGGCGCTCAGCTCCGGATCGGAGCGCTCACCAAGCTCGCGCGCGTAGCGAACCGCCTGCTCCTGGTGCCAGCCGGCGAGCTCGTCGAACTCGACGACGTCGCTCGCCTGCTCCTCGAGCCACGCCGCGAACCGCTCGTGGAGTTCGGCGCGCGTCGCCTTCGCCAGCAGGTCGTAGGCGGCGTCCCGGATCAGGATGTGGCGGAAGCGAAACGCCTGCTCGCCGCGGAACGCCGGCGGGTGCGCGCGGACCAGCTCCTTGCGCACGAGCCCGGCGAGCAGCGTGTCGAGCCGGCGTGCCAGCCGCTCGGAGGCCATCGCCTCGATCGCATCCCGGTGGAAGACCTCGCCCTCGACCGCGCCGTGCTCGAGGAGCTCGCGCTCCTCGGCGTCGAGGTGCTCGATGCGCGCCGCAAGCAGCGCCTGGATCGTCGGCGGCATCTCGACCGTGCCACGCTCCTGCGCCAGCGCGGCCATCTCGAGCAGGAACAGCGGGTTGCCGTCGCCGGCCGTGACGACGCGGGCCTGCGCGACCGGGTCGAGACGGTCGCCGAGCCGCTCGAGCAACGCCCGCGAATCCGCTGGGCCGAACGGATCGAGCAGCACGGTCGTGGCGTTCGGCTGGCCGGCGCCCCACTCCGGGCGGTACTCGAACAGACCGGAGCGCGCCGTACAGAGCACCAGGATCGGCGCCTGTCGGGAGAGGTCGATGACGTGCTCGAGCAGATCGAGGAGCAGGGCCTCGGCCCACTGGAGGTCGTCGACGTGAAGCAGCACTGGTCGCTCCCGGGCGAGTGACTCGAGCAGCTCCCGGACGTCCCAGAACAGTTCCTCAGGCCTGGCGGCGGTGCCGGAGCCGAGGCGGGCGACGACCTCGTGTGCCCGGCTGCCGACCGCGGACAGCGCCTCGACCACGGGCCAGAACGTGATCCCTTCGCCGTAGTGCAGGCAGCGGCCGGTGAGGACCGTGACCCGGTCGCCAAGGCGCGTGAGCAACTCGCTGACGAGCCTCGACTTGCCGACGCCGGCTGCCCCGATGACCGTGAACAGCTGGCAGCTCGACGCCCGCACCGACCGCTCCCAAGCCTCCTCGAGCGCCGTCAGCTCGCGCTCGCGGTCGACGAGCGCGACATCGAAATGCCGGGCGACGCCAGGTGAGGTCGGATCGACCGAGACGAGCCGGTAGGCCGGAACCGGCTCCGACTTGCCCTTCAGCCGCAGGGGATCGAGCGGCTCGACCCGGACGGCGTCCCGGACGAGGCGCAGCGTCTCGTCGCCGAGCAGGATCTCCCCGGGCGCCGCAGCCTGCTCGAGCCGCGCCGCGACGTTGATCGCGTCGCCGATCACCGTGGAGCCGCCCGCTCCCATCATCACGCGGCCGGTGTTGACCCCCGTTCGGAATCGGAGCTCGACGCCAACCTCGCGAGCCACGGCGGGCAGCCGCTCACGGATCTCGGCCGCCGCCCGCACAGCGCGCAGCGCGTCGTCCTCGTGGACGCGCGGGATCCCGAAGACCGCCATCACGGCATCGCCGATGAACTTCTCGACGCTGCCGCCGTGGCGCTCGATCGTCTCCCGCATGACCCCGAAGTAGCGGCCAAGGACGCGACCGAGAATCTCCGGATCGAGTTGCTCGGCCAGCGCCGTCGAGCCCGCCACGTCGCAGAACAACGCCGTCACGACCTTGCGCGTCCGGCGCGCCGGCTCGGAAGCCGACAGCGGCGATCCACAGCCGGGGCAGAAGCGAAAGTCCTGGGGACTCTCGGCGCTGCACTCCGGGCAGGTCAGCACGACCACGGGTCGAGCCTTTCGCGGTCCCCCGTATCGGTATCGAGTTGCGGTCTGATCCGAGCCATCTCCCGCGTCTGCAATCGATGGTCGCGTGCGACCAGGGCGAACTTTGACAGAGGACTTGACTCGCCGGCCTCTAAACAGTCGCGCGGGCGGCCTAAACAGCCGTCGCAAGGTTTGACCGTTCGCACGATTGTCCGGACGCGCGCCCGGATCTACTGTCAGGCGCGGTGATCTGATGTCAGCGGCAATCGCGACCCGACCAGAGAGTCCGACCCGGCGGCTCGACCCCGAGGCGATCGGGAGCCACGCCGCTCGCCTCTACCGCGCGGCGTACGGTCTGTGCGGCTCCCGCCACGATGCCGAGGATCTCGTCCAGGACACGTACGAGCGAGTGCTGCGCCGCCCACGCTTCGTCCGCCGCGACGATGATCTCGCCTACCTGATGCGCGTCCTGCGCAACACCTGGATCAGCACGCGCCAGCAGCGCTCGCCGCGAGACACGATCCCGGCCGGCGAGACGATCGAGGCGCTCGAGTCCCCGATCGATCCGATCGAGCAGTCCGTCGCGGGCAGCGCGATCTACGAGGCACTGACACGACTCAGCGACCCGCTCCGGGAGGCCGTCGTCGCCGTCGACGTGTGCGGGCTCTCGTACCGGGAGGCGGCACGCGCGCTCGGAACCAAGGAGGGCACGATCATGAGCCGCCTGTACCGGGGCCGCGAGCAGGTCGCTGCCGAGCTCGCCTAGGCAGCCGTCAGGAGGCCGAGCTGGTGGGCGATGCCGGCCGCGTCGACACGGCGCTTGGCACCGAGCTTGCGCAGGATGTTCGAGACGTGAACACCGGCAGTGCTCGGGCTGATGTAGAGCGCGGACGCGATCTCCGCGTTCGTGTGCCCCTCGCTGACGAGGCGCAGCACGTCGAGTTCGCGGCCTGTGAGCGTCGGGACGAGCGACCGCCCGGCCGGGGCCTCGGCGTCATCGCCGCTCGCGGTCATGACCTCGAGCACGCGGGGAATGACGGCATCGAGGTCGACGAGGGCACCGTCGGTCCAGGCGGCGGTGAAGGTCGCGCCGCCGAGCCGGCCGCGCAGCCGCGCCGCGGTCGCGTCGCGATCGGACTGCTCGGCGGGCGGGATCGGCGTTCCGAGGCGCCGGCGATGGGCGTCGACGGCGCCCAGCAGCTCGACCGCCAGTTTCGGGTCGGAGCGCGCCAGCACCGCGGCCGCGATCTCCTCCAGGACCGACGCGGCGCGCCAGCGATCACCGAGCCGGAGGTGGATCGCGAGCGCCTCGCGCAGCTGCGCGAGGTTGTCGGCGACCGAGCGGCGGCGGCGGCGCCCCAGAACCGCAAGCTCGTGCAGGGACCAGGCGATGCCCTCCTCGAACCCGATCCGGCGCGACAGCGCGAGCGCACGCTCGAGGCACTCGCCCGCGGCGTCGAGCTCGCCGCCGTAGAGCCCGCATGCACCGAGGTTGACGAGCGTCGAGGCGGCCTGCGCGACGTCGCCGCGGCGCTCGAACGCGACCAGCGCCGCCTCGCAGAGCGCCGTGCCCGCCGCCGGTGCGCCGGCGAGCCACTCGACGAAACCGAGATAGTTGTTCGACGCCGCAACTCCGCCCTCGTCCCCGAGACGCTCCCACAGCGCGAGGCTGCGGCGGTGGAGTTCGCGGGAGCTGCCGTAGCGTGCCTGTTCGCGCGCGATCGAGCCGAGGCGCTGGAGCGCGGCGGCGACGGTGCGCGGGTCGTCCCGCTCGTCGATCAGCGCCAGCGCGCGCTCCAGGTGGTCGACCGCGACGGCGTAATCGCACTGGAGGAACGCGACCTCGCCGAGCCGCATCAGGAGCTCGGCGCGCTCGGCCTCGAGCATCTCGGGCGCACCCGCGAGGATCTGTTCGAACCAGCCGCGCGCCTCCCGGTAGTAGCCGCGCTGATACCAGAACGGCCACAGGCTCGACGCGAGCGGCGCCGCCTGCGCGGGAGCGAACTGGAGCTGCCAGCCGAGGGCCTGGCTGAGGTTGTCGCGCTCCAACTCGAGGATCTGCAGCCAGCGCAGGTGCTCGGGTCCGGTCGCCGCGTCGCGGGCGCGACCGGCGAGCGTGTGGAAGAACACCGCGTGCCGGCCGCGGACCGCCGCCGCCTCCTCGGGTCGCTCGTCGAGCTTCTCGGTCGCGTAACGGCGCACCGACACGAGCAGGCGATAGCGGGGCTCGAGCGCATCGTGCTCGACGTGGACGAGCGACTGGTCGACGAGGCGGCTGAGCAGCTCGAGGATCTCGTCTCCCGGCAGCGTCTCGTCAGCGCAGACGGTCTCGGCCGCCGTCAGCGAGAAGCCGCCTCGAAACGGAGCCAGGCGCCGGAAGAGCCGGCACTCGGCATCGGTCAGGAGGCGGTGGCTCCAGTCGAGCGCGCCCCGGAGCGTCTGGTGCCGCTCGGGCGCGACGCTCGAGCCCTGTCCGAGCACGCCGGTGCTCCGCTGAAGACGGTCGGCGATCTGCCGCACCCCGAGCACGGACACCCGGGCGGCCGCCAGCTCGATCGCCAGCGGCATCCCGTCCAGCAGGCGGCAGATCCGCTCCACCGCCTCGCGCGTGCCAGGCGCGTCGTCCGAGAACGCGCTCGACGCGTCGCGCGCGCGGTCGAGGAACAGCTCGACGGCACCCTGATCGAGGCCGGCGACCCTCCAGACGCGTTCGCCAGGAACGTGGAGCGGCTGGCGGCTCGTCGCGAGGACGCGAACCCCCGGAGCCCGTTCGAGCAGCCTCGCGACCAGCTCGGCGGAGGCGCCGGCCACCTGCTCGCAGTTGTCGAGCACGAGCAGGGTCGATTCGCTCAGCGACTGGAGCATCGCGGGCCACGGGTCGCCGACCCCGGCGTCCGGCCGCAGCGTGTTGGCGACGACCTGCGCGACGAGACCCGCCTCGAACGTCGAGGACAGGTCGACCCACCAGGCGCCGCCGACGAAATCCTCGCGTACCGCGTCGGCCAGCGCGAGCGCGAGGCGTGTCTTGCCGATGCCGCCGGGGCCGCACATCGTCAGAACTCGCGTTCCCCAGACCAGCGAGCTGAGCTCGGCGACGGCGCCGTCGCGCCCGAGAAGCCTCGTCATCGGAATCGGCAACGTGCCGACCGATGTCTCGACCCGCTCTTGCGCCCTGTCGCCCGCTGTCATCGATCACGCTCCGAGGTGGTGCCGTCGCAACCCCGCGGGTTCCCGCTGACCGGGTCCGCGCGCGCCGCGCCCTGCTTGAACTCGAGCCTTCAGATTCCGGGGCCGCCAAGCCCGCAGTCTGAAATTCTGCCACCCGCCGCCTCGCAGGATCGCCGGACGGCCCGCGCCCTCCCCAGGACGAGCGACCGTCTGCCCGTCCGACGGCCGATCAGCGGAAGTTCGAGCGGCGCGCGAACGAACCTCGGGCGCCCAGCCTGGGCGCCCGGCGTCCCATTCGATTGCGCGCCTATCCGGCGTGTCAAAGCACCGCTTAATTCACTACTGAGAGCACGGACGCGATCGGAGTAGCCGAGAGCGCGCGCCGCACCCATCGTCAGAAGGGCATACGTTTGCATCGGTGCACATTGGGTACCACCGACACTAGCGGCACACGAAAACCGACTTGACTGGAGACTCGCGCTGCGCCATCATTTGTCATAACCAGGTACGGGAGGCCCGGCCCTCGCGTGTCACCGTCGCCACTTTCTGCAGTCTGGTGAATGCAGAGGATGGGGTGTACGTCTCGACCCTGTAACGGTACCGCCCTCAACGCGGTTACCTCCACTAAACACATCCCTGAAAAGGGGGCTATCTCATGCAGGACTGCCGCATGTTACGCCGCGCGCCGATCGTCGCTGCCTCGGTCGGCGCGGTCCTGGCCCTGACCGCACTGGTTGGACCAGTTTCCGCACTGGCAGCGGGCGCGGGCCACAGCATCACTCCTCGCGCTCGCTCGGCGCAGGTGCGCCACCGGACGGTGGTGCACCGCTCCACGCACGCACGGTCGCACGCGCAAGCAAACAGCGGCCTTGCGATCACGAGCACGCCCTGGGGCACGGTCAACGGCGCCCCGGTGAGCCTGTTCACACTGAGCAACGGTTCGATGAGCGTCAACATCACCAATTACGGTGGCACGATCCAGTCGATCCTCGTCCCGAATGGTTCGGGCGGCACGACGAACGTCGCACTCGGTTTCCCGAACCTCGACGACTACGTCGCCGACTTCACGCAGGGAGCGACCGCCACGCCGTGGCCGCTGGCGGGTGGCTCCGGTGACACCTACTTCGGTGGGACGATCGGGCGCTACGCCAACCGCATCGCGAACGCCTCGTTCAGCCTGAACGGCACCACCTATACGCTCGACGCCAACAACGGCACGAACACGCTGCACGGCGGCTACCTCGGCTGGAACACACAGGTGTGGCAGCCGAGCACCTCGACGGCACCCGGCTCCGTGTCCCTGCAGCTCACCAACCTGTTCGGAGCGGGAGAGGGCTGCGACACCACGCTGACACCAGCGTGCACGGGCTTCCCGGCATCGGTGATGGCGACGGTCACCTTCACCCTGATGCGGCAGAACCAGCTGAAGATCAGCTACAACGCAGTCAACGAGTCGTCGGATCTGGCGACCGTCATCAACCTCACGAACCACACGTACTTCAACCTCGCCGGCGAGGCGAGCGGCACCGTCTATGACCAGTTGCTCGCGCTCAACAGCGACCAGTACACGCCGGTCAATACGAATCTGATCCCGGAGGCTCCGTACTTCGTGCCCGTCAACGGCACGGCGTACGACTTCCGGACGATGCATCCAATCGGTGAGAACATCGGCGACACGAACCTGCCCGACGGCACCTCCGGGGCGTTCAAGCAGCTGCAGATCGCCCACGGCTACGACAACAACTGGGTGCTGAACGGGTATGGCTCCTATCGGCTCGTCGCCGTCGCGCAGGCGCCGAGCACCGGCGTGACGTTGTGGGCGTACACGGATCAGCCGGGCGTGCAGTTCTACAGCGGCAACTTCCTCGTCGGTGATCTGATCGGCACCAGCGGCAACGTCTACCGGCAGGGAGACGGCTTCACGCTGGAGACGCAGCACTACCCGGACTCCCCGAACCACATCGGTCAAGCGGGCTGGCCGTCCGTCGTGCTGCCGCCGGGTGGCACATTCACAAGCCAAACGGCGTACGGGTTCACGGTCGACACACAGAGTCTCGCGGGCAAGATCAGGTTCCGCTGAGCCTCGCCGTCGTCCGCTCCGCCGGGCCGCCCCGCAGGCGGCCTGGCGGGGCCTGCCGGCCGGACGACCACGTCCGCGGTGTGACACACTCACACCGCTGATGTCCGCCTCCACCTGTCGCGCCCAGCCTCCAGAGCCCTCGCCCGGGGATCGGTGATGGCTGCGTTCGGTCTCGATGTGGGGACGTCGGGCGTGAAGGGGATCGCGGTCGACGAGGGCGGAGCGGTGGTGGCGCGCGCGAGCGCCGGGTATGAGTTGCTGGCTCCGGCGCCCGGGTGGTCCGAGCAGGATCCGGAGGAGTGGTGGTCGGCCGCGTCGGCGGTGCTGGAGGAGTTGCGACGGGTCGGGGGGGAGCCCGATGGGATCGGGCTGTCGGGTCAGATGCATGGGCTGGTCGCGCTCGACGCGACGGATCGCCCGCTGCGGCCCGCAATCCTGTGGAACGATCAGCGAACGGCCACCGAGGTCCAGGAGATCGAGTCGCTGGTGGGTCTGCCCGAGCTGGTCGCGCGGACCGGGAACCGCGCGTTGACGGGGTTCACCGCTCCGAAGGTGCTGTGGATGCGGCGGCACGAGCCCGAGGCGTATGCACGGATCGCAGGGGTGATGCTGCCGAAGGATTATGTGCGACTGCGACTCTGCGGAGAGCGGGCGACCGATGTCTCGGACGCGAGCGGGACGCTGCTGTTCGATGTCGCCGCGCGGTCCTGGAGCGAGGCGATGTGCCGCGACCTGGAGGTCGCGCTGGACTGGCTGCCGCCGGCGCTCGAGTCGCATGTGGTGTCCGGCACGACTCGCGACGAGGCCGGCGTCGGCGCCGGGGTTCCAGTCGCCGCGGGAGCGGGTGACCAGGCGGCCGGTGCGCTCGGGGTCGGTGTGACGCGGCCGGGACCGAGCTCGGTCGTGCTCGGGACCTCTGGCGTTGTGTTCTCGCCGCTCGATCGTTTCGCGCCCGATGCGCACGCCCGGACCCACACGTTCTGTCACTGCGTGCCGGGGACGTGGCACGCGATGGGAGTGATGCTGTCGGCCGCGGGGTCGCTCGCGTGGCTGCATGAAGCGATCGGCGGTGCGGTGAGCTTCGAGGAGCTGCTGGCGGAGGCGGAGCTGGCGCCGGCGGGGTGCGAGGGGCTCGTGTTCCTTCCCTACCTGGCGGGCGAGCGAACCCCGCACGCAGATCCATCGGCGCGCGGGGCGTTCGTGGGGCTGACGCTGCGGCACGGGCGCGGCGCGCTCGTGCGCGCCGTGCTGGAGGGCGTGGCGTTCGGTCTGCGTGACTGTCTCGATGTGATGCTGGCCGCGGGCGCGCAGATCACCTCGGGGCGCGTTTCAGGAGGCGGCTCGCGAAGCGATCTGTGGGTTCGGATCGTCGCGAGCGTGCTCGAACTGCCGCTCTC
The DNA here is from genome assembly GCA_963705995.1 of uncultured Solirubrobacterales bacterium. Lineage (GTDB taxonomy): Bacteria > Actinomycetota > Thermoleophilia > Solirubrobacterales > Solirubrobacteraceae > Palsa-465. The sequence goes on from CAVPLN010000032.1 coordinate 96,015, forward strand.
GCGAGCGCTCGTGGACGAGGGCGCCGCCTTCGGCGCCGCCCTGCTCGGGGGGATCGGCGGCGGGATCTGGCGCGACGCCGGCGAGGCGGCCGACGCGACCGTGCAGGTCACCCAGACGATCGATCCGGATCCCGGCTGGTCGCGGGTCTACCGTGAGCAGATCGAGCTCTACCGGGCTTTGTACCCCGCGATCAGCGGCGCCCAGCGACCGACGACACCAGAGGAGAACCGACGATGACCGTCCAACCCGCCGCCACCACCGACACCGCCGGAACCGGCGAGGTCGCGCATCGCTTCACGTTCGGCCTGTGGACCGTCGGCAACCCGGGGCGCGACCCATTCGGGGAGCCGACCCGCCCGCAGCTGGACCCGGTCGAGAGCGTCCACCACCTGGCGGAACTCGGGGCCTGGGGCGTGTCGCTGCACGACGACGATCTGATCCCGTGGGGATCGAGCGCGGCCACGCGCGACCAGATCGTCGTCGCGGTTCAAGGCGCGCGCTCGACGAGACGCGGCATGGGCGTCGGCATGGCGACGACCAACCTGTTCGGCCACCCGGCCTTCAAGGACGGCGCGTTCACGTCGAACGACCGGCGGGTGCGGCGCGCGGCGATCGGCAAGGCGATGCGCTCGATCGACCTCGGCGCCGAACTCGGCGCCGAGGTCTACGTCTTCTGGGGCGGTCGCGAGGGCACGGAGGTCGGCGTCGCGAAGGACCCGCGCGACGCGCTCGAGCGCTACCGGGAGGCGATCAACGTCCTCGCCGACTACGCCGTCGAACAGGGCTACGAGCTGCGGTTCGCGATCGAGCCGAAGCCGAACGAGCCCCGCGGCGACATCTTCCTGCCGACGATCGGCCACGCGCTGCACTTCATCACGACGCTCGAGCGCCCGGAGATGGTCGGCGTCAATCCCGAGGTCGCCCACGAGACGATGGCCGGACTCTCCTTCGTCCACGGCGTCGGGCAGGCGCTGTGGGCGGGCAAGCTCTTCCACATCGACCTCAACTCGCAGCGAATCGGGCGCTACGACCAGGACTTCCGCTTCGGCGCCGAGGACCTCAAGGAGGCGTTCCTGCTCGTCAGGCTGCTCGAGCGGGCCGGGTATGGCGGCCCGCTTGCACTTCGACGCCCACGCGTACCGCTCCGAGGACGCCGGCGGCGTCTGGGAGTTCGCCCGCGGCTGCATGCGCACCTACGTGGCGCTCGCCGAGCGCGCGCGCCAGTTCGACTCGCTCCCCGAGGTGCAGAGGTTGCTCGAAGCCGCCTCGACGCCGGAGCTCGCCCAGCCCAGCGCCCCGGGCGGAGCCGGCGAAGCGGCCGCACTCAAGTCCGAGTGCGAAGCACTCGACGCACTCGCCGAGCGCGGCTACCACAACGAAGCACTCGATCAGGCGCTGGTCGAGGTCCTGCTCGGGATGCGCTGAGACATCCCGGCCGAAGGCCGCTAGAGCTCGGGCTTGCCGGCGATCGCGGCCAGCGGCTGATGTGTCAGGCGTGCACTCCACTTCTCTTCGACACGCCCGAATTTCCAGAACGCAAGCGCCGCGGTCCAGGTGACGATGAACATTCCGACGATCACGAAGCCGGCTTTGTTGATGTCGAAGTTGGCCATGTAGTTCCAGAAGCCACCGTGCAAACCGCCGATTTCCACGGGGAGGAGTCCGAGGACTTCGATCGTGCCGATGAAGAAGCAGATGGAGACCGATAGGCCCGTGATCGCGAGGTTGTAATAGACCTTGCGGACGGGGTTGAAGAACGCCCATGAGTAGGCGAAGTTCATGAAGATCCCGTCGAGCGTGTCCATCAGGCTCATCCCGGCGGTGAACAGGATCGGCAGGCAGATGATCGCGTAGAACGGGAGATGCTGCGTGGCGAGCAGCGCCGTCGTGGCGAGCAGCGCAACCTCGGTAGCGGTGTCGAAGCCCATCCCGAACACGACGCCGACGGGGTACATCTGCCACTCCTTGGTGATCGTCTTCATCCACTTGCCGAAGAAGCGGTACATCAGGCCGCGGTTCTGGAGCTGGCGTTCGAGCTCGGCCTCGTCGTAGACGCCCTGGCGCATCGAGCGGAACACGCGGACGATCCCGGCGAGGATCACGATGTTCAGCAGCGCGATCAGGTACAGGAAGGATGCCGAGATGATCGTGCCGAAGATCCCGCCGAACTGCTCGAGGTTCGAGCTGTTGTTCGAGACCGCACCGTAGACCGCCTTCTCGGCGACGACGATCCCGACACCGATCGCGACCACGATCGTCGAGTGCCCGAGCGAGAACCAGAACCCGATGCTGAGCGGGCGCTTGCCCTCGTTCATCAGCTTGCGGGTGGTGTTGTCGATCGCTGCGATGTGGTCGGCGTCGAACGCATGCCGGAGACCGAGCGAGTAGGCGAGCCCGGCCACGCCGATCCCGAGGCCCTTGTAGTGCGAGGGGACGACGAACAGGATGAACACGGCGAACCCGACGATGTGCAGCGCGGCGATCGTGACGAACATCAGGCCGGCTCGGGCGCGCTCGCGCGGTGTGAAGTCTCTGGCGACCTGGGCGATGTAGGAGAGGATCCCGAACCGCCCTCGGACATTGCCCGGAACCATCGTCTGCGTGCTCACTGACATCAACTCCTCTCTGAAGGGATGCCGAGCGACCTCGCCGCCCGACCGTGGCAATCGCCTCACTGTTCGAGCCCTCGCGAGCGGATCGAGCCTAGGACCACCGAATCGCTATTGCAAGCAAGTAGTGATAACGGGGGGCGTTTGGGCTCGACCGATCGCGTAAGGCGTCGTACACCCGATACGCGGCGTCAACCGTTCCGGATCACCGCTGCACGGTGATCGGAGCCCCGGGCCGTGGCCTCCCGCGCCGGCAACCCGTTCCCGTCGAACACGCTGCAATCGATGACGCTGCGTCAGACTAGGGCGGCCATGACGGAGGCTCCCGATACCCCACGGTTGACGTTCACCGACCTCGCAGAAGCGATCGACGCGCTCAGAGATCGCGGCCTGCGGCTCACGACCCCGCGCCGACTTGTACTCGAAACGCTGTTTGCCGCAGACGGCCCGGTCTCCGCTGAACGAATCGCAACCACGCTGCGTCTGGACCTCACCTCGGTCTACCGCAACCTGGAAGCGCTCGAGCAACACGGACTCGCGCGACACGTCCACCTCGGACACGGACCCGGCCTCTACGCACTCGTCGGCCGCGGCGAACACGAGTTCATCGCGTGCGAGCGTTGCGGCGCAGTCCTCACCCTCACGCCCGACCAGCTCGACCCGATCCGCGCCCAAGTCAGAGAGCTCTACGGATACCAGGTCCGCTTCACCCACTTCGCGATCGTGGGACTGTGCCCCGCCTGCGCGATCCAAACCGAAATCGGCCGGCGAGCGCCAACGGCCCGTGACCACCAACCTCCGGCCGAACCCGTGCCGTTCGACGACCCCGCCGACGGACACGGACACAGCCACCACGACCACATCCACTCGCACCCGCGTACAGATCAGCACAGGTCGTCCGACCAGCCCCACGACCACAGCTCGAGCTGAACGCAACGCCCCCCGAATCGACCGGCCCTTCCCTGCCCCTGCGTGTCGCCGATCGAACGGCAGGACGGAGCGGTCAGCTCTCGGACCGGCCTGGGGTACTGTGCAGCCCGATGTCGCCTGATCGTGTGCCACCGGCGATCGGGGCGCTCTGAGGACTGCACCGGCATCGGTCGCGGCGTTGACGAAGGCAGCCCGCTGGATGCTCGGAGAGCGCAAGGTCGATGCCGCGATCGTCGCCTGCGACATCGCGCTCGCGCGCTTCGCGTCCGAGCCGGACCGGGAGGCGGCACTGCGGGCGGCCGATGAGCTGCTCGGCGTCGCCCACGCGCTGCTCGAGTCCCGCCCCGGGAGCCGTCGGCGGCAGCGAGCCGTGTTGGCAGGCCTGCGTGCACAGGGGCGCTGGCGCCGCTTCACCCGCCCGGCCGATGGCGCGATCCCGCCGTGCGGGAGCCGGGCCCGCCCCTCGGTGTCACTGCTCGAGCGCAGGCTCCGGGAGCTGCTGCCAGTGTCGCTCGCGCGCTACCTCGCCGACGTGGGCGATGAGCGACGCTGCGACGAGCAGGCCCTCAAGGTGCTGGAGCGGGTGACCGCGCGCTGCGAGCGGGACCTGAGCCCCGAGGCGAACGCGATCGTCAGGCACGCGCGATCCCTGCAGGGCGAGGTGCAGGCCGCGCTCACCGGGGAACGGCAGCGGTGAAGGAGAGGACTGGCGCCTGGGGTGCGGGTCGAATAAGAGTCAACGGTTTGCGCAAATCCGACCCGCAGTCCGGGGTCGGGGGTCAGGGCGTCGTCTGGTCCCCGCGAATCAGATCACCCAGAACGCGATCACGGCGTACTGAAGCCCGGCCGCGGCGATCACCAGCGCATGGAAGATCTCGTGGTAGCCGAACACCGCGGGCGCCGGATCGGGACGCCGGAGCGCGTAGATGAGCGCCCCCGAGGTGTACAGCAGACCGCCGAGGAACAGGAGGACGACTCCGGAGACGCCGAGGCCGTCGGCGAGCTGAGGCGCAGCGGCGACGCCGACCCAGCCGAGGCCGATGTAGATCGCGACCATCAGCCATTTGGGCGCCGCCGTCCAGGTGAGGTTGAAGGCGATGCCGCTCGCCGCGCCCGACCAGACGAGCACGAGCAGCACGGCCGCGAGGGCCCCGTGCAGGACCAGCAACCCGAACGGGGTGAACGTGCCCGCGATCAGCAGGAAGATCATCGAGTGATCAAGCCGCCGCATCCACAGTCGCGCCCGCAGCGAGCGCCAGTTGACGCGGTGATATGTCGCGCTCACCCCGAACAGGGCGGCCAGGCTGACGGCATAGATCGCAAGCGCAAGCCGCGCGCGCGTGGTGCCGGCGGCGAGCACGAGCGCCAGCCCGAGCGGAACCGACGCGAAGCACGCCCACTCGTGGGAGACGCCCCGCAGGCGGGGCTTACCCAGAGCGCCAAGCTCGACGTTCACGCCACCGAGGATACGCCGGTACCGCCGCGAGCCGGTACCTTCGGCTGGATGGCGACCCAAGCGGACACGTCGGCGACGGCCGAACGCTGCGATCTGGCGGTCGTCGGCGGGGGCATCGTCGGGCTCGCGCTGGCCCGCGAGCTGCACCAGCGCCGGCCCGACCGGCGGATCGTCGTGTTCGAGCGCGAGCCCGAGGTCGGCAGCCATCAGACCGGCCACAACTCGGGCGTGCTGCATGCGGGCATCTATTACAAGCCGGGCTCGCTGAAGGCGCAGCTGTGCGTCGACGGCGTGCAGCGCATGTACGAGTTCTGCGACACGCATGCGATCCCGTACGAACGCTGTGGCAAGGTGATCGTCGCGACCGATGCGGCGGAGCTCCCCCGGCTCGATGAGCTCGAGGCGCGCGGGGAGGCCAACGGCGTGCCCGGTCTGCGGCGGATCGGGCCCGACGAGCTCGCCGAGCTCGAGCCCCACACCGTCGGGGTCGCCGCGCTCCATTCGCCGAACACCGGGATCGTCGACTTCGGCCGGGTCGCCCGCGCGATGGCGACCGAGCTGCAGGCCGCCGGCGCCGACGTTCGGACGGGATGCGAGGTGACGGATCTGGACCGGCGGCGGGGTGAGATCGTGATCCGGCATGCACGCGGTGAGACAGTCGCGGCGCATGCGGTCGTCTGCGCGGGCGCGTGGAGCGACCGGCTCGCGGTCGCAGCGGGCGCACCGGCCGACCCCCGGATCGTGCCGTTCCGCGGCGCCTACCTGCGCCTGCGCCCTGAGGCTCGGCCGCTGGTGCGCGGCCTGATCTATCCCGTGCCGGACCCGGGGCTTCCGTTCCTCGGCGTGCACCTCACCAAGCACATCGACGGCGACGTCCTGCTGGGCCCGACCGCACTGCTCGTTGCCGCGCGCGACGCGTACACCGTGACCCGCGTCGACCGGCGGGATCTGTGGGCCACGGTCAGCTGGCCCGGCACCTGGAAGCTCCTGCGGCGCTTCCACTCGACGGCGGTCCACGAGCTCCACCTGGCATTCAGCCGCCGGGCGTTCGTCGCGGCGTGCGCGCGCTACGTCCCCGCGCTGACTGCGGTCGACGTGATCGACGGTCCCGCCGGCGTGCGCGCGCAGGCCCTGGACCGCGACGGCGGGCTGGTCGACGATTTCGTGATCAACGACCTCGACGGCGCCACGTTCGTCCGCAACGCGCCGTCGCCGGCGGCGACGTCGTCACTGGCGATCGCGGTGTGGCTCGCCGACCAGCTGCAGGCCAAGCTCGACCGCTGAGCGGCCGAGCTGAGCCTTGAAGCGGTCTCGTCGCCTGATCAGGCGACGATCAGGCTGCGAGGCGCCGGCGCGCCTTCTGCACGGACGGGAGCGCGGCCTTCGCCTTCGCGAGCGGCCGGGCCTTGATCTCGACGCTGGCCGGCTTGGCGGCGATCGTGATCTCCTCGCCGGTTGCCGGGTTGCGGCCCTTGCGGGCCTTCTGAGCCGGCTTCACGCGCACGTTGAGCTGGACGAGGCTCCCGATTCGAACCTTCTGAGCGTTCCCGATCTCCTCGAGCAGGATCTCGTCGAGCGCGGACAAGGCGCGCTTGGCATCGACCTTGCTGAGCTCTGAACGCTCGGCAACGGCGGCAATTAATTGGGTCTGCGTAAGCGCCACGGCACCTCTCCGAAGTTGATCATCATCTAGAAGGTGGTGAAAATTCAACCTACAGGCGCGGACAGACCCGCGCGGAAATCTTCAAGAGGCCGCATCAGATGTTGGCTGAGCGTGGCTGCCGGGACCCGCCGCCAGGGTTTTGAGGCGGCGTTGATCGATGAACACGCGCTCGCCGGACTGCAGTCCGGGCTCCTGATTCGGGCGCTCTGTGGGATGCGCGTCACTCCGGACCGCTCCATGGGCGCCCGCGGCAGCCACCACGCATGGGTTCGCGAGGGCGTCGCGCTGTTCGAGGCCCTCCGGACCGCTCGCCAGCACTCGTTCGGACAGACCGAGACCTTCGGCGAGATCGTCGTCCCCGCCGGCGGCCCACCGGCGCAGCCATAATCAGGACAGATGGAGTCCGACACCTCCGCACCCGCGTTCAAGCTCCCGATCCCCGCGCTTGAGCACATCTGCCGTGTCGAGGCGGACCTGACCGAACCGCTCGAGGTCGGCGACGGCCCGCTCGGCAGGCGCCGGGTGATCGCGGTGACGGGCGGCACCGTTCGCGGCGAGCGGATCAACGGGACGATCCTCCCCATCGGCGCCGACTGGCAGCTGGTCGACTCCGAGGGAACGGCGACGATCGACACGCGCTACATGATCCGGACCGACGACGGCGCCCTCATCGTCGTGGCGACCCAGGGATATCGCCATGGGCCCCCGGAGGTGCTCGCGCGGATCGCCGCCGGAGAGGTCGTCGCGCCTGATTCCTACTACTTCCGTGTGGCGGTCAAGCTCGAGACGGGCTCCCCCGCCTATGCCTGGATCAACCACACCGTCTTTGTCGCGATCGCTGCCCGGCTGCACGCGGCCGTCTGCTACGACCTCTACGCGCTGCGCTGATCAGGCAAACGCGCATCTCCCGCTGACGCGATGGACCGCAACGGACGCTCACCGAAGTCACGCTCGCCGGCGACGCTCCTCGCCCTCGTCGCGCTCGCCGTCGCGTGCATCGCGATCGACGCCCCGGCCGGCGCCGCCGCGGCAGGCGTCGGCCGGCTCAAGCAGCGAATCGGCAGCGGCGAGGCGCGCGCCTCGCAGTTGGCCGGGTCGATCGGCACCGACTCCGAGCGGATCGCCGCGCTCGGTCGCAGCATCTCGTCACTGCAGGTCCAGGTGTCCGCCAAGCAGTCGACACTGACCGCGACGGTCACCGAACTGCACGGCACCCAGGCGCAGTACGCGACGACCCACGCCCGCCTGCTCCGCCTCGAGGCCTACGAGGCGCACGCGCAGACCGTCCTGCGCGTCCAGATGGTCGGCGAGTACGAGACCCAGCAGCCGAACCTGATCACGGTGCTCCTCGACGCAAGGGGCTTCCAGGACCTGCTCGAGCAGATCCAGTTCGCGCAGCGCATCCAGCGCGACGACGCCCAGGTCGTCAGCCTCGTGCGGGCGTCGCGGCGCGCCGTCTCGGCTGCGGCGATCAGGCTCGGAGCGCTCGAAGTGCGCGAGCAGGACCTGGCGACGCAGATCCTTGCGCAGCGCGATGCGCTCGTGCACATGGAGATCGCGCTCGACGAGGAGCGCGACCGGGTCGCACGGTCGCGCACGGCGCAGAGCGCCCAGCTCGCCGACGTCCGCGGTCAGCTCGCGTCGCTGCGAGCGCAGGTCGAGCAGATCCAGGCCGCACAGGCAGCGGCGGCCAGGCGGGCCGCCGCCATCGCGGCCCAGCGCGCCGCCGCCGCGAGCACCTCGACCGTAACGGCCACCGGCCTCACAACCGCGACCAATCCCGGCACGGCGACTGCCGACGCCCCGCCGACGACAACCGGCTCAAGCGGCTCGGCGGGCGCGGCCCCGAGCTCCAGCGGCTTCACGTTCCCACTGCCGGTCTCGGCCGCCGCCCCCGAGGGAGCCTGGACGCTCGACCAGGGCGTCGACATCTCCGCCCCAGGCGGGACGCCCGAGTACGCCGTCTGCTCGGGGACGATCGTGCTCCACGGCATCGGCGGCTTCGGTCCGTGGGCTCCGGTGCTGCACTGCGACAGCCCGCTCGATGGCTACAGCTATGTCTACTACGGGCACGCGGGCCCCGCCAACCAGCTTCCGGTGGGAACGCACGTCACCGCCGGCGAGCTGACGAGCGAGGTAGGCCCCGGCATCGTCGGCATCTCGAGCGGTCCCCACGTGGAGATCGGGTTCTGCGACGCCAGTGGTGCTCCCCTCGGCGACGGGACCGCGCCGACGATGCTGGCGCTGCTGAAGGCGTCCTACTGAGTCGCCGGTTTCGGAAGTGCGTGGATGGTTGGCGAGTGGCGGGTCGCGTGTGGCGCCCGCTGACGGACGGCAACCCTAACTTCCGGAGCCCCAGCCCGAATTCGGGGGGTCCGGAAGTTGTGGGTCTTAGAGAACCCTGGCGTCCACACCCCTCCCTGCAGGCGACGGGCTCCGGAACTTAAGGTTCGGTTTCCGTCGTTGGGTTGACAGATCGCGCGGCGAGCCGGCCGGGGTGGTTGTGGTCGCGCCGGGCGAGAGGCTTGGTGACGTGGAGGACCACCGAGCGAGGGCGCGCCGGCCCGCCGCGTCAACGGTTGACCCAGAGCTCGACGGCGAGCGCGAGGCCGAGCGCCGCGACGAGCACCCGCAGCAGCCGCTCAGGCAGGCGGCGGGCGACGACCGGGCCGGCGACGGCGCCCGCGAACATCCCGGCGCCCAGCGGCGCCGCCGCCGCCCAGTCGACCGTGCCGAACACGGCCAACGCCGCCGCCGCGATGGCGGTCGTCGGCCCCATCAGCATGTTCTTCAGGGCGTTGGCGCGCGCCAGATGCCGGTCGGCGGTGTGCAGCATCAGGCTGAGCGCCATCACGCCGGCACCGGCGCCGAAGTAGCCGCTGTAGACCGAGATCGCGACCAGACCGCCACGAAACACAGCGCCGCCGTCTTCCCCGCCCGCCGCGCTGCGCGCGGTCAGCCACGGCTGGACGAGCAGGGTGACCGCGCCGGCGAGGACGAGGAACGGGACCACGCCCGCGAACACTCCGGCCGGCGTGCAGAGCAGCAGGGCGACACCGGCCGCGCTGCCCGCGGCTGCGAGCGGCATCCAGCGCGCGAGCCAGCGCCCGCGTCCGGCGAGCTCGGGTCCGGACGCCAGGGCCGACCCCGGCCAGCAGCAGACGAGCGCGACCAGGTTGGCGATGTTCGCCGACAGCGGCCCCAGGCCGACGGCGAGCAGCGCCGGGTAGGAGATCAACGACGTGATCCCGCCGGCCGTGCCAACGACGCCCGCGGCGGCACCCGCGACCAGCAGCGCGCCCGCGTCGGCCCACGAGATCACGCACAATCACCCATCGCTCCCGATAATCGCGCATCGGGCCGGGAAATCGTGTCTGATGTGCGTTGTGATGGCCGCGAGAACCTGGAGGACGAGCTGAGCGAGCCCGGACGTCGACAGGAGCTGCTCGAGCGGGCCGCGGAGCTGCGGCGGTTGGGCGAGGCGCTCGAGAGCGCCCGCGGCGGCGCCGGCGCCGTGATCGTGATCGAGGGAGCGGCCGGGATCGGCAAGACGGCGCTGCTCTCAGCAGCCCGTGAGCTCGCGGCCGGCATGCAGCTGCAGGTGCTGTCGGCACGCGGCCGCGAGCTCGAGCAGGAGTTCGCGTTCGGGGTCGCGCGCCAGCTGTTCGAGGGCCCGCTCGCCCGCGCGGACGACCAGCGACGCGCGGCGCTGCTGGCCGGGGTCGCCGGAGTCGCCGCGCCTCTGTTCGAGCCCGAGGCTGCGGGGCGGTCCGAGCGCGGCGCGAGCGGCCGCCCGCCGCCGGACCTCAGCTTCACCCTCACCCACGGCCTGTACTGGCTGACCGCGAACCTGGCGGACTCCGGGCCGCTGATGATCGCGCTCGACGACGCCCACTACGCCGACGCGCCGTCGCTGCAGTTCATCGCCTACCTCGGCGCGCGCTGCCCCGAGCTGCCCGTGCTGATCGCGCTCACGGCCCGGAGCGGCGAGCCGAGCGAGGTCGACGCGCTGCTCGCGGCAATCCGGGCCGACTCCGAGACGACACTGGTGGAGCCGGCCACGTTGAGCGAAGCGGCCGTCAGTGCCCTCGTGCGCCTGCGCCTCGGAGCGGATGCCGCCCCCGGGTTCTGCGCGGCCTGCGGCCGTGTCAGTGCCGGAAACCCATTCCTGCTCGGCGAGTTGCTCGCGGAACTGGATGCAGAGCACGTCGACCCCAGCGCTCGCAACGTCGGACACGTCGACCGCGTCAGCCCGGCGGCGGTGTCCCGCGCGGTGCTCGCCCGGCTCGCCCGGCTCGGCGCTGACGCGGCGGCGCTCGCGCGGGCCGCGGCGATCCTCGAGAAGGCGCCGCTCCAGCAGATCGCGGACCTCGCCGAGCTGACGGCAGATCGCGCCCGGACGGCCGCCGATGCGCTCCTCGCGGCCCAGATCCTGACCGCCGCTCCGCTCGCGTTCGTTCACCCGCTGCTGCGTCGCGCCGTCTACGAGCAGATCCCGCCGGCGGCGCGCGCCGATTCGCACCGCCGCGCGGCGTTGCTGCTGGCGCAGTCCGGCGCGCCGAGCACGGTCGTCGGCGCTCACCTGCTGCGGGCGTCGCCCTCCGGTCAGGCCGCCGTCGTCGGTCTCCTGCGCCGCGCCGCAGGCGACGCGCTCGCGGGAGGCGATCCGCAGACGGCCGCCGGATTGCTGCGCAGGGCGCTGTCCGAGCCCCCGGCCGCTGACCAGCGGGCGGCCGTGCTCGCCGAACTCGGCGGCGCCGAAGCGCTCGCTCGCGAGCCGACGGCCGCCGAGCACCTCGAGGAGGCGCTCGAGCTCACGATCGATCCGGCCGCGCGGGTGCGAATCGCCTGCACGCTCGGGGACCTGCTCGTCTGGGTGCGAGGCGATTCGCTGCGCGCGCATGCGATGCTGACACGGACGCTCGCCGAACTCGGCGACGCAGCGCCGCCGCAGCTGCGGGCGCCGCTCGAGACCGTCCGGTCGGCGACCGCGTCGATCGACGTGCGGCTGGTCGGAGAGATCGAACCGCGCCTGGACGAGCTGCACGCGCTGGCCCGCGCGGCCGGACCGATCGGACGCGAGCTGAAGATCTTCGAGGCGTGCTGGCAGGCGCAGCGGGGCCCGTACGACGGCCCCTGGCGCGATCTGCTCGACGAGGGTCTTGACGAGGGAGCGTTCATCGCCGAGCACACCTCCGCATCGCCGATGATCGGCTACGCGTCGATCGTCCTCGTGCTGGCCGATGAGCTCGACCGCGCCGACGCGCTGCTCGCCGACGTTCGCGCCGAGGCGCGCGCGCGGGGATCGATCCACGCCCACCTGGTCGCGCTCGCGTGGGGCTCGTTCCTGGCGCTGCGCCGCGGCGAGCTGCGCAGCGCAGCGGGCGATGCGCGGGCGGCCCTCGAGCTGGCACGCGGGCTCGGCGCGATGTGGGCGGTGACGTGGATGGTCGCCTGCCTGGCGGAGGCGCTGTACGGGCGTGGAGAGCTCGAGGAGGCCGCGGCCGTGATCGACCAATCCGGCCTGCAGCTCGTCCTCGGAACCTCGGCGGCGCTGCACGCGCTGCTCGCGCGCGGGCGGATCAAAATGGGTCTCGGCGACCGGGCGGGTGCGGTCGCCGACCTGCGGCTCGCCGGCGAGACCGTGATCGTCAACAACCCGAGCTTCGTGCCGTGGCGGTCGGTCCTCGCGGTCGCCCTCGCGGGCGCCGACCCGGTCGAGGCACGCACGCTCGCAGAAGCGGAGCTGGCGCGCGCCCGGCAGATCGGTCAGCCGCGCGGGGTCGGCGTCGCGCTGCGAGCGCTCGCCACCGCCCGCGGCGGCGGCCCTGATGTGATCCCGCTGCTGGAGGAGTCGGTCACGATCCTCCGCGACTCCCCGGCGATGCTCGAACTCGCCCGCTCGCTGCTCGAACTCGGTGCCGCCGGGCGGCGCGCGGGGGCGCGCGCGGCGGCGCGCGAACCACTGCGCGAGGCTCTCGCGCTGGCCCAGCGATGCGGCGCCGACGGGGTCGCCGAAACCGCTCGCCAGGAGCTGCTCGCGAGCGGGGCGAAGCCGCGCCGTGAGAGCGTCTCGGGTCCCGACGCGCTGACCCCGTCCGAACGGCGGGTGGCGGAGCTCGCCGCGTCAGGGCTCGCCAACCGCGAAATCGCGCAGGCCCTGTTCGTGACGACGAAGACGGTCGGAACCCACCTCGCCCACATCTACCAGAAGCTCGACCTCGGGGGGCCGAGCGCTCGGGCACTGCTGGAGGAAAAGATCAGGGGGGCCACCTGATGCGCGACAGGCGCCGACCGGGCAGGATCCACCCATGGCCACGGAGCCCGACACGACCGAACTGACCGTCCAACTCGTGGTTGGCGCCGACCCCATCCGGGGCGTCGCGCGCCTGCCGGGTTGCGAGCGCCGGGAGTTCTGGGGTTGGCTCGAGTTCGCGGAGATCGTCCAGACGGCGACGGATGCCGGGTGCTCGAGCTGGGGCACGGGCGACGGCCATGGGGGCAAGCGCGGATGACGGACGCAATGGGGGAGCGTGGGGTCCGAGAGGACCGCGCAGATTCCGCATGCGCGCGAGCAGTCTGAGCGGCGCCGGGTCCAGGCGGAGCCCGGCGCCGCAGACTGCGAACCCGAGTCAGCGACGCGGTGTTCGTGCCCTGGTCGGCGAGACCGTGCCGATCGGCGAGACCGTGCCGATCGGCGAAACCGTGCCTAGCCGGCGAGACCGTGCGTGTAGGCGTAGTGGACGGCCTGGGCGCGATCGCGGGCGCCGATCTTGCGCAGCAGGTGATTGATGTGCGTCTTGACCGTCGCCTCTGAGACGACGAGCTGCGCGGCGATCTCCCGGTTGGAGAGCCCGTGCGCGATCAAGGTCAGGACCTCCGCCTCGCGCGGGGTGAGATCGTCCGGCAGGTGGGGCGGCGGCACGCTCGCGGCCATCGGCGCAGCCGCATTGGCAGCCCCGAGCAGGCGGCTGTGGACGATCGGATCGAGCAGCGTCAGGTGGTCGGCTGCGGCGAGGACGGCCCGGGTGATCTCGGCGATCCCGGCGTCCTTCGTCAGGTAGCCGCGAGCGCCGGCGCTGAGCGCGTCGAGGATCGATCGCTCGTCGGCGTGGGTCGTCAGCACGACGACCTCGACGTCCGGAAGCTCCCGCTTGATTCGCCGCGTTGCCTCGACCCCGTCGAGGCCCGGCATCCGCAGGTCCATCAGCACGACGTCGGGCCTGTGCCTGGAGCAGAGCCGGACAGCCTCCTCGCCGTCGGCAGCCGAACCGATCGGGCGCACCCCGGGCACAGCGTCGAGCAGCGTCACGAGGCCCTCGCGGACGAGCGCCTGGTCGTCGACGACGAGCACGCGGACCGGACCGGTCAACTCACGCCCTCCGCCACGAGCGCCCGCTCGGGCGCGGGCAGGCGCAACTCGACCCGCCAGCCACCGTCGGCCGGGCCCGCGGCAAGCGTGCCGCCGAGCCCTTCGGCGCGCTCGCGCATCCCGCGGACGCCGAAGCCACCCCCGCTGCCGGCGAGCTCGGTCGGCGATCGACCCAGCGGTCCCTCCGGGCGCCGGTCGGCGACGACGAGCACGACCGGTTCGCGAACGCCGTCGCCGGCGTGCAGCGTGAGGCTGACCTCCGCGCCGGGCGCATGCTTGCGAATGTTCGTCAGCGCCTCCTGCGCCACGCGCACCACGACTTCCGCGGCGTCAGCCGTCAGGGCCTGCAACGCGCCGTCGATCGTCGTCTCGACGGTCGCGTCGGACGCGTCACGGTGGGTGGCGAGGAGCGACTCGATCGCGGTGGCGACCGGGACCGGCCGCTCGGCCCGATCCCCACGCAGCGCCCCGACCGCGCGCCTGGTCTCGCGCAGCCCCTCGCGCGCGAGCTCGTGGGCTCGGCGCACCCGCGCGAGCACGGCGTCGCGGTCGGCGTCCTGCTCGAGCAGCACCGCCGTCGCCTCGAGCTGGATCACGAGGCCGGCGAGCGCGTGGGCGAGGACGTCGTGGATCTCGCGAGCGATCCGGGTCGATTCCTCGAGCCGCACCGCCCGCAGCTGCTCCTCGTGCGAGCGCTGCGTCTGCGCGAGCAGCAGCTCCGCCTGCTCGGCGCGCAGGACCGAGCCGCGGCTGTTGGACGCTGCGAGGAGGGCCGCCACGAATCCGAGCGAGTACGCGAGCACGCCGAGCGCGCCGCCGTGGAAGACGAGCACCGAGACCGCAAGCGCGAACGCGCCGGCGCCGAGCACGGGGAGCGCGCGGCGGAGATCCACCCGCAGGCCCGCCGCGACCACGGCGACGAACACGAACGCGCTTGCCGCGCTGTTCGACGATGCACCCGTCAGCACCGCACCCGCGACGGCGAGCACGAGCACCTCGCCGGCGAGCGGCCACTCGATCACGGATGGGACCGCGTTCCACGCCCGGGCGGTCCAGACGAGCCAGGATGCGATCGCGAGACCGAGCGTGATCGAGATCACAAGGCCCCGGCCGCTCGCGCCGGGCGCGGGTGTGGCGACGAGCACCGAGTAGCTGACGAGCACGAGCGCCGCCAGCCGGATGGCGGTACCCACGCGGGTGTTCATCTGCATGAAGAGCATTGGCAGTGGACGTTAACGAGCTGACGGGACCCGCTTGCGGGCGGGTCCCGTGTTGGTTGGATTCCGGCGCCGGCCCTGGTGCACGGTCGGGGAGCTAGGCGAACTCAGCGACCGGCAACTGGCGGCGCTGCTCGCGGCGGGCGGCGAGGACGCCGGTCCGACCGAGGACCTCGGCGGCCGCCATCGCCAGCAGTGCGACGGTCCACGCCTCACCGCTCGTGATCGAGTGCTGCGCGCTGAAGCTGGCGACCGCGGCGGCGCCGGTGTGGGTGGTCCAGTAGATGAACGCGAACCGCGAGCCCATCCCGAGCACCCAGAAGAAGCCCGACAGCCAGCCGCTGCGCATCTCGACCCGTCCGTCCTCGCCGCGGCGCATGCTGGCGGTGGTGCCGCTGGCGACGCCGATTCCGGCTCCGAGGAGCCCCAGCGCGAAGATCAGGACGAGGTCGTTGCCGGCGGTCGGGATGCCGTTCAGGTAGTTCGCGACGGCGATCCCGAGGATCACCAGCGGGCGCAGCAGGGTGCGATTCGTGAGGGGCCGCCACTTGATCTGCAGCAGCACGAGCAGGACCAGGGCTGAATCGAGGAGGTAGTCAGTTGTCGTCATGGGAGCATCGTGGCGCCGCGGAGCTCCGCGCACATCGGCGTCCGGGTCGATTTGCGGGTGGAGATCGCGCCCGCCTCCACCCGCGGGTGGAGACCGGCGAGCGGCTGCTCGTGGAGCACCGGGCTACGGCGTTGCGCGAACGATCTGGTGCGGGATCTGGTGCGGGGCGATCGGCTTGGCGAGGCGCTCGTGCACGAGCCTGACGGCCATCGATCCCTCGCCGACCGCGGACGCAACCCGCTTGACCGACCCCGCGTGGACGTCGCCGACCGCGAATACGCCCGGCTGACTCGTCTCCAGGAACAGGGGCACCTCGCCGCCGTAGGCGCTGAGATCGGCGGCGCTGAGGTCGCGACCCACCAGCACGAAGCCGTGGCCGTCCATCGCGACAAAGCCGTCGAGCCAGGCCGTGTGGGGGTCCGCGCCGATGAACACGAACAGGCCGCGAGCCGCGAGTTCGCGGCGCTCGCCCGTGTTCCGATCGGCCAGCACGACCGCCTCGAGCGCATCGGCGCCGTGCAGCTCCACGACGTCGCAGCAGGTGACCAGCTCGACGCGTTCGTTCGCGGCCAGCTCGTCGATCAGATAGCGCGACATCGAGTGCCCGAGGTCGTCGCCGCGGATCACGAGCCGGCAGGCGGTGGCGTGCTCGGACAGGAACATCGCCGCCTGCCCAGCCGAGTTGCCGCCACCGACGATCACGACCGGGTCGCCGGCGCAGGACTGGCCCTCCGCCTGGGTGGCCGCGTAGAACACGCCGGCGCCCTCGAAGCGCTCGAGGTCGACCCCCGGCAGCTTCCGGTAGCGCGCCCCCGTCGCGACGATCACGGTCCTGCTGTTGAGGGGGGAACCATCGGCCAGGTCGATCCGGAAGTGACCGTCGTCGCGCTCGATGCGTGTGGCCTGCGCGGGGAACAGGAGCCGCGCGCCAAGGCGCCCCGCCTGCAGGCGGGCGCGCTCTGCCAGCTCGCTGCCGGAGATGCCGGCCGGAAAGCCGAGGTAGTTCTCGATCCGCGCCGACATACTCGCCTGACCGCCAGGCGCGACGGCGTCGATCACCTGCGTGTCGAGCCCCTCGGAGGCTCCGTAGACGGCGGCCGCGAGCCCCGCCGGACCGCCGCCGACGATCACCAGATCGCACATCGGCGGCGGGGCCCCGCGGGCGCCGAGACCGAGCAGCGCGCCGACCTCGGCGTTCGTCGGATTGCGGAGCAGGGTCGCGCCGCTGATCACGAGCGGCGTCTCCGACGGCTCCACGGCGAGGTGGCAGAGCAGCGCGTCGGCCTCGGCGTCCTCCTCGAGATCGATCCACTCATACGGCATGCGGTTGCGCGTGAGGAATTCGCGCAGCCGGCGCGAGTCGTGGGAGAAGCGCGAGCCGACGAGCCGCACGCCGCCGCCAACCTCGATCAGGATCGAGCGCCGCGCCAGATACGCCCGGACGACCAGGTTCGCGAGCTCGATGTCGTGGGAGAGCAGGCGGCGCAGGCCGTCGAGCGGGACACGGATCACCTCGCCCGGGTCGCGCACGACGGCGCTCAGATACGCGGCTCCGCCGGTCAGCAGGTTGAGCTCGCCGAGGAAGCGGTGGGCTCCGTGGACCGCGATCACCCGGTTCTCGTCACCGAGTCCGCGGACGATCGCGACGACTCCGGACTCGACGACGTAGAAGTCGTACGGACGGTCGCCCTCGCGGAACAGCACATCGCCGGCGGCAACGGTCAGCGACTCGCCGGCGTCACGCAGGCGGTCGCGCTGTCCCGCGTCGAGCCGTGGGAAGGCGCCGCCGCGATCCTCGGGCTCCTCGAGGCCGGCCCCCAGCCCGGCCTTGCCTTCTGCGTCGCTCGCTGGCACTGTGCGCAGCCTAGCGTCCGCGCGCGGCGGTCAGGAACCAGTGGCGAGCACAGAGCAGAGCACCGGATACGGGGGCAGAACGGCGTGGGCGCGCAACCTGGCTACGCCCGTGCGCGACTTCCTCGCGGCCGAGGAGGGGGGCGCGGCGGTGATGCTCGCCGCCACCGTGATCGCGCTCGCGTGGGCCAACTCGCCACTGGTCGCACGTCTACGACACGCTCTGGAGCACGCGGCTGACGATCTCGGTCGCACACGGCCAGATCGCGCTCGACCTCCGGCATTGGGTGAACGAGGGGCTGATGACGCTGTTCTTCCTCGTCGTCGGGCTCGAGGCCAAGCGCCAGCTCGATCTCGGCGAGCTGCGCGAGCGGCGCCGGCTCGCGATCCCCGTGTTCGCGGCGCTCGGCGGGATCTGCGTCCCGGTCGCGATCTTCCTCGCGTTCAACGCCGGCGGCTCCGGCAGCCACGGCTGGGGCGCCGCGATGTCGACCGACACCGCCTTCGCGCTCGGGGCGCTCGGACTGGTGGCTCCCCGGTCGGCCACGCGGATGCGGGTCTTCCTGCTGACGCTCGCCGTCGTCGACGATCTCGCGGCGCTGCTCGTGATCGCGGTCGCCTACACGGCGCACGTCTCCTGGATCGCGCTCGCGAGCGCGCATCGGCCTGTTCGCACTGCTGCTGGGACTGCGGTTCCTCCCGGTCGGCCGGCGGCTCGCTGTCGATCGGGATCGCCGTCGCGATCTGGGTGGCGATGCTCAAATCCGGGATCGATCCCGTGATCTCCGGCCTCGCGATCGGACTCGCCACGAGCGCCTATCCACCGTCGCGGGAGGATCTGGAGCGGGCGACCGACGCTGACCCGCAGCTTCCGCGAGCAGCCGACGCCGGCGCTGGCGCGCTCGGCCCAGCGCGGCGATGCTGGCGGCGATCTCCCCGAACGAGCGGCTCCAGTACGACCTGCACCCGTGGACGAGCTACGTGATCGTGCCGCTGTTCGCGCTCGCCAACGCCGGCGTGCACATCAACGGGCGGCTGCTCGGCGACGCCGCTCGCGTCGCCGATCACGCTCGGGATCCTGCTCGGCTACCTCGTCGGCAAGCCGATCGGGGTCGCCGGCGGGCACGTGGCTCGCCACGCGCCCGCGCCTGCACGGGCCGCGCTCGCCGCTGAGCTCGCCGCTGCTGGTCGCAGGCGGAGCGTGCGCGGGGGTCGGCTTCACGGTCTCGCTGCTGATCTCGAGCCTCGCCTTCAGCGGCGAGCACCTCGCCGAGGCGAAGCTCGGCGCGCTCGGCTCGGTGGTGCTCGCGCCGCTCGTGACGTTGGCGCGTGCTGCGCGTCGTCCGGCGCCTGCCGGCCGGCGTGCGGGCGCGCCAGCTCGCCGCGCACCGCTGAGGACATCCTCGACCTCAGTGACGAGGTCGATCCGCGCCGCGACCACATCCGCGGCCCCGACGACGCGCCGGTGACGCTCGTCGAGTACGGGGACTTCGAGTGCGAGTACTGCGGCCGTGCCGAGCAGGTGATCCGCGAACTGCTCGCTGCGCACGGCGACGAGGTCCGCTACGTCTGGCGCCACCTGCCGCTCAACGACGTCCACGTCAGCGCGCAGCTCGGCGCCGAGGCGTCGGAGGCCGCCGCCGCCCAGGGTCGCTTCTGGGAGATGTACGACCTGCTGCTCGCGCACGAGGGCCCGGTGACCGTGGACGACCTCGCGCGAGCTACGCGGGCGAGATCGGCCTCGACCTGGCACGCGTTCAACGAGGAGCTGCGCCGGCGCGACTATGCAGCGCGGGTCAGCGAGGATGTCGCTCGCGCCGACGAGAGCGGCGTCTCGGGCACGCCGACGTTCTTCATCAACGGGCGCCGCCACTACGGCGTCTACGACATCGACACGCTCACCGCCGAGGTGCAGGCGGCCAAGAACCGGGCCCTGGTCGCAGCCGTCGCGGAACGCGCGATTTAGCTTACGTTGAAGTGACGATCCCGCGTCTAGAGTCGGAGGGGATGTCCCTCCCGGCGATCGACGCCCGCCCGCCGACGGAGGCGCCGGCCCTGATCGAGGACGCGACGGTGCCGGCGCGCCGGCGCGATCGGCGCGCGCTGGCATGGGCGACCGTCGGGCTCGGTGTGCTCGCCGTCGCGGTCGCCTGGATCCTCGCGACGCGCATGCGCCCCTCCTACGATGCCTTCGGCTGGCTCGACTGGGGGCGGCAGACGCTCCACTGGGATCTGAACCTCGACGGGGCACCCTCGTGGAAGCCGCTGACGTTCCTGTTCACGCTCCCATACGCGCTTGCGGGGCCGAATCCCGCAGGTGTGGCTGTGGATGATCACCGCGACCGCCGCGGCCGCCGGCGCGCCGGTGTTCGCCGGTCGGATCGCATACCACCTGACGGGCGAGGCGCCCGAGCGGCCGTGGGCTCCGTGGATCGCCGGCGCACTCGCCGGGATCGGCGCGATCGCGCTCAACGGCTTCGCGCACCAGGTGCTGATCGCCAACTCCGATCCGATGGTGGAGACGCTGTGCCTGGCCGCCGCCGATGCGCATCTCCACCGTCGACGCCGCCTCACCCTGATCCTGCTGGTGCTCGCCGGCCTCGGCCGCCCCGAGGCATGGGCGCTCGTCGTCGTCTACGCGGCGTACTGCCGGCGTGCCCGGAAGGCGGATTGGCCGCTCGCGGCTGGGAGCCTGCTCGTGACGGCGGCCGCGTGGTTCATCATCCCGGGTCTGACCTCGCACAGCTGGTTCAGCGCCGGCGACCACGCGCTCGGCTCGGCGCACGTGATCACCGGCAGCAAGCTGATCGGCGTGATCGACAGGCTGCGAAGCCTGTCCGCGCCGCCCGCCCAACTCGCGGTGCTCGCGGCGCTCGTGCTCGCCGTGATGCGGCGCAGTCGAGCCTGGCTGGAGCTGTTCGCCGCGGCGGCGCTGTGGGTCGCGGTCGAAGTCGCGTTCGCCTACCACGGCTGGTCGGCGGTGTCGCGCTACCTGCTCGAGCCCGGAGCGATCCTGGTCGTGCTGGCGGCCACGGGCGCCGGCTGGGTCCTGGCCTACCGCCCCCCGGCGCCGCGCGCGATCCGCCGCCTGACGGCGGTCGCCGAGGTTGCCGCCGTCGTCGCGCTGATCGTCGCGCTCGTGCCCGCCGCGGAGCAGCGGGTCCGGTCCGTCGATGCACAGCTGCCGATCGCGCACAAGGCCGCCAAGGAGATGACGCGACTCGAGTCCGTGATCGCGCGACTCGGCGGCGCTTCGCGGATCAAGGCATGCGGACAACCGGTGACGCTGCTCGGCTACCAGAGCGAGGTCGCGTGGGCCGTCGGTGAGAGCGTCGGCAACGTCGGCTTCCAGCCGGGCGCGTCGATTCGGAGCGGCCGGCCGATCGTGCTGCTCAAGCCGCACGACGACGGCTGGCAGATCCGGCCGTACAACACCTCCGGGCCGTGCCGGCTGCTGGACACGGACTCGGCGATGGACTGACGGGTGATCGGCTCGCGGAGAGCGGGTACGGTCTGTCCGCAACCCGACCCGAGCATGTCTGGAGGCCGCATGACAGATGCCGAGCTGACGAACGTTCCGACGCTGCGCGAGCTCCCGGCGTGGGCTGCGCTGATGCGTCATCACGCCGAGATCGGCAGGCTGCACCTGCGGGAGCTGTTCGCCGACGACGCCGCCCGCGGTGAGCGCATGAACATCGAGGCGGCTGGGCTGTTCCTCGACTACTCGAAGAACCGCGTCACCGACGAGACGATCTCGCTGCTCGCCGCGCTCGCCGAGCAGTCCGGGCTGGCGGGGCGGATCGAGGCGATGTTCAGCGGACGGCGGATCAACGTCTCCGAGAACCGCTCGGTGCTCCACGTCGCGCTGCGGATGCCGCGAAGCGCGTCGCTGATCGTCGACGGGGAGGATGTCGTCGCGCAGGTGCACGGGGTGCTGGACCGGATGGCGGCATTCGCCCGCCGCGTTCGCGTCGGCGAGCATCGCGGCCACACCGGCCGCGAGATCACGGCGATCGTCAACATCGGGATCGGCGGATCGGACCTCGGGCCGGTGATGGCCTATGAGGCGCTGCGGCACTACACCCGGCGCGAGATCACGTTCCGGTTCGTCTCGAACGTCGACGCGACCGATTTCGTCGAGGCCACTCGCGACCTCGATCCGGCCCAGACGCTGTTCATCGTCTCCTCGAAGACGTTCACGACGCTCGAGACGATGACCAACGCCCGCTCGGCCCGCGAGTGGACGCTCGCCGCGCTCGGGGACGAGTCCGCGATCGCCAAGCACTTCGTCGCGGTCTCGACGAACGCCGAGAAGGTCGCCGAGTTCGGGATCGACACCGACAACATGTTCGGCTTCTGGGAGTGGGTCGGAGGTCGCTACTCGATGGACTCGGCGATCGGACTGTCGACGATGCTGGCGATCGGTCCGGAGCGCTTCGCCGAGATGCTCGCCGGATTCCACGCGATCGACGAGCACTTCCGCACCGCGCCGATCGGCCGGAACCTGCCGGCGCTGATGGGGCTGCTCGGAGTCTGGTACGGCGAACTTCTTCGGCGCCCAGACGGTCGCCGTGCTGCCCTACAGCCAGTACCTGAAGCGCTTCCCGGCCTACCTGCAGCAGCTGACGATGGAGTCCAACGGCAAGCACGTGACGCTCGACGGGCGCCACGTCGACTACGAGACGGGCGCGATCTACTGGGGCGAGCCGGGCACGAACGGACAGCACACCTTCTACCAGCTGATCCACCAGGGGACGAAGCTGATCCCGGTCGATCTGATCGGCTTCGCGAAGTCGCTGAACCCGCTGCGGCGACCATCACGACCTGCTGATGTCCAACGTGTTCGCGCAGGCCGAGGCGCTCGCGTTCGGCAAGACCGAGGACGAGGTCCGGGCCGAGGGCACGCCGGCGGCGATCGTGCCCCATCGGGTGATGGAGGGCAACCGCCCGACGAACGTCATCCTCGCCGAGCTGCTGACGCCGCATACGCTCGGAGCGCTCGTCGCCCTGTACGAGCACAGCGTGTTCACCCAGGGCGTGGTCTGGGGGATCGACTCGTTCGATCAGTGGGGCGTGGAGCTGGGCAAGGCGCTGGCCCAGCGGATCATCCCCGAGCTGGAGAGCGCGACCGAGCCCGAGCTGCGCCACGACAGCTCGACGAACGCCCTGATCCGCCGCTACCGGGCGATGCGTGGATGAGGCTGGGATGACGCGG